>NZ_JBQAGZ010000003.1:0-520532 GCF_051916605.1 Bacillus cereus group sp. MYBK195-1 | reverse complement strand
AGAAGCGAAAGCGCAAGAAATAGTAAAAGCTAAAGAAGAAGAAAAAGTACAAGAAATAGCAAAAGCTAAAGAAGAAGAGAAAGCAAGAGAAATAGCAAAAGCTAAAGAAGAAGAGAAAGCAAGAGAAATAGCAAAAGCTAAAGAAGAAGAGAAAGCAAGAGAAATAGCAAAGGCTAAAGAAGAAGAGAGAGTAAGAGAAATAGCAAAGGCTAAAGAAGAAGAAAAAGCAAGAGAAATAGCAAAGGCTAAAGAAGAAGAGAGAGCGAAAGAAGTATCTAAAAACAACATACAGTCTGCTAAACGTGAATTAACGGTAGTAGCGACAGCGTATACTGCTGATCCAAGTGAAAATGGTACATATGGTGGACGCGTTTTAACTGCGATGGGGCATGATTTAACGGCAAATCCGAATATGAGAATTATCGCAGTTGACCCGAAAGTAATCCCATTAGGATCTAAAGTATGGGTAGAAGGTTATGGAGAAGCTATCGCTGGTGATACTGGAAGTGCAATTAAAGGTAATCGTATTGATGTTTTAATGGGTTCAAAAAGTAAAGCTATGAATTGGGGAAGACAAACTGTTAAAGTGAAAATTTTATAATAACAATAATTATCCAAATAGAAGTCAGTTCTCTTTATTGAGGCTGGCTTTTATTTTTTTAGTAGAAGGATAATAGGATTTTTAAATGGCTTATTACTAAATCTGTAATTAAGTTACCAGCTTCATTACCAAAAACAACGGTAAAGCTTATAAATATGAAAAATGAAGATATACCTACAGATGAAGATAGTTACTGGGAAGCTTTTGACTTGTTCGGTTCTGAATATGTATGTAGATTATTAGGGGTACCGTTATATGATGATCTTCCAAAGGATTTGGCGTGTCCAACTTGTGCGAAAGAGATGAAATATGTTGCTACAATTACTCAAGATATTGAGGAACGTGGACTTATTTCAGTAGTTGATTTCCAGTTTGGGGAAATGAATATATACTATTATTTATGTATAGATTGTTTAATTATAAAAACTGAAATACAAAATACATAACAAGCCTAACATATTATGTTAGGCTTGTTTTTTAATCGCAACATCATTAAGAATTGCATCAAATATATCTTTTTGCGTAAAGTTATCTGTAAAAATAGTTTCTCTGGCAACCTTAATAGTATCGTGCGGATTATACCATTTTTGTAGGGAATCTTCACCAAATTCGTGTCGTTTGTCCCTTGTGTTATGTCGTCTAATAGTTTCCTCTAATGATAAATCAAAGTAATATGTAAATGCATTTTCATCAAAATAACGAATTAATTCTTTTAACATCTCACTATACCTATGACTGTTCAATATACCTTCTAAAATAACAAATTCACATTTTCCTTTTCCGTACTTCGTAATTTCAAATAGTAAATCATGTGATAAATTACCCATTGTGTCGTGTACTCTAAGCATATCTCTACGTACAACATCCTGTGATACTAAAAGTGTCCCTTGTCCGAAATGTTCTTGTAGTTGTTTTGCAATCGTTGTTTTACCACTTGCGGAGTTTCCTCTAAGAATGATTAAAGTGGATGTAAATATAGGATTAGACATAATGTATTCCCCCCAACAGTATTAATTATATAGAAAATTTTAACAAATGAAGTGAGGAAAGTGTATAATCAATATGATGGATATTTAAGGAGGGGGTAAGATGGGGGATATATTAAAAAATGCACAACCTATATGGAAACGGACATGGTTTCGTTATCTAGGGGCATTTTTTTATTGTTCAGTTACTGTTTATTTTGTGTGAAATCACTGGGTGGGCACCAAACTTTAGGCCAGGCGGAGAGTTTTTTAATAGAATATTAAATTCTCAATTTTTCACTGAATGGTTCACACTCTATACAATCCCGCAATTTAACGTATTTACAGCATTTTTTGCGATTACATTACTACCATATGCATTAGTAGGTGCAATGAAAGATGTAACAGCAAGAAAAAATATAAAGGAATAATAGAGGTATAATATGCTTTTTCAAAAAGAAGGTTTATTGATTAGATACGTAATGGAAGATGATGCATCTATCATTTCTAAATGGTTAATGGACCCAGCAGTCCTGCGGTATTACGAAGGACGAGATAATCCGCAATCTGTAGAAAAGGTGCTTGATCATTTTATACATAGTCCAAACAGTAATGAAAAAAGATGTTTAATAGAATTTGATACGGTTCCGATTGGTTACATACAAATGTACCCAGTGGATTCAGAGTGGAAAGCGTTATATGGCTATAAAGAATCACAAAATGTATGGGGTATGGACCAATTTATCGGTGAACCAGCCTATTGGGGAAAGGGAATTGGAACAAAACTCGTTCAGGCAGCAATTACATATATTATGGGTGAAATGGGAGCAGAAGCAATTGCAATGGATCCGAAAGTAAATAATGAACGAGCAATAAAGTGTTATGAAAAAAGTAGATTTAAAAAAGTAAAGATTTTAAAGGAACATGAGTTGCATGAGGGGAAATTAGAAGATTGTTGGATGATGGAATATAAACAATAATAATGGCTTATACAAACAAAGGGGGATGTGTGAAATGAAAAAAGCATTAATCGTAATTGATGTGCAAGCGGGTATGTATACAGCTGGAATGCCAGTACATAATGGGGGAAAGTTTTTACAAACATTGCAAGAGCTTATTAGGGAATGTCGTTCAAATGATATTCCAGTTATTTATATCCAACATAACGGTCCTAAAGACCATCCGTTAGAAAAAGGTACGGATGGATGGCGAATCCATGCGGCCATCGCTCCGCAAGAAGGAGATAATATAGTTGAAAAGACGACTCCAGATTCATTCCATAATACAAACTTAAGCGAAGTGTTACAAGAGAAAGGAATTGAACACGTTATTCTTTCGGGAATGCAAACAGAGTATTGTGTAGATACGACAACGCGCAGAGCATGTAGTGAAGGATATAAAGTAACGTTAGTGAGTGATGCACATAGTACATTTAATACAGAAGTGTTACGTGCTGAAGATATTGTGAAACATCATAACGCAGTATTGGGAGCGTTTGCGGATGTTGTTGAAGTAAAAGACTTAAAAGTGGCTGCCTCTAAATAAGAGGCAGTTTTTCATTAGAAAAAATAGCGTCAAATATTGTTAGTAAGTCGGTATTTTGAAATAATCAATTATATAATTTCACGTACCATAATGAAAAAATACAAAAAAGGAGCACCACATAATTAAAAAGGGCGCTCCTGCATTAAAACGTTACTTTTTTTTATCTTTATCTAATATATTTTGTTCTTCAGCAAACTCTGTACCATATGCAAAGCGGCGATTAATACGAATGTTATCATTGTTGTGCCTTGTATGAGAGTTAGAGAAGCGATGAACGATTACTTCAGATAAAGTGAAGACGATGGCAGAAAGGATACTGCCCCATGCAATTTGCATATAGTTGTCTAATAAAATATTACCGAAAATCCATACGCTTAAATATGTTAATAAGAAATCCGACATAATGGCACCAGTATTGCCAATTCGATTTAAAATGATTTTATCAACGAACATGTAGGATACGATTGTAACAAAGAGACTGAATGAAATAATTTGAACAAACGTTGCAGGGAAAAATAAAGCAAGCCCAATGCTAAATGCGATAATGCACGATATAAACTTGATAAGCACTACTGTGAAATCATTCAAAATTTACACCTCCGATTTATACATAGTTTTTCAATAAATTCTGGAGTTCATACATTGTAACGGATTTATTTACATAAAACTTTTTCATGTTCGGAATTTAGTCTAAATATTATAAAAACAATGAAAAAATGTTATAGTAAAATGAGAGTGTATGACATTTTTAGGTAAGGGGGAATCCAGGATGTGGATTACTTCAGAAGTAGAAATTCCAGATGAGTTAATTGATCACCTTGAGCAAGGAAAGTTAGTGTTATTTGTTGGAGCGGGAGTTTCCATGAAAGGGAAATCAAACTTACCGAATTTTGATGATTTAGTTGATGAAATTGCAAAAACGTTATATGTCGAAAAACGTGAAATAACAGAACCACATGATTATTATCTTGGTAAAATTGCGAAAACAAAAGATGTACATCAAGTCGCAAGAGATCTTGTTCATATAGAGAAATCAAAACCGAATCCATTGCATTATGCAATTCCAAGGCTATTTCCTTTAGATACAGATATCCGCATTGTAACAACAAATTTTGATCAACATTTTACAACAGCAATTAAAGAAATAAATAGAGATATCAATGTTTATTACGCTCCAGCTTTACCGACTGGGAGAGCTTTTAAAGGTCTTGCTTACATACATGGTAATGTAGAACAGGAGAAAGAGGCTTTAATTTTAACAGATGGTGATTTTGGAAGGGCTTACTTAACAGAAGGGTGGGCGAGAAGATTTTTAGTTGATCTATTCTCAAATTACACCGTTTTATTCGTTGGATATAGTCATAATGACCCAGTAATGAAATATTTAGCAACTGGTTTACCACCAAGTACAAGACGATTTGCTTTTGTCGCACAAGGAGAAAATACGTACCACTGGGAACATTTAGGGATAAGACCAATTGTGTATCCGAATAAAGTGAATAATCATCAATCCCTCGTAAAAGCGGTAAAACGCTGGGCTGAATTAATGGGTGATAATTATATTACGAAAAGAATGCGTATTCGGGATATTGTAACGGTTCCCCCGTCAGTAGAACAGGAACAATTATCATACATAAAGCAATCGATTAAAAAAATTGAAACAGTTCGTTACTTTGTGGAATTTGCTCATGATTATGAATGGGTCGAATGGTTAGAAGCAGAAGGTAAATTACAAAATTTGTTTATGCTTACGCCAAACTATAATGAAGTAGATGAATTACTTGCAGAATGGTTAGTGGAACAATTTCTTTTTAGTCATCAGAAAGAATTATTTCAATTAATTTATAAAAACTATTCTAAAATATCACCGTTATTATGGAGAACAATTTGTAACTACTTAAACGAAACGAAGAGTAAGATGGACCCGCTGTTGTTTGCAAGGTGGACACTCCTTTTATTAGAAACAGCTGAAAAAGATAGTAGCTCTATAGAAAAGATTTCTAAGTTACTGCAAAAATGTTCTTTTCCTGAGCATAAAGAAATTGTCTTATTGTTACTAACTTTTATTTTAGACGGAAAACTGAAGTTGAAACGTGTAAGAAAATGGGGAAATGATACGCAAGAATCAATAGAACTCGAGGAATCGAGTCGCTTACCAGTATCTACATTTTCTCATGTGGAGCAAATTTGGAACGAAAAGATGAGGCCATATATCGCTTATTATGCTGTTCCAATTATGATGATTGGATTAGAAAAATTGAGAATGTTGTCGTTAAGACAAACGGCACTGAAAAAAAGAAATAAGGAAAATGTAGAGAAAGAGTTTCATCAAAATGATCTTGCATTTTTAATACGAATTGTAAAAGAGTGTCTAACTTATTTATGCGAAAACAATGAGAAAAAAGCGGATTATTATATTACAGAAATGATAGAAGCAAATAGTGTACTTCAAAAGCGAATTGCAATTGATGCGATGAATAAAAATATTTTTGTTCGTGTAGATGACAAAATGAAATGGTTGTTACATGAAGGACTTCTTTTAGATTTCACTTATAAACACGAAGTTTTTCAACTTTTAAAAAGGCATTATGCACATTGTTTAGAAAAAACAAAAGAAGAAGTCACTCGAACTGTAATAAAGCATCTTACAGAAGAGAGGGTATTTGATGCATGTCTCGTATTAGACTTATTATTCAAGTGTGATTCGAATAGCCCATCTACGGCAAATGGGTATGAGTTAATGAAGCAAAAGCATCCTCATTTTCATTCTGAACGATACAGTGTACAAAAGAAAGAAGATACAGCAGAAAGCATTACTTGTAATGTAACTGCTGACGGATTATTGCAGCTGAAAGATGTTGAAATTATGAAGCAAGTTCAGCAATTTTCGCAAGATGGTGTTTTTGAACAACGCCATTTTTTAGAGATGTTATCAAAAGCGTGTAAATTAAACACAGAGTGGAGTATTTCATTTGCATACCAATTAGTAGGAGTGCAAGAAATAAGTAATGAAGTATGGTTTGTTTGTATTAGAGAATGGCGAAATAATCGAGGAATGACGAATGAGCAAATCCAAAAAATTATTCCGCTATTGCAGAAATTTGTTAGAAATACTGCTTTTCATTGGTTAATTAGTAGTTTTCTATATGAAATTAGTAATCGACTAGAAGAGTTAGAAGAGAATAGTATACGTGTTGTAAAACGATTTGCTTTTTCAGTGTTTCCTCAAGTTATGAAGAGTGATACAGACTTTAAGCTTGGGAAACAAGATTTTTATAATGAATCAATTCAGCATCCAGTTGGAAAAATGACGGCTGTATTATTAAAGTTGTTATCATATGATCATTTATACGATCGTAATGTATATGAATATTTATTTTTATTTGAAGAACAAGTAAGAGTTAATTCGGAACGAACAAACTTTATGTTTGCTCGTTTAATAGCAGATATTACATTTCTATATCATATTGAAAAACAATGGTGCCGAAAATATTTGTTACCATACTTAGATTTAAAAAAACAAAATGAGATTACGGAATATGCATGGGCCGGCTTATGTTACACGCAAATAAATCTACCTTTATTTACAGAAATGAAGCGATTTATTAAGTATGCGATAGAACATTTGGAAGTATTACATCCGCATACGAGAGAAGCTTTCTTGAAGTGGCTTAGCTTTGTATTTATTAAATGTGTACTATATTGGGAGCAAAAAACAGATTGGTTATACCCGTTACTCATACTAGAAAATGAAGAAAATAAAATTAAGTTTATGCAGTTTTTATGCTATTACGTCAAAACATTAAGTGTAAAAGAACAACAAAAGTTTTGGACAGCTTGGCTCAGTGTATTTTTGCGAGAACGACCAAAAATGGGTGAGATAACTGCGAGAGAATATGTGATGCTTTTACGTATTATTTTATACATGGATGAAATATTAGAAAAAGGACTATGTATTATGTCTCGTGCATTTTCAAGTGTACATGGTAAATGTACAGGTGAGGAAATGAAGCAGTTATTGATTGAAATGCTTCATAAAAAAGAAAGTATGAAAGCGCATAAAGAAATGTTTGCAAATGTGTTTTTTATTTTACTACAAACATGTCACGAAGCCGTTTTATTTGAAAAAGAAATCATACAAATAAAAGAATTATTAGTTCAGTATGAAGTAGAGGAATATGTTTTACATTTACTAGAAAATGAAATGATTCGCATAGGAATTGTAATGGGTGATTTACAAAAAGAATTATAGGACGAAAGTGGAATTTTAAAAAATATATAAAAAGTTGTTGACAGTGTTTTGAAAAGCGTTCTATAATACGAATCATACTTATTCAATTTCAAAAACATTTGAATAAACAAAGTGCAATGAAGAGATCACAGTAGTGGTTAGTCTTACTGTAACAGAGAGCTGGTGGTTGGTGTGAACCAGTACAGGGATAATCATGAATTACAGTCTTGGAGCATCTTTTTCGTAATAAAGATAGTTTGTCTTTATGAGGAAAAAGCGGTCAATTGATCGTTAACAGTGAAGAGAGGTAGACGGAAAGTTAGTCTACAACTAGGGTGGTACCGCGATAAATATCGTCCCTACTGATTTATTCAGTAGGGACTTTTTGTATTTTAGTGGTTCAACTTGAAAATTAAATAGTCATGCATTGAAAGGAAAAGCAGTAGTTGTTGTTTCCCTGTAACAGAGAGCTGGTGGTTGGTGCAAACCAGTACATAAACAAGAGCGAATTACAGTCCTGGAGCATCTTTTTCGTAGTAAAGATAGTATTGTCTTTATGAAGGGAAAGACGGTCAGATGATCGTTAACAATGAAGAGAGGTAGACGAAAGAAGTCTACAACTAGGGTGGTACCGCGATAAATATCGTCCCTACTGATTGAATCAGTAGGGCTTTTTTGTACAAAAAAGTGGGTTTTTAACTAGTAGTTCATGTCTTTGTACGAATTATTAGTTTAAAATAAGAAGAGGTATCGATTCCACTATAAATTTGTATAATTAGTCAGTTCAGAAAATAGAGAATTTTTTATTCTCTTACTATACTTTTAAAACATTAGAGGAGGATTTCCAAATGGCAAATCATGAATTAGATCAATTACGTAAACAGGTAGATGAAATTAACTTACAACTATTACACCTTTTAAACAAACGTGGTGAAATTGTTCAAAAAATTGGAGAGCAAAAGCAAGTACAAGGCACGAAACGCTTTGATCCAGTACGTGAGCGTGAAGTACTTGATATGATTGCAGAGCATAACGAAGGACCATTCGAAACATCAACAGTTCAACATATTTTCAAAACGATTTTCAAAGCAAGCTTAGAGTTACAAGAAGATGATAACCGTAAAGCGTTACTAGTATCACGTAAAAAGAAACAAGAAAATACAATTGTTGATGTAAAAGGTGAATTGATTGGAAACGGAACACAAACGTTCATCATGGGACCTTGTGCAGTAGAAAGTTTAGAACAAGTTCGTCAAGTAGGGCAAGCGATGAAAGACCAAGGCTTAAAATTAATGCGCGGTGGTGCATTCAAACCGAGAACTTCTCCATATGATTTCCAAGGTTTAGGAGTAGAAGGACTTCAAATTTTACGTCAAGTAGCAGACGAGTTTGACTTAGCAATTATTAGTGAAATTTTAAATCCGAACGATGTTGAAATGGCATTAGACTACGTTGATGTAATTCAAGTTGGCGCACGTAACATGCAAAACTTCGATTTATTACGAGCTGTAGGTAAAGTTAACAAACCAGTATTATTAAAACGTGGATTAGCAGCAACAATTGATGAGTTCATTAACGCAGCGGAATACATCATTGCGCAAGGTAACGATCAAATTATTCTTTGTGAGCGCGGTATCCGCACATACGAAAGAGCAACACGTAACACATTAGACATTTCTGCAGTACCAATTTTAAAGAAAGAAACACATTTACCAGTTATCGTTGATGTAACACATTCAACTGGACGCAGAGATTTATTATTACCAACAGCGAAAGCGGCACTTGCAATTGGCGCAGATGCAGTAATGGCTGAAGTTCATCCAGATCCAGCAGTTGCATTATCAGATTCTGCACAACAAATGGACATTCCAGAATTCCATAGATTCATGGATGAGTTAAAAGGTTTCAAAAATAAATTATCTTAATTCCATATCATAATATGCGTTGAAGAGGAAACAGTAGTGCTTATCTCACTGTTAAAGAGAGCTGATGGTCGGTGTGAATCAGTACAAAGGTAAGCATGAATTACAGCCTTGGAGCATCTTTCCCGACAACTTTTGGAGGGTAAGACGGTCGAACGATCGTTAAAGAAGAAGAGAGGTAGACGAAAGAAGTCTACAACTAGGGTGGTACCGCGATAAATATCGTCCCTACTGAGCGCTCAGTAGGGACTTTTTTGTACAAAAAAATAGTAAAGGGGCAAGAGAAATGAGATACATTACAGCTGGAGAATCACATGGACCGCAGTTAACAGTTATTTTAGAAGGTGTACCAGCAGGTTTGACACTTACGGCGGAACATATTAATAAAGAATTATTAAGAAGACAAAAAGGTCATGGACGCGGAAGACGTATGCAAATTGAAACAGATACAGTTGAAATTGTAAGTGGTGTTCGTCACGGGATGACACTTGGATCACCGATTACGTTAATTGTAAAAAATGATGATTTCAAACATTGGACGAAAGTAATGGGTGCAGAGCCAATTTCGGAAAAAGAAAGTAAAGACATGAAACGTACAATTACAAAACCACGTCCCGGACATGCAGATTTAAATGGAGCAATTAAATATGGTCATCGTGATATAAGAAACGTATTAGAGCGGTCATCTGCAAGAGAAACGACAGTTCGTGTAGCTGCTGGTGCAGTTGCAAAACAAATTTTAAGCGAATTAGGCGTGGAAATTGCAGGACATGTTCTTGAAATTGGTGGAGTAAAAGCAAAACATATTTCAAACTTATCGATTGAAGAAATTCAAACAATTACTGAAAACTCACCAGTTCGATGTTTAGATAAAGAAGTAGAGCAAGAAATGATGAATGCGATTGACAACGCAAAAAGTAGTGGAGATTCAATCGGTGGTATTGTGGAAGTCATTGCAGAAGGTATGCCAATTGGAGTTGGTAGTTACGTTCATTACGATCGTAAATTAGATGCAAAACTTGCTGGTGCAATTATGAGTATAAATGCATTTAAAGGTGCTGAAATCGGCGTAGGTTTTGAAGCCGCACGACAACCGGGAAGCAAAGTGCATGATGAAATTCTGTGGGATGAAGAAAAAGGATACACGAGAAAAACGAATAATGCCGGCGGTTTAGAAGGCGGTATGACAACAGGTATGCCAATTATCGTAAGAGGCGTGATGAAGCCAATTCCTACTTTATACAAACCGTTAGCAAGCGTTGATATTGATACGAAAGAAGCATTCCAAGCGAGTATTGAAAGATCTGATAGTTGCGCAGTACCAGCAGCGGGTGTAGTAGCTGAATCTGTTGTGGCATGGGAACTTGCAGATGCACTAGTCGAACAATTCGGAAAAGATCGTATGGAATTATTAAAACAAAACATTATGCAACACAATAACTACGCAAAAGAATTTTAATAAAAAGGTGGGTTTAACGTGCAAGTAAAAGATCAACTATCATCATTACAACCATATAAACCAGGTAAATCACCAGAACAAATGAAAGAAGTGTACGGAGATCATTCGTTTGTGAAATTAGCATCGAATGAAAATCCATTCGGTTGTTCACCGAGAGTTTTAGAAGAGTTGCAAAATTCTTGGTTGGAACATGCTTTATATCCTGACGGAGGTGCTACAACGCTCCGTCAAACAATCGCAGATAAGTTGCATGTGCAAATGGAACAAGTACTTTGTGGTAGTGGTTTAGATGAAGTCATTCAAATCATAAGTCGTGCAGTACTCAAGGCAGGAGATAACATCGTGACAGCTGGTGCGACATTCCCGCAGTACCGTCATCATGCAATTATTGAAGGTTGTGAAGTGAAAGAAATTCCTTTAAATAACGGTGTATACGATTTAGACGAAATTTCATTAGCAGTAAATAATAATACGAAAATCGTATGGATTTGTAATCCGAACAATCCGACAGGCACATATGTGAATGATCGAAAATTGAATCAATTTATTGAAGGTATTAGTGAGAATACGTTAATTGTCATTGATGAAGCGTACTATGAATACGTAACAGCAAAAGATTTCCCAGAGACATTATCGCTTTTAGAAAAACATAAAAACATTCTTGTACTTAGAACGTTTTCTAAAGCGTACGGATTAGCTTCTTTCCGCGTTGGATATGCGATTGGACAGGAAGAGCTAATTGAGAAATTAAATGTCGTACGTTTACCATTTAACGTATCTTCATTAGCGCAAAAAGCAGCTACGATTGCTTTTGGTGATGACGAGTTTATTAAAGAAATAGTTCACGTGAATACAGAAGGATTACAGCAATACGAGAGTTTCTGTAAGGAAAACGAAATACCATTTTATTCGTCACAAACTAATTTCATCTTTTTACCGGTAGATAATGCTGGAGAGATTTATGAAGCTTGTGCACATGCAGGATTTATTATTCGTCCATTCCCAAATGGTGTCCGTATTACAGTTGGAACAAGGGAGCAAAATGAAGGAGTGATTTCAGTGTTAAAACAACACTTTGAAAATAAAAAAAATAAGTCTCGAGATGAGGCCAATGCGTAAAAAGGTAGTATTAATTGGAACAGGTTTAATAGGAGGCTCTCTCGCATTAGCAATTAAGAAAGAGCACGATGTAACAATAACAGGGTACGATATATTTAAAGAGCAAGTAGAGCGTGCAAAAGAATTACACGTAGTAGATGAAATAGCAGGTGATTTACAGCGTGCATGTGAAGAGGCACATTTAATTGTTTTTGCTTCTCCAGTTGAAGAAACGAAGAAGCTATTACACAAACTTGCGTCATTCCGTTTACGAGAAGATGTTATAGTGACTGATGTTGGTAGTACAAAAGGGTCTATTATGAACGAAGCGGAAGCTTTATTTTCAAAGGATGTTTCTTTCATTGGTGGACATCCGATGGCGGGTTCTCATAAAACGGGAGTTGAAAGTGCAAAGGCACATTTATTTGAAAATGCATTTTACATTTTAACACCGATGAATCACGTGCCAAATAAACAAGTGGAAGACCTTAAAGTATGGTTAAAAGGAACAGGGTCACATTTTCTTGTTTTAAATACGGAAGAACATGATTATGTAACAGGGATCGTTAGTCATTTTCCGCATCTTATCGCAGCAGGTTTAGTAAAGCAAGTTGAGAAACATGCAGGAGATAATCCGCTCATTCATCAACTAGCTGCTGGAGGTTTCAAAGACATTACACGTATCGCATCTAGTAGTCCAAAAATGTGGAGTGATATTGTAAAGCAAAATCGAGAGCATTTAATGGTATTATTAAAAGAGTGGATCTCTGAAATGGAAGATTTATATAAAACAGTTTCTACCGGAGATGCAGGCGAGATTCAAAACTATTTTGCAGATGCGAAAGAATACCGTGATTCTTTACCAGTAAGAAAGAGAGGGGCAATTCCTGCCTATCACGACTTATACGTCGATGTATTAGATAAGGTGGGGGCATTGGCTCATATTACGAGTATTTTAGCGCGCGAGGAAATTAGTATTACGAACTTGCAAATATTAGAAGCGCGTGAAGGACTGCTTGGGGTATTACGTATTAGCTTCCAAAGGGAAGAAGATCGTATGAAAGCAAAGCTAGCGCTTGGAGAAGAAGAATACCAAACTTATGAAACAATTTAAATGAGAAGGTGAAAAACGTGAAAGAAAGAACAATACAACCTGTTAATAACGGATTGAATGGTAATATTACAATCCCAGGTGATAAATCCATTTCACACCGTGCTGTTATGTTCGGTTCTATTGCAGAAGGGAAAACAACAATTAAAGGTTTCTTGCCCGGTGCAGACTGTTTAAGTACGATTTCATGTTTTAAAGAAATGGGAGTAGAAATTACGCAAAACGGTGATGAGGTTACTGTAGTTGGTAAAGGATTAGAAGGTTTACAAGAACCGAAAGCTGTATTAGATGTTGGTAATTCTGGTACAACAATCAGATTAATGTCAGGTATATTAGCTAACACACCATTTTTCTCTTGCGTACAAGGTGATGAATCTATCGCAAAAAGACCGATGAAGCGTGTAACAAACCCATTAAAACAAATGGGCGCAAACATAGACGGCCGAGAAGAAGGAACATTTACACC
Organism: Bacillus cereus group sp. MYBK195-1; assembly: GCF_051916605.1. NCBI lineage: Bacteria > Bacillati > Bacillota > Bacilli > Caryophanales > Bacillaceae > Bacillus > Bacillus cereus group sp. MYBK195-1. Next base: position 507,134 of record NZ_JBQAGZ010000003.1, on the reverse strand, counting down.
GTTAACAATACGTGGCGGAGATTTAAAAGCAATTGAATATATTTCTCCTGTTGCAAGTGCACAAGTAAAGTCGGCTATTTTACTTGCAGGTCTTCGTGCAGAAGGTGTAACAGCTGTTACAGAACCACATATTTCACGCGACCATACGGAAAGAATGCTCGAAGCATTTGGTGTTAAAGTAACTCGCGAAGGGAAAACAGTGAAGTTGTCAGGTGGACAAAAATTAACAGCAACAGACATTCAAGTGCCAGGTGACGTATCATCAGCAGCATTTTTCTTAGTAGCAGGTGCAATCATCCCAAATAGTAAACTAGTATTACAAAATGTAGGGATGAATCCAACCCGTACAGGTATTATTGATGTTTTAGAAAAAATGGGTGCTACGTTCACTGTAGATCTAATTAACGAAGGGGCATCAGAACCAGCTGCAAATATTACAATCGAAACATCTTCATTAAAAGGAATTGAAATTGGCGGAGATATTATCCCTAGATTAATCGATGAGATTCCTGTAATCGCATTAGCGGCAACGCAAGCAGAAGGAATTACAGTAATTAAAGATGCACATGAATTGAAAGTAAAAGAAACAAACCGTATTGATACAGTCGTTGCTGAGTTAACGAAACTAGGAGCTCGCATAGAAGCAACTGATGACGGTATGATCATTTACGGAAAATCAGCTCTAAAAGGCAATACAGTAAATAGTTATGGTGATCACCGTATCGGAATGATGCTTGCAATTGCTGGTTGCCTGGCAGAAGGAAAAACAATTATTGAAGATGCAGAAGCAGTAGGTGTATCATATCCTACATTCTTTGACGAACTTCAAAAATTAGCTAAATAAAAAGGATGGAAAGCAGATACGTGATGTATCTGCTTTTTTTGTTGAAACGTCCTTGTAGTTTCACTTACCGAATTATAATAGTGAGAATTATGATATAATTCAAACAGGGAATGGAGGAGAATTATATGAATGTCATACAATTAAAAGAAGATAAGTTCAGAGAAGCATTACGTTTATCAGAATACGCTTTTCAATATACAGTAGATGAGGAACGATTACAGCAGCAACTTACAAAAATGAAGGAAAGTCATGAAATATACGGCATTATGGAAGGGGAAGACTTAGCTGCAAAACTACACCTCATCCCGTTTCATATTTACATAGGTAAAGAAAAATTTAAAATGGGTGGCGTTGCAGGAGTAGCGACGTATCCAGAGTACAGAAGAAGTGGGTATGTAAAAGAGCTACTTCAACATTCACTTCAAACAATGAAAAAAGATGGCTTTACAGTCTCTATGTTACATCCATTTGCTGTTTCATTTTACCGTAAATACGGCTGGGAACTTTGTGCGAATCTACTCAAATGTCATATGAGTAAGAGCGATTTAGTGATGAAAAAACAAGTAAATGGTACTGTGAAACGTTTTAATAAAGAAAATCATCCAGAAGAAGTCGAGAAGCTCTATGAAGCATTTGCAGAACGTTTTTCATGTATGTTAGTTCGAGAGAAGAACTGGTGGTTACAAGCGGTTTATGATGATTTAACATTAGCGATTTACTATGATGAAAATAAAAAGGCAGCAGGTTACATGTTATACAAAATAGAAAACTATAAAATGACAGTAGAAGAATTTGTACCACTGCATAATGAAGCAAGAAATGGTCTGTGGAACTTTATTTGTCAGCATGATTCTATGATTAAAGAAATTGAAATGACAGTAAGTGAAAGCGAATCGTTATTATATTCATTGCAAGAGCCACGCGTGAAGACAGAAATAAAACCATATTTTATGGGAAGAATTGTAGATGTGGAGCAGTTTTTAAAACAATATGAGTTGAATTGGAACAATGTAAAGCAAGAAGTGATCCTAAACATTACAGATGCATTTGCTCCGTGGAATAACATAACAGTGAGACTTGCAAATCATGAAATAACAATTGTAGAAGAAAAAACTGAAAAAGGAATTAAACTGGATATAACTGCGTTATCGGCAATAATGCTTGGATATAAACGGCCATTAGAACTAAATGAACTTGAATTCATTAGTGGAAGTGACGAGGCAATACGATCATTTGAGAATTTAGTACCAGTGCGTAAGCCGTTTATTTATGATTTCTTTTAATTTGCATGTATGAAGGCGGGCTATCCCAAGTGAAATTTTGGGATAGCCTCCTCTTATATTGTGAACTTCTTTCGTTAAGTCGATATATCCTGAGAATCGCTGATATAATTAGAGTTTCGCTGATATATCCTGAGAATCGCTGATATAATTAGAGTTTCGCTGATATATCCTGAAAATCGCTGATATAATTTTAAATTGCGCCAATATATCTAGAAAATCGCTCATATAATTTCATTCATAAATAGGGGATAAAAAATCACAGCTATACTTTGCCACACACTTGACTTTTAGCGCATCTAATTTATAATTAAAAACGGAATGAATTTTCATTCCTGGAAATTGAGGTGGAAAAATGGCTAAAAACAAACAAGAAGATATTTTTGATGCTGCAATACAACTTTTTGCAGAACGAGGTTATGATGGTACAACAATTCCCATGATTGCTGAAAAAGCAAAAGTAGGTGCAGGTACAATTTACCGTTATTTTGAAAATAAAGAAGCGCTTGTTAATTCTTTATTTACGAAAAGTGTTTTACAACTATCGGAATTAATAAAAAATGATTTCCCGGTCGACGCAAATATTCGTGAACAGTTTAGCCATACATACAACCGTTTATTTGAATTTGCGAGACAAAATGCAGATGCTTTTCTTTTTACAAATTCTCACTGTGATAGTTATTTTCTAGATGAACATAGTAATGAAATATTCGAGGACTTCATGGGTTTCTTCATGAACTTGATTGAAGATGGAATCGAAAAAGGTTTGCTTCGTCCATTACCACCAATTGCTTTAATTATTATTGTATATCAACCAATAGAAAAATTAATTAAAGTAATGGAAACAGGGCAGTTAGAATATACAGATGAATTGGTAAAGGAATTGGAAGAAAGTTGTTGGAATGCTATTAGAATCATTTGATTCTATAGCGTTATAAGGACAGGAATGAACATTCATTCCGAAAAAAGGTATGAAAAAGAATAACAGGAGATAATAAATCTTTATAACCGAAGGAATGAATATTCATTCCGATTTACCTAGTTTAATAAAGTTAATTAATAATTTAATAGAATGATAGGAATGAACGTTCATTCCGAAAATTGTTTTCAAAAGAGTAGAAATGAATATTCATTCCACATGTGAATTTCATATTGGGAGATGATTCAAATGAGCAAGTTAAAAAGTTGGCGAAGTTTATCTTTTCTATTATGGATAGTTATTACTATTACAATGGTCGTAACGATGCCTAATATGGATCAATTAGTGAAAGAAAAAGGGAAAATTACAATCCCTAATACAAAGCAAAGCAGTATTGCTGACAAGATGATGAAAGAGATGGATAAAGAAGGGGTTGAAAAGTATGAAATTATAGCCGTTTTTAATAGTGGCAATAAGGCAGCTTTAACAGATGAACAAAAAAAGGAAATAACAAAAACAATCAACGCCCTGCAAAATGAAAAAGAGCAATTAGGAATTAAGGAAGTTGTTTCACATTTGGACAATAAAGACTTGGAGAAACAATTAGTTTCTAAAGATAATACGACTATTTTAACGCAAATATCGATAGATAAAAAACATGGTGAAATATCAAAAGTTTCAAATAATCTTCATGAAAAAGTGCAAACGAAAGGGGTAAAAACGTATTTAACAGGAAGTGACTTAATAGCGGGTGATTTTCTTAAATCCTCTCAAGAGGGAGTGAAAAAGACAGAAGTTATTTCAATCATTTTCATTCTTGTAGTATTAATCCTCGTATTCCGTTCACCAGTTGTTCCAATTGTTTCTCTTCTTACAGTTGGTATATCGTATTTAGTTTCAATGGGGATTATTGCCCAGCTTGTAGATCAATTTAATTTTCCATTCTCAAACTTTACACAAGTGTTCGTAGTCGTCGTCCTGTTTGGGGTAGGAACAGATTATAACATTTTATTATATACGAGGTTTAAAGAAGAATTAAGTAAACAAGAAAATGCATTTTTAGCTACGAAAGAAACATTCAAATCAGCAGGTAAAACTGTATTATATAGCGGAATAGCGGTGCTAATTGGTTTTGCATCACTTGCGTTAGCAAGTTTTAAATTATATCAATCTACTTCAGCGGTAGCAATTGGTGTTTTAGTATTATTACTCGTATTAACGACTTTAAATCCATTTTTTATGGTGCTTTTAGGAAAAGGAATGTTTTATCCAGTTAAAACATTTAAAGGTCATGAGGATAGTCGCTTATGGGGATTCTTTGCGAAAAACTCAGTAGCAAGGCCATTTGTCGCTTTAATCATCGTATTCGTAATATCGATTCCTTTCGTATTAAAATACTCTAATACACTTAATTACAATGATTTATTTGAAGTGGATAATAAGTATGAATCCAAGATGGGTATTAACGTAATAGAAGATCATTTTCCGCCTGGTTTCTCTTCACCGAGTACATTAGTCATTCAATCTGATAAAAAGCTGGATGAAGGAACTTCTCTACAAATTTTAGATGAATTAACTGATAAAATTTCGAAAGTTAAAGGTGTGTCAGAAGTATATGCACCAACACGTCCAACTGGTGAGAAGATAAAAGAATTATATTTAAATAAGCAAGCGGGAGAATTGAATACAGGATTAGGAGATGCCGATGGTGGCATAAAGGAAATTAATGATGGATTAACGGATGCGAAAAATACAATGGGAAGTAATGATTCAAATAGTCTTGCGAATGTTCAAAAATTAATTGATGGAACGAACGAGGCGAAAAACGGGGTATCAGCATTAGGAACAGCTTTACATCAATTATCAAATGGCATAAACGACGGTGTACAAGGAGCACAGCAAATTGAGAGTGGTTTAGCTTCAGTAAACGAAAATATAAATGTTCTATCTAATGCAACGTCGCAGCTGCATGCTGGTTATGCACAGTTAGAAAAAGGTTTAAACTCTTACGATCAATACTTCGGAAGTATTTCTCAAGCGATTGATGGTGCGAAAAAGGGGTATGAACAAATTGAAATGTTAATGACCAATTTCGTTCAAACGAAACCGGAATTAGCGAATGATCCAAACATACAACAAACGATAGGAATTGCTAAAGAGGCTCAAAAGAAATTAAGCGTACTTTCAAATGAATTAAATCAATTAGCAACGCAGCACAAAACGGCGATGAGTTCATTTAAAGAAGCGAATCAATCGTTACTGAAAGTGGATAACGGCTTAAAAGAAATGAGCAATGGAGTTAATAAGTTACAAAAGGGAGCAGCCGATCTTAAAAATGGATTAAATGAAGGTTCTTCAGGTTCAAAACAAATTGCAAATAAATCAGTTGAGTTACAATCTGGATTAACGAAAATAAACGATGGGCAAGGACAACTTTTAACGGGCCTTAAAGACCTGCAAGAAAAGATGGGGCAATTACAATCTGGTTTATCTAAAAGTACAGAAGGGCTTGGAAAAGTAAGTAATGGCCTGCATGACGCACAGAAATATTTAGGGGAGCTCAATGAATCGAAGAGCTCTGAGAAGTTTTATATTCCAAAAGAAGTGCTAGAGGGAGAAGATTTCCAAAAAGCATTGAACACGTACATGTCACAGGATAGAAAAATTGCTAAAATGACTATCATTTTAGATGTAAATCCGTATTCAAAAGAAGCGATGCCAATTATTCAAGAAATCAATAAAACAATCGATGGCACTGTAAAGGGAACGGAATTACATGATGCGAAAACAGCAATTGGCGGAACAACAGCTAGAAACGTTGATTTAAAAGAAGTAACAGGGCAAGATTTCTTACGTACAGCTACGATTATGTTGATTGGCATTGCGATTGTATTAATCGTAATTACACGCTCATTACTAAACACAATATTTATTATTGGCTCATTACTATTGGCGTACTTTGCATCACTCGGTATAAGCGAACAAATTAGTGCACATGTATTACATGTAGAGTCATTAAGCTGGAATGTTCCATTCTTTAGCTTCATTATGATTGTCGCTTTAGGAGTGGATTATAGTATTTTCGTAATGATGCGCTATAACGAGATAGAAGGGGATTCGGTAACGAAAATTGTAACTGCATCTCGTCATATAGGAGGAGTTGTATTATCAGCTGCGCTAATTTTAGGCGGGACATTTGCAGCATTAATTCCATCAGGTGTATTAACACTTATACAAGTTGCGTCAGTAGTTGGTGTTGCACTTCTTCTATTAGCTTTAATTGTGATGCCGATATTACTACCGGCGTTAATAGGGTTAACGAGTAAAATGAAGAGTTACAAAGAAAAAATAATAAATACGAAATAAGAAGAGACTGTAGGGAATGATTTCTCTACAGTTTTTTCGGTATATAATATTTCAGATGAAAATGAATCCGATATATTACAGAATGAGCAGTGAAAGGTTATATGAGAAAGAGGTCGATGATATACATACAATAGCTAGGGGAATGGACAAAAACTATCCGATTTCATTGTAGAAAGGTAATCAACCGTTGCTATTCATCCAGCTTCTACTATATAATAGCTATAGTCTACAATAATTGAGTCGTAATATGCGATTTTTTAAGACAATCGGTGAGAAAACGCTGAAATAAGCGGTATTAGTAGGAGGACACAAATGATTACAGTAAGTAACGTTAGTTTGCGTTTCGCGGATCGCAAATTATTTGAAGATGTTAACATAAAATTCACGCCAGGTAACTGCTACGGTTTAATCGGAGCAAACGGTGCTGGTAAATCTACATTCCTAAAGATTTTATCTGGAGAAATTGAACCATCAACAGGTGACATACATATTACGCCAGGTGAGCGTCTAGCAGTATTAAAACAGAACCACTTCGAATATGAAGAGTTCCCAGTATTAGAAACAGTAATTATGGGTCACACGCAACTTTACAAAGTAATGCAAGAGAAAAATGCTATTTACATGAAAGAAGACTTTAGTGATGAAGATGGAATGCGCGCTGCTGAACTTGAAGGTGAGTTCGCTGAGCTTAACGGTTGGGAAGCTGAGTCAGAAGCTGCAATTCTTCTTAAAGGTTTAGGTATTGGTGAAGACCTTCATGATAAGAAATTGTCAGAATTAACTGGGGCAGAGAAAGTAAAAGTATTACTTGCTCAAGCTTTATTCGGTCAACCTGACATTCTATTATTAGATGAGCCTACCAACCACTTGGACTTAAAAGCGATTCAATGGTTAGAAAACTTCTTAATGAACTTTGAAAACACAGTTATCGTAGTATCCCATGACCGTCACTTCTTAAATAAAGTATGTACGCACATGGCTGACCTTGATTTCGGTAAAATTCAACTTTATGTTGGTAACTATGACTTCTGGTATGAGTCAAGCCAATTAGCTTTAAAATTAACACAAGATGCTAATAAGAAAAAAGAAGAGAAAGTAAAAGAGTTACAAAACTTCATTGCACGCTTTAGTTCAAATGCTTCTAAAGCGAAACAAGCAACTTCTCGTAAAAAATTATTAGACAAAATTACATTAGATGATATTAGACCGTCATCACGTCGTTACCCATTCGTTGGCTTCACACCTGAGCGTGAAGTAGGAAATGACTTATTAACTGTTGAAGGTCTTTCTAAAACAATTGATGGTGAAAAAGTGTTAGATAATGTGTACTTCACTTTAAATAAAGGTGATAAAGTTGCATTTATCGGCCGTAACGATATTGCGATGACAACATTATTTAAAATTCTTATGGGTGAAATGGAGCCGGATAGCGGTTCATTCAAATGGGGTGTTACAACCTCTCAATCTTACTTCCCAAGAGATAACTCTAAGTACTTTGAGAACAGTGATTACAACTTAGTTGAATGGTTACGTCAATTCTCTCCACAAGATGAGTCTGAAAGCTTCTTACGTGGTTTCTTAGGCCGTATGTTATTCTCAGGTGAAGAAGTTAAGAAGAACGTTTCTGTATTATCTGGAGGCGAAAAAGTTCGTTGTATGTTATCTAAAATGATGTTAAGTGGTGCGAACGTAATCACACTTGACGATCCAACGAACCACTTAGACCTTGAGTCAATTACAGCATTAAACAACGGTTTAATTGCATTCAAAGGTACAATCTTATTCACATCTCATGACCATCAGTTCGTGCAAACAATTGCAAACCGCATTATCGAAGTAACACCAAACGGTGTAATCGATAAAGAGGCTACTTATGATGAGTTCTTAGAAAATGAGGAACTTCAAAAACAAGTAGATGCAATGTACAAAGGTCAATAATATATAATGAAAAAACTCGCTCTTTTTAGAGCGAGTTTTTTTGTCGAGAAAATGTAACATCGCTGGTCGGTCAAATGAATAATTATTCAAATATAATATTAATGAACAGGAGAATTCTTTCATGTATGGAAGGGATGTAATGACTTTAAGATTTAAAGAGTTAGTTGAAGAAGGGAAATGTAAGTGGAGTAATATAATCAAATCGTATTATTTTGTCATGTGAAATATGTACCAAATTTGGAGATAGAATAGTTTGCGAATGAGTTTATAAAGGTATATAGTATGGGGTGTCATAATTAGTGGATGAATCTTGGGAGAAAACAGGAAATGTTACAAATTTATTTTGTTAAATAGAAACCAAGGTCAAAATGTCTAGAAAGAAATAGTTGAATAAATACTAGCTTCAAATTATAATTACTAATATTCTTCATATAGTTAAATAAAGATAATCTATTTGAAGAAGAAAATTTGAATAGAGAGACAGACTTATAAAAAAATAAGCCTTGGATGATCAAAAGAGGTGGAGAAATGAAACAGTTCTTATTAAAGAGCAAAAGTGTGTTAAGCAATCATTTTGGATTCTTTCTGTTTGCCGTTATTTTATTGTGGCTCAAAACATATGCAGCTTATGTAACAGAATTCAATTTAGGAATTTCAAACACAATCCAAAAATTCTTGCTGTTTTTTAACCCGCTTAGTTCAGCAGTTCTATTTTTAGGACTAGCATTATTTGCAAAAGGGAAACGATCTTATATTTGGTTAATTATCATTAATTTGTTATTGTCGATTCTTTTATACGCAAACGTAGTATACTATCGCTTTTTCAGTGACTTTATTACGTTCCCGACATTAACACAAACGAATAACTTTGGAGATTTAGGTGGTAGTATTCTTGCATTGCTACATCTTTATGATCCATTATACTTCTTAGACACGATTATATTAATTGTGTTAGTCGCAACAAAATTTGCAAATCCAAAACCAATTCGTGTTGCGAAGCATAAATTATCTCTAGTATTTGTAGCAGGTATTTTATTATTCAGTGTTAACTTAGGTCTTGCAGAGTCTGACCGTCCTGAATTATTAACAAGAACGTTTGACCGTAATTATATTGTGAAATATTTAGGTGCATACAACTACACAATTTATGATGGAATTCAAAGTGCGAAAGCATCGACAGAACGAGCATTAGCTGATGGTGATAATATGACAGAAGTACGAAATTATTTAACATCAACTTATGCAAGTCCAAATCCTGAGTATTTCGGTAAAGGAAAGGGAATGAACGTAATTTACATTCATTTAGAGTCATTCCAAAACTTCTTAATTGATTACAAATTAAATGGTCAAGAAGTTACACCGTTCTTAAACTCATTTACAAAAGATGCGAATACACTTTATTTTGATAACTTCTTCCATCAAACAGGACAAGGGAAAACATCTGATGCGGAGTTTATGTTAGAGAATTCAATGTTTGGTTTACCGCAAGGTTCTGTCTTTACAACGAAATCTCATAATACGTATCAATCAGCACCAGCTATTTTAGGACAACAAGGATACACATCAGCAGTATTCCACGGTAACTACAAAACATTCTGGAACCGTGATGATATTTATAAATCATTTGGTTTTAATAAATTCTTTGATGCGTCATACTACGATATGAATGAAAAAGACGTAGTAAACTACGGATTAAAAGATAAACCGTTCTTTAATGAATCTATTCCATTATTACAAACGTTGAAACAACCGTTCTATACGAAGTTTATTACGTTATCAAACCATTTCCCTTATCCAATCGATAAGGCAGAAGCAACGATTGAACCAGCAACAACAGGTGATTCATCAGTAGATACGTACTTCCAAACAGCACGCTATTTAGACGAATCTGTAAAAGGCTTCATCGATTACTTGAAACAATCTGGTTTATATGATAACTCAATTATTGTTATGTACGGAGACCATTACGGCATTTCAGATAATCATAACGCAGCAATGTCAAAAGTAATGGGTAAAGAAATGAACTCATTTGAAAATGCACAGTTACAACGTGTACCATTAATCGTTCGTGTACCAGGAGTGAAAGGTGGCGTACAACATCAATATGGTGGTGAAATTGACGTTCTTCCAACGCTATTACACTTACTAGGTACAGATACAAAGAATTATGTTCAATTCGGTTCTGATTTATTATCACCAGATCATAAACAAGTCGTTGCGTTCCGTAACGGTAACTACGTAAGCCCAACAGTTACTGCACTAAACGGCAAATACTATGATACAACTACTGGAAAACCTGTAGAATTTACAGATGAAATAAAGAAAAATGAACAAATGGTTCAAAACTCACTAAAATACTCTGACCAAGTCGTAAATGGTGACTTATTACGATTCTACACACCGGAAGGATTCACTCCAGTAGATCGTTCGAAGTATAACTATAACAACCGTGATAAAAACAAAACAAAGGTAAAAACGACTCCGGAAGGGGAAGCTAAATAATAAAAGGCGCTATTCATATGAATAGCGCCTTTTATTTGTAAATATACCATCATTATGAGACAGAACCAGCTGTTGCTTTTTGTTTTGCCTTTCCGAAGAAAACTACACCGACGATGATAATAATGATAAATGCCCATTTAACGAAAGGGTTACTTTCGAAAAATCCAGCGAACCACTTCTCATCTACAATCATTTTCGCGGCAGTATAAGCTAAAACGGCTGCTCCGATCGTAATGATGACAGGAAAACGATCCACCCATTTTAAAATTAATGTACTGCCCCATACGACTACTGGAATAGACACTAATAGTCCGATGATTACTAAAGAAAAGTTACCATGGGCAGCTCCTGCAACAGCGAGTACATTATCAATGCCCATTAACGCATCAGCAATAATAATGGTTTTAATAGCAGACCAAAATCCTTCTTCGGCTTTAATATCATGATTTTTGCCCTCAGCGATCAGCTTGTAAGCGATCCAAATAAGAAGTACACCACCAATTAGGAGTAATCCAGGTATTTTTAATAACCAAACGACAACTAAGGTAGCGAGGGCCCTAATAGCGATTGCTCCAATGGTTCCCCAAATGATAACTTTCTTTTGTTGGTCTTTCGGTAATCTTCTTGCTGCTAATCCAATTACAATGGCGTTATCTCCGGCTAACACTAAATCGATTACAATAATGGCAAGCAAGGCAGACAAATATTCAGATGAAAGAAAATCCATATACATATCACTCCTTAAGAGTAATATGTGCTAAAGTGTTGATAATATAAAAAAAGGATTGAAATTGTATATTCAATCCTTTTTTGACTGTATTCTGATATGTATGTTTTTATTTTGAATAAGTCGCTTTTGTAGTTTTTTACTTATCGCGTTTCTTTCTTAAATTGATTCCAAGCTTCTTCAGTTTGCACTATAAATACGATTATATAACATCTACTTATTTAAACTAGGTTAAAGATAGCATGTGATATTTCAAAGTTAAATTTATTTGATAAAAGGAAAGGGACGTATACTATTGATATGGTGCAAGCGTGTATAGGTTTTCTCTATAAGGAAATTCTAAAAACGATAAAAAAGACTTGATAACCTACTAGAGGGAATCAAGTCTTTTCATTATATACGATTATCATGCCAGAAGTTTAATGGGAAGTGTTCGTTCTCATTATACGCTTCTAATTCATATCCTTTTTCTTTCAGTCCTTTAATAATTCCAGGTACTGCTTTTACTGATTGTGGATGAATATCATGCATAAGGATAACTTCTGTTGGATTTGTAGAATGAGCTAGAACGTTTTCTACAATTTTAGCAGATGCAGCATCAACTTGCATTTTGTTATATTTCCAGTCTAAAGAATCAATTGTCCAATCCCAAACTTTTAAGCCATTTTCTACAACTTTGTTGCGAAGAGCTTCGTTTAATCCTGGCATAGAGCCGTAAGATGGACGAGTTAATACTGGTGATTTACCTAAAACACCAGCGATTAAGCCTTGGTCTTCCTTCATTTCATCTACGTAATGACCTTCAGTGTAAAGTTTCTTGTAGTTATGAGTCATACTGTGCATCCCAACGTAGTGGCCTTCAGCATCTTCGCGTTTTACAAGATCAGGGAAAGCTTTTACGTTTGAACCAATTAGGAAGAATGTTGCTTTTGCATTTTCTTTCTTTAACATATCTAAAAGCTCAGCTGTGTATTTTCCAGGACCATCATCAAATGTTAAATAAGCGACTTTTCTAACTTGCCCGTTATAATGTTTTGGAGCTTCTTTCGGAGCAAGAGATGTTTGAATCTCACTTACAAGTTGAACAGATTTTGCTTCATCCTCTGTACTAGCTAGAGCAGTATGTACTGATCCAAAAGCCACTTCGTATGTGAATAATACCCCCGCACAAACTAACATAGCCCTTTTTACTAAAGTTGTCATTCGAATTCCATTGTGCATAATTTTCCTTCTCTCTATAAAAGTTCTACTCTACTATATTAGCAATTATAGGTAGGGAAATGCAAAAAAACTTTTTTACAAGTGTAAAAAAGTTTACTCAAAAGTATGCAAGATTTTATATCAATTGCAGTTTTGAAAAATAGAATGAATTTAAACTTTATTATTTAAACTTTCAATCACCAAATCATACTTTCGTATCACTTCGTTTTCGTTCCAATTATTGATTCGAATATTTTTGATTTTTATTAAAATATTGATAAAGAAACAATTACATGAAAAAAGGAGCGGGAATATGAATAATTATATTTGCACTACATGTGGAGTACAGTATCCCGAAAATGAATAAGCACCTTCTCGCTGTAAAATTTGTAATGAGGAAAGGCCATATGTTAATCAAATTGGGCAGTCATGGATAACATTAGAAACAATGCAAAATAGCAAATTATACTAAAGTCCTATTGTTTATTAACTAATAGGTCTTTCAACTTAGGAAGCTCACACTAATGAGGGATGTTAAAGGGAATATATGTAACTTATACTAATTACTATAAAGCTTTGAAAAATGAAAAGGAGGAGATTTGCATGAAGAATTGGGTTCGATTTAGAATTGCAAGACCAACAGATAAATTTGAAGAAGTGATCAGTTTTTATGAAACAGGATTAGGACTAAAACGTATAGGGGAATTTCAAAATCACGAAGGATATGACGGGGTTATGTTTGGATTACCAGATGAAGAGTATCATTTGGAGTTTACTACACATGTTAATGGAAGTCCATGTCCGGCACCGACAAAAGATAATTTACTAGTTTTTTATATGCCTAATAAAGATGAAATTGAAAAGATAGTGAATCGATTAAGTAATATGGGCTATCATGAGGTGGAACCAGAAAACCCGTATTGGATAGAGAAAGGAACCACAATAGAGGATCCAGATGGTTGGAGAATTGTGCTTATGAATGCATCTGAATAAGGAAACTATTTTCATATGAAATAGAGTGTAACAAAATGATTTAGACATAAATCCCTACAGCGTTTGTAGGGATTTTTATATAAGAAGATTTAGTTAAGAGAGTTATTAAATTGTAGAAAGTATTTTGGTTAAGAATAAATGTAATCAATATCATTTATGCAGGAGGTATAGAAGTATGACATTAAAACATTTGTATGAGTTTTCTAAAAATGTCGGGAATACACCTCTCATTAAATTAGAATGCGAAGAAACGAAGAACCTTTCTATCTATGCTAAATGTGAATGGCATAACCCTACAGGATCAATTAAGGATAGGGCAGCACTTGGAATGATTAATAAATATTTACAAGAAGCGGACGAAAAACAAAATATTTTATTCTACGGAAAATTGTTACCATCAAAAAACTGTACATGTTAAACATACAGTTTTTTGATGGTGTAGCTGTGCGATGTTTAGAAATTTCACATACCGTACTTTCAAAATAAATATAGGAAAACCAAAAAGTAATGTAGAATATATCGTACATACATATATACAGTCAACATAAAAGATAAAGAGGTGGGTATATGCTACTTGAGGAAGTAATGCGGCAACTAGAGGAATATGGAACAGAACAAAATCGAAAAACGTATAAAAACCACGGAGCGAAAGAGCCGCTATTTGGAGTTAGTTTTGCGAATTTAAAATTGTTAAAAAAGAAGATAAAAAAAGATCACGATTTAGCAGTTGGATTGTGGGAAACGAACAATATGGACGCAATGACATTAGCAACTTATATTTTAGATCCGAAAAAAATAGCGACAGAACAGCTTAATAGTTGGATTCAGAATGTTGATTATTACTGTTTAATGGATGTTCTTATGAAATCTATATGTACTTCGCCAATTGCAATAGAAAGAATGGAAGAGTGGACAAAGTCTAATGATGAATGGATTGGAAGAGCTGGCTGGTCTTTATTAGCAAATATAGCGATTAAAAATAAAACGTTACATGATGATTTCTTCTCTCCGTACTTAGAAGAGATTAAAGAAAATATACATAATGAAAAAAATAGAAAAAAAGAAGCGATGAATAGTGCTTTAATCGCAATAGGAATTCGCAATGAAGACTTAGAGCGACAAGCGATTGAAATTGCACGTGAAATTGGAAAAGTAGAGGTTGATCACGGTGCAACGTCATGTAAAACACCAGATGCAGAAAGCTATATAAAAAAAGCGAGAGAAAGAGCTGAAAAAAGAAAGTGAAATAAGAAAAGAGGAACAGTTATGAAACCAATTGAAGCAGCACAAAACATAATTACATCACAATTTCCGAATTGTGATGTAGCTTTACTCGGCGGAAGCGTTGCACGAGGAGAAGCGACAAAAACATCTGACCTTGATATTGTAATAGTTGACCAAAGTTTAACTTCTTGCTATAGAGAATCTTTCTATAGTAATGGATGGCCTGTTGAGGTGTTTGTTCATAATTTTGAAACATATAAAACCTTTTTCAAAATGGATTGTGATCGAGGGAGACCGTCGTTACCACAATTAGTTTCAGAAGGGATTGCATTAAAAGGGGAAAAGGAAATTATTGAGAAATTAAAAAAAGAAGCGAATGATTTACTACATAAAGGACCAGCTAAATGGTCCGAAGAAACGATTAAGCAGAAGCGATATTTTATTACAGATACTTTAGATGACTTTATTGGTGCAACAAAAAGAGAAGAAGAATTGTTTATCGCTAATTTATTAGCGGATTTAGTACATGAATATGTATTAAGAGTAAATGGTAAGTGGCTTGGGAGTTCAAAATGGTTTATTAGAGTGCTAAGAAGATATGATGAGCAATATGCAAACAAATTTGTAGCCGCTTTTGATCATTTTTATAAAACGGGAGAGAAAAATGAATTAATTCATTTTATAGAAAAGACGTTAGAACAGTATGGTGGAAGAGTGTTCGAAGGATTTTCTATTGGTAAATAAAAAGGGGCGAGAAAAATGAATGTACCATATGTTCAATTAAGAGAATTGACACTAGATGATGTAGAAGATCGCTATCAATGGTCATTAGATAGAGATGTAATAAAGCATTTAGTCGTACCAGATCGATATCCTCCATTCACTCGTGGAGATACGAGAAACTGGATTGAAGCTTGTATAAGCCGAAAAAATGGTTATGAACAAAGGGCAATCGTTACTGAGGCAGGTATACATATTGGATGGGTAGACCTTAAAAATTTTGATAAAACAAATAAAAATGCTGAACTAGGAATTGCGATTGGAAATAAAGACTATTGGGGTAAAGGATTTGGAATGGCAGCTCTAAACAGCATGTTACAAATAGGTTTTTCTCAGTTTGAATTGGAGAAAATTTGGTTACGTGTAGATGAAGATAATACAAAAGCTAAAAAGAGTTATGAAAGTGCCGGATTTGTATGCGAAGGGTTAATGAGAAATGATCGATTGAGACAGGGGAAGTTCATTCATCGCAATCGTTACAGTATATTAAAAGAAGAGTATGAATCAAAAAGTAGCCTATAAAAATATTATGTAAATTAAAAAGGGGAAGATAAAATGATTCGATTACTTACAAAAGCGGATGCAAAACAATATTGGGAGTTACGTTTACAAGCATTACAAGTAAATCCAGAAGCATTTATAACGACTTATGAAGAAGCAGTACGTCAAGAAAATCCTCTTGAACGAGTTGCTAGTAATCTTTCATCCAATAGTAGTTTTACATTTGGTGCTTTTAATAATGAAAATTGTTTAGTTGGGGTAGTTACTTTATTAACAGAAGAAAAAGACGCATATAAGCATAAAGGACATATCGTTGCAATGTATGTAGATACTGAAAATCGAAGAAGTGGTCTTGCACGTGATTTAATACGTAAAGCAATTGAAAGGGCAAAAGAGATGAAGCTAGAGCAATTGAATTTAGGGGTTGTGTCAACGAACGAACCAGCCAAACGATTATATGAATCAATGGGATTTAAAACATACGGAATTGAAAAAGGGCTATAAAAATGAATGGTGTGTATAGTGATGATGAACATATGGTGTTGTTCTTTTAAGAGAGGAAGTTTTGTATGAAAGATCTCTATTTAGAAAGAAATATGGACCCTCAAGTAGCGATTTTGTATGCGACGGTTGCTGATACGTTTAATAGATTGCAAAGGTTAGTCGAAGGTACTGAAGAGAACGAACTATCCTATAAAGGGTCTGAAAATAATGAAAATAGTATTGGGCAGTTACTTCAGCATTTAGCAGTTGTTGATTTACATTGGGTGTATCGTTTCAAGGGAGAAGATGTTCCGCCAGCATTTGAAAATAAATATGGTCCTATGTTAAATGAAGTAGGAGAATTACCAAGTTTAAGAAAAAACACATTGCAAGAGTTAATGCAAGATTATGAAGCAGTGCAAAAATTGTTTTATGAAGAATGTATGAAACTAACAGAAACTGATTTAACGCGGGAAGTTTTGTATGAAAAAGGGGAAACTGCGACAATAAGATGGGGAATATGGCATATAGCAGATCATAATCGGTATCATCAAGCCCATATAAGTCGATTGAAGAAATTATACAGAGAATATAAACTACAGATTCTTTAATTTTTGAATGAACGAACGCCCCTAAATAATAATTAAAGGAGGCGTTTGTTTTTATTCGTTCGCTTTTCTTCCCAAGCTATCATTAAATTTTTATGATAATCTTTTGGTTTCTCAATAGAAAACCAGTAAATTGAATGTGCAATAGTTGGTAGCCATCTTTTATAGCGGATGCGTATATTTTCATGGTGAGTATAGTGGGGCGAGATTAAAGTAGATTTTGACCCTTGAAAATTTTGATATGTAATGGCCTCGATTTCATACCAATGCACTTTATTCCCATGTAAATCTACTACAATTCCTTCATCATCCCAAAGTGAAATGTAAGTTTGAATGTAGATTTTTCATCGCGTATACTAAAATATATGTCATAGAGATAAAAAATTAAATACAAGGGGTTTTACAATGAAAGCAATTGTTATAGGGATATTGGCATCCTTTTTCTTTGCCTTTACTTTTGTTTTAAACAGGGCAATGGACTTAGAAGGTGGAAGCTGGATTTGGAGTGCATCATTACGGTATTATTTTATGGTTCCAATGCTATTACTTATTGTTATGTATAGAGGGAACTTAAAGCAACTCTTTCAATATATGAAAAACAATCCGAAAGAATGGTTAGTGTGGAGTATCGTTGGATTTGGTCTCTTTTATGCACCACTTAGTTTTGCTGGAGCGTTCGGACCAGGTTGGCTTGTTGCATCAACATGGCAAATTACAATCGTTGCAGGGATTTTGTTAACACCATTTTTTGCGGTGGATCCACTACATAAAAAACTTCCGATGAAGGAATTAGTTATGTCGGGCATTATTTTATTCGGTGTTGTTCTCATGCAAGTAGAACATGCTTCTTCATTAGGTATTCGTGAAACCGTTTTATGTGTAGTTCCTGTACTTATTGCAGCATTTGCGTATCCTCTTGGAAATAGAAAAATGATGCAAGTTTGTAAAGGGGAATTAGATGTATTTCAGCGAGTACTCGGTATGACTTTATCAAGCTTACCATTTTGGTTTTTATTATCTGGTTACCAAGTATCAACTGGCGGATTACCGTCAAGTAGCCAAGTTCTTCAATGTTTTATTGTAGCAGTTAGCTCTGGGTTAATCGCGACAGTATTATTTTTCTTTGCAACAGATCTTGTGAAAGATGATCCGCAAAAATTAGCAACAGTGGAAGCGACGCAGTCTGGTGAAGTTTTATTTGCGCTAGTAGGAGAGCTGATCTGGTTATCTGCACCAATTCCGTCATCATTATCTTGGATTGGTATGAGTCTCGTTATTATTGGAATGATACTTCATAGTTATGTGGCTGTCGTTGTAAAAAAAGAAGAAAAAATAACGGCGTAATGAGATTAGCTCTTTTTATTAAGAGCTAGTCTTTTTTCATAGAAAGGGATGAAAGTATGAATATACATCGCGTTGAACAAATTGAAAAAGATTCAATATTAAATGTGCTACAATATGCCGTCGGTCGAAATGAAATAAGCTTAAAGAAGGCAATAATATTTTATCAAAGTAATAAAGGGACTTTGTACAAATATGAAGAAAAAGCTTGTCTAGGTATTGAAATAATCGGAGAAACTAAAGCACGAATATGTCATATAGCAGTGGCTCCAGATTATCGTCAAAAAGGAATTGCACTACAAATGATTAAAGAGATTATAAGAGTATACCAATTGACTTATATAGAAGCGGAGACAGACGATGGGGCGGTAGAATTTTATAAAAGAATTGGTTTTCAAGTTAAAAGTTTAGGAGAAAAATATCCAGGGATAGAAAGATTTCATTGTTACATGGAAAAATAGCATGAAAATATCTAATTGTACATATTGAATATAGTTTGAAAAAAATAATAATTTCATTATATAATATAGGTATCTGGAAAAATATAGATAAAAGAAGATGGGTGTATAACACGTGAGAATGGAGAAAAGTAAGTTTATAAAAATAGCTACTTCAATAGGGGTGTCATCTTTTTTATTAACAGGTTGTGGTGATTATGAAGAAGAAACTGCTCAGCAAGAAAGTACAGCTGTTAAAACAGATGGTGCAAAACAAAGAAATGAACAAGAAACATTAAATTGTGATGATAAAGCCCCAACCAATGAAAATGTAGAGACAGATGAGTTATGCAAGGAAAATAATCCGTCATTTTCATCTTATCATGAAAACTCTCATTTACCAATACTTCCATTTGTAGCAGGATATTTATTAGCGAGTAGAACTTCAAATATGAATTATACAGCAAAACCAAATTTAATGAAGAAACCGTATGCAAATAATGTTATTCCATATCGTGAAAAAGATGAGCGTAGAACAGGTGGCGGTAGTAGCGGTGGTTATTCTGGTGGTTCTAACGGTAATAATAATATTTCCAATAAAGTAGATTTAAATAAACAGCAGCCAAATCCATCCAATAAAGTAACACCAGATACAAATACGCCAACACCGAAAGTAAACTCTGGTTCAAGTGGAATTGGAAACGCAAAAGCGCCAGTAGGATCCTAAAACGAAAGGGTAATGGAGTAATGTATACAGAACGAGAGCAAGAAGAGTATATGAAAGTATGGTTTTCACTTGCAGAAGAGGCTAGTAGGAATGGTTTCACTTGGCCTAGTCTGTTAGAGAATGAAGAATGGAATCAATATATGGCAACAGGGATGTATCGCATGCCAGCAAAAACTTATACTGCTATCTCAAAAGCGACAGAAGAAATCATGTATGTGTTATATAGAACGTATCAATATATTGTAAATACGACAAAAGATTTTCAAAAACTTGGATTCCCAGCTGAAGCGTGGGAAATGGCGAGAATGAAACATAATGGTTTATTTTCATATTTTACAAGGTTTGATTTTATCGTAAATGGTGACGATATAAAATTAATAGAAGTAAATTGTGATACGCCAACAGGCTATTTAGAACCGTCTGTCGCAAATGAAGTGTTATGCCGTTATCATGATGTAAATCACCCAAACCATATAGAAGAGCATATTGTGCAGGCATGGGAACAAATTAAACATGACTATCATATAGGCCCTGAAGAGACGATATATTTTACTAGTTATGATTGGCACGATGAAGATAGTCAAACGGTTCAGTTTTTAAGAACGTATTGCTTAAATCAGTCAACGGACTATGTAGGAATACAAGACATTGTCGTTGCGGAAGATGGTATATATACGCCAAGTGGAGAAAAAATAAAATATTTATATAGACTGTATCCAATAGAGTATTTAGTAACGGACGTTGATAAGAATGGAAAAAGGATTGGTTTACAATTTTTAGATCATATTGCGCAAGAAAGAGTGAAAATTATTAATCCGCCAGCCGCGTTTGTTATGCAAAACAAAAGTGTACTCGCACTAATTTGGAAGCTTTATGAAGAAAGTGTTTTCTTTACAGAAGAAGAGCAAGACATTATTTATAAATACTTTCTACCAACATATTTTTCAAATAAGCGATTTCTAGAAAGACATGAATCATACGTTTCAAAACCTGTATTTGGTCGTGAAGGTGGCGGAGTATCTATATACGAAAATGATGAATTATTAGCTGAAGATAAAACAGAGTATTACTTTGAACAAAGGAAGATATACCAGCAATACATAGAAATGCCTGACTGTACCATTGACACATGGGATGGTCCATATACTGGTAAACTATTAATTGGCTCTCACTGTATAAGTGGAAGAGCAGCAGGCTTATTTTTACGTGTAGGTGAGAAAATAACGGGAAACTTATCAATGTTTACTGGGGTTACAATTGAAGGATAAAGTAAACAAAGAGCTCATCATTTGTGATGAGCTCTTTCGTCTATGTATAAAACAGCTTTTTATGGTGGGGATGTAAAATCTTCACTTTCTTTTTGTGTTTTAAATCTGAATATCATAATTCAAATATTTTTTGTGTAATAATATTACTATTTTTTATAGATGTGAAAAATGATTAAGTTAAAAATTAAGAAAAATATGATAATATATTTATATAAAAGTTTAAATTTACGTAGCTAGTGGGGGAACCAATATGAAAATGAATGAAATAGTAGCAAGTACACAATTTCCAAATACAATCGAAACAATAACAAAAGATTTAAAAGCATTAGGAGTCGAAAAAGGAATGACAATTATCGTTCATTCATCACTAAGTTCTATCGGGTGGATATCTGGTGGTGCGGTTGCTGTAGTAGAAGCATTAATGAAAGTTGTTACGGAAGAAGGAACGATAATAATGCCAACGCAATCTTCGGATTTGTCCGATCCGAAACATTGGTCAAGACCACCTGTACCGGAAGACTGGTGGCAAATTATCCGAGATAACGTCCCAGCATTTGATTCACGTATAACCCCAACAAGGGGAATGGGTGAAATAGTTGAATGTTTTCGTACATATCCGAATGTAGTACGTAGTAATCATCCGTTAGGAAGTTTTGCTGCATGGGGGAAACATGCAGTAGAAATAGCAATGAACCATTCGTTATCAATGAGCTTTGGAGAAGAATCTCCATTAAGAAAAATATATGATTTAGACGGGTACGTATTATTAATTGGTGTTGGATATGATTCTAATACGTCTGTTCATTTATCCGAGGTGCGTTCTGGTGCATGTGAGTTAATACAAGTAGGAGCACCTATTATAGAAAATGGTGAAAGAGTATGGAAAGAGTTTTTTGAAATGGATTACGAATCTGAGAAGTTTGTAGAAATTGGTGTGGAGTTTGAGCGAAAAGGAACTGTAAAAAATGGGAAGATAGGGAATGCAACGTGTCGTCTAATGAAACAACGTGATATAGTTGACTTTGGAACAGAATGGTTTCGTAAGAAAAATTAGTAAGGGATGGTTACAATGAAGGGGAAAAAGGTATTAATTACGAGCGGTGGTTGTCTAGAAAAATGGGATCAAGTACGCGGGCATACGAATATGGCCAAAGGTACAATCGGAAGGATAATCGCAGAAGAACTTCTAGCTAAAGGGGCACATGTTATATATTTACACGGTTATTTTGCGGAGAAACCGAGTGATGTACATAGAGGGTTAGAATTACATCCATTTGAAGGAATCGTTGATTTACAAGATAAAATGAAAAGTATCATATCACATGAAAAGATTGATGCAGTCATTATGGCAGCGGCTGGATCAGATTGGATTGTGGAGAAAATTTGTGATCAAGATGGTAATGTTCTTAATATGAACGGAAAAATTTCAAGTGATATAGCACCGATTATTCACTTTCAAAAGGCTCCAAAAGTATTAAAACAAATAAAAGAATGGGACCCAGAAACAGTACTTGTTGGTTTTAAACTTGAAAGTGATTTAAATGAAGAAGAACTGTTTGAAAGAGCAAAAAATAGAATGAAAGAAGCAAGGGCGAATGTAATGATTGCGAATTCACCACATTCTTTATATTCGCGCGGAGCTGTGCATTATGTAATTGGACAGGATGGTAAAGGGAAGTTGTGTAATGGGAAAGATGAAACAGCGAAAGAAATTGTCAAAAGCTTAGAGTTATTATGTAATCGTGTCACTGCTTTTTAAAATTAAGTTTTTAGATGAGAATGAATCCGCATAGTAATAAGTAAGCGAAACTTTAATTGGTGGGAATTTTACTTTTACACGAATGTGAAGCGTATACCAATCAAGAGCTATACACAGAATAATTGGTGAGGAGTGGATTCTATGGAACATTTATTAAAGCAAGCTATTAAACTTAGAAACGAAAAGAAATATGCGCAGTCTAAAGAGATGCTTATAGGATTAACAAACTTTACAAAGGATGCAGAAGTACTGTATCAGTGTGCGTGGATACATGATGTAATGGGGCTAGAAACAGAAGCAGTTCCGTATTATGAGCAGGCAATCGCAAATGGACTTGATGGCGAATCGCTTTGCGGTGCTTATATTGGTTTAGGAAGTACATATCGTTGTATAGGTGAATATGAAAAGGCAATTACAGTATTAGAAGCTGGGGTGAAAAAATTCCCAGAGAACGCTCCGATGAAAGTATTTTTATCATTAGCAAAATATAACGTAAACGATCACGAATCAGCGATGAAATTATTACTTGAAACTGTCGTGAAAGTAGAGGAAGTAAAAGAATTTGAACGTGCCATTTCATTTTATAAAGACCATTTAAATGAGGTTTTTAAATAAAGGAGTGAACGTATGAAGGCTACACTATCACGAAGGCGAAAAGGTATTTGGATTGGACTCGTCTCTTTAATTATGCTATCAAACTATTTATTGTATGCCCTTCCAATTGTACCAGTTGCGCCGAAAGAAGTTGTGCTTGGGTCATTATTAGATTGCATGTTTGTCATTCCAATCATCACGTATTTCTTCATTATTCGAAAAAGATACTCGTTAACGTATATAGTTCCTGTTGTAATAGCTGGTTATATTTTTGCAAGATTTATTATTCCAAGTGACTATTTACAAGCTTTTTCATTCATCTCTTATATTATTGTTGCGGCTGAAATTGCATTTGTAGGTCTAGAATTATTCCTTCTCTATAAAATTGTTAGAGTGCTTCCTAAAATAATAAAAAAATATAAAGAATATAGAAGAGAAAATTATTCCTTTTCTTATGCAATTGATGCAGCGTTTGACGCTACTATGAAAAGAAGTAAGTTAGTAGATGTCATTCTAACAGAGTGTAAGTTAATCTATTATGCGTTTTTATCGTGGCGTGAAAAAGTACCAACAGGTAAATCTGTATACTCATATCATAAAAAGACTGGTGCTATAGGTGTGTATATCATGATTATTCATGCAACAATAATTGAAAGCATTGGTTTTCATTATTTACTACATCAGTGGAATCCAGTAATAGCATGGATTTTACTTATTTTAAATGTATACGCGATGATTTATTTTATAGCTGAAATACAAGCGATGCGCAAAAATCCCCTTGTCGTAACAGAAGAACAAGTAATCATTCAAATCGGATTAGGAAAGAAAATTGTTATGCCATTTACACAAATTGATAGTATTGCGTTCTACAAGGGGGAATTGCTAACGGCAAAAGAAGGGAAACAGGTATTGGATGCAACTGTTATGGAGTTCATAAAAGAACCTGCTACTTTTGAAATAACATTAAAAGAGCCAGTGAAAGCGCAGTTGTTATACGGCTTTTCTAAAAGAGTAAGTCGTGTTTACTTGAATGTTGATGAAGAACGAAAATTTTATGATGCGGTTAAGGAAAAGTTAAAACAT
The DNA here is from genome assembly GCF_051916605.1 of Bacillus cereus group sp. MYBK195-1. Taxonomy (NCBI): domain Bacteria; kingdom Bacillati; phylum Bacillota; class Bacilli; order Caryophanales; family Bacillaceae; genus Bacillus; species Bacillus cereus group sp. MYBK195-1. The sequence continues at coordinate 482,560 of NZ_JBQAGZ010000003.1, read as the reverse complement.
GAGTAATAGTGCTGTTAGTTACATAATAAAAACTCTTTCTAAATAAGAAGGAGTTTTTATTATGTACTTGTATAAATCATTATATAAAAAACTATACACTTCTTTATCGCTATATAAATGGATATAATTGAGGATAGAACTAGCATAAGGGGAAACAAAATAATGAATAAGTTACTTACATCGAAAATTGAAATTATAGAAAGAAAAATCCAGTATAACTCAACAATAGTAGATCACAATTGCTTATTACTTGAAAAGCAATCACAAAGTATCGTTTTATTTCACGAGGTGCAGTATTCATTTACAATGACTGCAAATGATACTAAGTTAACAATCCCAAAAGGAAGTTATACAATCGCATATTACTGGAAAGATCGTCCATACAATTTATACGTATGGAGAGATATAAAAGGAAAGTATTTAGGTTCCTATTTTAATATCGTAAAAAACACACAAATAAAAGATGAAGTGGTTTCCTTTGAAGATTTAATCATCGATATTATGGTACTTCCAAATGGAGACTACTTCATATTGGATGAAGATGAATTACCAGAACCATTAGGGAATTTCGAAGGTGGTTATGTGAGGAAAGCTCTTTATGGATTAAAAGAAATCATTCAAAAAGAGCTGCCACCAATAGTTTTGGAGACAGCCAGGGTGCAGAGGAAATAAAATTTAATTACATAAATATTTTGAATGGGAATGAGTAGTCTCAAGTTATACGATCTAACTTTTTTAATAAATCTAAGGTTAGTAGCATATTTCTTGAAATTACTCTTTTTTTGTAGAAATTTCGTCGCTTAGTTATTAAATCCCATCAACTGCGTTTAGCGTGTGAGTTTTCTTATTGGTTACAGTAGATTAAAGATCAGAAAAAATAGTAAGTAAATGATATTGTTCAAATAAACAACAGTAAAAATGTTCAAACGAATCATATGTATGTTTTGACAAAACCTAGTTGACTTATCGGAAATATTTGTATAATATGTACTTAATTCCATAACGTATTGCCGATTGGAGAAACCAAAGGCATTTTATCTGTTGATAAAATGCCTTTGGTTTTTTTATTGCACAAATACTGAATCTGTTCATTTATATGAATCATTTTAAGGAGGGGAAGAAATGACTGTTTCAATTGATGGGGTATCAAAATATTTTTTGAAACAAACTGGTACGGTTCAAGTGCTAGAGAATATTAATTTTCAATTAGAGAAAGGGGATTTTGTTACAGTAATTGGTCCGAGTGGGTGCGGAAAAAGTACATTACTAAAAATTGTTGCAGGTCTAGATAATGATTTTGAAGGTGAAGTTGTTATTGACGGGGAGCCTATCTTAAAAACGAGCAAGAAACAAGGTTTTATTTTTCAAGAACATAGGCTTTTTCCATGGTTAACAGTTGAAGAAAATATAGCGGCAGATTTGTCGTTAAAAGATAAGTATGTGAAAGATAAGGTGAGAGAATGGGTTGAAATCGTTCGGTTAGATGGCTTTGAAAAATCGTATCCGAAAGAAATTTCAGGCGGGATGTCACAACGTGTTGCGATAGCGAGAGCGTTATTAAGAGATCCAAATGTATTATTACTTGATGAACCTTTTGGAGCGCTGGATGCTTTTACTCGAAGTCATTTACAAGAAGTATTGCTAAATATTTGGGAGCATAAGAAAACAACAATGATATTCGTTACACATGATATAGACGAAGCGATATATCTTTCAAACCGAATCATCATTATGAGTGCAAAACCAGGGAAAATACATAAAGTGATTGAAAATAATTTGCCTTATCCGCGGAATAAAACTTCTCAATCGTTCCAACAACTTCGAACGAAAGTATTACAGCAGTTTGAATATGGAGGGTTGATTCAAACAAGTATATAGGAAAAGGGGGATTTTATATGTATAAAAAATTAAAAATTCTTTCTTTTGTTTTAGCTATATCAGTATGTTTATTAGGATGTGAAAAAAGTACAGCAAGTAGTAAGAAAGAAGATGTAACAATACAAATTGGTATACAGCAAGGATTAAGCCCGCTATTACTAGCAAAGAAAAAGGGGTGGTTTGAAGAGGAGTTTAAAAAAGAAGGAGTTAAAGTGAAATGGACAGAGTTCCAAAGTGGACCTCCTTATTTTGAAGCAATCGCATCAAACCGATTAGACTTTGGTGAAGTAGGGAATTCTCCAGTCATTTCAGCGCAAGCAGCAGGTATTGGATTTACCGAAATCGCCAATACAAGTTATGCGAGAAAAGGAACTGGAATTCTCGTTCAAAAAGATAGCAAAATTGCGAGTGTAAAAGAGTTAAAAGGTAAAAAAATTGCAGTAGCAAAAGGAAGTAGTGCTTTTAATTTATTGTATCGAGCACTTGATAAAGAAGGGATTGATTCAAAAGATGTAAATGTCATTCAATTACAACCAGATGAAGCGCAGCCTGCATTCGAATCAGGATCAGTAGATGCATGGGCGATTTGGGACCCTTTCATATCATTACATACGTTAAATAAAGGTGCGAAGGTGATTGCAGACGGTGAAACATTAAATGTCTCTTCACCAGAATTTTTAATTACGAGAACAAAATTTGCGAAAGAACATCCAGAATTAGTTGAGAAATTCCTCAAAGTTTATGAGAAAGCACGTGTATGGCAAGATGCTAACTTAGATGAAGCAATAAAAGTATATACTTCTGTAAAAAAGATAGATGCGAAGATCGTAAAAGAAGTGTTTAATCACGACAAACCAATTTTAGTTCCAGTAACGAAGGAAATAATAGCAGAACAACAAAAGACAGCGGATTTTCAATATAAGCTCGGTTCTATAAAGAAAGAAATTAAGACGGAAAAAGTTGTAGATAATTCTTTCGTAGAAAAAGCATTGAAAGTGAAGTGAAAAGAGGTTTTGTAAAGTGGGAAATACGAAAGCTGTTATTAAACCAGCGAGTATAACGATTGAGAAAAACAACGTCAAGAAGATGCGAAAGTTAAATGTAAAAGTTTTAGTAAGGGCGATTACTATACCGGTTATTATATTAATAATTTGGCAGTTAGCTGGTGTATTCGGTCTTGTTTCTAAAACAGTTTTACCAACACCATTAGATATTTTTCTAGCTTTCCAAGAGCTTATTAAAACAGGAGAGTTATTCGGCCATTTAAGTATTAGTGTATTTAGGGCTGCGGCTGGTTTCTTTATTGGTGGGGGCTTAGGAATCATTTTAGGAACGATTGTTGGATTTTCAACGAGAAGTGAGCAATATTTAGATCCATCTGTGCAAATGTTAAGAACTGTACCTCATTTAGCTGTTGCACCGCTTTTCGTATTATGGTTCGGTTTTGGTGAAACATCGAAAGTGTTATTAATTGCAGATGGTGCATTTTTTCCTTTATACGTAAACGCATTTTTAGGTATTAGAGGTGTGGATTCAAAGTTATTTGATGTTGCGAGAGTGTTAGAGTTTAGTAAAAGAAAATTAATCACGAAACTAATTTTACCAGCTGCATTGCCTAACCTTTTACTAGGAGCAAGGTTATCGTTAGGTGTTGCATGGGTGAGTTTAGTAGTAGCAGAACTTATGGGGTCTACAGAAGGTATTGGCTATATGATTATGGATGCAAGGCAATTTTCAAATACAGATATTGTATTTGTCGGCATAATTATATTTGCATTTGTTGGGAAGTTTTCTGACTCTCTAGTACGTTTACTAGAAGTGAAGTTTTTAAGATGGCGAGATAACTTTAAAGGTGAGACAGGGAATTAACATATAAATTATTAGGGGTAATTTATATAGAATGTGTTAGTATACGATTCAAAATAAATAAGGGGTGTGTAAAGGTATGGAATTATTATGGTTTATTCCGGCTTATGGAGATGGTCGATATTTAGGAACGACAAAACGAGGAAGAGCAGCTGAATATGGTTATTATAAGCAAGTTGCTGCGGCAGCTGATTATTTAGGATATACGGGTGTTTTACTTCCAACTGGTCAAGGATGTGAAGACCCTTGGGTGTTAGCTTCAGCTCTTGCTGCTGAAACAGAAAAACTAAAATTTTTAGTAGCAGTGAGACCAGGACTAATGTCCCCTACAGTTGCAGCGAGGATGGCATCTACATTTGATAGAATTTCACATGGGAGGCTGCTTATTAATGTAGTAGCTGGAGGAGATCCAGTTGAACTACAAGGAGATGGATTATATCTTGATCATGATGAAAGATATGAAGCAGCGGATGAATTTTTAAAAGTTTGGAAATCGACATTGCAAGGTGAAACGATCTCTTTAGAAGGAAAACATATTAAAGTTACAGATAGTAAAGTTGTCTTCTCACCAGTTCAAACACCATATCCTCCTATATATTTTGGAGGATCGTCAGCTGCTGGAAAAGAAGTAGCAGCTGAACATAGTGATGTATATTTAACGTGGGGAGAGCCGCCAGAGCAAGTGAAAGAGAAAATAGAAGAAGTAAGAAAACTTGCAGAAGAGAAGGGGCGTACAGTGCGATTTGGCATTAGATTACACGTAATTGTAAGAGAAACAGAAGAAGAAGCATGGGAAGAGGCAGAACGTTTAATTCAATATGTGGATAATGAAACAATTGGGCTTGCTCAAAAGACATTTGCAAGATATGATTCGGTTGGTCAAAAACGGATGACCCATTTAAATAAAGGTACGAGAGAGTCGTTAGAGATAAGCCCTAATTTATGGGCTGGAATCGGACTTGTAAGAGGTGGGGCAGGTACTGCACTTGTAGGCGATCCGCATACAGTAGCAGAAAGGATAAAAGAATATGAATTGTTAGGAATTGATACGTTTGTTTTATCAGGATATCCGCATTTAGAAGAAGCGTATGAAGTGGCAGAATTGTTATTCCCATTATTGAAAGACGAGAAGAAAGAAGAAAATAAAATTGTTGGTGAAATGATTGCTGATGCATATGCATTAAAAAAATAGTGAGAAATAAAGTTTCACCTATTTATTGCTTCATTTTGTTTACTGCCTGTTAATACGGTATAAAAAAACCGCAAGTTATTCGCTTGCGGGTTTTCATCGTAAATTATTAGAAAATATGGTAAAATTAAAGGGTAACTTAAGGTGCGGTTGGTTGTTCAATTATCACTTCTCCAAGTAGGAGGGGGGTGATAATTCGTGAGTGAAATAGCGTTGCTATTGCAGGGTGGACTGTTTCTCGTTGCATTGTTAACGTTCGTCGTCGTTTTAATAGACAAGCTCAAAAAATAACAACCCACCTATGCCTATAGAATGTGGGTTGTTTTGTTTGTAAGAAACAAATAGGATAAATGAACAATCCAATCTGCTAAGTTACGTGGACTAGTGTGTAGCCGCACACTAGTCTTTTTTATTTATATACAATTTATAATTGGTTTATGTGATTGTATTGTTCTTTTCATACTCATTATAACACAGTGTCTTTTCATCAAGAAAGGAGACCGTACGTTCTGGTTCCTATTATATAGTAGGTGCTTTTTCTTTAAACAGACCATCCATATACTGTTTTAAACTTTGGACATAAAATTTCTGTGTATTCACATTATTTACACCGACAATGGGTGATGGAAGGTCAAATCTTTTTTCTGATAAATGAACGACAACATCAAAGATGTCAAACAAACGAATGAAGCAAAACAGACCGTCTTTATCGCTAAGTAAAATAAAGTAATGATTTTCACTACTTGTATTTAGCGTATTCCATAAAGAACTTTTGCTTAAATCACGTACAATGCTTTTTTCTTTTAGTTCCACGAAATCTGCATTTGAGAGAATGGTAGAGATATCAATCGCATCTTGATTTTCAAAGTAGCCATCAACTGTTTGTACAGCGAATGTATAAGCCATTTTTAATATACTCATTTTATATTTACGGTTATCCAATAGCAATTCACGTTGAATAGAACTCGCTACTTTCGTTACACGTTCCTCTTTCCAAATTTCATTATGTAAGGAAATATCGTGCTTTTTACATAGTTTCATAATTAATGCATTAGAATAAAGAATTTCGTCGCTTACTTCGACAACATCAGTCTCAGCAGCCGCAAGTTCTTCACCGTGCTCATTCGTATAGAGTGGGGAATCAATTTGTCTTTTCATTTGTTCAATCTTAAATTGACTCAATTTATGCCTAATTAAAGGACGATCAATATTTGTTGTCATTTGTTCATGACAAGTATCACAAATTGAGTTTGTGAAATAATATCCACATAATATTTCTGGAATGACATATTGTTCACTAAGTTCTTTCGTATCTTTTCTGCAAATGATGCATTGTGTCATTTTTATCACCTTTACCTGCAAATTTGTATGTAATCTCATTGTAGTGTATTTATTGGTATTTTGGAATATTGTAAAGGAAAATATTATGTGAAATTCATACTTATTTTGGTACAATGAAGAGAAGTGCTAGTTTAAAGGAGGCCATTTTTTTGAAATCAAAAGTGCACTTTTGGACATTAGAAGTGCTAATGGTTGTAGGAATCATATTTATTTGCACAAAAATATCATTTTTATTTCAACCGATTGGTATCTTCATATCAACATTATTTTTCCCAATCTTAATCGCGCTTTTTTTATACTTCATATTTAATCCTGTATTAATCTTTTTGGAGAATAAAAAAGTACCTAGAAATTTAGCGATATTGCTGTTATATCTTTTTATCATAACATTAACTGCGGTTGGCGTTGGAGTAGTTGTTCCTACGATTTCACAACAGCTAATGGACTTGGTTAAAAATATGCCAGGCTACATAAAAGAGGGAAAAGTATACATACAAGAATTATCACATCATAGGTTGTTTGAATGGTTATCTACACAAAACTACGTTTCCATTGAAACAATTGAAAAAAATGCGATTGAATACTTAAAAGATATACCAAATACAATTACGTCGAGTGCAACGGCTTTATTTGGTATTATCACGAACGTTGCATTAGTTGTATTTACTGTACCGTTCATTTTATTTTACATGTTTAAAGATGGACATGCCTTTCCAGGGAAAGCGGTAAGTTTATTACCAGAGTCTTACCGTGAAGAGGGGCTTCGTATCATTAAGGAAACGAACGAAACATTATCTGCATATATTCAAGGGCAAGCGCTCGTTTGTATATTTGTAGGTGCGTTTACTTTTATCGGTTATTTAATTATCGATTTACCGTACGCTTTCGTTTTAGGGATTATCGCAGCATTTACAAACATCATTCCTAACTTAGGCCCATTTATCGGAGCAGCACCAGCTGTTATTGTAGGACTGTTCGTATCTCCGATGCAAGCCTTATACGTAATTATTATCGTAACAATTGTACAACAGTTTGAAAGTAATATTATTTCACCACGTATTATGAGCTCGAAATTAAACATCCACCCATTAACAATTATTATCCTAATTTTAGGGGTAGGTAACTTTGCTGGAATCATCGGAATGATTTTAGCAGTACCAGTTTATGCAGTAACAAAAACAGTTGTTTCGAACTTAGTGAGATTGTTTAAGACGAAGAGAAGTAATCGGAAATAGTAAAACCTAAGAAAGATACACCTCTTTTTAAGTGGTGTATCTTTTGTTTATAAAAAAATAATTAAAAGCGGGTTGATTTGATTTTATTATATATTTTTTATACATCAAATTCAGCGATGAACTTGTGTGATATAAGCTCTATAAAACTATGTGGAATCCCTCTGAACTATCCAAATCATTTCCTTACAGCGTGCTATCATCATCATAATCGACTCCTTTCAATTCTATATAGTTAAACGATTAAAGGTGAGTGTAGTACTTGCTTCTACGATCTCGAATTTCATCAATAACTTGTTTATATTGTCTTTCTTGTTTTAATTCATTTTGAGATATTGTTTCTTTTTGAATGGTAATGGTTAAAAAGAATAGGTGAAACTTCATATGTGAATTCCTCCTTTCGAATTGGAATTACAGATGACTACAGTAATGACTTTGTCTTTCTTTTACAGAATCCATAGCCTGATTAATTTGTCGTTCATGAAGCATTTCAGACTCAGAAAATTTATTTTTTTGAATGGTAATGGTTAAAAAGAATACTTTAAATTTCATAAAATAATTGCCCCTTTATAAGTGATTTAGAAAAAACGAGTGTAATAAGAAATTACAGGTGACTACAGTAATGACTTTGTCTTTCTTTTACAGAATCCATAGCCTGATTAATTTGTCGCTCATGAAGCATTTCAGACTCGGAAAATTTATTTTTTTGAATGGTAATGGTTAAAAAGAATACTTTAAATTTCATAAAATAATTGCCCCTTTATAAGTGTTTTAGAAAAGACGAGTGTAATAAGAAGATTGGCGTTCTTTTACTTCGTCCATAATATTTTGGATGTGTTGCTCACGTAAAATCTCTTTCTGTGAAAGTTTACGTTTTTGAATGGTGATTGTTAAAAAGAATGCTTTAAATTTCATGAATATATTACCCCTTTAAAATATATTTTTAATACATTTGAGTGTAGTATGAACTTTTAATGTCAGTTATTTTATCAGTTAGTTGTTTTAACTGTTGTTTACGATTAATTTCAGTTTCAGATAAAGTATTTTTTTGAAGTACAGTCGTAAAAAAGAAAATATGAAAAGTCATAAATGAATTCCTCCTTTCGAAAAGGAATTACAGGTGATCACAGTAAAGTGCTTGGCGCTCCTTAACATCATTCATAGCTTTTTCAATTTGCTCATTATGAAGAATTTCATCTTTGGAAATTGTATTTCTTTGAATCGTAATACTTAAAAACAATACGCTAATAGTCATTGAATGTTGCTCCTTTCTTAGAAAAATAATGTAAGAGACTAAAAAATCGCGCAAAAAAACCACAGGAAGATACAGTTCTCCTATGGCTGGGCGTGAAAAAGCCACAGGAAAGTATACGACCTCCTGTGGCGAATTTATGAATTAAATGAAATAAAGTACGATTTTCAATTCTCCATTAGGGTGGTCGAATTCATATTTAATTGTCCAGAAACCACAGGTGCAGTTAACGCTAAAGTTAATGCATGTAATTGTAATTTCATCATTTCCTTCGACCTCCTTTTAGAATATTTTTCTTACGTTAGTAATTATATACAATTAATGGATAATTGTAAACGGAAAAATTGAAAATTTTTAATTTTGATTAAAATGCGTATGTTTTAAAGGGTTTTGAGAAGATGTATTGTAATTAACGAAATATCGATAAAAATGGGGGATGCTAAATGAAATATATGCATCGTAATGTAGTTGTTATGCTAACAATTTTTTTATTTATTACTGCTTGTTCTAGCGGAGAAAGAATAAAAGAAATATGTGATGTGAAACCTAGTGACTTTAAGAAATATGCTGGAACATATGTTGGTAATAACTCAGATGTGGTTGCAATTGTTAATCATTTACCCGGTGGTGGAACAGTTCAAAGTATAAGTTTAGAAAATGAAAATATAAAAGTGAACTATGGCGCAAAAGAAAGTGGGGCTCTTACAGAAGAAATGATTGAGACGTATTGGTTTGATGAGAAGGATACGATGAAGAAGAATTTTTTCTTTAATGCTATATATTTAGTAATTTTAGTGCCAAATGCAAAAAGTTATGAGTTTCAGGTAGAGAATAAAAACTTTAAGATAACGAGGGAAGAAATGTTATCAATTTTGCATAGTATATTCGATGATTTTCCAAAAGAAAAAGATATAGGGGATAAAAATAAAGTTATAAAGTTCTTTAACGGCAATGAAGAAAAAATTAAAATGCTTGTGGAAGATAAAGATTTTCGGAAATCTTTATTTGCTAAATATCCAGTGAGCCAGTTGAAATAATGGAGGGGAGAAGATGGAGTTAGTATACAAAATTTCTTATCATAGAATGCAGGATCATTATTTACCTAAGTTAGTACAGGCAATTAGGCTCGTTAGTGAAGAAGATTTGTGGAAACAAGAGACTTCTGTTAATTCAATTGGTGGAATCGTACTACATATTTGTGAACATTTACAGAGAAATACAAGGCGTTATAAGGATCCCAATATAGTTTTTGAAAATGGAATTGAAGAATATTTTCCAATAAAACATTTAAGCTCCGAAACTTTGTTAAAAACTGTTGAAGAAATATTTGATGAGTGGGGAAAAGTATATATACAAGTATGGGAAGAAAAAAGGCATATTGAACTTCATAGTTTATTACATTTAGTGGAGCATACAAGTTATCATTTAGGGCAAATAGTAGATCGTACAAAGTCAATAAAGGGACAACAATTGAACTTTTGTCAAAATGGTATAAATGAAAAGAATTTGAGAACAAGAGTTGAAACTTCGAAATTTTAGAAAGAGAGTCATTCTTAAACGAATGATTCTCTTTTTTTGTAAAAGAAATTTATGGAAAAAAACATTTTTATGTGATATGGTTAATTACACAAGTAATGAACCTATGAACCTAAGGTGGTGAAAGTGTGAAACCTACTCTGGAGCAAAATAAATTAATATACTTACAAATTGCAGAAACGATTGAATCTGATATTTTAAAAGACATATTGCTTGAAGAAGAACAAGTTCCATCGACAAATCAATTTGCGAAGATGTTACAAATAAATCCGGCTACTGCAGCTAAAGGGGTAAATGTATTAGTGGATGAGGGGATTTTATATAAAAAGAGAGGGATCGGAATGTTTGTTGCAAAGGGAGCGAAAGAAGTCGTACTAAAAAAAAGACAAAATACTTTTATGACTGAATATTTACCTAAAGTGTGGGAAGAAGCGAAAGTACTAGAAATATCAAAAAATGAATTGATGGATATGATTCAAAAGATTACGAAGGAGGGGAAAGAGGGATGATTGCACTTGAAACGAAAGATGTAACGAAAAAATATAAAAAGAAAATAGCTGTAAATGAAGTAACGATTTCATTGGAAGAGCATAAAATATATGGTTTGCTTGGAAGGAACGGAGCAGGGAAAACGACACTATTAAATTTACTTGCAGGTCAAATTACTTCAAGTAGTGGAAGTGTATCAATATTTGGTGAAAATGTATTTGAAAATAGTAAAGCAATGCAAAATATTTGTTTTGTTAGAGTTAAAGAAGCTGCATATTTAAATGATAAAGTAAAAAATATTTTTAATTTATGTAACATGTTTTATAAAAACTGGGATCAAGAGTTTGCTGAAGAACTTGCTAGGAGATTTCAACTTAATTTGAAAGACAAATACCATAAATTATCACATGGAATGCAAACTGTAGTAGGAATTATTCAAGGATTAGCAAGTAGGGCGCCGATTACAATTTTTGATGAACCGACTACCGGTTTAGACGCAGCACATCGAGAGCTGTTTTATAGTTTACTATTAGAAGATTATGGTGAGCATCCAAGAACAATTATATTATCAACTCATTTAGTAGAAGAAGTAACCCATGTTATCGAAGATGTAATCATCATAAAAGAAGGTGCACTTGTTGTTCAATCATCAGTGGAAGATTTATTACGACAAGGTCATATTATTTCAGGGAAAAAAGATAAAGTAGGTAAGTTTTCAATTAATAAAAAAGTTATAAATCGAGAAGTTTATGGAAATAAGGGGATTTCTGTTATATGGGAAGAACTTTCTAATGAAGATTATTACTCTCTTGAAAAAGAAGGGTTATCAATTGATAGAATTACATTACAAAAACTATTTATTCATATAACTGATGGTGAAATAAAATGACGATGTTAATGAAGCAGTTGAAGTTACATATAAAATATCAGTATAAAGCCATTCTTATCTTTTGGACTGTGGCATTACTTATAAAAGGGACAATGACTGCAACTGATTTAAAGGGAATAAAGGTAGCATTTTTACATGATATTTTCAATAATTCATCAATTGTAATCGTAATGTTTATTGTGATAAGCGTGTTTCTTATTCAACTTGATATTTTTCCTACAGTCGTCTCGTTTGGTGTCACTAGGTTGCAATTTTTGATTGGTTCAATATGTTTTAATTTATTGCAATCAGCATTGTTTTCATGTCTTCAAGCTTTGTTTTTACAGGATACATTTTATAAAACAGAACATGTAAATTTAGGAGCATCTGCAATTGAACAATTCTTTGTACAATTCATATTTTATAGTACATTAGCTTGTTTATTCCAATCAACAACTATTGTTCAGAAAAGATTTAATTGGTTCGGATTGGCCTTTAGTATAATAGTTTTATTCGGATTGGCGAGTACAATGTATGCAGGGATAGGTATAAAAGAGTTGGTGTTTATTAATAGTAAAATGTTACTAGAAATACCTAATTTCATATTAGTTTCGATAGTTCTTATTTGCATATATATTGTAATTAGCGCTCTATTTATTCGTAAGGTTTCGTTTGAAGATACAATTTAAATACAATTATTTTAGGGGAGAAGGAAGAGTAAATGGGAGATACTTCTTCATTAATAACCGTTTTTTTATGCATTGCACTACTAATATTTTGGCGTCGTTATCGCTCCATGTATAAGCCAATAAAGGGATCGGGAAAACGTATTTTATGGCCATTACTATTTTTAACACCAGGTATTGTATGGATTTTAGGTCCCGTACATCCAGCTGTACTACAAGTGGCTATAGCAGCATTTATTGGGATTCTTTTCTCTGTACCACTTATAGCACTAACAAATTATGAGCGAAGAGATGATGGGAATATTTATACGAAAAAAAGTGCAGCTTTTTTAATTACTTTTATTGCACTTGTCGTTTTAAGATATGGTTCAAGACAATTTATCGTTGATTTAGATCAACAAACGATTGGTTTATTATTTTACGTTGTTGCTGTCTCGTATATTATTCCATGGAGAATTGCTTGTTATATAAAGTTTAGGAAAGTTTGGCAGGAAAATAATAATCATGCTATATGAAAACTTCTCATTTGAGAAGTTTTTTTATTTTTATAGGTAAGCAAAACAAGTTGTTGAAGGGCAGGCTGTCATAGAATATGATACATATTATAATGAGGAAAAGTTGAGGGGATAAAAATGCGTACAATTTTACTTTTTCTAAACAACATGTCCATCGATAAAATAGAGAACATTAGACATAAACATGATCCTTTATTTGGATTAATTCCACCGCATATAACAATCGTATTCCCGTTTAAGAGTAATATTTCAAATGATGAATTAAAATCTCATATTTTTAATGTATCAAAAGGGGGAGGCAAAATTGAAATTGAGTTTGCAAATCGTATCACTAGCGTAGGAAACTATTTGTTTTTAGAAGTTGATAGAGGAAGAAAACAAATAGAAGAACTACATGATAGCCTGTATACAGGACCTTTATTACAATTTTTGAAAGAAGACATTCCGTACATCCCACATGTAACAGTCGGAAGAAAAGAAAGTGCCGAATTAGCTGCTGAAGTAGTGAAGGAGATTCCTAGTTTTCATGGGAAGTTAAATTGTGTGATTGATAGAATAAGCGTGGAGCGAATTGGAGAGAATGGGGAATCAATTATTGAATTTGAAGTGCCATTTTTTAAAAGCTGACAAAAGTCAGCTTTTTATTTCGTAGCATGAAGTAATGCACCAATTGCACCGCTATTACCACCATCTTGTAAAAAGATTGGTGTTTTATTTTGATATTCGGTGTAGCTACTCATAATATGTTGAAGTTGTACGTTATTACATAAAGTCGAACCAATATAAATAATATGTTCAATGTTTTTTGTTTCAGCGAATTGAAGGCTTAATGCAGTAACGACTTCACCGACAAGTCCTTGTATAGTAGCAAGTATGTCTGAGCTATTATATTTCGATTCTGAAATAGCGGCTTTACCAAAATTGCTAGCAGTTAAGCTATTATCAATAGGTGAGAGAATACCACTATAAATATCTCCAACCGTAATATCTAGTTCTTTTCTAGATCCTACTTTTGTTAGAGGGATTACATCTTCAAAATGATCTATATTTGTTAACAATTTTGAAAGTCCCATAATAGTCCCACCGCCAACTCCGGTTCCACCAGCGCGAATATATTGTTCATTATAAACATAATGGATAGAAGTACCTGTACCGATATTGGTTAAAATAAAATTGTTTATAGTGTGTTTTTCTTCTTTTAATATGTATTGGACACCTGCAAGAGTAGATTCAAATTCGTTTAGCTCTATTATTTTATATGAAGCTGTAAGCAGATGCTGTAATAGTTTCGATTTACCACCCGTAATACATATTTGTTTTATGCCATTGTTGTTTTTAATCCAATCTATTATTTTATGTTGTTCATGCGAATAAAATTTTTCAAAAGTTAATAGCTTTTTTTCGTTAAAATAAGCTATTTTCGTTAATGTGCCTCCAGCATCGATACCGATAGTACGTTCCATTTTCCTGCTCCTAACTACGTAATATGTTTTCCTATTTACTTAATTGGTTGAGAATAGATATTTCCAACTGATATAAGGAACACTTTAATCTGCTTGATATATTAATAGTTTTTCTATAGTTACAATAGGCTGGTCGTTTACAGTTGCAATACCTTTACCAAGAATAAAACCTCGGCGATTGCGCGTTAGCTCATAATGTAAATCAAGTTTATCACCGGGATATGCTTTTCCGTGGAATTCAACTCCATCTAAAGAGGAGAGGAATCCTAGTCCTTCAGAATCACTTGTATGTACAAATGCACTAAGCTGGGCAAGTGATTCTACAATTAACATATGAGGCATATGTTTTTGACTATCATTTATAAACCATTCGTTATTTGTAATGAGTTTATATCCTGTAACGGATTCACCTTGTTTTACATTTGTTACTTTATCAATCATTAAAAATGGATAACGATGGGGAAGCGTGTCTTTAATATGCATATGAAAGTACCTCCAATTAATAATACCCCTGCTAAAGTTAAGCAGGGGAGTGGGAACTAATTTTTAACTAATTCATCTACTTTTTCAAGGACGAAAATGCCGCTATTTCTAATATTTTCAACAACTTGTTGCAAAACTTCTTTATCTTGAACGAGTGCAATACGTACGAAGCCTTCTCCATGAGGTCCAAATGCATGACCAGGTGTAACAACGACATTCGCACGATCCATTAATGCATAAGCGAAGTCTAGAGAAGTCCATCCTTGTGGAATTTCAGCCCAGACAAACATACTACCAGCTGGCTTATCGACATTCCAGCCAAATGTTCGGAATCCATCGACTAAAGTATCTCTCCGTTCTTGATAAATATCGCGGTTTTTCTCACAAAATGCAGCGCCATTTCTTAGTGCTGCAGATGCCGCTTTTTGAATTGGTAAAAATACACCGTAATCGGTATTAGATTTAAATTGAGTAAGTGCACGAATAATTTCTTCGTTTCCAATCATATATCCAATACGGCTACCTGCTAAACTATAACTTTTTGACAAAGAATTGATTTCTACACCAACTTCTTTAGCACCAGGTACAGAGAGGAAGCTAATTGGCTTATTACCATCGAAATAAAATTCAGCATAAGCAAAATCATGGACAACGATAATATTATGCTTTTTCGCGAATGCGATTACTTCTTTAAAGAAATCTTCATGAGCTATTGCTGGAACGGGATTCCCTGGGAAGTTTAAAATCATCATCTTCGCTTGATCGGCAATTTCTTCAGGGATGACTTCTAAGTCTGGTAAGAAATCATTCTCTTTCGTTAAAGGCATGTAGTAAGATGTTGCACCAGCCATTTGAATACCTGTTTCATAAGCTGTATATCCTGGATCAGGAACTAATATAATATCACCTGGATTTGCATAAACCATAGGTAAATGAACGAGCCCGTCTTGTGAACCCATTAATAATAAAACTTCTTTATCCGCATTTAATAAAACGTTATGAGTGTTGTTGTAATATTCAGTTACAGCTTCGTGAAATTCTTGAATACCGGATAATGTATACCCGTAGCTCTCTTTTTCACTCGCTGTATGTACCATTGTTTCTCTTACAAAATCAGCGGGCGGCATATCAGGATTTCCGATGCTCAAATCAATCATGTTATGACCTGCTGCAATTTTTTCTTTTTTATAGGCTCCTAATTCACTAAATATAGAAGATTGGAATGCTTTCATTCTAGTTGCTAACGTGTAAGTCATCAAAACCCCTCCTAAAAACAGTGCTTTCATTCTGCGTTTTTAATTATTCTGAAAACACATGTTTACATTTTATCATTTTTTTATGAAAATTAAAACGATTGATAAATTTAGAGGGAGGATTAGCCTATTTTGAAAAGTAACGATGTAAATAACGTAGATATATTAATTGAAATGTGTATTATATAATTCATTTTATATAACTTAAGGTATTTTCTAGTTTTTATTAAGTATATTTCTCATGTTTTGAATGAAAAAGAATACGAAAACAAGGGCTATTTTTGCGGACGATTTCTAAAGTGAAATAACGCAGAAAATATTTTCTGCGTCTCCTCTGAAATGTAATCATTTCTTTTTATATGTGCATAATTTTTCGGCTGTCAAAAAGTATACATTTAATGTACCGTCGGCAACTTTTAAAGTTTGGTCCGATGTAAATGAATTACCATAATCAATGTGATATACATTAGAATTTTTGACAAATGAGCCTTTATATAAATCGTCTTTATTCTTTGTTGTTTGCATTTCTACTAAATTTTGCACAATTTCCTCTTTATTTTCTTTTTTGACAACTGTTTCAAATTTATAATATACAGGGCATTCACCTTTTTTATTGTCAACGACTTCCCAAGAACCGTATATATCGTTATTGCTGCATCCACTAAGTAGGATGATTAGTATAGGAATTGTAAGTAGAACCTTTTTCATTTTGTGCTCCTTTCTTTTAAATTTGAATAAACGTGCGAATACGATAGGGATATTATAATAAATAAAGTTTAAATTTTTTTAAAGAATTATTTAATTTCATATAAAAATTTAGGAGAAATTAAATAAGCATGAATCTAGTGTAAAGTCAGATTCATGCTAGTACTATAGCCTATGTTATGTCTTTTTTGAGGATAAATAAAGAGGAAAGCAGAATTACTATTCCATTTAATATATATACGCTTGCGATCATAAAGGCTAACGTACCTGCATCGAATATAGAAGCAAATGTTGCGATAGTCAAAAAGATAATGGGAGTCAGTATTAAAAATATGAAACCTGCCACGATTCTTTTTTTAAAACTATGTCCAGATAAGGAAATGGCTAAAAAGTTTAGGATGCTAAACAGAGCAATTGCAAAGAGCAGGACAATAAATACTTGGATGCCATCAGACATTTTACCACTCCTTTTATAAAGAGTACTTTTTATAATCTATTCGAAATAAAAGGGGGATACTCCTTTAGGTAATTTCAATAAACGTAATAAATAGGCGTATTATAAAACAAAGAAGTATGGATTCAATATTAGATCCATACTTCTTTGTTTATTTTATAAATTCGCAGATTGTGAATGCTGTTTTTCATAATGTTTCTGCTTAGAAAGGGAAATAGAAATAATCAATAATGAAACGACTCCGAAGATGAGAACCATATATTGTAACCCAATTGTATCTAAGAAGAAGCCTGTTCCAAGTAAGACGATTTGGAACATAACCCTCTCAAACATATTACGGAATGAGAAGAGGCGACCGTGATAACTTTTTTCCACTTTCGTTTGGAAAATCGTCGACATAATAGGGAAGAAGCAGCCAACACTAAACCCAAATAAACCAAATGATGTAAGAGCCATCCATTTTATATCGCTAAAGAACAATGACAGATGTGCAAAAGCAGTACAAACTGCGAAGAAATATAGTAATTTTTCAGGTTTGAAATGATCAGATAGACGTTTAATTACGAAGGCACCTAACATAAATGCGACACCTTCAATTGTATATATGAACCCTTTAATCGTAGGATCATGTTGCATTTCGCTAATGTTAATAACCATTAAATTAAACCCAGCTATAAATAATAGAGGGATGATACTTAATATAAGTGCTGTAAAAGCAATAGGAATTCCTTTTAAAATACGAAATACTTCCATAAAGCTATTATCTTTTGCAGCTTGTTTACTTGGTGTTGTTGATTTCTTGTCTTCGAATTGTAGGAAGAAAGTCGAGAGGAATAATAAGGCGTATGCTGCCATTGAGAAGGCATACATGTACTGTAAACTCATCACAACTAAAAGAATTCCACCTAGTGAAGTACCTGCAATACGAGCGATTGTACCAACATTCATATGTACACCATTCATTTGTAATAACTCATGCTCACGTACGATGAGTGGAATTACAGATTGTAATGCAGGGAAATAAAATGCTGCTGAAATTTGAAGAGCAACCATAAATGCAATCATAAATGCGATACTTTCAAATTGAATAGCAAAAAACATGAAAATAACACTTAAAACTCGACCAAACCCAGCGTAAAGAAGAACTTTTTTCTTTTCATACTGATCGATGACACGGCCAGCCATAGGTCCAACTAGAACACCGGCTAATAGTCCGATAAATAATATAACTGATTTCATGAAATCAGAAGGGACATATTTTTGCATAAATTCAAGGTTGCCAAGAATACCAAGCCATAATCCTAGACCTGCAATAAACTCCCCAATTAAAACAATCCAAACGTTTTTATTACGCCACATAACATAAAACCTCTCCGTCTTTTAAAATGAAAAACGCGTATATAAAACCTCCTTATTTATGTAGTATTTTTATACGAACTTTTTTAGAGTCAGAGTCTATATTACGTGTTTCATAATTGGATTTCAATCTTTTTGATTTGTCAAAAATTTGATGTGTTAATTGATGAAATAAGTGAATCAAAACGTAAAAAATTTATGATTAAAGCTAATAGAAAGTAAGGGGACATATAAAAAAGCAAGAACGTATAACTACGCCTCGCTTTTCTCAAGTACAAAATTAAATATTAGATTCACTTAGCAACATTTACGCTCTTGTCCAATAGCTAAAGCGCTAAAAGATAGTGGGCCAACAACTTCTGCGCTTGCACCACTAGTAAGGTTTTCTACAGTTAATGAATATTCGTGTGTTCCACTGCTAACGTTTTGATCTATAGCTTGAAATGTTTGTACATAGAATTGTTCAGAATCTGTAGATTCAATACCTACTTGTGCATTAAAAATTTCAATATTATCACGGAAAATTCGGAATAAAACTTGTGAAGTCTCAGTTATACCTTCTATACCAATTGTAGCGATTAATTCTACTCGATTATTACGTGAATCTCTACTTGAAATTCGCAATTTCAAATTTGCTAAAATTGCTTTATTTGGAGAAGATGGGATTGCAAAAGTTGTTTCACCAGTTTTACTAATAGGTTGAGTAGCTTGGTAATCAATGATATGAGTCATATTCTTCACCTCCTCATATACTAGAATATGAAAATAGTGAATAATTAGTTTGGACAAATACTAGATTATTTAATAGAGTCAACAATAATTATTGAAAAGAAGAAATTCACATAAAAGCATTAAGAATATATCACAATAAGATGATATTTTTCTTAATGCTTTTTGTAATTAAGCAGAATATTCTTCTTTACGTACTTCAAAAAATTCATTACGTCGTAAGTAATTATAAATTTTCTCTGAAACCTCTTCTTCTTCAGACACTAAGAAACGATGATCAAAAGCGTAGAAAGATTGACCTTTAATTAATTTTACGTAATACATATTAAACGCCTCCTGACACTAGATTATTACTTGCTTCATATTATGATGGCCTATATGTCTGCTAAAAATACTTGGAGTTTCAAAGGGGATAAGTAAAGGGATGAAAGAGCTTACAATTCTGTAAGGTTTATGTCACCTTTTTCGATAGTTTGTATTTACCAGTTTCTTCTATAATGCAAATAGGTTACATAAAATAAGGGGGTAAAAAGATGGATGAAATAATTGGAGAAGTTGTAGCTGGTATTTGTGAATTTGTAGTGGAAGTAACAGCGGATGCTATAGGAAATTTAGTTTCTGGAAATGATGAGGAAAAAGAAACATTATAATAATTTGTAAAAGAATAAAGTTGATCAAATTATAAAGGCTGATTTCTAAAGAGAAATCAGCTTTTTTATTTTTTACATTATATTAACTTAATTTGAATATTCATTTGTTATCATATTTAAGAAGCCTATATAAGGAGGTGAATAAACAAATATGTCGAATTCAGGGCCTGATTTATCTGTTTCTCGTTTGATTGTGGTAAATATAGAAGAAAAAGAATATCATTTTATTGTTCGTGAACATCCGATTGTAGGGAAATTTATATCGCTATTTGAAAATGGGAAAGAATACGGTTTAATAGATAAACAAATCGCTAATAAAGATAAATTTATTACATCGGAGCTTACTAAGTTAGATTATTTTAATATAGATGTTTTATATCTTACACCTGGGTGGATATGGATTGGTATGGATCAATTTGGTTTACATGCTCGTGAGGCTACTTATAACGAAGTAGATGTTATTATGAAGTTGAAAGAGGATTTATATTATATAGATATATACGAAGAAATAAAAATGTAGTAAATATTTATTCAGGTTAGGGGGGAAGTTCCCATAGCCTTTTTTTGTTTAATAATAAAATGCAAAATTATATTATTTTAATGAAAGGTAATATGATAAGAAGTGAGATGAAAAGAGGATTTGAAAATACATTAAGAGAATTGTAATAATTATATGAGTCGTATATGTAAATAACAATAGAAAGAAGATGCTAATATGAGTAAAGAAGAGCTTGTGAAAAAACAGTTTGGCAGCAATGCAGATAAATATGTAAATAGTAAAATACATGCTAAAGGACTGGATTTACAATATGTAGTTCAACAAGTTGAGTCTCGTCATAATAATCGTCTTCTTGATGTTGCTACTGGTGGCGGGCATGTGGCAAATATGTTAGCACCTATGTTTGAAGAAGTAGTTGCACTTGATTTAACAGAACAGATGTTAGAAAAAGCAAAAGTTTTTATAAAGCAGAATGGTCATGAAAATGTATCTTTTGTAGCAGGGAATGCAGAGAATTTACCATTTGCAGACCATTTTTTTGATACAATTACATGCCGGATTGCAGCCCATCATTTTACGAGTCCGGCTCAATTTATTTATGAAGTAAATCGTACGTTGGAGGATAATGGATTATTCATCTTAATAGATAATGTTTCGCCAGAAAATAATGAATATGATACATTTTATAATTTTATAGAAAAAAAGCGTGACCCAAGTCATGAACGAGCTCTAAAAAAGACAGAATGGCTTACTTTATTAGAAAAAAACGGTTTGCAAATGCAGTCATGTCTTACTTTTGATAAG
Organism: Bacillus cereus group sp. MYBK195-1; assembly: GCF_051916605.1. NCBI lineage: Bacteria > Bacillati > Bacillota > Bacilli > Caryophanales > Bacillaceae > Bacillus > Bacillus cereus group sp. MYBK195-1. The sequence continues at coordinate 461,312 of NZ_JBQAGZ010000003.1, read as the reverse complement.
AAGTTTGATTTTGACTGGTGGTGTAATATGATGGATGTCCCTTTACAAAAGCGTGAAAAATTAACAGAATGTATGATGAAAGCACCAAACGAAATGAAGGGATATTTTAATATTCAATTTAAAAATAATAAAGTAGAATCGTTCTATACTGAAATGGCTATGTTTATATGTAAAAAAAGTACAACGTTAAAAAGATAAATGTGTTGCAGTCTTTCTGAAGTACGATATACTTAGTACAGAGAAACTGAGAATTGAGGAATAGTTATAATGATTCGTGTACGCATTGAAGGTACTGAGGAAGAAATGCTTGAATTTATGGGGAAAATGCCAGACATTCCTGGATTTGAAAAGACACATATGAGAGAGCCGAGAAAAGGAAATAACCCGAAATACGATTCAAGTAAAAATGTACTTGCATATTTGTCTTATAAAAAGATTGAAGTCGCCAATAAATAGGCGGCTTTTTTAGTTTGCGCTGTTTCACCGCCTTGTCTTTTTTACATAATAATAATAGTAGATTATGCTCAAGAGGGGTGAGAATAGTTAATAAGAAAATTATCTTTTTTGGAGACTTTGGTATTGATGACGCCGTAGCGTTAATTTATGCAAATAAAACATGTAAATTAGATATTCTAGGTATTGTTGCTGAGTACGGGAATGTATCACGAGATATCGTTACGGAAAATGTTTATTTTTTAGAAAGGTACTATGCTACACAAGTGAAAATTATTGAAGGTGCGAGTAGACCGATGACAGCTGAAGAGCCTTTGTTTTTCCCTGAAATCCACGGGGATCACGGTTTAGGTCCTATTATTCCACCTGAGATGAGAATTTGTAAACGAGAAAATTTTTGTGAATTAATCAAATTAATCGAACCTTGTCCAGAAGATATTATAATTGTGGCGACAGGGAGACTAACGACGCTTGCTACGTTATTTTTATTGTATCCAAATATAATGGATCGTATTTGTTCGTATTATATAATGGGCGGCGCTTTCCTATTTCCAGGTAATGTTACACCAGTATCTGAAGCGAATTTTTATGGTGATCCAATTGCAGCAAATATTGTTATGAAATATGCGAAAAACGCTAGCATATACCCGTTAAATGTAACACAGGGCGCGCTTATAACACCTGAAATGGCCAATATAATAGATAAACAAGGAACTGGACAGGCGAAACTCATTAAACCAATGATTGATTTTTATTATGAGAACTTTTATAAAAAAGAATATCCGGGTATTGGTGGAAGTCCTATACACGATTTACTACCGTTTATCTCGTTTATAAATGACAGTATTTTCGAATATAAAAAATCGGCAGTGTGGATTAGTACGACAAATGATGTGACTAGGGGCCAAAGTGTAGCAGACTTTAGAAAAATAGCTGAGCCAACAAGGTTTGATGATCGGCCGATTCAAAGAATTGCTGTTGGTTTTAACTATGCAGCTTTTAAAGAAGAGTTTATGCGAACAATATTGAAGCCAGATTGTCCTTAATGTGTGTAATAACAAGTCGGATAAATCGTTAGTTCAAAAAAAGGTTTAATCTGTGTGTATTATTCTCAAAAATCTTAAAGTTGAACAACATGAATAACTTATGAAAAATGTCACATAACTAATGGTAAGCAATTGTTTCTAATTATATTTTGATTGGTGAAATGTAAAGGAGGTTATTATATGATTTGGTCTTTAATCGTCGGTGGTATATTAGGATGGCTTGCGAGCTTAATTACTGGAAAAGACGTACCTGGTGGTGTAATTGGTAATATTATTGCTGGTATTATCGGTTCTTGGGTTGGTTCGAAATTACTTGGTAGTTTTGGTCCAGTCATTGGCGGATATGCAATTATTCCAGCTTTAATCGGTGCGATCATTTTAATTTTCATCGTAAGCTTCTTATTACGAGCAATGCGAAAATGAATGTAAGGACTGTTTACATTTGTAAGCAGTCCTTTTTATATGTTATGCTAGTATTATACAATCAGGAGGTGTCAGCATTGAAAACATTCACAGTAAATTTCCATCAAGAAGATAATGCTAAAGCGACAACAGTACATAAATTAAGTGAAGAGGACTTTAACAAAGCAACAGAAAAAGGCACTCGTCATCTATTTGATTTAGATACAAACGTTGGATTCTTCGTATTCTTTGATGCAGAAGATGCAGAAGGAAACGATCAATACTTAATGTTACAATACGAAGGTGATCATGAAGAGCCAACTGCGTGCTACGGATTTGATTTAAAACTATACTATCAATTTTTAGCACTGTACTTAAACGATCTTGAGTTCCAAGGTGAAACAGATGAGGAAGAGGAAGAATACGGTCCAATTCATCATTTAGCGCATTTACTTTATCATATTGTTGAAGATGGTAAATCAATCGAAGTGTAATATACATATTTGAAGCTGCCCTTTTTGGGCAGCTTTTTTATATGACATTCGAATGGTGTACTGTGAGCTAAATAAAGTGAAACTTTAATCAGTGGGGTGTTCATCCCCACTGATTATCAGCCCTCACCAATCGGGCTTTTACGGACAGCAGGGCCCCCACCTAACTTCTTTGTTTCCGCTGAATTTTGAGGTGGGGATCTTACTGCCCGGCAAATAGCGGGATAAATTAATAATAGAAATTTATTTATTACTTTCATGTTAGCATCGTAAAACACCTGTTATAATGATTGTAATTAAATTCATGGAGGCTAATTTTATGCTTGTAGATGTAAAAGCTTTTATTAAAGCTGCAGTTTTAACATGTATTTCATCATTAAGTGGAGATAACACGTTTGCTTATAATTTTGAAACTGTAAAAAATACTATCGCTACATTTTTTAAGAAGCTAAGATTTACCGTATAATTTTATTTTAACCAGTAGGAAAAGAGTAATCACTTCCTACTGGTTTTTTTCTGTTTCAAGGAGCTGTTGTGAGAGCATGTTTTAAGTTATAGATAGAGGATATTATCATTGAGAAGAGAAGGTTTAAATAAGGAGATGAAAATGGTTTCGTTTATCAGGAGGTAGTTACTTCGGATATAACAGACTTGGTTACTTTTTAGAAACAGCTTTTGTAATATATTTTGTACAAGCTTTTGGAGAGAGTGAAGCACTGACTTTTTTGGAACAAACATAATTTGAAAAGTAGTGTAATGGGTTGGTTAACGAAATGAATAAGATGCAATAGGGGGTAAAGATGATGAAAATATATTTAAAAATAGTTATGTTATTTTTGGTGTTTACATGTATGTTTGCGCTAGCCGCATGTAAAGAGACAGACGAAAAAAAGGAAACAAATCCAACCTCGGAAAATAATAAAAATGAACAAAGTAATTTTTCAGAAGAACAGAAAAATCCTGAAGCAAAACCAAGCAATGAAAAAACAACAAAACCATCGCCTGACCCAGATTCGAAAAATAGAACACTTAATCAAAAATCAATTAACCACGTTAAAGATTTGTTTGAACTCGCAAAAGAAGGAAAAGTACCTAATGTACCATTTGGAGCCCATACAGGGGATATTGAAGAAATTGAAAAAGCGTGGGGGAAAGCAAATAAAACCGAATATGCAGGGAACGGAATGTACGCAACTTTTACAAATAAAAATATTGTTTTCGGATTTAATAAAGGGTCACAAGTTTTTGATGTACGCTCATATCATGCAGAACTAAAATTGATTACATTACAAGAAATTGAAAAAGCATTAGGAAAACCATCTTCAGTTAAAGAGAATGGTGAAGATAAAATATATGTATACAAAGTAAATAACCAGTATGAGCTGAAATTTGTCATTCCAAAATCGACTGGTAAGGTAGATCATATTTCTGTATTTTCACCAGAGGATAGTATTAATAAAATGGCAGGATAAGAAATTAAGTGATTTCAAAAACACCTCACTTTCCTTAAATGAGGTGTTTTTAGTTGTAAATAAGGAACGTCTCCTGCCATATAAAACATACTTTCATACGCGAAATACTTCACTTTTGTTTTTTAATATTCATCCAATAAGAAATATTGATCTACTGAAAAAGTAGTAACCTATAAATTATGTGTAGGCTGGTTCGTGATTTTTTTACGTTCTAAATTTTGAACAAACAGTGCTTGAACAATACCTCCAATTAATAAGAAACTAGCACAAATATAAAACAGCATACTTCCATTTAACTTACTTAATAAAACTGCACCAATAACTGGTCCGCACGTTCGAGATATATCCCAGTGTATACCGTAAATTGAAAAATATAAACCACGTTTATTGTGAGGTGCAATTTCTGAAACGAATCGTAATAAGTGGTTTAGAGCAATACTTTCTCCAATGACTAAAAAGAGTAAGGTGAAGAATAACGACAATATCGTCGTTGAATAACTAAAGCCAACTGCAGCTATTGTATAGCAGGCGTAAGAAATAAGGATGATTTTCGCCATAGAAAATCGTTCAGACCATTTTACGAGGAAGATTTGTAGTATGATTTCCAAAATGGCTTTGCATGTTGAAATAAATGCGAGTATGAATACGAGATTAGGAAATACATGTTCTGCAAAAATACGATAATTCGTCTCAGTTTGTGCATAAAAAAAGCTAATAGGGAGTGTAGAAACCATAAGACCGAATATAGCATAATGTTTAAAAATAAATTGCTTTGGTGAACTTGCCTCAACTGTTTGTTTCGACTTACTCATAGGTGGAACGGTTTCTGGGAGCTGGGTCCAAACAACAACGGCATATATCGTAAGGGTTACACTTTGCACGATAAATAAATATTCTGGGTGAGTATTATAAAAACATGCACCGATTAAAGGGCCGACTACGGATCCAATTGCTCCCATCGTTTGTAGGAGAGCAAAAATTTCTGCTTGCTGCTCTTGTTTTGTTAAATCAGCAATTTGTGCACGCTGAGCTGGAATGTATAAGGAACGGCCAATACCATTAATGACATATAACAGTGCAAATATAAAAACAGATTGAGCGAAAACGAAACTGCCGATTGCAACACCTTGTAGTAATAATCCGAGTAACATAATCTTTTTTCGGCCATATTTATCAGTAATTCCTCCAGCAATAAGCGTAAATAAAATGTCTGAAAGTGGCTGTAATCCGAAAATTAGCATAGTTATTATTACATTGCCGTTTAACATTTTATTGACGTAAATAATCATAATGAGAGCTAACATAGATTCAGTCGTTCGGGTTAATAATTCACCACACAATCTAATAAAAATAGGTTTATTGTAACGAAGTAAGAGATAATTCAATATTAATTCCTCCTTTCTATATTGAAATGATAAGATGAAAGGAGAGTTGGAAAAAGGGTAGAGACTATAGGGAGGATTTTTCACCTTTTAGGGGGAGTATGATGTTTATTTTAGATCAATACATTGAACTATGGATTGCTTATGGAAAAGAAAAAAAAGAGGGAGAACGATTGGAAGTAACAGTGCAAAATATATCTGGTACATTATTTTGTACAGAGCGCAATAGTAAGTTAATTATAAAAAAATTAGATGAGTTAAATTGGATCAAGTGGTTTCCAGGTCGCGGCAGAGGAAATCGGTCTAAGTTAATATTTCAAAAGCACCCGATATCTTTAATTTTAGATAGAGGAAAAGAAATAACGAAAAAAGGGGATGTGAAAAGCGGAAGTATATTTGTGGAACGCTATAGCTCACATTTTCCATCAGTAAAGGGAGAATATCATTCCTGGGTGGATTCAATATTTGGTCATAAGGTTGAAATGACATCTGAAGGGAGAAGAGATGTACTCCGGTTGCAAGTACAAATGAATTTAGATATCACATTAGATCCTGTATACGCTACAATGCGCTCAGAATGCCATATGGTAAAACATATATTCGACACACTCGTGTATGTAGACGGTAATACAAACATTATAGAGCCAAGACTTGCATTTCACTGGGAATATAATGACGCTGAAAAAATATGGACGTTTTACTTACGAAAAGGAGTTCACTTTCATAATGGAAAACAACTTACTGCACATGATGTTATATACTCGTTGAATCGATTTATGAAGCTGGAAAATAATGCACACGCATGGATGTTACAACACGTTGAAAGTATCCGTTCAGTGGATGACTACGTTTTCGAAATTCAATTACATACAGAAAATCGAATGTTTTTACATATGCTAAGTGCAGAACAGTGTTCTATCGTGAATGAAGATGAAGCAGGAGGGCTAATTGGAACCGGGCCTTTTCAATTATATAAAAGTAATGAAAATCTGTTCATTTTAGAAGGACATCCTTTATATTTCCGTGAAAGACCTTTTTTAGATCGTGTTGAGTTGTGGAATGTAGAACAAGGTGTAGGTACATACGATGTTTTAGTAAAGGCGCAGTATAAAGATAAAGAAAAACATAATAAAGAATTGTCTCGGCTTGAGTCGAACGTGACATATATAACATGTAATCTTACGAAAGAAGGACCAATGCAAGATGAGTTATTTCGGAAAGCGTTATATAACATCATTCATGGTTATACAATCGTTCAAGAACTCGGCGGAGAACGTGGAGAAGTGGCAAAAAAACTAATATTAGCAGGTGAAAGCATTGTAGAGATTGAGGAAGATGTAGAAAGTTTAATTAAAAGGAGTACTTATCATAATGAAGTGCTACAACTCTACACATTTACAGGACGAGATCATGTTGAAGATGCACAGTGGATACAAAAAGAGTGTGCGAAATATGGGATTCGTGTAGAAAATAATTTTCTTGATATAGAAGAGCTATTGGAAGTAAGTACGATACAAAAGGCCGATATGATGCATGATAGTGCCACAATTAGTGAACGAATAGAAGATAGTCTATTATATATGTTTCTTACAAAAAATAGTTTTATTCATGGACAAAGCAGCATGGACTTTCATGAAAAGTTGTCTCCTTATTTTAGACAAGAAGAATTAGAGAAAAGAGTTACACTGTTACGTGATATCGAGGATACTTTGTTACGTCAAATTCATATTATTCCTTTATATCGTAATAAACAAGAGGTAAGTACACATGAAAAAGTTCAAAATATAATGATTAATTCACAAGGTTGGATTGATTTTTATAATATTTGGTTTAAGTCTTGATATATAAGGGCTTTTGCACATTTTCATAAGGTGTGTAAGAGCCTTTTTTATATGTAGGAATAGGTTTGTTTTACACATTGTTACGCTACTTGTGATAAAAGTTTATTTACAGCGTAACAGTGTTATGTTACATTATTATCAGGAAGGAGTGTTATACAGTTGAGTACAGATTTAATTTCAAAAAAAGATTTATTAGAACTAACTGGTATTTCATATGGACAGTTATATAGGTGGAAAAGAAAAAATTTAATTCCGGAAGATTGGTTTGTACGAAAATCAACGTTTACAGGTCAAGAGACATTTTTTCCGAAAGAAAAGATATTAGAGCGTATCGATAAAATCCAAACGATGAAAGAGGATTTATCACTTGATGAACTAGCTAACATGTTTTCACCGAGTGTGAGAGAAATTCTTTTAACAAAGGAAGACATTTTACGCAAGGGGATTGCATCAGAACCAGTTTTACAATTTTTCATAGAACAAACGAATAAAAGAGCAGATTTTCAATTTGTAGATATTCTTTATGTGTACATGTTAGAAGAATTACTACAATCAGGAGAGATTAGTTTAGAAGAAGGAAAAATGGTCTTGCAAGTTTTACGTGAAAATTATGAAGCAATTAAACATAAAACTTGTGACTTAATCATTGTCCGAAAGTTAGGGATTTCTACATGTTTATTAGTTTCAAACGTGGACGATTTAATTTTTGAAAAAGGCACCAAAATCGTTTTACGCGAAGCGATTATGAAATATACCGAAGCATTAAAAACTAAATTGTTGTAGTGGAGGAGAAAGTATGCGTACAGATAATTTGATTATAAATGGTTACGGTTCATCGAATGGCGGCGAGTTTCATAAAGTGCAATTAAACGGAAAAGGAACTGTGAATGGAAATGTTGAATGTGAGCAATTTGAATGTAACGGTTACGGTGCAGTTACTGGCAATTTGAAAAGTAGTAGTGCACGAATTAGCGGATCTGGTAAAGTTGATGGCACAGTTCATGCTGAAACGATGCGAATTGATGGAAAAGCAACAATTACGCAAAATGTAAAAGCAAACAGTTTGAAAATTGCAGGAAAAGGTACGATAGGTGGAAATGTCACTGGTGAAGAATTTAAAGTCAATGGTCAAGCTACAATTGACGGTAATTGTGAAGTGGATACTTTTTCTTCAGAAGGACAATTTACAATCGGTGGTTTATTAAACGCAGATGAAATTAATATAAATATTCACGGTACATGTCGAGCGAAAGAAATTGGTGGTCAAACGATTAAAGTAAGACATAGATCAGGTACATTTAGTAGGCTATTTAAAACAGTGTTTGGCTTGCAGTTAGAAGCTGAACTATTAGAAGGTGACAATATCGATATTGATTATGCTCACATAAGAACAGTAAGAGGAAACAATGTTACAGTAGGAGCAAACTGTGAGATTGAACTGATTGAATATACTGGTGTTCTTACTGTTGATAAAAATGCAAATGTAAAAGAAATTAAGCAGGTTTAACGGAAGGGAGAAATCAGTATGGAACATCCACATAGTCTGACAGTAAATGGTTCTGGTAATTCAGCAGGCGGAGATTATAATAAAGTGAAGATTCGCGGTGAAGGAACAATTACGAATGATATGAGTTGTAATGAGTTTAAAACGTACGGAACGAGTGATGTACGCGGTAATATGAAAGTGAAAAATTATGTCGTGTATGGAGATAACGAAGTACAAGGAAATGTAGATGCGGAATATGTAAAAGTATATGGTAATACACAAATTCATGGTGATGCTCATATTGAAAAAACAAAAGTTAGAGGTATGATAAATATTGAAGGAAAGTTTTCAGGTGATTTCGTAGATGTAAAAGGTGCTTTAAATGTAAAGGGAGATATTGAAGTAGAAGATTTATCATTAACTGGTGGTCTTGAAAGTGATGGATTACTTAATGCTGAAAATATTGAAATTTCACTTCGTTATGAAGGCAGTAAGATAAGAGAAATTGGTGGTAAAAAAATTACCGTTCGTAAAAAAGCGAGATTTATTCCTTTTACTAGTCATGCTGGGAGCCTCCAAACTTCGATTGTTGAAGGAGATGATATCTATTTAGAACATACGATCGCTGAAGTGGTAAGAGGCAACAACGTCACAATTGGTCCTGGATGTGAAATTAGTGTTGTAGAATATCATACTAGTTTTAATCAAAAAGGTAATGCAGTCGTAAAAGAACATAAACAAATATAAGTAGTATGAGGGAGAGCAAGAGATATGGTTGAGAAGAATAATAAGCTCGGCTTTGTTGTGGCGGGCTTATTGCTAGGTATTTTAATGGCATCGATGGATAATACCATTGTCGTAACGGCGATGGGAACAATCGTTGGTGACTTAGGAGGCCTTGAAAACTTTGTATGGGTCGTTTCTGCCTATATGGTCGCAGAAATGGCAGGCATGCCGATTTTCGGTAAGCTATCAGATATGTATGGTAGAAAGAGATTCTTTATTTTCGGTTTAATTGTCTTTATGATTGGTTCGGCACTTTGTGGTACTGCTGAAAATATTACACAGTTAGGTATTTATCGTGCCATTCAAGGTATTGGTGGCGGGGCATTAGTGCCGATCGCGTTTACTATCGTTTTTGATATTTTTCCACCTGAAAAACGCGGGAAAATGGGTGGTTTATTCGGAGCTGTATTTGGATTATCTAGTATTTTCGGGCCATTACTTGGCGCATATATTACCGATTACATTAGCTGGCACTGGGTATTTTATATTAACTTACCACTTGGCATTTTAGCACTTATTTTTATTACATTCTTTTATAAAGAATCACGCGTTCATAGAAAGCAAAAAATTGATTGGTTTGGCGCAATTACTTTAGTTGGTGCAGTAGTTTCTTTAATGTTTGCGCTTGAACTAGGCGGACAAAAATATGATTGGGATTCTAGCTTTATTTTAAGTTTATTTGGTGGATTCGCTATTTTAATCATCGCATTCATTTTTATTGAACGAAAAGTAGAAGAACCAATTATTTCATTTGAGATGTTTAAGCAGCGCTTATTCGGAATGAGTACAATTATTGCATTATGTTACGGTGCTGCATTTATGTCAGCAACTGTTTACATTCCGTTATTCATTCAAGGTGTATACGGCGGGACTGCAACAAACTCAGGATTATTACTTTTACCTATGATGCTAGGATCAGTCGTAACAGCGCAGTTAGGTGGATTTTTAACGACTAAGCTGAGCTACCGAAACATTATGATTATTTCTGCTGTTATTATGTTAATCGGATTATTCTTATTAAGTACATTAACGCCAGAAACAAGTCGTGTATTATTAACAGTTTATATGATTATTATCGGATTTGGAGTAGGTTTCTCATTCTCTGTACTAAGTATGGCTTCAATTCATAACTTCGGTATGGAACAGCGTGGATCTGCGACTTCAACGAGTAACTTCATTCGTTCATTAGGAATGACACTAGGTATTACAATCTTCGGAATGATCCAAAGAACAGGTTTCCAAGATCAATTAGAAGAAGCATTTAAAGGGATGAGCGGGGAAATGAATACAAAATTAGGGGATTCAAGAGCCATTTTATCAGAATCGGCAAGATCTCAAATCCCTCCGCAAATATTAGATAAAATTATTGACGCTCTTTCTAGTTCAATTGTTCAAACATTCATGTGGGCATTGGTACCAGCTGGATTAGCATTCATATTCATTTTCTTTATGGGAAATGAGCGTATGGTAATTAAGAAAGAACAAATGAATAAAAAGAGTGAAACATCAAAAGCGTAATGAAAAAGCTCCTTTCCAATTGGAAAGGAGCTTTTTCGTATGTACGGTGTTAGATTAGCCTTCGATAATTTCGTATTCTTCGTCTGCAAGTAATAAAATTTGCGTTTTCTTGCCTTTGTTTTGAACTTCGATTACATCGTATGCGCCTAAGTCTCTTACTTTGCTTTGAGAAGCGTTAACCATAACTTCAATAGAATCAATTAAGATATCTTCTTCAATATATGATTCAGGCAATGCCATATCTTCAGTATCTAATACACACGCATATAGATTTTGTAAATTTTCAGTAGTTGGGTTTTGTTCCTCAACATCAATGATATTTTTTACTGCATCCATATTTTCTTCTTTTGCTTGGTACACTTTAATTTTAGCCATAATTTTAATCTCCTTTATAACGTAATCGTAGAGGCTACACCTCATTATAACGTTTTTTTTATGAAAGATGAAATTGTTATATGTATTTATAGTAAAAATTATGTGTCCTTACTCAAAATTGGTGTAATTTCCATATAAATGTACGAGTAGGTAACGATAATGTTACGTTAAAGTTATATTGTCCAAGCTTTTCTTATTTTCTTCTCATATATATGTAGTAGCAATTCTATATAGAGAAGGGATGGAGTGTAAGTGGGTTGTGAACCGAGAGTTTCTAGAGATTTTGTTCAAGTACCTGAACTGGTAGGTTTTCGATTACTTTTATCACATCCAGCTGGAGACCCTTTAAACTACGGATTATTATTTATTAATTTTCCTGATACGATTTTTATTTTTATATTGGCATCAAGCGGATACCTTTCCATTTCGAACTGTTTAAAAATAGAGGGCGGAACTGGTGATGCCGAAATAGAAGAGATAAAAAAATGATAGAGGATGACGTTAACACGTACAAATCAGTTGTTAAATTGACTAAAGTATATAAGAACGGTGAGACGGAATCTTTTATTTATAAAAATGAGTTATAATACATGTATTTAAATGCACCCTCAAACTATTGTTGAGGGTTGTTACATAATTAATTATGTTGGTCCTTCAAACCGTTTGTTAACGGGTAAGAAATATATTTATTGTTGACTTATTTTATAGGTTGATCATTTCATAGTTAGTAGATGTTATAATCATTTTATGTTTACTGATATTTTATAAATATTTGAAGTTTTAATTTAATAGTCAATTGCTTTTATGATGAACAGGTGGGTATGTATATGAATACGAATTATGGAGCGCTCATGAAAATGTTAAGAGTAGTTGATTCTAAAGAAGGCGGGAATGTAAATGATATATGAAGCGAATATACATACAAGAAAAAAACTAGTTTCTATGTTTGAGGATTTCAATAACGTTGTTTTACTTTCTTATTTACAAGGGCATATGGGTACTGCTTGGGTAAATGACCTTGAAAATCCAAAAGTAGCACAAGTTACGGTAGGGATTTTTACATTTTACGCTGGAGACCCAAATACGAAAGAAACAGAAGAGTTATTACGTAATATTCCAGAAAGAATTTTAGTTATCGTAAATAGTGAAGAGTGGAAACAACGCTTAGAAACATTCCATGAAAGAAAAATAGATAAGTTTTTACGTTATAAATTCAAACGAAATCCAGAAGTTTTTAATCGTTCAAAATTACAATCTTTTATATCAACACTTCCAAAAGAATATGAGTTAAGAAGAATAGATGAGCATATCGCAAATAGCCCCAAATTACATAAGATATCTGAAGATTTTACAAGTCAATTTCATTCGGTAGAAGATTATATAAACCGTGGTATAGGTTATAGCATTTTATATAACGGAGAAGTTGTATGCGGTGCATCCTCGTATAGTATTTATAATGACGGGATTGAAATTGAAGTTGCGACTGATCACAATCATAGAAGAGAGGGCTTGGCAACTGTAGTTAGTGCAGCTATTATATTGGATTGCTTAGAAAATGGAAAGTATCCAAACTGGGACGCAGCGAATACTACATCTGCTAAACTAGCAGAAAAGTTAGGATATGAATTTGATAAGGCATATGATACTTATTTTGTAGATAATAGATGAGTGAAGGAGTTACATACTAAAAAATAAATACGCCCTAGTACGTAAGTCTAGGGCGTATTTATTAGTTGGTAAATATCTTCATAACAATTTTATCATATTTTATCTTTTGAATGTTTGGAATTAAAGATATTTATGTGACTTTTTGAAAAAATAAAAGAGCAGCTAGCAAAAGCTAACTGCTCTTCTCCAAGGGGGAATGGAGAAATACAATCATGTTACCTATAGTATTGACAGAACATTGAGTTTTAATCAGCCATTTATAAAAGGAGAGATAAAATATCTTTGATTAATCCTTAGCTCCAATTAGGAGTACTGATAGAAAAACGATTGAGAATATATTTTTTTATTACATTTACAATTTGAAGAGTAGAACGTGTTTATCGTAATTCTCCAAACACCAATTATATTTTTTTAGAATGATTGGATGGACTGCTTCTTTCGTAGTATCGACTTCAGTATATCCATATTTCTTATAAAAGTTTTCTAATTCCTCAAAAGGAAGACAATATACATTTTGTATTTGTGATTTTTTTGCAGTTTCTACTAAAAATGAAACAAGCTCACCAGCTAATTGTAGCCCTCTAAATTGAGGCAGAATAAAAATTCCGCCCATTTCTAAAGTATCTTCATCTATTTGGACTAATCGGCCAACACCTGCATACTCGTTGTTATATGTAATAATTGCAACTTTATCTCTCTTTAAATCACTCCGTACAAATCCTATTGAGTCATATTGGTTATTAATCCATTCTAAATCGTTAGATGTGGCCAATTGAATACTCATATACATCCTCCTTCGGAATACTAGCGCTCTCTTCATTATATAGAACATAAGATACTATATCAAAAGAACCTTGAGATAGCACATTTGTTTAAGTTATTAGTTAAAAGTGTGGGATTGCTGGCATTGAAATCATGGCTTCACCAAACATAGGATAATAATCTTGTGAATTTAGTGTTACATAGTCAAAATAAAAATTAGTTTATGTGTTCGGTAACGTACGATTGTTTAAGTGTAGAGAAAATCATAGGGTTATTTTAATTAGTAGCTACTGTATTCATTGAAGCTATTAAGGAAATGTGGTAATCGCCAGCCCTAGTGATACAAATCATATTAGGATTTAGTAAAAAAAATTCTTCCTGAAAAAGAGGGGGATTAAAGATAAGAGCACTTCGAAAAGTGCCCTTCAGTAACGACTACTCATTCTAAAAAGAAAGGATGCAATATATCATATGAAGTTAAGTGTATTTAAGTATGGGTCTTTTATATAAATGTGAAATAAAAGAGGGTTGTCTTCTTATTAGAAGGCAGCTTTTTGTTATTACAAAAAAGAATTAGAAATAAAATATAAATTCAGTTACTTGTCCAAACAATTTTTTTTAAAATACATAAAATGCTAGTAGTTAGCCAATATTTTTATATTGCTAATTTTTTAGACTAAAAGGGGTGATTTTATGTGTGATTGTGAAGTTTGTAGAAGAAAGAAAAAACGTGATCCATTAAATCGGGGTTCTGAACCAAAAAAACAGGATTCCGAATCAGTGAATTCTTATTCATTTAGTAAAAATGCAAATTTTTTAGAAGAAGCTATACAAACAGATGAAATCGATCAAGTTTCTGAGGAATATATTGAAATAGTAGATTCAGCAGATGTACAAGTTACGACTACAGATACAAAAGCTGCACTATCTATCCAAGCCGCGTTACAAGCAGCTATTGTGGTTGTAGTAAGTATTTCTATAGCAGATAGTGAAAAGGCAGATAAAATAACACAAGAATTGTTTCAAAAATCATCTATTAAACAAATTAATAGACAAAAAACATTTATTAAAAATTCCAGAAACGTAACCGTAACAACTACTGATACAGATATTGCAGTGAATATTCAAATTCTGCTTCAAATTTTATTAGCGTTACTAGTTAAACTAAACATTTTATAAAGTGTCTATCCTATTTATATTTAGCTATAAGGGTTCACACTAAGTAAATATTTTTTGTTGTAATATGTGGTACAAGCTTGGACTTTCTCATTATGACCGAATTAATATTCAAGATTGATGGGAAATTAAGTGTGGAAAACTACACAATAACAAAGGTGAACCTATTATTTAACAGTGAATAAAACTTATATATGTGAAGTAAAGGAAAGCTGTCTTCGTATTAGAAGACAGCTTTTTAATTTTATTAGTAAAAAGCCGTGAAAATAAAAGATTAAGTTACTTGTCCAAGCATTTTTTATTTAAATACATATAATGCTGGTAGTTAATCTAAATTTTTATAGAAAACTGATAGGAGTGAATATTGTAAATGGATGATTTAAATAAGTTTTCTTCCTTTAAGTTTGATAAGGATCAAAAGAATATAATTATAGACCTTTTACTCTCAGATATTTTTAATAGGCATGGGATAAATGAAGAAAAACTAAAAAATTTATCGCCAGAAAAAAAGCAGCAAATTAAAAGTATTGTTTCTGAAATACAATCACAAGTTAATAATTATTTAGATTGAAAGGGGGTGAATGTATGAAAAAAACATGTCATTCAGATGAAAATAAAAGGTGGAGTGCATTAGACTCCTCAAATCCTCATCCATCTTTTAAAAATGATACCGTTTCAGAAGCTGCAGCACAAGAAAGTAAAACTTACCAAATTTCTGAAGAATCTATTACAATTGTAGATTCAGCAGATGTAGAAGTTACGACTACAGATACAAAAGCTGCGTTATCTATTCAAGCTGCATTACAAGCAGCTATCGTGGTTATAATAAGTATTTCTATAGCAGATAGTGAAAAAGCTGACCGTGTAGCACAAGAATTGTTTCAAAAATCATCTATTAAACAAATTAATAAACAAGAAACTGTTATTAGAAATTCTAGAAATGTTACAGTTACGACTACAGATACAGACATAGCAGTAAATGTTCAAATTCTTCTCCAAATTTTATTAGCTTTACTAGTAAAATTAAATATTTTATAAAATGTTTAACCTTTTTTAGATATAGTGCATCTTACAGGTAAATATTCACTGTTTTAATTATAGTACAGGCTATAAATATTTATCATAACTGGACTAATATTCAACATCACCAAAGTATGAATGTAAACAAACAATGTGATGGAAAATAAAGTTTGGTTATTTTACGAAAATTTAAAAGCCATTTCCTTTATTGGATTTGGCTTTTAAATTTTAAACAGTATAAATTTGAAAAGATAATATTAAGTTAAAGAAGTAAAATATACTGATACAAAATACTTATAAAATTACTCGTGTTATAGAAAAATAATAAGAAAAGGATGTTTAAAATAGAATCATTTTCATTAATAGTTCAAGTTTTGAAGAATAGTGCATACAATATAAAGTGTTTTCCTTTCTTCATTTAAGTTTTACGTATATAATTTAAAAGTACTATTTTTATTTTATTATTTTATATTTATAACAGAATAGAGGTTTAAAAATGAGTGTTAAAATCATTACGGATAGTGCGGCGGATTTACCAGTAGAATTGCTGCAAGCATATGATATTGATTTAATTCCACTCCGTGTATATGATGAAGCAGAAACAGAGTATTTAGATGGAGTAACATTAGAGTCAGTTACATTATTGCAAAAAATGAGAGAAGGCGCTGTTTATAGAACGTCATTGCCTTCGCTTGAAACTTTCCAAGAAAAATTTGTTTCTTATGCAAAAGAAGGTAATCCTTGTATATATTTAGCTTTTTCATCTGAACTGTCTGGTACATATCAATCATCAGTTGTCATTAAAGAGGAAGTAAAAGAAACATATGCAGATTTAGATTTAGAAATTATTGATACAAAATGCGCTTCGCTTGGTCAAGGTCTTGTCGTTTTAGAAGCTGCTAAAATGGCAAAAGACGGCGCATCAAAAGAAGATATTTTAAACCGTGTCGCTTTTCTAATGAACCATATGGAGCACATCTTCACTGTAGCTGACTTACAGTACCTTGTTAGAGGTGGACGTTTAAGTAAAGTAGCTGGTTTTATCGGTGGTTTACTAAACATTAAGCCTATCTTAAACGTGGAAGAAGGAAAACTTGTACCACTTGAAAAGGTAAGAGGGAAAAAGAAAGTATTAAGCCGAATTGTTGATATTATGGAAGAACGTGGTAAAGACCTTAAAGGTCAAACAATCGGTATGACTCATGGTGATGACTTAGAAACAGCGGAAGCATTAAAATCATTAATTACGGAAAGATTCGGTTGTGAAGTATTTATCGTAAATACAATTGGTGCAGCAATCGGAGCACATACAGGACCTGGCGTTATAACGTTATTTTTCTTAAATGAAGTAGAGTAAAGGATTGATCATTTGATCAATCCTTTTTTCTTTAATCTGTGATTACCGGTCGATATGGTATTGGTGAAGATAAAATCTTTGAAGTTTTCCTATATGAATTGCTCTCTTGTAGAGGGAGTATTTTTTATATGTGGAATGATACTTAATGGTAGAAGAAAAGAGTATAAATAAGAATGTATTTGTAGGAATTTAAATATTTGAAGATATCGAAATTTTGCCATTTCATATATAATTGTGTGGGGAGAAATATCTGTAACTATTTGTAAAAATAGGGGTGGCTATAAAAATGCAAGAAATTGCTAGATGGGATTTAAATCGATTGTATTCGAATGAGGATATTCTATTTCCGATTTTGGAGTTGAAAGAGCAATATTTTGTAACAAAAGATGTAGAGGTTCTTTCAAAGCTAATACAAGCTATTGAAAAAGCAGAATACTATTTGTACTGTAGATCAGTTGAAGAAAGTGTACCATCTGACCTTACTAAATTGACCGTGAAAGTGAAGGAACTAAAAAATGAATTACAGCAAGTAATAAAACATAATGAAGTGGAAACTTCAGATAATACTAAGTTAATAAAAGATGAGCTTAATGCGTGGGAAAATATGTACATACAATTACGGGATAGGATAGAAATAGAGCGCAATAATAGACAATTATCCTTTGGACAAGCAAATACTATTGCAATGAATAGTGATAATGAAAAGGAAAGATTAGAAGTATTCGAGTTACTTACAAGTACTTTACATAAGGAAAAAGAAATCTTTGCTACTGTATTAAATCAAATAGGGAGATTGCGTAATGCAAAGAGTAATGAAATAGAAGATAGAGAGATTTTAACACAATCTTTTCATGCGAATGGCATTTCAGAAACTGTATTATTCCAAATGTGGAATGCGACAGAAGAAAACCTTGATAAATTAGTAAGTGCTTTAAACGTGTATAAGAAAGGAAAAGCTTCAATTACATGGCATGAACTTATGACGGTAAAGGAAAGTAATGAGGTCATGATTCCTTTTTCAGTAGCAATACAAAACGTTTATGATGCATGTAAGAATATTGATGAAGAATTAGCAGAATTTGCACGTAATGCGATAGAAAGTGGTTGGGTAGATGCTGAACCGAGAGAGAATAAACCACCAGGTGGGTTTTGTGCTCCATTTTTCAGTGAGAAAGAATCGCGAATTTCCATTCGTTATGATGGGAGTATAGATAGTGTAAGAGTGCTCGCTCATGAATTAGGACATGCTTGGCATTTTTATAATATGAGTTTTGAACAATCTACATCTTTTTTAGATGATTACTTGCCAATGAGTACGGCTGAATCAGCATCTATTTTCTTTGAAACGGTACTCTTAAATTATCTAATTGAAACAACGGATAGTAAAGATATGAAAAAGTCATTACTTAGCTGGAAAATAAGAAATAGTTTTAATTATGTAATGGCAATACGAGCATCGTATCAGTTTGAAAAAACATTTTATGAAAAATGTAAAGAGGGTCCTTTAAGTGCTGATGAAATTGAGAAATTATCTATAATTGCACAAAAAGAAGCTTATGGAAAAGCTTTAAGTGAATACCAGCCGTTTGTATGGATGAAATATATTCAATTTTATATAGCAGATGTTCCTTTTTACAATTATCCATACACATTTGGATATTTAGTAAGTTTTAGCTTATTAGAAATAGCTCAAGAAGGTAAAAGTACTTTTCATTCGAAATATAAAGAGTTCTTACGAGAAACAGGAAAGGCTCCAGTAGAGGAGCTTATGAAAAAACATTTTGAAATAGATATAAGAAATTATGAATTTTGGAATAAAGCTTTTATTCAAATTTCTAAAGACATTGATGAATATTTGCAGCTTATGTAAGGGGAGAGTACAGTGGATCAGCAGTTTATAAAAGGTATACCTTTTTCAACTTTAGAATATGCAAAAGCTATAAGTTTATTAAAAGGTTGGCTACATGAACAACAAGAGAAACCCAGGTTTGTAGTAACTGCAAATCCTGAAATTGTTATGTCTGCAAAGGAAAATACGGAAAAATCAAAGGAGTTTAAAAAGATGTTACTATCTGCGGATTTAATAACAGCGGATGGGATTGGTGTCATAATTGGCTCGAAAATATTAAAAGGAACTTTGAAAGAACGTGTTACTGGGGTGGATTTAACTCACGATTTAATAAAATATTGTAACGACAATGAATATCGTGTCTTTCTTTTTGGAGCTGCGCCAGAAAGTAATAAAAAGGCATTAGAAAAATTAAATGAGCAGTTCCCAGGAGCACAATTTAAAGGACGGCATGGATTTGTAAATGGTGAAGAAATAGAAGAAATAAAAATGAAAATTAAGCAGTTCAAGCCGCATTTACTACTCGTAGGACTAGGCTCACCAAAACAAGAAGAGTTCATCTATGAAAACATACAAACATTAAACGTTCCGCTATCTATTGGTATCGGAGGTATGATTGATATAATATCTGGTACTGTAAAAAGAGCACCAAAAATAATGAGGGATACTGGAACTGAATGGCTGTATAGGTTACTCTCACAGCCGAAAAGATTAAAGCGACAACTTGTACTTCCGAAATTTTTATTATCGGTTATGTCTGAGAGGATTAAAGGGATTAATTAATAAAGGGGACTACATACATGAACAGAATCGGCATTATCGGAGCAATGCAAATTGAAATAGATTTACTTTTAAAAAAGCTAGTAATACAAGAAGAACAGACAATTGCGGGAATGCCATTTTATATTGGAGAATTCATGGGAACAGAAGTAATTATTACACGTTCTGGTGTAGGGAAAGTAAATGCTGCTGCATGTGTGCAAACATTAATTCATAAATTTAATGTAGACTCTATCATCAATACGGGCGTTGCTGGTGGATTACATCCAGGTGTAAAAGTTGGCGATTTAGTTATTTCAACTAACGTTACCCATCATGATGTAAGTAAAAATCAAATGAAAAAATTATTCCCGTTTCAAGAGGAGTTTATTGCAAGTAAGGAATTGATAGAGTTAGCACGTAAAGCATGTAACAGTAATAGTTCAAATATTCAAGCTCACGAAGGAAGAATTGTAAGTGGTGAATGTTTTGTTGAAGATTCAAAGTTAAAGGCAAAATTAATAGATGAATATGCACCTCATTGTACAGAAATGGAAGGGGGAGCAATTGGACATGTCGCCTACATAAATGATATACCGTTTCTTGTTATACGATGTATTTCTGACAGCGCAGATGATGAAGCTCAAGTTTCTTATGATGACTTCGCGAAAACTGCTGCGAATTATTGCTCAGAAATTATTATTGAGATGCTTAAAAATATATCTGGTAAAACTATAGTCCAAAAGGAGAGATAGGAATGTTACAAGCATTAATTTTTGATATGGATGGAACATTATTTCAAACAGATAAAATTTTAGAATTATCGTTAGATGATACTTTTGATCACTTAAGATCAATTCAATTATGGGATACGGTAACACCGATTGAAAAATACCGTGAAATTATGGGTGTGCCGCTACCGAAAGTTTGGGAAGCTTTATTACCGGACCATTCTATTGAAATAAGAGAACAAACAGATGCATATTTTTTAGATAGACTAATTGAAAACATAAAAAGCGGAAAAGGCGCTTTATATCCAAATGTAAAAGAAATATTTACATATATAAAAGAAAATAATTGTTCAATTTACATTGCTAGTAATGGTTTGAAAGAATATTTACGAGCAATCGTAACGTATTATGCTTTAGACAAGTGGGTGACAGAAACGTTTAGTATTGAACAAATACAATCGCTAAATAAAGGTGACTTAGTTAAAAGTATTATGAACAAATATGATATAAAAGAGGCAGCGGTAGTTGGTGACCGGCTATCTGATATAAATGCAGCGAAAGACAACGGTTTACTTGCAATTGGGTGCAATTTTGATTTTGCGCAAGAAGATGAACTTGCTCACGCTGATATAGTAATAGATGATTTAATAGAGTTAAAGCGGATACTGCCTGCTGTACAGAGATAAATAAAGTGTGTGCATTTTTTCCAAGTCCTATATGTCTTATTTTATGGAGGGAGTATGCTTAAAAATAATTTTAAAATTAGTAATATTCCTGCGGTTTTGTGGGGAGAGAAGAGTGAAAAAGTTTTTATTGCAGTACATGGAAATATGTCAAATAAGGAAGATGCAGTTATTCAAATATTAGCTGAAGAAGCCAATCGAAAAGGTTATCAAGTATTAAGCTTTGATTTACCTGAGCATGGAGAAAGAAAAAATGATAACACTCCTTGTAAAGTACAGTTTTGTGTTAATGAATTATCTATAATTATGAACTATGGAAAAGTACATTGGAAAGAAATAAACGTATTTGCATGTAGTATGGGGGCGTATTTTAGTCTTTTAGCTTATCAAAATGATGTGCTAAAAAAGGCATTATTTTTATCACCAGTAGTTAATATGGAACGAATTATTGAAAATATGATGAAATGGTTTAATGTAACACCGGAGCTTTTGCAAAAAGAAATGACTATAGAGACACCTATTGGTCAAAAGTTATATTGGGATTATTTATGCTATGTAAAAGAGCATCCTATTAGTACATGGAATACAGATACATATATTATGTACGGAGCTAAGGATGAACTGTGTGAACTTGAAACTATTAACTATTTTACAAAAAAACATCGTTGTGAATTAGAAGTTATGGAGACGGGTGAACATTACTTTCATACCGAAGAACAGTTAAAGATATTTGAACAGTGGTTACACAAACATATCGATTAACAAATTATAATTTATCTTGAACCTGTTAGAGAAGAATGAGGAATATATAAACTGATAGTATATTTGAGAGAAATTATAAATGGTGAATGTATACACTTAAACAAACAGATGCTTTAGTTCAATAAGAATTAAACAACTTTAAAGAGCCTTACGACACACTAGATTGTAACAAGACTCTTATATTTTCATAATAAAATTAATCGACTGTATTATCGATTTACATATGAAGTGAAGTATATGCATACTATGAATTAAATAAAGTAATAAGCATAAAAATGCTCAGAATAAATGGTTCTCGAGCATTTTTATGTATTTTCGTACTTAGGGGGAGTGGACTTGAAAGATATACATATTCAACAAATAGAAAATTTAATGGAATATGAATTCAGTCATCTCGTTCAAGACAGTGAAGAAGAGGGCTTTAATTTCCTTATAAGGCTAATAAATGAATATAAAAACAAAATAAATGTATTCAATAAAACTGGAGAATGTTTATATGGTATTTTCCAAGGGGATATGTTAGTCAGAGTTGGAGGTTTAAATAAAGATTCGTACATAAAAGACAATAGGATTGGGCGGTTAAGGAGATTTTATATTTTAAGGGATTATCGGCGTATAGGGTTAGGGAACTTATTATTAAACCAGCTATTAGGTCATGCGGAAAAGTATTTTGAAGTGATTGTTTTACATACTGACACGAAGCAAGGGGATGTGTTTTATACTGCAAATGGATTTGTGAAAGGGGGATTATATAAGGGATCAAGTCACTACAAAGTATTATAGAGATTGCTATCCAAACAATAGCTACGGAAAGGTATTTTCGTTGATAAGTCGATATATCTTAAAAAATCGCTGATATATATGAAGGTGCGACCCTTATATTAGAAACAACTTTTATAATTTCATTTACCAAATTGTCATTATAAAAAAGAGCACCTTAGCTTTTAAAATTTAGCTTATAAGGTGACTCCTTTTCAGTCAATTACGTTTTAACCTTCATTTGTTTCAATAATAATCCTGGTTTACCTTTTACATAATAAAAATGCGGATTATTTTCATCATCATAAAGCATAATATAAGGCTTTTCTTTTAGTGGGAGTAGTATAAGTACTTCGTCTATTGTAGTGTGTAACCATTGATTAGTAATAGAAACCGGCTTAGATAAAGGGATTTTTATCATATAGCCATCTTTTGGAACGACATTTAAGTTTTTAAATGGACCAGTAATTGATTTAGCGTATTGAACTGCTTCTTTTTGGATTACTGGATCTAAAGATTGTTTTTGGATGACCATTTCTTTTTGACAATCAAATACTTCAATTTGTTGATTTGTATTTGCGAACGCATTTGTTGATAATAGAAATAGAAGAAGAGAAATGACCCCGATTTTTTTTATCATAGTACAACACCTCACCATTACTATCCCCTCAAAAGCTTTAAATATTTTTCTGTCACATTCATGTAACAAAGATGTTGTATGATACAATTGGTTTTTGTTTAAAAGCAATGGAGGAAAAAATATGAAAGTTTTAATTGCAGATGACGAACAAGATATGTTAAGGATTTTAAAAGCTTATTTTGAAAAAGAAGGCTTTGAAGTATTATTAGCGAAAGACGGAGAGGAAGCACTTCAAATATTTTATGATGAAAAAATTGATTTAGCTATTTTGGATTGGATGATGCCGAAACATAGTGGTATTACTGTCTGTCAGGAAATAAAAAAGAATTCAAGCGTAAAAGTATTAATGCTTACGGCGAAAAGTGAAAGTGAAGATGAATTAGCAGCGCTTCAAAGTGGGGCAGATGAGTACGTAAAAAAACCATTTCATCCAGGAGTACTAATTACACGAGCGAAAAAACTTATTCAGCATGATGATATTATTCAAGTACAAGATGTAAAGATAAATTTCGCCAAAAATAAAGTATATAAAAATGATATAGAGTTAGAAATTACAAAAACAGAGCTCGAATTAATAAAATGCTTTTTAAATCATAAAGGAACTATTTTAACTCGTAAAAAATTGTTAGACATTGTATGGGGATTTGACTATTTTGGAGAAGAGAGAACGGTTGATACACATGTAAGAAGGCTGCGTAAAAAAATTGGAGAAAATATTATTAAGACGCATCGTGGGCTGGGTTATAGTTTGGAGGAACAAAGTGAATAAACTTGGGAAAAAGCTATTTCTCAGCATTTCTTTAACCGTTATTCTTATATTTACAATTTCTTTATTATTAATTAACTTTCTCCTGCCGAAATATAATATTTATAAAACACGTGAAAACTTAAATGAATTTACAACTCAAATACAAAATGCGCCAGTCAATGATTTAGAAGATGTTATTCATACAATTGAAAGTGAAAATAATGTTACAATTGCGTATACGCCAATTAATCAGTCAGAAGATGCTATGAACGACGCGTTACGCATGCAACTTACGAAAAAGAAAGTAACGTTAAATAAGCTTTGGATTACGAAAGACGAAGTTATGAAAGTGAAGACGGAAGGGCAATCGAATAAACTGTACGATCAAGGAAAGGTAAAAGCGAGTTTTTTTGCTAAATATATTGCGAAAGATGATACGATAATTTTAATTGGGACTTCCATTGCGAATTCAAATGAAATTATAAATACGTTAAATACATTTTACTTATATATCCTATGTTTCTCGCTCCTTCTTATTATTTTACTTGTGTGGATACTTTCAAAAATAATAACGACACCACTGAAAGAGTTAAGTGATGTGGCTCAGGATATTTCACATTTGCAGTTTAAAAGAACGAAAGTGAAAACGAATGATGAAATAGGAGAGTTGGCCAATAGTATTAATATCATGAGTGAAAAACTACATGAAGCACATCAAGACTTAACTGATCGTAATGAACATTTAAAACGATTTATGGGTGATGTAACGCATGAATTAAAGACACCGATCGCATTAGTAAAAGCATACTCTATGGGGATTAAAGATGGATTAGATGATGGGACTTATGTAGATACAATTATTAAACAAACAGATCAAATATCAAACTTAATTGAAGAACTATTACGATTTTCTAAACTAGAAAGAGATATTTTACAAAAAGAAGAATTCCCCATTGAACCACTGGTCCAGAGTATATTAGATAAGCATCAGATTGAACTGGATTCGAAAGAAATTAACTTGCAAGTAAATTGTAATGCGGGCGATACAATCGTTTATGCAGATTTAAATAAAATGAGAATGGTGTTTCAAAATTTAATTTCTAATGCGATAAAATATACAGCAAATCAAAACATAATAATTACATTAGAAGATAGAAATAAAAGTATATATTTCCAAATAAAAAATGGCATTCCTACGGATAAAATTAAGGATATCGAGAAAATTTGGGAGCCTTTTTATGTACTAGAATCTTCTCGTAGTAAAGAAAAATCAGGTACAGGATTAGGTCTAGCGATAGTGAAAAGTATTTTAGAAAGGCATGGTTTTGAATATGGAGTTTCCTCTATAGATAGAGAAATTCAATTTTATATAAATGTGAAAAAGGACTAATGAAAATATTAGTCCTTTTTGCAGCTTTAGAGATTAGCGATACAGGATGAATCACCATAATTTTCAAAATTGATGTATTAAATGGAGAATTAGCAAATGTTCTACTTTCATTAAATTCACGTGAAGTTCACAGGAAAACGTTATATTTACATAGTTATATTTGAATTTAATGAAGTGAGGTATTCAGATTTGAAAAGAAAGAAATTAGTAATTGGTAGCATTTTAATGGGTATGACGTTATCTTTATCTGCATGTGGTTCATCAGATAATATTGTAACGACAAAATCAGGAAGCATTTCAGAAAGTGATTTTAACAAAAAATTAAAAGAAAACTACGGTAAACAGAATTTATCTGAAATGGTAGTAGAAAAAGTATTAAATGATAAATATAAAGTTACGGATGAAGAGGTAACGAAACAACTAAAAGAATTAAAAGACAAGATGGGCGATAATTTTAATACATATATGGAATCTAATGGTGTGAAAAATGAAGATCAGTTGAAAGAGAAATTAAAGCTTACTTTTGCTTTTGAAAAAGCTATTAAAGCAACCGTAACGGAAAAAGATATTAAAGATCATTATAAGCCAAAGCTTCAAGTTAGCCATATTTTAGTAAAAGATGAAAAGACAGCAAAAGAAATTAAAGAAAAATTAAATAGTGGCGAAGATTTCGCGACATTGGCTAAACAATATTCAGAGGATCCAGGTTCTAAAGAAAAAGGTGGGGAACTATCTGAATTTGGACCTGGTATGATGGTGAAAGAATTTGAGGATGCTGCGTATAAGTTAGAAGTTGGTCAATTGAGTGAACCTGTTAAATCTTCTTTCGGATATCATATTATTAAGCTAACGGATAAAAAAGAGCTTAAACCGTATGAGGAAGAGAAAGAGAATATTCGTAAAGAATTAGAACAGCAACGTATACAAGATCCTCAATTCCATCAACAAGTTACTAGAGAACTGCTTAAAAATGCAGATATAAAGGTATCTGATAAAGACTTGAAAGATACCTTTAAAGAGTTAGAAAAATAATAAATGGAATGTAAGGCAAGCGATAGAAATATCGGTTGTCTTTTTCTCTATTTATCCCGCTATTTGCCGGGCAGTAAGACCCCACCTCAAAATTCAGCGAAAGCAAAGAAGTGGCCCTGCTGCTCGTAAACGCCCAATTGGTGAGGGCTGATTAAAGTTTTACTTTATAAAGAAGGAGGAAGCGGGAAAATACTTTCATACCTGCATTAAATTTTACTTAATAAGAAATCTTTGAGTTTCTCAACTTTTATATAAAAATAAAACTGAATTTTCAGTTATTTTGTTATATAGTAAAAGAGAACGAATAAGGGGAGGGAACATTTTGAGTAAAAAGAAAATGGCAATTACACTGTCAGCAATGCTATCTGCAACAATTATACCTAGCTTTACTATGAATGTGCATGCAGAGAAGAAGGAAGAGATTAAAAATACGAAAATTGAATTAGAAAATGGGATGACAAAGCCGATTTATTCTCTCGATGAAGCTATTATCGAAAATTTATATGTAGAGACAGAAGTTGATAGTGATCGAGACGGTAAGAAAGATAGAGTATCGATAAAAGTTATGCGTCCAAAGACAGATCCGAATGTGAAAGTTCCTGTTATTTATGAAATGAGTCCATATCGATCTGGATTAAAAGCTGTTCCTGTATATAATGTAGATGAAGAATTATATGCGTATGAAGGAAAACCGTATGGAGCGGTTAATCTTGGTTCGTATGGGAACTATTACGTGCCAAGAGGTTATGCAGTTATTCTAGGCGAAAGTATCGGTACTGGAAAATCAGATGGATGCCCTACAACTGGAGATGAACAAGAGATACTCGGGACAAAATCTGTTATTGATTGGGTAAACGGTCGCGCGAAAGCATTTACAGAACAGGGTGAGGAAGTTCAGGCAAATTGGTCTACAGGAAATGTAGGTATGACTGGAGTTTCCTATAATGGTACTTTACCAAATGCTGTTGCGACTACTGGAGTCGAAGGTTTAAAAACAATTGTTCCAATCGCAGCAATTAGTAGTTGGTATGATTATTATCGTGCAAATGGTGCAGTCATTGCTCCAGGCGGATATCAAGGAGAAGATACAGATAATATGGCAGAAGCAGTACTGACAAGGGAAAATCCTGAAGTTTGCGGACAAGTTATAAAAGAATTAACGGCTGGACAAGACCGAAAAACAGGTAATTATAATGATTTTTGGGATAAACGTAACTATGTAAAAGATGCTAAAAATGTAAAAGCGAGTGTATTTGTTGTTCATGGTTTAAACGATTGGAATGTTAAGACGAAACAGTTCGCGCAATGGTGGGAAGCACTTGCGGAAAATAATGTTCCTCGTAAAATGTGGCTACACCAAGGTGGTCATGGTGGGACATCAAGTAATAACTGGCAGCAAACACAAAATAAATGGTTAGATTATTGGTTGTACGGAATTGAAAATGGAATTATGGATGAACCAATGGTTGATGTGCAACGAGAAAATAAAACGTGGCAAAAGATAAAAAATTGGCCAGATCCAGCGGCTGTACCTTCAAAAATCCGTATGTATTTAAGTAATAAATCAGTCAATTTACCATTAAGTATGGGAGCGGCTAATAAAGTTTTCTCAGTCTTAGATGATGCACAAATGAAATCAAACCAATTAGTAGCAAACCCAGAATTAGAAGTAGCAAATCGATTAGTATATACAATGCCTGTACTGCAAAAAGATACGCGTATAAGTGGTACACCAAAGATTTCAATTACAGGAAATATTGATCGATCTGTATCAAATTTAACAGCATTACTTGTTGACTATGGAGGAGCGAAGCCGGAAATCGTAACGAGAGGCTGGATGGATCCACAAAACTTAAAGAGTATAGAAAATTCAACAGCGATTCAACCGGGCAAAGATTATACATTTACATGGGACATGCAGCCAGATGATTATGTATTTAAAGTGGGGCATCAAATCGGAGTTGTTTTAATTGCAAGTGATTATGATTATACAATTAGACCGAAAGCTGGCACGAAACTTACAGTGAAATTAAGTGAAGTGACATTGCCGATTGTGAAATAAATATTTTTTCTAAAGAACTTACTAAAGTAAGCTCTTTAATTTGTAGTCTGAATTTTTAATTTTTATATTTCAAATTGGAAGGTTATGTAATACAATATCATTATATTCTATGGAAAGTGAGTGATATATTATGACAGTCAGCTCTTTCGAAATATCATTAAAATTAGAGGTACAGGAAGATTAGTTGAATTAAAATCTTCCGTACGTAAAAACGGAGGAGAAAATAAATGTTTAGCTTTTATAGTACACTTTGTACGGAACTGTATGATTACACAAAACCAGTCGGTTATTCTTTAAATGGTGATATTGAGTATTACAAAGAACGTTTAAAAGATTGTAGAGGAAGAATCCTCGAAGCTGCAGTAGGTTCAGGGCGTGTCATCATTCCGCTTCTAGAGGCTGGTTTTAAAGTGGATGGGATAGATTATTCACCTGAAATGCTAGATTCTTGCCGTAAGCGCTGTAAAGAGAGAGGCTTACATCCTAATTTATATGAAGGAAGCTTGCAACAATTTTCACTTCCGCATAAATATGACGCAATTATCATTCCTACTGGATCTTTTTGTTTAATTGAAAATCGTGTGGATTCTATAAATGCATTGAAATGTTTTTATGAACATCTTAATCCAGATGGACGATTAATCGTAGATATTATGCTTCCGCATGACTGGAAGACTGGGGAAATTCATACATCGACTTTCTCTTTGCCGAGTGGAGACGGAATCACATTAGAAAATAAATCAATTGAAATAGATTGGCTGAACCAAGTTACTGTATCATATTTGAAATATGAAAAGTGGAGTAAAGGACAGTTAGTACAAACAGAACTACAACGCTTTGCGGTACGTTGGTGTGGAATAGAAGAGTTTAAACTTCTGTTAGAAAGTATAGGTTTCTCTAACATTACTTGCTCTGCTGAATATGATTATGAAAAAGAACCGTCAAATGCAAATCAAATGATTACTTTTGAAGCTATGCGAAAAGAATAGAACTAAAACTATGAATAAAAAATAAGGCAATCGATTTAAAATCGGCTGCCTTATTTTTAATTTTATGTAATGGTTTATAGAGAAAGATTGGAGGGAAATAAATGAAACTTATATTAATATTTGGCCCACAAGCAGTTGGAAAAATGACAGTGGGGCAAGAATTAGCAACATTAACCGGTTTAAAACTTTTTCATAACCACATGACAATTGATTTAGTAAGTCCAATTTTTGATTACAGTACGAAAGAAGCAAAAAGACTAGTAAGTTTATTTCGTAATGAAATATTTGAAGAAGTATCTAAAAGTGATTTATCTGGAATGATTTTTACGTATATATGGGCATTTGACCTCCAAGCGGATTGGAATTATATACATCATGTAGAAAGTATTTTTGAATCAAAAGGTGGGACAGTGTATTTTGTAGAGCTGGAAGCGGAATTAGATGAAAGATTAGAACGAAATAAAAGCCCGAATAGATTAGAACATAAACCGAAAAAAAGAGATATTGAGTGGTCTGAAAATAATTTGAAAGAAACGATGAAAAAGCATAGATTAAACTCTCTTCATGGTGAAATTGAAAAAGAAGAGTATATAAAAATTAATAACACGTATTTGAGTGCAAAAGAAGTAGCGGAAATGATTAAAGAGAAGTTTCAATTGTGAAATTTTTGAAGTCTATTTCGTTTTCGTTGTCCAAGCATTCTCCTACTAATTACACATACTATTTATGTTAAAGTCGGCTACTATTTTATATAGGGCTGTTATTTTCCTATAAATGCTATTTTAGTGAAGTGGGAGGAATCAATTTGGAAAACGTAGAACAAGATAGAATTGAAAATCAAGTGTATTCAAATCGTGTAGTAAGATCAGAATTTGATTCGAATTGGGAAACTTGTATATCAAAGAGTGGTTATGTAATTTATGTAGCAACAAGTAATAATGCTGAAGTAATAGTGCTTCTTGCAGATGGTTCAAGTAAATTATTAATTTTCGAAAAAGGCGGTAAAGTAGTAGTAGGTGGCGGTGAAACAAGTCATTACAGTAAGCCGCATATTGCAAGAAATATTTAAGATAGAACATGTTAATTAAGAAGAAGCTGGAAAACGGTTGTCATTCATGTTTAGGGCATGATAGACGAACCGTTTTTATTTGTTTATAAATTTAGAAGAACTTCATTGATTACAAATACATCGGGATGACCAGCAAAATTAGAAGAAAACTTGGCGGGTAATGGTACAAAATATTATGTAGGTTTGCAAAAATGTTATAAGCGATATAAAAAAGCATTTCCTATTTGGGTAAACACTACTTCTATGTTATAGTATAATAGTGTTTTTAGATGGTGCTATTTTAATATATTTATAATTTTGTTATGTATTATTTTTATATTAAATAAGCGTCTAAAGTATTTTTTTATATAAGGAGTAATAATTAGAGAAATGAAAAATATAGACTTTATACTAGAAAGTGATGAGGCATTAAAACCGTCTGAACGATTAGTACTATTATTATTAGAGAAGCATAGAATGTTATATACGAACGATCTATTGGCATTATCAAATTTATCATATAAAACATTAACAGATTCATTAACGGCGCTAGTTTTAAAATCGTATGTGTTAAAGGAAACAGGTAAGGGAAGAAGACAGAATTGCTATAGATTAGTATGATAAGGCAGCTGTTTTAGAAACTTTTACATATGTTTTTTCAATCGTAAGGTGAAATTGTATTTTTGTTTTCAAACGAAAAACTTACTATAAGAGGGGCTAAGATAGTAGCGTTTCATTTTTGTAAATGTAATTATTTCATCATTGAAAATACAAAAATAAAATAAACCGCATAAAACAGAAATAAAAAAACAATCCATTTTAAAAATGGATTGTTTTTTTATTGGAATAATATTATTTGATATGTTGAAAGCATAAATAGCAGAATAAACATTACCTGTTTTAGTTCATGCAACTGAACAAATATGATGAAAACTATGTGTATAGTTTTTTGCTTGCTTTTTCAGTAACTCTAATGAAATCATGGTCTTCATTGTTTAAAGGTAGTATTTTTAACATTATTGCTATTCAGCATTAAGCACAAAAAAGTAATATATATAATATTATTATGTAAACTTAAGATTTTAAAAGGAAAATATAATAATTAATAGAACATGTAGAAGGAGATGCTTAAATATTTTGAAGGATGGGAGATTATTATGGAGCATTTACAATCAATAGCACAAGCTGTTATAAGTGGTAATAAGGAAAAAGTAGTGAAGTTTATAAAGGCGAGTCCAAGTATTGTTAACGAATGTAGTGAAGATGGCTGGACACCACTTCATTTAGCAGCTTATTTTGGACAGAAAGAAATAGCGAGTTTTCTTTTAGAAAGCGGTGCAGATATACATAGTAGAGCGAAAAACGAAAATGAAAATACACCTTTGCAAGCGGCAATTGCGAACAAGCAAAGTGAACTTGTCGCTTTCTTAATTGAAAAAGGATCAGATGTAAATATTATGCAAAGTGGTGGCTGGACAGGACTCCACGAAGCAGCATTATTAGGAAATGAAGAAATAATTATGTTGCTCCTTAAAAATGGAGCTAATAAGATGATTAAGAAAAATGATGGGAAAACAGCGTATGATATTGCATTAGAAAAAGGATATAATCACCTTTTACATCATTTGAAACAGGAAGTGAACTTATGATGAATAAATGGAGTGTTGGTATATTTTTATTTAATGAAGTAGAAGTGTTAGACTTTGCAGGGCCATTTGAAGTTTTTTCTGTAACTGAGGTGAATGAAGAAAAAACATTTACTGTTTATACAGTTAGCGAGAATGGGGAAATGATTACAGCAAGGAATGGATTGAAGGTACAGCCAGATTATAGTATTGAAAATTTACCACCAGTGGATATTTTAATAATTCCGGGTGGGCTAGGTGCTAGAAAATATGAAATAAAAAATGAAATAGTAATAAAATGGATTCGCCAACAAATGAAAGAAGTAAAGCTGATGACTTCAGTTTGTACAGGAGCGCTATTACTGGCGAAAGCAGGTTTACTGGAAGGTTTAAAAGCAACAACACATTGGGCTAGTATTGAAAAGTTTAAAAATGAGTTTCAAAATGTTGAAGTTATAGAAAATGTAAAGTTTGTAGATGAAGGACATATTATAACATCTGCCGGAATTTCAGCTGGAATTAATATGGCATTTCATATTGTGAAAAACTTGTTAGGTGTGCATGTTGCGGAGGACACAGCGAAGCGAATGGAGTATGATATTAGTTTGCCAATATAAAAAGCCCGGATTGGGCTTTTTATATTGAATGAATATAGTTAAGCTCTTCATCACTCAAAATAGGGCGAACAGATGCATTTGCATTTTCTTGTGCTTGTGTTCCTGTTTTTGCACCAGGAATTACAACACTTACTGCCGGATGAGAGAGTACATAGCGAAGTGCAAGTTGCCCTAGGGTTTGATTTTTATTTGAGAGCAACCGAAGTTTCTCTACGGTTTGTAAGTCTTCTTGAAACCAAGTTTCATTTGGCCAATCTTTGCGTAAATCTCCATCTGGAAAAATTGTTTTATTTGTGAATTTTCCAGTTAAAATGCCCATTTTTAATGGACCACGAATAACAGCTCCTAGATTTTTCTCTTGTAAGAATGGTAATATATCTTTTTCCGGTTTTCGATTTAATATATTGTAATCAAGTTGTACGATATCAATTTCGTTGTTGTTATTGAAATGATGAATGTATTGTAAATCATGAGTCGAAACACCGACTGCTCTTACTTTGCCATCACGTTTTAATATGTCAAATGCACGTAGAAATGCTTCTGTTTCTCTACGATTATGCCACCAAATATGACAAAAATAAAGATCAATATAATCTGTTTGAAGACGTTGTAAACTTGTTTCGAATACGGCGATGATTTTTTCGGGAGTATCATATACAGGAACTCCATTAAGGTCGTAGTGATGTCCGATTAAACCACCTTTTGTTGATAGGATAATATCATTACGATGTCCTTTAATCGCGGTAGCCACCAACTTTTCACTATGTCCTAAACCATACACATCCGCAGTATCAATAAAATTCACACCACATTCAATTGCTTTTTTTATAGCGGTTATAGATTGTTTATCGTTAACAGGTCCCCATTCATCACCACCGATTGCCCATGCGCCAAAACCTATTTCAGAAACAGTTATTCCAGTTTTACCTAATGTGCGGTAATGCATATTTCCCCTCCTTGTAAGCATGTTATAACATGGATATGTGGGGAAGGAATTTTGTGTGTGAAAAAACTCTTCTACAATAGTAGAAAAAGAATTACAGAAACTACTATTTTATAGCAGCATGTATAAAAAAAATCGGTGTAAATATGGAAATGTCGTCGAATGCTATCTTTAATTGGTTAATTTATGGGATATTTTTGTGAAGGAGTTTATTTTATAAGAATAGAATTTAGTTTAGTAAGAAAACGTGCCGATGGTAGTGAAAAATATGGGTTAGGGGGATTTGAATGAGGAAACTCGAGCGAGTAAATGTTCCTAATATACCAGAGCAATTATCACAACCTAGTGACAAGCGTAGGGTAAATAAAAAGAAGTTAAGGCGACTTATTTTAATGGTCCTTTTTATTGCGGCAACTACTCTATATGTTCAATATATTTTAACGAAACAACAAGAAGTAATTGATAAAAAGAAAGATACGATTACGGATCAAAAGAAACAATTAGTATCTTTAAAGAAAGATAAAGATTCTTTAAAGACTAACATAGAAAATTTAACAGACGATGAGGAAGAAATTTTGAAGTTAGCGAGAAAAGAGTATCAATTTTCTAAGTCAAATGAAACTATATTTGTGATGCCAAAGTAATAAAAAACAGTTAGCTATTGAACTGCACCCCCAATTGTTAGACGCCGTCTAACAATTGGGGGTGCAGTTTTTTATGTATGAATGTCATGGTACAAGGAACAATCACATATTGTAGAAATGAAGAGTTTAAGCTATTTTCATAAATATGGAATATGCATTGAAATAAATGTTGTTAAAATTCTGTCAATTATATTATAATACAAGGTAAGCGGATACATTTTTTAATCAACGTTGAGTTCCTCGCTCATACGACTATTAAGAAACCCGTTATCCTCGTATAAGAAAGGAAGATAGCTGTGTACGCTTCAAATACAATTTATATCGTAGGGGATGCGAAAGCACCTCAAAATAATCCCATTACTGAAAAGTATAAAAGCTATTTTGTAGCATTTATACTTGTTAAGGATACAGGGGAAATTGTAGATGCAGACTGCTCAGCGACAATTGCATTAACATCTCAATTTGTTAAATATTTATTTCTACATAAAAATATAAATGACCCGGCATTAGTAATGGAAGTAAAGAACCGATATTTCGGTTCTTCTCAAAAAGCGTTACTTGTAGCGCTAAAAGATGCACAGAAAAAATATAATCAGATTGCTGCTTTGTCTACTCAATCATAGACAAAATCCAGCCGTAAGAATCATTCTTATGGCTGGATTTTTTTATTTCACATTATTGTTCTACATCAAAAGTAAACGAAAACAAAGTAGAGTGATAGAAGAGTAAATGTCCAATGGGTTTACCTAATAATTCGTGGGTATAAATCTCCGGTGGATTAAGATTTCACTTCATTGGGGAACGAAAGGATGAACAAAATGAAAATTACAGATGTAAAAGTAAATCGTAGACGTGTAAAACTGCATACACCGTTTAAAACCGCACTTCGTACTGTAACAGAAATTGAAAGTATAGATGTTTATATTCATACAGACGAAGGAGTGATTGGTAAGGGGGCTGCAGCCGCAACGCCAGTTATTACGGGGGATTTCACCAGCGGAATAGAAGAAGCGATTTTAGGACCGATGCGTTCATGTTTAATTGGTCAAAATATCATTCAGTTTCAGCAGTTATTACAGGACATTCAAATGAGTTGTATTGGAAATTCAAGTGCGAAAGCAGCGGTAGATATCGCTTTATATGATGTATATTGCCAATATCAAAATGTGCCGTTATATGCATTGTTAGGTGGGAAGAAAAAAATTCATACCGATATTACAGTGAGTGTGGATGAACCTGTATTAATGGCAAAAGAAGCGAAGAAACATATAGAAAAAGGATTTCAAACATTAAAGATTAAAGTGGGTAAAGAGGCGCATTTAGATTTGGAACGTATTGAGGCAATTCGAAATGTGGTACCAAGAAATACGACATTACGTTTAGATGCGAATCAAGGTTGGAGTCCAAAAGAAGCGGTCTCTATCATTCAAGAGATGGAAAATCGTAATTTAAATATAGAATTTATTGAACAACCAGTACACGCGAAAGATTGGGATGGGTTAAAGTACGTCAAAGATCGTGTGCAAACGCCAATTATGGCCGATGAAAGTATATTTTCAGCAAGTGACGCATTAAAGCTCGTTCAAGGAAGATATGCAGACTTCATTAATATTAAATTAATGAAGTGTGGTGGCATACGTGAAGCATGGCGTATTGCAGATATCGCAGAAACAGCTGGTGTGAAGTGTATGGTGGGCAGCATGATGGAGTCTTCACTTTCCGTTAGTGCTGTTGCGCATTTAGCGGCAGCGCATCCTAATATTCATTATTTTGATCTTGATGCACCGCTTTGGTTAATGGAAGAGCCAGAAGGAATGACTTATTCTGGATCAAAGATAAACCTTCAATCGGCAGTGAATAGTAAGTTTTAGGAGAAGAGACTAGTAAACTATCTTTTAAGGGGGATAAATATGAAAAAAGTAGGAACTGCATTTTTAACAACTTTATTTATATTTTCATCGTTTACATCGGCAAATGCTGAAGAAAAGAAGGATAATAAAGCATTTATAGATGTATCTGCTGCAACGTTATGGACAGTACCTGATTCATTAAGGCCAATCGATACACCGAGTGCAACAAATCCAGTGGATCTATGGAAATGGACGAAATCAATGACACTTGACGAGAAACTATGGTTAACAAATGCAAATAAATTAGAAACACAAGCGTTACTCGGTCAAGAAGTAACTGTTATTGATAAGAAAGGCGAATGGGTGAAGGTATTAGTGCATGGACAGCCAACACCACGAAATGAAGAAGGTTATCCGGGCTGGATACCTGAAAAACAATTAACATATAATCAAGAATTTGCAGATAAAACAAATGAACCTTTTGTCTTAATAACCAAACCAACAGCGATTTTATATATAAACCCTTCTGAAAAACATAAATCACTTGAAGTCAGTTATAATACAAGACTGCCGCTATTAAGTGAAGACACAATTTCATACCGTGTATTGTTGCCAAATGGTCAAAAAGCATGGATACGTAAAAATGATGGAACAGTTTACCAATCTCAAACTGATATTCCAACTCCGGCCGCTGATGATTTAATTAACACAGGGAAAATGTTTTTAGGATTACCGTATATATGGGCTGGTACAAGTGGTTTTGGATTTGATTGCTCTGGCTTCACGCATACAATCTACAAATCGCACGGCATTACAATTCCGCGAGATTCTGGACCGCAATCAAGAGCAGGAGTTGCAGTTGATAAAGAAAATCTACAAAAAGGTGATTTAATTTTCTTTGCACATGATCAAGGGAAAGGTAGTGTCCATCACGTTGCAATGTATATTGGTGATGGCAATATGATTCACTCACCAAGAGCTGAAAGATCGGTAGAGATTATACCGCTAAATACACCAGGATATATAGAAGAATACGCTGGTGCTCGTCGTTACTTACCTTAAAAATAGAGGGGGTTTTTAAATGAAAAAAGTTGTTCGTTACTCATTAGTTAGTACTCTATTAGTTTCTTCATTTTTAGTTGGTTGCGCAAAAGAAAAAACTGCAACAAAGCCGAAAGATGAGAAGAAAGTATTACAGTTACTAGAAACGGGTGAAATTCCGTCGTTAAATTCAGGGAAAGTAACAGATGCAGTCTCGTTTAACGTTTTGAATAACGTAATGGAAGGACTATTCCGTCTATCGAAAAATGATGAAGTAATTGAAGCCGGCGCACAAAAATATGAAGTGAGTAAAGATGGAAAGACATATACATTCCAATTGCGTGATGCGAAATGGTCTAACGGAGATCCAGTAACCGCTCATGATTACGTATACGCTTGGAAGCAATTGATTAATCCAGATACAGCTTCTCAATATGCATACATTGCGTACGATGTAAAAAATGCTGAGAAGATAAATAAAAAACAACTAGGTCTAGATGAATTAGGAGTAAAAGCGAAGGATGATAAAACATTCGTCGTAGAGCTAGAACACCCTGTACCGTATTTTACGAAATTATTAATTTTACCATCCTTCTATCCAATTAACGAAAAATATGCGAAAGAGCAAGGTGATAAATACGGCTTAGAAGCAAATAAAGCGGTATATAATGGACCGTTTACATTATCAGAGTGGAAGCATGAAGCTAGCTTTACAATGAAGAAAAACGATAAGTATTGGGATAAAAAAGAAGTGAAGTTAGATGAAGTAAACTATCAAATTGTAAAAGAAATTTCAACTGCGGTAAATTTATATGAAACAGATAAAGTTGATAGAGCTGTTATTTCTACAGAATTCGTAGATAAATATAAAAATAATAAAGAGCTAAAACAATATACAGATCCAGTTATGTACTTCTTCCGATTTAATGAAAATGTACCAATTCTTAAAAATAAAAATGCACGTCTTGCGCTAAGTACAGTTTTTGATAAGAAGGGACTCGCAGATTCATTTTTAAATGATGGATCGGTTGCAGCAAACTATTACGTACCAAAAGGATTTTTAAAGGGCCCAGATCAGAAAGATTTTAGAAGTACGGCTGGCGAGTTTAATAAGACAAATGTAAAACAGGCGAAGGAATATTGGGAGAAAGCGAAACAAGAGACAGGTACAAATGAAGTGACGTTAGAACTATTAAATTATGACTTAGAAAACTTTAAAAAAGTTGGAGAGTACATTAAAGAGCAGCTTGAGAAAAACTTACCAGGATTAAAAGTGAATGTGAAATTACAACCACATACGCAAAAATTAGCACTTGAGAAGAAGAAAGAATATGAAATGTCGTTATCACGCTGGTTACCAGATTATCCGGATCCAATGACTTACTTAGAAGTATTCCTTTCTGGAAGTAGCGTCAATAATACAGAATATGCAAATCCAGAATATGATGCATTAATTAAGAAGATTAAAACAGAATTAGGTAATGATGAAAAGGCTCGCTGGAAAGCAATGCAAGATGCTGAAAAAATGCTACTTGATGATGCAGTAATTGCACCGGTATTCCAGCGCGGATTATCATACTTACAAAAACCATATGTGAAAGATTTATATGTACATCAATTTGGTCCAGCTACAAGTTTAAAATGGGCAGATTTACAAAAATAAAAGAATGGGGAAACAGACTTCACGTATGTGATAGTCTGTTTTTTCTTATTTAAAGTTAGAAAAATAGTTCATGGTATAATTTATTAGTCTGTAAACAGTATTTGGAGGGAAAATGATGTCTATGTTTGAAGAAGAGAAAGTAATTTATACAAAAAGATTATTCATGAGGAAACCAATTGTAGAAGATATTGATCAGTTTTATAACATATTAAAAAAAGATACTGTTGGCAAATGGCTGGCTAAATCAAGAGGAATGTCGAAGGAAGAAACAAATGACTATATCGGGCAACTTATCTTACATTGGGAACAGTTTGAATTTGGAGTATGGTTGTTATTTAATAGTGAAACAGGAAAGCTTTTAGGACATTGTGGTTTAAGAAAGGTAGATGAAACAGGTGAAATAGAAATTATGTATCTCCTTGACCCAGAACATTGGAGGAATGGGTATGCATTAGAAGCAGCAGAGGCTTCCATTAAATATGCAATAGAGACTTTGAATGTAACAAGAATAATTGCTAGAGTTAAAGTAGAAAATGAGAGCTCGAAAAAACTTTTACGAAAGCTCGGGTTTATATATACCCATGAAGTTGATCATAGCGGGCGCTTATTATCATATTTTGAACTCCATACATCATCCAAAGAATTCTAGACATTTCATATGTGTTTTCATTGTTAAAAAATAAAATTATTACTAAAATTCCAGTGTGAAATTTATGTAGAATCTTGTATAATTAACGTGTTTCTATGGAAACATTTTTTGTGCTATTTATATAGGACTTAATAGAACAAGTAAGGAAATACATACATGTATATAATAGATAAATAGAATGGAACATGTATAGAGAAAAAGGAGAGAAAAGATGACGTGTCAAAAACAAGGATTACAATTTAATAACGATAGAAAGAGGGACAGAAGATGAAAATGAAGCATGCTTTTGGTCCTATAATTTTAGCGTGTGTGCTTTTTTTCATTATCATTCTAATCCCATCGAAAAGTTTAGTGTCGCTTATTAGTGATAAGAAGGTAGAAGATGCGGCAACTTCTTTACAAAAAGAGAAATTACAAAGTGTTTTCTTACAGCAAAAAATGTTAGAGAATTCACAGTATTTACCGATGTACGGTTCATCAGAATTTTTACGAATGGATGCATATCATCCGTCTAATTATTTCAAAGTAAATCCAGCTGGTTTTACACCGTTTTTAATTGGAACTGGTGGTACACAAAGTTTAGCTCATATTTTAAATATGACATCTACTATGGATGAATTAGAAGGTAAAAAAGTAGTCTTTGTTCTTTCACCACAATGGTTTACAAAGACTGGTGTATCACAAGGGGATTTCACTAATAATTTCTCCAAACAACAAGCATATCATTTTATTTTTAATGATGAGATAAATCCAGAAATGAAGAAGCAAATCGCGAAACGGCTATTAGATTATAAAGTTGTTCAAGAAGATGATATATTAAAAAATTCATTAGAAGGTATTGTATATAATGATACGAAACATAACATAAAAGCAGGTTTAGTTAAACCACTTGCTTATATGCATCGAAATATTTTAGATCATAGAGATTTATTTAACTCTTTATTTAAAATCGAACCGATGAAAGAGAAAACAAATATCGGACTGCGTTCAATTTCTTGGGAAGACGCACGTAAACACGCAGAACAAGAAGGGAAAGCGGAGTCTACTACAAATACATTCGGAATTGAAAATCCGTATTATCATAAGAATAATCTGAAGAAAAAACTAAAAGGTTTAAAAAACTTTAGAGCAAATGAAACATATGATGAATCACCAGAATACGATGATTTACAAATTATTTTAGATTTATTTAAAGAGAAAAATGTCAAACCACTCTTTATTTCTGTACCTGTAAATGGGCCTTGGTATGATTATACTGGCTTCCCGAAAGAACGCCGTGAAGTGTATTATAAAAAAGTTCGAGAACAGGTTGAGAAAGCAGGATATCCAGTAGTTGATTTCTCTGGTCATGAATATGATAAGTATTTCTTAAAAGATACAATTCATTTGGGCTGGAAAGGTTGGATTTATTTTGATGAAGCAGTGCAGAAATTTAATTCTGAGAAATAAAATATAGAAATCGGAATGGCTATGAGCCGTTCCGATTTTTTTAGTATAGAGGATTTTGGTGAGGACAATTTGGGAATGCATGTATATCTTGAACCTGTCTATAATCATAATGTTTCATTGTGAACTGGGCTTGATAAAGGTATTCATACACATATAATTGACCATCGTGCGCTGAACATAATACACCAGAAGTTCCTTGCCCATTTATGAAGGAAATACCGATAGGGCGTCCGATTAAGTATGGTATTTTTTGCTGCCAATGCATAGAGGAATCACTCCTTTTTAAGATAATATACGAAAGAAATGATTGAATGGTTGCTTATCCATGTAAATGTAGATGGAAAGGTGTTATATAATTCTTGAAGATTAATATAAATAAAAAACCGCTATAACTCCAAATGAATTTATAGCGGTTTTTGTTATATTCTTAAGTAAGATTTTTACGCTTTTTTGTCCATTTTTTTATAACGAAGTATAAAAGTATAAGTACGACGCCACCAATTGCGAATGATTTCACATACGGACCAGCAATATCGTTAATATTCTCCCAATTTTCACCTAGTTTTTCACCTAAATAAATGAAAATAATAGACCAAGGGATAATCGCAAGTGCTGTTAATGTAGTGAAACGTAGTAATGGCATTTTTGTAATACCAGCAGGAATTGAAATCGCATGACGCACTACTGGAATGAAGCGTGCTGTAAAAATGACGCCAGTTCCGTAACGATTAAACCAATCTTCTGCAGCATCTATTTGTTTTTTATGTATGAAAATATATTTTCCATAACGTTCTAATATAGGGCGTCCGCCGTATCGTCCAAGCCAATAAATAAAGATTTGGGCAATAACACCGCCAATTGTACCGAATACAACTGCGCCTATAAATGAGATACTTCCATTGAATACTAAGTATCCTGCATAAGCAAGGACAATTTCACTTGGGATAATCTCAATCATAAGTCCAAGCATAATGCCCCAATAACCTAATCCTTCAAAAAACGTTAATACTGAATGAATAAAACTACTTAACATTGTTGCACCTTCTAGTTTATGAATTTTTGAGTATAAGAACCTTTTATTTAATCACATAAAAGGTTCACCATGTGTAGATTATACCTTATTTGCATAGGGGATTGCTATTTCAACTTTTTTATGTCTCTCATAAGTATTATAGTAAAGTATATAAGCCACGTTTTCATGAAGGGTTAATGAAAAGATTATTAAAAATTTCTCATATATCAATGATAATAGACTGAAAATTAAGTATAATGGTATGGGCCTTTCATTTACAAAAATAGGAGGAGAACGTATGTATATTACAGATCCGATTTATGGACCAATCTCTATTCGTGATAGAGATATCCTTCGATTGATAGATACAAAAGCATTTCAAAGGTTGGCGTATATTAAACAACAAGGACATACTTATTTTTTACATGAGAACGCAATACATACAAGAGAAGAACATTCGATAGGTGTATATGCACTAGTAAATAAAGTGATAGAACATCTTACTGAGATTGGTGACATACATTTATCGAAATATGAACGAAAGCTAGTATCTACTGTAGCCCTTCTACACGATGTTGGACATGGGCCATATTCACATTTTTTTCAGCAAATATCGGGTGAAAATCATAGTGAGTGGACGGTACGAATCATTCAAGAGGACGAAGAAATACGTACGATTTTAAATCAAACACCTAGATTATTAGATGATGTAACGAAAGCTTTAACAGAAGATGGAGTTTTTCCAATTATAGATGAGCTCTTATTTAATTCATTAGGAATGGATCAATTAGATTTTTGGAATAGAGATTTATATTACTCATCGCTTGAATTAGAAGGTTTACAGATAGAAGGATTGATTGCTAACATGCGTTTAATTGACGGTAAACTTGTTATTGAAGAATCGGGAATCCCCTTCATCGAACAATTAATGAAAATGAAAGAAGGGCTTTACAATAATGGATTTGGCCATCCGTTTGTGATAGGAAAAGATATATTGCTGCAAACAATTTTTAAAATGATAGAGGAGAAAAATCTTTCGTTCTATACTCCTGAACTTCAAAACTTCTTTCATAAAGGAGAGAAGTTAGAAGTAGAAGACTTTCTTCCGTTACAAGATGAAATGATTTTTAAATGAAATACAGTGCTTTGCAAAATCAGATGATGTTGAAATAGTATCTTTAATTCAACTTTATGTTTCAACAACTAAAAGTTTATCATTTCAAAAAGGAGTGGAGGGTGATTTTAAAAAGGAAAATAACAATTTAGCGATAATAACTGAGAAAAAGGCGTACAGTTCATATGCAGGTGGTATTTACGTCCATAGTGAGGGGCAGTTAGAGGACATTTTAGAGAAATCAAATTTCATTCAAGAGATAGTAAATTTGCCTAAAAAAGAATATGCCTATTCAATTTGATTTGGTTCGAAAATAAAAAATGAATGAGATGGAAACGTAAATTTAGAGGAGGGAATAAAATACATGAAACATAAAATTGCTGTACTGGCAGATGTACATGGAAATGCAACTGCTTTAAAAGCAGTTATCGAAGATTCTATGAAAGAAGGTGTGACTGATTATTGGTTTTTAGGAGATTTAATTATGCCTGGTCCTGGATCGAATGATTTGTTTGAAATATTAGAAAGCATTAACGTTGATACTTATGTACAAGGAAACTGGGAAGATAGTTTTCTTGACGTTCTTAATAAAAATATTGATATTGATAACGCAACTGATATTTATGTTTCTAGATTAGTTCAGTATCAATGTGAAAACCTGGATGAAAATTATATTAAGCATGTTAAAAATTTACCATTACATATAACAAAACAGGTTAATGATTTATCAATCAGTATTAGTCATAATCTACAAAATAAAAATTACGGAGGAGATTTGTGGCCCACTAATAATCAGGAACAGTTTGATCGGCTATTTGATCGTGATTATGATATTGCGATTTACGCTCATACCCACCATCAATTGTTGCGCTATAGTAGCAATGATCAATTAATTATTAACCCAGGAACAGTTGGACAACCTTTTTACAAGTGGAATAAGCTAAATTCTGACTTGCGTGCTCAGTATGCAATTCTTGAAATTGATGAGGCAGGGAT
Source organism: Bacillus cereus group sp. MYBK195-1 (assembly GCF_051916605.1). Taxonomy (NCBI): domain Bacteria; kingdom Bacillati; phylum Bacillota; class Bacilli; order Caryophanales; family Bacillaceae; genus Bacillus; species Bacillus cereus group sp. MYBK195-1. The sequence continues at coordinate 417,022 of NZ_JBQAGZ010000003.1, read as the reverse complement.
TACTGATGTGAGGTTTAAAAAGGTTTTTTACGATGTAGAAAAGGAATATAAAAATGCCATGAATAAAAATCTTCCTTACATTGATTTATATCGTGAGCTGTTAGAGACAGGAAAAACTCATACGCATGATATTGAATTATTACAAGAAATTAATGACAAATATAATTATAAAGATGAAGTAATTAAGTTTATCGAGAAAATCTGATAGGAATTTAATAGAAAGAAATGAACATTGTTGAATGTTAGGTTAGTAATGATTTTTACATAATACATAATCAAGAGTTATTTTATAATGAAACTTAGATGTAAAATGATTTTTGTATTTTATATTGATTGAAAACAAGCATCCCCCTGTCCTAGGTATATGACGGGGGGATGCTTGTTTTTTTAAGGCTTCACATCTAAGTTCTGTAAAAATAAAGTTGCTGTTACGTAACGCTTTGCTAACATTTGTACATAAGCGGTATGTACAGAAAGGGTCGCAATAATAATAGCGTTACGAATTGCTTCGCGTTGTTCGTTATTAATTTGATCGAACTTACTTGCGATTTTATCAGCTTTTTCTTTTACGATGTTTTCAATTGTATGAACGGTATCTGTTGCATTTAATTGTAAGCAATTTCCTTGATTGAGTTCTTCAAATAGAGAAGAGTATGCTACATATAAATGAACAGGATTGATTAAATCATCACTTCGATCAGCTGGATCATTTACAATAAGGCGTAATAGCTTACGAATGGATTCAAAATCAAGTGCTGTTTTTAAATCTTCGACAATAAATAGTAAGGCTGCTTGTTCAATTGAATATTTTTTCCCTTTTTGAGGAGAGCCAATCATTTCTTTTATATCTCGTTTCACCCAGTTTTGCATAGCAGTTACAGAGAAACTTGTGTTTTCAATCTGATTGCCAAGCGCAACTATTTCATTTAAAGAAAAACCGACATCAGTATCGTCAATTTTAATCAGCTTTTCAAAAATAGGTGAAAGTGCGGTAGTAATAAAAGCTGTAACGCTTTGTCCGCTTTCAATATCTTTTTTATGTGACTTTGCCCAAGCTTCTTGTAAAATACCGAGAGGCTTTTTCGTATTCCATCCTCTTAGTGATAGAAGAAGGGTAGCCATTTCGTTTCGTGTGAGATGAAATGTTTCCATCTTTTCACCTCCAAAATAATAAAAAGTTCTTATGAACTTATAATATGTTTTGTTTCATTTAAAGTCAATTCTGTTTTGCTTAATTTTTCCTTTGTGACCAAACTGTTGAAAGTAAATAATACTTGCATATTTCGACAAAAGTTCATATAATAAGTTCATAAGAACCTTTAAAATGTTCTTAAAAACAAATCTATCATTCTGAATTTACTAGAAAGATAGATTTCACATATATCTATATAAAAGGAGAATGGATATAATATGTTGAAAAAACTTGTAGCAGTAATGACAGCATTCATGGTTATCTTTGGGGCTAGTAGCTTTATGTTCGTAGATCATGCAGCAGCGAAAAGTTACAAATCTGGTAAAAAATCATTTACACCAAGTTCAGGTCAAAAGTCAAAAGTTGATTTAAACAAAAAAGACTCAAATGTAAATTCTCAAAAAACGACTCCAGATTCAAAAACGAAAGCAACAAACACGGCACCAAAAAGTAATAAAGGAAGCTTTATGAAAGGTTTATTACTAGGTGGTCTTGGTGGTTTACTAATGGGTAGCTTATTTGCAAATATGGGAGCTCTTGGTTCTGTATTAGCGTTTATGGTAAATATGTTAGTAATGGCTGGTATCGTAATGTTAGCAGTTCGTGCATTTAAATACTTCAAAGACCAACGTAAGAAGAAGGCAGATGAAGTAGCATGGAAACAATAAAAATTTCTGAACAAGAGCTTATAAATGCGCTTTGTATATATATCGCTGAAAAAAGACAAGTGGGTCCAGAAGAAGTATTAGTTGAACTCATGTATGATGACGACTACGGTTTCTCTGCGGAAGTAGAGGTAAATGGTCGCCAGCAAATTTTAATTCAAGCAAACTTAATCGAAGCTTTACGCTTATTGCTTGACAGAGAATATAATGTCAATCCATTCGCAGCGAGATTACAACTTGAATTAGATGATGAAGAAGGCATTTACGCATTAGCGAAAATTAATAACTCAGATGAGTAGAGAAGAGAGCTGTTGAGAATAATCTCAGCAGCTCTTTTTAGTATGTGCATATGTAGATGAGTAATCACGCCAAATTTCATTCATCTTTCGTCTACCGATATCTACCATCGGATTAAACTGAATTGCAGCTTTCTGACGAACAAAGTGAACGTTTTGAATGGCGTGAGATAATTGTTGGTCGACTATATCACGTTTTTTGCTTGCATATTTAGCAATAGATAGACCTGCAACTGTTCCTTGCGCCATCGCAATTTTTCCGCTTTCAATGCCTGTAATATTGCCGGCTACAAATAAACCAGGAAGAGGGGTTTCCATTGTTTCGGAATGGAGAGGAACGTGTCCGCCTAATTCTGAAATGTAATGGAAGGGACAACCAGCTACAGCTGCAAGTTCGGCAAGTGGGTATAATCCTCCGGCAATACAAACAAAATCTGCTTCATATATTTTCTCTGATCCATTAATAACATTTCCTTTAGAGTCAATATTAGCAATACGTACACCTTCAACTTGATCTGTTCCGATAATTTCAAGAGCTGCTTTCCGAAGGTGAAGTGGCGTTCCGTTTATTTTCATTCCGTTGTTTGGATAGAATGTTAATCCAGCTTTTCGAATCCAATCAAATTTCATAAAGTGGCTACCTATTCGCAAGAAAGCAGAAGGAGCGAGGTGAGCTGCATTTAAAAGAGAGTTTAAAACTTCTTCAGGTTCACCAGCTTTTTGACTTAACTCGCTTTTCTCAGGGAGTACAATATGATCCACTGTAATTCCCGCTAATTGCAATTCACTTAAAATGGCGAAAGACAAAATGTTAGCACCAATAATAATTCCTTTTTTTCCAACTTGCACGCGATGAACATTTGTCATAACTTGAGCTGCTCCAATTGACATCACTCCTGGAAGTGTCCAGCCAGGAAGGGGAATAGAATATTCCGCAGCTCCAGTAGCAAGTAGTACGAAAGGTGCTTCTAACGTACCGATATTAGTATGTACAAACCAATTGTTTTCATCTCTATCTAAATTATAGACCGAAACACCGCACCTGATATGTACTGAAAGTGATTCTGCTTCTTCATGAAGTCGCTTCGATTCTTTTATTCCGTTCCACCATTCTCCAGTAGGCTCTTGATGCAACTGTCCTAACAATCTCCCGCCTGGCTTCATAAATTCATCAATAACGAGCACTTTTAGTCCGAAACGAGCACAAGAAATAGAAGCAGATAATCCCGCTGGCCCTGCACCAATAATAATTACATCACTCATCGTTTTTTCACCATCTCTCTCACGATATTCGGATGCTGTTTCCCGCTTTCAACAACCATGTTTTCTTCTACAACAGTTAAGCATGCGCGTACATTTGTTTGATTATTTACTGTCATGCGGCATTCGGAACAGTGCCCGATATTACAATAAATACCTCGCGGTGTTCCGCTATCTTCATGAACTCTTAATGTCCGTATTCCATTTGCTAACAGGGCAGCAGCTATCGTTTCATGTTCATATGCTTCGTATTGATGACCGTTAAATTGAAAGGTAATACGCTTACTACTTTGTAAAGTGCCTAAAATAGGGTGATGTGTAATTCTACTCATTTACTTTCACCTACCGATCCAAAAGTAACTGCACGTATTGGTGGTTGATATTTTAACGGTAGTTCATTAAGAGTTACGTCAGGATTCGCATTTTCAATCATTCGATCTATCATTATTCTGCATGTGCGACCACCGCAAAATCCCATGCCAGCACGTGTTCTTAGTTTTAATTCTCTTGCCGAGCATTTATATTCAGCAATTGTCGATTGAAGTTGCCCATATGTAACCTCTTCACAACGACAAACGATTAAGTTGTTTTTATTTGTCATGTGTATTCCTCCTCTAGTTCGGTTTTCACAAATTACATATGCAAAAATCATGCCAATATAGAGGAGGAGAGGGCTATCTGTAAATGCCTGATCGGTGCATACTGCTTCTTTATTGAAGTCCAAGTTTCTTTAAACGGTTATATAAAGTAGCCCTTGTTACACCAAGTTGTTTTGCGCATTCTAATTTATTCCCATTTAAAATTCGTAAAGCCTTTTCGATAACTTTTTTCTCATGCTCATCCATCTCTTCTTGTAAAGAAAGGATTGTATTATTGTTGCTGAGTAATAGGGAATGGGCTGTATGGTTGTCTAAAGTTTCAGTCGTATGAAATGGTAAATATTCTTGTTTTATAATTCCGTCTGTTGCGAATACCACAAGCCGTTCAACAACGTTTCGAAGTTCGCGAATATTACCTGGCCAATTGTAATGAAGCAGTTCATGCATAATGCTTGAAGGTAAGTCACGAATTGGTCTGTTATAGTTGATTGAAAAATCGTTTAAGAAAGAATAGGTTAATTCAATAATATCCTCGCGTCTTTCGCGCAACGGTGGAATCTGCAAGCTAACTACATTTAAGCGGTAATATAAATCTTCTCGGAAAGTTCCTTTTCTCATTTCTTCTTGTAAATCACGATTTGTAGCAGCGATAATACGGAAATCAATATTAATTTCTTTTTCACCACCAACTCGGTAATACTTTCGCTCTTGCAGTACACGTAACAGTTTTACTTGCATATCAAGTGGCATTTCACCTATTTCATCAAGAAATAAAGTACCGCCTTGCGCGAGTTCAATTTTACCTTTTTTTCCTTTACTATTTGCTCCAGAAAACGCCCCACGCTCGTAACCGAATAATTCACTTTCAAATAATGCTTCTGGAATTGCCCCGCAGTTAATCGAAATGAAAGGCGCCTTCGCTGCTTCACTTGCTTCATGAATTGCTTTCGCAAATACTTCTTTTCCAACTCCGCTTTCCCCAAGTATTAAAACAGTTGATTTCACCGAACAAACTTTTCTAGCTAATTGTATCGTTCTTTGTATAACAGGACTTTTTCCATTCATCGCAAGGAATGGATCGGATTCATCTTTATACTTTGCCACTTCTTGTTCTAAACGGTGCATTTCATGTGACATATTAAATAGTTTTTCATTTAAAGCGACTTGATTTGTAACATCTGTTTCTGAAACGACTGCTCCTATAATTTCATCATTACAATAAACTGGATTTGAATTAATTAATACGAATAAATCGGGACGAGGCTGATGGAACTGAGCGACTATGCTTTTTCCATCATGTAAAGATTGTAAAATTTCCAAGTCTTTATAATCAAAAAAACGAGTAATCGGTTGCCCAATAATCTCATTATGGTTGACTGAAAATATTTTTTCAGCACCATCTGTCCAAGTTCGAACGCATTCTTTACTATCAATTACTGTAACAGAAGAGTCAGTTGTTTGTATTACAGTGTCATAAAATGACTGTAGTTCATTGTAGGACTTATAAAGAAATGGAATCATTTGTTGAGAAGTTATACAGCATATCGGCTCATCGTTTTCGTTAAGGATGATAACAGCTAATTCATAAGAAAAAGCGTCAATTAATGCAGTGAATGAGTCATCTACATAAATAATTGCGCAATTATATTCTTCTGTAGTAGAAGGGAGGTAATAAAACCTTTCGTTTATTTTCTTAATGGGATCAAGGCTACATGTATGATTGATTAAAACGCTTTCCAAAAATTCTTGTATAGTCGGAAATGAGAATTCCATAATGTCCTCCTGTTATGTATAAAAATTTTGACAGTGATAAAAAAATAATACACCTATTTACTATGAATTTAAAATATTTTTACAAATAAAAATATTATTTATAAAAATTGTATATGTACAGAATTGGCACGTCAATTGCATAAAAAGAAAGTGAGAGGGCTAGGAAAGGAGGAGTATATTGTGAGGCACTGCGACGTTTTAATTATAGGTGGTGGAATAATAGGGTGTTCTATCGCTTATTACACTTCAAAATACGGAAGAGACGTAACAATCATTGAAAAAGGGGAATTTGTCAGCGGGACGTCTTCACGGTGTGATGGGAATATTTTGGCCATTGATAAAGACCCGGGATTTGATAGTCAAATGTCTTTAGTAAGTCAAAAATTAGTAACTGATTTAAGTGAAGAATTAGAGCATTCATTTGAATATAGGGCACCAGGAAGTATTCTCGTATGTGAGTCAGACGAAGAGATGGAAGCTGCGCAGCAATGGGTAAATCGGCAAAAAGAAGCTGGATTACCGTTTCGAATGCTTGATAGGCAAGATATAAGGGAAGAGTCGCCTTTTTTTGCTGATGATTTATTAGGCGGTTTAGAATGTGCGACGGATTCAACTGTGAATCCATATCTCCTTGCTTTCTCGCTTCTGTCAGAGGCACAAAAGTTTGGCGCAAAAGCTTTTAAGCAGACGGAAGTAAAGAGTATGGAAATAGAGACGGATGGTTCATTTGTTGTAGAAACTACGAATGGAACTTTTACAGCACAACAAGTTGTAAATGCAGCCGGTGTGTGGGCTCCTAAGATTGGTCAGATGTTAAATATAAATATACCAATTGAACCGAGAAAAGGGCATATTATTGTAGCTTCAAGGCAACAACACGTAGGATGCCGTAAAGTAATGGAATTCGGTTATTTAATTTCTAAATTTGGCGGAAAACGAAAAGTGGATGCTTTAACTGAAAAATACGGGGTTGCGCTCGTATTTGAGCCTACTGAAAGTCAAAATTTCTTAATTGGTAGTAGTCGTGAATTTGTAGGATTTCATACGAGGATAAATAATGAAGTCATTAAATGTATCGCAAATAGAGCAATTCGCTTTTATCCGAAAATGGCAGATATGATGGTAATTCGTTCTTACGCTGGTTTACGTCCGTGGACAGAAGATCATTTACCGATTATTTCACGAGTGGAACATATTCCGAATTATTTCATTGCCGCTGGACATGAAGGTGATGGGATTAGTCTTGCAGCAGTTACTGGAAAAGTAATTGAAGAGTTATTAAATGAAAAAGAGACAATTATTCCTATTGAACCACTTCGTTTGAGTCGTTTTACAGAAAGGGTGTTAAACGGATGAGGTCACAAAGAGTCTTTACGACGATTGATACACACACAGGTGGGAATCCAACGAGGACATTAATTAGTGGACTTCCAAAGTTGATTGGAGAGACGATAGCAGAGAAGATGTTACATATGAAAAAGGAGTATGATTGGATTCGAAAATTGTTAATGAATGAACCGCGTGGTCATGATGTAATGTCAGGAGCATTATTAACAGACCCGTGTCATCCTGAGGCTGATATAGGTGTTATATACATAGAGACAGGTGGATATTTACCGATGTGTGGTCACGATACAATCGGTGTATGTACAGCGTTAGTTGAATCAGGTTTAATTCCGGTAGTTGAACCGATTACTTCTTTAAAACTAGATACACCGGCTGGCTTAGTTGAAGTAGATATTGCTGTTCAAGATGGAAAAGCAAAAGAAGTATCTTTCTGTAACATACCAGCTTTTTTATTGAAAAATATTACTGTACAAGTGAAAGACATTGGAACTATAGAGGCTGATATTGCCTATGGAGGGAATTTTTATGCCATTATTGATGCGAAATCAGTAGGTCTAGAATTAGTACCAGAAAATGCATCTACAATCATCGATAAGGCGATTCATATAAGGAACACAATTAATGAGAAGTTTGAAATCACTCATCCAGAGTATTCGTTTATAAGAGGATTAACACATGTTGAATTTTATACAGATCCTACTCATGAATGTGCGCATGTGAAAAATACAGTTGTTGTACCACCAGGCGGAATAGATCGATCTCCATGCGGTACAGGAACATCTGCGAAGCTAGCTGTATTATACGCTCAGAAAGAAATCGAGATTGGTGAAGAGTTCATTCATGAGAGTATCGTTGGTTCTTTATTTAAAGGATATGTCATGAATACGACACATGTTGAAAATATTGAAGCTGTCATAACGAAAATTACGGGATCAGCTTGGCTTATGGGTATGCATAGATTTTTTTACAATGAAATGGATCCACTTAAAGAAGGATTTTTGCTAATTCCGCCGATGGAACATGAAACGGAGGATATAAAATGAACATTCAAAAAATGTATACAGCAGTAGACGTACATGTAAATGGCGAGGCATTTCGTGTAATGAAAGACGTACCATGCAAATACTACTACAGTTTGGAGCAATTAAATGAACAATTTTCAGGTGAATTAGCAGAAGAGATGAAGCTTTTATTAAATGAACCACGTGGTTTTATCGGTTTGAATGGGTGTATTGTCGTTCCATCTATCTATAATGAAGTGGATGCAGCTGTATTATTTTTTAATCATGAAGGTTCGGTTCCGCTTCATTATGGAGGCATTGTTGCAGTAATAACGATGTTACTCGAAAGTAGGTATTTAAAAAAGAGAGAGTCCAATCAATACAAAATTGAAACGTTATGTGGAATATTTTTAGTTCATGCGTATGTAGAGAATGATGAAGTTATATCGGTTTCGTTTGAAAGCAAACTATGCTATATGATTGAGAAAAATTTACAGGTTGGTAATGTAAGTTATTCTCTTATACAAGCAGATAAAGTATATGCAGTTGTAGAAAAAGGTGCGTATTCGCCAGAAATTCGCATGGAAAACATTTCTGAATTGAAAAGATGGGGAGAAGCTACACTGCAGGCTATACAAAAACAGTCGCTAATAAAAAGGCTTATTTTAGTAGATCCTTCGCAAAAAGAAAAGAACCATATAAAATCGATTACATTTCATGAAGATAACTTTATCGTACGTTCGCCAGGTTTTGTTTCTACTATTGTATCCTATGTTCATGCGTTATTTAAAAATGATTATATGGCGGATAAACCTTTTAAAAATGAAAGTATATTTAATAGTTTTATAACTGTGGAAAAAGTGAAGAAGGAGGAACTAGGATACATTTTCCGTTTTGAAAGTAGAGGATTTATTACAGGGATGCAGACGTTTCTATTAGACCCTACGGATCCATTTCCGGCAGGTTTCTTATTAAAATAAAATGTGATAAGGAGAGATAAATATGCAAAAAATTAAAGGGGCATTCCCAGTATTAATAACACCGATGGATGAATTTCAGGAAATTAATTGGGATGGGGTAAAGCAAAATGTAAATTACTTTATCGAACAAAACGTTGCAGGTATCATCATTAATGGAAGTACAGGAGAGTTTGTAAGTTTATTAAAAGAAGAGCGATTTAAAATGGTAGAAACCGTTTTGAAAGAAATTGATGGCCGTATTCCAGTTATTGTTGGAACTGCTGCGGAAACGACGAAAGAAACAATTGAATATACGAAGCATGCAGAAGCACACGGAGCGGATTGTGCATTAATTATAAACTCTTACTATTGTAAACCGAAGGAAGAGGAGATTTATTTTCATTTTAAAGAAATCTCAAACTCTGTAAATATACCAATTATGTTATACAATAATCCATTTACTTCTGGTGTTGATATGAGTACAGAGCTAATGCTCCGTATTGGAAAAGAGTGTGAAAATGTTACACATATTAAAGAATCTAGCGGAGATATTCGAAAAGCGAGAGATTTAGTAAGACAAAGTGAAGGGGCTTTCCAAGTCTTCTGTGGTTCTGAAGATTTAGTTATGGAATCATATTTAGTTGGTGCCTCGGGATGGGTTTCAGTAGCAGGAAATATCGTTCCCGGTCTCGTTACAAAAATGTATGAGCATTTTCAAAATGGTGAATTAGAAAAGGCGTGGGAAATAAACGATGCTATTTTACCACTTTGCGAGTTTCTTGAAGGATCAGGGAAATATGTTCAAATCGTTAAACGTTCTATGGAATTACATGGGCAAGCGGGAGGACCTTCTCGCTATCCAAGACTAGGGTTAACTGTAGAAGAAGATCAAAAGCTTCAAACGATTTTATCAAATATTGCAGCTCATGCAGCTGTTTAAATAAGGAGGAGGACATAATGTTAAAGACAAATATTGAGCTGAAACCAAAAGTGGAAGCGTTTTTAAATGAAGAAATTAAAATGTTTATTAATGGCGAATTTGTTTCTGCTATTGGCGGAAAGACGTTTGAAACGTACAATCCAGCAACAGAAGATGTTCTAGCTGTCGTATGTGAAGCGCAAGAAGAGGATATTGATGCTGCAGTAAAAGCGGCAAGATCTGCATTTGAATCTGGCCCGTGGGCAGAAATGACTACTGCTGAAAGAGCGCATCTTATTTATAAATTAGCAGATTTAATTGAAGAACATAGAGAAGAATTAGCGCAACTAGAAGCTTTAGATAATGGAAAGCCATACCAAGTAGCACTTGATGATGATATTTCAGCGACTGTAGAAAATTATCGTTATTACGCAGGATGGACTACAAAAATTATTGGGCAAACAATCCCGATTTCAAAAGATTACTTAAATTATACGAGACATGAACCTGTTGGTGTTGTAGGACAAATTATTCCGTGGAATTTTCCGCTTGTTATGTCTTCTTGGAAAATGGGAGCTGCACTGGCGACAGGTTGTACGATTGTATTAAAGCCAGCAGAGCAAACGCCTTTATCTTTACTATATGCAGCGAAACTCTTTAAAGAGGCTGGATTTCCAAACGGCGTTGTAAACTTTGTACCAGGCTTTGGTCCTGAAGCAGGGGCTGCAATTGTAAATCATCACGACATTGATAAAGTTGCTTTTACAGGATCTACTGTTACAGGAAAGTACATTATGCGTCAGTCTGCAGAAATGATTAAGCATGTAACGTTAGAGCTTGGCGGAAAATCACCAAATATCATTTTAGAAGATGCGGACTTGGAAGAAGCGATTAATGGTGCATTCCAAGGTATTATGTATAATCACGGTCAAAATTGTAGCGCAGGATCACGTGTGTTTGTTCATCGTAAACATTATGAAACTGTAGTAGATGCACTTGTGAAAATGGCGAACAACGTAAAACTTGGAGCAGGTATGGAGAAAGAAACGGAAATGGGTCCACTCGTATCTAAGAAACAACAAGAGCGTGTGTTAAATTACATTGAGCAAGGGAAGAAAGAAGGCGCTACAGTTGCGGCTGGTGGTGAACGTGCACTTGAAAAGGGTTATTTCGTTAAGCCAACTGTATTCACAGACGTTACAGACGATATGACAATCGTTAAGGAAGAAATATTTGGACCAGTTGTTGTTGTTCTGCCATTTGATTCGACAGAAGAAGTAATTGAACGAGCGAACAACTCATCCTATGGCCTTGCTGCGGGTGTATGGACGCAAAATATCAAAACGGGTCATCAAGTGGCAAATAAATTAAAAGCAGGAACAGTATGGATTAATGATTATAACTTAGAAAATGCAGCTGCACCATTTGGTGGATATAAACAATCTGGTATTGGCCGCGAATTAGGTTCATATGCGCTTGATAATTATACAGAAGTGAAAAGTGTTTGGGTAAATATAAAGTAATAGGGCGTTTTACTGATAAAAATTGAGGGATGAAATAATGAAAGATGCGGACAACTAGAAAGTTTGATAATAGTTGTCCGTTTTTTTTATATACAAAATTGCTTTTCAAAAGAATGATAAGGGGGATTTGGATGGAGAATTTAGTAGAATGGTTAGTAGGGCAAGTGTGGAGTATCGGTTTAGTTGTTTTTGCATTAGGGGCAGGCGTATATTTCACGATTGCAACACGCTTTTTGCAAATCCGTTATTTTAAAGAGATGATTAAACTATTATTTGAAGGAAAGAGTTCAGAGACGGGAATATCATCTTTTCAGGCATTTTGTTTAGCCTTATCAGGAAGAGTTGGAATTGGTAATATTGCAGGGGTAGCGACAGCAATTGCTTTCGGCGGTCCTGGAGCTGTATTTTGGATGTGGGTAATGGCTTTGTTAGGGGCAGCGAGCGCGTTTGTAGAATCAACATTATCTCAAGTATACAAAAGTAAAATAGGGAATGAATATCGCGGCGGTACTCCATATTTCATTGAGAAAGGTTTGAAAATGAAATGGTTTGCAGTCATTGTAGCAGTAGTTGTAACACTTTCATATGGCGTTTTATTACCAGGTATTCAATCTAGTAGTATCGCAGTTGGATTTGAAAACTCTAATGGTATTAGCAAATATATAACTGGTATATTTTTAGTCTTGTTACTAGCAGCAATTATTTTTGGTGGTGTAAAGAGAATTGCTGGCGTTTCTCAAATGCTTGTTCCATTTATGGCAATTGGTTATGTAATTGTTACATGTATCATATTAATTGCGAATGTAACGGAGATTCCAAGTATGTTTGCTTTAATTTTCTCTAGCGCATTTGGTGTAAATGAAATGTTTGGTGGAATTGTTGGTGCAGCTATTGCATGGGGCGTAAAACGCGCTGTATTTTCAAACGTTGCTGGTGTCGGAGAAGCGACGTATAGTTCGGCGGCTGCTGAAGTATCGCATCCCGCAAAACAAGGATTAGTTCAAGCGTTTTCCGTATATATCGATACAATTGTCGTATGTACAGCGACAGCTCTTATGATTTTAATAACAGGTATGTACAATGTTATACCTGAAGGGAAAACCACCATTGTACAAAACATAGGAAATGTGGAAGCTGGTCCAATTTATACACAACAAGCAGTTGAAACTGTGATAACAGGGTTTGGTCCAATATTTATTTCAATTGCGATTTTCTTTTTTGCATTTACAACGTTACTCGCTTACTACTATATCGCTGAAACAACACTTACTTATTTAGATCGTCAACTGAAGTATGGCTGGTTAAAACCAGTTTTAAAATTTGGATTTTTAATTATGGTTTACATCGGTAGCGTTGAATCAGCGTCGCTTTTATGGAATCTTGGAGATTTAGGAATCGGTAGTATGGCATGGTTAAACTTAATCGCAATCTTACTTTTAAGTAAAACCGCATTAAAAGTGTTAAAAGATTATGAAACGCAGAAAAAAGAAGGGAAAGATCCAGTATTTAATCCTAAAAATGTGGGGATTGAAGGATTAACATTTTGGGAAGAAAGAAGTAAAGAGGTTGAAAGAAAAAGTTCTAGAGAAAAAGTTATTGTAGATGATAATTTAAAATTATAACTTAAATTAACTGAAAATTTTTAATTTAAAAGAAGGTATATTACCTCCATATTATCACATACTACAATAAGTATGGATAATATGACTGGAGGGAATAAGATGGAACATGAGCAACATAGTTCGATAAATGATATTCTACATCATTATAAAGAAGGTATAGGTAGTTTTACAAATCAAATTCCTGAAATCGCTGAGACATATAATGCGTTCACGCAAGCTTGTTTTCAAGAGGGTGCTTTAACAAAAAGAGAAAAGCAACTTATTGCATTAGGAATTAGTTTAGCAACGCAAGATGAGTATTGTACAATTTATCATACAAAAGGTTGTCTTGATCAAGGATGTTCGGATAAAGAGATTCTGGAAGCATGTGGTGTTTCAGCAGCATTTGCTGGCGGAGCTGCGATGAGTCAAGCGGTAACTTTAGTGCAAGAGTGTTTAACAGAACTGAAAAATCAAAAGCATTGAATAAAAAAACGTTTTAAACTTTATGTTTAAAACGTTTTTTATGTGAAATTAAATTTGAGTATAAAAATTATCTAGGATGGGTTCAATTTATGGTTATACAATAATGGGAGAATTTTAAATTTAGTAGGAATGAGAAATAACAACTATTTATTTAGTTTTAAGGTTTTGTAAAAAGCTTCAATTGTTTCATATAATCAATGGCTTTTGTTTTGTTTTTCTGTTTAGAAACATACATACAAATTTTTATCGTTTTCAATTTAATATTCTATATCTTCATAAATAGATTTTTCTACATCAGGAAGAACTGTGTATATACTCTTACCGATTAAAGCTTCTAATTCTTTCTTAATCGCATAAAACCCTTTCCAATGTAAAGATGTATGAGATGTTGTACCATGACGCAAACCAACAGAAATTAATCTTCTTTCCAGCGTAGTAAAGCCATCCGCATCAGCAAGAGCGTCACAAAGAGTAATTACTTTATTGTATAAATCGTAGTTACAATGTTCATTTAATATTTCAACTAACCGGCTTCTCATATGGTCAGGAACGAGACTCCATTCCGCTGCGATATCTATATGTTCATTTTTGCATGGGAATGAGTGTGTCACACAAATAACAGCGTTTCCTGTATACCCTAAATCATTCATATACATATAACCATCATAGGAATGAATGACCGATTTGGTAAAACCTTTGTATCTTCCGATATCATGCAAAAGGGCAGCGTTATATGCTATGTCAGCATCTAGCTTGTACCCTTTTTTTATAAGTTCTATAATTATGTTTTCAGTTGCATGAGCAACATGTAGTGAATGTTCAAACCAAGGGCCCGGGTTTTGTTCATATGCCCATTCGAGTAATTCTTTTGCGTATGTTCTATCTAATATATATTTCATATCGTTATCCTTTCACAAAAAATCATATCTTACTATAAATTCCTCTTATTATTTCATTATTCCTTCTTTAAAAATTGTTACAATGAAACAAAAGGGGGAAAAGTAATGCGAAATTTAGTAATTGAAGAAATTAAGAAACTAGAAAATGATATAGAAGAACTTTCGAAACTTTTGAAAATGGTTGTAAATGATGGGGCATCAATTGGTTTTTTGCCTCCACTGGAACAAAAAGATGCAACAAAGTATTGGCAAACAGTATTAGCGCCAGAAGTGATATTGTATGTGGCTAAAATAAACAACGAAGTAGCAGGGAGTATTCAATTACAGTTAGTTACAAAGCCTAACGGAATTCATAGAGCTGAGATTTGTAAATTAATGACTCATCCAAACTTTAGACGTAACGGTATTGGACGAGCGCTTATGCAAAAAGCAGAGGAACGAGCAAAGCAAGAAAACAGGTCTCTTTTAGTATTAGATACTAGAGAAGGAGATCCTTCCAATAAATTGTACAAATCACTAGACTACCAAGAAGTTGGAACAATACCAGGGTATGCAATTTCTCCGAATGGAAAGTTAGATGCTACGGTTATTTATTATAAAAACATTTAAGGTATAATCAAACGGGGAGAGTGCTTAATTATTAGTAAGTGAATAATAAACGACTATTTTTAACACCGTCTATATTTTTCTGGCGGTGTTAAAATAGTTAATTATAATCTAATTAACGCACTAAATGAATTTGAGAAAGTTTTTAGAGGGTTCTTTTAGTAATGATTCTCGTCTTATAATAAATGTAGAGAAGATGACTAGCCAACTATAGTTATTTTCGCTTTATTATGGGAAGGGGATGAAAGAATGAAAAAGAATAGTTTACAAAAGATGAAGAAAGTTATTTTAAGTGGTGGCGTATTACTTACGGGATTATTAACATTTGGATTTTCAGAAAAGGCTTCAGCTCATGGATATGTAGAATCACCAGCGAGCCGATCTTATTTATGTAAGCAAGGGGTAAATGTAAATTGTGGACCGATTCAATATGAACCTCAAAGCGTAGAAGGAATAGGTGGATTTCCGCAACTAGGACCTTCTGATGGACAAATTGCAGGGGCTGGTCATTTTCCCGCTTTAGATGTTCAAACTGTAGATAGGTGGAAGAAAGTTACGTTAAATGGCGGGACGAATACATTCAAGTGGAAACTAACGGCTCCTCATAGTACGAAAGAGTGGAAATACTATATTACGAAAAAAGGTTGGAATCCCAATAAACCTTTGACGCGATCAGATTTAGATTTAGTGCCATTCTATGTGAAAAATGACGGTGGAGCTAGACCAGGAACAACAGTAACGCACGAAGCGAATGTACCAACTGACCGTAGTGGATACCATCTTATTTTAGCTGTTTGGGAAATTGCAGACACTGGAAATGCGTTTTATCAAGTTATAGATGTAAACCTTTTGAATAATGGCTTATCCTCAAATTTCGCTTTTAACAATGTAGTGCAAGCTCCTACACTATTTTAATTGAAACATACATTTCGATCATCTAATTCATTTTAGATGATTTTTTTTATGAAAATGATGAAAAATATAGAAGAAAGTGCAATTATTTATAAAAAAATATGCTTTAAATATTGTCATATTTGCTTCTTTAAGATATCCTTTTCATGAAGAGGTGGAAAACATGGAAAAAGTACTAGTTTTCGGGCATAAAAACCCAGATACAGATGCAATTTGTTCTGCAATTGCTTATGCAGAATTGAAAAAAGAATTAGGAATGAATGCTGAGCCTGTACGTTTAGGCGAAATCAGCGGTGAAACTCAATTTGCGTTAGACTATTTTAAAGTAGATGGACCGCGTTTTGTTGAGACAGTAGCAAGCGAAGTGGACAACGTTATTTTAGTTGACCATAACGAGCGTCAACAAAGTGCTAACGATATCGAATCAGTTCGTGTGTTAGAAGTTATTGACCATCACCGTATTGCTAACTTTGAAACAAGCGATCCTATATACTATCGTTGTGAGCCAGTTGGCTGTACAGCTACAATCTTAAACAAAATGTACAAAGAAAATGGCGTAACAATTCGTAAAGAAATTGCAGGTTTAATGTTATCTGCAATCATTTCAGATTCTTTACTATTCAAATCTCCAACTTGCACAGAACAAGACGTAGCAGCTGCTCGTGAATTAGCGGAAATCGCTGGTGTAGATGCAGATAACTACGGCTTAGAAATGTTAAAAGCTGGTGCTGACTTAAGCGGAAAAACAATGGAGCAATTAATCTCTCTTGATGCTAAAGAATTCCAAATGGGTAATGCGAAAGTTGAAATCGCACAAGTAAACGCTGTTGATACAAACGACGTTCTTGTACACCAAGCGGAACTTGAAAAAGTAATTTCTGCAGTAGTAGAAGAAAAAGGTTTAGACCTATTCTTATTCGTTGTAACTGATATCTTAACTAACGATTCTGTCGGTCTTGCGATCGGTAAAGCAGCAAACGTTGTTGAGAAAGCATACAACGTATCACTAGAAAACAATACAGCTACTTTAAAAGGTGTTGTATCTCGTAAAAAACAAATCGTACCAGTATTAACAGAAGCATTCCAAGCTTAATCGTATTGCGTACAGATGAACAGTAAGGACAAGTAGTCAGATTGGCTACTTGTCCTTTTTTATTTATAATAAGCAGAAATTTTTAATTTTTAAACAGTCGCATTGTGTATGCTTAATGATATGGAAGTATTGAAAAGTAAATTACAGGGGATTTTTGAAAAAATATTGAATCTGTTTCAAAATTAGAGAGCTGGATTTCGGAGGAACTGCGTTTAACTTTTTAGAAGAAAGGATATAAAGTTTTGATTAACGAATTAAAATAAGGATAGCGTTAGCTATCCTTATAATCGTTTATTCGTAAGATTTTTTCTTGTTTATATAAAATGTGATTATCGTAGTAATGAAGAAAATAGGTATCGCATACACTTGCCCAACAAATAACTTCCAGCCGACATAATTATAGCCTTCAGATGCTGGGATGATAACGGAAATAACGCAAACGATAAAATAGACTAATAGTGCAGGGATAATATTTTTCATTTTTATGAACCTCCTTTATTGCTTTATTAATACATGCTAGTATTATAATTTACTTTTATTATTTTGAAGAAAAAATGAAAAAATTTTATGGTATTATAATATTTGCAATGAGAGTAATCTATAGTACGTATATGGTAAAATGTGTAATTTTAACTTTCAGAATTATTATATAGTATTTCGAGAGAAAAATGTACAAAATAACGAATTTTATTTACCAAAGTAAAGGGAGTAGAAATATATATGAAAAGGCTATGTATAATTCCATGTGGAAAAAAGAAAATTTGGGATAAACATTCAGACTACGGACCGATGGAAGCAAAAGATGTATATATTAGTCCGTTCGGAAAAGCATGTCAGGCGTACGCAACTATGTTTTTCGAAAACTGGGTTATATTATCAGCGAAACATGGATTTTTAAGACCAAGTGATATTGTATTAGAAAACTATGATCTTGCATTTGATTCAAAAAGCGATGAGGTAATAAGTATAGAGCAATTACAAAAACAGATGGTAGATAAAAGTTTATTACAGTTTGACGAAATCGTCTTATTAGCAGGGAAGAAGCATAAAAAAGTAGTGACAAAGCTATATCCAGAAGAAATGATTACATATCCGCTAGAGGGGTGTAAAGGGATTGGGTATATGTTGCAGAGGTTGAAAGAAGCTGTGAAGGAAGGGGAGGAAATATAGGTGTAGTTTCAGTGATTTTAAACTCTATTTATTTAGGGAGCTGAAAAGTAAAATAGAGTTTTTAGGCATCGCCGAAAGGGTGATGCTTTTTTGTTCGTGTCGTCATTCATGTAAAAGTAATTTAGAGAATAAATCATTCGATTTATGAAGCGATAGCTTTTTTATATCGAAAACAAATTGCGTCACTTTTAGAAAATGTAGGACGTATGGGCACAGTTAAGATTGTAAGTGGGAATAGCAATAAGACAAGTTTTGAATAAGATATTAAGAAAGGAGATGTTGATGAATAATGGCTAGATATAGTTTGCACGGAGGACACAATAGTATTGTTCAAGGTGCTAATTTCGGGAATCGGAAAGAACACGTTCTAGATAGGCAAGTTAAAGATGCCGTGGCGGCTAAGTTAAGAGCCCTAGGACACACGGTTTATGACGATACGGACGAGGTAGGGGCAACTCAATCACAAAATTTAAATAATATCATTCGGAATAGCAATTCCCATGCTGTGGATTTAGTTATTTCTTTTCATCTTAATGCAAGTGATGGAAATGGACAGGGTGTTGAGGTTTTATATTATGATCAGAAAGATTTGGCGGCTAAAATCTCAGCTCAACTAGCAAAAGATATTGGATGGCGTGATCGAGGTGCGAAACAACGTACAGATTTAGCAGTATTAAATGGAACGAAGGCACCGGCTATTCTTATTGAATTAGGATTTATTGATAATGAATCCGACATGGCAAAATGGAATGTTGATAAAATCGCTAATTCTATTGTATTTGCTCTTACAGGACAAACTGGAGGAGGTGAAGCGAATTTGCTCAAAGTAAAAACTGGTGGTGTAGCATTTAGTAATTTACAAGCTTTGGCTCAAGCTATGGTTGATGCGGGTATTGATGGACAAATTGTCGTTCAAAAAGATGGCATTGGTTATGCTATAACGAATGGCTATCCGTCCGGGAATATCGATAAATTTACAGCTTGGTTAGATGCACGTAAATGGTACTATGAGTACGTGAGATAAAACGAAAATTGGTTTGATTAAAAACTAAAAATTGTCTTATTTTTAGTTAACAAGTATATTAAGTAACTATAAAAATATGGACAATTTATATGTAAATTAGTACACAAAACCACCTGTCAGAAAGGTGGTTTTATTTATCAAGCTATTTGCGGGAAGTAAAATTCTTACCTCAAAATTCGGATGAAGCTAAGAAATTAGGTGGGAATTACACTGCTCGTAGCCTCCTACTAATTATCGTTTCACTTTATATAGTTTAGGGTTTTGTAAATCTTTACTTATTAAACCCGTAATAATATTTTGTTTTCTCAATACATAAGCCGAATTTTAAATTATTACCCAATAATATAATACCTCTCATACTATTTATTAGTTGATAATAACAAAAAAACAAGCTTTGAATATAATAATGAAAAAGGAGATGTTAAATAATGGGTTATATTGTAGATATTTCGAAATGGAATGGCGACATTAACTGGGATATCGCAGCACCACAATTAGATTTCGTAATTGCACGTGTGCAAGATGGTTCAAACTATGTAGATCCTTTATATAAAAATTATGTACAAGCAATGAAAGCAAGGAATATTCCGTTTGGTAATTATGCGTTCTGTCGTTTCATTTCAGTAGAGGATGCACGGATAGAAGCAAGAGACTTTTGGAACCGTGGTGATAAAAATGCAACAGTTTGGGTAGTTGACGTAGAAGTAAGAACAATGAACGATATGAGAGCGGGTGCACAAGCTTTTATTGATGAATTACGCAGATTAGGAGCTAAGAAAGTCGGTTTATATATTGCTCATCATATGTATGCTCCATTTGGAATGGCAAATGTCAATTGTGATTTTGTATGGATTCCTCGTTATGGTGGTAACAAACCGGCCTATCCATGTGATATTTGGCAATACACAGAGACAGGCAATGTGGCTGGTATCGGCAAGTGTGATTTAAATAAGCTGATTGGAAATAAGCCGTTAGCTTGGTTTACAAATCAAATTGTTGAGCCGATAAAAAAACAAGAAGGGGTTGGAATTATAGTGAATAAATATAACAAAGTAGTTACTTATGAATTTGGTGTAAATTTAATTTCTGACATGATTCAAATGATGGATAAGCTTGGATATATTTCTAAAATAATATCTCGTGGAGATAACCAAGGGCTTGTGTATTTCGAAACAGATTATCGTCAAGGGAACGAACTGGACAAAGCAACTGCTTGGTTAGATATGAAAGGAATTAAATATTTTTATACAAAAGAGTAGTTTGCTAAATAAAAATAAGAGCCGTCATGTGACGGTTTTTATTTTTATTTAATCTTTTAACTCTACTTATAATATGGAGAAAATAGACTAATAAACAAGCCTTTGTATACTTTCAAACATAGAATATGATGAATTCTATCAAGGAGGAAGCATATTTATGAGAAATACTTGTCATTGTGGACATTTTCAAGATTGTAATAAATTTTGGGATGATTTAATGTTTGGGAGATGTAAGCGCAATGATTTTCACGAGTGTTGTTGCAAAGAGAAACCGAAGTGTGAGTGTGAAAAATGTCATTGTAAAACAAAAGCGAAATGCCATTGTAGGCATGAAGAGGAAGGGTATTAATAATAAAAAAGAGTACGATGCGTACTCTTTTTTGGGGTGATTATATTCCATTTTGAACAGATTTCTTTACAATTACCCATGTGTCTTTCTTTTTAACCGTTATAGCTACATTAGTTCCATTAGATTCCTTATAAAAGATATATCCATTATTTGAGTTTACATATGTTACTGGTTCGCCTATGCAATCTCGCGAGCAGGATTTGTTGACTAGTTCAATTAAGGATAGTTCACTTGGATCGGTTTTACTGGCTTCTATAACAGCATCAAGGCTTGTTTTTCGATAACCTTGCAAGTTTATATGAAAAAGCTGCTCTATTTCTCCTGTAATGCTAGTGTTCATTACTTCTACTGAATTCTTTTTTTCTTGAAGAAAGCCGTTTTCATAAAGTAATTTTGTATAGCCAATCCATGCTATTAACACTAGCATGAAAAACATACCCGTCATTTTAAGTATTCGAAGTCGTTTGCTTATAATTGTTTCTGAGTATTTCATTCACTCTAATCCTCCAATGTTTTTAATTTAAAATATGCTTGGATACATACTTTTAGAAGAGGATGAAAGTTAATGAGTTTTTAATAAAAAAGAAAACATCCAGGGTTAGATGCTTTCTTTTTTTGGTATTTTTGGCTATCTGTTAGTTACTTGTTTCATAAGTGGTCTTATTTCTTTAACTGGTGGTTTCTTATCATAGGCATCAACGTAAGAAAAGTAGTAGTTTAAGTTTCTTAGAAGACCTTTTCCTATTTTTGCACTTAAGAAAGGAAAGACTTGTCCGGTATAATCATCGAGAGATTTACAGTAATATTTTTCATCTAAATATATACTGTATTTACATGTTAGTTCTACTAAAGGATTCCCTTCATCATCAAATACTTCTTTAGAATCAATAATATCTATTAGTGCAAATTTTTCATTTAAGTAAACTTTCTTTTTTTTCTCGTGTTTATTTGTAAGTATAAAAACGAGACCAATCGCGTTAATCAAACTATTTCCTCCTATAAAAAACGGATATTAATAAAATATATCGATATAAGCTAAATGTAAAGAGGAGAGGTGAAATATCATGGAGAGAAAACTAAATAAGCCGATTGGTGAGAGCTGATAATCAGTGGGGGATGAACAAACCCCTCACTGATTAAAGTTTCACTTTATTGAAAGACTTGCGGGAATTGTTTTACGATTGCGTTTGTTATCATGTCAGCCATTTCTAATGCTTCTTTTTCAATTTTATCGTAAAGTTTTACTCCTGCTTCATAATCTTCATTTAGGAAGGCAAGTGCTTCTGCTTTCGTTAGTGCTAAATGTTCATAAAACATTTTTCTAAATTCTTCTTTATCTATATATGGGTTGATACTGTTAAGAAATTCAATAATTGCGTCACCATTAGCGTACCATTTTTTCTCTATAGCGGCCGCTGCATTTTGATTACCAGCTTTTGCCGCTTTAACAAGATCCGCTGCAATTACTAAGTGATCTTTAATTAATGCACTATATTTTTTTACTGCATCTTCACCGTAAAATGGTTCAAGTGATAGTCCCATATGTGTTGCGTTTTGTAGAAGTCGTCCAACAGTAACGTTAACATCTGGTAAATTAAATACTATACTTATAATAGCCAATCTCGTCCAAGCGACGTGTTGTTCCCATAAAGAACGCATATATCCTTTTAAAAAATTCTCATTTTTACTAATTCGGTAGTTCCGTACGGATAAATCATAGTTTACATAAGGGTTATGGTAGGGGGAGTAATACGATTGCCAATAAGAATACATAAATAGTAACACTCCTTTGAACATGTATAACTCAAAGTATGATGAAGATTTATTTTTAGTTCCGTGTCCTAGATTATTTTTAGGGAATTTGAAATGGAGAAATTCAATGAATGATGTTGTGATATATATGAATAATTTGAATATAAAGTAAAAGAGGGTCTGCAAGGGAAGTTACAGACCCTCAAAAGGGTATTGCCGAGATGTCGGACTCGACTACGTAATGTTATCATAAAATTCTTTTGAAAAAACCTGGTAAATGTGTCCAAATGAAATTGGGACCTTCATACAGTCAAAGGGACCTGCTTCCCGCGGCAGATCCCAATAACTAGATAATGTCGATGAGCAAAAAACTCATCTGGAGTACTTTTATAGTAACAAGTAAAATGTGTTTTGTGTATTGAGAAAGAAGAATTGCATAATTATATACGAACAATTTAACTCCCAACAATTTATGATTATCATTAATTGTTGGGAGTTAAATATGGTTATAAAATGGAGAAAAGACTTGGAAGTGAGATCGAGGTACACAGAAGTATGTAATCATGAAAAAGACCTGCTAATATAAGCAGGTCAACTTAAGGGGTTTATCCAACAGATTATTATATATGTTAACAACTCAATTGTAGTAAGTCTATATGTTTAATATTGAGAAAACTTCTGTGAATAATATATTTTTTGCGCATATATTAACGTTTAAAAAGTTGAGAAAGAAAATTAAAAAGCTTTTTATAAGAGAATAATGGCTGATACTTATAGTATGATTCATATTTCCACGCATCATTATTAGAGAATTGGAGTTGTTTTGTTTTCGTTTTTGCCGTGATGGACCTCATATTACGATGTTTCATATAGTAACCTCCTGAATTTATATGTATACGATTAGTAGTATTCAAGAAAGGGAAATAAAATGAACATTTAAATTGAAACTCTTTCTTCTTGTGTACTGGATTTACGTTATAAATGTTGTAAAACATATAAAATAATGATGCTAATTCATATTAAATAAGTGAAGAAACATAGAATAATGAAAAAACAATAAGCATCTAATCATCCCTTTCAAGTCGCATAAGTGATTGATATAATAGAAGTAGATGAAAGATAAAGAAAAGCAGGTGACTCTTTTTTGTTTACTAAAGCACAAGAACTTTTAGCGTCCTACTTTGGTTATTCTTCGTTTCGAAGAGGACAAGATGAAACAATTAAAAATGTACTAGATGGGAAAGATACGGTTTGTATCATGCCAACGGGTGGCGGTAAGTCGATTTGTTATCAAATTCCGGCATTAGTATTTGAAGGAACGACGTTGGTTATATCACCTTTAATATCACTTATGAAGGATCAAGTAGATACATTGGTACAGAATGGCATTTCAGCTACATATATTAATAGTTCTATATCTATTGCAGAAGCAAATCAGCGAATTCAATTAGCGAAACAAGGACATTACAAGTTACTTTATGTGGCGCCTGAGCGTCTTGATTCGATGGAGTTTGTTGACCAACTTATCGATATGAAAATCCCTATGATTGCGATTGATGAAGCACACTGTATTTCACAGTGGGGACATGATTTCCGTCCAAGTTATTTACATATACATCGCATATTAGATTATCTTCCAGAAAAGCCGCTCGTATTAGCATTAACAGCAACAGCAACACCGCAAGTACGTGATGATATTTGTAATACACTTGAAATTAATCAAGAAAATACAATTATGACAACGTTTGAGCGTGAGAACTTATCGTTTTCTGTCATTAAAGGGCAAGATCGAAATGCATATTTGGCGGATTATATTCGTCAAAATCAAAAGGAATCTGGGATTATATATGCAGCTACTAGAAAAGTAGTCGATCAGTTATATGAAGATTTAATGAAGGCAGGAGTTTCTGTATCAAAATATCACGCTGGTATGAGTGATATTGATCGAAATGAGCAACAAGAACTCTTTTTACGAGATGAAGTAAGTGTAATGGTAGCAACATCTGCATTCGGGATGGGTATTGATAAATCGAATATTCGTTACGTAATTCATTATCAGCTTCCAAAAAATATGGAAAGTTACTATCAAGAAGCAGGACGTGCTGGTCGTGACGGATTAGATAGTACATGTATATTGTTATATTCTTCTCAAGATGTACAAGTACAGCGTTTTTTAATTGATCAATCAACTGGAGAATCACGTTTTTCAAATGAACTTGAAAAATTGCAAAATATGACCGATTACTGTCATACAGAACAATGTTTACAATCATTCATTTTGCAATACTTTGGAGAAGAACCGAAAGAAGATTGTGGACGCTGTGGTAATTGTACAGACAATCGCGAGAGCATCGATGTGACAAGAGAATCACAAATGGTTTTATCATGCATGATTAGAACCAACCAACGCTTTGGAAAGCAAATGATAGCGCAAGTATTAACTGGGTCGAAGAATAAAAAAGTTATTGAATTTAATTTTCATACTTTACCAACGTATGGGCTTTTATCGAACCGTAGTGTAAAAGAGGTCAGTGAGTTTATTGAGTTTTTAATTTCAGACGAGTTAATTGCAGTTGAACATGGCACTTATCCGACGTTAAAAGTAACTGAAAAAGGGAAAGAAGTATTACTTGGTAAAGAGAATGTTTTACGAAAAGAACGAGTAGAGACAAGACAAATTGTTCAAGACCATCCTTTATTTGAAGTGCTTCGTGAAGTACGTAAAGAAATTGCACAAGGAGAAGGTGTACCTCCGTTCGTTATTTTCTCTGACCAAACATTAAAAGATATGTGTGTGAAAATGCCGCAAAATGATTCCGAATTGTTGACGGTAAAAGGTATCGGAGAACACAAACTTGTGAAATATGGCTCGCACTTCTTACAAGCAGTTCAGCATTTTATTAAGGAAAATCCAAATTATGCTGAAACGATTAAGACAGAAGTAGTTTCAGAGCGTAAAAAGTCAGGAAAAGCGTCCGCAAATTCTCATTTAGAAACGTATGAAATGTATAAACAAGGTATTGATTTGAATGAGATTGCAAAAGAACGTAACTTATCAAGACAAACAATCGAAAACCATTTAATTCGCTGCTATGAGGATGGAATGGAAGTAGATTGGCAAAGCTTTGTTTCAGCAGAGTATGAATCTCTTATTGAAACTGCCGTTCAAAATGCAGATGGTGGTCTGAAATCTATTAAAGAACAGCTTCCGAATGAAGTGAGTTACTTTATGATTCGTGCTTATTTACAAATAAGAAAGTAGAGGCATATAAAGGGGATAAGAATTTATGTATCATGTTTTCGTTTATGGAACGTTAAGAAGAGGACAAACGAATGCTCATTATATGCTAGGTGCAACATGCATCGCAGACAGAGCTTGGACATATGGAAAATTATTTGATACGAACGAAGGATATCCAGCCATGACTTATTCGATTGAAGAACAAGTGTATGGAGAAATTTATGTAGTAAATGATGAGATATTGTGTAAGTTAGATGAACTAGAAGAATATACAGGCAATGCGGAGACTGATTTATATAATCGAATCACGCAAACAGTATATGTTGCTGATAGGGAAATTGAGGCATATGTGTATATCGCTCAGGATAAAAAGATGTTAAAGAAAGTGATAGACTCTGGTGACTGGCTTATGTATCAAAAAATATAATAAGGTAGTTTTAAAAATTGGAAAGCAGATAATGACGAATTCATTATCTGCTTTTTATTGTGTGAATAATTGTCGTTCTCTTTTTATTCTTATAGTTCTTAGTACGATTCCAATTCCGAGAAATAAAACAGTAGCAGCGACCCCGCTAATAGGATTTAACCAAAAATCACTACTGTTTGTAAGAGTAATAATCCCTGTTATTGTAACTAAAACAGTAGGAACAGCATCCTCGATCGCATGCATGATAACACATGGCCAGACGGATTTTGTAAGTCTATATATTTCAACATACATAATTGACCAACAAACCATAAGGATACAGCCAGATAGAAGCATATTTAATCTTGAGATAGATTCAAAATACTCATTTGGTAAAAAGACTAGATAGTAAGCAGCATGCCAAAGTGCCCAAATGAAACCAGAAATAATATAAATGTACCAATCGTTTAGATTTAGTTCAATCAACTTTGGAGTTAAATAACCCCGCCAAGAAAACTCTTCAAAAATGTTTTTAATAAAGTTACCAATAGTAGACATGACTATGAGTGACAATAACGTGGATATATCAAAACTAGAAATATGAGCTATTCCAAAAATGAGCGATATGCTTATCGTTATTACTGTAACAAATGGATAAATAAGTAGTGCAGTGAAATACCATATAAAATTTCCTTTCAAATTTGGCTTGATGCCAAAATCATTCCAATCTCGGCTAATAACTCTAAGTAAAATGCTTACGAGGAAAGGTAATATTAGCCATAATCCCATACCTAAAGTGTTTCCTTCAGGTTGATTTGTTAGAAGAGAATCTAGAAATACCCCAATCCACCCACTGGCCAAAACAGTGAATACAAAAATAAGTAAATATAACTTTAACGGTTTCTTTTTCGCGACATTCATTTGAAGAGCCTCCTTTACTTTTATTTATCCTACTATTTGTGGGCAGTAAAACGCCCATTGATTAAAGTCTTTCATTTTTACAATGTTTTTTAATAGATAAATTAAATAGGAGACAAATAGAAAGTAGTATCTTTTGTATGCATCACTATACTATATGTGTATTTCTGTGATTTAGATGTTGCATATTCTTTTTAAATTAGAAAGATGAAAAGTAAGTTTTTTCGGAAAATTTAAATGGAAACTATTGACTTTATGATTGGGTTTTTAATACAATGATACTTCGACTGAAAAATTAGAACGGACAGGAGGGAATCGTCGAAATGAGCAACATATTTGAAGATGAGTTACAAAAAATGAAGGATACTTTACATACGATGGATGAGCAATTGGATAAGCTTGAAAAAACCCCGGTTTATTATGGAGAAGATTTTAAAGAGCAAATTCTTGAAAGTATGAGGGAGTCTAATAGACAAAACTTACGTATTGGTGTGCAAGAGCCGTACTTTGGAAGGTTAGATTTTCAGGAAGATGGAAAAGAAGAAGTTATGCCGATTTATATCGGAAAAGTAGGGGTTTCGGATATGGACACGATGAAGCCAATCATTATTGATTGGCGAGCGCCTGTCGCAAGTATGTTTTATTCATTTACCGGTGGAGAAGAATTAGCATTTTATCAATCACCAGATGGGTTAGTAGAAGGTGATGTGTATTTAAAACGAAACATTTCCATTCGAAAAAGAGAACTTGAACGTGTTGTTGATACATATGTAAAAGGAAATGAAGATGTATCGCATGCCGATGATTTTCTTCTATATCGATTAGGTGAGAATAAAGATAATAAGCTAAAGGATATTGTTTCAACAATTCAATCGGAACAAAATGATATTATTCGAGCGGAAAGAAATTTACCATTACTTATTCAAGGGGTTGCAGGGAGCGGAAAGACAACAATTGCTTTACATCGCCTTGCTTTTTTAATTTATGAATATCGTGAACAATTAGAAGCAGAAAGAATGATCGTATTTGCGCCGAATAGTCTGTTTTTAGACTATATTTCGAGTGTACTTCCTGAATTAGGTGTAGGAAATATTAGTCAAACAACGTTTCCGGATTGGGCATTACGTACGTTAGATGATTCAGTGAAACTAAAGCAGACAGAAGAAAAATTGAAAGAAGCATTTTCAATTAATCGTGATGAAAAGAAGGTAATGCTAGGTAAATTAAAGGGTACGTTGGAATTTAAGACGTTTATTGAAGAGAGAATGATCCAATTTGAAAATGAGTTAGTTCCGACAAAAGATTTTGAGGCGTGGGATAGAGCGACTATTCCAGTAGAAGATATTAAAAAATGGATGCAAGTTGAATATAAACATTATCCTTTACAGAAAAGAAGAGAACGATTAGTAGGACGAATGAAGCGCTGGATTGAAATTGAACTTAAAAAATTCGGGGAAACAAACGAGAAAAAATTACTTAAAAAAGAAGCGACTAAGAGACTGAACGCATATATGAAGTTTTGGCCGAAAATGAGTGCTCTTTCACTGTATAGTTCAATAGTAAAAAGTAAAGAAATACTCGAGGTATTACCTGAAGAACTTGTTAAAGAAACAGAAAAGAGTTGTCGTAAAAAAGAAGTGTATGTAGAAGATTTACCAGCTTTAATATACATACATCATCGTATAACAGGGATTGAAATCGGGCAGAAGTTTCATCACGTTGTTATTGATGAAGCGCAAGATTTTTCGCCTTTCCAAGTTTATGTATTAAAAGAAATTACATTAGGTAATTCTTTCACTATATTAGGTGATTTATCGCAAGCGATTTATGATTACCAAGGAATTGAAGATTGGAATGCTTTTAAGGAAGTATTCCAAGAAACCGGTTATTATGAATTGACAAGAAGTTATCGTTCTACAAAAGAAATTATTGAATTTGCAAATGAAATAATTAAAAATGCAGAAATCCCAGTAGGACTCGCAACACCAGTCTTCCGCAGTGGAGAAGATGTGAAAGTAATTCATGCGGAAAATCAATTTACTGAAATTGTGAAGACGGTAAAACATTTGCAAAATGCAGATGTGAAAACAATTGCGGTAATCGGAAGAACAGAAGATGAATGCCGTGATATATATGTGAAATTAACAAATGCAGGATTAACGGTAAACGTAATTGAAGCAAACCAAAGTAAATATGAAGGTGGTATATCAGTAGTACCTGTCTATTTAGCGAAAGGTTTAGAATTTGATGCGGTGCTTTTAATTGATGTGGATGAGGAACATTACAAAAACACAAAACATGATGCAAAGTTACTATATGTCGGATGTACGAGATCACTTCATGACTTATGGATTTTCCATAGTGGGGAAGCGTCACCTTTAATTAAAGGATTAAAATAAAGTGAAACTATAATCAGTGGGGAGTTTTACTGCAAGCTAATGTGGGATAAATATAAAAAGAGGATTTTCTAGTACTGTATGAAAATCCTCTTTTTTATATTAAAATGGTAGACGTGTAAAATGACAATAAAGTTATTTAATTTTCGATATAAGATACTTCACTGTACTTAAAAATATAACAATAAAGTCGTTTCTGTAGTGCTTTAAGAAAAAAATGTACTTTTTAATAGACTACATGCTGCTAATTTAAGTCTTTAATTTATAGCTGTAGAAATAAATAATAATGAATAAAGATAATGATTAATATATAATTTAATGAGAACAAATGTACATTTATTTTTAAATGTGAGTTCTAAAAAATAAAAGCCTTTTCTCAATATCGAGAAAGTAGGGTCTTCAGCATACACTTTATTTTTCACATTCACAATCATCTAAATAATATACAACAAATATTTCCCGATCTTCGTCTATTTCTGACGCACATCTTTTTAATGGTCTCGCCTGTAGAGAATGATTAAAAATTAAAAGATGAGGTAGTAAGTCAGAAGTACTTTCTTTCTCAAGAACATGAAGCACCTCTCTTTGCGATGGTTCATCTTCATATTTTCGGTATTCAACACATCTAAAGTTGTATTTCTTTGATTGAGTTAGGTAAGTTGTTTCTTCCTTCAACTTTTTAAGTTTAATTCTCACTACATCATCAACCCAAGAGCCTATATTCTCGTAAACTACACCATTACTTACAATGTAATCAGTTATTAATCTCGCAGATATCTCTTCATTTTTTAAGTTTTTACGTGAAAATAATACTTCTTTCGTTTCAGTAATATATTCGATGGTATTCATTTTTGCATTAGCCTCCTTCACTTAGTTTAAAATTAGCTTATACTATAAATAAGACAGATTTTGTCATATTTTATGAAAAAGGTGATTAAATGTCTAAAACTAAACGTATCATTAGAATCATGCTGGCATTAAACAATAATAATTCCATTACTGCAAAGGAACTTGCTAAATCCGAAGGAGTCTCAGAGAGAACAATCCTCCGAGATATACAGGAGCTAAGTGAAATTTACTTTCCAGTCTATTCAGAAAGAGGTAGAAATGGAGGATTTAGTACACTAAAAAATAAAATGATCCCTCCTATTTGGTTTAGTGAGGATGAAATAATAGCTTTATTTTTTGCAATAGATGCCATGCAATATGTTGGCGCCACTCCTTTTTCTACTTCATATAATGTAATTTTAAATAAACTGTTCAATATGATTCCTCAGGAAACTTCCGATGCAATTGAGAATACTAGAGACAAAATCTTGATGTGGCAACCAAATATTAAAGTAGATAAAAGGGTCCTAAGAAACCTTTATGATGCATCTGTAGAAGAGAAAACTGTTAATATCTTATATGAAACAACTGAAGATGAAATCTATAGAGAGATAGAACCTATGGGCTTATACGTATATGACGGGTATTGGTATTGTCCCGCTTACTGTAGAATGAGAAGAGGCATAAGGCTTTTCAGAGTAGATCGAATAAAAAAAACAATTATTAATTCTACTTCTCATTCCACTAATGTCCATTCGAATGTTAAAGAATGGCTGTATTCTGAGTGTGAATCTAATCTCATAAAGCTCGAAGTGAGTTTAAGCAAAGAAGGAAAAAGAAAAGCTGAGAGCATATCATGGTTAAGAGATAATATGGAATACAATTCAGATGGAACCGCGAAAATAACAAAGAATATTAACCCTTCAGAAGAGTGGTTTTATGTTGAACTA
This sequence comes from Bacillus cereus group sp. MYBK195-1, assembly GCF_051916605.1. Classification (NCBI taxonomy): domain Bacteria; kingdom Bacillati; phylum Bacillota; class Bacilli; order Caryophanales; family Bacillaceae; genus Bacillus; species Bacillus cereus group sp. MYBK195-1. The sequence goes on along the minus strand of NZ_JBQAGZ010000003.1, from coordinate 385,598 downwards.
CTTTGGAATATTGGACAAGAAGCAGAAATAATAGAACCTGATTTCATAAAAAATAAGCTTATTGAAAGGGCTAAATCAGTGATAACGAAATATAATGACTTTTAGCTTAATTTACATTTAATTTTATACTACTAGAAAGGATCACTGCATAGATAATTGTTCCTTTATTCAACTAAAGGGTGCGATTGTGGCATAAAATAGATAAAAAATAATCAAACTTTATTTCAAATCCACAACGGATGATGGTCCTATTATCAACGAATGGTATCTATCTTCCTAAGTCTATTAAAACGCCATAATCCCCTACTCGTGGTTTAGAAAGTAGGGGGTATTTTTTGTAAAAGATTTATCCTTTTTATCAAAGCACTACACTACATTTGAATAATGTTCAATTTCAAACGAATAAAGCCATTAATATTAAATCTTGATAGCCACCATCCAATTTTACCCCCTTTGCTTTTCTACCCTCTTCAAAGAAGCCTAGATTCTTATATAACTGGATTGCACCTAGATTATCTTCCATTACCTCAAGACAAACTTTTTCAATCTTACTGTTATTTTTAGCCCAATTGATTAACGTTTCTAGAAGTGCTCTTCCAATACCATAATTTCGATATTCGGGTAATATGGTCATCGCAAAAGCCCCTTGATGACTAATTTTTTCTTTGTTTCCGTTCTTAAAATCTATTGTACCGACTAACTTACCATCAACTTCAGCAATAAACTGTACATAATTTGGATTTTCATGATAAGCTTTTAACGTTTTTTGAATAACATCGATACGCACCTTTTTTACATCCTCAACCGTACTTAGCATGTATGGAGCGTTTATTAAAGCTTTTGAAGCAGAATCTAGTATTCTTTCTGCATCCTGTTCTTTAGCTTCTCTAATTATTATTGTTTTTCCATCCTTAGATTTATAAGTAAAAACATTAGTTGATAAGATACTACACACACCCTTTCGGAATATAATTAGTTGAATTTTTTAACTATCGTGCAATTATTAAGTAAGAAAAAGTCGTATCACCTTTTTCTGCAATCGCTCTGCTTCAACTTAATGATGATTATTTCAAATATTTTTAATTTTTACAAGGATTTATTCCTTAATATAGCCCGATTGTTGAATAACATGACTAGCGTTTTTTAAACAATTTTATTATGTTTTAAACAACTTTATTATCTCTGTACAAGATGAATTAATGACTTGAGCTGTTGTGTAAATAATATACAATGACCTTTTCTAATTCCTTAGTTTGTTCTTTTTCCCATATACGAACGGCATCTACTAGAGTTTGTGTGTGTTTTAACCAATCTAGAATAAGATGTAGTTGTTCTTGTATTTGCCCAATGTTTTGCTCCTTTATGTTCTTATTCTGAATTCTATCAATTAATTGAAGCATATAGGGAAGTTTTTCTATGCATTCGCTTAAATCTCCGCAATAACCTGAAGGGAATTCATGTGTGCCAAATTCTAAAGTATTGATGTAATTAGAAACTAGGTATATCATAGCTTCTTGTTCGGTATCACCACCTAATTCAATCGCTTTTCGAAGGAATTTTTCTAAATCGTCTTCTTTATTGCTAGAGTCCATATAAATTCCTATCCATCTAAAAGGTCTTGAATCAAATGGGTTGTTTTCTGTCCATCTATATAGAATGTCAATTAGAAAACTATTTAGTGAGAAAGTTAAGACCTCATCTTTTTCGTTTAATGCATCTAAAATAGTAAACAGCGAAATGGCAAACTCTTCTTGAACTTTTGATTCCCATTTTTTTGCATTTGTAATAAATGTCCCTAAATGTTTAAAAGCTAATTTTCGAAGTCCCGCTTCGCGATGCTGACAGTAACAAATAAAATCATGCCAATGCTCATTTGTATTCATATGTATAATAATAGTTTGTAATGCAGTGAGAGGTTTATCCATTATAAGTCCCCAATCTATTAAGCACGTGTTGAAAATTTAGTGTTGCTATATCATTACATAAATTAAAGTGGGAAGAATTTAAGATGGATTTTATTGGTCACGGGATCTAATCGATTGGTAATGTAGCGATTCTAACAGGACCCATTATTGACTTTGAAGATGAAACGAAAAAAGTTATTATGTTTATCTGAATATTGAGGGGATATGTTTATTTAATTTTTAGAAAACATAGACTATTAAATTTGTAAATGGTATAATCTTCTTATTATTGGAAATAAAATCAAAATATTTGAAAATAAAGGATAGGGTTGGTTTTAATGGGGGATTCTGATCACAAAGAAACAAAGGCAATATTAAAGTTATGGTTTATTTATATACCACTTGCATTTGGAGAATTTGTCTTTTCGAATATCATAGGTTATTTAAAAAAATAAAGATTTTGTATTTGAAAAACAATTAACCTAATTTAATTGTTTTTTTATTTTCCTCTAATAAACCAAACAAAAATAGAGATTTTGAACAAGATGAAGTTTATGAAGGAAATAACGTTGATTAGGTGCTGAAAACGGGAATCATTCAAGCATGGTAATTCACCGTTTTTATAGCTTCCTATAGTGAGATGTTATGTTCACATCATATGTATACGATATTTGTAACTTAATATAGCATTACTGGAACTTCAAAATTAGTAGTTAAGGTTGTTACCTTTTAGAGTGTTATATATAACTTAGCTAAAAAAGCACAAATCATATAATTTGCGCTGTTCATTATCTGTTTTTTGGTAAAAAATTATAGTTTTTGTCACATTAATACTGTATGATACATAGTATAAAACACATACTGTATGACATATAGTAATGGAAATGAGGTGAGTGAATGGATACTTTATTAAACTCGTTAATTACTGAGTTAAGAAGAGGGACATTAACGTTAGCTGTTTTAAGTCAATTAAGAACGCCGCAGTACGGATATTCACTTGTCCAGTTATTGGAGCAATCAGGGGTTACAATTGATCAAAGTACTTTATATCCACTACTTCGCCGATTAGAAAAGCAGGAATTAGTGACGAGTAGTTGGGATAAAACGGAGAGTAGACCTCGTAAGTATTATGTTTTAAGTGATTATGGATTAGAAATATTTTTGCAGTTGAAAAAAGAATGGATAAAGGATTCGAAAGAACTTTATAACTTATTAAAGGAGGAGGAAGAGAATGAATTTAATTGATCTCTATATCCAAGAGGTTGCGAAGAGATTACCTGAAAAAAAATCGTGAAGATATTACACTTGAACTAAGGTCAACTATAGATGATATGTTACCTGAAGATTATAATGAGAAAGATGTAAAGAGCGTTCTCGAAAAATTGGGGAGTCCGGTTTCATTGGCTAATGGTTATTTGGATAGACCGATGCATTTAATTGGACCACGTTATTTTGATGTATATACAACGTTGTTAAAAATGATTATACCAATCGCAGCTGTCATTGCACTCATATCAATGGTTGCAGAAAATTTTATAGGCTATAGTGGTGATCAAGCAGTATTAAATGTTATTTTTCAATTGATAGGTAAAGGCATTGGGGAAATTTTTGAAGTGGGCCTCCATGTATTTTTCTGGTTGACACTTGTGTTTGTTATTTTAGAAAGAACAGATACAGACAAAGGTATCGAGCCGTTGACGACAAGTTTAAAAAAATGGACACCAGATGATTTGAAAAACATCTCGTATATTCCAAAGAAAAAAGCAATCTCGAAGTTTGAAGTTTTTGGAGGTTTAATGTGGACAGCAGTTTGGGCTACACTTTACTTTTATGCGAATCATCTTGTTGGCGTATATAACGGTACGGCAAATGGACTGAAGTTTGTCTCGCCAACTTTTAATCAAGATGTTTTATTGCAGTACTGGCCAATCGTTGTAATTATGATCGTTTTTGAAATATGTATATCCCTTTATAAATTAGTGCAGGGACAATGGACTCAAAGATTGGCGATTGGGAATGCTATTCTTCAGATAGCTGGGACGATAGTATTCATTGTAATTGTAGTAAATCCACATGTATTTAACGCAGGGTTTATTACGTATTTGGCAAATGCATTTACTATTTCCCTAGAGGGATTTAAAACGTGGTTAGTTGGCGGTGGAATTGTAATTTACACATTATCTGCTGCAATAAATATATTTGACGGTTTCCGAAAAGCTAGTATTCGTATGTAGATAAAAATCGGAAATTTCGATAAAATAAAACTATTGAAAAGATAGTGATATAAGGTGAACATGATGAAAGGAAGAAAACAATGATAAGGGAAGCAACGAAAAAAGATTTAGCATACATTTTAGATATTTATAACGATGCGATACTTTATACAACAGCTGTATATGCGTATAAACCTGTAACCCTTGAAAATAGAATAGATTGGTATGAACAAAAAAAGGCTGAAGGGTATCCAATTTTTGTATATGAATTAGATAATAAAGTAGTAGGATTTGCGACATTCGGCCCATTTAGAACGTGGCCTGCTTATAAATATTCAGTTGAACATTCTGTGTATGTAGATAAGGCATATAGAAAAAATGGCATTGGGTCTTCATTAATGAAGGAATTAATCAAAATTGCAAAGGAAAGAGAGTATATGACCTTAATTGCTGGAATTGATGCAGAGAATGAGAAAAGTATTGCCTTGCATCAAAACTATGGATTTGTTCATGCAGGAACAATAAAAAAAGCTGGTTATAAGTTTAATAAATGGCTAGATTTAGCTTTTTATCAGCTGGAACTTAACGGTCCTGAAAATCCTATAGAAGAATAAATATTTTTCGGTAGCAAGAAAAAATTCATGCTACCTTTTTCTTATTTTAATAGCTAATGAAAAGGTTTTTTACATTCAATGTTGAAATATTAGAAGTTAATATAACGATATAAAAAGAGGGATAGAAATGGAAACTGTTATAAATAAAATAAAAGAGGTACAATCTAATTATGTGGGAATGGCAATTTATTCTACAAAAAATAATCGTATAGTTGCTTCGTATAATAGTGAATTAAATATTCCGTTAGCATCAGCAGCAAAATTAGTCATTGGATTTGTAGTAACGCAAATGGTGAAGGAAAATAAACATAATTGGAATGATATACTTCATTACATTAAATTTAATCCACATGAAGATAGTGCGCAGTTATATCCGCATTTACAAAGAAGAACTTCTTTAACACTTAGTGAAGCGGTAGAGGTAATGATTGCTTGTCATGATAGTTACGTTGCACAGTCAGTTGTAATGCACTGTGGTGGATGGGATGCTGTGAAAATGTACGCACAAACGTACTTTTCAAAAATTCATATACAAGAGAATGCTAGAGATGAGAAAAATGTTGGAGAATTAAGTGAAGTTCTTGCCCTTTTCATACAAACCTTTCAAGGTTATAAATCAGAACCAGAATTATGGGAACCAATTATTAGCGGCATGGTAAGACAGCAAGGAGAGTATGAAGAAATTCCATATTATCATATAGCTCATATGACAGGTGGATTACTCACAGCTACAATAAATATTGGTATTATAGGAATGTTTAACGAATTTCCACTTCTTTATGTGATTGGGGGAAAAGATTTACCGAATCGCCGTGAAAATAAAGAGGTAGATGAAGCTTTTGCAGTAGTTTTAAAATACATATACAAAGAATATAGTGAAAGCATGCTAGGAGCGAGCGATTGAAAAGAAACTTAAAGACTTCAACAATCATTATTTTAATTTTAACGATTATTGCTCTTGAAGTTGGAATCGCACTATATGATCACAATTTGTCATTAGATACAATTTACTTTGCAGCAATTCTTATTTGTATTGTATTGCTTTTTGGCACACGTGTTTCTGAAGAGAAAGAAAGTACATCGAAACGAGGACGAAGAAAAATAGCTGTTATATTTTGGCTATCTATTTCATTGTCTATCGCTTGTTTTGCAGTTATAAGTTACATAAGGGTAGGCTATGTCTCTGTACCAGGGATAATTGGCTTTTCATGCTTTGTTACATATGGTGGATTCGTTTTGATTAGTATTTTAAAGGGGAAAAATAAAATGTAGCTTACTAAGTTGAAAGGAAGCAATGTATATGAAACATATAGAGAACGGTACACGTATTGAAGGAGAATACATTAAAAATAAAGTCATTCAATATAATATGTCCATCTTAACAGATGAAGTAAAACAGCCGATGGAAGAAGTAAGTCTCGTAGTAAAAAATGAAGAAGGAAAAATATTTGGTGGTGTAACAGGTACGATGTATTTTTATCATCTTCATATCGACTTTTTATGGGTTGATAAATCAGCTCGTCATGACGGTTGGGGGAGCCAACTTTTACATAAAATTGAAGAAATTGCGAAGGAAAAAGGGTGCAGATTAATATTGCTAGATTCATTTAGTTTTCAAGCGCCAGAATTTTATAAAAAGCATGGTTACCGAGAGTATGGTATCGTTGAAGATCATCCGAAAGGTCATAGTCAGCACTTTTTTGAAAAGAGATTATAATAATATTATGTATACTGATTGATGGGAGAAAGCATATGTACACGTATAAATTGCAACAAGAACAACCAATCTGTGCAGAAAAAATAAAGAAGCTTTATGATTCTGTCGGTTGGTGGCCAGAAAGAAAAGAAGTCGATATTGAAAAAATGTTAAAGAATAGCATAGCCATTGGAGTATGGGAAGAAAATGAATTAGTTGGATTTGCTAGAGTCGTTTCTGATGGTGTTTTTCGAGCATACATTGAAGATGTTGTCGTACATGAGAATGTAAGAAATAAAGGTATTGGAGAGAAAATGCTTACAATATTACTTCGAGAAATATCTCATATTGATATTGTTAGTCTATTTTGCGGAGAGAAGCTAATAAAGTTTTACGGTGAGCAGCAATTTCAAGCAACGAAGCAAATTGTGATGCATCGTAATCAAACAGGGAAAGAATAAGAGGTGCCAATTAAAATGAATGCAACAAGAGCGTACTGTTTATCGAAAAGAAAAGCGACAGAAGATTCTCCAGATGGATGGAGTGCAACATGTATGAGGCTTAATAATAAAATATTTGCGATAGTAAATCATGAAGAAGGTGAAAAGGCTGCGATTACATTGAAGTGTGATCCAGAAGTCGCATTAAGAATAAGAGAAGATTATCCAGAAACAATTATTCCAGGGTATCATATGAATAAAAAACATTGGAATACCGTTTATATTCATAAGGGTATAGAGCAGGAGCAAATTAATAAAATGATTGATTGGTCGTATGATTTAGTACTACAATCATTTTCAAAGAAAAAGCAGCAGGAGTTAATGGATTAATATGTATTAGGAGTGTGTGTAATGAAAGATTCGATTAAAGATACGTATGATAAATTAGCGAGTACATATAAAGAAAATCTAGATTTCGCAAATCCATATAACAGTTATTATGAAAGACCGGCGATGATGGAGCTTATTCCAAAGGAACTAGAAGGAAAAAAGATATTAGATGCTGGATGTGCAGCTGGATGGTATACTTCTCAATTCATAGGAAGAAGAGCAAATGTTACAGCAATTGATGTAAGTCCTGAAATGGTAAAAGCAGCAAAAGAAAATATAGGAAAAGAAGCGACGTTCCTTTGTCATGATCTGCAAGAAACATTGCCATTTGAAGATAATACGTATGATGTGATTGTAAGTTCATTAACTCTTCATTATATAGAAAATTGGAATCAAGTATTTCAAGAATTTCGTCGTGTATTGAAGCCAGGTGGAGAACTTATATATTCTATTCATCATCCTTTTATGGATTTCACAAAGTTTCCATGTGAAAATTATTTTGAAAAACAGTTATTAATAGATACTTGGGTTAAACCGAATATTACTATTAAAGTCAAGTTTTTTAGAAGATCATTACAAGACATACTAAATGAAACTACAAATTATTTTGTATTAGAAGAGATAGTGGAACCGAAGGCAATTGAAAAAATGAAAGAAGTAAGCGAAAAATCATATCATTATTTAAATATGAATCCACATTTTCTTATCATAAAAGCAATCAATAAATAGCTAGTAAAATAACTTTGTTTTACTAGCTATTTACAGTTTTACATTACATATTAGGAGACTTTAAAATGAATACGAAACGAAATAGAGTAGTATATGCACTATTTACTATAGTTGTTATTATTTTAGGTCTTAGCTCAAGAAAGTTTGCTTTTGCACTACCACATCTATTAAATGATTATTTAGGTGATGCATTATGGGCATTAATGATTTTCACTGGCTTTGGATTTTTGTTTCCTAAAACAGAGACGAAGAAGTTGGCTTTTATTAGTTTAATGTTTTGCTACGGGATTGAAGCGAGCCAATTGTATCATGCGGAATGGATAGATAGCATTCGTGGAACGACTTTGGGCGGACTCGTGTTGGGATACGGTTTTTTGTGGAGTGATTTAGTGGCTTATACAATTGGTGTTGGAGTGGGAATACTGTGTGAGGTTATTTTTCGGAAGAAATAAGAATTGTAAAAGGGGTATTGTAAATGGAACAAGCACTGGAAATTGCAAAGCTTTGGTTTCGAAATGAACATGTCACAGCTACTGTAATGCAACCAAAAGTAGCGAAGGTTTTATGCAAGAATAAAGAGTACATTTTAAAGAGAACGGGATCGATAAAGCAACTTCTAGTTGAATTCGATGTTTTGAAGCAACTGTATGAAAAGGGAATTAAAGTACAGAGAGTAGTAAAGACAGAAAATGATGAACAATATGTATTATATAAAGAAAAATATTATTGCTTATATGAGTATGTTGCCGGAAGTGTTTTAGAAATAAAAGATACGAATAAGCTGGAAAGGCTAGCAAGTACAATTGGAGAAGAAATAGCTAATCTGCACAAAGCATTACATTCGGTGAATAGTGACCATGAGTTAATAAAAAGAGATTTATATAAGATGGTATTTGAATGGGCTATACCGATTTTAGAAAAGAATGAGCATGTTCATCGAGAGGTAATTCAAAAGATGGAGCGAATGCACGCAGCTTTCAAGGAAACGGTCCATCCATTACCGAGACAAATTATTCATCGTGATATGCATCTATCAAATGTAATCTTTAAAGATGATAAACTGGAAGGGTTTATAGATTTTGAGATTTTAGAAAATAATGTAAAAATATTTGATTTATGTTATTGCTGTACAAGTATATTAAGCGAGCTATTTAGTGATGAAAAATTAAGAGGGAAATGGTTACATATCGTTAGCAAAGTCTTTGAAGGTTATTATAAACAAAATGATTTAACGAAAGAAGAACTAAAAGCCATTTGGTATGTTATGCTTTCAATTCAAATTATCTTTATTGCTTATTTTGTCCAGTTACCAGATTTATTAAAGTTAAATGAAGAAATGTTCTTCTGGATTTTTGCTAATAAGGAAGCTATTGAAGAAGTTATAGAAGGTATCGTAAAGGTATGAAAAAAATAATATTAATTGGTTCTGGTGGTTCAGGAAAATCTACATTAGCAAGGCAGTTAGGAAATAAATTAAATATTAAGGTGCATCATCTTGATGCATTATTTTGGAAACCGAATTGGGAAGGTGTTCCGAGAGAAGAACAAATAGCAGTTCAAAATAACTTAATTAAAGATGAGAAGTGGATTATTGATGGGAATTATGGCGGGACGATGGATATCAGACTGAATGCAGCTGATACAATTATCTTCCTTGATATTCATAGAACAATTTGTATTTATCGTGCGTTTAAAAGAATTGTAAAATACCGGAATAAAAAAAGACCAGATATGGGCGCGGGATGTGAAGAAAGATTTGATTTGCAATTTTTTAAATGGATATGGAAATATCCTAATGCTAAACGACCTACAATTTTAAAAGGGTTAGAGCAATTGTCCGAAGAGAAAAAGGTTATTGTTTTAAAATCTCCAAATGAGGTTCGGAAATTTTTAGAGCACATATAATAATAGAATGTGACACAACAATTCTTTTTGAATCTTACCGATTAGTTTAATTAAACTAATCGTTTTTTATTATGGAAAATTTAACGCTTTTGAAAATTGTATTTTGTAATGAGTATATGACTATAAATTCATATAAAATGAACGTTTGGAGGAATAGAAAATGACTAATGATTTAATTCAACTAATTGATTCATTAATGGTAAATATTCCAGCTGGAGAGGTAGTATTAAGAGATGATCGAATAAAAAAAGAATGGCTAGTGCAAATTCAACCATTTCTTCTTGCGAAGTATGCTGTAACAATCGAACTATATGATGCTATTACAAATAGTACATTAAATAATTTTGATAAAAATCATAAACCAGTTGTCAATATTTCATGGAACGATGCCATTGCGTTTTGTAATGTACTTTCAAAAAAAGCGGGATTAAAAGAATATTATTCTATTAGTGATGGTGGTCAAATTGTGAAATGTAATTTAGATTCAAATGGCTACCGATTACCATGTGAGGCAGAGTGGCAATATGCATGTAAAGCAAGTACAACCGGATATACATACGGGAAACTTCATGATATAGCGTGGTATAATGAAAATTCAAATGGAGAGATTCATGACGTTGGCCAAAAAGAACCGAATGCATGGGGACTTTATGATATGCTAGGGAACGTTTGGGAATGGTGTTATGATTTGTATGATGAAACAGTGTACGGATCATACCGCATTTTTCGTGGTGGTAGTTGGGCTGAAACAGCGAGAGGGTGCGGCGCTACTTGTCGTCGTCGAAGCCATCCTACATTTCATATAGATGATCTCGGTTTTAGACTCGCTAGGTCAATTTAGTAGGAACATGCTACGAACAACTAAGAAAAGGGTATGGAGAAAATCCGTACTCTTGCCAACATAGAAACGATTTAACGTAAGGAGTGTTTATTATGGCGCGTGTTTTATTTATTAACGCTGGATCAGAAGGACATATAAATCCAACTTTACAAGTTGTAGAAGAATTGATTTCTCGTGGTGAAGAGGTCGTTTATTTTTCAATAGAAGCTTTCAGGGAGCGGATTGAGAAGACAGGTGCTACTGTACGAACGATTGATGATCAAAAATTTATAAAAGCGTTTCTATCTGGAGGCAGAAATTATTTACAGGAAAGAATAAACGGCCTTCTACATACAGCGAATATTGTAATATCTAGCGTTCTAGAACAAATTGAAGGTGAACATTTTGATTACATGATTCATGATTCTATGTTTGGTTGTGGCCATTTAATTGCTCAAATTCTTAAACTTCCAGCCATAAATTCATGCACATCTTTTGCGCAGGATGAAAAATCCTTTGAGCAAATGTTAGGTCATCTGTCAAAAAATATCCCAGTAGAAATTCATGATAAAATACAGAATGATTTTCAAAACTTAACAAAGGGAATTACTGAAAAATATGGTGTTGAAATAAAATCATCGTATGAAGTTTTCTGTAATCCTGCACCCCTTACTATTGTGTATACAATTAAGGAGTTCCAGCCTTTTGGTGATACGTTTGATGAAACATATAAATTTGTAGGACCATCTATCTCTGCACAAATGAAAAACAGAGACGTTGATTTTACTTCAATTGAAGAAAAAAGTCCGATTTATATTTCATTAGGTACTGTTTTTAATGAAGCGATTGACTTTTATAAACTGTGTATGAAGGCCTTTGAGAATAGTGAGCATACAATTGTTATGTCTATTGGCAATAAAACAAAAATAAGTGATCTAGGCGAAATCCCTAAAAACTTCATTGTGAAAAACTATGTGCCTCAAACCGAACTGCTTACTTATACGAAACTATTTATTACACACGGCGGGATGAACAGTACGCATGAAGGACTATATAACGGGGTTCCGCTCGTTGTAATACCGCAAAGTGCAGATCAGCCAGCAATCGCAAAGCAAGTGGAGAGTCTTGGAGCAGGAGTTCAATTACATATGAATGAATTAACCGTGGAAAAATTGCGTGAAAGTGTGGAGTTAATTTTAAATAACCCTTCATATAAAGAGGCTGCTTTGAATTTGAAGGAATCATTCCGAACATCGGGTGGATATAAGGAAGCTGTTGATGAAATTTTTACATTTGTAGATCAGTAATAAATATAAAGTTATACATGAAAAAAGTGTCTATATTAAATGATATAGACACTTTTCTGTTGTAAGAAGAGAAGAATTGTTTAAATGAAAATACTAAATGTGAATTTTGAGAACTAAGTCTACAATTTCTGCTGCACACTTTTATTTTATCCCGTAGTAACCGACCGTAAAACCCCAACTAATTAAAGTTTTACTTTATGATTTCAGGATGTGGTTTTATATGTTAGTAATAATTTCACTGTTTCTGCACAACTTCTGCACATGCTTAGGCGAGTTCTATGTCATGATATATTCATAAAGTGAAATGTTTCACAAGGAAAAAATATATTTTCACTGCGGTGTATGCATAATTAATACATACATCGGTACAAGTTTGTCTCTTTTTATTCTTTTACATCAAAGCCCACATTCCACTACAAAGTATAACAAGAAGGAGACATGAGCATGAATAATCGATTTTTAAAACAACTACAAAATATGAAAATGAACAAAAAAAGTTTAGGAGCTGTAGCATTAACAGCTGGAATTATTAGTACGACACTTATTCCTCAAAATGCTTATGCGCACGGTTTTGTTGAAAAGCCCGGTAGCCGATCCGCTTTATGTAGTCCAACTTATGGTGCGCTAAATGTAAACTGTGGAAGTGTTATGTATGAACCACAAAGTTTAGAAGCTCCAAAAGGGTTCCCGCAAGGTGGTCCAGTAGATGGACAAATTGCTTCAGCAGGCGGAAAATTTGGTGGTATTTTAGATCAACAAACAGAAAATCGTTGGTTTAAAAATACAATCACTGGTGGGGAAAATACATTTACTTGGAAGTATACTGCGCCTCACTTAACGAGTAAGTGGCATTACTATATTACTAAAAAAGGATGGAATCCAAATAAAGCGCTAACAAGAGCAGATTTCGAACCAATTGGAACTGTACAACATGATGGTTCTGCAGCTTCAAATAATTTAACTCATAAAATCAATGTACCTACTGATCGTAGTGGATATCATGTGATTTTAGCAGTATGGGATGTAGCTGATACAGCAAATGCATTCTATAATGTAATTGATGTTAATCTTATTAATGATGTGAAACCAGACATAGAAGCGCCAAGTAGTCCAAATGGACTTCAGACGCAAAAAGTAACAGCGAATAGTGTAGAACTAACATGGAACGCTTCTACGGATAATGTAGGGGTAAAAGGATATCAAATCTTCCGTAACGGAGAGATGATTGATACAGTACCAGGGACTCATTTTATTGATAAGAAGTTACAACCAAGTACAGAATACTCTTATACTCTAAAAGCAATTGACGCAGCTGGCAATGTATCGAAAGAAAGTACAGCGCTTACAGTAAAAACGACAGTTGAGACTCCTGATACAGAAGCACCAACACAACCAAAAGGATTACATAGTATGGGAACGACAGCGTCAAGTGTGGATTTAATGTGGAGTCCATCTGACGATAATATTGGTGTAGACCATTATGATATTTATAGAGAAACAGAAGGGTCAATGAAAAAGATTGCAACATCCAATACAACTTCTTATTTGGATAAAAATCTGCTCGCTAATACTACTTATAAATATGTAGTGAAAGCTGTTGATGTAGCTGGAAATGAATCCGTACAGAGTGATATATTCACAATTACTACAAAAACTGAAAGCGCTTCACATGAAGCGTGGGATGCAAAAAAAGCATATAAAAAGGGAGATAGAGTTCTACACGAAGGAAAAGTATATGAAGCAGTCCAGAGTTATCAAGGAAATGGTGATCCAAACTGGATTTATGCATTATCATTATGGAAAACAGTGTAAGTTTTACCTAGGTATGAACTAAAAGATGATGGGCTTTGATGCAAAAGGTAATTTTGAGAATTCACTTTTCTATTAATAAAAAAGGGTAGTGTATGAATACATAAGATTCATATACTACCCTTTTTATTATGATAACACTTTCGTCATAAGTATGTGCGGAATGCCATCTTCCATAAATATATCAGAAGAAGTTTGATAGTCTAATTTTTTATAAAATCCTTCAGCTTGTGTTTGACCGTGTAGCTTCACTTTTGTAGCTTGTTCGTTACGAGCAATTTCTTCTAACGTTTGAATGATGACTTTACCTAATCCATATGTACGATAATCTTTTAAAATACAAATACGTTCTAATTTTCCGACACCATCAACAAATCGTATACGCCCTGTGCCTACAGGAAGATCATGATAATAAACTAAAATATGTTTACATTGCTCTCCGATTTCATCGAATGTATCGAATTCATCTGTAAGAGGAACACCTTGTTCTTTTACAAATACTTCTTTTCGAATATGAAAGGCAATTTCTAAATCAGTAAGTTCTGTTATAAGTTTGGATTGCAAAATGTTCAGTCCTTTCTAGTGTAATCAGTTTGCGTTTTCCTAGTATATCATAATAAAGCACTATTAAGAGAAGAAGAACATACTAAAAAGCCAACTTTAAAAAGTTAGCTTTTATTACAATTTCTTTATCCCATTTTTAGTGCCAATAATTGCTGTACTCGTCATACTTATAAACAACCCTGTTTCAACTACACCAGTAATCATTTTTAATTGGGTGTGTAAATGGGCAGGATTAGAAATATGATTAGGGAATATACAATCGATAATCATGTTATTGTTATCGGTTATATAGGTTTCATTATTTTTTAAACGTAACGTTGTTTGACACCCTAAAGACTGAATTTTATTTTCGGTTTGTTTCCATGAAAAAGGGATGATTTCAACAGGTAATGGAAAATTACCTAAATGTGTTACAAGTTTCGATTCATCAGCAATGATAATTAGTTCTTTAGAGGAAGAGGCAACGATTTTTTCACGAAGTAATGCACCGCCACCGCCTTTTATAAGTTGTAAATTTGAATCAATTTCATCCGCTCCATCAATTGTAAGATCAAGACTTTGTACGTCGTTTAACGAAAGTAGGGGGATATTTAGTTGATGTGCTAATGCTTCAGTTTCCTTTGATGTTGGTACAGCTTGAAATGATAATCCTTCTTTTACACGCTCACCTAATTTTTGTATTGTCCAATATACAGTAGAACCTGTACCAAGCCCAATCTTCATGCCATCATTTACAAAGTTAGCGGCATATTCGCCAGCGAGCTGTTTTAAATTCATCGCTTTACTCCGCCGGACGCGGCCCGGCATCAAGACCTGAATTTTCAACTGTAAGTACCGGACGAACGACTATATCTTTATGTACACGCATTTGACAAGATAATCGTAAATGATCTTCAATTCCTTTTTCCGTCATTGCATGTTTCTCATTCGCACTTGCTTCACAGAAATCACCTGCTAGTATTTCTACTCTACAAGTTGTGCAACGTGCATTCCCGCCACAACGATGAAGAATGTTGACACCGCTATCTTCAATTGCTAATACTAACTTTGTTCCTTCTTTCACATCAAAAGTTCCCGCACCTTCAATTGTTAATTTTGGCAAATTTGTTCCTCCTCACGTAAAATTGTACATAACATATTTATGACCGCGAATTATTGAACATAAACATTATTTTTTTATATCCCCGTAACTTTTTTTAATGTTGAATCGTTTATTAAGTAAGCGCTGAAAAGGAGTGGTTATTTTGTGCACAAAAGTAACTCATGTTTCAAAGAACCATATCGATATGAATCATTCAAATATAAACTTTTTAATTGAACAATATGGAGAGTTAAAAAGATACTGTACTTTTTTAACGAAAAACAAATGGGATGGGGAAGATCTCGCCCAAGAAACAGTGTGTAAAGTGCTTCAAAAATATAGAAATAAAGATATTTGTATGACACTCGTCTATAAAATAGCAAGAAATCGTTGGTTAGATCAGATGAAGTCTAAGTCTGTTCATGAAAAAATAAGAGCACAAATCACTTTTGAAGAACCACATGAGAACATTGCAGATTTGCATGAAATGGTAGGGAAAGTATTGTCTTCATTAAATGTACAGCAATCCGCAATTTTATTATTAAAAGATGTTTTTCAATATAGTATCGCTGATATTGCTAAATTGTGTTCTGTATCAGAAGGTGCAGTGAAAGCTTCTTTATTTCGGAGTAGAAATAGGCTGAAAACTGTAAGTGAAGAAGGGATTGAGATAGTCGAATTCACAGAGGATATTGAAGTTGTTGTAACATCTATTCGTGAGGAAAGACCAGAATTATTAACGAAGCTTCTTCCGACAATAGATTTTACTAAATTACCATCTAAACAGCCAGTCTTATTATTTAATGTGAAAAACCCTTCTTCCTACAGTTATATGCTTTACGCAGCATAACAAGTATTGGAGGGATTTAAAATGAATGCAATTCCATATGTAGTAGAACAAACAAAATTAGGAGAACGTTCCTATGATATATATTCAAGGTTATTGAAAGACCGCATTATTATTATCGGCTCAGAAATTAATGATCAAGTAGCGAGTAGTGTCGTAGCGCAATTATTATTTTTAGAAGCAGAAGATGCAGAAAAAGATATATTCTTATACATCAATAGCCCTGGCGGTTCAACGACAGCAGGTTTTGCAATATTAGATACGATGAATTTAATTAAACCAGATGTGCAAACGCTATGCATGGGCTTTGCGGCATCATTCGGTGCATTATTATTATTATCAGGAGCAAAAGGAAAACGGTTTGCTCTCCCTAACAGTGAAATTATGATTCATCAGCCGCTTGGTGGTGCACAAGGGCAAGCAACAGAAATTGAAATAACTGCGAAAAGAATATTAAAGTTAAAGCATGATATTAATAAAATGATTGCAGAAAAAACAGGCCAACCGATTGAAAGAGTAGCACATGATACAGAAAGAGATTATTTTATGACTGCAGAAGAAGCCAAGGCATATGGGATTGTAGATGACGTTGTTACGAAAAAATAAGTTAAAAACAGGCTAGAGGATATGCTAACCCTCTAGCCTATTTTTATTAATCTTTTACCCATTCATCAACTAGCGCTTGATTCTTCTTAATCCATTTTCGCGCCGCTTCTTCGGGATCTTTCGTTTTATTTAACTCGACCATTAACGTACCAAGCTGTTCATCGTTCATCTTCCATTTGTCAAAGTATTTTATGATATCCGGATGGTCTTTTTCGAAACCTTTACGAACAGAGTAATAAATGTCATCTTTTTCACCATATACTTTCTTAGGGTCTTTTAAATATTTTAAGTCAAATTCTGAAAAGCCCCAATGCGGATTCCAAAGCGTAACAGCGATTGGTTTCTTTTTCGTATATGCTTTCTTTAGTTCACTCATCATCGCAGCTTCAGAAGATTGGACAAGTTTTAGTTTTATATCATATTCTTTCATTGCTTTATTCGTTAAATTCATAAGACTACTACCGGGTTCGATACCGACAATTTTATTCTCTAGTTCATCTTTATGAGCATTTAAATCTTCGATACTGTTTATGTTTTTCATATAAGAAGGGACGACTAAACCTAGTCCAGTACCTTCGTACCATTTTGATTTTAAGACAATATCATCTTTATAACGATCGTTTAGCGGTTTATCTGTAACTGGTAGCCATACTTCTAAATTCGCATCAACATCACCACGAGCGACACCAGTCCAAATTGCGGCTTTTTCTAAATACATAAGTTCAACTTTGTAGCCTTTTTCTTCTAATAAAACTTTCCACATGTTTGCGGTTGCAATATTTTCTTTCCAACTTGTTACACCAAGTTTAATTTTTCCTTTCGAATTTGCATTTGTTGCATTACATGAAGTGAAAATCATAGTAATAAATAATGCAAGGCATATAAACCAAATTTTCTTTCGCATCGAAAACCTCCTAAGTAACGTTTGCCTTATAAAATAAATGTATAAGTAAGCATTCTTATTATGAACGGAAACGAGAATTTTAAAGAAATCTTATGAATGTCATTTTTATGTAATATTTCTTTGTAAAATCGCAACACTATGTGAATAGATGGGTAGAAAAGGAGTAGTGACATGGATAATACAAAGGTGCGTGTTGAAAACGTAACAAAAGTATTCGGGAAACATCCGCAAAGGGCCCTTTCCTTATTAAAAGAAGGAAAAAGTAAATCGGAAATTTTAAAAGAGACAGGAATGAACGTTGGGGTGAAAAAAGCAACGTTTGAAGTTTACTCTGGAGAGATTTTCGTTATTATGGGTTTGTCTGGTAGCGGGAAATCTACGCTAGTTCGTATGTTAAATCAATTGATTAAACCAACTGCAGGTCATATATACATAGATGGTGAAGACATCGCAACGATGGGAAAAGAAGAGTTACGGAGAGTAAGAAGAACGAAAATGAGTATGGTATTTCAGAAATTCGCTCTATTTCCGCATCGTACAGTTATACAAAATGTTGCATATGGTTTAGAAATTCAAGGAGTTCCGGTTGAAGAGCGAGAGAAAAAAGCGTTAGAATCGCTACAGTTAGTAGGACTCGATCATCATAAAGATAATTACCCAAGTCAACTTAGTGGTGGTATGCAGCAGCGCGTTGGAATCGCAAGGGCACTAACGAATAATCCAGATGTATTACTAATGGACGAGTCATTCAGTGCATTAGATCCACTTATTCGAAAAGAAATGCAAGATGAATTGTTAGAGTTACAAGATAAAATGGAAAAAACGATTATATTTATTACGCATGATTTAGATGAAGCGCTTCGAATTGGAGATCGTATCGCATTAATGAAAGATGGAGAAATTGTCCAAATTGGAACACCAGAAGAAATTATGATGAGCCCCGCTAATGAATTTGTAGAAAAGTTTGTTGCGGACGTGAATTTAGGAAAAGTAATTACGGCTGAGTCTATTTTAAAACGACCAGAAACTTTATTAATTGATCGTGGACCTCGTGTAGCCCTTCAAATTATGAGGAATGCAGGTGTCTCAACTGTATATGTTGTAAACAAAAAGTATGAGTTTTTAGGTATATTAACTGCGGATGATGCGAGTAAAGCAGTACAAAAACAGTGGCCGATTGCTGATTTATTACTTAATGATATTCCGCATGTGTATTTGGATACTTTACTGGAAGAGACTTATGCAAAAATGGCGGAGATGAAATATCCGTTACCAGTAATCGATGAGAAGAAAAGGCTAAGAGGAATTATTAAACGTGAAAGTGTCATTCAAGCTCTTGCAGGAAACATTGAGGAAGAGGTGAAAGACGATGAATAGTATACCGCGTATTCCATTAGGGGAATGGGTCGACTCATTTGTTGCAAGTTTATATGAGCACTTTGAAGGCTTATTCCGAGGATTCTCTTATATTATTGGCGGATTTGTTGATTTACTCACTAATTTTTTAACAATAATATCTGCCATATTGATGATTATTATCTTATGTTTCCTCATTTGGTACACAACGAGGAAATTATCTTTAGTCATTTTTACGCTCATTGGATTATTATTTATTTTGAATATTAACTACTGGGCACAAACGATGCAAACATTGGCACTCGTACTTACGTCTGTTATTATTTCAATTATTGTCGGAATTCCAATTGGTATATTAGCATCTCAAAATGAACGTTTCTCAAAATTTTTAAAACCAACATTAGATTTTATGCAAACAATGCCTGCATTCGTATACCTTATTCCAGCGATTACATTTTTCGGAGTAGGTGTAGTACCTGGAATTATTGCATCAGTAATCTTTGCAATGCCACCGACAATTCGTTTTACTGACTTAGGAATTAGACAAGTTCCAGAAGATTTAATTGAAGCAGCGAATGCATTTGGATCCACAGCATCACAAAAACTATTTAAAGTACAATTACCACTTGCAACCGGAACGATTATGGCTGGTGTGAACCAAAGCATTATGCTTTCGTTATCGATGGTTGTAACAGCATCACTTGTAGGAGCTCCAGGACTTGGAGTTGATGTATATCGCTCTGTAACACAAGTTAATATCGGAATGGGATTTGAAGCTGGATTAGCTATCGTAGTAATCGCAATTATATTAGATCGAATTACACAAGGGTTCCATACGAAAAGAAAATAATGAATAAAAAACACACTTTTATAATACAAAGTGTGTTTTTTATTGCATCCAGATCACATACGAACGATAACAGAACTTCCAGCTGGTGCACAAACTTGTTTTTTTTGTTGTTCCATTGATTTAATTAATTGATTATTTTCCTCGATTAATGAGATTAATTTAGTTAATTGATTTTCAAGACTTGCAATACGCTGCATCATATATTGTGAATCATGATGCAATGTATTCCTTGCGGGATGAGGGGAATAAACATACTGTTGATTTATATTTGGATTCCAATGAGGATACATTTGAATCGTTCCTCCTTCAATAAATTACGAAGCTTTCTTATAGTAAATGCCTATGTATAATTAATAGTTACTTGAAAATTTTCCAATATAAAAGGAGTATGTACAGAAAATGGAAAATATTATATGTGAAGTTACAGGACATTTTTTGGAAATATTTAAGCGAGATAGTGCGTATATTAATACATTCAAGTAAATGTATGTTATTTAGGGAGAAATGGTGGGAGGAGATGTAATTTTGGCTAAAAATAAAAAAAGAAATGATGCTTTGGCAATAGGTGTCGGTATAGGGGTTGTAATTGGTGTATTTCAAGGGCACTTTACAAATAATTTAGTAATCGGAATTGTGATTGGGATTATAATTGGGATTGCGTTTTTGAAGAAGTAATGAGATGTAAATTCATTTCAAAAATTATTGTATCAAAAGAATGAAAATTCGGAATATGAAACCTGTTTTTCCTTTTATTGTGATATTATATATGAAAAGGAAGGTGATGGATATGTCAACAAACAATCAAATAGAACAAAACTGTTTCATTTGCAAAAAACATATAGGAAATATTATAGTTCCAGGTGGAGCTATTTACGAAGATGAACTCGTTTACGTTGGACATGTCCACCGGGATAGTGAAGAAACATACCTGGGTTATGTAATGATAGATATAAAAAGACATGTACCTGGCCTTGCTGAACTAACAGATGAAGAAGCGAAAGCGTTCGGACTTATAACAAGTAGAGTAAGTAAAGCGCTAAAAGAAAGCGAAGGTGCAGAGCATATTTACACTTTTGTTTCAGGAAATGGTGCACCACATATGCATATGCACATTATTCCGCGTTATCCGAATACACCAAAAGAGTTTTGGTCACCAACCGAGATAGCGAAATGGACTGGCGCACCATATGGTGACGAAGAGAAAATAAAAAAACTATGTGAAAGAATACGAAAGTATATGGTAAATGAGTATGCATACAAAAAATAATACACAATATTCATGGGTTGGAAATATAGAAATGTGTTTAGGAGAAATTTCAGTTAAACAATATGGTGATATTGTACTTGGTAAATATGGCGGGAATAAAAGTGCTGGAGCGAAAAAGAATGAAGATGGTGCATTAGTTTGGTCAAATGGTGAATGGGAATTTGCAGCTATTCTAGATGGACATAATAGTGCGGAAAGTGTTGAGTTAGTAGTAAATACAATCGAAAAAGAATATGAAAATATAAAAGTAATTTTGAATGAACCAATTAATTCAGTATTTCAGTCTGTTGAAAATCATATACTTACAATTTTTCAGTCATCTTCATTTAAGGAAAAGTGCAAAAAAATTAAAGGTGAAACAGCTTGCTTACTATGTGTAAGGAAAGAAAATTATATATGGTGGCTTTCTATCGGTGATTGTTTAGTGTATGTATTTCATGAAGAGTTACATAAGTTAGGACAATATGCATTAAATCAACGTCATTTTTACGAATGGATTGGAAATGTAAACACATTTGATTTACCTGTTCCTTGCTATTCATCAGGTATTCGTGAATTACGTACTGGAAAGAACCGAATTGTAATGGTGACAGATGGAGTATTAGAATGTGGGGAACGCCGATATGAAATACCTGTAAATTTGTATAATGCTATGAACAGAAATGATAAAACACTTAAAGAAAATATTCACAATGTTTTAGAACACGTGCATCATCAGTTGGGACGTGATAGTGCGACAATTATTAGTTGGGACGTAGAAAATAAAAGGAATGCTACGTATCCGAGTGATCAGCCGGAGAAAAGGTAAAGGAGGAAACATCACTGTTTTGGGTTAAAGGAATTTTATTAATAGTATGGATTATATCCTTAGTTGTTTTTGAAAAAGTAGTGAGGAAAAAACTAAATATACCGAAACAAACAGACTGGAATAGTAAATATGTAAACAACTTTCATAAATGGGGCACTAGGGCTCTTATTATTTCTTATATAATTTTTACGATGATATGTGCTACTTTAAATCCCGTTTATATTAGTAATTTACCCATTTTATTTTTAATAACTTTATACTGCTTTCAATCATTTATGGAGTGGAAATTTGATAAAGAATCGAGGGAATATGTCATTTCTTTAGGAACGGTTCCGCTATTAGTAATAACAGGAATTATTCTTAATTTTTTCTTTTATACCTATTGGATTTAATCATATATGGAATGAATGGGGAGACAAAATGAAAAATCCTAAATTACGTGCTGAAGCAATGATTTTAAATGAAGATCATTCTAAAGTACTTGTACAATGCGATGAAAATGGATCATTTTATCGTTTTCCAGGTGGCTCTATTGAATTTGGTGAAACGTCAAAAGAAGCAATAATTCGAGAGTTAATAGAAGAATACGATTTGAAAGTTGATGTTCAAGAGTTAGCAATTGTAAATGAACACATTTTTGAGTGGGACAACGAAAAAGGTCATCATTGTACATTGATACATTGGGGGACTGTTGAAAAAATCATTACAAATGAAATAAGGCATAAAGAGCATGAGGATATTATATTAATTTGGAAAAGTCTAGAGGAATTACAGGAGAAGCCGACATATCCTGAAGGCATCATAAGTTATTTAGAAGGGGATAACCGTAATATAGTCCAATTTATTTCAAGTAATTAAATGAAATAACTAATAAACAAGAAACCATTTACTACTAAATGGTTTCTTGTTTATTTAAGCATTAATTTTAGTTAATATAGATGTAATGAAATTAGTTTTATCCTCTGCATACTTATGTTTATCAGTAGGATTAGCTTGTGAAAGTTGAATCTTTAACTGTTCATACTGCATGCGTGCAGTTTTATTGTCTATTAAGTAATCACGAAATTGTAATTGTTCTATTAAATATGTATTCCCTTGTTCATACATATGAATTTGATGAGTTCTTGGTTCACCTTTATTAAAATAGTATCTTTCGGGTAATACTTCTTTTCTATATTTATAGTTTAGTAGTTTTAACTTTTTAATACAATGTATACCGTCCGTATAATTTTCTAATTCAATTGCTATATCAATAATTGGCTTTGCACTTAAATATGGAATAGAAGTACTACCAATATGGTGTATCGCTAAAATATGTTCGCCAATTTGTTCCTCAATGAGTTGTTTCTCTTTCATAAACTCAATTTCCCATTCTTCAGTCCACGGCACTAAAAACACTTTCCCATACGGTAAACCTAACATTTAATTAGCATCCCTTTCAAAATAGTTTTCAAAAAGTTTATTACATTTTCTTAAAGCTTCTCAAAACAAGGTGTTCCCACAATCTCCAAGGAAGAATCTTCTTCGCAAAGATCATAAATTTCACACCTTTACCGATTGGATATCGTAAATTTGTACGCTTAGATTCAGCAATTTCTACAATTTTATTAGCAACATCTATCGGATTACCAAATGTATCACTACCGCTATTAATATGTTTTTGTATTTTATCCATATACTCTTTGTAAGGAGATGTTGTATCAGATTGGTTTTCAGCTAGTTGTTTCCCAACCTCCCATATGTTTGTGTTATAAGAACCTGGTTCAATTAAAGCAACATCTATTCCGAAAGGTTTTACTTCTAAGCGAAGCGATTCACTCCAGCCTTCTAATGCATATTTTGAAGATACATAAGGAGATAAACCAGGGAATCCAACTTGGCCGCTAATGCTGCTTATATTAATGATTTTTCCACTTCTTTGTTTTCTCATATACGGTAAGACAAGCTGGGTAATTGATATAGCTCCAAATAGGTTCGTTTCAAATTGTTTACGGTATTCCTCTACTGGAATTTCTTCTACAAAGCCGCCATTTGCATATCCTGCATTATTAACAAGTAGGTCTACTTTTTGTATTTCTTTTAAAAATAATTGGAAGTTATGTATAGAGTTTTGATCGGTTACATCTAATTGTTGAATTTTTATGTTTTGTTGTAAGTTGAGTTGAGCGGCTTGAGATAGTAAGTTCACTTGTTTTTCAAGGTTCCGCATTGTAGCAATAACTAAATAATCTTTTTTTGCGAGTTCGAGTGTAGTTAATAGTCCAAATCCACTTGAGGCTCCTGTAATTATTGCGATTTTTTTATTCATTTTCCGCCAGCTTTCTTTTTCTTTTATCATAACGAGTTATGATAAGAAAATCTATTATTCTTACATTCAGTATGAAATCAATTTGTATGTAAAAAAGGGGATTATAGGGAATGAGCGTATATAGAGTAGTGTATATTAATATGATAATGAAATGAGGGAAGAAAAATGGTCCATGTGAAGGATGTATTAGCAGATCAATTGTTGGCGAATGCAAACGATCCCAGTTGGTATATTCCATTTTCAGATGCAGTGAAAGATCTATCTGAGAGAGAAGCTTTCTGGAAACCGAATGAAGAGAGTAATAGTATAGCTGAAATTGTACAACATTTACTGTATTGGAACTCAACGTGGCAAACTAGGTATAAAGAATCAAATGTGAATGCAGTACCCGCTATTGGAGATAATAACAAAAGTTTTATGCTTTCAGATAATCAAACTTTCGATGAATTACGGGAAAAACTATTAGAAAAACTGTTACAATGGCAAAATCTTATAAATGAAGAAAAGGTTGAAAGTGATGTAGTAGGATTTCCTGTTTCTGTAAAGTGGTGGGAAGTGTTAGCGAATGTAACAACTCATAATGCATATCATATTGGCCAAATTATTTACATCCGAAAATTACAGCAGAGCTTTGATAATGAATAAAATAATAGTTCTCAAATTAGGTGAACAAAAGTGGACAAAACGAGACAGATGTCTCATTTTGTCCACTTTTTTATTATGAAAGAAAAGAGAAAACCTATTAAATCAAGGATTAGAATTTGGCACGGTACTTGCAATATAAAAGATGATCAAGAAAATAGGAGGGCTGGATATGTTAAAAACAACTGAAAGTAAAGAGAATGAAATTACGAAAGAACAAGCTTGTTGGATGTACGAAAAAATGTTAGAGATTCGTAAGTTTGAAGATAAGGTGCATGAATTGTTCGCGCAAGGCGTTTTGCCAGGTTTCGTTCATTTATACGCAGGTGAAGAAGCGGTAGCAGTTGGTGTATGTGCCCACTTAACGGATAGTGACAGTATTACAAGTACACATAGAGGTCATGGACATTGTATCGCAAAAGGTTGTGATTTAAATGGTATGATGGCTGAACTTTTCGGGAAAGCGACAGGATTATGTAAAGGTAAAGGCGGTTCCATGCATATTGCGGATTTAGATAAAGGAATGCTTGGTGCTAATGGCATTGTAGGCGGGGGGGTCCCACTTGCTTGCGGTTCAGCATTGACAGCTAAATATAAAGGAACAAAAGATGTAAGTGTTTGTTTCTTCGGTGACGGAGCAAATAATGAAGGAACATTCCATGAAGGGGTTAATTTAGCGGCGATTTGGAAGTTACCAGTTATTTTTATTGCAGAAAATAACGGTTACGGTGAAGCAACTACATTTGAATATGCTTCAAGTTGTGATTCTATTGCGGATCGTGCAAAAGCTTATAATATTCCAGGCGTTCAAGTAGATGGAAAAGATCTTCTAGCTGTATATAAAGCTGCTGCAGAAGCAGTGGAACGTGCGCGTAATGGTGATGGTCCAACAATTATTGAATGTATGACATATCGTAATTACGGTCATTTTGAAGGTGAAGCGCAAACATATAAAACATCAGAAGAAAAAGAAGAACATTTAAATGAAAAAGATGCGATTGTGAATTTCCGTAAGCATTTAATTCATGAAGGTTTATTAACGGAATCTGAACTTGTTGATATGGAAAAAGCAGTAGATGATGCAGTACAAAGATCCATTGAATTTAGTGAAAATAGTCCATACCCAGACGATGAAGAATTATTAAAAGATGTATACGTTTCTTACAAATAAGAGGAGGGTGAAAAAATATGACTAGAACAGTAAGTATGTCAACTGCAATTAATGAAGCAATGAAAATCTCAATGCGTCGTGATGAAAATGTAATTTTAATAGGTGAAGACGTTGCAGGCGGTGCACAAGTTGATCATCTGCAAGATGATGAAGCTTGGGGTGGTGTTCTTGGTGTTACGAAAGGACTTGTACAAGAGTTTGGCCGAAATCGTATATTGGATACACCAATTTCTGAAGCGGGTTATATGGGAGCTGCGATGGCAGCTGCTGCAACTGGGTTACGTCCGATAGCTGAATTAATGTTTAATGATTTTATCGGTAGTTGTCTTGATCAAGTATTAAACCAAGGTGCAAAATTCCGCTATATGTTTGGTGGTAAAGCGAAAGTGCCAGTTACGGTACGTACGATGCACGGTGCAGGTTTTAGCGCAGCTGCACAACATTCACAAAGTTTGTATGCCTTATTTACGAGCATTCCAGGTATAAAAGTTGTCGTTCCTTCTACTCCATATGACGCAAAAGGCTTATTATTAGCGGCAATTGAAGATGACGACCCGGTAATCTTCTTTGAAGATAAAACACTTTACAATATGAAAGGTGAAGTGCCGGAAGGGTATTATACAATTTCTTTAGGAAAAGCAGATATTAAACGAGAAGGTTCTGATGTAACAATTGTCGCAATCGGAAAACAAGTTCATACAGCACTTGCAGCTGCAAAGCAATTATCGAAAAAGGGGCTTGAAGTAGAAGTAATTGATCCACGATCTTTATCACCGCTTGATGAAGATACTATTTTATCATCTGTTGAAAAAACAAATCGTCTTATCGTTATTGACGAAGCGAATCCAAGATGTAGTATCGCAACAGATATTGCGGCAATTGTAGCGGATAAAGGTTTTGATTTGTTAGATGCACCTATTAAACGAATTACAGCACCACATACACCTGTTCCGTTCTCACCACCACTTGAAAAGTTGTATTTGCCAACGCCAGAAAAAGTAATTGAAACTGTATCAGAAATGATTGGAGACCAATCTTTATTACATGTGTAATAAAACGATGAGAAGGGAGAGAGACACATGGCTGTAGAAGTTGTAATGCCGAAGTTAGGTATGGCGATGAAAGAAGGTATTATTACGAGCTGGAATATTAAAGCAGGCGATAATGTAGCAAAAGGAGAACTAATTGCTAGTATTAATTCAGAAAAAATTGAAACGGAAATTGAAGCGCCAGCTGATGGTACGGTACTTGATATAGCTGTAAGTGAAGATGAAGGAGTGCCGCCTGGTACTGTAATTTGCTACATCGGTAAACCAAATGAAAAAGTAGAAATGCAGGAAAGCACACATGTGGTAGAAGAAAAAACATCTAATATAGAAGTACAAAATCAAGAACCAAATGGGAAAGAAGTAGCGAAGCAAAGAATTAAAATTTCACCTGTAGCGAAGAAAATTGCAAAGTCTGAAAATCTGGATATCAAGGCATTAGTTGGTACAGGTCCTGGCGGAAGGATTACAAAGGCAGATGTATTAAAGGCGCTAGAAGAAAGAGTAGCAAATCCAGAAGTACCTGAACAAGAAGAAAGTACAGTCGTTCCTGTTACTGGTATGAGAAAAGCAATTGCGAGTCGTATGCATGCAAGCTTACAAAATAGTGCGCAATTAACGTTAACGATGAAAGTAGATGTTACAGATTTAGTTGCATTACATAAAGACATAGCGGAAGTTGTGCAAAAACGATACGAAAACAAACTAACCATTACGGATTTCGTTTCTCGTGCTGTTGTATTAGCACTTAGAGAGCATAAAGAAATGAACAGCGCTTATATAGATGATGCCATTCATCAATTTGAACCTGTGCATTTAGGCATGGCAGTCGCATTAGAAAAAGGATTAGTCGTTCCAGCTATTCGCTTTGCAAATAATTTATCTTTAGTAGAGTTGTCTAAAGAGATTAAGGATATGGCACAAAAGGCACGAGCAGGTAGCTTAAGTAGTGATGATATGCATGGAACGACATTTACAATTAGTAATTTAGGTAGCTTTGGTATTGAATATTTCACACCTGTATTAAATACACCTGAGACTGGTATTTTAGGTATTGGCGCAATTGAACATGTTCCTGTATATAAAGGGAAAAAAATTAAAAAAGGTAGTATGTTACCTTTAAGTTTAACATTCGATCATCGTGTACTAGACGGTGCACCAGCAGCAGCATTTTTACGCACAATTAAACATTATTTAGAAGAACCTATAACAATTCTTTTATAAAGAGGAGGTGAGAGAATGAGTAAACTAGTTGTAATTGGAGGCGGACCAGCTGGATATGTAGCGGCAATTACCGCGGCTCAAAATGGAAAAGAGGTCACTCTTATTGATGAAGCTGACCTTGGCGGAACGTGTTTAAATGTTGGGTGTATGCCGACGAAATCACTGTTAGAAAGTGCTGAAGTACATGACATTGTGAGAAAAGCGAATGATTATGGGGTTACGCTTAATACAGGAAGTATATCAATTGATTGGGATCAAATACAGGCGAGGAAATCACAAATCGTAATGCAACTCGTCCAAGGAATACAATATTTAATGAAGAAAAATAAAATTAAAGTTGTAAAAGGAAAAGCGAAATTCGAAACGGATCATCGTGTGCGAGTTGTACAAGGAAATAAAGAAGAAGTAGTTGATGGAGAGAGCTTTATTATCGCAGCTGGTTCCGAACCTACAGAATTACCATTCGCTCCGTTTGATGGAAAATGGATTTTAAATAGTAGCCATGCGATGTCTCTTAAGGGTGTACCATCTTCATTGTTAATCGTTGGCGGTGGTGTAATAGGATGTGAGTTTGCAAGTATTTATAGTCGCCTTGGGACAAAAGTTACGATTGTTGAAATGGCACCGCAATTATTACCAGGTGAAGATGAAGATATCGCACATATTTTAAGAGAGAAATTAGAAAGTGATGGCGTAGAAATATTTACAGGAGCTGCTTTAAAAGGATTAAATAATTATAAGAAGCAAGCTTCATTTGAATATGAAGGTAGTATCCAAGAAGCTAACCCGGAATATGTTCTCATTTCTGTCGGCCGAAAACCACGTGTACAACAATTAGATTTAGAAAAAGCAGGGGTTCAGTTTTCAAATAAAGGGATTGCTGTGAACGAACATATGCAAACGAACGTATCACATATTTACGCAGCTGGTGATGTGATCGGTGGAATTCAGCTTGCTCACGTTGCCTTCCATGAAGGAACGACAGCAGCATTACACGCAAGTGGAGAAGACGTGAAAGTAAATTATCACGCTGTGCCTCGATGTATATACACAGCTCCAGAAATAGCTAGTGTCGGGTTAAGTGAAAAAGGTGCAAGAGAACAATATGGTGATATTCTCATCGGAGAATTTCCTTTTACAGCGAACGGAAAAGCTCTTATTTTAGGAGAACAAGTAGGGAAAGTAAAAGTCATTGTGGAACCTAAATACCAAGAAATTGTAGGGATTTCTATTATCGGTCCTTATGCAACTGAACTTATTGGTCAAGGAACCGTAATGATTCATACAGAAGTTACCGCTGATATAATGAGAGATTATATTGCAGCACATCCAACTTTATCTGAGGCGATTCATGAAGCGTTAATGCAAGCAGTAGGACATGCTGTACATGCTTAAATAGAAATATGATAAACCACTATTCTCTAAATGAAAGAGAGAATAGTGGTTTGAATTTTTATAGAAGAAATTAAATGTCTTATTACTATTTAATTTCAATCGCTGAAGTAATATCGTTCCAATCAGCAGCTAAATTAGCAGTTTTACCGTACCAATCAGCATGTTTAAATAAAACGCCTTTTCCATATCCTTGTGTTGAAGTGTGCTCCCAAAGTGTCGTTGAATAACTTGCAGAAGGTGACGCTGTACTTACAGAAGAAATTCTGTCATTCCAGCTAGATGGTAAGTTTTTAAAGCCGCTACTCCAGTAAATATATTGGCCACCTTTATCTTTATGTTCATAAAAATCAGTACTACCAGCACCGCTACCTAAAGGATTAATTTTATTTTTAATTGCTTTTTTATCCTTTTCAATATACGCATCTAATGTTTCACGACTAGTAAAACCGTAAGCTAGCCAATCCCCATTTTCATTTTGCTCTGGTAATACCATAGTAATTTGGATATTTTTCTTATCCTGATCATTTAATTTTGCAAATGAATTAACATTTTGTTCATCCACTTTTAAATAATCAAATGACTTAATTGTGTTGCTTTTTTCTTCAGCACTTACCGCACCTAGTCCTCCAGTTAATGCAAAACCCGCTACTAATGTTCCTGCTACTAATTTCTTCAACATATAACCATCCCTTTTTGTTTGAATTTTTGTACAGGTGAATCTTGTACAGCTAAAATGTATTCTAATTTTATACTTTTGTAAATATTCTGAAGTTTTATAAATAATAGGCGGAATATTTACAGTTTTACATTTTTTCTTTAGAAAAAATAGTTATTGGAATGATATAATAAGTGGATATATTGTTTTTACTGGATGTAAAGATGTTTCAGGAGAGGTGTCATTGAAATATTTTACAAGAGATTGGTATAAAAAAATGCAAGTTTTAGAATTTGTAAGTTTTATAGAGTCTATAAAAGAATGGTCGGAAATGGATATAGAAAGTTTAAAGGAGGAAATGGAGAAAAGGAAAATCGATTTATTAAAGTTCCTTCCTGAATCGATATACTCAATTATACAAAACATCACAATTAATTCAGAATACCCATCAGGTGAACTGAAAAAACGTATGCAAAAGTGGACAGCAGATTATGAGAAAAGAGTGGCACAATTAGAGCAATTATACGTAGAATATTTTAATTCCATTGAGAAAAAACTTCCGTCAAATGTCGCTCAGTTACACAAGACATCACTACACGATAGTGTAATTAAAGTAGTAAAGAGAGAATCAGAAGATACTTTGTCTATCGTATTAGATTGCAGTGGTACTTTTAGTGAATTTGATAAACTTGAAGTAACCTTTATCCCGCATTAACGGGCAGTAAGACACCCACCTCAAAATGCAGCGAAAACAAAGAAGTTAGGTGGGGATCAACTGCCCGTAAAAGCCCGATTGGTTAGAGCTAATAATCAGTGGGGGATGAACAAAACCCCCGCTGATTAAAGTTTCACTTTATAGGAGTAACAAAGTGTTCTATGCCGGAAAACTTTGAAGATGCTTGGTGGTTATATCATGAAATAGCTCTTACTGAAGATGGTTTTGAACTAGGTGTTTTATTTGACTGTCCATTTAGAGAAGTGACGATTTGCGCGGCAGATGCATTACTTGTGAAGAAATAACTTTTTATGGAGCATTACAAACGTTTGACATAATAAAAAAATAAAGTTATTGTAGAGACATGAAGTCTACAATAGGGGCTGTACTATGAAATATTCTAAAGCTACAAATTATGCTCTTCATACAATACTTTTTCTGGCAAAGGCTACACCAAATAAGTTAGTTAGTGTTCACCAATTAGCAGAAATGCAAAATGTTTCACCAACGTACTTGTCTAAAATACTAACTAAGTTGACGAAGGAAGGGATGATACATTCATCATCTGGTCCAAAGGGCGGTTACTCGCTTAGTAAGAATTGGGAAGATATTTCATTTTTAGATATTATACATGCAATTGAAGGTAAAACATCATTGTTTGAATGTTGTTTACATGACAAACCTGGATGTTTAATTAATGAAGTAATGCTTGCAGCAGAAGAGAAAATGGAAGAAGAGTTACGAAATCAAAAAATCGTAGATCTTGCGAAAAAATAAAAGTGGATTTTTAATCTGCTTTTATTTTTAAATTAATTAAGGATAAAAAAACTCTTTGATATCTTTAATTGTAGTTAGAAAATGATATGAAGAAGGAGAGAAGATGATGACTAAATTTTGGAATGATCGATATAAATCAGATGAATATTTTTACGGGGAAGAACCTAATACATTTATTAAAGAACAAGCATTTCGTTTAGCAAATCACAATAAAATAATAGCTTTCGCGGAGGGAGAAGGTAGAAATGCTGTATTTCTAGCAAGACAAGGGAACGAAGTAACAGCTATTGATTATTCGGAAGATGGATTAGAGAAGACAAAAAAATTGGCAGAGAAGCATAATGTAAACGTGCATACAAAAAAAGTAGATTTATTAGCTGATAGTTTGCCAGAAAATGAATATGATGCAGCAATTATGGTATTTGGACATTTTCATGATGATTATAAAAAAATGATATTAGGTAAAATGATACAAACGATAAAGCCTGGTGGTTTAATTATGTTTGAGGTTTACTCAAAAAAACAAATAAACTATAGTACTGGTGGACCAAAAGATGTTGATATGCTGTATGATCCAATTGATATTCTTACTTGGTGTGAAGAACATAAGGTAATTCATTTCTTTAATGGAGAACAAGAGCGAGTTGAAGGGAAAGGGCACACTGGTTTAGCTGATGTTATTCAAGTTGTTATTAGAAAATGAATATAAGTGTTAATGAAAGGTAAATGTATGAATGTAAAAAGACCAGTCATGTAAGACTGGTCTTTCTATTTAGATACTAAATTATCAAGCTTCCAATATGTATCTGTTAACGGCGCAGCTTTGCTATCTATGTATAAATACATATTATTTAAATCTTTTGGTGAAGTTTTCAGTTCAAACACAACGTCAGTAGTTAAAGAGAATTCGTGTGGAACATTTTTATAGTGCTCGTCATCTATCGGATGAGCTTCACCTTCATATTTCTGACCAGTTTTTTCATCTTGTATGAAATATTTTATTTCCGAAAGATCAATAGTTTGTCCATCGTCCCGAACATTATTAATCATAACACGAGTAGTAAGGCGCCGCTCTTTGTCTATTTTTTCAAACTTTGCATTTTCAACTGTCGCTCTATAGTATTCGTTTTTAACTATTTCTCCATAGTGCATTGCATTCTTTTCGAGAGCGCTCTTTTCTTGTTTTGATGTAGTATTGCTATTACATCCTGTCAATATTCCAGTAAATAATAATGCTGTACATGTCGTTTTGATTAATGATTTCATAGTAATCCCTTTCTGTGTTAAAAAGTAAAACATAGGAATAATTTTACATCAATAGGAAGGTGAATGGAAGTATTTTTGCGTAATATACAGATATACATTTATTTGGTTGTCAAGTTAACAGGATAGAAAGAGGGAGAAGACTGTATAAAACGGAATAAATAAGAATTGAAAATATTGTAAAACAGAAGAGGCATGCATATAATTAAAATAAAGTTTAAGTTTCTGAATCTTCAATAACGGTGGTGATAACATGTTTACTGAAGAGCGTCGAGAGAAAATTTTAGAACTACTTAATACAGATGGAAGAGTAATCGCAAAGGATCTTGCGGAAAGATTTGATATGTCTATTGATTCTATAAGAAGAGATTTGTCTATTATGGAAAAGGATGGTTTATTAAAAAGAACGCACGGAGGTGCAATTGAACTTACGCGAGTGAGAAATTTAGCCGCGGAACCAGCTAAACGTTATAGTGATAGCTCAATATATGAGGACACAATTGCAAGAGTTGCGGTATCTTATATACAAGAAGGTGATTCAATTTTTATTGGCGGGGCTTCCACTCATAATGCGATGCTGAAATATTTACCGGAAGTATCATTTACGGTTATTACGAATTCTATAGAAATAGCTGGTTATCTACGAGAATATAAGAATATTGATACGTATTTAATTGGCGGAAAAGTAAAACCTTCAGGGAATATTACTGATACACTTGCCTCTGAATTGATAAGTAGATTTTCTATTGATCTTTATTTCTCTACAGGTGGAGGCATTTCATTACAAGGTATTAGTACTGCAACACCTGAAGTTGCTTATTTTAGTAAAAGAGTAAGTGAAATTGCTAGAAGAAATATTTGTTTAGCTCCGCATAATAAACTTGGAATAGATTGTTTTATAAGAGGAGAGTCTTTAAAAGAAATTGACATTATTATAACTGACGAACAGGCGAGTAAAGAAACTGTTCAGGACTTTGAGAAACAAGGTAAACAAGTTGTAATAGCGCCATTATATTGATTTGAAAGGAGTTTGACATGATTGTAAAAGAGCAAGAGTTTCATATAAATGGATTAACTTATACAATTCGTTCTGCACCTGAGAAAGATGCTGAGCAGTTATCGAAAATTAGAGTTCAGATTGATGGAGAAACTGAAAATATGGATAGAGATGCTGGAGAGGGATTTATAGATGACCTAGGGTTTCAAAAAATAATAAAAACAGATAGTGAAGAAACGAAGAATCTCTTTTTAGTTGCAGAAGTGCACAATCGAATCGTTGGATTTTCAAGGTGTGAAGGATCAAATTTAAAGAGATTATCTCATAAAGTGGAGTTTGGTGTTTGCATTTTAAAAGAGTTTTGGGGATATAAAATGGGTAAGAGCCTATTACAACAATCTATTAAATGGGCTGACGAAAATGCAGTAAATAAAATATCTTTACAAGTATTAGAGACAAACGAGAAAGCTATTCATCTTTATAAAAAAATAGGTTTTGAAGTAGAAGGCATTTTGAAAAATGACAAAAGACTATCGGATGGAAAGTATTATAATACGGTAGTGATGGGAAGATTTACTAATACTTTTCATAAAAGAGGGGAAGAGGTATGTTTTACAGAAGGAAGTACTATGTAGTGAAAAATGAATTCATAGAAGTATTTAATGATCATTTCAATAATACGAACTTACCTAATCAATTAAAGCATGGTTCTAGGCTAATAGGACGCTGGATGAAAGATAATAAGAATGGTACGTCTGAAGTATTTGCCATATGGGAATATGATAGTTATGAACAGTATAATGAAATAGAATCGAAAATTAGAAGTGACGAGAGGCATATTAGAAGAATACATGAATGGTATGAAAACCATGGCGGGAAAGAATATGTTTTACAGGAGTACATAGTAGAGATGAAAAATGAAGAGTTAGTATGTACTGTAAAATAATAGGAGTGAAGACTAATGCAGGTCAGAACGAAATTATATATTAGTTTATCAGCCGCTATTTTATTTGCAATAGCCGTGATTGTTTTCTTTATAAATGGTAATCCACAAAAGTGGTTTTGGTTATGTATTTTCTTTGCGGCCATTATACAAAATATAGTACTACTAAAAAAGAATAAAGAAGTGTATTAGGATATTCGAATTATTAATATATTTGTGTCGTCTTGCTAGTTGTATTGAAAACGCTTTTATTCAGTTTTATAATAAAAGTATGTTTTATAAATCTCCAAAACAATTAAAAGGGAGATGATACAATGTTAGCTTCACCGTTTTACTTACATACATGGAAAAAGTTTATTGATGAAGGAGTCCTTGATTCGAACCGTATAAACGAAAGAATTTCAGAATCATGGTACCGATGTAAACAAGCAAATGTGAATCCTCATATGAGTAAAGGTCAGAAAATTTTGTCTTCTAATTTTTTTCAAGAACAAAAGAAAAAGAGTGAAATTTTCCTTGATATAGCATTACCTCAAATACAAAATATGAGAAAAACCATTGATGAACTACAAATGATGGCATTATTAATCGATCCAGATGGTTATGTTCTATCGTTAAGTGGAAATAAACAAACGTTAAAGCGAGCGAAACATATTAATTTTATTGAAGGTGTAAAATGGACGGAAGCAGCTGTTGGCACAAATGCAATTGGAACAGCGCTAGAAATTGAAGAAGCTATTATGATAAGTGGTACTGAACATTACTCCGTGGTATCTCATAGCTGGAGTTGTGCGGCCGCTCCCATTCATAACGATGACGGGAAATTAATTGGTGTTCTAAATTTCTCATGTCCAATTGAATTTTCGCATCCATATATGCTCGGTATGGTAACTTCAATGGCACATGCAATAGAACGTGAATGTAGCATAAGAGTTCATCAAAATGAATTACACTTAATCCATCGTTTTTTAGATGTCATTGATAGTGATGAACAAGTAGTTATTTGTAATCATCGTGATGTTATCGTTTCTGCGAGTAAGAGCGTTCGTGAACGAATAAATAATTGGTCAAGAATGAAACTTGAAGAGTTAATGCACCATGGATTGGAAACTAAATTAGAGATACCAGTATATAGTAATGAAAGAATGATTGGGAAATGTATGTATTTAAAGGAAAATAAACAAATGAATACATATTCTGCTCTCACATTTATAAAAGGGATTACTTTTTCAGGAGTTACCGGGACAAGCAGAGCATTTCAACACACACTAGAAGAAATTAAGCTTGTTTCACCGACTGATGCTAGTGTGTATGTATGTGGTGAGACAGGAGTAGGAAAGGAATATGTTGCGAGAGCGATTCATGAAAATAGTCCAAGAAAAGACGGGCCCTTTATAGCTGTTAACTGCGGTTCTTTGCCTAAAGAATTAATGGAAAGTGAATTGTTCGGTTATGCTGAAGGTGCATTTACAGGTGCGCGACGTCAAGGATATAAAGGGAAATTTGAACAAGCAAACGGAGGAACATTATTTTTAGATGAAATTGGTGAAGTACCACCAGAGATGCAAGTAGCATTATTGCGTGTTTTACAAGAACGCACAATAACTCCAATTGGGAGTTCAAAATCGGTACCAGTAAATATTCGTATTATTACTGCCACACATAAAGATTTACTACGGTTAGTAGAAGAAGGGAAATTCCGTCAAGATTTATATTATCGTTTGCACGTTTATCCGTTATATGTTCCATCGTTAATAGAAAGAAAAGAGGATATCCCATATTTTATACAACACTTTTGCGAACGGAAGAATTGGAATGTTGTATTTCCAAAGGGTATATACAATCAATTTTTACAACATACATGGCCCGGAAATATTCGGGAACTAGTAAATGTATTAGAACGCATTTACATTTTGTCGCAAGGACGGGAAATATGCGAAAAACAAGTAGTTTTTTTGTTACAAACAATGAGGGGAAATCAACAACAACTTGAGTTACAAGTTGAAAATAAAACAGAACATACATTACATTTTCGCGAAAAAATACAGCGTGATAGCATGATTGAAGCATTACAAAAGACAAATGGAAATGTTTCGTTAGCTGCAAAACTATTAAATGTACCCCGTAGTACATTTTATAAGCGAATGCAAAAATATAAGTTATAAAGTAGATTTTTGTAATCTACTTTTTCTTTGTGGGCTCATGTTCTGTCGGAATGTGCGCTTACCGGGGAAATAATAGAATTGTTAGAAGGGAAATTTCCTAATGGAGGTTAGTGTGTGAAGTACATTGAAATTGGAATCGGGAATAGGTGGTTTGTTCGAACGGAAACTGAAAATAAAGATGGGACTGAATTTGAAGAACGAGGTATTATAAAACCTATTTATTTTGAGTCATTATACGTACGTATTTGGTTTCGGAAAACTTGTTTTATTTTTGATACGAAAGAGGGTTTTAAGAAAGATAAGAAGAGAAGGGTTGAATATAAATTTATTGTTGGAATTGTAAGTAGACTGAATAAAGAAAAAGTGGGCTAACATGCGTAGTTATATTGGACAGGAAATTCTTTTGACTTATATCAAATTCATGAAAAGCACATTTACTAAATATAAATTGTTAATAAAATCGCTAAGAAAACTTAGCGGTTTCTTTTTAAAAAGGGAGGGTTTGCGTATGAATAGGATCGTAACTGTTTTACTTGCAATTATTATAATGGGGTATTCCATTTATAGTTGGAATGATACTTCGGAACTGAGTATGCTAATTTTACAAACGCTTTTAGGGTTTATGTTAGTTAGCTTAGGCGTGCAAAATTTAAAAAATAACCGAAAAGAAAATAGAAGTATAGGAATTGCTTTACTACTCGTGGCTTTGTTTTTAATTGTTGTATCTTTAATAAAATATTTTATATGAATAAGTTTTTAAATTAATAAAAAATGATTATTTATTGAATCCCCCTCACAATAAAAAGTTGAAATTCTACTTGTATTTCACTATATAAAATATGGCATAATGATTTAGTTAAAATAGAAATGGATAGGGTATTTGAGAGGGGCAGTATAATGAGTTTTGCAATTGAAATAGTAATAAAAGCACCATTGGATGTTGTATGTGACTACATAATAGAAGATGAAAAAATAAAAGAATGGAATACGTTTATAATAGAAAATCGCTATCCTTCAAATATGGATAAAGAGAATCCACGTGTAGGAGATAAATATATTACTGTTCAAAAAGTCGGTAAGAAAATATTCGAGGCTGAAGTAGAAATCCTTGAATACGATGCACCGCATATTATTTCACTTGGTAGTGAAATGAAGCAAGGATATTCAGCAATGACTTATATGTTAGAAGAAGATGAGGAAGGTACAGCACTAACAGTAATTTCAGAATATGAACCTAGTAATTTTTATTATAAAATTATGTATAAGTTAACAGGCTGGATATCACGAGGTATAACTATGGAACAAATGGAGCGTCTAGCAGAATGTGTAGAAACTGCTTATAATAAAGAAAATTAATATTAAAGAAATATTAAGGGGAAAACGTTACTCAAAGGATTGAGTAACATTTTTATTATTTTAAGATTTTTCATTGGAAATCTTAAAAGCTCTTTTTTATATTTCTTTATCAATACAAAATCTCTTTGTTATCCAATAAGTAAGTTCAGAAGAGGTAAGGTTATGTTCTCTTTTCTTACCTTGGAAAATACGGTATATGTATGTCTCAATGGAAGGAAAAAAATGACCTGTTTTATTACCTTTTTCCCAGTCAATTATTTTAGTAAGAGTTTCCCACTTTACTTTTTCTTGATGAGCTTTAATAAGTTCATTTAAAAACTTTAAGCTAGTATGCTGTTTTGTAGCACCTAAAAATGATAGAAAACTATTTACTAGTTGTTCTTGAGACATTTTCTTGTCCTTTCTATATAGGAATTGTTATTGGTATTATTATACAATAGATGTCAGGAAATAAAGGTATTTACTAATGAAGTGGGGGAGAATTTTATGTCTATGTCGCTATATTATAAAAAAATCCGTGAGCAATTAGGACATGAACTAATATTCATGCCAAGTGTAGCTGCTGTTATAAAAAATGGGCAGGGAGATATTTTGTTTCAATATCCTGGCGGGGAATACTGGAGTTTGCCAGCTGGAGCAATTGAACTTGGGGAAACTCCAGAAGAAGCAGTAATTCGGGAAGTTTGGGAAGAAACAGGATTGGAAGTACAAGTAAAAAAACAAAAAGGAGTATTTGGAGGAGAAAAGTACCGCCATATATATCCGAATGGTGATGAAGTAGAATATATTGTTGTTGTGTTTGAGTGTGAAGTTACTAGTGGCGAGTTAAGATCGATAGATGACGAATCGTTAAAACTAAAATATTTCCCTTTATCTGAAAAGCCCCTTTTAGCATTGCCATACCCAGATAAAATATTTTTATAAATGTAAAATAGCACACCGTATTTATTACAGGTGTGCTATTTATATAACCCCGTCGTATACATTTCCGTCAATGTATGTATTATCTCTTCTAACTCTAATTTTTTATCATTTTTCACAATCGTCCAAAGAAACATCTCATTCATTGCGAACCAAGCACGTGCTACAATTTCTTTATTTAATTCAGGCTGTGCTAATCCACTTTCTTGAGAGTATGTAATATCCTGCGTAATATTGTTTATGAAGCGTTCCCGTATCTCGTCCCAGTTTTGACGTATCTCTTTTGATAATCCGATTGCTTCTTCTACAACTTGTAAAATAGCTCGTTCTTTCTTTGCTAGTTGTAGAAATGCTCTAACTTGATTTTGAATCATTTTATGTGCTTCTTCCTTCGTTTGAGGCAAAAAGGAGCGCTTGGTAATATCATAAAATTGATTCATAACATCTTCCATTAAAACGATAAGGAGATTATCTTTGTTTTTAAAGTATACATATGCTGTACCATATCCGGTTTCTGCATGTTTAATAATTTGTGTAATTGTCGTTTTTTGAAATCCGTTACGTATAAAAATAGTGTAACCAGAGTGTAATAGTTTCTTCTTGGTTTCTAAGGAGCGGTGTTTTCTTGATGAAAGGGTACTGTTTTTCAAAGAATCACCTCTTTATACTGAAATATCTGAAAATATAACTGTATTGTAAAAGAAATTCATATATAAAGTCAACTGACATAATATCATTGACGTCGTATCAATTGAGGTGATATATTTCAATTAGTTAGAATAAAAAGAAAATTAAAAGAAGGTGACACCATGTATAAAGAACCATTTCAACCGAATTATGAATATGCGCTTGAATGTGATAAACATGATGAACTGAAAGATTTTCAAACTGAATTCTATAAAAAAGAAGGAACGATATATTTAGATGGAAACTCATTAGGACTACTTTCAAAAAGAGCAGAGAAATCGTTACTTACTTTGCTAGATTCATGGAAAGAGTATGGCATTGACGGCTGGACAGAGGGTGAGCATCCGTGGTTTTTCCTCTCGGAGAAATTAGGTGAGTTGACTGCACCTCTTATTGGAGCTTTACCAGAAGAAACTATTGTAACCGGTTCCACGACGACAAATATACACCAAGTGATTGCCACATTTTATGAGCCGAAAGGAATACGTACAAAAATTCTTGCGGATGAATTAACATTCCCGTCAGATATATATGCACTTCAAAGTCAAATTCGTTTAAAAGGATTAGATCCAGATGAACATTTAGTAAGAGTGAAAAGCAGAGATGGTAGAACACTTTCTGAAGAAGATATTATCCATGCGATGGAAGATGATATCGCTTTAATTTTATTACCTTCTGTTTTATATAGAAGTGGTCAAATTCTTGATATGAAACGTTTAACAACGGAAGCTCATAAACGCGGTATTCATATTGGATTTGATTTATGCCATTCAATAGGATCTATTCCGCATTTTTTCAAAGAATGGGATGTTGATTTCGCTATTTGGTGTAATTATAAATATTTAAATGCAGGACCTGGTGGCGTTGCAGGAATTTATGTAAATAGTAAACATTTTAATAGACTGCCAGGGTTGTCTGGATGGTTTAGTTCTAGAAAAGATAAGCAGTTTGATATGGAGCATACATTAACAGCTGCCGATCATGCAGGTGCTTATCAAATTGGTACACCGCACGTATTAAGTACAGCACCTTTAATTGGTTCTCTTGAAATGTTTAAAGATGCTGGTATTGAACGTTTACGCGAAAAATCTTTACATATTACAAGATATATGCTGAATTTAATTGATCACGAATTAAAAGATTTCGGATTTACAATTGGAAATCCATTAGAGGATGAAAAACGTGGCGGGCACATATATTTAGAACATGCAGAAGCAGCACGTATTTGTAAAGCGCTAAAAGCAAATGGAGTTATCCCTGATTTCCGAGCACCTAATGGAGTAAGACTGGCGCCGGTCGCTTTATATAACACATATGAAGAAGTGTGGAAATCTGTACAAATATTAAAGAAAATTATGAAAGAAGAAGAGTATAAACAGTTTGAAAATAAGCGAGAGGTTGTGGCATAAGCATGAAAACATCAGAGTGGATTGATATTTCACAACCGCTAAATAATGATATTGCAACGTGGCCAGGAGACACACCGTTCTCATATGAAGTTTCATGGTCAAAAGAAGAAAGTGGCTCGGTAAATGTAGGAAAGTTAACGATGAGTATTCATACAGGTACTCATATTGATGCACCATTTCATTTTGATAATGATGGAAAGAAAGTATTAGATTTAGATGTTCAAGTTTATGTTGGCCCAGCACGGATTATTGACGTTTCTAATCTTGAAAGCATCGGAAAAAAAGAACTAGAAAGTTTTCACTTAGAAGGTGTAGAACGATTATTATTACGTACATCTTCACATGGGAAAGCTGAAGAATTTCCAGTTGTGATCCCTCATTTACGTGCTGATATAGCGCCGTTTCTTTCAGAAAAAGGAATACGTTTAATTGGAGTAGATGTACCATCAGTTGATCCATTAGATGATAAAGAATTAGCAGCGCATCATCAATTATTTAAACATGGAATTCATATTTTAGAAAATGTCGTACTAGATCATGTAGCAGACGGTGATTATGAATTGATTGCATTACCACTTGCATTAACTGATGCGGATGGAAGTCCAGTTCGAGCCGTTATTAGACCAATATAAGTAGAATCATATAAAAGGGGCGTTTGGCTAATATGAAAGAAAATGAAAAAGTGATTATGGAAAAAGGGATTCATACGGATTTTAAAGAGAATATGACGTATGGGGAGTATTTACAATTAGATAGTTTATTATCTTCTCAAAAAAGATTATCAGACCATCATGATGAAATGTTATTTATCGTTATTCACCAAGCAAGTGAGCTTTGGATGAAGCTCATTTTACATGAGCTAAATGCGGCGATTGAATCTATTAAACAAGATAAATTACAACCAGCTTTTAAAATGTTAGCACGTGTATCAAAAATTCAGTCTCAAATTATTCAATCTTGGGATATTCTTGCGACATTAACACCATCAGAATATATTGAGTTTCGTGATTCACTCGGTCAAGCTTCAGGTTTTCAATCGTATCAATATCGTATGATTGAGTATGCACTTGGCTATAAAACGCCACATGCATTAAAAATTTATGAAAAGGATCCAGAATTACATGCACGACTTCATAAAGCGCTACATGCACCAAGTCTATATGATGTCGCGATTCAAGCATTAGTAAAAGAAGGATTCCTTATTCATAAAGATGTGTTAAACCGTGATATTACGCAGCCTTATGAAGAAGATGCAACAGTAGAAGCAGCATGGTTAGAAGTGTATGCGGATGTGAAAAAATATTGGAACTTATATCAGCTTGCTGAAAAATTGATTGATATTGAAGACTGGCTACAACAATGGCGTTTCCGTCATATGAAAACAGTAGAAAGAATTATTGGACATAAAATGGGTACAGGTGGATCCTCCGGTGTTTCTTATTTAAAGCGAGTACTTGATCAACAATTCTTCCCAGAGCTTTGGAATGTTCGTACGAAATTATAAAAATAAACCTGTCAGTTCATTATGGCTGACAGGTTTATTTTTATTTGAGCACAATTATGTTTAAAATGAAGGAACAAGATATAATAAATGGATTAACTATTTAAATGGAGGTAAAGTTTTGGATTTCAAGCAACTAGAAAATAAATTCGAAAAGAAAAAAGTGAATACATTTCTTGTTTATCAAAAAGGACAATTAACAACTGAGTATTATAAAACACCCGAATGTGCAAATAACTTATATAAAATAAATTCGATTACAAAAAGTATCGTATCTTTATTAATTGGTATTGCAGTTGATAAGGGCTATATAAATGATATACATACACCGATCACAGAGTGGATTGAAAATGTACCTAGGGGAAAACATAATTTAACACTATATCACTTATTAACAATGACTACTGGTGAGGACTGGAAAGAGTTTGGGAATGGAGTAGTATTCCCAAATGACTTTGTAGAATCAGAGAACTGGGTACAGTACATATTAGAAAAGCCAATAATTGAAGAACCTGCTACAAAAATGAATTATAATTCAGGTTCTTCTCATTTACTGAGCTATATTATTCAAGAAGCTACTGGAATGTCGACAGAGCGGTTTGCAAAGAAATATTTATTTAATCCATTAGAAATTAACGAATACGAGTGGCAACAAGATCCGCAGGGTATATATGTCGGCGGCTTCGGTATGAAAATGAAATCTACCGATTTATTAAAATTAGGAAAATTATGTTTGCAAAATGGATATTGGAATGAAAAAGAAATTGTATCAGCGAAATGGTTAGAAGAGTCAAGTAGGGCGCATTTTGAAACATATGAACATGTCGGCGCATATGGATATCACTGGTGGGTATTACATACCGAAAGATTTCACATACCGTATTGTATATATTTCGCTATGGGATACGGCGGACAATACATCGTTATCATTCCTCAGTTAGAAGTAGTAGCTATTATAAGTAGTCATATGCCAAAACGTGGGCTCGTTCCATTAAAACTATTTATTGAGCATGTACAGGGAATTTCTAATTATATATAAGAAAAGGAGGGAATGTATGAAGGATGAAAAAATTTTATCTTTATTTAGATTCTGTTTAAGTCTTCTAGTATGTAGCGCCATTATTACGCAATTCATAATCAGGGCACAAGTGAAACCGTTCAATCCAGTTAACTTTTTTAGTTTCTTTACTATCGAAAGTAACATTTTAGTTGCATGTATTCTCCTTTTAAGCAGTATCGGAACAGCTACATTTGGTCGCTCAGAACAGTTTAGTATACTTCGTGGTGCGGCAACGGTATACATACTTACGACAGGACTCGTTTATTTTTTGTTACTAAGAGGGTTAGAAGAGTCACTTCAAACGGCAATACCATGGGTAAATACTGTGCTACATTATATCATGCCGATTGCAATGCTTTTAGATTGGATTTTAAATCCACCTATTAAGAAAATCACTTGGAAACAATCTGCAAGTTGGCTCTTATTCCCGTGTTTTTACGTTGTATATAGCTTAATACGTGGCCCAATCGTGAATTGGTATCCATATCCGTTTTTAGATCCAAGAATAGGTGGGTATGGTAAAGTACTTTTATACAGTATAGGGATAGCAGTTGTAATCGGTGCTATTTGTATATTGGTAAGATTTTTAGGGAATCGAAACTTTAGAAAAGAATTTTAGAAATGCAAGAAC
The DNA here is from genome assembly GCF_051916605.1 of Bacillus cereus group sp. MYBK195-1. Lineage (NCBI taxonomy): Bacteria > Bacillati > Bacillota > Bacilli > Caryophanales > Bacillaceae > Bacillus > Bacillus cereus group sp. MYBK195-1. The sequence continues at coordinate 340,622 of NZ_JBQAGZ010000003.1, read as the reverse complement.
CCCACTGTGTCTGTTTTTAACAGTGGGGGTTTCACTTTATCCAGCTATTTGTCGGGCTGCCCGTAAAAGTCCGATTGGTGAGGGCTGATGATTAGTGGGAGATGAACAAAACCCCCACTGATTAAGGTTTCACTTTATCTACTCGTCTTCTGAAACGACAACTTTATAAATTTCTCCGTCTTCGTTTCAAATTCTACATCAACAAAAACACCGTATTCTTTTCCATCTTCACGTAACCACAATTTAAATTTTTCAACAGTTATTTGAACTGTTTTTGGTTTTCTACCTATATGAAGATAGTCAATAATTTCTGCTTTTGGGTATTGTTCTTTCGTCTTTTCTACGGCAAGCTTACCCCATTTGGCATACGGCGGCTGCGCATGAACAATTGATGAGCCTGTATATATATTTGAACATGTTGTTAGGAACAGAATGACAAGTGCGACACGCTTTAACAATTTCTTCATGATGAACTCCTTTTATCTTTTTTGTATATTGTTTACATATTTTTTCAACGATATGAGTTTGGATTTTTTTGTCTTCTTTACATAAAAGCGAGGCTTTTACAAAACATAACCAAGAAATCATTTCCGTAATTAAGGAGGGAAAATTATGCGCCAAAAGGCTATTTTTAAAATAGCAGTTTTACTTGCGTTCATAGGACTGTCTTTAATGGTCAGTAGTATACAACTAAAGAATGTAGAAGCTTTTTCTAATCAAGTCATTCAAAGAGGGGCATCTGGCGAAGATGTCATTGAACTGCAATCTCGTTTGAAATATAACGGATTTTATACGGGAAAAGTGGATGGTGTTTTCGGATGGGGTACATATTGGGCACTTCGGAATTTTCAAGAGAAATTCGGATTACCCGTTGATGGTTTAGCTGGAGCTAAAACGAAGCAAATGCTCGTGAAAGCAACAAAGTATGACAAGTCAACTGCTAATAAAGGGGCGACAACGAATAAAGGAAATAGTGGTGGCACTGCACAAGAGAATAAACCACCTCAAAATAAAGGGACAAATGTTCCGAACGGTTATTCTCAAAATGATATTCAGCTTATGGCAAACGCAGTATACGGAGAATCACGCGGTGAACCATATTTAGGACAAGTTGCAGTAGCTGCTGTCATTTTGAACCGTGTTACAAGTGCATCATTCCCAAATACTGTTTCAGGTGTAATCTTTGAGCCTAGAGCATTTACAGCGGTAGCCGATGGACAAATATATTTAACGCCAAATGAAACAGCAAAAAAAGCAGTTTTAGATGCGATTAACGGATGGGATCCAACAGGAAATGCTTTATATTATTTCAATCCAGATACTGCGACTAGTAAATGGATTTGGACTCGTCCACAAATTAAAAAAATCGGTAAACATATTTTCTGTAAATAGAGCGGAGGTGGGACAATGTTACGAGGTATTATTATTGTATTATTAACAGTCGGTGTAGTAGGAACAGGATATTGGGGCTATAAAGAGCACCAAGAGAAAAATGCGGTTTTAATTCGAGCGGAAAATAGCTATCAACGTGCATTCCATGATTTAGCATACGAAGTCGATTTATTACACGATAAAATTGGCACAACACTTGCGATGAATTCACGATCATCTTTATCACCTGCATTAGCAGATGTATGGCGTTTAACATCTGAAGCTCGCTCAGATGTAGGACAACTTCCTTTAACATTAATGCCATTTAATAAAACGGAAGAATTTTTAGCGAATATCGGTGATTTTAGTTACCGTGCAGCCATTCGTGATTTAGAAAAAGAACCGTTAAATGAGCAAGAATATAAAACGTTGCAAACTTTATATTCAAATGCAGGAAATATACAAGATGAACTAAGAAAAGTACAACATCTTGTTTTGAAAAATAATTTACGCTGGATGGATGTAGAAATGGCACTTGCATCAAATCGCGATCCAGCAGATAACACAATTATTGATGGATTGAAAACTGTAGAAAAAAACGTAACATCATATTCTTCTACAAACTTCGGACCGACCTTTACAAGTGCGCAAAAAAATAAAAAAGGCGGATTTGAAGCGGAAGGAAAGGCAATTTCTAAAGATGAAGCGGCGAAAATTGCCAAATCGTTTTTGAATTTAAAAGGAAATGAAAAAGTAGATGTTGAGAAAAGCGGAAAAGGTGCGAAAGAATCCTTCTATAGTGTGAAAATTAAAGATGAAGCAACGAACAATGAGTTCTATATGGATATTACCGGAAAAGGCGGATATCCAATTTGGGTTATGAATAACCGCGAAATTAAAGAACAGAAAGTTAGTTTAAACGATGCAGGTAGTAAAGGTTTGAAATTTTTAAAGGACCATAAGTTTAATAATATGGAGCTTTATGATAGCTCTCAATATGATAATGTTGGTGTATTTACGTATGTAGTAAATGAAAATGGAGTACGAATTTATCCAGAAGCAATCCAAATGAAAATTGCTTTAGATGATGGTTCTATTGTTGGGTTCTCCGCAAAAGAATATTTAGCATCACATCAAAAGCGAACAGTTCCATCGGCAAAGCTAACTGCAGCAGAAGCAAGAAAGAAAATCAATCCGGATGTAAAAGTCATGGAAGAACGTAAAGCTTTAGTAGTCAATGATTTGCATAATGAAGTACTTTGCTATGAATTTGTAGGCACTTTAGGAAAAGATACGTACCAAATATTCATTAATGCTAATAGCGGGGCCGAGGAAAAGGTAAAGAAAATGCAAGCTGTTGAAAAAATTTATGATTAAACCTTAATAGTGAAGTGGTGAAAATAATGAAAACTCTAATATATATATTGATGCTTTGCTTTGTTATAACTGGATGCAGTATTGGAAAAAAAGACAATCCAAACGAAAAAACGGAACAAAAAAATGTTTCAATGAAAAATGTTAATTATACGAATAAATCAAATAAGCCAAATGAAAAAGCAGCAGATCATTTAGCATCTTTAGCGGCAAGTGTGCCAGGTGTGAATGATGCAACCGCGGTCGTTGTTGGAAAATATGCTATTGTAGGTATTGATGTAAAAGCAAAACTTGATCGAACTCGAGTTGAATCAATTAAATACTCTGTTGCAGAAAGTTTAAAAAATGACCCTGACGGTGCTAATGCAGTCGTTGTAGCAGATGTTGATACGTATGAACGCCTCAAACAAATTGGAAAGCAAATTAAAAAAGGAAAAACAGGTGAAGGTATACTAGATGAATTAGCCGCTATTGTGGGCCGAGTAATGCCACAAGTTCCAAATGATATGATAGAAAATAGAGAAACGAATCCAATTAAAGATAATGATAAACAATTACCAAAAGATGAAGAACAAGAGTTAAGAAAAGAACAGAATGATCAATCAAATAATCATTTGAATAAATGAAATTAGCCTCGTACTTAATTGTACGAGGTTTTTAAATATAATATTAAATATTCAGTTTATTTTTAAGGGAAAATATGGTTTAATTATGATGGGAGGGACAACTGTTATGATGAAAAAAAGCGCATGTATATTGTTTAGTTTATGCTTAGGTTTCAGTATGACAGCGTGTGAACAGAGAAAAGAAGTGAAAAATCAAACAGCAACTTCTTCTACTGTGATGGAAAAGCAACAGAAAGAGTCTATCAATATAAATCATTTCTCGAGTATAAATGAAGGGATGACTTATACAGAAGTGAAAGATTTAATTGGTTTTGAAGGAGATTTACTTATAGAAGAAGGGGTAGAACATTCTACACAAATTAAACAAATTTTTGCTTGGAAAGGAAACAATCCAAATTCATTTGTTGAAATTACCTTTTTAGATGGAAGAGTGCATTCAAAAGCACAGCAAGGTATAGGTTAATAAGCTAAAAAATGGGAGAGTTTAGCATGAACATACACACAGGGGAAATTCAATTAGTTCCGTATAAGGAGAAATATAAAGAAGTTATACAAACATTTACTTTACCAAGTGAACAAGTTCAGTTTACATCAGATCCAAGCGCATTACTGGAGAAAGCAAAAAGTGATCGTACAAAAAATGTGATTGTTATTTTAGATTACAATGGGGTACCGGTTGGTCTTTTCTCATTGCAAACAGGCGATAGAGTACAGGAATTTACAGACAATAAAAACGCTTTACTTTTAACCTCATTTTCTATAAATCACAATAGACAAAGAAAAGGATACGCCAAAAAGTCATTGTTATTATTAGACGAGTTTGTAAAACGTTATTTTCCAATAAAAAATGAAGTTGTACTTGCTGTGAATGAAAGAAATATTCCTGCACAAGATTTATATGCAAAAGTCGGCTTCCAAGATAAAGGTTTTAGAAGAATGGGACCAATAGGCCAACAAATAATAATGCATTTGTCTATAATGAAATAATGAGATAGAAAACTTACTCTTGAATATTCATGTAGTAGGTTTTTTTATTTTAACAATATATAATATATGTATATAAAATGAAATAGAAATGAAGGATATAAAAAATGAATCAAGATAGAAAATGGAATATCGTTGGGGGAAGAGTGATTAAAACTGGGATTGCAGTTTTTCTTACAGTGTTAGTTTGTGAATTTTTTAATATCTCAACTTGGAGTTATAAAAATGATTTAAAAGATTATAAACCAAATCATTATCATCACCATTTTTCAAGTGAGTATATTATTTTATTTGAGGTATTATCTATTCATGATATGTTAGAAGAATTAAAACAAATATCCGAGAAATATGAGTGGGAAAATCGATTCAATTGATAAGTTCATTTTATTGTGGGGGGAATAGTATGACACTTTATATTGCATTACTAAGAGGAATCAATGTCGGTGGACATAAAGTAATCAAAATGGCTGAGTTAAAACGAGTGTTTGAATCAATAGGGTTAAAACAAGTGAAAACGTATATACAAAGTGGTAATATAGTGTTCGAATCTGAGGAAGATATAAACTTTCTAAAAGACCGAATACAAATGGAAATAAAAAATGAATTTGATTTCGATGTTCCAGTCATGCTAAGAACACATGATGAATTTATAAATATTATTAAGCAATGTCCGTATGAAGTTCATTCATTGTTAGAAGGAGAAAGTGTTCATATTGCTTTTTTAGCTAATGTACTTTCTGAAGAAGAGAGTAGTCAATTGCTTATATTTAAAAGTGAACTTGAAGATTGCTATATAGATGAGAAGGTCGTTTATTTGTTTTTCAAAAATAGCATTCGAAATTCTAAATTAATGAACCAGTTTCAGAAGTTACATACACCAGCTACAGTTAGGAATTGGCGGACTGTGAACAAATTAAAAGCAATTGTAGAGGGTATGTAAATATAAAAAGATGAGGTTTTCTACATGTAGAAAACCTCATCTTTTTATTTATATTGTTTTGCAACTACGAGTTCGACAATAGGATAAATAAAGAATGAAGAGCAAATTGCGATGAACAGAGGGAGGTTTTTTACTCCATCTAAATTAGCCCCCATAGAAAATCCTTCAGAGAAGATTAATATAAGGAACATTACAACTACAAGCACAAAATATGCAATTTTAAAGCTTTTATATGTAATTTGTTGTCCCATTTCATCTTGACTTTCTTCTGATACACCGTGGGGATCTCCCCAAGTAATGTAATTAATTAAATTACTAAGTATTAACGAAATAGCAAAAATCGTACCGCCCAAAATAGAACCTTCAGTTATGTATTTATATGTGCCATGTACTAGTATTGCAATTAATGCTAAAACAATGATTATAAAAATAGTTTTTTTAGTATTCAATAAATAATTGCCCCCTCGATTGTAAAAAACTCTTTACAAATATAAGTATAAAATTGGAAAAGTATCATGTCAAATACTTTTTACATAAAATATGTAAGTATGTAATATTTTAGTTCTATGATAAATAAAAAATTACAATACATTTGAATGTAAAAGAATGGGCTCGCATATATTTGGAAGGGATGTCAGATTAATTTAGGGGGTAGTTATGTCTATACTTTTAAAAGCTGGTGCAGATGCAGGAAACAACGGTTTGAAGTTAATGGTGAAAGGGCAAGACCCTATTTTTATTCCGAGTATTTATTCTTTATATATAGGTGAGCCTACAGGACTCTTAGATGAGGTAGATGTTTCATTATCTGAATTAGAAAACCACATTGATGTGACTATAAGTTCGCCATCGTTAATGCTAAATAATGTACGATACATCGTTGGAGAAAAAGTCATTCAAGATCAATTAAAAGGTACTGAGGTAGAGAAGAAATCAAATAAGTCAACGGATGAGTTAATGGTTATTACAATACTATCAGGTTTGGCGGTAAGCGCTATGCGTCAAAGTCCAACTTCTAGCCATATTAATATTCGTTATGATTTATCTGTCGCTCTTCCTATGCAACTTATTACACAAGAAATAGCTGCTGAAAATGCAAAACGTTATATGGGAAATCATAAGGTTATTTTCCATTATCCGAACGGACGCGATGTGACAATTAATGTTTCAATTGAGTATTGTAAATGCCTGCCTGAGGGTGCTTCTGGGACGTGGGGCATTGTATACGATGAAGAAGGAAATGTTGTGAAACATAAAATAGAATGTGAGCAAAATCAAGTTTCTGAAATTGATTTTGTAGATAAAACGCTACTCTCTTTTGATATTGGCGCAGGGACGACAGAAGAAGTCGTTTCATTAGGGGTGAATTTCCGTCCGCAACTAAGTAAAGGTTTATCTTATGGTGTAAAAGAGACGTTACTACAAATCATTACGAGATGGAACCGGAAGTATCCAACTAAAACGATTGATAGTATTACAGAATTCAATCAAATTTATTTAAATGATAAGCATCCGAGAAATACCTTATTAGTTGAGGAATCACAGCCAGCACTATTAGGTTTAGCAGCACGTGTTGCAACAGATATTATAAATAAAATTGATGATATGAAAGACGATCCATACGTGTTTATTTATGGCGGGGGTGCAGTAATTATTAAAAACAGTTTAAAAATGATTTTAAAGCAAAAAGGACGACTCAAAAATGTAATCTTTGTAGATAATCCGTTATTTACAAATGCACGAGGATTATTAGTCTATACTTGTTCGCCAAAATATAGAGAGCATAAGCAAAAAGAGTTAGGATTTACAAACTTAACGATAAGTTAGTTGGTGGAAGTATGCGATCTAGGCGATATAAACGTGGTGATCGAGTAAAAATCAATATTCATAAATCGGTATCACCTGAAATGCTTGCGTGGCTGAATAAACAATCAAATCCAACTAATTTCTTCTTCTTTGCTGCGCAGCAACTATTTAAACAAGTAGGAGATATTGACGTTTCTAAAGCTTTACCAAGCAGCCATGTTTTCTCATTATATGTGGAGCCTTCATCCTTATTAAAAGTCGAGGTAAACCCTTTTAAAAACATGACACTAGACACAAATACATCCACCGAAAATGCAAAAAAAAAATTATGGGAATCTGTTGATCAATTAGATTGTCCATTTTTTTAAACATAGAAAAATATAAGAAGTCCCCATCACTATACATACGAATACAGTGATGGGGTTTTGTTTGTAAATGGAAGGGGGCACAATACAATTTGTGCCCCTTCCATTAGTTATTTATCTAAATTTTAGATGTATGTTTAGAAACAGCATTAATTATGCTTTCCCAGTCATCTGGATGGTTTTCATGGCCTGCCCCTTTAAGAGTTAATAGCACTGAGTTTGGAATTTCATCAATTAGTGCGAGGCCATGTTCAAATGGGAGTGCTGTATCGTCTGTTCCGTGAATAACCAATGTAGGTGCTTGTATGGAGTGAAGTACACCCTCATATGCATCATCACCTTGAAGTAAAGCGTGATTAAACATACTTAATAAATTGTTTGCGCGTTCTATTTCTTGTTTTACTTGTTTATAAACTCTATTTTCATCAAATATTCGTTCTGATCCACATAATAGACGAGATCCTGAAACTAAATACTCTGCCACATCATTTTTATTTGTCCAATCTATACTTGTGCCATTTACATGATGTGTTAAAATCCTTTCATCCATTGGAGGTAAATCGCGAGTATTGTCATCAGATCCTATTACACTAGTCGCTAGTAAAGTTAGCGTCAAAATTCTTTCGGGATGTTTTACAGCGGCAATTTGAGCAATCATACCACCTAATGACATACCAAATAGGTGAGCTTTATCAATATGATAAGCATCTAGTACTCCAATTGCATCTTCAGCCATATCTGTTACTGTATAATTGGAAGTTCTAGGTTCATAGGTAACAGAGCGTCCAACATCACGGTTATCAAAGCGAATAACAAACTTCCCCGTACTAGCCAACAGCTCACAAAACTCTTCATCCCAATAAACCATGGAACATGTAGCACCCATAATTAATAAAATAGCAGGGTTCTTAGGGTTTCCAAAGCTTTCTGTACATATATCAATTTCGTTTATTTTAAATATCTTTTCACTCATATAGTTAGCCCCATTTCTTTTGAATTTAATTAATAAAACAGTTTTGGATGATTCTAAGATGTGTGTAAGATTCGTATTGGAATTCATCCCGCTATTTGCTGGTCAGTAAGAGTCCCGTCTCAAAATTCAGGGAAAGTAAAGAGGTTGGGAGGGGACCAACTGCCCGAAAAAGCCCAATTGGCGAGGGTTGATTAAAGTTTCACTTTATAATGCTTCTTGCATAATTACCCCCAAAAATAATTATATGTTAATTCAAGGAAAAAAATTTTGAGAAATAATTGTATGTTATTAAAATAAACAGCAAGGAGGAGAGGAAATGAAAGCAATTGTTATTGATCAATATGGTAGTGTTGAAGAATTAAAAGAAAGGCAAGTTTTAAAACCGGTTGTTCAGAATAACGAAAAAGCTCAACAATAAATAATATCCCATACTATACATTTTCATTTGCGGGTATTATTTATTGTTAGCTATTGTGATATTACTTCTAACAAATACTGTTTCGTATTGTATCGTGTAATTTTTCTAATCCAATTTCCATATCTTTCTCGTTTAACATTGAATAGCTAATTCTTAATTGGTTATCATTTGTTTCGTAATTTAATAGACAAGCCGTTCCTGGTAAAAAAGAGACATCTACTTCATTTGCTTTTTGTAATAAGGTAAAGGGATCTATCGAATCAGGCAGTGTCACCCATAAATTAAAACCTCCATTTGGTATTTCAAAGTTTAGTTCTTTTAATGGCGACAATATATCAATTGTTAAATCACGTCTCATTTGTAAAGCTGTACGTAATTTTTCTAAATGGTTTTTCATACGTTCTGCACGTAAAAATGGTAGAAGTGCCTTCTGTGTTAATAAAGGACTACCGATATCCATCGAACCTTTTACTGCATATAGCCATTCAAAAATAGGGCCATCGGCAATAAGTGCTGCGATACGCAGTCCTGGTGCTAACGTTTTACTAAATCCTTTTATATATATTACGTGGCCATCTTTATCAAAACTTTTGATTGGGGGCGGGATTATAGCATCCTCAAAATATATTTCTCCGAAAGAATCATCTTCAATGATAAAAAATTGATATAGCTCCGCTAGTTCTATAAGTTCCATTCTTCGTTCTTTACTCATTACTGTACCTGTCGGATTCTGGAAGGTTGGATTTGTATACAATAAAACGGGATTTTTACTTTGACAAATATCATCAATTAAGTCGGAGCGAACTCCATGATTATCAAGAGAAACGGGAATGATTTGAACACCTTTATTGATGAAAACATCAAGCGCAGCACTGTAACATGGACTTTCTACTAATACAATATCTCCAGGTTTTAATAATGTTTGAGCAATTAAATCAATTCCTTGTTGTGCTCCGCTTGTAATTAATAATTGAGATGGGTCTGTCACTAATTTCTGGTGTTCATTTAAGTAATTTGCTATTTCAACTCGCAATTCATAATCGCCTTGAACTGGCCCATAAGTTGCTAACAACATCGGATTTTTATCCAGCAATTTATGCATTTCATCTGCCAAAAATGGATTTGGTAACAGACGAGGATACAGAATTGCTTGTGAAAAATTATAATATTTACGGTGCTTATTCATTGCATATTGAGAACGCATAACATTAATCGTTTTCGTTTGTTGCCATTTATACGGAATTGGTTTGAAATCTTTCTTTACCCGTTTATATATGTAAGCACCTTTTCCTTGTTCGATGCGTATATACCCTTTCGTTTCTAACTGTTTATACGCTTTACGAACTGTTAATACATTGATTTGTAAATCTGTGGCCATACAACGTAAAGAAGGAAGAGATTCACCATGTGAAAGCATACCACTTTGTATTCTGTCAACAATTTGCATATATATTTGCTTGTAATACGGTATGTTTGTTTCTTTACGCAATACAATTTTCATAGGTTCACCTATTTTTCTTTTTAACTTAATTAAAGCGAAAAATATATAGGGAATCAACTACAACTTGAAGTAACTGTTATATGTACCGATACACTGTTATACACCATAGCCTCTATACTCATTCTAAGAGTAAAAAGGAGGAAGCAAAATGGTCATTTTTAATTACATTTTAGTATGTATTATTTTCGGGACAACATTTTTAACGATAAAAATTGGAATTGAAGCAGGGGCGCCACCGTTGTTTTCAGCAGGAATTCGCTTCTTTTTAGCGGGCATAATCCTTATGATTATTTTTAAATTCAAGCGAAAAGAAATTATGCCACATATATTTTCAAAACGCATTATGTATGCTGGATTTTGTTTAACATTTATGACATTCGCAAGTTTATATTGGTCAGAACAATATATTTCTTCGGGATTAGCTGCTGTTCTTTCTGCTACGGGACCAATGATGATTTTATTAATACAAGCAAAGAGGAATAGGGAGAAATTACAAAAGGAACAACTCGTTGCTTTAGTTATTGCACTAATAGGTGTTATATTTGTTTCTTTACCAGGAATGCATCAACAAGTAAGTTTCATATGGAGTATCGCTTGTATTGTGTTAGTTATAGGGGAGTTATTTTACGGAATAGGCTCTATTCGTTCGAAAGAAATACTGTCAGATTTATCAAATGTATCACCATTTCTTATTAACGGTATTCAAATGTTTTATGGAGGGATTTTACTACTAATCGCATCTATTATTGTAGAACAACCAAATGTAACCGTATTAACTTCATGGAGTGTGCAATGGCCTATTTTATATCTCATATTTATCGGATCGATTGGTGGACACGGATTATATTACTGGCTCTTATCAAAAACAAATCCAGTATTTCCATCGACGTGGTTATATGTATCACCATTAATTGCAATAATTGTGGGATATATCATTTTAGGAGAACCTTTAAATCCTACAATGGGAATGGGGGCTTGTCTTATATTGATTGGTGTATTTTTGGCCAATCGTTCAACACTACGGACTTATTTCAAAAAAGGGCGGTTATTAGAGAAGGAGATGTAGTTCCATAAAGCAACAGCCCTGTATATTACAGGACTGATAAAATAAAAAACACAGTTGGAAAAATAACCAACTGTGTTTTTTATAATTAATTCACTTTTTTAATAAAGCCTTTATAATGACGTTTTACAAGCTGGCTTTCTAACGTCTTCATAGTTTCTAGTGCTACACCGACAATGATAAGTAAGCTTGTACCACCAATTTGAGCAGAAGGTGGTAACGTAGCAATTTTCGTGAATACGAGCGGTAATATAGAAATAGCACCTAAGAAAATTGCACCGATAAATGTTAAACGGTATAGAATTTTAGTTACATATTGTTCAGTTGCTTTACCAGGACGAATACCAGGAACATATCCATTTTGCTTTTTCAAATTCTCAGCCATTTGTTCAGGATTTACTTGAATAAATGCGTAGAAGTATGTGAAAGCAACGATAAGACCGACATAAAGTGTCATTCCAATTGGATGTGCGAAATCAAGATTTGCAACTAACCATTTTGATACGCTTGAATCAGGGAAGAGCTGCGCAATTGTACGTGGCGTCATTAAAAATGCAGAAGCAAAGATAACTGGTATAACACCAGCACTATTTACTTTAAGAGGTAAATGAGTGTTTTTTGCTCCTTGATATGGATTGTTTCCTGAAACAGCTTTTGCATATTGGATCGGTATTTTACGTACAGCTTGTTGAATGTAAATAACGCCAACAACTATCGCTAAAATTACGAGTCCAATTAAAACAATTTTTATTATGTGCATGAATAGCTGATCTCCAGCATTTTGGAATTGTTGTAAATAAATTTGATTTGCAACATTTGGAATCGCAGCAACGAGACCTGCGAAGATAATCATCGAAATACCATTACCAACTCCGTTAGCGGTAATTTGTTCGCCTAACCAAAGTAAAAATGCAGTACCTGCAGTTAAAACTGTCGCAATAAATAAGTATGTAGTCCAGCTTTGATCTGTTATTAATTGTCCACCTGCTATATTATTAAAGCCATAAGACATTCCGATGGCCTGTATGAATGCGAGAATGATTGTAAAGTATCGAGTGAATTGAGCTGATTTCTTACGGCCCATTTCTCCTTGCTTTGCCCATTCCGAAAACTTAGGTATAACATCCATTTGTAGTAATTGTACTATGATGGAAGCTGTAATATATGGTGTAATACCTACAGCAAAGATTGAGAAGTGTTGCAATGCTCCTCCGCCAAATACGTTTAACATACCTAGAACGTTAGCTTGATCTTGTACTTTTAATACCTCTGCGTTAGTATGAGGAACTGGAATAAACGTGCCAATTCGAAAAACGATTAACATCGCTAGTGTAAAAAGGATTTTCCTTCTTATCTCAGCTACTCTCATGAAATTTGAAATCGTACGAAACATTATGTCGCCTCCTATATTTTTATCAGTAAAAAACTGATTATTATACCCTATGAAGTAACCACAAACCTCCTTCCACACTAAATTCATTTGACAAATGGATTTTCATACACTTTGTAGTTTTCACGGATATAAAAATATAAGGTGTTATATAAGCGACCTATACACTTTACGTAATCATTCAATACCCATAATATATCGAATAAATTAACAAATGTACATACATACGCATTAAAAATGAATAAATAGGGTCGTTTTTTACATTTATTTAATGATAAATTGATAGGACATTATACTGGTAAATGCGCTTCGTATATTCCTTTAATCAATTAAAATCCTCCACCTTTTTATTTTCTTACAATCAATATATCGATTTAAAAAGACTTTAAAATCAAATAAAAGTATGAAAGTACATACTACTTTAGTAGTAGTAATAGTAATCAATTGTATTTCAATTAAAATTCATGTGATTAGAGGATTCTTTTTATTTAAGAAGGAATAAATATTTAAAGAAAGCTAAATAAACAGTGTACATATTTATAGGGGAGAAGATGTAAATGAAAGTTTTTATAAAAAAATTACCACCATTAGAAGTAGCATATATAAGACGAACTGGTAGCTACTTTGAACCACAAGATCACTGGGGAAAGTTACTAAATTGGTCAATTGAAAATAAACTTTATCCACCAGAGCAATCATTTATCGGAATATCATTAGATAATCCTGAACTTGTTGCAAGTCATAAGTGCCGGCATGATGCATGTGTTACGATTCCTGAAAACTTCGATAAAGAAAAGTATCATGATGTGCAATTTAAAAGATTAGATGGAGGTATATATGGTCTATGCCAGTTCTATGATGAACCTCATAAATTAAGTGCAGCGTATCAATACATGTATGCAGAGTGGCTACCAAATAGTGAGTATGATGCAGATTATGATAGAGATAATTTAGAGTTTTGCTTAAATAATGTTGCTGAAGATCTAGAAGGAAAGTTAAAGGTTGATTTATTTGTGCCAATTAAAAAGATATAAAAAACAAATAACTTCATTTGTGGTTTTAAAATGAAATTGGAATAGTAGTGAAAGAAAATCTTTTTTCAAAGATAATATTTCTAGCGTAGGAATTTAAGTATGTAGGTTGCAATGAAAGGAGAATCCACATGGATACATTTGTAAATGACAAGTTTTATGAAACGAGAAAACAATTAGTTGAGGAAATTTCTTTGTTGAGTGATGCTCAATTTAATAGGAAACCAGATAAGGATAAATGGAGTATTGCACAAGTTTGTCATCATTTAGTTTTATTAGATGAGAGAGTTATAACAGTTATTTCATCAGGATTAAAAAAGTTAGATAGTACCCAAAATGAGCGTAAAGAAATTCACACTATTTTATTAGATAGAACGAAAAAGTTTATAGCCCCAGAAATGATTGAACCAAGTATAGAACCATTTGAAGTGCAGCAAATGCTCAATATGCTAAACGAATCAAGAAAAGAATTGATGCGTTTCCTGAGTACAATAGAAGATGAGTCTGTATTAGCGAAAAAAGCAGTGATGCATCCAGCTCTTGGAGAATTATCCCTTGATCAGTGGATAGAACTGATCTATTTGCATGAACAGCGTCATATAGAACAAATCAAAGAGATAAAATTGCTTTGTGAAATTGAAGAGTAAAAATCATTCCCTATTTATTGATGCGTATTATAAACAGGGGAAACGGTTGATTCATATTGATTCAGAAGAAAAAAATAGAATGAAATTAGTTGAAAGTGACCAATAAGCTTAAGAAAATATGAAACTATCCGATTTTCTGTATAAGTGTAACCCCGTCTTAAATGAAGAGCGGGGTTATTTTTTTGGAAGTATTTTCATTGAGAAGGAAATACTTCGACAATGAAATTCAAAAAATTAATCATCATAACATATTTTATATGCGAATTTTAGTAAATTGAAATAATGATTTTATGATGATGAATGATATGTCCGTATTTTGAAAGTACTCTTCACACGCTTAAGGAAGGGGTATTCTGTCAGGAAACGATAAAATACAATTCTGTTAGGGGATGTATGCAATTTATTCTCTTTATTTTGCAACAGAACCACCTTCAAAATTATCTTTTGTAGTTGAAGTTTCCTGAATAATAAGTTACATTTTTAAAGTTCAAGCAACTTTATGAAAGTACAAAAAGGGGAGAAATATTATTATTATGCAAAAAATGAAATGGAAGAACTATGTATGTTACTTTGTAATTCTATTACTGCTTGGAACAGCAGTAATAGTCAAACCACCTATCTCTAAGGCTGAGGAATCTGAAGTTAATATCACATTGTTAGGTACTGCAGATATTCATGGTAGATTTTTGCCTTGGGATTATGCGCTTGATGGAGCAAATATGAGTGGAAGTTTGACGCAGCTTTATACGGTTATAAAGAAGGTCCGTCAAGAAAATCCAAATACCATATTAGTAGATGCTGGGGATACAATTCAAGGAAACTCAGTAGAATTATTCAACGATAAACCACAATCGCCAATGATGGTAGCGATGAATACAATGGGATATGACGCCTGGGCATTTGGAAATCATGAATTCAATTTTGGATTAGATACATTGAAAAAAGTTAGTGAGCAATATAAGGGAAAAACGTTAGCAGGAAATATTTATAAGGAAAATGGAGAGCGCTTTCTTCCTGCATATACAATTGTAGAAAAAGGTGGAATTAAAGTTGGGATTATTGGTATGAATACACCAATGATTAGTGATTTTGAAAAAGGGACAGATCACTTAGATGGTTTAGTGGTGAAAAATCCGGTAGAAGAGACGAAAAAGGCAATTAAGGAATTAGAAGGTAAAGTAGATGTAATGGTAGGAGTTATGCATATGGGATTAGAAAATGAGAATGGTATCCCTGGTACTGGTGTTCAAGATATTGCAAATGCTTGTCCGGAACTAAGCGCTATTTTTGCGGCTCATATGCATAAACTTGTAAAAAAAGAAGTTGTAAATGGCGTAATTATTACAGAACCAGATAAATATGGAACACATATTTCACGTATTGACCTTACTTTTACAAAGCAAGATGGGAAATTGGTTTTAAAAGATAAAACTGCTACCGCTATACCTGTAAAAAATGCTGATGGAACAACGATATTATCTGATCCTACACTTGAAGAAACATTAACACCTTTTCACGAATATGCGAGAGGAGATGCAAATGTTGTAGTCGCTCAATTAAAGGGGAGAAATCTTGTTCCTGAAAATGAAATAAAAGGTATTCCAAGTGTTCAGATTCAAGAAACACCTTTATCAGATTTCTTTCATGAAGTCATGCTCTACTACAGTAAAGCGGATGTAGTAGCCCATCAAATTGATAATGATTATGCCCGTTTGGATATAGGTCCTATTAAGAAAAAAGATATTGCGTACAATTACCAATATGCCTTGGGAGAAATTACAGTATATAAGATTTCTGGAAAAGATTTAAAAGACTATATGGAATGGGCAGCAGGATATTTTAACTCATCTCGTGCCGGAGATGTAACCGTTAGCTTTGATAAAACCCGCCGTGCATCTAAATACAGTACGAACGATTTCTTTGGAGGCGTAAAATACGAAATTGACTTAACAAAACCATATGGAAGTAGAATTACAAATTTACGCTCTATTCGTACAAACAAACCAATCAAAACGAGCGATGTTATGACGCTGGGAATGAATGCATATAGAATGGAGGCTCTTCAGGCAAAAGGGGGAGCTTTAGAGGGGCGTAAGTTTGAACAAATTTGGTCATCTAAACAAGAGAATGCATTTGGAGAAACTGGTGGAACCATTCGTAACCTTGCTATTACATATTTAAAAGAGGTAAAGAACGGTGTATACACACCAAAAGTTATGCGTAATTGGAAAATTACTGGTGTAGATTTACATTCTTCAGAGCATAAGGCTGTAGTTGATCTTGTGAATAAAGGGATTTTAGAAATTCCAAAAACAGAAGACGGAAAATACACAAATATAGCATCTATAAATACGAAAGACTCAATTTCAAAAGAAGAGATTGTAGCACTCGCACAAAAAGCAAATATTAATCCAAATGAGTTTAATCATGCAAAGACAAAAGGTGAATTTTATAAAAAACTTAATAGGATTACTAAAAAAATATAAATTATAAGATTTCTTATAGTAATTGTTATTTTAATAGTATGAAACCCACTCTTACAATAGTAAAGAGTGGGTTTTTATGTTGTTATTTAGATGTAAGTATACTTTTATTAGAATGAATATAGATAATTAATAACTAACCAATTGGATGAGTGTCTATAAGGATTCTCTTTTATTCAAAATAATGTACATATGTGTTCCGTTCATTATTTATAATATTGACCACAATTTATGTAATTTTGCATAATGTTACATAAATTTCGTATTTTCTCTTTTTTCCGACAGGAATAGACAGTATACTTTGTACAAGCTTTCTATTTCAAAAATTATACGAGGTGAAATAATGAAAAACAAAAAGACATTAACTAAGGTAGCATTAACAACAGGATTAGCTTTAACAGCTGTGGCACCATATGGCGTAGGTCATGCAGAGGAAACAGATCAACTACAAGTTCAAATTCAAGAGGAATCGTTCCGTTCGGGTGAACTTACACAGCCGTCACAAAAGGCACCAGAAAATGTAGTAAAGGATGCACTTAAGGAGAAAACAGAGCAAGCTCTGTCCCAAAAACAAGTCAATGGAGAAGCAGGGGTAGATTATAAAGTCCTTCAAAAACGTGGTTCGTATGATGGAACTACACTTGTGCGTATGCAGCAAACATACGAAGGAAAAGAAGTATATGGCCATCAATTAACTGCACACGTAGATAATAAGGGTGTTATTAAAAGTGTTTCAGGTGATAGCGCGCAAAATTTAAAACAAGAAGAATTGAAAAAACCTATTAATCTATCAAAAGATGAAGCAAAACAATTTATTTATACGAAGTACGGGAACGATATCAAGTTTATTTCTGAGCCAGAAGTTAAAGAGGTTATTTTTGTTGATGAAAATAATGGACAAGCTAAAAATGCATACCAAGTTACCTTTGAAGCTGCAACACCAACCTATGTTTCTGGTACTTATTTAATAAATGCACAAAATGGTGATATGTTAAAAAATATGGTACAAGAATCTAACTTAAAAGCCAGTGACAAACTAGTTGGAGCTTTAAAGAAAAGTAAACAAAGCAGTCTTACATCATTAACTGGAACAGGAAAAGATGATTTAGGTATTTCTCGTTCATTTGGTATCTCTAAACAAAGTAATGGCAAATATGCTCTTGCTGATTATACAAGAGGGCAAGGCATTGAAACATATGATGTGAATTACAGAGATATTACTAAAGAAGAAAGCTATTATCCTGGTACATTAGCGACTAGTACTTCGGCAACATTTAACGATCCAAAAGCAGTAAGCGCTCATTACTTAGCAACAAAAGTATTTGATTTTTATAAAGATAAATACAAGCGTAATAGCTTTGATAATAAGGGACAAAAAGTAGTTTCAGTTGTACACGCTTGGGATTCTGAAGAGACGAATGATCCGAAAAATTGGCAGAATGCATTAAGTGCTAATAATGGAAGTATGCTTGTATATGGCGATCCTATTGTTAAAGCATATGACGTAGCTGGACATGAATTTACACATGCTGTTACTTCTAGCGAATCTAATCTTGAATATTACGGGGAATCCGGTGCGATTAATGAGGCATTATCTGATATTATGGGAACATCTATTGAGAAATACGTAAATAATGGAAACTTTAACTGGACAATGGGAGAACAAACAGGATCTGTTTTCCGTGATATGGAAAACCCAGCTTCTGTTCCATCTTCACTAGGAGTACCTTATCCAGATGATTACAGTGAATTTAACGATTTTAATGGATGGGATCAAGGCGGTGTTCATTTTAATTCAAGTATTATTAATAAAGTTGCGTATCTCATTGCAAAAGGCGGAACTCATAACGGAGTAACTGTTAAAGGAATTGGTGAAGATAAAATGTTTGATATTTTCTATTATGCAAATACAGATGAGTTAAACATGACTTCTAATTTCAAAGAATTGAGATCAGCATGTATTCGAGTGGCAACTAATAAATATGGTGCGAATACAGCTGAAGTTCAAGCAGTTCAAAAAGCATTTGATGCAGCAAAAATTAAGTAATTTAGAAATATATTTCTCATTCATATATTAATACATTATGAAAAACAGCTAATGTCATTTTAAGGATATTAGCTGTTTTTTTCATAGCAATGTATTATTGAAAATAAACTGACTAAGCAATAATGAGGCGTTTTCTCTTTAAGAAGTAGTGACAAATCAATAAGGTTTAAAGTGTATAAAAACAGAAAATTAATAATATATTGACCTCTTGATAGAAAGTCTATAAAATGAAAGCGATAACAAACGATTGCTTTAAAATGATTTCCCTGATCTTTTAGTATTTACAAATATATGAAGGCATAAACAAATCTATTTTTTTAATCATTAATGCAAACGCTTTCGTATTAAAAGGTCATTGAAATACATACGTGAAAATAGCCAATATGGAGGTGAAGTTAAAGAGATTTCTAGATAAATTTAAGCAGTTTTATTCAGTGAAAGCATAATAAATCGTTAGTAATATTTGAAGAAAGGGTGTATGTGGTGCAAATTACAAAAAGATTAATTAATAAAACAGTTTTATTACTTACTTTAATCGTTATGTTATCATCTGTTTTCTCCTTTCAGAGTGTGAAGGCAGTTTCAAATTCTAAAACAACTGAAATTATCATTCATTACAAAGAAAAGCTTGGAAATACAAAAGACTGGAATCTTTGGTTATGGGGAGAAAATGCAAATGGTACATCTTATGAATTTACTGGTGAAGATGAATTTGGAAAATACGCTAAGATAAAAATAGACGGTGACTATAATCGTGTAGGATTTATAGTTCGAACAAATGAATGGGAAAAAGATGGTGGGGATCGTTGGATTGAAAATATAAAGGACGGTCGTGCTGAAGTATGGATTCTTTCGGGTGATGAAAAAGTATATAACTCTAAGCCTTCATCGGATCTCTCAATTCAAAAAGCAACTATTGATAGTTTCAATGAAATTACTGTAACGACTAATGTCCCGTTTCATATTAAGGAAAAGAAAATTGAAATTGAAGGCATTAAAATTAAAAATATTACTCCTTATGATACAAACAGTGGAGATATTACTAATAAGGTTAAAATAATTACGGAACAGAAAATTGATTTAAAACAAACATACAAAGTTAAAATTGAAAACTTAGCTGATACGAATACTGAAATTGGTAAAGTCATTCGTAGCGAAGAATTTGATAATTTATTTTATTATGGTGGCAACGATTTAGGAAATACATATACTCCGCAACATACAAAGTTCCGTTTATGGGCTCCTACTGCAAGCGAAGCGAAGTTAGTTACATATAAAAACTGGAACGATAAAATAGGTGCTGAAATAAACATGCAGCAAGGTGAAAAGGGAACTTGGACAGCAGAACTAAAGGGGAACCAAAAAGGGCTCTTTTATACGTATAAGGTCAAAATTGGTGATAAGTGGACTGAAGCGGTTGATCCATATGTGCGTGCTGCTTCTGTAAATGGGGATAAAGGTGCAGTCGTTAATTTAGAAGAAACAAATCCGAAAAAATGGAAAGCAAACAAAAAGCCAAAATTTAAAAATCCGGAAGATGCTATTATTTATGAGTTACATGTACGCGATCTTTCCATTCAACCTGAAAGTGGTATTAAACAGAAAGGGAAGTATTTAGGTGTAACAGAAAAAGGAACAAAAGGGCCAGGAGGTGTAAAAACAGGACTTGATCATATAAAGGACCTTGGTGTTACTCACGTTCAGTTTTTACCGATATTTGATTATGCTTCAGTAAATGAAGAGACTTTAAATGAACCGCAATATAACTGGGGATATGATCCTAAAAATTTCAACGTTCCAGAAGGCTCCTATTCTACAAATCCTTATGAGCCGACTGTGCGAATAACTGAATTAAAGCAAATGGTTCAAACACTACATGGTAATAATCTTCGAGTAGTGATGGATGTAGTATATAACCATATGTATAATGCTGCTGAATCTAATTTTCATAAGTTAGTTCCAGGTTATTATTATCGTTACAATGAAGATGGAACATTTGCAAATGGAACTGGAGTAGGAAATGATACTGCTTCAGAAAGAAAAATGATGAGGAAATTTATGATAGATTCCGTAACATATTGGGCAAAAGAATACAATTTAGATGGATTCCGTTTTGATTTAATGGGTATTCATGATTATGAAACGATGAATAAAATACGTAAAGCTGTTAATCAAATTGACCCTTCTATTATACTACACGGAGAAGGATGGGATTTAAATACACCTCTTGCAGCTGAGCTGAAAGCAAATCAAAAAAATGCAGAGAAAATGAAAGGGATTGCTCATTTTAACGATAATATACGTGATGGGTTGAAAGGTAGTGTATTTGAGGAAAAGGAAAATGGTTTTATAAATGGAAAGGAAAACATGGAAGATCGTATTAAAAAAGGTATTACGGCAGGTATTGACTACGATACAAATTCGTCTACCTATCAAGATCCGGAACAGGTATTAACTTATGTGGAAGCACATGACAATCATACATTATGGGATAAACTTGAGTTAACTAATCCAGGTGACAGTGAAGAAATGCGAAAACAAATGCACAAATTGTCTTCTTCAATTTTATTAACATCACAAGGGATTCCATTTTTACATGCAGGGCAAGAGTTTATGCGCACGAAATACGGTGATCATAATAGTTACAAATCTCCAGACTCAATTAACCAGATGGATTGGCTGCGCCGTGCAACGTTTAATAATGAAGTAGATTATATGAAGGGTTTAATAGAATTACGCAAAAAGTACTCAGCTTTTCGAATGACATCTGCAGAGCAAATAAAAACACACGTATCATTTATTGATGCTCCGAAAAATACTGTAGCTTATACAATAGAGGGGAATAAAAATGAATACTTTACAGTGGCTCACAATGCAAATAGAGAAGCTGTTGAAATAACACTTCCATCGAAAGGGCCTTGGAAAGTACTAGTAGACAGCAAGCAGGCGGGAAGTAAACCACTTTATGTTGTCCATGACAATAAAATTAAAGTTCCTGCATTAAGTTCATTTGTCTTAAAAACAGAGAAACCGATTAAATAAAAGCGAAGAATGTGGAAATAAATACTGCATTGAGCAAATTTAACAAGGATTGCAAATGAAAAAAGCGAAGTGAAGATTATTCTCACTTCGCTTTTAAAGTTAATGTAATATAATTTAATAAAAGAAATAAGCAATAGATTATTTCTTTTATGGCAGTAGGAGAAGAAGATATCTTTGAGTTTATTTATAAAATTATCTGAAATACATTCGTAATTCAGATAATGTTTATTATATATTCGAACATATAACGAACTAGATGTTCGAGTTGTATTAATTCCTACAAATCGTTTAAAAATAACAAAGGCGTAAAAAGTATATGGAATTAAAATAGAGAAAAGACACCATTCAAGGTGTCTTTTCTCTATTTTGAATATGAAATGTAAGTAACTCGATTGTATGTAATAGTATGTGATATTTTCACACTAACTGATTAAGAAAAATTTAAAACTCTTTTCTTAATCTATTTGTAATAAATTACATCATAAAATTTTATCGATATAATAAATAAAACTTTCTCAACATTATTTGATTTAATAACTATATTCAACCGCTCTCCAATCCATTACAATAATTTCACATTGGAAATACATGAATATTCTCAATGTTATAAATGGTTTATACCTTATAGGATTACTATGGGAAAGGATGTGAAATATCCAAAAAAAAATCATTTTTTATGATGAAATAAAAAATTTTAATGAAGAAAAAGTTATTTCATTATTTTCAAGTTTCGTAAAAGTGCATGTATTTATAATCACTATGAGACAAGGAGCAGAATCTAAAAAAAATTTTGTAGATTAGAAAATTGCATTTCAAAAATAAGTTAAACGTTTATGGAGGGTTATATGAGCGAGAAAATTTATTACTGGTCTCCGATTAAGCATTGGGAGAAGTTGCATAATGAAGTTTTAATCGGGGAAATGAGATTTACAGGTATTCTGTCTGAGTGGTTTCCTGATTTTTATTTTATGGCTCAAAAAGGTGTGAAAATCAGTGAACTAGTAGAGCGCTTTTCATTAGGAAATGTAGAAGAGACACACAAAAACATAGAGCTCATGATAAAAAATCGTGTGTTAGTAAGTAACATATTACACCCAAGAGAAGTATTTTCTTCACAAGAAAAGATTTTTTCAAATCCATATAGCAACCAGATTCGCTTTTCTAAAGAAAAGTTAGATAAGTATATGAGTGAACAATTAAATCGCACGCACGTTGCTGCACGGTCGACCGAAATTCAACTTGAAACAACAAATGAGCTACCTACTATAATCAAGGAACGTAGATCTTGTCGTCAATTTGATATGGAAAAACATATTAGTTTTTCGGAATTTTCCCGATTCTTATCAACTCTAAAACAGGTTAGGGAAGAAAAAATATACTATCATTACGCAAGTGCAGGCGGGCTCTATCCCATTGATATCTTTGTTTATGTAAAACCAAAACGTATAGAGGGTATGAAAGCTGGATTTTATTATTATAACCCATCAAAAAATAGTCTTGTGATTGTAAATAGCATTGATCAAGTAATCAAAAGTGATCATGAGTTAATTAATCAGGATTTATTTACTCAATCTGCCTTCTCAGTTTATTTGGTTTATAATGCGAACGCTTCCATCCCGAAATACGGTTCAGATGGATATTTATTTGCTTGTATTGAGTCAGGCATTATCACTGCTACCTTAAATATGGTTGCTGAGACATTAAATTTAGGGGTTTGTTCAGTTGGTCATATGAAATTTGAAGATATTCAGCAATTTTTATGTTTGGATAATCATCAAGTGTTTCTCCATGGGCTTGAAGTTGGCTTAAAAATTAACGAGTAGAAGAAATGAATATTAGGGGGATAAAGATAAAAATGCACATTAAAGATCGAAGTTCGATTCATGAAAGTAAAGAAGTAGAAGCGTTTTGGAAGGAGCAATTATCTTCCGAGATTCTCGATTTTTCTGTATTTAAATTTAATAGCGATTACCAACTAAATAAAGAAATACCTTGTGAGTACGTTCAAGTCATAGTGAATGTAGAATTTAGTAAAAGTATACAAAAAATAAGTAAGTCTCAAGATTTATTATTATTTAGCTGGTTTCAAGCCGCTTTAAGGGTTTGTTTGGCACATTATACAGATCAAGAAAGAATTACTATTGGTATTCCTATAATTGAAAAAAATCTTGAACAAAGTGAGAATCTTAATAAGTTGATTCCTTTAGGAAGTGAAATCCATCCGCATCACACCTTTAAACAATTAGTAAATGAGATTGAACAAACGACTTTAATCGGGTATGAAAATCAGGAGTATCCGCTCTCTGAATTATTAGTTAAACACAATTTAACTCCTTTTCAAATTGTAATCGGGATGGAAGGATTACATAATGAAAATTCGCTAGAAGAATACGCAGAGAATAATTTAGTCCTATGGATACGAAGAAAATGGAATGAAATACATAATGAATTTGAATTTCAAATTTCTTGCAAGTCCCGTTCATTCTCTTCTTTGCAACAGTTTGCCAATTCGTATTGTTATGTTTTAAAGCAAGTTTCACAAAATCCGAATTTGGCATTGAAAGATATTTGTATTATTGCAGAAGAAGAAAAAGAGTTGTTAGAAGGATTGAATACTTTTCAAACGGGCATAGATTTGTTTCAATCATTTCAAGATTTGTTTGAAGCGCAAGTATTAAAAACTCCAGATCAAATTGCTGTTGTTTGTAATGATCAATCTTTGACATATAGAGAATTGAATAAGAAAGCGAATCAATTGGCTTCTATTCTTCAAAGTAAAGGTGTTTCAAAAGAAAGTATTATTGGCGTTATGGTAGATCGGTCATTAGAAATGATTATTGGTATGATGGGGATTTTAAAAGCAGGAGCAGCGTATTTACCAATCGACCCTAACTACCCAACTGAACGAATTGAATATATGTTACAAGATAGTCAAGCAAAATATTTACTTAGTAAGCGAACAGAGGAAGTATTGCCGCAATTTGCGGGTGAAGTACTGTATCTTGATAAAGAATATCTTTTCCAAGATGAAGAAAGTAATTTAGTACGAGAACATAATCCTAATGATTTGGCTTATGTTATTTACACATCAGGATCGACAGGAAATCCAAAAGGGGTAATGATCGAACAAAAATCGCTAGTTCATTTTTTAAATGTAATGAGAGAAAAAGTAAAGGCTAATCAATCATTCTTGTTTCTTGCTAGTGTATCTTTTGATATTTCCTTGTTAGAAATATGTCTTCCTTTAACGCAAGGTTCAAAAGTAGTAATTGCTACAGAGGACCAGTTTGCAACAAAAGAATTGGCTCTTTTAGTCAAAAAACATAAGGTGGATTTATGGGAATCAACGCCATCGCGAATGGAAGTGATTTTGAGTGATCCAGAAGGGGCAAATTTTCTAAAAGATTTAAAATCTATTTTATTAGCAGGAGAATCATTTTCCATTGATTTGGTTGAAAAAATTCGTTGTATCAGTGAAGCAACAATTTTAAATATTTATGGTCCCACAGAAACAACCATTTGCGCAACAGTAAAAGACTTGAGCACTTCCAAAGAAGTTACGATTGGCAAACCTAACCCGAATTATCATTCCTATATATTGAATAAGTATGGCCAATTAAAACCATTTGGAATTCCCGGTGAACTCTGCATTGCTGGCGTAGCGGTAGCACGAGGGTATCTTGGTAAAAATAAACTGACAGATGAAAAGTTTGTACCGAGTCCTTTTGCGGCAGGGGAAATGATGTATCATACAGGTGATCTCGTTCGTTGGTTGCCTAATGGAGAACTTGAATATTTAGGTCGAATGGATCATCAAGTGAAAATTCGAGGGTATCGGATTGAATTAAGAGAAATCGAAACTCGATTAAGGGAATATCCAGAAATAAACCAGGCTATCGTTGTTGATCAAGTGTATGGAAATAGGAAATTATTAGCTGCCTACTATGTATCGGATAACAAGGTGTCTTTTGGTGAAATCAGAAAATATTTAAGTGATAAACTACCTGAGTTTATGATTCCTGAAAAAATGATTCAGGTAGAAGAGATTCCATTGAATCCAAATGGAAAAGTAGATAGAAAAAGATTGTTGGATATAACACAAACGGATTATGTATCAATTCCATACGTTGCTCCGCGCAATGAAATTGAACAAAAATTAGTGCGTGCATGGGAAAAAGTTATGGAGATTGAGGGAATCGGTATTCATGATAATTTTTTTGCATTAAAAGGAGAATCTATTAAAGCACTTCAGGTAATTAATTTATTAAGAAAAGACTGCTTAAAAATAAGTACAACAGATTTTTTTAAGCACCCCACAATCGCTCAATTGAGTTCTTGTGTAAAGTTAGAGCATAAAGAGGAAAACCTTGAAAGTAGACCAACTCATGTTAAAGATTTGTCTAAGCCATTTTCCTTAACAGAAGTTCAGACAGCGTATATGATAGGACGGAATTCACAGTTTGAATTAAGCGGTATTTCACCTCAAACATATTTTGAATATGAAACAGCATTGGATATCAATCGTCTTTCAAAAAGTTTTCAAAAGGTAATTCATCGTCATCCAATGTTGCGAGCTGTAATTTTACCAGAGGGAAAACAGCAAATATTACAAAGCGTTCCTGATTACGAGATTGAAATAGTGAGTCTCATAGATTTAGATGATAGGAATCAAAATGCTCGCTTACAAGAAGAGCGTTCTCGAATGACTAACCATGTATTCCCTTTGGGGCAATGGCCTTTGTTTGAATTGAAAGCTTTTCTTTTAAAAGAAGACACGTATTTATTATGTTTTCGATACGATGCTTTATTAATGGACGGAGCAAGCATGAACATTGTTGGACAGGATTTGTTGCATTATTATTATAAACCAAATCAAAAATTAGAATCTTTATCTTTTGATTTTCAAGATTATATGTTTATCTATGATGAAATGGAACAAAGCGAAGAATATAAAACAGCAAAAGATTATTGGACAAGTAAGCTTCCTGACTTTCCTTTTGCACCTTCTTTGCTGTTAAAAAAGGATCCAGCAGAGATTGCTACTCCTAAATTCCAATCACTTACAAAAATCCTGGATAATAAAAAATGGACAAAGCTACGAAAGTTAGCACAAGAGAAAGAGGTAACGCCTTCCGCTCTACTTTGTACAATATATGGTGATGTGTTGGCATATTGGAGTAATCAACGTCGATTAGCAATTAACTTGACTGTATTTAACCGTTATCCTGTTCATGATGAAGTAGAACAGATTGTTGGAGATTTCACATCACTTATTTTATTGGATGTTGATGTAAAATCAGAGCAAACTTTCTTTACTAGAGTAAAAGAAACGCAAGCTACTTTATTAGATGGCCTTGAACATCGTCATTACGATGGAGTTAACTTTATTCGAGATTTTACTCGATATCATCAAATGACGCCAAAAGCAGTTATGCCAATCGTTTTCACCTCGATGTTAGCAGGTGCAGGTGCTTTCTCTTGGGAACAACTTGGTTCTCTTCGCTATATTCATGCTCGGACTCCACAAGTGTATTTGGATAATGTAGTAATTGAAAAAAATGGAGAGTTATTAATTAGCTGGAACTACGTTGAAGAGTTGTTTGATGTTGATGTAATAGAAGCAATGTTTTCCCAATTTGTTGACTTATTGGAACAATTGGTGAAACAAAGCGATATAACATCTTTGCAGATGAAAGAATCGGATCAAACTCTAATTAAGCAATACAATGAAACAACAGAAAAAATACCTTCAACTACCCTGTATCAATTATTTACAGACCAAGTAAAACGTACGCCGGATGAAGTAGCAGTGGTATTTGAACAAGAATGGTTAACATACTCGGAACTTCATAAACGTTCTAATCAAATTGCCCACTTCTTAAAAGAGCAAGGTATTGGTCTAGGTGACAAAGTGGGTCTTTTAGCAAAAAGGCGAGTTGACACAATTGTTAATATGTTAGGTATTTTAAAATCAGGTGCCGCTTATGTTCCGATTGATCCCGATCATCCTTTAGATCGCCAAACATATATTTTAAAAAATAGCTCATGTAAGCTTTTATTAGAACCTAGTCTTTATGAAGAAAATCATTTGTCATTTTATACAACAGAAGATATGCCCGCTATTGCTGGTTCAGAAGATATTGCCTATATTATATACACTTCAGGAAGTACAGGAAAACCAAAAGGAGTAATTATTACTCACCAAGCGGTTACAAATACTATTCAAGACATAAATCAAAAATATGAGGTGAATGAAGATGATCGTATTATTGGTATTTCTTCCATGTGTTTTGACCTATCTGTATACGATATTTTCGGAGCTTTAAGCACAGGTGCAATGTTAGTAATGATTCGTGATCCGAGAGACATGCAAGAATTAATCCGCACTGTTGAACGTAGAGGGATTACAATTTGGAATACAGTGCCTGCAATCATGGATTTGGCATTGGATCAAGTAGGTTCTCATTTTGAATATCCTTCTTTACGTTTAGTTTTACATAGTGGAGATTGGATTCCGCTTTCTTTACCAGAAAAAATAAAAAGACATTTTCCGATTGCAGAAGTAGTTTCACTAGGAGGGGCAACAGAAGCATCGATTTGGTCAATTTATTATCCGGTCAAACAGGTGGAATCACATTGGAATAGTATTCCATACGGGATGCCCTTGGCAAACCAAACGTATTATGTGTTGAACTATGAAAAGAAAATGTGCCCTGTTGGTGTAATTGGAGATTTATATATCGGGGGAGTGGGCCTTGCTAAAGGATATTTAAATGATGAAAAGAAAACAAATGAAGCGTTTGTGTCACATCCTGATTTTGGTCTTATATATAAAACAGGAGATTGTGGAAAAATGCATTCTGAGGGATATATTGAATTTTTAGGCCGCCAAGATTACCAAGTGAAAATTCAGGGATATCGAGTAGAGTTAGAAGAAATCTCTCATTGTCTTCTAACTTATAAACAAGTCGAACATACTGTCGTAATTGATCAAACAGATGAGAACGGAATAAAATTTTTAGTTGCATATGTGGTAACTGAGCAAAATATTAGTACAACAGAACTACGAAAGCATTTGCGAGATCACTTGCCAGATTATATGATTCCTTCTTATTTTGTTTATTTGGAACAATTACCCCTGACTCCAAACGGGAAATTAGATAGAAAAGCGCTTCCTACTCCGGAGAAACAAAAAAATGAAGTATTTATTGCCCCAAAAACTGAAATGGAAAAAATATTAACTAGTATTTGGCAAGAAGTACTCAAAATAGATCAAGTTGGAGTAAATGATCATTTCTTCGCCTTAGGTGGAGATTCGATAAAAGCGATTCAAGTGTCCGTTAGACTGTATCGACAAGGATTCGAGCTTGAACCAAAAAATCTATTTTCATTTCCTATATTAAGGGACATGGTTCAATTTGTTAAAAAGCTAGACCAGTTTTCAAGTTCACAAACAAATGATGTAAATATAATGAACGATAATAAAGCTATATTACTAAATGTTAAAGATAAACAACTTAATCAACATACACTTACCAAAATACAAGAAAAAATGCCGGATATAAAAATAGAACGTATTTATCCGTTAGCACCTTTCCAGGAAGTTATTTATGAGCACGCTACGAATGAACCTGATACAAATGCATATTTTGAACAAACAATTTGGGCACTTGAGGGGGAGCTGGATATTAAACTCTTTATTCAGTGTTTCCAACAATTAGTTGATCGTCATGATTCTTTAAGAACAATAATTGTGCAAGATGAACAAGCAAAACCTTGGCAAGCTGTTCTATATGATGTTCAAATAAATTCAGAAATAAAAAACTTAATTGAGATGACGAAACAAGAACAGCAAGAATTCCTAGATCAGTGGATGAATGAAAATT
Organism: Bacillus cereus group sp. MYBK195-1; assembly: GCF_051916605.1. NCBI lineage: Bacteria > Bacillati > Bacillota > Bacilli > Caryophanales > Bacillaceae > Bacillus > Bacillus cereus group sp. MYBK195-1. The sequence goes on along the minus strand of NZ_JBQAGZ010000003.1, from coordinate 310,675 downwards.
TAAGTCAAGGATTTAAAAATGGTGAACTTATGACCCGTCTCTGTATATTCCAACTAGGTAATAACGAGCATAAGGTAATTTGGAGTTCCCATCATCTATTATGTGATGGTTGGAGCGTCAGCATTTTGATAGACGAATTATTCCAGCTCTACGAAAATACAAATGCGGGAACTACGGCGGAGTTACCTATGGTAAAACCTTTTGAAACATTCATAGATTGGACTTTGGCACAAGATCATGAGAAAGCACGTCATTTTTGGCGAGATTATTTATCAGGATACAATCAGAAAATTAGTATTCCTAAAAAGAAAGTCCCATCTAAAAGTGAAGGGTTAAACTTCACTTTTATGGATTTAACATTAGACAAGGATTTGACTAATCAGTTACAGACATTTGTAACTAAAAATAATATAACTATGAATACGGCATTACTAGCTGTATGGGGAATATTGCTTGGCAAATTTAACGGAACGAGAGAAGTAGTATTGCCTAATCTAGTATCAGTCAGACCTCCCGAAGTAGAAGGAATTGAAAATATGTTCGGTCTGTTCACAAATGTTTTGCCGATCCGATTAGCATGGACAGAAACGCAATCTTTTGTGGATTTTCTGCAAAAGGTACAACTAGAGACATTGAAATGTAATGAGTATGCATACTATTCATTTGTTGATATACAAAAGCAAAGTGAATTAAAAACTGAGTTGACTGACCATCTTTGGGTTTTTGAAAACTATCCAACTAATCCAGCAATCTTTTCTTCAAATGAGAACAGACATTTTGCTATCACGGATTACGAAGTTGTTGATGAGCCACATGTAAAGTATGGAATTATGTGCTTCCCTGAAGAAAAACTTACAATAAAGTTTGGATTTGATCAAACGGTATATGAAGCAGAGAAAATACAGGAAATATTAAATCACATCCATGGATTAATCAACATGATTCTTCAAAATCCAATACAAGCAATTGGTGATTACAAATTATAAAAAATGAAAAGGCGAGCAAGAACTCGCCTTTTTAAATAGAATAGGAGTAAATCAAATGACAAAAAACTTGCAGTTATCAGCCGAAGAGATGCGTCAGTTAGGATATCAAGCGGTTGACTTGATTGTTGATCATATGAATCATTTAAAAAGTAAACCAGTTTCAGAAACGATTGATAGTAATATTTTTAGAGAAAAGCTAATTGAAATGATTCCGGAAAACGGATCTAATCCAAAGGAATTACTTCATTTTCTTAATAACAATGTGTTTAATCAAATTACTCATGTGGATCATCCTCATTTTATGGCTTTTGTGCCAGGTCCTAATAATTATGTTAGTGTATTAGCAGATTTTTTAGCAAGTGGGTTTAATGTATTTCCTACAGCTTGGATAGTAGGTGCAGGTGCCGAACAAATTGAATTAACAACAATTAACTGGTTAAAATCAATGCTAGGATTCCCTGATTCAGCTGAAGGACTATTTGTCAGTGGTGGTTCCATGGCTAATTTGACTGCACTTACTGTAGCGAGACAGGTCAAGCTGAATAATGACATAGAAAATACGATTGTTTATTTTTCTAACCAAACTCATTTTTCTGTAGATCGAGCACTTAAAGTATTAGGTTTTAAACAGCATCAAATTTGCCGAATTGAGACAGATGAAGATTTAAAAATTTCAGTTAGTACTTTAAGAAAACAAATAAAAGAAGATCGATTAAAAGGGAAAAAACCATTCTGTGTTATTGCTAATGCAGGGACAACGAATTGCGGAGCGGTGGACTCCCTCGATGAATTGGCTGATGTATGTGGTGATGAAGATATATGGCTACACGTGGATGGAGCTTATGGGGCTGCAGCAATTCTCAGTGAAAAAGGAAGGGAGTTATTAAGTGGAATTCATCGTGCCGATTCTTTAACGTTAGACCCGCATAAATGGCTTTTTCAGCCTTATGATGTTGGTTGTGTACTTATTCGAAATAGCCAATATTTAAGTGAAACATTCCGTATGATTCCAGAGTATATTAAGGATACAGAAACTAATATAGAAGAAAAAGTGAATTTTGGGGAGCGTGGAATTGAACTTTCTCGTAGATTTAGAGCATTAAAGGTATGGCTTTCTTTTAAAGCATTCGGAGTTACAGCTTTTCGTGAGGCAATTGATCATGGCATTATGCTAGCTGAACAAGTTGAAGAGTTTTTAAGGAAAGAAAAAGATTGGGAAGTAGTAACACCTGCCCAATTAGGAATTGTTACTTTTCGTTATATTCCATGTGAGCTAACATCTACAGATACAATTCATGAAATAAACAAAAAATTGGTGGAAGAAATTAATCAAAGAGGATTTGCTATGCTAAGTACGACTAAATTAAAAGAAAAAGTAGTAATTCGACTTTGCTCTATCAACCCAAGAACAACAAAAGAAGAAATACTTCAAATCATGATGAACATAAAAGCATTAGCAGAAGAAATAAACACATCGCCTAAACATCTTATATCTGTTTCTCAACCTTGATATATTAGGCGGATTTTACATATTAATAGCCGATTCTTATTTAGAATCGGCTATTATATTTAAACGATAAATACATATATACTATTTATAAGTGTTTCTCTTGTAATGGGATTAAGCCTCAACCTTGGATACTCGTTTGAAACCAGTCTTTATTGCTTGTACTATTTCGTTCACAGCATAAATAGATACATCGGCATTTGGATTTAACCCTTCAAACCAGTGATAGGCATTTGGATATAAATGAAACTCCACATCAACACCAGCTTGTGCTAGTTTGCTTACATAGGTTAATGTTTCGCTGCGGAATGGATCTAATTGACCAACAAATGTGTAAGTATACGGTAAGTCACTATAATCCTCAGCTCGAGAAGGTGCTGCATAGGCAGGGATTTGATCCGTTCCATACATTTCTCCTAAATACATTTTCCAACCAGCTTCATTTGCCTTTTGGTTCCAAACAAATCCCTCTTTAATTTCATTCGCTGAAGGTGTATCATTTCTGTCATCAATCATTGGATATAGTGGCATTTGTAAACAAATTGAAGGATATTTTCGATCTCGGGCTAATAATGATAATGCTGCTGTTAGTCCACCGCCAGCGCTTACTCCTGCAACCCCAATTCGATTCGAATCAATGTTTAATGACTTTGCATTATCAGCAATCCATTTTAAAGCTGAATAACAATCCTCAATTGGTGCTGGGTAAGGGTGTTCAGGTGCTAAGCGGTAGTCTACAGACACGACCACACAGCTAGCTTCTTTTGCAAACCTCATACAAGTATCATCGTTATCATCTATAGACCCTAAGATATAACCTCCACCATGTATCCATAATAAGACAGGTAAAGATTCATGATTTGATTTTGGACGATAAATTCGTAATGGTAACGGATTATCATCAGGCCCAGCAATGACTTTATCTGTTAAAGAAAGGGAGTCATCAACAACGGTAGGTGGTCTCATTTGAGCTATTCCTTCTCTGATTGATTGCAAATTTTCTGGGCGTAAATCGAGATCCGGAAACATCTCTAACCCTTGTAATAATTCTGGATTTACTCTAGTTTTCATTTTAGCACCTCTATTTGTAATTGTTTTCAAATAAACGAAGTGTATCCTAAGTAGTTTAATTGTGAAAGAACACCACAATTAAATTGTAAATTGGATATGTTATAACGGTCAACAGAATATTCGGAAATTAAAACCTTTCTCAAGAAGGAGTTTCATGCAATTAATAATACAAGTAGCAGATTTAAGAGCAAAGTGTTTTAATGTCGTTGTAATTATGTACATTAGAAAAATTTATTTTCTAGACTCATGAAGAATTATGAAAAGCAAAATTTTATAGATAGTTACCTTAAAAATAAACAAAAAGAGAAGAACTAACCAATGTTCTTCTCTCTTTTTCATATGTAATTAGGGTATCCATAAATGTAAATAAGGATGGTATAGATTAATGGATGAATAATTTATTTTTAAATAAATAACGTAATAAATAAATATTTTTGTATGTAATATTGCATATACAGGGACCACTGGTGAAAATGCTGAGCAATGTTTTTCCATATGGTAAATTAGTTCTTTAGTTATTTACTTTATTTCATTTTCAATCGTGTAAGGCTTGGGGCTAAGATTTACAAAGGTGACTAGTAAAAAATATAACAATATAAGTATAAGATTTTGTACTTAGTAATCTCGCGATTTAAGGCATGGCATTGGATAAGTGCGGGGCGTTCAATCGATTTTGAATAAAATTGATAGTATCAGTTGCAATTTTTTTACGTTTAAGAACGATCCCGGCATGCCCGCATGTATAAATATATCGTGTAGGTTTTTCCCAAGCTTCCCACAAGTAGTCTGTATCCTCAGAATGCACATATAGATCGTGCTTACCTGAAATTAATAAAATATTTTCTTTTTGTACTTTTGGTAATGCTTGACTCGGTTCAGTGATTTTCCAATAATCTATTAAATCATCATACGTAACACCATGATGTTCCAAGTCTTCTCTAATAAATTTACCTGGAGTTGTATTCCAAATAGAATAAGAAAGTCGATTTGCATAGAAAATGGATGCTAACACATCAATCTCTTCTTCAACAAGAGAGGTTAAGTTAGTAATAAATCCGCCTAAACTAATTCCTATTAGAATCAGGGGCCCCTTTTTATTTGCTTTAATCCATTTAATCAAAGCTCGTAAATCAGCTACCGCTTGTCTAGTTGCTTGTAATGTTCGTTCAATATTTGCACTTACCATATACTCTCCACTGAATAAGGATTGATCGGGTTTTCTTTCAAAATGATAGGGTAGAGTGAAATAATACATATTCCACTTCAGGCTGGTCATATGATCGTGGAATATTTTTTTCACACGTTCGTTAGAATCCATTCTCCAACCGTGAACAAAGATAACATGAGGTGCATTTTCATTTTTATGTAAGAATAATTCCCCAGTTACAGAGTCGTTGTGTGAATCACCGGATTGAACCGAACTTTTATAGTTGAATTGCCCAACCATGTATTCATTTTCCTGCTTTGAATGCTTAATGTCAAAATGAAAATGTGATGGTTTTACTTTATAAAAAGATTCTATGTTCTTTATATCTAATGAAGTGTTAGAAAGGGAAGTAAACTGAAACGCTACACTTCTTTTTTTGTGTAAATCATATAAGGCGTACCGATCAATGAGTTTTGAAAAAATCAAATTAACCTCCTCCAAAATACATATTGTTTAAAACATAGACAAAATTTATGTTTTAAATTAATTGGGAAATATTTCCTTTTCCTAATAGTAGGTGCTTGAATTATAAAAATAGGTGATAAATTTGTATATTATATTATAAATCTTACAATAAAATAAAACTATAAATAATTTATATTAAAATTTAAGAAGAATGTTAACTTGTTTCTTTTCTTATTAAAAGATGTAATTTCTATGAGGAACTTAACAATTCCCATCTAGATATTCACAAATAGCTTCTCTATATTTATTGTATAGAAATTATACAATAAATATTTTTTTATATTATATACATTAAATTAAGCTTAACCTCTCTTTTCTATAAATCTCTTAAATTGACTAACTCCTTACCAATATTCAAAAACGACTGCATTTTTGAATTTGTGTTCTAGTTTTTCTTGAACAGGTAAATGAATAACTACACATAAACTCCTTATATCTCTAGTTAAACTACCGATTAGCTCCATATAAACTCTAGATAACCTATATAGAATACAAGTTATCAAGGAGGTAAGAAAAATGAATTTTATGAAACGAGCGATTCTCAGTATGAAAAAAAGGATAGGAACATCATTAATTTTGATGGCAGTTTTTCTGATTGTTACAAATTTGGTTCTTTCAGGTTTCACAATCCAAAATGCATCAAAAAAAGCAGCGGATGCTGCAAGAAAAAAACTTGGTGCAGATGTTACTTTAGGTCTTGATTTCGACAAAATAGGTCAAAAAGCTAAGGAAACTGGAGAAATGCCAAATCCGCCGCAGCTCGATGCAAAAGAAACAGATCAATTAGCGAAGTCCAAGTATGTAAAAGATTATAATTACATAGCTAACACTTTCGGTATTTCTGATGGGCTTAAACTAGTAGGAGCTTCAGAAGGAGAAGAAGAAGGAAAAGGTAAAGTGGGAATGACGGCTGCGCGAGGCGGTTCAAGCTCTGGTACAGAAATAGATATGAATGCTTCTTTTATGATTGAGGGAGTTCGCAAGACTGCATTACAAGAAAGCTTTAAAAACGGAAAAAGTAAAATCATTGATGGAAAACCAATAACAGAGCAAATGAAGGATCAGAATGTAGCTTTAATGGAAAAACGATTAGCGGAATTAAACAATTTGAAATTAGGAGACAAAGTTAAAGTGCAATCAGGGGATAAGAAGGAAACCCTTGAAGTTGAAATTATCGGTATTTACGAAACAAATGAGCAAGCAATGGGTCAACAGGCTCCTCCTATTATGGATCCAGCTAATAAACTATATATGCCGCATTCAACTATGAAAAAATTAGAAGTAGACCAAGGTATAAATAGTGTTCAAGTCGTGTATTTCTTGAATGATCCACAATATATTGATGCATTTAAAAAAGAAGCAAAAAAATCTAATATTGATTTTAATTATTATAAATTAGATGCGCATGATTCATTGTACAAGCAAATGATTGGTCCTATCGAAAATATCTCTTCGACTTCTCAAATGATTATTTATATTGTATCGATTGCAGGTGCGATTATTTTAGGATTAATTATTATGCTATCAATTAAAGGACGTCGTAAGGAAATGGGGATTCTATTGTCCATTGGAGAGAAAAAGTGGAAACTGATGGCACAGTTCGTAGTAGAAGTAGTATGTGTCGCTATTTTAGCATTTGGATTATCTATAACAACAGGAGCTAAAGTTTCTCAATATATCGGGGATAATTTACTTTCGAATGAAATTGCTACTGCAAGCGAAGAAACAGATACCTCGCAACATGGTACTGTAATGATGGCTGGACCTGGTGGTACTCTACAAAATCAAAAAGAAGATCCAATTGATAAAATTGATGTAAGTGTAACAGGAGAAGATGTAGGGAAAATGGGTGGAATTGGACTAGCTATTGCTATAATAGCAACGCTTCTTCCGGCATTATCTATTCTACGTTTAAACCCAAAACAAATTCTTTTAAAAGATGAATGAGGAGGCTCGATATGGAGACAATTTTACAGTTTAAAAATTTGGATTATTATTATGAAAGTAATGGAAAAAATGTAGCGATACTAGAAAATGTTAACTTTTCTTTTCAAAAAGGACATTTCTACACGATTTTAGGACCATCTGGATCTGGTAAAACCACAACTCTAAGCTTAGGTTGTGGACTAGATGTCCCTAAAAATGGTTATGTACTGTATAATGGCAAAGATATTAGAAAAATTGGTTTGGATCGATACCGTAATCAAAATGTATCTGTAATTTTCCAATCTTATAACTTAATAACCTATATGACAGCTCTTCAAAATGTCTTAACAGCAATGGAAATTACAGGTGTTAAAGTGCAAAATAAAACAGCAAGAGCATTAGAATTGTTAGAAAGGGTAGGACTCACAGAAGTTGAAGCGAAACGAAACGTCCTGCAACTAAGCGGTGGACAACAACAGCGTGTAGCAATTGCTCGAGCACTATCTTGTAATGTTGATTTACTGATTGCAGATGAGCCGACAGGAAACCTCGACGAGGAAACTGCAATGGATATAATAGAACTATTTCAAGAACTTGCACATAAAGAGAATAAATGCATTATTGTTGTGACGCACTCACAGGAGGTTGCTAAAAAATCAGATCGTGCAGTGTATTTAAGTAAGAAGAAGTTGGTCGTAAATGAAATCTAATATAAACATCGTAGCTTTTCAATTCACATAATTTTCAAAATCTAGACCTTTCAAAAGCTTATATTTGATTTATAATAAAATCAAGCCATAATCAAAATGGTCTCCCTGTACTGAATGTTAAAATAGTTTGTTGTTCCCGTTTTAATAATATAATAAAAAGAACTTGTAGGATATTCTACAGGTTCTTTTTATTATAATTGGTTGCCTATATCATGGGATAATCACACATAAAAAACGGGACATTACCTAGATGTATGACCTAAATATCGTCCCGTTTACCTACTCTGTATAGTTATTGCAGAATTAAACCTACAATCATAATTAAACTAAATACTATTATCCAACCAAACGCACAATAGCCAAAATTTCTAATCCATTTAGGTAATTGATTCATGTTAATTTTATTTGAGGGAACTCCCTGCATAGAAAACATCATTTTTTGATCTCTATCTCTATTATTTTGTTGTTCATACATACTATCATCACCTTTCCAGAACTATTGCGTTTATAGTATATCAGCCTAAAGAAAATTATGTACAGAATAAGAGGGGATAGCATAAATATTATGTGGTGAATTTTATAAATAAATGCATTTAATTGCCATGGTTCTAAGCGCTAATCCGTTATAAATACTGAAAAAGAGCACTACATAAATAGGACTCTTTTTCTTCAAATATTAAGTTGCTGGATATAAATCAGAACCAAGGTAACGTTCTTTTATAATTTGAAGGTGATGAAGCTCATGACCAGCAATGATGTATGCTAATGCACGAACTGTAACTTCAGAATTATTCGCATTTCCTCTTTGTGACCAAGCTTCTTTATCTAAGCTTCTAAGTAAATACAAGGTAGATTGGCGAACAACTATTAAATTCTCAAGAAGATTTTGCATAGATTGCTTATCAAAACCAGCTCTAAGAACATACATATCATCATTATAGCCTGGAAGTTCTGCTGTCTCGCCTCGAGCGATTGATAGCAATCGATACGCCATAATCCGTTCTGTATCTGCTATATGACCGATTACTTCTTTTATACTCCATTTAGTAGGAGCATACCGGAAAAGTCCCTCACTATCAGAAATTCCCTTTAATAAAAGATTTGTTTCCTTCATTTGTTGTTCTAGAATATGTATGATATTTCCGTCTGATACCAAGTTGGTATACGTTGCATAATAGGAGTTATATTCACTTACCTCTGGTCTTATTTGCATATGAATCATCCTTTATGTTTTATATTTAATCTTTACATATAGCTTATCATAAAAGAATTCTAAATTAATCTGAAAAATGGAGGGAAATATGCATTTTTCATCTTCCTTTTCATCTTCATAGATGAAATGCATCTCGAATAAGAGAATCTAATTTGCTGTTAAGCGGAATTTCGTTTTTTTGCTATTATAGTAGAAGATAAATATGTAAATTGAATACAGTTTGTCACTACTTATGATAATCGCCATTTAAGAAGCAGCATTTGTCCATTAAGTGAAAAACCTGTTAATAAATTTATACTTACTACAAAAACAAACAAACTCGTCCTATTTAAAGGAGAGGTTGTTTGTTTTTATGTTTAGATAATGGAATACTCATGTAAAATTGCACACTATATTCCATATTTTTTATTGAATACTTTATATCTAGCGTTTCAAGAATTTGCTTAACAATATATAGCCCTAAACCATTTCCTCCAGTATTTCGATTTCTTGATTTTTCAATTCGATAAAATGGTTTGAAAATTTGTTGTAAATCTTCATCTTTAATATTGACACCTGTATTTATAATTTGCATTTCGATTTGACCTTGTTTCGAATCCTCACTTAACTTTATATAGACTTTTTCATTATGTGGTGAATACATAACCGCATTGTGAATAATATTTTTACATGCTTTTTCTAAAAGAGCACAATCGGTATAAATAGAAAGGTCAGAATCAATTTCTTTTATTATTTCAATGCTTTTTTGAGAAGCAAAAAATTCGAGATCTTTTGTGATTGTACCTATTAACTTTGAAAGATTAACTTCCTCTACTTTTAGTTTGAAGGTGTGTTGTTCTAATTTCGATACGCTTAAAATTTCACGAACTAATTGTTCCATACTTTCAATAATTTGATGATTCTTCTTTAAATATTGATCGCGATTTTGATAAGGGCCAATATTGTATATCATTCCTTCTAAGTATCCTTTCATTACAGTAAGAGGGGACTTTAATTCATGTGCTACAATCGCAAAAAACTCTCTGCGTTTTGTTTCTATTTCTCTTTCTTTTTCAATATCATTTTTTAATTGTTCATTTGCTTTTTTTAAATCAAACATAGCTTGTTGCAAGTTAATAGACATGTCATTCAAACTATTAGATAATTCTCCTAACTCATCTGTAGAGCGAACCTCAATTTTTTCGGAGAAATCTAAATTTGCCATCTTTTGTGCACCTTCATTAATATAAATAAGTGGCTTTGTAATAAACCTGGAATAAAAATAAGCACTTCCTATACCAATAACGAGCACAATGATACTAATATAGGGGAGAAAGCGTACTAAAACCTGTGAAGCTTCATCAATCGGTTGAAATGTAGCAAACACTACAAGCGTTAAACTACCATCTTGAAATTGAATTGGTTTCGTAACGTTATATGAATTGCTAAGGGTACTTGCATTCTCGAATCGTGTTGCTTTAGTAACTACTGTTTTTTGCGTACCACTTTGAATAAAAGAAAATGAAGGAGAGTAAATAATTACTCCTTCTTTATTTTGAAGATAAAGCATCGCATTATTTTTTTTGGCGTATTCATCAAAAAGTGGTATCGCATCTTGAAACGTAAGATTTTTAGACTTATCAATGATTTCGTTTATCCCTGTTTGAAGTTGATCTGTTTTATATTGCTCATAAAACGTCGGAAGAAAGAAGTATAAAGTTAAATAAATCAATACTGCAAAGGATAATAAAATGAGAGATGTAGTCATAAAGAGTTTATAAGTAATTTGCTTCATTTTCATGAGTTTCACAATACTATTCATCAATTTTATATCCAATACCCTTTATTGTTTTAATATAAGGGATAGCTAATTTTTTGCGTAGGTTTTTAATATGTGTATCAATTATTCGTGTTTCTCCAAAATAATCGTAACCCCAAGCCTTTTCAACGATATTTTCTCTTGTGAGTACTTTTCTCTCATTTTGAAATAGTAGTTGTAGAATTTCAAACTCTTTTGTCGTTAATATAATTTCAACGTCATTTACATATACTCTATATGCATCCACATCAATACGCACTTCTTTAAATATCAAATGATTATTTACATTTTTATCATAACTTCTTCTAAGTACAGCTTCGACTCGTCTAATCAAAACATGAAATGAAAAGGGCTTTGTTATATAGTCATCGATCCCAAGGTCGAATCCTTTCATTTGATCTTCCTCTTCTTCCAACGCAGTTAGCATAATAATTGGTACGTTTGACTGACTTCGAATCATTTTAGAAACTTCAAACCCATTAAGATTGGGCATCATGACATCTAGAAGAATTAAATCAAATGATTGCTTATTAAATTGTGTCATACCCTCTAGTCCATCTGAAGCGACTACCACTGTATAATGCTGTGTCATTAAAAATTGTTTAATTAATTCCTGAATTTCTTGATCGTCCTCTACCACGAGAATATGATAGTTTTTCATAATATCACCTCTGGTAGTCATTATAGCCTTACTATCTGGAGTTTATGTGGAGATACAATAGGAACTCCATAGGACGTTTAACGTAGTAGCTCCATTTTCAAGATTGTGTATTCTCCATAAAAAAGTATTATTACCCATATTCCTTTTTTATGGAGAAATATTTGTGCGCTTGAAAAAACTTATTATATAAAAAGCTAAACAATTAATATTTACAAAAACTAATGTATAATAATGTAAATTGCATGTAGTTTTTTAAACTGTTTGAAAATATACTTTTGATACTTTACTAGAAGGGGAAAGGGAGATGAATTTAAATATAAAAGAAGCCAGCGAAATTTTAGAGCTTACGCCACAAACTTTTTAGTTTTTTTGCTAATTTAGTAAAGGCCTAAGGTGCAAACAAGGGATTATTTAAATCATGTGAGAAAGGTTGTGAAATTATTTGATGGGTTATAAAGCGATGCTGTTTGATTTAGATGATACGTTAATTGATAGGGATAAGGCAGTAGATAACTTGTTTTTATTAGTTTTAGAAAAATGTTATGAGGATGTTAGTGATACAGTCAAAAACAATATGTTACAGAAATTCAAAGAATACGATAAAAGGGAATACGGCATTAGTGATAAAACGATAGTTTTAGAATCATTATTTGATGAATTCGCGCCGAAATATAGATTGCCACACAATTATATCCAAGATTTTTGGAATGAAAATTCACCTAAATGTTTTTCAATAGACCAAAATACTATTCATTTCTTAAATCAAATAAAGAAGCACTTTAAAGTTGGAATTATAACAAATGGCTCAACGCATAGACAAAAAGCTAAAATAATTAACACGAATTTAAACAATTACTTTGATACGATTATTATTTCTGAAGAAGTAGGATTGAGTAAACCTGATAAACGTATATTCGAACTAGCATTAAATAAGCTTAATGTGCAACCAGAAGATGTATTATTTATTGGAGATGACTTAGAAAAGGATATTGCTGGTCCTCAAAATGCAAATATAAAAGGTGTGTGGTTTAACCCTCAGAAAATCAAGAATACTACCAAAATACAACCATATGCCGAGATTAACACTTTGGATAGTTTGTTAAGTTATATTACTCCACAATATTTTTATAACAAGTAAAAGTAATTCCGCATATACATATTCAAAAATATAAAAAAGAGAAACTATCATTAATTTCATTGACCGTATTAGTAATAAAAAATATATATTTACAATAAAAATAGAGGCAATTTTTTATAGCTGTGGCTAATTTAATCTATGATTAATACGAAGTTTTGTAAAACAATTTTACTCGTACTGTGTAAATTGAAAAACTAAGTACATTAAAGTAATAATTATATCCCGCTAAATTCCCCCATTTCACTTAGTTCATGATTATATACGATATAGAAGAACTGATGTTTGTGGTAAACTAAGAGATGAATAAAGGGGGAGTTTTCTTGAACAATTTTAATAATATAATCCAAAATTTAAATAATATAGTTTACAAACCTAACAACTTAATGATTACGAATCTAAAAGAAGAAAAGCAAAACGCAGAATATGCAGGATGTTTATTCCATTTAAATAACAAAACTATTCGTTTTAGAAAATCAAAAGTTACACCTAATAAAATTGGTCAATTTGTTTCTTTTTGGGAGAAAGATGAAAATATGCGAAATAGAGCTTTCTCTTATGAAGCTGCTCCTGATTTATTAGTAATCACTTGTATTGCTGATAATAAACTAGGACAATTTATTTTTCCTAAAGAGATTCTTCTTAAAGAAAAAATATTGAGAACACAAAGTCAAACAGGGAAAATGGCAATGAGAATTTATCCTGTTTGGGATACCACTGTTAGCAATCAAGCTAAAAAGAGTCAAATGTGGCAACTTCAATATTTTGTTGATTTAAGTGATATTAATAATTTGCCTATAGATAAACTATTAAATTTATATTCGTAGCTTTTGATCTACTCCAAAAAGAAGTAATTACAGAAAAGGCATTTGTAATGACGCCTTCTATTAATTTACCTCGTGAATCGTAATTTTTGTACCGGTACAGTTAAATGAAATGTACGTTGTTACAGTGCCCCTTAAAATTTACAATCAGCATATATTATTTAAACTTATAAATTTTTAAGGGGTGCTAAATATGACAAGTTTACAAGATCAGCTTTTCACAAGATTAAATCTTAAAAAATGTAATGATGTAACGTTTGAAGAATTACCTACCATACTCTTTTCGTTTGCACACACTATACCATTTGAGAATTTAGATGTTATAGCACGAAATACGAATCAAATCTCTCTGGAAAACTTACGAGAGAAAATTTTAACTAGTTCCCGTGGTGGACTTTGCTACGAATTAAATACTCTTTTTTACTATTTCTTAAAAGACTGTGGCTATGATGTACAACTGGCATTAGGTACGGTGTATAAAAATGATATAAATGCATGGGCACTGGAGGATGGTCATATAACAATTATTTTAACTTATGATAATCTACAGTATTTAACTGATGTAGGTATAGCTTCGTTAGTACCTCTTGTTCCTGTACCTTTTACTGGCGAGTCTGTTTCTTCAAAAAATGGTTCGTACCGAGTGAGACGAAAAGATACAAGTAAAGGAAATTATGTTTTAGAAAGAATAGATACTGATGGAGAATGGAAAGTTTGTCATGCTTTTTATAAACCTAATATTAATGAGATAGTAGTAAACGATGTTCAAAGAAGAGTGATAGAAGATGAGAAGTCTATTTTTAATAAAGGACCAATTGCAGTAAAGTTGACGAACTCCGGCCATATTTCATTAACGAATACAAGTTTAACCGAAATTATTCATGGGGAAAAAACTAAGCGTGAAATTACAGAAGATCAATATAAAGAGTTTTTATATACTTTATTTGCTATTAAGTTATGAATAATAAAGATAGCCGGTTCTTATTCAGAAGCGGCTATCTTTATTATTTTTGGTGTAAATGGTTTTCTTCTAATATGTTTCGGAAACTGCGGTATAGTTAATGTTTTTAATGTTTCCTCCGCTTCGTCATATGTATGAAAAATTGGTTCTTTTCCATCATCCCCTTGTAAAACTAGCCCTTCATCTCGGATTACATATGGCATAAAACCACCCCATTTAGTAAAGAATTATATTCTTTTGCAGCAGAATAATACGATTTAAAGTTTGATTTTCTTAATACATATAATACACTAGAACAGTACGCAAAAGTATGTACAATGAATTTTGAATGTAAAGGAAGATTAATATGTCAGTTATTGATAAATTGAAACTTAATAAGTATACAAATATGGTCGTTATTAACGAACCAAGTGATTATGACATTTTTACAGGTAAAGAAACTGCATTCTCAAAAGAACACGATGCTATCTTTATATTTGTAGAAACTCTTGATGAAATGGTGAAACAAACGAATTTTATTATAAGTAATGAAGAATTACTAATTGAAAAAGGTTACGTATTCTTCGCATATCCGAAAAAAGGTAATGCTCGTTATAGTACGTTTATTCACCGTGATGAGATGTTTCCGGCATTAAATGTTGGAGAAGATGGTTATGTGGGAGAAAGTGATATTAAATTTGCACGAATGGTAAGTATGGATGAAGTCTTTACTGTTGTAGGTTTAAAACGCGAGAAGAAAAAAACAACGAAAACATCTGCTATGAGTCAATGTGTTGCCGATTATGCAGATCGAATTAAAGATGTTGAAGCATTATTAGCTAATCATCCGAATGAACTTAAGTTTTATCAAAGTTTAACGCCTGGATATCAGAAAGATTGGGCACGTAATCTTTTTTCTGTAAAACAAGAAAAAACACGTGAAAAACGTCTAGAGAAAATGATAGAGATCCTTTCACAAGGCTATAAAACAATTGAATTATTCCGTAAGAAGAAAAAATAATGATTAAGAAAGTCACAATGCTGCAACAATTAATTGTGATGAGTACATTGAAAAAAGTATTCCTTCTATTATACTAAGAAATGTTCTTATATTTATATAATTAGCAAAAGAGAAAAGGTGTTTGAAATGAAATCGTATATTGTAGTTGGATCTGGAATTTTAGGAGCGTCTACTGCTTATCATCTTGCTAAGGCAGGTGCGAATGTTACTATCGTGGATCGCCAACAATTAGGGCAAGCAACTGATGCAGGAGCAGGTATTGTATGTCCATGGCTATCGCAGCGTCGTAATAAAGCATGGTATAAAATTGTTAAAGGCGGTGCATGTTACTATTCTTCGTTAATTCAGCAATTAGAAGAAGACGGTGAAACTGACACAGGATATAATCGTGTAGGTGCAATTAGTTTACATACTGACGAGAAAAAGTTAGATCAAATGGAAGAGCGAGCTTATAAACGACGTGAAGATGCCCCAGAGATTGGTGAAATCACTCGCTTATCAGCTGAAGAAACAAAAAAATTATTCCCAGCATTATCAGACGAATATAGTTCTGTTCATATTAGTGGTGCTGCACGAGTAAATGGAAGATTATTACGCAATGCATTAATAAGTGCTGCGAAAAAACATGGTGCAACTTTTATAAAAGGCGATGCTATATTAGTCCGTGAAGGAAATCATATTACGGGAGTTACAGTAAACGATGAAACAATTTTAGCGGAAAAGGTTATTGTAACTGCAGGCGCATGGGCGAATGAAATCTTGAATCCATTAGGAATTAATTTCTTAGTTACATTCCAAAAAGGACAAATTGTTCATCTGCAAATCGAGAATACAGCAACAGAAAATATGCCAGTTGTTATGCCACCGAACGATCAATATATTTTAACGTTTGACAATGGGCATGTCGTAATTGGTGCAACACATGAGAATGATACTGGTTTCGATCATCGTGTAACAGCAGGTGGTTTACATGAAGTATTCCATAAGGCATTAGCAGTTGCACCTGGCTTAGAAAATGCTACAATGCTTGAAACGAGAGTTGGATTCAGACCATTTACACCAGGATTCTTACCTGTTATCGGACCACTACCTAACTTTGAAGGAATTCTCGTTGCGAATGGATTAGGGGCTTCAGGTTTAACAGCTGGTCCATACTTAGGAGCGGAACTTGCTAAATTAGCGCTGGGACAACCAATTGAGTTAGATTTAAATGATTATGATGTTGCTGGCGCAATTGAATAATATAGGGTACTGCTAACATTTAGGAAAAACCATGCTAAACACATTCGACAGGGAATAAGCAGTTTTTCCTCTGTTAAGAGTAAACCTGTTTATGAAAAATAAAATTCTTTAAAAATAGAAGGCCGACATTATAAACCTGCATTAATAATGTAGAATTGTGATGTCGGCTCTTTATTTATATTTATTTAAAACTTATTTTCGAGAGGAGCTTAAGCAATGAGAGCGCCATATCAAGTATTGACATTTCCTTATATAAAAACTGCTAATTTCATTCAATATGCTATTTTCAACCGAAGTGATTATAGTTATTGGCAAGGAATAGCTAGTGGCGGAGAGGACGGTGAGATTCCTATTGAATCAGCAAAACGGGAAGCGTTTGAAGAGGCTGGTATTACAAGAGAATGTCCATATATACAATTAGATTCTGTGTCTTCACTACCAGTAGAGGATGTAGTTGGAGGATTCCTTTGGGGAGAAGAGGTTTATGTAATAAAAGAATTTTCTTTTGGAGTTAAAGTCCCTACAAAAAACATATCATTATCTAAAGAACACTTTAATTATAAATAGTTATGCTTTGAGGAAGCAGTAACGCTTTTGAAATGGGATAGCAACAAAACAGCATTGTGGGAATTAAACAAAAGATTATTAAAACAATAAAAGTGTTAGCTAACAAAAATAGTAGTGAAAGAAGAATTGAACCATTAACAAACCCTTGCTACATTTCTAAACAATGTTTTAGGTTATAAAATAGAGTAATATAGATTTGGCATGTTATGCTAAAATTCGCTTAGTGTATATTTTCGTTAAAATGTGGGTGGGCCCCCTTTTAGCAAAACCGGAGTGGGAATGATGAGTATAAATAGTTTTGTGGGATTGATAAATGACGAATTATTAAAAGAGGTAAGTATAAGAAGTGATGATGAATTCGAGCCTGTAGTAGTTAAAGATATTCCTAGACTTTGGAAGTGTTTAGGAACAGGTAATTATGCCGCAGTATTCATGCACAGAGAATACAAAGATTGGGTAGTGAAAGTTTACGTGCGAGAAGGAGAAGGAATTGAAAAAGAGTCAGAAGTATACCGAAGAATTGGAGATCATCCTTCTTATTCAAAGCTTATATATAAAGGGAAAAATTTCATAGTATTGAAACGTTTAAAAGAAATTACCTTATACGATGCCCTTCATAAGGGGATTAAAATTCCTAAGCAGGTGATCCTTGATATAAATAAAGCTTTAGAGTATGCGAGGGAACAAGGATTAACTCCTTGTGATGTTCACGGGAAAAATGTGATGATGGAAAAAGGAAGGGGATATGTAGTCGATGTATCTGATTTCTTAAAAACAAAAGAAGATAGTAAGTGGAGGGATCTAGAAAAGGCATATTTCACCTTTTATTTTCCTTTCATTTATAAATTGCCTTTCTCTGTTAAAATACCGTATTTTATGTTAAACATTGTTAGACGTTCGTATAGAAAATATAAGAAGCTTAAAAAGAACTTCAAATTATAAAAGGACCACATATGTTCCTGAAAACGAGTTAAATTCACATAAATAACTTTAGAAAAATTTTAAATTTTGTTTAGGGGCTACTTCAAGACCTTAGCTTGCTGGGCATGTGGTGCTACCTCAAAATATAAAAAGATTAGGAGTGAACCCTAATCTTTTTATTTATACATATTTTTGTTAGTTATATCACTATCAATTCCAAAACGGGATATTTTGAATAAATGAAACCGTCAAAATAAGTGTTGATGCGGAACCAGCAGTTACTAAAGTTACTATTTTTCGTCCATTCTGTTCTTTTGAAGGTTTTATAAGTTCTGTAATTAACACAATCCATATTATGATAGAAACTATTGAAATAATATTTATAGACATATGTAACACATCCCTTCTTGTTTTCACATAAATATTTCTTCTTTTATAAAATAAAAGCAATTTAACAAGAAAATATGTAACGCATTAAAAATCAATATTTTCCTGTTAAACCACCTTTTTTAAATAGAAATACGACTGATAAAACGATAACAACAGCCTTCAAACTGCCCCAATATGGATAAATAGCATGATCTGTTAGACTAGCATGCTGAAAAATATTCTCTAAACCGAAAATTCCTATCATGACTGCTAAAAGGAATGAAGCTGATCCATACATCCCTTTACGATAGAGGGTAAATAAATAGACTGCGAAAATTAGTGGTAAGATGATTTGTAGCACGATTATCATAGTTCGTCCCCCAGATTATTTATAATTATATTATATACAAAATTGTAATAAAAAGGAATAAAACTTATTTGATACTAACAGAACTACTCTAATCATATTCTTCTATAAAAAAGAAGAAAAAGGGGTGTACAGTTAATTGACAAAAGTTAAAGTTAGTTTACGACCCATTGTTCATAACGTAAATTTACCAACTGTATTGAAAACAACGATACTTCCAGGTGAATCGACCGAAAGACTATTTATCGCAACTCAATTAGGAGAGATTTTTTACATAGGGGACGGAGTTATAAAGACATTTTTAGATATTCGTCACCTAATTATTAAATTAGGTACATTTGAAGAAGGTGTTTCTAGTAGTGGTTATGATGAACGCGGATTGCTAGGACTTGCGTTCCATCCACAATTTTATCAAAATGGGTTATTTTATCTTCATTATTCAGTAGCCGGAACTCAAGGACCAGGTGCACTTTCTGAACAATTTAAACCGAATCCTTGTGACCCTAAAACGTTAAATTTAAAGTGGGTTAATAGAAATACGCAATATGATCACATTGATACAGTGGAAGAATGGACTTTACAATCTAATGGTCAAGCTCAAAAGCGACGAACATTACTGAATGTAAGAAGACCATTTTTTAATCATAACGGAGTCAATAGTTTAAACTTTTCACCTGAGACTGGAAAACTTGTTTTTACAAATGGAGATGGCGGATCAGGTTATGATCCATTTAATTTAAGCCAAGATGATTTAGAAATAGCAGGAAAAATAATTGAAATCGATGTAAGTAAAAATACATTTATAAATAACCCTCCTGTAGTTACACGCTTTAATGAACTTCCTTTATCTATACAAGAAACACTTACAGTAATTGCAAAAGGAGTACGTAATATAACCGGCATTTCATTTCAAAGGTTTTATAATCAATATATCAAATACGCCGGAAATGTCGGACAAGATATTGTAGAGTCTATTTTTTCATTTGTTCAATATAAACCTATACTGGTAACAGAACTTGTTCAAATGCATTTTATGAGGTTAACTCCCAATCAAGATGGGTTTATCAATTTTGGGTGGCGAGGATGGGAAGGGGATTTACCTACTTCTTTTATACGACATTGTTCTGAGAATCAGACTTCGGATGAGAGAACAATGGTTTATTATGATGAAACAATACAAACTTCAGTGAAGCGTATTCTGCCTCTACTTAGTTATTTTCATAAAGATTCTAGAACAGATAAGTTTGGAGGAACTTCACTTACAGGAGTTCAGCCATATATGGGAAATGCAATTCCAAATTTAACAGGTAGCGTTGTTTTTACTGACCTTGCCAAGAAAGGAGAATCTCAGTCTCCAGTTAAGGGTGTTTTAGCCTATACTAGAGCAGGTACAGACGGTAAACATGCTGACTTTTATGCTATTGAAACCAATTATGATTTTGGTACGCAACCAGCTTATTATATGAGTTTAGGAACAAATTCGGATCAAACTAAATTATATTTAGGAGTTTACAGTTCTATGAAAGTAACTGATTTTAACAAAGGTACCATTTTTGAAATTATTCCTTGATACGATATAAATTCTCAGTTTAAAAACATAAAGAGTTTATTCTGCTTCCAAAACGCACAACTTGACTTGTCTCCCTAAAAATCTTCAATCTATAAGTATCTATTTTATATAGTGATTTATAACTAGTAGAAAGCAACTCATAAACCATAAGTGTATGAATAATATAGAAAGTAATGAATGTGGTATCTTTAGGGGGTATTTTAATGAATTGGTTTGTACGTTATTGGTATCAACTGATGATAGAACATGATACGAGCTTTGTTCATAAAAGAAAATTGTCCCTTGCGAATAAGTTAGTACTTACAGCTTTGATGAGTGCATTGGCCACCATGTTTCAAGCAGCTGGGAACTTAGTTCCTGGTATAGGTTTGCTCATTAGTCCATTTTCGACATTACCGATTTTTTTTTGCTGTTTTCTATTCTATTCGTGAGGGAATACTTTCTTATATTCTTACTATTTTTCTATTATTTATTATTGAGCCCAGTGAACTAATTGTCTTTCCTTTTACTACAGGCTTATTAGGTCTAGCCTTAGGAGTATCCTTTTTAAAATTAAAGAGGAGAATATGGATTGTTTCTTTTTCAGCAACTTGTCTACTTATAGGTATTATGATCGTTCTCGATGTTTTCCACTTTCCGGTACTTGGTCCTGCTGTTCATACAACTATGGATATAAAAATTATTTTATCAATATTTATAATGAGCTTTCTATACTGTTGGATTTATGCAGGTTTTTGCAGAATAATGATGAATAGATTATATAAAGTGTTGTATTGACAATGGCATAATGAGGATTGGAGATTGAATTCATGACTAACGTTGCAGTTAGACGACCGAATTTGAATGATGTAGATGAACTATATTTATTTTTCCGTATAGTTATTACAAATACATACAAAAATGAAGGATTGTCACAATTATTGGATGACATAGAAAATGAAATTAACTCAAAAAAGCAGTATTTGAAAAGTGATTTTGATAGTAACGGAGAAAGTCGTTACTTTTTATTAGCAATTGATACAAGTAACAATAAAATCATTGGAACAATCGAAATCGGTCCAGCAAGTACATTGATTAATAGTTGTACAGGTGGTGTACTTAAAAATTTGTATGAAATAGGAACTGTATTCATACTTCCGGAGTATCAAAGAAAGGGAATAGGGAGTTTATTACTACATACAATGTTTCTTACATTACTTAGCAGAGGGATAACAGAATATTGTTTAGATAGTGGATATAAAAATGCGCAAAGTATATGGACGAAAAAGTTTGGAAAACCTAACTATGTATTGAAAGATTACTGGGGAGAATCCAGTGATCATATGATTTGGAAGAAAAGTTTACATGATACACCTATAATATTTGAATTATAAAATGAAATATGCCTCTGAACATAGCTTTTCTTACTTATGTATGCTATTATTTATCTTTATAATAAAAGAGGACGTGAATGAACTTGATTAAAATTAATATTCCTGAAGCTGATGTTTCAATTACTGAACGTAAACAAGTTATTAAAGGAGACGAGCCAATCATTACTCCAATTAATGGATTTATCGATTTCCACTTGTTCCCTAGAGATAAAGGCGGCATTTTTATGTTTTACAATATTAATGACGAACTTCTTTTCGTAGGTAAAGCTCGTAAAATTAGACAACGTATTAAGAAGCATTTTGAAGATAATGTTTCACCAATTAAAAATCACCGTGATGAAGTATACCGCATTGATGCATGTATCGTAGAAGATCCAACAGAAAGAGAAATTTACGAAACATATATCATTAATGAATACAAAGCGAAATATAACGTTGATAAAGTATTCTACAAATAATCAACATTAATAAAAAACAATCCTAGCTAATATGCAAGGATTGTTTTTTATTTAGATTTATTCTTCATATCTTTCTCCTTTTTTCAAATGATTAGCAGCAACAAAACAGATTACACCTATAAATATAAGTACAATACCAACCGTTTTATGTTTTCCCTCAAAGAAAGGAATATCTGAAATAACATTTGTCATACATAGTCCTAAAAATACAAGGATAGGGCCCACCCAAAGTAATACATTACCGAATTTTGTGTGCTTCCACATAATAACCCTCCTTACCCCTCTTTACATATATATCCATAAATAAAAAGTAAATTCATAGAGAAATATAGTTTTTTTCATATCGAAAATTTAACCCTCATATATTGGTACAAGCAAAAGAGAAAGGAGACCATCATGAATTGGTTAGAAGCTTTCATACTAGGTATAATTCAAGGTTTAACAGAATTTTTACCAATCAGTAGTACCGGACATCTTTATTTAGGAAGGCATTTGTTCCGATTAGATGAGGCTGGCTTATTTTTAGATACGATGCTGCATATTGGGACTTTACTTGCGGTTTTTATTTATTACAAAAAAGAATTTATATATTTAATTAAAAACCCATTTTCAAAGCTCATGTTATTACTTATCGTTGGGACAATACCCGCAGTTGTAATTGGTTTATTGTTTAAAGACTTCTTTGAAGATATTTCAAAAACAGGAATCACGATCGGTTGGGAGTTTTTAGTGACCGGATTCTTTCTCTACATGGCAGATAAACAAAAGAATGGTCGTAAAAAAATGGATGACATAACATATAAAGACGCATTAATTATCGGTTCATTTCAAGCTGCTGCTATTTTTCCAGCCATTTCCCGTTCTGGAATGACAATTGTCGCTGCATTATGGAGAAAATTAGACCGTGAAACTGCTGCTTACTTTTCTTTTTTACTATCGACACCAGCCATCGTTGGAGCTATCATTTTGCAATTTGTAGACGTTTTTCAAGGGAAAGCAGAATCTATTTCTAGCACATCTTTAATTGTCGGAACGTTATCAGCAGCGTTTTTTGGATACATAGCCGTTTCATGGATGATTCAATATTTAAAACGTCACTCCTTAAAAGTATTCGCGTATTACGTATGGGGATTAGGTATTTTAATTTTAATGTTGCAATTTACTGATGTATTTTAAGTATAATGATAAAGAAGTTAATTAGTTTAAGATCCTGTTTCATTCATACAAGGCAGGATCTCTTTTTATTAAGGGGGAAAATATGTTTAATAAGGCTATCGTTATTGGTGGAAGTATGGCAGGAAAGTTTGCAGCAAAAGCATTATCAACTTCTTTTAAAGAAGTAATCATTATAGAAGCTGGTGAAAGATGGGATGGAAAGTCTTCGAGAAAAAGAGTTCCACAAAGTAATCATCCTCACGTGTTATTAAAAGGTGGAGAAAACGCAATTGAAGAATTGTTTCCTAATATTACGAACGAATTAATAGAAGCGGGTAGTATTATAAACAACTTTACGCGTGATTTGAAATGGCATCAATTCGGTCTATGGAAACAATCGTTCATAGGGGAAGTACATATGATTCAACAAAGTCGTCCTTTGCTAGAATGGCATATTCAAAAACGAATACATCAAATTTCAAATATTACTATTAAATATGAAACATTGGTTAAAGGGTTATTGGTAGATGCAAAGCTTAACAAAGTGTGTGGAGTAAAAGTTAAATATTTAGAGACAAACACACAAGAAGAAGTTCATGCGGATCTTGTAGTTGATGCGAGTGGATTTGGCTCAAAAAGTATAGAGTGGCTACGAGAATACGAAATTAAAGTACAAGAAGAGAAAGTTCGTATTGATTTATTTTACGCAACGAAAATATTCAAACTTAAAGAAAATGAGGAGTTAGACTGTTGTAATATGCTAATGTCTCCTAGTTTCCCTGATAACCCTTATGGCGTTCTTATTCAAACGATAGAAGATAATCGTTATTTTGTTACTTTTAGTGGATACGCAAATGAGAAAGCACCACAAACAGATGATGAGTTTTATGATTTTGCTGAAAATCTATCAATTTCTAATGTTACAGACTTCTTAAATAAGGCTGAGGGAATTACTGGTATAAAGACATACAAAATTCCTTATCAAGTACGCCGGCGATTTGATTTAGTGAATAATGTACCAGAAGGATTATTAGTTATTGGAGATGCGCAATGTCGTTTTGATCCCGTTTTCGGCCAAGGCGTATCAGTTGCTGCTATGGAGGCTCACCAATTGCAATTACTTTTGCAAGATAGAAAACAACTTGATAAAACATTTACACAACAATTTTATAAAAAGGCAGCTACTATAATAGAAACGCCTTGGGATATGACAACAACAGAAATATCACGTCACCCGCAACTAAAGAGAGAATTAACTACAAAACAAAAATTTCAACTATGGTATACGAAGCAAATATATCGACTATCCGCAAGTAATTCTGATGTTTATATTCGGTTAGTACGAGTGATGAATTTAATTCGTAGTCCATTTCATCTCTTTCATCCGAAAGTGCTACTATCTGTATTACTTAATCGAAAGAAATAGCAGGAATATAATTGATTAAAAAAGAATGTATAACAGTTAGTAAATCAAGAAGGAGAATACGGAATGGAAATATACATAGAGCAACTAAAGAAACAAGATGCTAAGGATTTATTTACGTTTGAACTTACAAATAAATCTTTTTTTGAAACAATGGTACCAAATCGTGGCTCGAAATATTTTGAACTTGAATATTTCCAAAAACTACTAGACGATTTATTAATAGAACAGGCAGATGGAGATTCTTATTTTTATTTAATTCGTAATGAAGAAAAAGAAATTGTAGGGCGAATCAATTTAGTAGATATAGATACGGAAACTCGAATTAGTTCGCTCGGGTATCGTGTCGGAGAAAAATTTACTAAAAAAGGAGTTGCAACAGCAGCCGTAAAATTAATTTTAGATGTAGCGAAAAATAATGAAATTACTGAAGTTCATGCTAAAACAACGACTAATAATCTCGCATCACAAATTGTACTAGAAAAAAGCGGATTTTCTTCTTATCAAAACGAATCAGATATAACATCTGTAGAATTAAATGGAGAACATGTGAAGTTTGTACACTATATTTGGAGAAATACTTCGCACTTATAATAAGGAGGACTTATTCATGAATGATTTACGTTATCCAATTGGCCAATTTACATACAAACGTCCTATAACTGAAGAAATGATTGATACATGGATTCAAGAAATTGAAGATTTACCTAATGAACTAACAAAGGCAATTAAAGATTTAGATCAGAAGCAGTTAGATACACCATATCGCGTTGGAGGTTGGACTGTACGTCAAGTAGTTCATCACGTCGTTGATAGCCATATGAATAGCTACATACGCTTTAAATTAGCACTGACAGAAAAGAATCCAACTATTAAGCCGTATAAAGAAGAGAAGTGGGCAGAGTTACCTGATTCAAAATTACCGGTAGATGTTTCACTAGTAATGCTAGATTCATTACATAAAAGATGGGTTAATCTTTTATATTCTCTAGAAATTGAAGATTTAGAAAAGACATTTAACCATCCTGAAACTGGTGAAACAAAACTTGCTGTTGCAATAGGACTATATGCATGGCATGGTCGTCACCATACCGCTCATATTACTTCTTTAAGAAAGCGTCTAAATTGGTAACATGGAGATTACATTAGAGAAGGCGACAGAAAGTGATGCAGAAGTTATATTTCAAATGCAAATAGACTCATTTAGCCCTTTATTACATAAATATAAAGACTATGAAACAAATCCAGCAAATGAAACTATTGAAAAAACTATTTTTAGAATAAATAATCCCAGCAGTAATTTTTATAAGGTGATAATAGATTCGAAACTTGTTGGAGCGATATGTATATCCGCAAAAGAACTACCTTATAAATTTTGGATTAGTCCAATGTTTATTCATCCAATCTATCAAGGGAAAGGAATTGCTCAGAAGGTACTTATTTTAATTGAAGAAATGTTTCCAGAAGCACGAAGTTTTGAACTTGCTACGATTTTAGAAGAAGAAAGAAATTGTTTTCTATACGAGAAAATGGGGTATAAAAGAACAGAAGTAATAAAGAAATTAAATGATAAAACTACACTTGTTTATTACAAAAAAGAAAGGTAAAGCATTTAAAATACGCTTTACCTTTTTATGTTATTTTAGATTAAATATACAAAAATAATGTATGTTCTTCCAAAATACTCGGGTTAGTAATTTTGAAAATGAATAAAGATACAAAAACCACTACTTTGTCGTAAAGGTTACTAGCGCTTTTTGAATGCTTAAAATACTATCGTCACCTTTAAATTCTTTCGTAATTGGTTCCTCCATACTAGACACCCAAATTTTAAGTTCTGCATCTAAATCAAAATGCCCAGCCGTTTCGATGCTATATTGTGTAATACTTTTATAAGGAATAGAATGGTATTCTGTTTTTTTGCCAGTTACTCCTTGTTTATCTACTAATATAAGACGACGATTTGTAAATACGATTAGATCACGAATTAATTTATAAGCATGCTCTACTTTTTCATCGTCTAGCATAATCTTCTCTAAATCACGTTCTACACTTTCAGAACTCGTATTTGATGCATTTCCTAAAATACCGCTAAATAAACCCATATTAAATTCCTCCTTTAATATATGTGGAATGAATTACTTATATTGTAACATGTTACTCACAAAGATATTATCACATTACTTTAGTAGTTTCTGGTTATTGTTGTAATTAGTTTATATAACCTCATCTTAAAATCTTATGCTAATATGAAATTAAGAAAAAAGAAGCAGAGGGATATAGAATGAAGAATATCGGTTTAGTATTAGAGGGCGGAGGAATGAAAGGTTTATATACTGCAGGTGTACTCGAATATTTCATGGAAAAGAACTTATTCTTTCCATATGTAGTCGGCGTATCAGCTGGAGCCTGTATGGGAGCAACCTATTTGTCGCGTCAACAAGGGAGAAATAAGAAGGTAAATACAGAGCTAGTATCAGATTACAGGTATATATCTTATCGAAATTTAATTCGAAAACGTGAATTATTTGGAATGGACTTTTTATTTGATGAAGTACCTAATAAAATTGTTCCATTTGATTTTCAAACTTTCTTAAACTGTAATGAACAATTTGTTATAGGGACGACTGATTGCGAATCAGGACAAGCTGTTTATTATAATAAAACAGAACATGGAAATGATATTTTAAAAATCATCCGTGCATCCAGCTCTGTGCCGTTTATAGCACCTGCTGTAGAATATGATAATCGAAAATTACTAGATGGAGGAATTATAGATCCTATACCAGTTTTAAAAGCTCAAACTGATGGTTATGAAAAGAACGTTGTAATTATGACAAAGCCAGAAGGATATGAGAAGCAGCGGAATAAATTTTCAGGCCTAGCTAAAATTTTATATAGAAAATATCCGAAAATCGCAGAGAATTTAGTAGGCCATTATCGTTTTTATAATGAGACGATATCTTATATGAATCAAGAAGAACAAAAAGATAATTTTTATGTAATTCAACCAAGTGTACAGCTTCCTATAAGCGGAATAGAAAGAAATAAGGAAAAGCTCGTTAATTTATATAATCTTGGGTATATCGATGCTCAATATCATTATGAAAACTTATTAAATTGGATAGAGAAATAAAGGAGGAGAAAGTTGAAGTTAGGAAAACAAATTATTTTTAAGGAATTGCAGAAAATGCATATTCCACTTCATAAACCGTTTCCTTATCGTGCTACAGCAAAATTGCAGCGAGACTTAAAAAGTAAATTTACCGAAGATGACTGTATAAACGCTAATTTTAATCATTATTGGATGCATATAGCAGCTACTTTAAATTCTGTACTAAATGGAAACGAACAGAACATTACGTTTCAACAAATAAAGTGGTTAAGAAAATCGTTTTTTGAGTGGTTTCCGCAATATCGTTTTCTAGAAACAGAGATTATGAATTATCCCATTTTATATAGAGATTTCATGAATTATGAAAAGACCCGTAAGCTATTACTTTATTATCTTACTGAATAAAAATTAAAACGTACAAGTGATGCTGCTTGTACGTTTTTTGTTCATAAAATATACAATATTAACACCTTGTCCATGTAGGTATTTTAACGAGAAAAAAGAAGTACATATAGAATATGTAAGAGGGAGGAGATAGAAGCTTGTTAGCTGTTTTCCTTTCAATTCATGTCCAACTCAAATATTTCAAGTAAAATTCGCTTCTAAATGGTATTATCAAATATCAAGAAAACTAATTTAGAAACGAAGAAGGGACAGGTTTAATATGGAAAACGTATCAAATGTAGATAAAGTAGAATCTATACAGTCTTTACAGTCAACAATCCGTAAACTTGAAAATGCACTATCTCAGATGACTCAAAAAGGTGCAAATACTACATTAGTGAAAAAAAGACTCAAAGCAGCTAGTATCGGCTTAGCTATGTTAGAAAGTATTTGGAATCAAGAAACCCATCATTACACCCAAGAGGATTTAGCAGACGCTCGAAATGTTCTAATTGGTTTGTTGCCATCAATTGAAAAGATTTATGTTAAGTCAAAGCTTGGGAGTCCTCAAAGAACACTGTTAGAAAGAAGAATAAAATCATTGGAACTTTCTATTCAAGCAATTGATCATCTTTCTAATCAATAACTTCTCTAAACACATAACTTACGACTACTTTTATATAGGGATTCTAATGAAAAAATTACATATAGAATACTACAAAGGAGAAAGAGAGGTGATGGAGAAGGTACCAATAAAGCGTCTGTGTTAAAAATAGGTATGGACGTGCAGTATAGCAGTCGTTTTCCTTCAAATGATTATCCATCCGGAAAGATTGAAACATATTCTTTTTATAGTTCGATTTTAAATAACACACGCAAAATTCATATTTATACGCCTCATGATTATTCTCACACTTCACATCTTCAAGAACTTCTCATTGTATTTGATGGGAACTCATTCATTAATGACCTTTCAATCACAAAAACACTTAATTATTTAATTTACGAAAAAGAAATCCCATCTTGTATTGCTGTTGCTATAGATCCTGTCGATCGATTAGAAGAGCTAACTTATAACGATAAAATGAATTCATTTTTAACAAAGGAATTACTTCCATGGATTCAAACTAAATATCGTGTGTATCAAAAAGCAAAACATACAACAATTGCTGGTTTCAGCCTTGGTGGCTTAGCAGCTTTTTATGCAGCACTTCAAAATCCACATATTTTCGGAAATGTGTTGTCAATGTCTGGATCCGTTCATTGGAAAAAAGATGCTTATGAAAATAAAATTCCTTGGATTGAAAATCAAATTTAATCAATAGATTCTAATGCGACTCATCTCTATTCTTACATAGCAGTAGGAGAACTTGAAAACAAACCTCTTTTAACGGCTAATAGATGTCTGTATAAAGCTTTAAAAGAAAAGGAATATCCAAATTACTTATGAAGAGTTTTAAGGCGGTCATGATAGCGTGTGGTGGCGAGAAAAGCTATGAATCAAGAAGAACTAGATAAAAAACTAAAAAAGCAAGAGATTTTAGTAAAAGATGAAAAAGTTTGGTCCTATACGTATGAGGATCATATTAGTTCTATCGTTAAAGAGGCAGAAAAGAAAGGGTCATTTAATAATTTACCTGGTAAAGGTAAACCTCTTAATCTCGATAAAGATCTTTCTTACAATCCTGAAAAGCAACTTTATAGAACTTTAGCAAATAATCATGTTTTGCCTAGGTGGATTGAGCTTTCAAAAGAAATTGACGATTTAAAAGAAAGACTAAAAGAAAATACAAATACTACAGAAGCAGCGGAATTAATTCGAACTATTAATAAAAAGGTTTTAAAGCATAATTTACTTTGTCCGCCAAGCGCGCAAAAAATGAGGGTGAAAATGGATTTTTAACGATTTTCAATTAAGCTATCGCTTACTATATAATTAAGTTAGGCATTTTCAATTCATTACTAAAGGGAGGCAAATGTAGTGAAGAATACGTATCAACTTCAAATTCCGAAAGAACTAGAACAGTATCGTAGTATTTTAGAAGAAAGTGTGAAACCGTATATTAAAGTGTCTGGAACGCAAGCAGAGACAACGCTTTTTGAAAGTAAATTTGGTGGATATCCGTATTTACCTATAGATCAAGAGCATCCTAAAGACTCAAATGGACAACCTATGATGCTGCTTGCGCAGTTAAACTTTGAAGAAATTCCGCATGTTGAATATATGCCTCAAAAGGGAATGTTACAGTTTTTCGTAAGTGCTGATGATGAGCTTTATGGAGCAGATTTTGATCATCCAACAATCCAAAAAGACTTTCGAATTATTTATCATTCTACAATTATAGAAGATTTAAATAAGGTAATTACTGATTTTAGTTATTTAAACACTTTAGAATTAGAAGACTTTATCATACCTGAAGCAGCAAAACTAAAGTTTGAGTTGGCATATCAGCCAGTAACACCAAGAGATTATCGATTTGAAATGATTTTTAGTGATAAAATTGATTGGGAAGAAATTGTTGATGAAGAAAATAATACAGAATTAGGCGAACTGTATGATGATTTATGTAAAGATCAAGGACATAAAATTGGTGGTTATCCATTTTTTACACAGACAGATCCGAGAGAATGGGAAGAAAAATACCAACAACATGATATATTATTACTGCAAATCGATACAGATGATTCATTAAATATTATGTGGGGAGATTCTGGCGTTGCTAATTTCTTTATACGTAAGGAAGATTTGTTAAATCTAGATTTTTCCAATGTCATTTACAATTGGGATTGTTACTAGAGGATATAAATAAAATAATAGCAAACAAAAAATCTTCCTGAAGGTGAGGAGGATTTTTTTATGTTAAAAATAAGCGTTATGTTAACTAGAATAAAAAACAATGAGTGTAATGAAAGTCAAGCATAAATAGCAACAAATAATCTAAAGTTATAAAACGTGTGTAAATAGCAACAAATTCATAAAGTAAAACATAAAATGAATATAATAATTTATATTTTGTATAGCAATAATTTTTCTGTATAAAAAATTTCTTGTCGATCAAAAATGTTTTTGATTCGATAATTCTTAATGGATTATTGATTTGAATTTGCTGTGAAGGATTTATAGCAAAATAAATGATAAAAACTGTAGAAATTCGTTTAGATAAAATTTTGTGTAAATCTCACTAAAAATCTCTGTTTCATCTCATTAAGTATAGTTTACTTGGTTTTTGATACCTGATATCGCTTTGTTTCTATAACTACCTATAATATATATTATGTTAACTAACTTTAAATAACAAACTTATTATAAATAAGTTTGTTTTGTGATTAGCCTCCCCTCGTTCTTTTTAATCATTCTGTATGATGGATTGTTTAGTTGTTTGTTTTATAAGTTGTTGATGAAAATGTCTCCAGATATAAATTATATTTAAGACAATAAAAAATGCAATTCGTTTTAACTGAACGCATTAAACGAATTGCATTGATATGATTACGAATAAGTTCTTAAAATTAGTTTGCTACAGCAATTGCTTCAATTTCAATTAATAAGTTATCGTTAATTAACTTTCTAACTTCGACAGCTGAACTTGCTGGTGGATTCTTTGTGTCAACGTATTGATCTCGTATATCTCTAACAGTGGCCATTTGAGAAATATCTGTTAAGAAAAATGTTAATTTTACTACATCATTAAATTTTAATTCCGAAGTTTCTAATGCACTTTTGAGGTTTTCGAATACTTGTCGCATTTGTGTAGCTAAATCGCCAACGCCAACTATTTGACCATCAGCATTAATCGCTACTTGTCCAGATATGTAAATTGTTCGTTTAGCGTTACTAACTTCCATTACATGTGAATATCCAAAAGTTGGTGGCATCGTTTCTGGATTGATAAATTTCTTTCGCAAGGTGTCTCTCTCCTTTTTTATCAAGAAAATTGTAAAATCTATGTATTCACTATATTCAATCAATAAAATTAAGAATCCTTTATGATTTAAAAATAAAAAACCTTAGAATAACTATCTTCATACCTATTCTAAGGTTTTTTAGGATTTTATATTTAGTTATCGCTAGTGGACATTGTTAAATTAATCTTTTCATAATCTCTTTTAAATTGATTATCATTTTTTAGCCAACGTTTGAAAGCCGATTCGCTTATTTCTAAATTTGAACAAGTTGTAGCATTACATTTATTTTTCATATATTCTTCAAGGAAATTTTGTTTTCTTTGTTTAACGGCAGTTTGAGTTTGTTTTAATTTTCGATCTTGTAATTGATCTAAACTCAGACTTTCTTTCTGAAACACTTCATATTTTCTATGCAAATAAATATCTTTGTCTTTATAAATCCAATTTGAAAATAGTTGTATTGATTTTCTTCCAGATAAAATAACGCGATAATGTTTGTTTTGATTTAGTAAATCGGCTCGTAAATTGCGATTTTGAAGAATTTGATGTAAAGAATTCATAAAGTTATATGATCCACCTACGAAATTAACTGTATAAGTTTCATACTTGACGTAACCATCCCCATCAAAATACCCACGAACAAAATGATGCAAATATTCTTCTGGTACAAAAGGAAATTCGATGTTAAATGATTTACATGGCCTGATTCCATGTATGTTCATAAGATCGTCTTTTATTGTTTTGCTATTAATATTTAGCATATATACGCCTGTTTTTTTGTTTTGATAAAGTGGCTGGTTTGTTTTTAGTTCTTTTTTTATATCTTCTAAAATATAACTTTCTTTTTGTGATATACTGACACATTGGTTTTCTTTTTGTATAACGCCGTCAGCTGCTATAAATCCTAAAATATAAGCCATGTTATTTGACCACGTTTTAAAATAATTTTCTGTTATGTCATACTTTCTCTTCCAACTCCCTATAGCGCGCCTTGGGACGTTGCTGTCTGATAAAACCATACGAATATACCTTGCAGACACATTAGCAAGTGTAGCAATCTCTGAGGTGCTTTTCCCCTCTGCATATAGCTGCGTTATCTCAGATTTTGATAGTTTACATTTTGATTTCTTTTTTCGCTCTATTTGCACTTACATCCTCTCCTTCCTTTCTTTTATTAGAGACATATTTTCTTCTATAACATACAATGAAACATATGTTCTTTGTTGCGTATAAGAAGGAATTTACTAAATAAAAACAATTTACATGTACTTAATATTTGTCTTAGCTGCTGCTATGCGATTTGTACTTTATAGATACAAATAATGAATTTGACGGATTTATGAAATACAAGGCATTTTAGATGAAAGGTAAAATAATATAGTTTAAACTACAAATAGCTACAATAACAACATACGTAAATTGTTAATCGTAAAAAGGAGAACGAATGAATAAGAAATATACAAATCAAATTCATACTGATATGAGTTTTAAACCGAAAGATATTATAAGTTTAATGACGGATTACTTTAAAATGAAATCAAAGCTGCGTCCTATAAAGGATTTGCCTGTTGTTTTATCAAATAAAGATAATGAAGCGTTAGAGAGTGTTACATGGTTTGGCCATTCTGCTTCTCTTTTGAAAATAGAAGGTAAAAAACTGTTATTAGACCCGATGTTTGGAGATGCCTCTTCCCCATTTCCTTTGTTTAATAGTAAACGCTATAGTGGTGCTTTTTCTTTAGAACGTGATGACCTTCAAGAAATTGATGCGATTATCATTTCTCATAATCACTATGATCATTTGAATTACAAAAGTATTATGCAGTTAAAAAATCGCGCAAAACACTTTTATGTTCCAACTGGAGTTGCACAATATCTTATTAAATGGGGTGTTTCACCTAGTAAAATTAGTGAGCATAATTGGTGGGACGAAATTACGTTTGATAATATTAAGTTAGTATGTGCGCCTGCAAGGCATTTCTCTGGACGTGGTATGACAGATAGAGATCGTTCATTATGGTGTTCATGGCTTATTCTTGGTCAAGAGACTAAAATTTTCTTTAGTGGTGATAGCGGTTATGCCCCTCACTTTAAGGAAATTGGTGATAAATACGGTCCATTCGATCTTACATTAATGGAATGCGGGCAATATGATCCGAGGTGGTCTGCGATTCATATGTTGCCTGAAGAAACGGTACAAGCTCATATTGATGTTAAAGGAGAATTACTTCTTCCGATTCATTGGGGTGCTTTTACGTTAGCATTACACGAATGGAGTGACCCGATAGAACGTGTTACGAAAGAAGCTAACCGTTTAGGAGTTAAAATTACAACGCCACAAATTGGCGAATCTATTACGTTAAAATCTACAGACTATCCTTTATCCGCTTGGTGGAAGGAAATTTAATTTTAAAATATAAAAAGAGCGAATCCTCTTATAAAGAATTCGCTCTTTTTTCTGTATTTAAACTTATTTCACTATATTGGATCTCCCACTATCTAATACTCTATTTGCTGGTACACTGGACATTTCAACCACTGTATTCATACTCTTATCAGTCAGTTCAATGAGTTCGTTTTCATGTTTTATTTTATTTAAATCCCACACCATCCCATGAAATTCATTATGTTGACCACTTGCCTGTATAATGCTTTTTGTTTTATTTGAAGGCTGTATTTGAAGGTTTGTAAATTGATTCCCACTAATTTCATTTGGCGCAGTTACTTGACTATCCATATAAATCATATTTACACAGTCTTCTAAAGAAAAGTTCATAAAACGATTGGCATTTATCCAAGCTTGTCCGGTGCTCGGTTTTTTCGCTACTAATTTCAGTCCAGTTTCCATTCCTACAACTTTAATATTTTCGAAGTTAACAAACGAAATTTCATTTTCTTTTCCAGCAGAGTATAAAGAAATTCCGGTACCTTTATTCGTTTCCGTCCAATTGATAATATTTATATCTTTTATTTGTGTTTTGTTCCAAGTGTTATAATATTTATTTTTACCGTCTAAATAAATAACTTCAGAGTTAAATTTAGGATCGTCAATAGCTATATACGCTCCTTCAATGGATGCGTTTTTCTCTAGTTCTAAAACTCTAAAGTTTCCCTCAACTACAAATTGGGATCCATAACCAAATAATAATTTCACACCTTTTTTAACAATGATTGGTGACGTGATTTTATACTTTTTATCATCAAGCAATACAGTTTTAATTTTACTAGACTCTGCTTTATTAATAGCAGATTGTATTTTTATTGAATCATTTTCCCCTTTAAAGTTTTCTACATACAAGTTAGTACTTTTAGCTGCATAGTCTTTTTTGTTGTATTGATAAAAAGCAAAAATAATTAAAACTATACCCATGAGTAAAACAATTATTTTCTTCATCGTACTCACCCCATATCGATTAATCTATGGCTTTTATATTCAGGTTATTATTATTTTGCTTTGTATTTCAGATTACCATTGCTGCTTTGTCTATTAATCCCTTCCTCTATCCTTAATAAGCTCTTACTGGCGATATAAGATGTACTGCTGCAGATTGCTCTCCTGCTTCAATCAATATCGGTCGCATAGAACCTCCAAAACTTAAAGTAATCGTTTCTTCTTTTATTGCTCTTAAAGCATCAACCATAAAACGCCCATCGAAAGATATATTTAATTGTTTTTCACCTTGAATCGCATCTATTTGTTGCGTTTCAGATATTTTCCCAATTTGAGAAGCGTTTGAAGAAATTTTAATTGTGGATTCGTTTATGATTTCTAAGTTAACATTGTTATTAGCCCATTCACTTGCTAATAAACTTGATCGGTCTACACCTTGTAATATCTTTTTTCTATCTACGTTAATAATCGTTTTAAAATCATTTGGAATAAGGTTAGAAATATTAGGATATTTCCCTTCAATTAGTCTTGAATATAATGTAGTTGTTCCGAGCGTAAATATAATATGACTCTCTGAAAGGTAGATATATACGAATTCCGAATTGCTGTTCATTAATTTTAGAAGTTCACTAATGGTTGCGCTTGGTACAATACAATTTGCTTTTACATCTGAGGAAAGTAATGTTTCGCGTATCGCTAGTCTATGTGAGTCAGTTGCAGCACAAATTAACTTATTATTAGATAACTCTATATGCACCCCAGTAAGAACAGGTCTAGACTCATTTTTTGCTACCGCAAAGACTGTTTGTTTAAATACTTCAATCAATTGCTCTGTCTCTACCTTGATTTCTGCATGATTGTCTATAAGCGGTACATTCGGAAACTCATCTGCAGGAAATCCATTTAAACTTAATGTGATTTCTTCTGATTGTATCTTAATAATTTGCTCATTCTTACTTTTTATTGCTATATCACTTGGCATTTTCTTTATTATTTCAATGAAATACTTTGCAGGTACAACAATAGTTCCTGCCTTTAAAATAGTTGCAATCTTTTCGTCTTCAATTAAAACAGGAATGAATTTTTCAATAAAAATATTCGAGTTACTTGCAATTAAAGTAATTCCAGATTGATCTGCAGTTATTTTTATACCAGATAATATAGGAATTAAAGATTTTGTTGATATTGCTTTGTTGACTTCTGAAAGTGCTTGAGTGAATTGTTTGTGATTAACGATAAACTCCATGTTTTCCCCGCCTTACATGAGATAATATTTTTATGAAGATTGATGAACGATTGTTCCGTTAAAAAAATAAGGTACTGTTTCTTTCTTTTGTAATAAATATAGTAAATGTTCTGGTATGCGTAAATATTGTGCCGCTATATGTAATTCCATCCAAGTAATCTCTTCGATTTCTTTTGGCCTTGATATATATGTCTCCCCGCCGATTATTTCGCCTAGAAAATTAAAGAAAATTGCATGATGATCTCTTTCCTCGAAAAAGGCTTCACTGATAGAAAAAATCCCGTTTACGTTTATATGTAACCCTGTTTCTTCTTTTACTTCTCGAATTACTGCTTCTTCTAATGTTTCTCCTAGTTTAACTGCGCCACCTGGTAATGTATAATAAGAACCATTTTCCCCTTTGTTTTTTACCATTAAGATCTTTTCATTAGTTTTATCGTACAAAATCGCGTATGTAACATTAACTTTTTTCATATGTACCTCCTCTATTTTTAATAAAAGGAATTTTCTGTCTTCTATTCATTCTACCATTAACTCCTTTTAATATATATAAGTTAGTTAAGTCTTGCCTTTACTGCTATTGGTGGAGTTAATAAGAATAGGCTACTGATATAAAAAAGAACGTACCTCAGGAAGATTATCCAAAGTACGTTCTTGCAGTTTTAGTATAAAAATTGATTCAATTAATACTGAAATTAATAATAACCTCGCCCTTATTGCATTTGTATTCCAAATACTAACGTTAACAAATTCTATATACTTTTTAACCGTTTTTCTAAATAATAATGAAATAGTCCAATTGTATCACTGCGAAAAAGAATGCACATTCCTAAACCAATTAGAACAATTGGAACAATAATATGACAATTGTTCTCAAGTGCTTTAGCTAGAATAGGAGCTCTTATCAATTTGTAGCTAATAAAACACCCTATCGCTATCATGGAAAAAAAGATAACTAATGTAACGATATTTGCTTCAAGAGTTTGACTAGCAAACATTGGTATATAAATTGAGATATTGTCAGCTCCATTGGCTAATGTAATCGCAGCTACTTTAAATAATGAATCGGAAGTGTTATCAATAACTTCATTACTTTTGTTAGAACGAAGCGAGAATAGTCCTTTAACCCCCATATAAATTGGTACGAATCCTAATAACCCAATCCACGAAACAGGAATAAAAAAAGAGCTTAAAGACCCAACGATACTTAGAAAAATTATCATACTAAACCCTACATATTGTCCAATAACAATATAAAGCTTTTTTCTCATAGCTTTTTCGCGGACAGCTCTTCCTTCTTTCCTAATTACTTCTGTTCTTACTTGTGAAAATAAAACAAGCAGTATAAAAATGTCATCAATATTTGTTGTAGCGAATGCCACAACAGAAGAAATTATGGTTGTAATCAATATAAGCCAACTACTTTCATTGTAAACTTATAAGAAAATAATGATCTATGAATGAAGTGAACGTTCCATCACAAAGTTGGTTAACTGTAATTTTCTAAATGTTTTTTAACAACATGTTAGTTCCTTTATAAAACAATATGAATATTCTACGTATCTGCTACTTAGTTCATCAAGAAATAAACAACTTTATTGCTTCTCAAATCATTTCATTTTAAATTAAATAACTCTATTCTCTCTACATAAAAAAGAGCCCTATATTAGGACTCTTTTTAGTATCAAGCTACTTTCCGATGTAAATGTTTTAGTTCCTTTTTCTTTTCTACATTTGGTGGGCGGATTAATATTGAAATAATGAAGGAAATAACACTTAAAACACCGATTATAATGAAAGTTGGTTGAAATCCCCCGAGTATCGCTCCAATAAATGATCCTGCAAGCGCACCAAATCCGAAACCTTGGTAGACAATCCCGTAATTTGTACTATGGTTTTTTAATCCAAAGAAATCTCCGACAATAGCTGGGAATATAGTTATATTACCGCCGAAGCAAAAGGCGACACTTGCTACACAAGCAAAATAGATTCCGTAATTTAGTGGAATAAAACTTAAAGTAAAGACTGACAATCCTATAATAATAAACGTTGCAGAGACAATTTTCATTCGGCCGATTTTATCTGATAACGTTCCAAGAATAATTCTACCTACTGTATTAAAAATTGCAATCATAGCAACGGCGTTTGCAGCGGTTGCTGCGCTAAGTCCAACGAGTTGTACACCGATATCTTTTACCATACTGATTAAATACAAACCACCCATACACGAGGTGAATAACATAAAAAATAGCAGATATACTTGTTTCGTTCGCATCATTTCACGCGGAGTATAGTCATTGTGCAATGTTTCAGTTACAGCATTACTTACAATTGCCTCATGTAAGAAGCACGATCCGATTAACACTAAAAGTAACACGATAATACCCCAATATAAGAATGCTTGTGATACACCAAGGTTATCGATAAGATTTCCGTTTATATACCTAAAGATTAAGCTGCCCATTCCATACGCTGATACAGATATACCTGAAATAAGCCCTTTCCGATTTGGAAACCATTTAATTAAATTAGATAGTGATGTAATATAAGCTGTTCCATCCGCATAACCAACAACAACACCAGCTAATAAATATAATAGTGGTAAGGAAGAAACTTGTGAACTAAGTATTAAGCCGAGTCCTAAAACAATTCCTGCAGTAGCAATAAGTTTCCGAAGTCCTAATTTTTTCTGCAATTTTGCTGCAAATAAAGTTGAGAATGATAAAGAAAAACTTGTTATAGAGAAAGTTATCGCTACTGAATTAAGATTCCATCCAAACTTACTTACAAGGGGTTGATTAAATAAACTCCATGTATAAATTGTTCCAAGGCCAATTTGAACAATGATTGTACCTAGAACAATTAGTAATGGATTTATAGAAGTTTGTTTCATACTAACTGTCCCCTTCTTTTATCTTGACATGGATTTTCACAGTTAGTATATCCATCGTAAATTGCAAGATACTGTACGGAAAATGGTAATTAAGTTCATATACACAAAAAGACACTTCATAAAGAAGTGTCTTTTGCAGGTTATATCAGATGTTTCTAAAGAAAGCTTTGTTAAGATAAGCCATTTTCAAATGCTTATGTATATATGTTATCAAATAATTTCTTATATGTGATGAGACTTAAGACGTATTTTTCATTCATCATATAGTCGGATGAAAAATTAATATTCGATTTCATCAAAATCCTTCGGCTGCGGTACAGTTTGCATATTAGCTGCATCTTTAGGATCGCTATAAATTGCATTTTGCTCTGTATTTACATCTTTTATATTTTGTTTTTTATTTTTGTTCACTTTACCTTTCACTTACAATCACTCCTTTTTGTTATAGGAGTAATTATGCCCTATTACCGTTACTAAATGTATCAGCGACTAAATTACTAAATTCACGTAAATAATATAAGTAATTATCACCGCCGTAGTTATATCTTTTGTTATACATTTTTGCAACAACTACATTATATTCAGGTATTACTAAAATAGTCGGTCCAGTAATCCCTAATATTTGATATGACCCTTTTGGAACACGTTCACCAAGTTCGCTTAATTGTGCAGGTTCATTTTGAACGAACCAAAACAAG
Organism: Bacillus cereus group sp. MYBK195-1; assembly: GCF_051916605.1. Taxonomy (NCBI): domain Bacteria; kingdom Bacillati; phylum Bacillota; class Bacilli; order Caryophanales; family Bacillaceae; genus Bacillus; species Bacillus cereus group sp. MYBK195-1. Next base: position 270,133 of record NZ_JBQAGZ010000003.1, on the reverse strand, counting down.
CCATTTTGTGGTAGCTCTTTATTTACATATGTTGGACTCTGCAAACTCGTAGCGATTTTTATAACTTCTTTTGGCACAATTTGCTTACCATTTATCACACCTTGATTTAAATGAAGATTGCCCCAATAAGCAAATTCTCTAGCTGAGACAAACAAATTTTTTTCAGTACCGTCATCTACCGTACCAATTTCACTAATTGCGTCTTCATTTGGATTATTAACAACGCCAACTAAATTTTCATCTCGCTGAACTCTCCAACCTGTTTCTTGAAAATTAGCAGGCTTAAAAACACGCTCCTTTAACAATTCAGGAAAACTTTTGTTATATAGCTGATAAATAAGACGTGTCATCATTCTTACATTAATATCTCTATATGCCCATGCTTGTCCCGGTTCAAATTCACGAAAAATTGTCCCGTCATTCATTTCTTCTAATCCGTGCGAATGTGTTACTAAATGTCTTATCGTTGTTTTACCAAGCAATGCAGGATCAAAGTCTTTAAAATATTTTATCGCTTCATCATCAATAGAGTTTATTTTCCCCTCGTAAAGCGCATACGCTATCATTAATCCTAAATAACTTTTTCTAGCAGAAGCAACGTTGAACTGCGAAGATGCAGTTACTTTTTTATTAGTCGCTGTATTTGAGTGATAACCGCTATAATGCTCTAATACGACTTTATTATTTTTTATAATACAAAGTGCTGTAGCAGAACTATGATTTTTTTCTTTTATATTCTCTACCCAAGAAGTCAACTTTTCGTATGTATACAAATAAATCCTCCTTAATCCTAATACAAAATTACAGCATGAAAGAAAAGTATAAACAGTATTTACACCTTTCTTTCATGTAAAATAGTTTTGATCTTCTATACTTAAATGATCCACCAGTTCCAGCAATTAAAGCAACCAAAACATCCGGCACAACCTACGCAACCACCACATCTGCCGCCGCCACAACCGCCACAGCGTCCACCACAACCTCCGCATCCGCCACAACGACGTGCATCGCCTTGGATGTAATAATATGGATATTGACTTTGTTGTTGATCCCAATACACAACATTACCAGTTTGATAATCATTAAGGTTTAATGTTTGTAATTCATGTTGAAACTGATTCATTACGAACCCCTCCATTTATAAATATAAATTTCGCCCAAACGTTAAAGTTTATATATTTTTGTAAAACAAAATAGAAACAAGACTATAGACTAAATGCGTACATCAACAAAATATGAACTTACACTAGGTGATGTACCTTGTTTTTTAGCCTATTTTCTTTATATCCTTGCGATGGACCTATTTACTATAAATAGAGTGATTTAAAAATTACTTATCCAACAATTTAGTAGTTCATCACTTAACTTTCTTTCTAGTAATTCCTTCACTAATGGCATTGGCATGATTTCATAATGATTTAAGGCTTCTTTATTATAATCTATCCAGTGAAATGCTAAATGAGACTCGCTAGATTTCGGTGTTAAGTCCGTATGTAAATCTTGTGACTCTACTTCAAAAATGTGGTTAATTTCATGATGAAGTACTTCTTTATCTTGCCATTGATTTTCTATGACTCCTAAAAATTGTTGTATACTACAGTTTACTCCAAGTTCTTCCCTTAGCTCTCTTATTAATGCATTCTCTGCTGATTCTCCAATTTCAATATGGCCACCAGGTAAAAAATAATAATGGCCAATATATTCAGCAACTAATATTTTTTCATTTTTTATCATGACTGCTCGTACAATATGATGGAATTTACTTTTCAATTGATATCCCTCCTAGTTATTCAATGTATAGTTGCTCAAAATAGTCATTTAGTATTGGTATAATATAAATCATAGGTGTTTCATACGGATGAATATCATTAATAACTTCAAGAGCATCTTTTACAATTTCTCGTTTACACTTTATTTCAACTTTACATTCTTGCCCTTCGCATATTCGCCCAATTTCTCCATTAAAAGGAGATGCCTCGTCTAAAGGTCTCCAATATCCTTTCACTGAACTATAGGAAAGGCAATGGTCATATTCGCCCGTTTTACATGCTCCAATTTTATTTAATTCATCCCTTAATGTTTCAATATATTCTTCAGGAATGAACACTTCAATTTTCACTTCAGTAAATTGCATATTTCATTTCACACCTTTACTTCCTAATAGTTAAACAAATAAACGATATACTTGCTCACCATCATACTCTTGTCCTAATGATATGAAACCATATCGTTCATATAATTTCTTTGCAGAGAGATTATCTTTATGTACTGTTAATCTTATTTCTTTACACGATTTAAAAGTATTTTTTATTATATTAATACTTTCTCGTAATGCTGCTTTTCCATAACCATTACCTTGCTGCGATTGATCAATAATAAATCCGTTAATCCAATACATATCCGATGTCTCTCTTACAACAGCATGCATAACAAAACCAACCATAAGGTCACCATGGTATATAGCGAATGGTATGTACTCTACATTGTCACCATCTGGTTTTATATATACTTTAGCAAGCGAAACTGCTACGGGTGGAACAAATTTCAACTGATTTTCTTTAACTTGTAGTTTTAATGCTTCTTCCCAATTTTCTCTCGTAACAACCTTTAACTGGATATTCAATATTGTAAGCTCCCTTATATAGAGGATGTATGTTTATATTCAACGCATTGAAATAATTCCCTTTTTCGACAACAACTTATAACATAATTTTTATAAAATCTTGAATAAATTTTTGTTCATCTATTTCTAATGCTATATGGGCTCCTTCAGATATAGAGCTAAGGCGAAAATCAGCAAATGTTTGTCCTTTCGTATCTCCGTATGTATCAACATTCACTGTACGATGTACAAATTCAAAAAAGTTTGGATTTACTAATCCACTTATAGCAACCACATCATGAAGCAATGGCCCTTCGATAGATGGATTAAGTTTTTGGTATGCAGAAAAATAGTAATCATACATTGGTTTCATTATCGTATGGAATGGATTCTTTGAATTAGCTTGAATATAGTCAAACACATTTGGTGTTAACACAGCTTTGTTTGTTACATTCAAAGGGAATATTAATAAATTCTTTGCTTGATGGAAAACAATTTTACTTGCTATAGGATCTCCATACACATTTGCCTCTGCTAACGGCGTAACGTTTCCTACTTCTAAAAAAACACCACCCATGAAATAGATTCCTTTTACATTTAGCATTAAATCATTCCATAAATTAAAAGCAATTGCTAACGAGGTAGATCTTCCTACATCAACAATCGTTAAATCTTTTCCGTACTTTATAAGAATCGCAGCAATACTGCCAAAATTGTATATTGGAATAGATAATACGCTTTCTGGAACATGGATGGTACCTAATCCTTCTGCTCCGTGAATTTCAGGGTAGTACGTAGTAATTTCTTCTGTAAGTGGTTTTGTTGCACCACTAATGACAGGAATGTCTTGTCTATTTGCTAACTGTAAAATATACGCTGCATTATGTGCAGCATGTATATGCTCAACATTTCCGTATCCAGTTACAATACCGACAATTTCAATTTCGGGATGCAGTAAGCCATACATAATGGCAAATGAGTCATCAATACCTGGGTCTCCGAAAAATAATACTTTTTCCAAGAAATACGCTCCTCTCACGAAAAAATCGAGTCATTAGTAACTATGTATATGAAAAAAGCAAGTATATCTATGCAAATTTTAGAATGGATAATGTTTTACAAAATATTAAAAAGGAACTAGCGTATGCTAATTCCTTTCTTGAGTAACCATTCTCAAATTTAATTAATTATCGTATCCTTCATAAATTGCATCATTTATTTGATTTTGTATTTTTGTATCATCAGGTACAGGTTTCCACCAATTTCCTGTAATGAATAACATAGTTAATAAATTATAACTATCACTAAAATAACTTTCTCTCTTATTCTTCATCCAATCCCAACCGCTATTTACCCACTTTTGATTATTGCTACTTGTTATACTTGCAGCAATAAACGGTGAAACAAATACAGCAGTTGAATAACTACCAATATTAGATCCATTTAATTGATAACCATCCACAATTTTAGAAGGATTTCCATTCGTTTTATTTTGAATCCACGAAGAAACTTTATCAGAAATGACTTTACTTCTTTTCTCGCCGTACATCGCATAGTCCATTACAATTCTCAATGGTACCCGACTAGCATTGTAATAATATGCATTTGTATATTCTGACTCCTCTAAGAAGTCTTTAGGTGCGGGTTGTGGTGGGTTTTTTACAACGAAATCTGAAATAAGTCCTGTATTTGGAGAGTACTTATTACTAAATTGCGTATAAACATCGTACAAATTATTAATAACAGTAAGCCAAGTTTTATCACCTGTAAATTCATAAAATGCTCTAAGGTGTGACATCATCCAATCAGATGGTCTCGTATCAAGTGAACTTTTAGAATCCCAATCTCCTAAATTTAGTCGGTTATTATTTGTAACATTACTAGCTTTAATACCTTTTGTAATCATGTCTTGTGCTTCTTTCAAATAATTAACTGTTCCATTAGATCCCCACTGCTTATGAGCAAGAAGAAGAGAATACGCAATATCTAAATCTCCATCAGTAGCGGAATCAAAATGACCTTGTGCTTTTTTACTATCTGCGACAACCCATCCCATTAAATTAGGATTTTGAGAACTTTTAAAAGTTCTTGCTGTTTTAAATAAACCGTCATAGATTTTTTGAGCATTCGAATCATAACCAGCCATTAATACTGTAATTATCATCCCATACCCTTGACCTTCTGAAGTTCCAAGTGGCTTAAACCCATCTGCATCACCTGTAATCTCTCCTTTTACATAATAACCACCAGGTAAAGAAGATAAATCATTTTTCAAATATTTCTTTTTCCAATTATCGTAGTAACTTCTTACAGAAGCATTTAAACTTTCCTGTGTAACATGATTCGGTTTTATAACACCTGCATAATTAACTTGCTGCGGAAATGGTTTCATTTCCTTTGCAGCAGCTACTTGTTGATTAACTACGGGAATAGAATTTTGTACTGAATTGTCCGTTACACTTGCTGCGAAACTAGAATTAGAAAAACTAGCTAGTCCGATTCCTACAATAGAAATACATGTGAAAATTTTTCTTTTTCCATTCATTATGTTGTCAGCTCCTTTTAAAATGCTTACTACATAAAATGTAACATACAATATTTAACTGAAATACAAAATATTATATTTATCAACATAAGAAAGAAACTATATAAAAAAGTATCTTAAAGTCATTATTGAATTACATTATACGGATTGATTATTTGCTAAATTCCCATGTTTTTCTTTTCTTAATACTGGTATATGAGCAATCAGAATTCCAAGTATAGTAATCACTCCGCCAATTATCGAAACTAAAGTTGGCACTTCTCCTAACCATATCCAAGCAATGAAACACGCAGTTATTGGCGTTAAATATAGAGAACTTGTTGCTTCAGAAGCACCAGCACGAGATATAATATAGGCCAATGCAATATACGGGAGTACTGTTGGAAAGACACCTAAATATATAACGCTCAAGTTAACTTCAAGAGGAGCTGCTAGTATTTCTTGATAAACTCCGGGTAAGAAAATAAGCATACATATAGTACTAGACAAAATTGTATATATGGTAAATGGTAAGAAGCCGTATTTTTTTAAGTAAGATGTTTGGAAAACGAAAAATAGACTTTCTGAAATCGCCGCTAATAATATAAATAACCCCCCGCTATTTAATTGAATAGCGTCGCCTTGGCTAAATGAAATTAAGGCAATTCCTGCAAAACTCATTACACCACCGATCCAGCCATTTAATTTCATTTTTTCATTCAAAAAAACAAAAGCAAGAATTGCCGTCACTATTGGAGTGACTGAAATTATTAAACTTGCAGATCCAGCATTTACTGTTTTTTCGCCGTAGTTTAATGCGATGTGATAAATAGTAAACCCTAAAGCACCAAATATAAAAAATGCTGGGATATCCTTTAAATCCGGTAGTCGTAGTTTGTATATAAATGAAAATAACAAAAGTATAAATGAAGCGATTAATAAGCGTAGTAAAGTAAGGTGTTCCGGCGTATAAGATTCAAGCCCCATACGAATTGCTGGAAAAGCAGTTCCCCATATAAGAATTGTAAAAGCGTGAGCACATATAATGCGTAAATCCCATTTTTTATTATGCATGTTTTCTCTCCCTCCCTAATAAACCAACCATTTTTAAATTACCAATTATTTCTTTTCATCATATTTAATAGTTGATACAATGTCTTCAACCAGTTATTTATCGGAAAAACCAACCACTTTTAAATAAACGAGGGAGTTTTTTATATGACAAACGATAAAAAAGTGCCCAAATATCGGCAGATAATAGACTATATGAAAGAAAAAATTGAAAACGGAGAATGGCCAATTGGAAGTAAAATCCCTAGTCAGCGGCAGTTAGCAAAATTATTTCATGTAAATCGAAGTACTGTAATAACTGCGCTAGATGAACTTATGGCAGATGGTTTAATTCAAGGACAAATCGGAGCAGGAACAATTGTAACAAATAATACATGGTCATTATTAGCAACTAATCCCCCGCCCGATTGGAGTGAATATGTAAAGGCAGGTATTCATAAACCAAGTAAGTTAATGGTGCGAGAAATAAATGCAGCAGAAGCAAATAAAACGCTTATCCATCTTAGTAAAGGTGAACTTGCACCTCATCTTTTCCCGCTCGAAACTATGCAATCTATAATAAAAAACGTCAGTGAGGAATTAGATTATTTCGGATACGAAGAACAAAAAGGTTTTTATCCGTTACGGGAAGCAATAAGTAAATACGTAAAATCATTTGGAATACATGCATCACCGGGTTCTATATTAATAGTGTCTGGTGCACTCCAAGCATTACAATTAATATCAATTGGTCTTTTACATAGAAAATCAACTGTTTTACTTGAACAACCTTCTTACTTATATTCACTTCATGTTTTTCAATCAGCAAATATAAATTTATCCGGTATATCAATGGATCATCACGGTATTTTACCTAACGACTTATTAAAGCGAATTAAATATAGTCAAAAGAATAATATTTTATATTCAATCCCTTGTTTTCAAAATCCAACGGGGATATTGATGTCCAAAGAGCGAAGAAAAGAAATATTAAAAATATGTGAAAAAGAGCAATTGCCTATCATCGAGGATGATATTTACCGAGAGTTATGGCTTGATGAATCACCTCCAGCTCCTTTAAAGTCGATGGATAAACATGGACATGTATTATATATTGGTAGTCTCTCTAAAACACTTAGCCCAGGACTTAGAATTGGATGGATAATCGGACCAGAACCTGTTATTGATAGATTGTCAGATATAAAAATGCAAACAGACTATGGATCCAGCTCTTTATCTCAAAGAGTAGCTGCTGAATGGATAAATGAAGGTTTTTATGAAGAACATGTAGCAAACGTAAGAATGCACCTGAAAGAACGAAGACAAATAATGATACGAGCTTTAAATAAATATTGTGCAGATATTGCATCGTGGGATATTCCTAGTGGTGGATTTTTTATTTGGCTAAAGGTTGTACATAACATTCCGATGAAAAAACTATTTTCAGAGGCACTATCAAAAGGAATTCTTTTAAATCCGGGACGTATTTATGAAGAAGAATCAGATCAGTACATTCGTTTATCATATGGATATGCTACTCCAGAACAAATGACTAACGGAATTAAATTGCTCAGTGAATTAATTCGGAAGTTAACGGCATAAAAAAAAATCCTCTTTTGTTTTTGGAGGATTTTTTTATGTATCTTATTTACCACAATTTCATTTCCTGCCCTAATAAAATAAGCTCTTCATAAGGATCTCCGTCAATATTTAATACTTGAGCAAAAGCAGGTTCTGTTTTTAAACCTTGTTCCTTTAAGTGAATAACTTCTTCCCTTATATGGGGATGCTGCATTAATAACATGTGTTCCACTATCATATGTCTATATGCATTTTGATTACGCACTGGCTTAGGTTGAGCAAATAATTCAAATTCAAAACCTTCGAATTCAAAATTCACCTTTATCGATTCAGTACCTTTCATTTTTTTCTTTTTTATATTGAACCCTCTATAAGAACCATATAAAGATCTCATTTCCTGCTCAAAAACATCAAAGTTATATACTTCCATTACAATATCTAAGTCAGATTGAGGAGTATCAATTCTTATCGGGATTGTCCCGCAAAGAACAGGATTATATAAAGCTAAATCCTCCATTATGTTTAGGCTATTCAAAACATCATATATTTTTTGTTGCTTGTCATTCCCTGATTGTAAATATGTAATAGATGTAAACATGGAAGTCTCTCCTTCATTTCACGTAATACGTGTCTCACTAAACTCAAGAAAAATTTGTCCGTTTAAACTTGTTCTTGAAGTACCTTTACTTCAATATATTAAAGTGAATAAACAATATGTTTCAACTTTTCTCCTATGCTGCAATACTATAAAAATAAAAAGGGAGGAATTATGATGAGCATTTTCAACATTCTTTTAACCATCCACATATTATTTGGAACGATATGTTTAATAACTGGGATAATAGCGATGGTTGCTCAAAAGAAGAAAGGTAAACATACGGAATGGGGTGAAATATATCACGCATCCTATGTCGTTATCACCGTTACTGCCATTATATTATCCATTATAAACTGGGATAAAATCGCATATTTATTTTATGTAGCAATCTTCTCTTATTCATTTGCGATTTATGGATACCTTGCACGAAAAAAACGTTGGAAAAATTGGCTCTATCACCACATTAGAGGTATGTTAGGTTCTTATATAGGTGCAGTCACTGCACTTTTAGTAAATGTCGGCATCCATATTCCCATTATAAATTTACTTCCGCCAATATGGTTTTGGTTTTTACCCACCTTAATTGGTATCCCCCTCGTAGCCAGTGTATCAAAAAAATATAAAAAGCGTAGTTGAAATTAATTACATTTTGATTACTTTCTGATTATTAGAATGAAAAATTATAATCTATGTATCACGAATGATATCATGAGTGCTCGCCCTATGAATATTTAAAATACAATGCCGCCCAACAGGACGGCTCTTATTTTTACTTTACAAACGTAACATATTCACCAGAAACCCATTGATTTCCACCAACATTATACCAACCATCTTTATATCCAAATGATTGATATTTTTCACCTTGATACACGTTTTTCACAATGCCGTAATTTGTTCCTGGGCCGGTACGAACACGTAATACATCAGCGATTATAGTAACTACACCTATACCCTCATTTGATGATTGTGAAGGTGTTGGCACATTTCCTCCCGTATAACGAATATATGATGGATCGTTAAAAATCCACTGATCGCCACCGAGATTTAACCAGCCATTTGATTGCCCAAATACTTTGTAGGACTCTCCTTTCCCTAATTGACGAATAACGCCATATCCAGTACCAGGTCCTTTTCGTAAATTTACATTACTACCGTTAATATAAGCAATCCCTACACTATCATTCGACGTGGGAGGAGCCACTACGTTTTGAGCACCTTTTCCAAAAGTATCCGTTCCATATCCTTTGTAGTTATATTGCAAATGCGGGCTATCCACAAATCCTTTCCAGTCACCGCCCCATTCAAAACCAATTTGTTTAGCATAACGAATTGCTGATGCTCACGGTTCTTTATTATAGCCATTCCAATCTTCTGTACCATTCGACTGAATTGGAACAAAATCTAATGCCTGTCCTACTAAGTGATATGAGCGCATCGTTTGTGATGCTCCTTTACGAACATATTCACGTTGTTGCTCGACCGTTCGGATTGTTTCATAAATTAATACTTCAATTCCATTGTCGATACAGTACTGATACCACTTAAAAGCTGCAGCTTTCGTATTATCCGCTAATTTATTCAGATTACTTACATTTCTATTGTGGTATTTCAATATGCAACATCTCCTTTTCTATTATCCTATGCAAAACTCGTCTCACGGGTTGTACATATACCTAGAACGATACGAAGTACAAATACATAGGAAGCCAATTCAGCTAAAAAGGTTTTCACTTCTAGCTTCAAACTTTGTAAGTTGAAATCGAAGCAATAAAAAAACCACAACCTAAGTCTTCCCAGTTGCGGTTTTTGGTATTTTCTTTTTATATGCTACATGCCTTCTTGCATTGATAATCCTAATATACAGGTTGTGTAAATTTTCCCTTTATGAATAACACTTCTTATTCATGACTTTTCAAATCCAATAATATTGAATGTAAACGATCCGGATAATTAGTAAACATCCCATCGACTCCCCATGAAAGTAACTTTTTCATATCTTTTTCATTATCTACTGTAAATGGATGAACTTCTAATCCGTTTTTCTTTATTTTATTTACATAATCTGAATCAATATATTTGTAATTCATACCAAGACCTATGCAGTACATTTTATACTTTTCTATCTCTAATTTTGTTAATTGAACTGCTTTTTTATAAGGTAATAATTGTACTATGGATATATTACTATTTAAGCTATGAATCTTTTGTAGACTTTCTTCACTAAACGATTGAATAATAACTTTATCCTGTATTTCGTAGTGATTAATAATTTCTAATAATTTTTCTTCCATTCCTGGATATTCATCAGGTGTTTTTGTTTCAATATAATAGTTCGCGTTATGCCCAAACGTTTCAATAATTTCTGTTACTGTTGGGACTTTTGCATTTTCAAATTCTTTCTTTGCTAAATTCGGATATTTTTCATTGAAAAGAGAGCCAACATTTAGTTGCTTTATTTCTTCTAATGTATGCTCTTTTACCAGCCCAGTACCATTCGTTGTACGGTTTAATGTTTCATCATGCATAGCCACTAAATGTCCATCTTTTGTCATTTGAAGATCAATTTCTATATAATCTCCATTCATTTGTTGGCCTAATTGATATGCTGCTATTGTATGTTCAGGTGCATACGCAGAAGCACCTCTATGTGCGATATTTTTTATATGATTTGATTGATTAATAGCTTTAGTATACTTATGTTCATTTATTTTCTGAAAAACAAAGATACTTATTACTATAAAGGCACAAATTATTGTAACGGGATATATCTTTTTCATAACGATTTATAAGCTCCTATATAAAGACGATTTAACTTGAATGATTTACTCAATTAAATGTCGATTTTCCAATACAGTCATTTTGCCGATAGCTTGAAATCCCGATTTTTTATAAATGTTGATTCCATCGGGTGAAGCTTGTAACACACAATACATATTTTTTAATTTTTGTGCTTCTTGCAGAAGGAAATTGAACATAGTAGATCCGAATCCTCGTCCTCTCATTTCCTCTTTAGTTGCGATATCATAAATACCAATACTATCTTTTGAACATATCAATGAACCAACAGTTACGACTTCCCCTTCATAAAATCCTAAAAATAGTTTCATATTTTCACTGTTCCATAAATCAAGATTAGAAATTTGATTATAGAATGCTTGTACATGTATACCTTCTTCTGATGTGCCGAATAGATTAGCTAACATTTCTCCAAATTTTTTTACTTGTGCAGGTGAAGATGCCTGTTGAATTGTAAAACTTACTGGCATGTTTATTGTTGGAGAAATTGCTTTTAAGTCTGCTACCATCGCAATATTCTGTTCCGCTTCTTTTAAACCAATTTTAATTAACTTGCTTTTTATATCCCGCTCTTGCTCCTCATCCCATAACCAAACACTCATTGGAAAATTCTTTTGATTATAGTAGTCTACCTCCTTATATAATTTCTCTATCCCTACCGTTAAATTATTGTTTAATAGAGTGATGACATTGAATGTATCTGCAGGTAATCCGCAATCAACAGCAATATAATCTTTCGTTTCTTTTATATTCATTCCGGGCACAAATTGCGCAACATATGAAGTTTTAAATGTAAAGTTATCTATTAATAGTTGTTTATAATTCATCAATAGTTCTCCTTTTCATAAAAAGTAATCCTCGAATTCTTCTATATTAAATATAATATAGAAGAAATTTACCTTTTTCTATAAAAAGTACCTCTTTAAATTGTGCTCTATAGTTTAAAATAATTAAAAATGATATAACGTTGTCGGAATGAAAAAAGTGGTATATAATAAATATTAACATTACTAGTAATTATTTTAGGTATTCCTAGAATAAAGGAGCGATACATATGAAAATTACTATTTATTTCGGAAGTCATGAAGATCAAGATGTTCGTACTATGGACTGTCATTTAGATGTAGAAGATACAGAAGAGATTGTTTCTGTATCATAATATAAATAGTTAGGGTAAACCCTATTCCCTACAGCGTTTAAGGCACCTTTTATAAGGTGTCTTTTTTGTTATATTTTCATCAAAAATCCTTTACTTTATAGCGTTTTAATAGTAAAATATAAATATACGAACAAACGTTCTTTTTTATTTTAAACGTACATGAAGGGATGATTTTAACAATGGCTCCATTAAAGCGCAGAGGAAGAAAAAAGCAAGCACCTATTATTTCAAATACAGGCTTTATCGGCTCTGTCTTTATTGATACATTGGAGTTACAAAAGAAATCCTATTATTTCGCTCGTAAAAAACTTCAAATTGTTCATCACGTATTAGATGGTCTCTCTGGAGCAACAAGTGCTTTATTTAAAGAACATAACATTTCAGCATACATGTCATGTGTGTATTTACATAAACAAAAGAAAATTGGCTTTGTTCTTTCAACGAAACCATTTGAACAAAGTGATGGCGTTGCTTATTTTGTAAATTATTTAATCGAAAAGAATTTTTACGGCGGCCATGACGAAGATGTAGAATATCAAGAAGTATTTAATACAGGTTTTATCGGTGTAGTATTCGCTGATTTATCTAGTATAGATCGCTTTAATTTCGAGTTTGAAATGGGTATGCTAACGAAATTAATGAAAGATATGATTATTCCGGTTAAAGAACTCTTTTTACGCCATAATGTACCGGCTTACATCTCCACTTCTCATTTAGAAGAACAAAACAAATTAGGTTTCGTTCTCTCTGTAAAGCCATATGACGAACGCGCTGAAGCAGATTTATATTTTGAAGCATATTTAAAAGAACGAGGATTATTTATTGGTGATGAAGAAGATGAAATTGATAAGATTGTTATTAGAAAAACAGCTGAATTACGATAGAAAAGCGCAGGATTCTAATCCTGCGCTTTTTAAGTTACGTTAAACACTATAATCTTTTGAATGAATTTCTAAATTTAACTTATTTGCTAAAATTTTATTCAAAATAAAAAATACAATCCCCCCTGCAATGGGAAGCGTGTAGGCTGGAATGAAATTTAATAATAGTCCTGATATTGCAAGTGCTATTGGCTGCATTATTTTACCTAAGCTTAATCCAATACTAAGAACTCTTCCTCTATATTCTTCAGGAATCTCATTTTGCATGAAATACATTAAAGGAATATCAATTTGTGCTATCATAAATCCTAAAAAGAACATAATCATGCAATACGTAGTAACATATACCAAATTATTTACTACAATAGATTTAAATAAAACAGGTATTCCTGAAACTATCATAAAAATTGCCAACATAAAACTTATTTTCTTCAATAGATAAGAATAAGAAAAACAATCAGTTATCTTTTTTACTAATATTGCACCAACTATCATACCTATCGGAAAAGTCCCTTGAATCATACCAAATTGCTTAGAACTAAGATTGAGAACTGTGTTAATAATGTATGGAAATGGAACAGTTACAGCAAAGCCTAAAAAGAAATTAAGGGAAATTAAAATACTAAAAGTATTTTTTAAGCTTTTCCGCTCCAATAAGTAAGAGTATCCCTCCTTTATATCTTCAATAAAATTAATTTCTCTAATTGAACATTCCTCATTTATGTTTTGCTCGCACAATTTAAAGTTTATAAACAATATGGATATAGCCGAAAGGATAAATGAAATACCGTTAATAATGATAAAAGCTTTTATATCAAAGACTGCAAAAACAATGCCCCCTAACATAGGCCCTAAAATTAAAGATATAGAATCGATAATTTTACTTATAGAATTAATACGCATTAACCGTTCTTTAGTAACCATATTCGGTTTTACGGCCTCTAATCCTATTCCAAAAAACGTTGTAAATACTGTCATAAGAAAGGTAGTAGTATAAATAATGAATAAGTTTAATCCATAATAGTTGCTTAATATATAAACAGTTATTAATAAGCACCCGCTTAATACATCCATGCAAACGACGAGTTTCTTTTTATCAACCTTATCAGCAATGACACCAGCAAATGGATTCATAACAATCATTGGAAATGTTCCTAATATGAGCGTAATCGCAAAATTTAACGCAGATCCGGTTATTTGTAAAACATACAATCCTAATGCAAAACTATAAATAGAGCTACCGAATAGTGATACTGTTTTTGCAATTGAATATAAACAAATATTTCTTAGTCCTTGGTTTCTTTTTTTATTTTCTATATGTAATCGTAAACTTCCCATCACTTTCCCCTCACTTTTCTTTGTATTACATAAAGTGTAAATTCTCGGGTTAACCCAATATCAATACACTGTGTTTAAAAATTACTACAAAGAAATGAAAAAAGATGGGGTTAACCCCGTGCACATCAACTGAAGATATTAGTGCATCCTACAACGATAAAAAATAAAATGATTAATAAGATCACATGTACAAATGCAAATTTTTTATTGAAATCTAAAAAATAATATGGTATCTTCTATTACGTTGATTAATTACATATGAGAATCATGTATAACTCCAAGAATATGGCTTGGGGGTCTCTACCAGGAACCAACAACTCCTGACTACAAAATGCGTCTTTTAGCGTTTGTAGTCAGGAGTTTTTTTGTTCTACGGTAAATAATGCAGAGAAGGGAATATAAAAAATGAATTTCAAAGTATTTATATTAGCTTTAGCAACGATAGCGGTAGGTCTTGTAGAGCTTATCGTTGGAGGAATATTGCCAGACATCGCTAAAGATTTTAATGTTTCATTAAGTTCCACTGGTCAATTAATTACAATTTTCGCCTTTACTTATGCAATAGCAGGTCCTGTATTATTGATTTTCACAAGTAAAGTGGAAAGAAAAAAATTATATATTATTTCACTTTACATTTTTCTAATTGGTAATCTACTTACTTATTTTAGTCCGAACTTTACTTTTATGATGATAGCAAGAATTTTAACTGCTATGAGTACTGCTTTAGTTGTAGTACTTTCCCTAACAATTGCAGCTAAAATTGTTAATCCCGCTTATCGAGCAAAAGCATTAGGATTAATTTATATGGGTATTAGCTCTTCACTTGTACTAGGAGTACCACTAGGCATATTAATTTCAAACACATTTGGCTGGAGAATTATTTTTTTATGTATAGCTATTTTATCATTGGGGTCTATTATCTTAATTTCAGTATTTTTAGATAAAATACCTGGAGAGGAAAACCGAACTCCTTTATCTATCCAATTAAAGGCCGTTTGTAGTCTTAAACTAGGATCTGCCCATCTAGCTACCATGTTTATGTTAGCAGGACACTATACTCTATATGCTTATTTTACTCCTTTTTTAGAAAATAAGTTTCACCTAAGCCCTTATTGGATTAGCATATTTTATTTAGTGTTTGGTATAGCTGCAGTAAGTGGCGGAGCGTTTGGCGGTGTATTATCAGATAAAATAGGCGCTCAAAAAAGTATTGTGATAGTTATTACTCTATTTGCTCTAATCTTATTTATATTACCGTTTACGGCAGTTTCTATTATTCTATTTATTCCTGTTATGATAGTTTGGGCTGCATTGAGTTGGGGGCTTGCACCACCTCAACAAAGTTATTTAATCCAAACTGCCCCGGATACGTCAGATATACAGCAAAGTTTTAATAATTCAGCCCTACAAATAGGAATTTCACTCGGCTCTGCAGTTGGAGGTATAGCTTTAAAACAAGTACATAATGTTGCCAATATGGCCTGGGTTGGTGGATCTTTAGTTTTATTATCTTTAGGTTTGGCTATCTTTTCTCTTACTAGACATACACCGACAAGAGACTGTCCAGTGAGTGCTAAACATTTAGATTAACATTCTCTTTTTCTTTTAATCGTAAAAAGTATAAATAGGAATCGTCATAAATAGTCCCGTTATAAAAACGGACTTTTTATGACGGGGTTAACCCCATCTTTTTCCGAAAAATGAATATGTATAAATTTCTTCTCCTTGAACAAAGAAATCCTCGTACTTTCCCCCTCGTATCAAATAATTTGAAGTACTTTCATCAATCGATTGAAACTGTAAACTTTGGATTTCTTTCGTTACTTTTACAGATGTAAAATTCACTCTGAGTCTAGGTGCAATTTGGCTATTTATACTAAATTTATTGAATAAAATAAACGAACTTAATAAATAACTATTGTGTTTAAAAAGGGAATTTAATTCACACAATAAGAACTCCTCATGTTCAAAACTATAATTACTTGTACCTGATTGATCAATTACAATATCAATAGAATAATTCTGAATAGGTATGTTTAGAAAATCGGCACAGATAAATACAATATTTCTTTTCACATTTCTTCTCTCAATTACATCTTTTAAAAGTAAAAGTTTATTCAAATCTCGATCAACAGCAATATATAAACACTCTTCCGGTAGTTCTTCATAAATATTTCGTAAAAAGAACCCAATACCAGATCCTAAATCAAGTAGTATTTTTTCATTTAAATCTAGTTGATTTAGTTTCTTTTTCGCCCATTCTCCTCCTCTTTGAACATTTTCCAAAAAAGCAGTATCAGTTTCATGGATATAATCCGAAATAGAATCTTCAAGTGATGTCTTTTCACATGCTTTCAATGAGTTGCCAGCTGTTAAAACCCCTGAAATAATCGCGTATTCTTCACCACAATTACAAATTAACTTTCCCTCAATAATTTGATTTTTATTGATAATGCCATCTTCAAGAATTAAATTTCCGTTACACTTAACACATTTAAATAAATGAAGTACTTTTAAATCTACCCCTAAAATTGAACTCGAAATTTCAGTTTCTATAGATAAATTATGTAACGCTTCCTTTAATTTATCTTTTCGTTCCTCTAAGGTTTTTATTTCTTGTACAATCTTTTCATATTTTACTTTAAATAAAGCTTGATAAAAAGTATCCTTTTCATAGTCTAAGGATTTCCCTAAATTTTTATAAAGAAACAGTTCTTTAATTTCATTCAAGCTAAACCCTAGCCATTTGTACTCTAATATAAGTTCTATATCCTTTTGACAATACTCGTCAAAAAAATAGTGACTTCCTTTTTTCTCAGGAATAACAAGTCCAAGGTCCATATAATGTCTAATCGTATCTACACTTACATTATTTACTTCTGCAAACTTACTGATTTTCATCCTAATCACAACCATTTATATATATTTGTTTATACATACTTCTTTATTATTTTAAAAAATCCTTTCATCGCCCTATACAAAATTATTTATACTATGAAAAAGATGTAATTAATTTTAGGTTCCGCCACATACCCATTAAGCTACGCTTATATAAGTTTAGCTACTCCTTTTTTAATCTTGAATTAAAAAAAGAGTAGCAGGTAGTACGTTTATGTCTATATATCTAAAAACTGTGAATTCATGTATGAATTAAAAACTGCGGCGTAAGTACTACAGTTTCTTCCTTTTTCATTGAGTTTAAAATATTTAAGGTTACGCACTTTTATTGTAGAGGACTTGTACTACGCGTTCATAACAATTTTATAGACATTTAGGATTTTGTTTTATGGGAAGCATTCTTGCTGTGGAATCGGGATTATAAATATAGATGAACGTGATTCAAATCAAAAAAAGGTACTCCTAGAAGTACCTTTTTTACTATTCTATATGTGCGAACGCTTTCAAAATTATTGGATATAAATTGATGTACGCATTGTATTAAATGGTGCATTTATAGATGTCTTTTGGTACTCAAAGTTTCCTTGTTGGTGTCCAGAAGCATCCCATTTATAATACCAGCCAACGATTGGTCTTCCCCCAATTATAGTGGAATCAATACTTTTTACATTAGAACCATTCATTTTAGCAAATGGGTTTTGGCCATAGCCCATTTCTTTCGTTGTAATATATAAATATTTTCCCCCGTGGTTACGCGATGTGCTGAAGCTGTTCTGATTAATTGTTTCTACCCCGCCTAGCTCAGACTCTACTTGTACGACGTTTAGTGAAGTAAGTGGTGCTGCTGGTCCAGCTGAAGCTTCTGTTGCCATCCCTAATCCGACGAACGCTGTGATTGCTAACGATGAAATCCCTAGTGCTGCTTTTTTAAACATAAAAACATCCCCTTCCATCTATTGTTTTCTCTTTCATTGTCAATATAATCCTAATAATCTTATATGTAAATAGATTGTAACTGCAGAAATAAAAGAAAGAATATTCTGATTTATTAACATTAAAAAATATGACTTCAACTTTTTTCGTTAAAGATAGTCATCAATCTCTAACTACCTAATGACCTCAAATAAACGCTATTCAAGCCATTTTAAGAGGTACAAAAGACCTTATAGTATATAAGGTCTTTCCCGACACTCTGAAAAAACCCGTGAATCATTCACGGGTTTTACTTTAATAACTAATTGCAATTGTACCTTCACCTGCATGAACCGCAAATGAAATTGGTAATGGATATAATTTGAAATCCATTTCAGGGAATGCTTTTCTAATATCTGCAATCCATTCTTCAGCTCCAGCTTTATCGTTAGCATGGAACATGTGAAGTACTTTTGGTAATTCTTTTTCAAGTTCATTTTTAATATATTCTCGACATTTTTGGATTTTACGAACTTTCTTTTCAAGTAAAAGCTCTCCACCTTTTACTTCTAATATTAAGTTGACACTTAATAAACTTCCAAGTAAAAATTGAATACCCTTTACACGGCCACTTGCATATAGACCTTTTAAACTCTTTGGAAATACATGAAAAGGTCTTCTTTTTTCCTCTACTAATGTTTTGTGTATATCTTGTAAAGTCATACCATCATTGTATAACGATTTCGCTTTTCTAATTAGTTCATCCATTGGATAACTTGTTGTTTCACTGTCTAATACCGTTAATGGAAAACCTGCCATTTCTGCAGCTAACTTCATATTTTGATAGGTTCCACTTACTTTTCCGCTAATAGCAACTGCAAATCCTTCTTCATATTCTTCTTTGCATTTCGAAAATAACTCTACCATTTCCCCAATGTTAGGCTGTGATGTAGTGACAGTTTTACCTTCGTTCAAAGCATTATAAACGCGCTCACGCACACCTTCTTCACAATCTTTGTACGACACACCATCAATAATAACTTCAATTGGAATAACAAAGTTATCTCCTTCTGTTTTAAAACTCGCAGTTGTACTATCAGTAATCCAAGCAACACGCTTCATGTTGTTCCTCCCTTAATTCAATTCCTCTTTTCTGACTTTTCTATATATTTATGTTACGAAAAGAGAATATCCCTGTAATAGTAACAGGACTTTATTGTTTTGGCTATAGTAGATGCATATTAAATGTGACTATTTCTTGTCTATTTCACAAATAAAAAAGAAAATCAAGGAATTTGCTCGATTTTCTTGTTATCATATACTATTTAAAAGTTTCATTATCTAAAATTACAACATAATCATTCGTTAATCGGCCAGCTTCTTTTGTATAACTAACAAGCCTTTGTATATTATCACAGCAAATTTTTGCTCCCCATACGAGTAACGGTACGCCAATAAAATCGATATGGAACCTTCTAGAAAACAGCCCACCGAAAGTCATTGGTAAAGGTACGGTTGGTGATGTATTAGAAAAAATAATCTTTTCATGACTTTGATAATGTTTTTGCAAGATTTCTCCTAAATGCTTCATCGCAGGTACAACAACTTTTGATGCGCCGCATCCAATCGTATATACAGGATGACCGTTTTCGTCTATTCCATGAAAAATAATTTTTCCCATATCTTCTGTTTTCAATTTATTAAAGTAATCTACATTCAAAATTTCTTCTTTCGTTAACTTGCGATCCGTTGGTAATTTATTCAAATGATACGCTGCAGCTAGTGAGGTAGTATGTGTTCCACCAAAATCTGTGTAAATGTATATCATATTATCATCCCTTGTTGTAAAAGTTCAATGTTAATTAGTATTACCGTTCTTAGCAATGTTAAACAAGGGGTGAATGTATTTACGCTTTTTGTGTTAATTCATTATATTTTTTCCAAATATAATAACGTCTACTAATCACAGTGCCTAATGTAATACATAAAAAGGCATTTGTTACAACCATTAATGTCTGGTGCGTACTACCAGAAAACATACTTTGTTTAATCATAATTTTTGTTCCTAAAATAACAAGAAGGATTATTGCACTTACCCAATTTCCTTTTCGTAGTACATGACCTGTTTTACTATCTAATCGAAATGTTAAAGCTCTTCCCCGTATAATTCCTAGACCTAAGCCAATTCCAAGCATTACAACAAACAGTAGTCCTTGCAGCAAAGTTATTTGTCCCATATGAATAATGGACTGGATTGTTACAAAACACAACAAAGCCGGAATGAGCCAAATACGGTTTATTTTCACTTTTCGTTCTTTACTTTGCATTAAAACAATAATAAGAACAACAAGTAAAATATCCATTTAGAATCCTCCTATAAACTTGTTTATCTTTAAAGATTATATTCTCCTCTTTTCATTCCATACTTGAAATACGATAGCTACTTTCAAGTGTAAGATGGAAAATGTGATTTCTCATCAGCCTTAAGCATTATTTATAAAAATAAAAAGACGTACTTTTTACTCGTACGCCTTTAATAACTCGTTTAAACTCCTATTTATCAACTAATTCCACACCTTTAGAATTAGCTTTACCCAACACTCGAATGTTAAATTTATTAATAGCTTTTAAAAAGATAATATAAATACAATATCCAACAATAGAACCTATAACATTACAGATCACATCATCAATATCAGTAATACGTCCCACTCCACTAAATAAAGACTCAATTAATTGTAGCAATTCAATACTAGCTGATATAGAAAATCCTAATAAAATTGTATTTTTGAATTTCTTATATTTATCCCATAGGATTGGTGCTAAAAATCCTAAAGGCATTAATAATAAAATATTCCCGCCTACATTTCTTACAATTAGACCAATCATAAATAGGGCATCTCCATCATAAGCACTACCAATTTGATTGATGTCTTTAATAATTGATGCAAATGGTATTATATTGACCGAGCGATTTAGATTTTCAATATTAGAAGGAAAACCGATTGGTAAAGGGAATAAAGTTACTGCAACAACCATACAAATGTAGATCACAAATAAAAAACTTATTATTTCTTTCCACCAAATCACATGTTTTGTATTTTTGGTACCAATTAATATTCCACGTACAATTAAATAACAAATAACTCCTAAAATAATAAACACACTACCGTTGATCATATACAAATTGTCAACACGCCCTTTCATATGAATGAATAATTAAAATTTAAAACTATATAGTAATGTTTTTAAATTATAAAATCTATATAATTGTATATATTTTTGTGAAATTATAAAACCCTTTATTTACTAAATAAAGGGTTCCTCGTTAACTAAAATATTTTTCAAAACAGAAACAATCATGAACCCGTTTAAATTATTTTTGTATCTCTTCTTTTAAATCCATATAATTAAAAAGCTCTTTCTATTTCTGTCATTAATTTTTCAGGTCCTGCCCCTTTATTCGATGGAATAACTAAAGTGATTCCTAATTCTGGATATACAGCCGAGCGAAAACTGACGCCTGGATCATACCCCATTACATGATATTTGAATACCTTGTTTTCTCGTGTTTCAATCCATATTCCATAGCCGTAGGACTGTTTATCATTTACTTGAATGTGAGGAGTTAAAAGTAATTTTGTATATTCCTTTCCTAAAATTTCATTATTAAATAGGGCCGCCCAAAATTTCAGCATGTCTGGTGCAGTAACATATGCACCTCCATCAGCTCCTCCTTTTATCGGTATAGAGTAGGCGTTTGTTCTCCAATTTTGGTTGGTTTCGTCCTTTATATATCCTAGAGCTGTATGTCTTGGTAATCTATCTAACGAAAAATAGCCAGAATCATTCATGCCAATCGGATTAAAAATGTTCTTTTCTATATACTCCGTAAATTTAAGTCCCGTCTGTTCTTCTATTATTAATCCAAGTATGATAAAACCTGCATTGTTGTAGTGAAACTTACTTCCAGGTGCAAACATCATATTTCTGTTTTGGAATAATGGCAAAAAGTCTTTTAAGTCCTTTAATAGATACATAGGTGTTTGTTTCCAAAGACCTTCGAAGTTATCCATAATACTTTCATCAAAATAATCTGGTATACCAGCGCTATGCGTTAGTAGTTGGTGTATTGTAATATCTTCATCGAAGTTTGGAAATTTTATCTCTAGACAATCTTTTAATTTTGTATGAAAAGAAATAAAACCTTTTTCAACAAGTTGACAGATGCCAATTGCAGTGAAAATTTTACATCCTGAGGCAATGCCAAATCTTGTTTGTATCGTATTGTTTATACATTCACTTTGGTTTGCGTAACCCAAAGCTTTTTCATAGACTAAGTCTTTTTCTTTTTTTACTAAAACTACTCCAAAGAAATCTATTTTCTTTTGTATTTCTTTTACAATTTTATCAATTTCATCTTTTGTTTTTATCACGACAACCACCCTTATCTTTCGGTATTGTTCTTTCCCCTTATTAATTTTTCCATATAAAGGGGAAAGAACCCTTTTATTAAATACGATAAATTGTTAATGAGAACACAAAGTTCATTTCGAATTTATCCCGCTATTTGTGGGCAGTAAGACCCCCATCTCAAAATTCAGCGAAAGCAAAGAAGTTAAGTAGGGATCGGGCTGCCCGTAAAAGCCCGATTGGTGAGGGCTGATAATCAGTGGGGGATGCCCCCTGATTAAAGTTTCACTTTATTGATTCAGTAGAATACAACTTAGATTGTGCTGGGAATAAAGTAAACACACACAAGACGATAGTAATAAATAACATGACCAATGAACCTACAATAACTACAAGTTGTATAGAAATAAACTGAGTCGCAACACCAGATAATATTGTAATAAAGATTGTTACTATCGCAATAACAAGTCCATATATACTCCCAATCCGTCCCATCATATGAACAGGGATATTATTTTGGTAAAATGTATAAAATCCTGTATTTGCATATGCCATTGAAAAAGATAAAATAAAGAATCCAATAGCAGCTATTAAAAATACATTTGAAAAAGCATAAATTAAATAACCAATTGTAATGAATAATGATCCTATTCCAATTAGAAGTGAAGGTGCTAATTTCTTTGACAAAATTGTATTTGTTATGGCACCTAAAATAAATCCTGCACCAGCTATACTAACTAGAAAACCATATTCACTATCTGTTAGTAGTAATACCTCTTTCGCAAACGATAGTTCAAGTGAATCAGTAGCGGTTGCTAATACGAACATACTTTGAAATAAGAAGTACACGCATACGACATACACATGTTTTCTACTAAAATTTATAACAGTGTTCCAATCTTTTTTTAATACTGTAAGAGATAATGTATTACTTGTTGTATCCGAAGCTTCTTTCTTATCAAGATTAGGTAAAAGTAATGTAATGAATCCTGATAACAGAAATGCTATAGCATTTATATATATAGCAATCTCTGGTGTACTCGCAATTAATAAAACCCCTGCTATCGCTGGACCAATTAAAAATGCACCAGATCCTATTAAACTACGTAATGAGTTGAAACGTTGTCTTTGTTCTACTGGAATTAATTTCGTCATATACGTCATAGCAGTTGGCTCATAAATTGCACTGGCCATACTTATAAAGAATACAAATACATAAACAATCCAAAGTGACGGAAGTAAAGGTAAAATAGCGATAAATAACGCACGATATATATCGAGGTGAATCATTAATTTCCGTTTATTTAAACGATCAATCATACTCCCAGACCAAGCGTTTGTAAATAAAGTGGCTAATGGTTTTATTACATATAAAGCAGCAACAGCTAAGGCTGATCCGCCCATATGATAGACAAGTACATTCAATGCTATTAAGTAAATCCATGCTCCTAAATTCGCAATACCAACACCGGACAGTAGTAATAAAGGATATTTCCAATCTTTAAGAAAGTTTTTCATTTTTGGCCCCCGCTTTCCAAATTGTTTTAAAACAATAAAAAAATCCCACCCCCAAGACTTTTAATCTTAGGGACGAGATTTATCATCGCGGTGCCACCCTAGTTTGTTAATATGTCACCATATTAACCTTATCAGGTACTGCATTCTAACTCATGCTTATACCATAGCTCTATAACGGGAGCTCCCGTCACACCATCCCCTAATAATAGGTTCCGATGCGCTGCTCAGAGGCTTGGTTCAATAAAGAATTTTTACTCCTTTTCAGCTAAATGGAGCTCTCTGTGAAAAATTCATTTTATTTACTCTTCTCTTCACTGCATTTGATTTTTTCCATATTATCACAATTATTTTTAACTGTAAATAAAAAATAATCAGATATTTATATTTCCGTCATTTTTGCTTTACGACCAATTCGACATACGAAACGCATTAGCTTTTTATGAAGATAAGGAAATAAAGTAAAGAATACGTCCATCGTTTTTTTTAATGGCATTGGACAAATTACTAATTTATTTTTATGAATAGCTTTCAGTGCAATTTCAGCAAACTTGTCAGCTGAAATTGGCTTATTTGTTTTTAGTTGTTTTATAATGTGATTCTTATTCATATTAATTGCAATTGATTTTTTAAATATGGGTGTATCTACAAAAGTTGGACAAAGCACACTTACATTTACACCGTATTCTTCCGCCTCATAATGTAATGAAGTTGTTAAACCTACGATAGCATGTTTGGTTGTTGCATACGCGGTACAAAGGGGAGCTGGTCCTAAACCAGTTGCAGAAGCAGTATTAATGATATGACCAAATCCTTGTTTTTTCATGAATTGGTAAGCCAATTGTGTTCCGTAAATTACTCCTAATAAATTTATTTCAATAATATGTTTCCAATCATCCAAAGACATATCGTATACTTCTCCATACATAGCAATTCCTGCATTATTAAACATATAATCAATTCTACCAAACTCATTAACTATTTTTATAATAAGTTCTTCTACGGATCCAGCGTTAGTAACATCTAAATATTCGAACCTAGCTAGTTGATTATTATTTTTTATATTATTCACAAGGTTTTGGCCACAGGCTTCATTAATATCAGCGATAATTACAAATATATCTTTATTTGCTAATTGAATGGCTAAAGCTTTACCAATACCAGAAGCGCCGCCAGTTATAATTGCGACTCTTTGCTCATCCATATAAATAACCTCCTGTTGTTTATACATATAATGAAAACGGACGAGTGTAAGGATTTGAACAATCGTTCTAATTCGCGTGTCACGCTACATATATTTGTTTGAAATAGAGAGTAAAAAAATTTTAATAGCTTCTTCAAATAAAACTTCTAATTTCTCCATTTCAATTGAATGAATGAATTGACATAATCCACCTAGCCATGAACCTAATAAAAGGCATGAACCCTCAACATTTTTCATATAAAACTCACCACTTTTTATACCTTCATCTAAAATTTGTTGATATGCCTTTAAAGGGACAACAGCTAAACCATAAAGTTGTTGAACTGTAGAAGGATTCGTGCTCGGATCAGAGGCAAGTTCTTGCCCCGCTCTTAATAACGGCGTTTTGTAATTATAAAGTACAAATTTAGCCATTCCATATAATTTTTCAGTTGCGTTTGTATACTGTTTTTCTGCCATTTTCCATTTATCATGCCAGTTTTTCATACTGTCTTTAGCTAAATAAACAAATAATTCTTCTTTATTTTTATAATGATAATATATATGTCCTTTACTATAACCAGAGGCTTTAGCAATGTTATCAATGGAGGTTTTTGTATACCCTTTTAAGGAAAATAACTCTATCGCTTTTTCTCCTATTATTTCTTTGGCTAAATCACTATCATATCGTCTTTTATTCAATGTAGACTCCTTCCATCGTTTAATACAAAAATTGAACAATCGTTCTAATTTCAATATATGTAAGTTTTTTTGTTTTAGTAACTGTTAAGTATTTTATTTATTATTTTTTCTAAAAAATACGGTGCGTGAAATTACTCATAAATTTTTAAAAAAGAACCTATTGGATATAGGTTCTTCAACAAGTTTGAATTAATTCGTATTCGCCTCTGTTAACGGTTGTAACGGCGGTTCTAATTCTAGTTCTAGTGTATCTCCTTCTTGTAAATTTTGTCCTTTTTCAATACTTTGGCTCGTTACATAACCTGTACCAGAAGTTTTCAAATCTAATTTCAAAAGCTTAGAGAAATACATAACATCACGCATGGACCAACCTTTTACATTTGGCATTTGTGCGTTATTCCCTAATAAAAATATACGATCCCCTTCACTCATGACCTCGCCAGACTGTGGATATTGTTTTATTATTTTTCCTTCTCCTAAAATTATTGGCTGTAGCTTCTCTTTTTCTACACTTTTCTCTGCTGTACCCATCGATTGATTTACATAATTTTGTACTTTTAATTGAGATTGCTTCGTTGCATCAGCTATTTGTTTTTCTGTATACGGTTTCACCTTTAAATATTCAAGGCTGTTTTTTATAACAGGTTTAAATATTTCAGCAAGAGGCTGAGCTCCATACTCATCTCCTTTTAACTTTGGCTGCTTAATAGCTAAGTATACGATTAACTCCGGATCATCAATTGGAGCCATTCCTAAAAAGGAGAAAATGTAATTCTCTTTCCCCTCCATATATCGGCCGTTTTCAGGATTCGGTATTTGTGCTGTTCCTGTCTTACCTCCAATTGGATAACCATCCACTTTATACATTGTACCAGTTCCTTTTGAAGATGTTATAACACGCTCCATTAAGCTTCTAACCTTGTCCGCTGTTTCTTTTTTTATCGGATTCCCAATTTCTTTCGGTTGATTTTCCATAATAACTTCTTTGTTTGTTGGATTTACAACTTTATCAACAATATATGGTTGCATCATTTTCCCGTCATTTGCTATAGCAGTAGCCGCTTGGATTAATTGAATCGGAGTTACTGTAGAACCTTGACCGAAAGAAGTTGTAACCTGTTGAATTTGCGTATTTAATAATAAAGTATTTTTACTTTCTCCAGGTAAATCTATTCCTGTTTTTTGATTGAATCCAAATTTATTCATATATTGCTTAAATTTATTTGGTTTCAGTAACTGATCTTCTAAAATAGAAAAAGCTACGTTTGATGATCTTTCAAAACCTTCATCAAATGTAATTGATCCCCATCCAAATCCACCATTATGATCTTTTATATCAGAGGAACCAACGGAATATTTTCCAGATTGAAAATATTCTTTGCCGTTATATACACCTTCATTAATGGCAGCTGCTAACGTAAAAACTTTCATAGTTGAACCTGGTTCATATGCATTTGCAATCGGATCATTTAAAAAGTATTCGATATCACCTACATTAGGATTGTAACTAGGCTTACTAGACATCGCTAAAACCTTTCCTGTTTTTGGATCAGCAATAATTCCAATTAACATAGAAGGATCATAATGCACTTGTGCTTTGTTCATCGCTTCTTCTAAAAAGCTATTAATTTGTTTATCAAGCGTTAAATACACGTTATTCCCATTTTTAGCAGGTTCTACTTTACTTATATCATTTGTAAGCGGAATCCCCCTTCGTGTACCCACATATTCTATATTCCCGTTTGTCGAGCGCAAATATTTATCCAAACTCTTTTCAAGCCCAAACTTCCCTTCCGTATTCCCTTTATCATCTGGTCTAGCAAAACCAAGTATATAGGATGCAAAGTCTTCATTCGGATACACTCTTGCTTTTTCCGACATAAAAGATACACCTGGTATTTTTAAATCATTAATTTTTTCCTTCTTTTCCCTAGATAAGTTCCGACCAATTTTCCCAATTTCAACTTGCGTACGCCCTTCATGAAAGTTTTTTAATACTTCTTCTTTATCAATTTCAAGCGCATCGGCTAATTGTTGTGCGGTTTCATCTTTATTTTTCACTTTATCTTTTCCTTTTAAATTTACAACAACTCGATACGTTGTAGAATCTTGTACTAACACCTTTCCCGTTTGGTCATAGATAGTACCACGATTCGCTTCTAAAACACCTTTTTTATTATGTTGTTCATCCGCGAGGTCCTTTACATTTACATTATGCACGACTCCTACTGCCTGAATATAGACTATACGCAAAATCATAATAAGAAACAAAACAATAAAAGCAATCATCATATATCGAGCGCCTTTATTCGTTTGAAGTTTTTGCATACTTATCTCCTCTCTTTTGGAATGGATTCGTACGAAGATGCGTTTTATAATTTGTAGTTTTTGTTTACGATACTATATGTTTCGAAGTTTTCTTTTTAATTCCTTTAAAACAATACGAAACTAACTGTTGTTATTTTGTGTCATTATTTTATATATATTAAATACGGTGCGTGAAATTTCAGAATATTAATCAGTACAACTTGATTACAGAGCACTCTACACTCTTTTCGTATTTCCTATAAAAAAGTTCCCCTCTGGATGTCCAAAGGGGAACTTTTTATAAGAAAATTACGTGATATGATTATATTTCGCTAAGAAAGGAATTCGTCTCGCTACTAATGCATACATTTTGAATACAAGTTTCGCTATTGGTTCAAACATACGTGTACTTTGCATTACTAAAGCGCTCGTAATAAGCGTTAAGAATGCTGCACCAAGTATATCTAAAGGATAATGAACACCTACGTACATACGTGATATACCGACTAGCACTGCCCATAATAGCGCGATATATTTCAGTTTTTCGCCTCTAAGAATAAATACGAAGGCGATTGAAAATACAAGTACAGAATGATCGCTAACGAATGATGAATCTGCTGCGTGTGGCACTAATTGGTGTACATCATATGATACGAACGGACGCGGATGGTAATATACTGCGTGTATAAGAACATTTACTACTAATGCAATAATAACCGAAAGCGTCGTATATAAAACTGTATATTGTTTTCTAATTGCATTCTCTTTCTTTCCATTATTAAACCATAAGATAAGCATAAATAGAACGGCTACGTATGCAGCGCTATTTGTAATAGCAACCATTATCGTATCAAATAGTTTGGATGAATCAGCAAAATTATTAAACCACCGAAATACTGTGTAATTCATAATACTCTCTCCCTACTTACAAGTGTTCTTAATTTACACAGTATACAATACCATTATGAAAATGGGCTTAAACTTTTCTCATCTAATTCTCATTTTACTATTGCTCATGTGACAATTATAAAACAAATTTTATACGCTATTTATGTATAAAGTTCGTAAACCTTTATAATAAGGCGATTCGTATTTTTTTCATGTTTGGAATACATAACATGTTCATTTAAATATACTAATTGCAAAATCATATTTTTTAATTCATTTGAAGTACAATATTTCCGAATTGTTCTCCACGTTCCATACGGCTTAGTGCTCGAATTGCTTCTTCTAACGAGTAAACTTTATCAATAATTGGTTTAATTTGATGTTTTTCTATAAACTTTATCATCTCATTAAATTCCTCACGGCTACCCATGGATGTTCCCATAATATCAATTTGATTGTAAAATAGCGCGCGTAATGGTAATTCAATTTTATCTCCTGAGCTTGCACCAAAATTCACGATTCTTCCGTTTGGTTTTAATACATTAAAATATTTCAAAAAAGTTGCTGGACCTATACTATCTATTATTAAATCTACTTTTTCACCTTGTAAGCTCTCTCCCCAATTTCCGGCACTATGAAAAGAAATATCTGCACCATATTTTGCAGCAAGTTCCCTTTTATTCTCTACCCTTGAAGTAACACTCACTTTTGCGCCAATTGCTTTCGCGAATAACATGGCAAATGTAGCAACACCACCGCCTATTCCCGGAATTAAAACGTGTTCGCCGCGCTTCAATCTACCTTTAGTAAAAAGCGCTCTGTATGCAGTTAATGCGGATAAAGATAAAACACCTGATTCTTCCCAAGTAAGATATGACGGCTTTTCTACAACATTTTCAACTGGTACAATTACATATTCAGCAAACGTTCCATCTTTCGGCCCACCTAGCACTTCCGGTAACTCCGGTACTTCAGTAGCATGTTCCCATCCAATACTAGGATTAATAATAACTTCTGTATGTAGTGTAATATTTGAAACTCCTTCTCCTATTTCTGTAACAATTCCTGATCCATCTGACCCTATTACTAATGGTAGATCCATTTCTTTTCTGTTATTTATAATAAATAAATCCCTATGATTTAACCCGGCAGCTTTTAACTTTACTTTTACTTCACCTGCACTAGGACTTATCTTAGGTGAAAATTTATATCCTACTCCCTCTAATCCTTTTTTATATTGATGTACAATAGCTTTCATTGCTTAATTCCCCCTTAATATTTCCAATGTACTAGAAATATCAAAATAAATAAAATAGTTTGCCTCCAATAATTAGAAATTATATATTTAGTCATGAAAAAACAAAAAATCCCCTCCCTATAAAAAGTGTAGGAAGAGGTTTCAAAACTAGTTAGATAAGAATCTATAAATTCATTGAGTTCTAGCCAATTCTAATATTTTTCGAATAAACGGCGCTTTTGCCTTTGTATATGAAACACGATCAAAAGCATATGTAATAGCAAGTATCTCTTTTAATTCTCTATATTCTTTACGTGCCCATTCATGGCTTATTAGAAAGTCACGAAATAAAATATTGTTCCTCCATTCGTCACTATTATAAATATAAACATGCAAATGATGAGTACCCGCTCTCCACTTTCCTTTTCTAAAAAAACGCCAATTGGTTGCATCTTTTGGAACATACTCATATCCAATTTCCGATAGAACTTCAATCCACTTTTCAGTTATTTGCAGTTCTGTTACGCCAATCATCATATCAATAAGAGGTTTAGCTCCTAATCCTTCTACTGCTGTGCTTCCTATATGTTCAACAGCAATTATTTCTTGTCCTAACAAGGAACAGAATTTCTCTTTTTCTTTTATATACTCTTCAACCCAGTCTTTTTGATACGGTTTAATAACAATTTGTTGATCCATTGTATTCACCTCTTTATAAGTGTTTATCATTATATTTATAAAATTTTATATTATTAGCATAGGATTTCCATAAAATATGTCGAATAGTGGAATGTACAACTTAATTATATTAAATGTGAGGTAAGCTATGAAAGATAATTCCGTCGAAATTCAGTTAAATAGTGTAACATTCCAATTAAAAGAATATCATAATTTTGATTGGCTTATTAAATTAGGGACCGTATTTGCAGTTTTTGACCAGCAAGACTCAGGTAATATAAGTTTTGGTGTAGAAAAAGATGGTCACAAGAAATTTATCAAATACGCAGGAGCACAAACAATTGCATATGAAGGAACAACGGGTGATGCTATTAAAAGGCTAAAAAATTCAGTTACTATTTATGAAGATTTAAAGCATGAATCGCTCATAAAATTAATTGATCATTTTCCAGTTCAATCTGGATATGTATTAATTTTCGATTGGTTTGATGGTGAATGTCTTCATTCGCATTGGCGCTTCCCACCTCCTGAGAAATATGAAAATCCAAACTCTCCATTTTATAAATTTAGACATTTATCTGCTATAGAACGAGTTCATTCCTTACATTCCATTTTTTCTTTCCATACTTATGTAGAAAAGAAAAATTATGTAGCGATAGATTTTTATGACGGTAGTATTTTATATAATTTTAATACAAACGAGACAAAAATTTGTGATATAGATTTATACAGTAAGAAACCTTACATAAATAAAATGGGCCGGCTATGGGGTTCCTCCCGTTTTATGTCACCAGAGGAATTTGAACTAAACGCAACAATTGATGAAAGAACAAATGTATTTAATATGGGAGCAATGGCTTTCTCACTTTTAGGCGGTGAAAAAAATCGTTCTTTTATAAAATGGAAAGCAAGTAAGGAATTATATGAGGTAGCGTATCGTGCTGTAAATAAAAATCGTGCAGAACGTTATGCATCAGTTACAGCATTTTACGAAGCGTGGTTAAAAGCATCTAATGCAGAAAAGATATAACCCTAAATTATTAAAAGAAATATAGAGTTTATACTATTATCATGTAAATTAAAAATGGTTTTATGAGCGTTTCGTACTAGTGTGTTCTAATTTATTATGGCTATTATTGAGGAAGACATATCAGCGATAATTTATGTATATTTTGTATAAGTGTTAGCAAGTTCGTTTGCAAACTTGCTAACACTTTTTTGTTTAAATATTTCACACCCAAAAGGTGCATACATATGATGATCAACATATAAACCGACTTTCTTAGCACCTAATTGACATAATTCATCGATAAAAGCCTGTGTACCTGCTCGCATATCATCCATTGTTTTCACTTCTACATCAGCCACCCAAACTGTTGCACTCTTGTCACCACGGTTTCAGAAATCACGGGCTTCTACGCGTGCATCATTTTCAGAAACGACAGAATGCATAGTTACCAAAAGAAATCACATGCTGCTTCATAGCTTGTACATAACCTTTATACGATACCTCTGCACCACTTGTATGTAAAACTGATATATCATTAATTAATAGATGATAATGCATTACACCTTTTATTTCTACATCTTTTTCACGCTCTTTTATGCTACCCGTAACACGTATAACGTGTTTTGTAGTTTCCATACTTCCATCACTTTTCTAATTAACGACCTGTCCACATATCTTGCACAATTCCATTTTTAAATAATTCATATGGGAAATAGCAATATCCTTTATCTCCCCAGTCTTCTCCCCAGCTGTTTCGAATAATAACCGTTTGCTTATCATCGTCCTATCCAACAGCACAAACAGCATGTCCGGCTGGTTGACCATCTTCAACAATTACATCATCTGTTCCTGATACTGGAACTATACCAGTCTTTTTCACTTCTTCTGACATAAAAGATTTTGGTACAGCAAATCCAAGTACAGCAACTAATCCATGAGCAAGTGCAGCCTTTAATCCCGATAAATCTTGAATACGATGGTAGGTTCCAATTTTATAAAGTGCAGCATCTGATTCAGCCTTTGGTGATGGCTTATCTCTAAAATTCTCGGTATAAGGAAAATCCTCTTCAGGGCATACTCCAATATTTTTAAGAACCCCCATACCATCACGAACATTCGCTCCACTATCTTCCTGAATATGTCCTTCTATTTCTCGTTCATGATAATATAAAAACAAACGAGATAAGCAAGTAAATGGACGACCTGATTGTAATAATAGATATTCTCGTAACCCTGAAACAATTGCATTTGCCGTACAAGAACCTATATTCCATTGATTTACTATACCTGACATTTTAGGACGAAGATCGACTTGCGTTGGCAAATCCACCTCATTACTAAACAAGTAACTCCGAAACATTTTGTCTCTTAAATCAACAGGGTCTTTTCTTACATTAAGGTACTTTACAATATCTTTGTTACTGGTAAAACTGAAATTTGATTCATTTGAACTCATTGTAAAAATCCATTCTTTCTTAATATCTAGATAACTCATTTCTTCTCTATACTTAACTTAAAAATTAAAAATATACCTATTTAATTTTTATTTCATTTGCATTCAATACATCCGCATGTTTAATTATTTATCTTTTTACTTATCAATTTCTATTTTCAATTTATCTCACAACTACTTGAACTCTATATCTTTTTTTCTTTCTTGTTTGATTCAATTGCTTTTTCCACTCACGTAATTAGTCTTGTAGTGCCCTCATATTTTCCTATCTCCCCCTTCCAAAATAAAAAGGACACCAATTCATTAAAACAACTTGAATTGCTGCTTTAATGAATTGGTGTCCTCTAGTTTTCTAGCCGGACTATATTTATTTCATTATACTTGTCTGTATAAAAAGATTCCTCCAAGCTTTATCTATTCTGTCTTTCTCATATTTTTGTATAACCTTTGTCCAACGAGCAATTGCTTTTTTTAGTTTCTTTTTCTTTAAATTATCCAATCCTCTCACTCCTTCTTATAAAACATTTTTTTCCATTTTAGGCGTTTTCATTAATTTAATACCTTCTTACATTCTAAAAGCGGCTCAAATGTGAATTGTACCTATATAATTTCAAAAGGATTATTTTGTTAAGTTTCTACAAAATGGTAATTGTTATATAATTAAATTATTAAAATATTAGGTGGTGATGTAGATGACTGAAACAATCCGAATTGCTCTTTTCACTCTTGTAGGAATCAGTGCTTTATTCTCTGTAATTAAAGAATTTCAAAAACCAGAAAAAAGAAAATTTTGGATTACATTTGAAACTTTAGTTCTAATCGGTGCAGCCTGGATGTTAATAGGACTTCTCATGTAACCTACATAATTAGTAACCCCCTGAATAAAACTCAATATTCCGTTAATACTGTAGACAACCCATTTCGAACCATATTCCATTACCCGAGCAGTTAGCTTTTGCTAGCTGCTCTTTTATTTCGTTCCTGCTCTTGCTTCTTAAAGAATTCTTTAACTACGTTTTCCCAATAAGTGCACATTATCCATTCCTCCTCGAATAAATTTCTAAATCTTGTCCATACTATAAATACACTTGAGTTCTGAACTTCCTTCTTAATGCTTTTCTGGAGAGCAGTTTGCTTTTGCTAGCTGCTCTTTTTACGTTTTAAGTGAATAAAATTCTAAACATTGTCTAACACTGTAGACAAGACTTTAAAAAGTCGATTTCTCCCACTCTAGCTTTCTTGGTCGAGAGCCGAGCGGTTAGCAAAAGCTAACTGCTCCTTTTTTAATTGAAGGTTTTCTATAACATAATTTATCTGTTTTATGATTAAACTTTCATGATTCTATCTATACTAAATTTGGGCTTTATAGCTCAAATAATCTTTCATTCACTTGGCGGACAGTTTATTTAATAAATTGTCTGCCTAAGCCATTTAATAATTCTGTTTTATATTAAAATGAAATTTTTATACAGTTTTCTAATTTGCTAGTCCGACAATAACGCATGGTGTATCACCAAATTCTTTCTCTTTATATAGTTCTTCTAATGTTTTATATACTGGGAAACCAACACACGAAACTTCAATTTTTTCATCCGCTGACATCTTTTCAAGTACCACATCAGCCATAAAACCGCTTCCGTTGTGACACTGCATTAAATAATACCCTGCAGCTTCATATTTACTATTAGCCAGAATAACTTTTATATCCTGATCGCCACAAAAAGACACTTTATAAAATTCCATTCCTAGTCCTCCTCAAGTTCCGTAACAGTTATATAATTTCTAGCATTCTTCCGACTTGCTATTCTCCTTTGATACGCTGGCCTTGTATAAAAACGAACTGTCGCAGGAAGTACGCCCATATAATCAGCGCATTCCTGTATAGTTCCGATACATAGCAATGATTCACCTTTATAAACGACGTACTCCTTTAAGTTCATTTTTTATTCTCCTTTTCACTAAAATGAAGTTTTTATTTAGTTTACTTTCCTGCATAACATTTTCAAATCTGTTTATACTATAAATGTAACTTGCGGTTACAATTTGCGTATCCATCTGGAATAGTATTTACGGCAGGCAGTTAGCTACTTTAGCTAGCTGCTTTGTTGTGCCAAATAGCGTTTTTATTGAAAATAATACCCTCATATATTTGGACACATTCACCAGTGTTTTTACCAAAAAATTCATGATATGGTTAATTAATCGAGTACGTCATTACTTGGCACTTACCCTTAGAAGCCCCGCGGACAATCGGGGATTTCTTTTTATCAAAATATAGTTGTCAAAATAAGAATTTGAGTGTTAAAATATCACAGATTCTCCTTAGGGAGCTTTCATGTAATTAAACAAGAGTTTAAAAGTTCTCGAATCTCAGCCCCTTGGAGCGCCCTTCAAGGGGCTGAACCAATTAAAATAACGATTTTGTTAAAACTTTTCACCTTTTAACTGGACAAGCATATAGTATTGTATGGAGGCATCCACTCATAGACATCTACCTTTCTTGTCAAAGAGCATACTTACATGTGTGCTCTTTTTTGTTCACTTAAATTTTTCACCTTCACTCAAAACATACATAAGATATAATTGCAGTCTCCTCTTTTCGATATAAGTCTTAATCAAAGAGCGCTTTCCCGGGCGCTCTTTTTTATTTTCTTTCATTTCCGAATAACATTTCCAACCCTGTTCATACTATGTTTGTAACTTAAAGTTACAAACTATTTCTGTAAGCGCAGCGTTTCTTTTGTACAACAAGCAGTTAGTTTTATTAACTAGCTGCTTTGTTGTGCAAAAGAAAGATCTGCACATGTATTAAGAACATACATAAAATATCATGTGGTATTCTTTTTCAATTTTAGTTTTGGTCATGGAGCGCCTTAAAAAGCGCTCTTGATATTTGCAAATAACCATTTCGTTCAAACATACACACGATTTATATAAACTAAGCATATATTTACATAGACAAGACATAGCTTTTACTATACATGCACAATAACTATTTTGTACATTCCTTGCACCTTTAAATGAGGCAATCATATGTTGTAGTATTATGTTTCATCGTTTATAGGAGCCTCCTTTTTTCAAGAGTACATATTTGATATGTGCTCTTTTTTCATTCTCCTATACGAATAATCTTTTTTTACATTACACATACTATCCTCAAGTCAACTTCCCATGACTACACTCTTTAAAAACGGAGCTTTACCCCTCCGAACTTTTTAGGCACACGGCAGGTAACTTAGTCAATTACCTGCCATTTTCTATTCAAATAACGCTTTTGTTTAGTTCTGATTTTTATAGTTAGATTAGATAAATTTGTTTCTTATTATCTCAAAATACAATCACACCCAATTCATATCATGCATCTACTGGATATAATCTGAGATTCTAAGAAAGGATGATATACATATGTCTAGAAAAGACAAATTTAACCGGTCACGTATGTCTAGGAAAGACAGATTCAATTCATCTAAAATAAAATCTGAAATTTCAATTTCTCCCGACCTAGTCGGGCCTACTTTCCCACCAATCCCATCATTTACTCTGCCTACTGGCATTACCGGACCTACTGGGAACACTGGGCCTACCGGCGATACAGGACCTACTGGCAGCACCGGGCCTACTGGAAACATCGGGCCTACCGGCAATACTGGACCTACTGGAAATACTGGACCTATCGGAAATACTGGACCTACTGGAAACACTGGGCCTACTGGAGATACAGGACCTACTGGAAACACCGGGCCTACCGGAGATACAGGACCTACCGGAAATACTGGGCCTACTGGAGATACAGGACCTACTGGAAACACCGGGCCTACCGGAGATACAGGACCTACCGGAGATACAGGACCTACCGGAAATACTGGGCCTACTGGAGATACAGGACCTACTGGAAACACCGGGCCTACTGGAAACACCGGGTCTACTGGAAACACCGGGCCTACTGGACCTACGGTTTCAGCTTTTGTTAATCAAATTTATGTGGCAAATCAAGGTAGTAACAATGTGTCTGTCATTGATGGAGCAAATAATGCTGTGATTGCTACCATTTCCGTTGGCACCGGTCCATTTGCAGTTGGAGTTAATCCTTTAACTGATCGAATTTTTATAACAAACCTTAACAGCAATAATGTTTCCGTTATTGACGGTTTAACGAATACTGTTATTACTACTATTCCTGTCGGTGTTAATCCGGATGGGGCAGGAGTCAATTTATCTACTAATCTTATCTATGTGTCCAATATTAATAACTCAAATGTTTCTGTGATTAGTGGCGCGACTAATACCATAATTACTACCATTGCCGTTGGAAATGCTCCACGAGGAATTGAGGTCAATCCCTTAACTAATAGAGTCTATGTAGCAAATCAAGGTAGTGGGAATGTGTCTGTAATTGATGGATTAACGAATACCGTAATTACTACTATTACAGTAGGAACTGGTCCAATAGGAGTGGGGGTCAATCCATCTACCAATCGAATTTATGTGGCAAATGCAGATAGTAATAACGTCTCTGTAATTGATGGATTAACGAATACTGTGATTGCTACTGTTCCTGTCGGTGTTGAGCCAAGGGGAGGGATTGGAGTTAACTTATCTACCAATCTTATATATGTACCAAATCGTGGGAGCAATAACGTGTCTGTAATTAGTGGCGCAACCAATACTGTGATTGCCACTATTCCTACTGGAAATCAGCCCGGTAGTTTTGGATCAAGAGGAATAGGAGTTAACTCATCTACTAATCGAATTTATACTAGTGTATCTGGTCCTCCTGGCAATGTCACCGTAATTGATGGATTAACAAATACTGTGATTGATACAATTTCTGTTGGTTTATCCCCTGATCAAGTAACCATCATACCTGATGGCACTCGAGCATATGTTACAAATCAAGCTAGTAATACTGTTTCCGTTATTGATATTGCTACGAATACTGTTATCACTAACGTCCCAGTAGGTGTCGCTCCAACCGGAATAGCTACTGGAACTATTTGTGAATAAAATAAAGAAGTGAAAGCCACAGATAGTTTTTATTAACATTGATAGTATGTGATATTCTTTAACTACGTTCAAACAACCAGGATAAACCTCTATATTCTGTTAATATTCTTTTCTGTTTTGTCTTACAGAACCTGCAGAGCAGCTAGCTGTTGTTAGCTGCTCTCTTTCTATAAAACCCAAATCACATACCAATTAATTTACTAACATTGAATTTTTTAGAATTTAATAATAATATTTACCTATAAAACCATTACCCTTATACAAAGAGCTATGAGCCTTTCCACTCATGACTCTTTTTTTTACGATTTTCACTTCACATCTACGCGATTTTGACTAGCTTCTCGACTAAATCCGTCTGGGTATCTTTCTAAAAATAATCATTTTATCTTTTCAGTAAACTTAGTATCTACACAATCAACCTTACCCTTTATCTAAACCGCAACTTGCTCACCAAATCCGCTCATTGGTGGATTGACTACTGTTACATTTTCGTCCTAAACTATTAAAAGTTTGTTGCTACTAACATCAATTTCTACTTTTTTCATATGTCCATCTACATTTTACTACCACATGTACTCAACAACATCAGTTTTAAAAGCCACTTCCCAAATAAACTCTTACTGGAATTACTACACGACCTAGCTCGTCCACTTTTCTTGAAACACCTGTTTTTTCATACCTTACTTTCCTTTAGTATTTTTATATTTATTTAGAATCTCATGCAAACGTTTCTTATTACCAATCAGTTCTGCTTATCAAGATTTAGATTTAATTAATTGTAATAAATCAGGTGGGGGGTTATGCAGAAATGCTTTCAGGAAAAAGTTTTATAAGGAAATAAAAAATGCAGCAGTGAAAAAAATTAAAACTCGTAATTTAAGACATCCACACGCAACTATACTATTGAAACAAGGAGTTAATCCTAAAATTATCAGTGAGAGATTAGGTCATACAGACATTTCATTAACTCTTAGGATTTATTCTCATGTTTTACCGAACATGCAGGAAGAAGGAGTAAAAAATTTTGGTAAAAATATCTTTGGATAGCTAACGTTTGTAGAATGTTTGCATTTTATAACAAAAAGCCAAACTAATCTTGTATTAACAAGGTTTATTCACTTTAACATATGTTATTATGTATAATACATATGTTAAGTAAATTCAGAATAACGAGGCAAATATTATGAACTTTGTTTATATTAATCAAAACGTATTAAATAATCTTCTATACATTTTATGTAGTATATTTGTTTTTTATTTCATATATGATAGCCGGCACTATTTAAAGAAATATAAAATACTACTGATTACCCTTTGTTCTAGTATCCCGCTTATTTTATGTATGCGATACCCTATCTATATGGATGAAAGTTGTATTCATGATTTAAGACAAATTCCGGTCATAATAGGTACGCTTTATGGTGGATTCCCTGTCGGTATCATATTGTTTACAATTTTATTAATTACGAGATTTTTATTTTATGGCTTTAACATGCTGACAGTTGTTGTTTACGGAATAATGTTCATCGTTACAGCACTCGCATCTTCAAAATTTAATACATATAATAGAAAACTTAAAGTAGCTTTTTCCATGTTTTTAACCTTTTTCCTAGCAATATTTACAACTTTAATTGTATTAACCTTATCAGATTTTGAAGTGAATAATTTGTATATTATTTATTTCATGGTATTACCGACTACTTTAATGTTATTTATTGTTTATATAAATGAAGTTATTAAAGATGCTGTATTAATGCGCTCAAAATTAATTAAAATGGAAAAAATGGAGATTGTTAGCCAACTCGCTGCAAGTATATCGCACGAAGTAAGGAATCCCTTAACGGTTGTAAAAGGATTTACACAGCTTTTAAAAACACAAAATTTAACTCCTGAATCAAGAGACGAATATATTAAACATATACTTGAAGAGTTAAATCGTGCCCAAGAAATTATCGATGATTACTTAACGTTTGCCAAACCTGCTCCAGAAAAATTAGATCAAATTTCAGTAAAACAAGAGTTAAATCGAGTTATTAATATGATATTGCCATTGTGTAATATGAATACGATACATATTACACAGGATTTTTCTGAGGCAACCATTGTTGGTAATAAACAGCACTTTCAACAATGTTTTTTAAACTTAATAAAAAACAGTATTGAAGCAATGCCTAATGGTGGTACCTTAAGTATTTCCTCATCTATCAATAATAGTAAAGTTGAAATACGAATTGAAGATAGCGGAGTTGGAATGTCACAGGAGCAAATACATCGATTCGGTGAACCGTATTTTAGTACAAAAACAAAAGGAACTGGTTTAGGTACAATGGTTGCTGTTAAGATTATTGAGACGATGCATGGAAGTTTAAAAATCAGAAGTATCGTTAGTAAAGGAACGACTTTAACGATTACGTTCCCGAAATATAGTAAGAATACGCATTAAAACAAATAAAAAAGGAGCATAGTCGCTCCTTTTTTATTTGTTTCGATACATAAGTATCTTCAATGTTTTTTTAGTTTACATTTGTGAAGACTAATTAAAAATTAGTATCCTCCGCCCCAGCAGCTGCATCCTACAATTATTAATAGAATGAATAACACAACTAATAAAGCGAAACCTCCACCAAAACCACAAGAACCACCGTAACTCATATTTTCTCCTCCTTTTGGTTTGAAAACTAATAGGTAGTTGATCATTTTAACTGGTTCGTATTATACATTATGTGTATATCCCTTTTTTGAGCATGTCTACATAAAAATAAGTAAAAGCACTCATGTAAGAGTGCTTTAAAACGGATACCAAAAGTTTTGAAATACGTTTAATTTTAAATATACCGCAACAATGAATATGAAAAAACCGGCAAATAAAGCGATGAAATCTTCACATTTCGCCTTACTTGTATAAAACCATGTACGTTTATCCTTCTTTCCAAATCCTCTTAAATCCATTGCATTTGAAACCGTATCTATTCTTTCTAGAGAATGAATGATCAGTGGCCAGAAAATTAAAACACGGTTCTTCATACGAACCCATAAACTTGCTTCTCCTTTTTCAAAAGCCACTCCTCTTGCTTCTTGCGCGTGTTTAATAATTTTATATTCAGACTGGATCTCAGGAATATAACGTAGTGCAATATTTATTGCATATGTAATCTTATAATGAATACCAAGTTTACTTAAGCTACTTACAAATTCGCTTGGATCTGTCGTGTAAATAAAAAGAAGTGTAAATGGTAATAACGTAAAATACTTTAATGAAAGTGTAGCTGCATAAAATAATGTTTCATATGTAATCGTTGCATATCCAACATGTAAAAACGCGGTATATGATTCAGTTAATTCAGATCCATGAGTTGGTGTAATAAATAAAATCATGACAGAGTTTAATAAACTAAATGTAAATATGACACTAAAAACAATTAAAATTTTACGAAATGGAATTTTAGCAATGCTGAGTCCGATACACCCAATAATAAATAATATTAGCAACACCCGAAAATCAAAAAACAAAAAAGTAAGCGTCATACAAAAAATAAATAAAAACAATTTCACTACCCCATCCATACGATGAAAATATGTACTATGCACCTTCCTCCCTCCTATTACTGTCTAAATAAAGCTCCATAAATTTTTCTGGAGATGCAATCCCACTAAATTTAACAAGCTTGGTTAAAGAACTCTCTCTTAAGTTGGCTCTTTGAAACGTTTCTTGATCACCAAATACATTAGACACTGTATTATCCGCAATAATTTTCCCTTCATGTAGAACTACTGCACGGTCTGCATATTCTAGTACGAGATTCATATCGTGAGTGATAAAAACAAATGAAATACCCTTTTTAGCTAAAGTTTTAATAAACGACATAAATTGTTTATAATGATAATAATCTTGTCCCGCTGTCGGTTCATCTAATATGATAAGCTTAGGATTTGTTGTTAATACAGATGCGATTGTTAATCTCTTTTTTTGCCCATAGCTTAGCGCTTGAATTGGCCAATTACGAAATGGATATAAACCACAAATTTTTAAAGTTCCTTCTACTTTATTCTTAATTTCTTCCTTAGAAAAATTATGTAATGTTAATGTAAATGAAACTTCTTCAAAAACAGTAGGCTGTGTAATCATATGATTTGGATTTTGCATCACGTAAGATATGATTTCCCCACGTTTACGAATAGACCAAGAATTAATATCTTCACCTTTTAACAAGATTTTCCCATTTTTCATTTTGTTTATGCCTATAAGACTATGAGCTAATGTTGATTTCCCTGCTCCATTATGTCCTAACAGTGCCACAATTTCTCCTTCATATATTGAAAGGTTTACATTTTCTAATATTTTTTGTTTATTAGGGTATGAAAATGATAAATTCTCCACTTTAAGTAATTCCTTGTTTTTAGTATTCCCTTTTAATATGACTTGTTTCTCCATCCACTCTTTTATAACGTTGCTTACCTTTTCTTTTTGAAGGTTTTCCATTGGATATATTACGTCATTATTACTATCAAAATGTAATCTCTTTAATGCTTCGATGTAAATAGGCTCTCTTAAGCCGATACGTGGTAATATATTTGACGCTAAGATTTCTTTTGGTGTTCCTATCGCAATAACTTTACCTTCATCAATTAATATAACTTTGTCTAAATCCAGTTTTAAAATTTCTTCTATTCTATGTTCGATAATAACAATCGTTTTATTATATTGTTCATGTATATCTTTCATAAGTTCTATCGTATGTAAGGCGCTTAGTGGATCTAAATTAGCTAACGGTTCATCGAACAATAATATATCCGCATTTGTTGTTAATAAACCCGCTAGAGAAACTGTTTGCTTTTGACCTCCTGATAATTCATGTGGACTTTGTTTATGAAACGTATGCATCTTCACCTTTCTTAATGAGTCCGAAACAATCTTTTTCATGTCATCTTGCTTTACACATTCATTTTCTAAATAAAAAGCTACATCTTCTTCTACTGTCAGACCAATAAATTGAGCATCTTGATCTTGCAAAATTGTTCCTACCTGTTTACTTTGTTCAAAAATACTTCCTTCCCTCGGATCTTTACCGGCAATTAAAACGTTACCTGTACTATTCCCTTCGTAAGAAAATGGGATTAGCCCATTTATACAATGAGCTAATGTCGACTTTCCTGAGCCACTTCGTCCAGCAATTAGCACTTTTTCCCCAGGGTATATATGAAAGGTAATATCACTTAAAGTAGGCTGCACAGCATGCCCATATTGAAAGGTGAATTGTTCAAACGAAATAATTGGTTGCATGTTAACATCCCTACTTTTCAATTTTTAAATGTGTATGTTTCTTATTGGATTTCGCCAAACCAATTGTAAGTGGCAATCCAAGTACTAAGAAAACGATGACATCGG
Organism: Bacillus cereus group sp. MYBK195-1; assembly: GCF_051916605.1. Taxonomy (NCBI): domain Bacteria; kingdom Bacillati; phylum Bacillota; class Bacilli; order Caryophanales; family Bacillaceae; genus Bacillus; species Bacillus cereus group sp. MYBK195-1. The sequence continues at coordinate 226,016 of NZ_JBQAGZ010000003.1, read as the reverse complement.
AAATTGTTGCTCCTAATACTTGTATAACAATTTTGTCAAATGGTTCTCCCATCACAATAATATCGAATGCCCCAGCAAATATAATAGCAATGACAATACCAACTAGCCCAGTAATTGCTAAATAAGAAATATCCCCCTTGTTAAATGACCCGTTTTTCACACTAAAACCAACTCTTTTTTGAATAAGCCCCATTGAAAAACCAATAATACCTGAACTAATAACCCAGCCCCACCAAATACCCCAGCCAGCAATCGTATCTGTTACGGTATGACCGATAAGTCCGATTAACAGTCCTGCCACTGGACCAAATAATGCTCCAAAAACAGTTAATATAGCTAATGCTGGTTTAATAAATGTATTCGGTGCAATAGAAAATCCCCAAAGTCCTAATATCCCGTATAATGCTGCTCCAATACCGATTGCTACTACTAACTTTGTTGATAATTTGTTCATGACAATTCCCCTCTCATATTAGTCAACTTTTATTACTCTATATTTAATTTAAAAATGAATTATGCATCGACACTCCCTTTCTATACAACAAAAAAATGACCTCTTACATAAGAGGTCATTTTCTTTCACGTTCAAGAATCCTCTTATCTTTCAAAAAACACATCGTGTCCTCTGCGGAATTAGCACCTTCCTATAAAATTGCATAGGGGTTGCTGAGGTTTCTTAGGGCCGTTCCCTCCACCTCTCTGGATAAGTATTAATTTGTAATTCGTATTATGGCACTAAAGAATGTAAATTTCAACACTTTTCTTACTATTTTTATTTTTTTGTTAAATAGATCATTTAAATCATTGTATTCTTATCGGAATTATGAAATAATAAATTCAAAATCGTTTCGGGAGGAATGCATTATGAAAGTTATTGGTTTGATTGGAGGATTAAGTTGGGAATCTACATCATTATACTATAAACATATTAATACACTTACACTCTCTCAATACGATCAAAATGCAAAGTTAGTTTTATATAGTATGGACTTTGGTGAAGTAACTACTTTATTACAAAATCATCAATATGAAGAAGTGAAAAATGAACTAGTTACAGTTGCAAAGAAAGTTGAAAAATCTGGGGCTGAATGTTTATTAATGTGTTCAAATACTGTACATCTATTTGCCGAGGAGGTAGAACAAGCAATATCTATCCCGCTTCTTCACATTGGTGATGTAAGTGCTAAAGAAATGGTAGAACAGAATATAAAACGTATCGGACTATTAGGAACAAAACAAACGATGGAGCAAGATTTCTATAAATCACGATTAGCGAAATATAACATTGAGACAATTATCCCAAATGACGAGGAAAGAACTTTTATCCACCATGTCATATTAGATGAATTAAGTAGAGGGATCATTTCAGAAACATCTAAAGAAAAGTTATTACAAATTACAAAATCATTAATTCAAAACGGCGCTGAAGGTATATTATTAGGCTGCACTGAAATACCTTTACTCATCTCCCAAAATGATCTTACTATTCCCGTTTTTGATACTGCTTTTTTACATGCAAATACTGCTGTGCAATTTGCTGGATAAGAATATACAAGCATAAAGGTGAAAACCTCTATGCTTGTATATAGTTACGACTATTTATCCCGCTATTTGCGGGCAGTAAAGCCCCCACCAATTAAAGTTTTACTTTATTTAAAAGAGATTCAATAACTGCAATTGCTTCTTTTGAACCACCACATTCTATAAAGCTATCATTAAGTTTTCTTATACCATGTTTATACTTTTCATTTGAAAGAACATCTGTTACGGCCTCTTTTAAAGTGTGCACATTAACATGTTCTTTCAATAGTCTATGTGCCGCTTCAAGCTCAGTTAATCTTTGCGCTATCATTGGCTGGTCTTTATCATGCGGTATTATTACAAATGGGACATTATAATGAATGGCATCGTGTACGCTATTCATACCGCCATGTGTAATAAAAACATCTGCTTCATTTAATATTTCTGATTGAGGTACGTATGGAGCAATTATAAAATTATCTGGTGCTTTCTTAATTTTAGAAATATCATTTCTATCACCAATTGCCATTACAACTATCCCATCAAAATCTGAAAAAGTATCAATACAAGTATTAAAGAATGGTTCGAGTCCTTCAAGCAGTGTCCCCATTGAAATATAAATAACTTTCTTTTCTTTAAGTGATTCCAGTGGAAACTTTATATTTGTTTTACGCTTTGAAATACTCGGTCCAATAAAAATGTTATTTTCTCCGAACGATTCGCTATTAGGTTGGAAATAACGACTTGTGTATACGAGACAAACATCACCCTTATTATTCATAAATTGAAGATTATTCTTTGGTTTTACTCCAAATTTATGTTCCATCTGATTTAGTAATTTTTCAGAGATTTCCTCTGTTTGGAATGGCATATCTGCATTTGGATGAAAAGGTAATGTCTTCAAAAATTCTGGCGGAATTAAAAATATAGGTGAGGACACTACACCTGGAACTTGTAAATACTCCTTTACTAACTCTCCTGCGCCAAATATATCATAAATTACGAAATCAAAATTTATACTTTCACATAATTGTTTCGTAATTTCTAATATATATAAAGAAGTTTGAACATGCACATGAAAAAAAGCATTTAACCCAGATGAGGTTTCAGCATCAATAGAAATCTCTTTTAATAGATCCGGATGAGTATGTACAGTAGCTCCTAAATCTTCAATTCTATCCTTAAAGTTTGCCGTTGTAATATAATGTACATTATCCCCTCGTTCAGTAAAGGCTTTTACTAAATTTAATGTAGGGTTTACATGTCCCTCTGCTGGAAAATTAACCACTAAAATATTTAGCACTTATTCCTCACTCCTTACATTTCATTGTTTTAATTAAGCATACTGTTATTTGTACAAGTAATCTTCCCCTAATAGTCCTAATATGCTTGCTACATTATATTGATAAATAATTTTCAGTCATCAACATAAAAAAAAGCATCTACCTATGTAGATGCCTAACCGTGATAAGGAGTGTTCTGTGAGGTTAGAACAAGCGTTTCTGCTTGTCCTATGCTATCAATATATGATTTATTTTATAAAATGTGAATCGTTAATAGAATTATTTTATCCATTTTATATGATCAAATGGATAAAATACCATTTCTACTTTACCTATTATATTTGATTCATCAATAAGTCCAAGTGTATTCCTACTATCTTTACTATGATTACGATTATCACCTAACACAAATAATTTATGCGTAGGAACTTTTATTTCTCTAAAATTTGAAAAACGATTGGATACTTGTGACATATCTAAATGTATATACGACTCATCACGCTTTTTACCGTTAATAAATACCTCATCCTTTTTTAGTTGTATGTTATCCCCCGATAATCCAATAATTCGTTTCACATAGTAAGTAGGCTCGTCTTCTTTTTTTATAATGACAACATCTCCATGATGAAAAGACGATAAACAGACGTTTACCTTATTAACAAGTATATAATCTTTTTCATTCAAAGTAGGTTGCATCGAAATTCCTTCTACCATACAAAATAAAAAGGACTTATTAATAAAAATAATCCCTATTATAATTAATATGTAGCTACATATGTTCCTCCAATATTTTAGAATAAACAGCTTCATATATACCTCATTTCTAATCTATCCCCAGATAAAAACGCCTCTAGTTTACAGGAATGCTAGAGACGTTTCGTACATTTTAATTCTCTTTAGAGGCATCTGTTTTTGGCGCTTCACCAGTTAACCGCTTATTTTTCAAATCAAAATAAGCATCTAAAACTTCTTTTCCAATATCGGAGTTAATGCCCGATTTATCATTTTCAACCCACGGTACTACAACAGAAAATGCTACTTCTGGATCATCATATGGCGCATATCCAGCTAATGTTAAGTTATAACATTCTCTACGATCGCCTTTCGCATTTCGCCCAATTGCATTTTCTCCACCATATACAGTTTGTGCGGTCCCTGTTTTACCAGCTGGTTTATATGGTGCTTTTTGGAACGCTCTTACTCCTGTTCCATCTCCTTCTTGAAATACTTTTCTAAATCCTTCTTTTACTTGATTAATATATTCTTGTTTCATATCGATTCTATTTAAAACAACGGGTTCTATTGATTGTACTACTTTACCAACCTCATCTTTTTGAACGGTTTGTTCTCTAATCTCTTGAACAATTTGTGGTTTCATTCGATATCCTCCATTTGCGATAGTCGAAATATATTGTGCAAGCTGAAGTGGTGTATACGTATCATATTGCCCAATAGAATAATCTAATAAGAAACCAGGCTGATTATCTTTTTTTCCAATTTGCCCTGCAGTTTCATTCGGTAAATCAATACCAGTTTGTACGCCTAGTCCAAATTGCCTGAAATAATATCTCATTTTATCAAAATATTCTTGTTTAATATCTAGTGAACTATTTTTCACATAATCCACACCAGCAATTTTTAATGCTATATTAAACATATAAACGTTTGAAGAAACTTGTAACGCTCTTAGATCGTCTATATCACCAAAATTTTTCCAAGACTTCTTTTCCTTAGTTCCTTTAAACTTCATAGGTGCATCATAAAAATGTGTTCCAGGAGTTATTGCATTTGTTTCAAACCCTGTTAACACTGTCGCACCTTTAACCGTTGATCCAAGCTCATATGAACTTGTCAGCGTGCCTAAAGCATAATCTTCTACTTCCATTTTCCCGTCTTTTTCTACAAGCCTTTTCCCAGCCATTGATAATACTTGGCCATTTTTAGGATTCATCATCACTACGAAAGCACGGTCTAACATTGATTCTGATCCTTTATATTGTTTTAATATTTTTTCTATGCTCTCCTCTACTTTTTTTTGCAATTCCATATCTATTGTTAAAGTTAAATTTTTACCGCTTTTCCCTTCAGTAACAGTTTCCGTTCTAATAGTATTTCCTTGTTTATCAGCAATGCTTCTTACTTCTTTTTTTGTACCGTGAAGTACATCTTCGTATTGCTGTTCGATATAACTTTTGCCGACCCTATCATTTCGGCTATAATCACGCACTAAATAATAATCTAATCGTTCACGTGGCAATCCTTCATCAGCATTTGAAACGTTACCAAGAATAGAACGGAATAGATCATCATTTACATAGATTCTCTCCCAATCAACTGATGCGTCTACTCCTGGAAGGTTCGCTAAATTTTCACTAATCACCGCATATTCCTGTTCACTAACGTTCTTTTTAATAATTTGAGGTGCCATTTGAAAACCTGAGGTCATTTTACTTTTAATAGCTAACACTTCTATATCTTTAGCCGTTAGTTCTTGAAGATTTTTGTCTGTAACGCGTTTCCTTTTTAAATCTTCTATTTTTTTGTCTAGCTCTTTTCCGGTAATATCCTTATCTCGGAACTTATCTATTTCTTTTTTTGATACTAAGTCTTGAGCAAGTTCTGGATTTAATTGCATCCAAAAGTCTTTCTTATCAGTCTCCGTTAACTTATCTATATCTTCTTGTGGCATTTCAATAATGTCTGCAAGTTGTCTTGCTGATTTTAATATTTCTTCTTGTTTTACACCTTTCACCTTTGTATATGTAATCGCACGTAAAGACTTATTATCAACTACTGGATTTCCTTCACGATCAAATATTTTCCCACGTGGTACAGAAAGGCCCACGGTTGCATTTTCTCTCTTCTCTACTTCATTTTTATATGTTTCTCCATCAAAAATTTGCACTTTCCCTAACTGAATAATAATGCCAGAAAATAATAAAAATACACAAAGGAATAAAATATTTAACCGGAGAGGTACTACTCTACCACTTTTCTTCTCTTGCTTTTTCACCTTGTCATAATCTCCTCCTTACAATATTCCAAATAATAATCACATTTCTATATTAAAAGTAATGTACAATTTCTATACATTGCTTTGTACAAATATTAATATAGTGTTTAAAACTTAATAGAAATTAAAACAAAGGTAAAGAAAAGGTAAAGTTTACTAAATTAAATATAAAAAATACCCAATAACAAAAAGCTTAGTTTTCACTAATCGCTTTGTTATTGGGTATTAATTGATTTAAGAATTACTACTATTGCGTATTGCTATACATTTGTCGTCACAATTAGAAAGAGATTGTTTACTTAGTACTTTCGGTAAGTAAATAGTTACTGTTGTCCCGACACCAACCTCGCTCATGATACTAATTGTCCCTTGATGACTTTCAATAATTTTATAACTTAACATTAATCCAATACCAGTCCCTTTTTCTTTCGTACTATAAAAAGGTTCACCTAATCTCTTAATTCTTTCTTCAGGTATTCCTATTCCTTCATCTATTACATGAATGATGACACCATCATCATTTATTTCTTTTATGTGAATTGAAATTTCCCCACCATTTGGCATAGCTTCGATTGAATTTTGCAAAATATTAATAAATACTTGTTTCAATTGATTTTCTGAGCATTCAATAATTATATCTTTGTCATCTGTAAATAGTTCAACTTGAATATTTGTCATAATTGCTTTTGTATTCATTAACGATACGACATTTTTAAAAATTTGATAAATATTTTTCTTTTCTGTGTTTATCTCATCTGTTTTGGCAATTGATAGAAATTCTTGTAGGATTGCTTCTATCCTTTCAATTTCAGAAAGCATAAGATCAAAATATCTTTCTTGATCTTCTTTATTAATTTGGAATAACTGTATAAAACCTTTAATTACAGTTAAAGGATTTCTTACTTCATGAGCCACGCCAGCTGCTAATTGACCAATTGCTGCAAGTGTATCTGATTTATTTAGCAATTCTTCTGTCTTTTTTCGCTCTGTAATGTCGCGTACAATAATCATAATTTTATCATGTAATAATGGTAAGCACCTAGCCTCAAAGAAATCAATACTTCCATTAAGTGTGAGTGGATATTCTACAATTACATTCGTTCCTTTTTCCTTCACTTGATTAATGGCTTCCTGAAACTGCTGTGCTACTGAAGATGGTAATACTTCGTAAAACTTTTTTCCCATAAAAGCTTCTGCGGGTACGTAAAACTTTGTAGGAGATCCTGCCTTGTAATCTATAATTGTGCCGTCATCTTCTGTTAAGAAACATAAATCTGGTAAAGCTTTAAAAATTAATTCCAGTTCAGATGTTTGTTGTTTTAACTGCTCTTCTATCGCTTTTAAATGTGTAATATCTACACCAACAGCCCAATAACTATATCCTGTTACAGGAAACTGTTCTGATATATTCGACCACATTATTGTTTTGACTTCACCATTTTTACATGTTAAGTGCATTTCCCAATCTCTGAAATTTTTTCCACAAGTTAAAAATTTCTTTTGTATTTGATGGCGATAATTATAATCAGGATACAATAATTGCAGTGCATTGGGATTTCCAATTATTTCTTCAGCGGTATAACCTGTTACAATTTCACATTCTCGATTCCACAAAACAAAATCTCCATTATAATCAAGCGCATCGACCATAACAGGCATGTTTTGTAAAATCGTATGTAGTTCCTCCTCTTTCCGAGAAAGCAACGTTGTATTTTTACTTTGAAATACTTTTATTGCGCCATCTAAAATTAAACTTGAGAGCATTTCAAAGTATTTTTGACAACTAAAAATTTCACTTTTTTTGGACCATACAACAAAAGATCCTAAATGTTGATTGTATAAGAAAATGGGGATTTCAATCTTTGGAAGTTTACTCTTTTTTATCTCATTCATTCCGAATGAAAAAACACACTCTTTTTCAGCATCAAGAAGTTGATGTGATATGTTAGTTAATTGATAAAATTGTTCTGCCATGGTTTCTATTGTACTCACATCAATAAGTTCCATTAGCCGCGAATTCATTCCTTTTTCACCTCAATATGTAAAATTCATACAAATCTAAAATTCATACTTCTTCATTATACGAAGAAAGCTAGTGTAGGTATATAGCTGTAGAATAATTATTCGAACAAATTTTATTTTTCAATTAAAACAAGAAAAGAATATATATACTGAAGATACCTTTAATTAGTATATATTTCGTTGATTCCTCACTTATTGTCTAGGTAACTTGAATTCCTCCTTACATTCACTGAATTTTCACTTGAGAGTCATACACGTTACTAATAGCGGTATAAACATGCAATAAGTATAAAGTTCATAAAATATTCACAATTTTTATGAAAAATATAAACATTTATTCCAATATATTCTATATAATAAAATGTAATAAGGCTTCTATGAATCTCATAGAATACCTTACCCCTAATAAAAAGAAAAAAGAATCCACTTGGATTCTTTTTTCTTTTTTAATTACATTACATATTTATATAAAGCATGTGCCACACCATGTTCTTCATTTGATAACGTTTCGTATTTACACATTGCTTTTATTTCTTCTACTGCATTCCCCATTGCAATTGATATGTTCGCTTTTTCCATCATAGAAACATCGTTTAGCCCATCACCTATCGCTACAGTGTTTTCAACCGGAATATTAAGATGTTCTGCTAAAGTATATAATCCATTCCCTTTTTGAGCATCTCGATGATTAATCTCTAAATTGTGCCAATATGAAGATGTAATTGCTAAATCTGTATTATGAAGAAATGTTTCTTTGAGTTTTTTTAATTTCTCAATTTCATAAGAAAATGGTAATAGTTTATGCACATGTATATCTGTTTCTACAATTGGTTTACAACTTTCCGCACTATGAAACGCTGTATGCTCAAGATATAATGCTGCGATTGTTTCTAACTCTTTCAAGTCGAAATTTTCTTTTGAATTCTTCACATACTCAATTTCATTACGTACACTCTCTACTCCATAATCCGGTACATACACACCTTTATCAGTATAGAGCTGATAATATAAACCATTCTCTTCAAGATATTCTACAATCTCAAGTGCCTGCATATTTTGAATTGGATATCTCTTCATCATTTTTTTATCTTTATATATAAGAGCCCCATTTTCCGCAATGATTGGACACTCTAAATCAACTTCTAACAATAATCGCTCAATGTCAACAATAGAACGTCCTGTACAAATTGCTACAACATGGCCAGCTTCTTGACATGTTCGAATTGCTTCTGCATTTTCTTTACTTATCATTTTATTCCCCGAAAGAAGAGTTCCATCTAAATCAATTGCGATTAATTTCATTATTTCTTCACCACTTTCTATAAATACACGAGTTCTAATTAATTATTAGGTATCGTTTTCATACAATCCTCGTGAGGTACTTCTTATTTATAATTTATGAAAAGCGTTTCAGGTCAAGAAATAATTAAAAATAAAATCCAAAGCTTTTCTTTTTAAAAAGCTTTGGATTTTAAACTATGAATTATAACTAATGTATTTTGTCTCACACATGTACACATTTTTTTCTTCAGTTGGGATATATACTTTAAACTTTTCTAACCGTTTTCCATAGACATGAATCGTAATAACGCTTTCATTTTTGCTAATTTCAAGAATATGACAATCCGCTGGTGGAATTACTTTATCTGTTTCTCCTTCTCCCAAATAAAGATTTCCTGTATGTGTTAAATAAACAAGTGAATTTCCAAGTTGTTTCGTTTGTATAAAGTTCTGCACCATAATCCTTCCTGAAAAAACGCCTTCTACTCCCCATGTGCCGTCATGATCATGTAAAGGTGTAGATTGTCCATCTTTCCATACGAGAGCTAGTACTTCAAAACGTTTGAGCGGATCTTCATACAATAAATGTCGTGCATATTGAGTCAAATTGGCCTTCTGTTTATCTAACGGAAGCCATGTTTTCTTTTCTAAAAGTTCTTCTAGTAACTTTTCAATGCCACACACTATTTCTTCTTCAAATAAACCGTTTTCCATAAGATCTGTAACACCTTTAATAAACTTTTGAAATGATTTACTTCCATTACAAGTCAACATAAGAATCCTCCTCTACGTTTTATACAATTCCATATTAAGGTGATTACCGAAAACTCACAATTGAGAAACAAAAAACAAGATGCAAATGTATGCACCTTGTTAAGATTTTTATTTAGCTTTCAAACGAATAGGTAAGTATTTTAATGTTTGTTCATTTTCCAATATACATTTTTCTAAACAGAAAGATGGAGATAGCTCTATTTTTTCAAAAGCATTTATAAAGGTAGTTAATGCAATCTCAGCCTCTAAACGTGCAAGTGGTGCTCCTAAGCAAAAGTGAGGACCTTTCCCAAAGGTTAAATGCTTTTCATTTCCTGTTCGATGTACATTAAATTGAGAGGCTTGTGAAAATTTTTTCTCGTCTAAATTCGCTGCACTAACCCACGCAACAATCATCTGATCCTTTTTCATTAAAGAACCAAATATATTTGTATCCTCTGTAATCCTCCGGGCTAATGTAACAGGAAAGCGATACCTTAATACTTCCTCAATCGCTTTTGAAATTAAGTTAGGTTCTTTTCTTAACTCTTCATAAATTCCAGGTGAATCTACTAAAAAGCAATAAAAGCTATTAATAATTAAATTTGTAGTGGTTTCATTCCCAGCTGCTAGTAAACCTAATGAAAAGGTTACAATTTCTTCATCGGTTAATCTTTCGCCTCCATATTCAGCTCGAATTAAATCAGAAATGATATCATCGGTTAAATGATATCTCTTTTCCTGAACAATCGGTAGAAGGTATGCTTTGAATTCATTTAATGCCATCCCTTTCTCAGCATCCAGATCATTAAACTTTTCTTTACTATACGGCATAAATAAAATATCAGACCATTCTTTAATTTTTTTACGATCTGTTGTTGGGACTCCTAATAAATCAGAAATAACGGTAACGGGTAAAGGTGCAGCAAACTGTTCAACGATATTAACTTCACTACATTTTTCGATATGTTGTACAAGTTCATCTGCGATAGCCTGTATTCGAGGTTTCCACTGTTCTAAACTTCTTGGAGTAAATGCCTTAGAAACAATGGAACGTACATTGCGATGTTCTGGTGGATCTGTAGAGTTTATATTTATTCTAGTTTCTAAAGGAGGGATTGAGAATTGTCTGCGCTCCCTTCTACTTGAAAATAAGCGATAATCTGATAAAACACGATTTACATCATCATATAAAAAAACATTCCATACATCCTGCTCTTCATCATAATGAACTGGGTGATTATCCCTCATCAAACGATACCATTCATATGGATTCCATAATTCTTCTTTTGTTTTCAGCTTTGAAATTTCATGAACTAAAATAACATTTTCAGGTGAAGCCATAGTTCTTTCCTCCCTTTTCTTTTACAATAAAAGTGATAGGTCGGCAGTTCAAAGTTGTATAAACTATCATATGTTATTTTAACATATACTAAAGGGGATTTTTCATTAGAGAACTTGAGAAATATATAAGGGGGATTTTTATGTACGTTGATATTTTACTACTAGCAGAATTAACGACCGGACCAAAACATGGATATGAAATCAAAAAAAATGTTCAAAATCGTTTAGGTGAGAATTTTGAATTAAATCACAACATGCTTTACCCTGCCCTTCGGCGCTTTGAAAATATGGGTGCTATAACGAAAAAAATACATAAACAAGTTGGAAAACCAAACCGAAATATGTACGATATAACAGAAACAGGAGAAGAAATTTTTTCTGAAATGTTACGAGAGTTTCCCGAAAAACTTGCGACAAATAATGCAGAATTTCTTGTTCGTATCGCGCTATTTGAAAAACTTGAATATGAAGCTAGAAAAGTGATTTTGGCTGTACGTCAAAACGTACTACATAATCAACTTACCGCTATTCAGTCTCTAGAGGTTACCTCACCCTTTATTACTGAAGTCATTGAATTTAGTAAATCACGAATTGAACATGAATTGAGTTGGATTACTTCACTTATGAAGAAAATATGAAAAAATAACAAAAAAAGCTAAAATTAATGAATGAAAATGATATTTATTATCAATACTATCATTAATAAAAGGGCAACCACGATTTGGCTACCCTTAAAGAATTTACACTTCTGGATCGAATGTTTTGCAATCTGTTTCTTCCGTTGTAGATGCATGTTTACCTTTATGACTTACTACGTAAATTGCCTCTGCACTACATTTATTACCGTTCGCCCAAAATTTACAGTTGTTTACTTCACATAAAACGTCTTGTGCCATAGTATCACACCTCCTTGTTCTATTATCATTAACAAAATTCGGAGGTATGATACTATTTGTCATCCATTTTTCATTCCCTTTTTAGCTTTCTTAATGGTTCAATATCTCCGCGTACAATAGCATCAATATTTCCAGTTATTTTTTCAATATCAAAATGCCACCATTGAATTTGCAATAATTCTTGAATTATTTCATTTGAAAATCTCTCTTTTATTTTATTTGCAGGGTTTCCACCAACAATTGTATATGGTGCGACGTCTCTAGTCACAACAGATTTAGCTGCAATGATTGCACCATCCCCTATTTTTATTCCGGGCATAATTGTTGTATCCATACCAATCCAAACGTCATTTCCTATAACTGTATCACCTTTATAAGGTAAATCAGACAAACTAGGTGTATACTTCTCCCACCCATTTCCAAATATATTAAATGGATATGCCGAAAATCCATCCATCCGATGATTGGCTCCGTTCATAATAAAGTTAACTCCAGATGCAATACAACAAAACTTTCCAATAGTAAGGCGATCTCCAAGAAATTCATAATGATGTAATACTCGATCTTCAAATGTTTCTCCATCTTTCGCATCATAATAAGAATAGTCACCAACAAGTATATTAGGTTTTGTTATTATATTTTTTATAAATTGAACGTTTTGATTGCCTTCAATAGGGTATTTAACATTTGGATTAGGATTCATTTTGTATAGCACTTCCTTTACCACTTATTTCACTTTCTACCGCTATTACTGGCTTTAAATTGTATATAGGTAAAATAAACAATAATCCAATTATAAAAAGTAAAGCCGTCCCTTCATACATCATACTTAATGAAAACATCTCTTTTAATGAGCCAGCTATACTCATCGTTACTACCATTGAACCGGTAAAAAGCGGACTTAAAATACCATTTACACGACCTATAAAATCGGTATCGCTATTTTGAATAATAAGCGTATTAATACCAATTTGGATACAAGGAAGAGCTAAACCACTAAAAAGCTGCGCTGTAAGTGTCACCCATAAATTTGTAGAATATCCTATAATGCCAATACCAATTGCTTGACCAAGCATACCGATAATTAACATCTTTTGCGGAGCAACGTTTTTCGCAAATACCATTGCTAATGCTCCGCCAACAATCATTCCCGCACCATTTACTGTTAGTAGCCACTGTAAACTCTCTTTTGATAATCCTAACTGCTCAGTCACAATAAATATACCTAATGGCTGAATTAATCCTATACCTAGTCCTGCAGCCATAAAACAAAGCCCTAGCAAAGTTAATGCTTTTTTCTTTTTGACATACTTAATACCATCCTTCATCTCCTGCAACAGAGTGATATCCTTCTTTTCTACGTCGTTTTCAAGATCTTTCGGAAGGAATAACAATACAACTGCCGCAAGTAAAAACGAAATACCTGTTATGATGATTGAAATATAAATTCCAAAACTATGAAAGATAAATGTCCCTAGTATTGGTCCTAATACCATAAATATTGCAAATATCGTTTGATATATAGACATTGCTAATTGAATTTGTTCCGTTGATAAATGTTGTTTAAACAACTTCATTCCAGATGGTTGTGAAAACTGTGAAAGGATTGCAGAGATGAGTGTCACAAAAAACACAATTTTCCACGTTCCAAACATAAGCGTAATTAATACAACGAATACTGAAATGGAACTTAACGTTTCACACCATATCATTGTCTTCTTTGGCTTCCACCTATCAGCAAAAGTACCGCCAATAAATGAAAAAATAAAAATTGGAGCGAATTCAGCAACTGAAATCATCGAAATAGCAAAAGCATCACCTTTTGTCATTTCCATTACATATAGTAATACCGCAAAGTTTCGAACCCATATTCCTATTTGTAAAAATAATGCTGATGCTAAAATCCCTTGAACAAACCGATTTTTTAATACTTGTGATACCCCATTGTTTTGTTTCGTTACTACATTTGTCGACATAAAAAAGCCTCCTATTTCATGTTCTGAACAGGAGGCAGCACAAATCATATAAAAAGACTATATATTCGCAGAGCGATATACATCCCTTTTCTATAAATGTACAGACTAACCCTATTCAGAAGAATATTTCGTTTTTTAACGAAGATCTCTTACAAATAGAATTAGTTGATCATTGGGATGTTTTCACCCTTCCGTTTCGAATTTAAATAACACATACATACTCTATGTAAATCATTTTCGATGTATGCATGTCTCCTTTTAACTATTCTAGAAAGTTAAAGGCAATTCCTCTAAAGAACGCATTAAATAGTTACCTTGCCATTTAATTTCTTCACGATTCCCTTTTATTTGTAGTTCAGGCATTCGATTAAACAAAGTAGTAATAGCAATCTTTGCTTCTAACCTCGCAAGTGGAGCGCCTAAGCAGAAATGGCTACCATGACCAAAGGCAATATGACGATTATTTTCCCGAGTAATATCGAATACTTCTGGGTTTTCAAATACAGTTTCATCACGGTTTGCAGAAGCTAAGGCAATGACAACCATATCTCCTTTTTCGATTGTTCGGTCGTGAATTTGAAAAGGTTCCGCTGCCCATCTTGCAGTTGTAACCTCAACTGGAGAATAATATCGTAATCCTTCCTCAATAGCAGCATCAATTAATTTTGGGTTTTCTTTTAATAACTGTAATTGATTTGGATTTTCAAGAAGTGCTAATACCGTATTTGTAATTAAATTCACTGTCGTCTCGTGTCCTGCTACAATTAATAGCATTATCATTGAATATAGTTCCCGAGCGCTAAGTTTATGTCCTTCACTCTCTGCAAGTATTAAAGCACTCACTAAGTCTTCTTTTGGCTCTTTTCGTTTAATATCAACTAAATATTGAAGATATGTAATAAACTCAGATAGTTGTTTTTCGGTCTCTTTTATTTCTTCAGGTGTTTCTGGTGATGCAATAACAGCATGAGACCAAATTCTAAATTTCGCTTGATCTTCTTTTGGAATACCGAGCATCTCACTTATTACAATAATCGGTAATGGAAATGAATAATCATCCACAAGATTTAATGTACCTTTTCGCTCTATATCACTTATCAAATCATCTGCTATTCTCTCAATTCTTTTGTCTAATTGTGCAATCATCTTCGGTGTAAAAGCTTTTTGAACTAAAGATCGTAAACGACTGTGGTTAGGTGGATCTGAATTTAACATATGTGTTGTTAAGTGGTCACTATTATCAACGGAAAGATACATGTTCTTTATATCTTGAGAAAACACATTTGTCCAATCTTTTTTTAAACGATTATCTTTTAAAAGTGGCAGAGCATCTTCATATCTAGTAATGAGCCATTCTTTACCGATTTCAACTTGGTTTACAAATAATATAGGTTGTTTTTTTCGCGATTCTTTATAAATTTCATACGCATCTTCTTTAAACTGAGCTGAAGCTAAATTAATGCCATCCTCTATGCTTAACCCAACTTTGTTTTTCATTGACATTGTATTCCCTCACTCTCATTTGTTTTTGAAAACCAACCCAACATATGCATTATACTCTAATAAAAACGTGAAAATTGTAAATTTTTAATCAAAATCTTACTTCGTATATTGAAAAATAAAAAAGTGAGAGAGTAAAATCGTTTCACTCTCCCACTTCTCTTTATGCGAAGCACATAAAATTACTAATTTGTTGATAGCGATAACTTACTTTACGACGACGACCACCTTGCCACGTGTAACCTGACACTCCATTTCTTCTCACTTCAGTCGGAAAAAACCATAAGTCCCTTCCCAAAGGACCAGGACGATGTAAGCGTAAATAGCCCCATCTTCCTAGACAGTTACACATCCATGATTTCATATTACCTGATTGAGCCGGAGAAGCAAATGTAGACGGTAACGACGGCGCCTGTGACGGTGGTGGTGACGTTGGAGCATCTTCCGCATCATCTGGTCTGTAATCTTCTTGTTCAATATCTCTCACTTCATTTGTAGGTTCATACCCGTAGTCATGTGGATTATAATACATCGCTTGATCATATGGATAATTTTGTTGGTTATACATATTAACAAATCACCTTCTTTTCATTCATTACCTTTACCATTCATATGTGATATGCCCTCTCTGGGAAGCTTATGTATAGCCCAAATTCAACTTAAAAAGCTCGTATTATTAAAAATACGAGCCTTTCAAAAATAGAATGTGTTTATTATTTCCTTAACTTCACACTATAAAAACGCATTTCATCTAACGAACCTTCAAATTCAAATACTTCTTGTTTAATTAATTGTTTCAAACGATATTCTAAGAAAGTATCTCCAACCAATTGTTCAACAAGACCAAGTGCTTCACCAATTACTCTAGGAGCTTTGAGGAACTCTCGATCAGCACCCACACTTTTCGCGCATTCAATTATAAATTGATCAAAATAATCTTCCTGTACAGAATGCACTTCATTTTCTTTCCACACTCTTAAACATTCTATGCTTTCCGAAAATCTATCCCACTCATTTTCAAACTTCATGCGCTTCTCTTCAGTTAAATAAGGTAGCTTTATAAAACTTTTTTGGAATAGAGCTAAACTTTCAGGTGGTAATTCTCCCGTTCCACGAATATCATACTCTTGTTTTAATATTTCTCTACTTGCTTCAGACGTATTAATAACTCGAATGTTTTTCTTATCCTTTAATTGTGCCATTACAAAACTTAGGCCTACATGTTCATGTGCATTATCAGCCTTCCAAATTGTAATAGGCGTTTCAACAGGAATAGTATGTAGTTCTTCTATAGTTGCTATAAATCTTGATAAATATTCTTCTTCAAAATAACTATCATAAGCTGTTAAGTTATTTATTAACCACTTCTGTCTTGCTAGTTGCCCCTCATTCGTATGCAACCTATATATCGGTCCAATTGAAAAGAATTCCGAAAAAGCAACAACACTCTCTTCAAATAATTCTTCTTGACTTAACATATATTTTAAGCAACCAGCCGTTGAATCATCAAAAGCAATATGTACGTGCATACTTTCTTTTACATTCCTTTTATAAGTAGGATTACTTGTTAATTGTTTCGGAATATCCATCAAATTTTTAATTGTATCTTCAGTATAGTTTTCTTCTAATAAGTTTAACTGTATGAGAATACTTTGAAGTAAATCTTTAGCCTCATCTTCGTACATATCCTCTACAGCATTTTTAATTTTATCTATCACACAAATCCCTCTATTCAATTCAAAAATAACGTAGATTATAGTGTATCATTTTAGTATAGTTCTTTAAAGTTAAATCCAGATTACTACAGCAATCTGGATTTTCAACAAAAGCTCTCCTTATATTTTTGAATTGCTAAATATTTTCACTTTGAAAATCCTTGTATCTAAATGTATAATTATATAAAAACAAAAATATAGGAGCTATATTTATGGATAAAGTACTTACAAATTATAAACATTACTTAAAAAATTGGAGATTTATATTTATTTGCATACTACCTGCTATTGCCTTATTCGTTACTTCCGATGTCATCTTTGAACTACTGTTTCATCAAAATTTCTACTTATCTAACTTAATTTCTGCTATCATATTATTTTTAATATTTATTAACGTTAAAGATAAATTTAAAATTAAAGGCTAAAAAACACTATTTCAAAATAGCTATTTATTATTGCATCCTACTATAAAATAAGGCTCGTATTAGATTTTCATAAAAAATAAGAGCACCCTGCAATTGGATGCTCTTATGTGATTAGAGGTTTCTTCTGAGTATTAAGTAGGACACGAAGATCTTGTCCTACTTAATAATATATGCTTGTACTTATTATTTCGTGCATATATTAAGCACCATGTTCAGGTACTTAATATATGCATAGTCATTGCTAAAAAATCTACTCAAATATTCACTGTACAATTTCATATTTATAAATTAAAAAACATCCCCAATGGATGTTTTTTATCTAACATTTTAAGCTTCCATAAACTTAGCCGGTACACCAATTTTTTCAACTACAGAAGATATATTAGTAGGATTAATCATTACATTTTCAATACATACTAATTTATTTTCTAATATCCCATTCTCTGTAGTAATAAGTTCTTCAAACCGATCTAAAGTCATTGAGAATTTATGTTCACTTCCACCATTCATACTAACTTTTACATACTTCATAGTGTCACCGCCTTTCATAATAATTTACATTTCGACAAGAAGGCGCTTACATCCTTTTTATTTACTCTTAGATTTCTCACGTTTACATATATGTTGAGAAAAGAAACTACTATTATTCACTCACAAAATTATTGCTAATAAGAAAGATAAAGATAAAAATGCACAAAGTGGAATATATAAACCCGTATCCATTCTTGCAAAGTGCGTATCTTTTTGTCGTTTAAAGATACCAAAATAGTCAAACTCACCAATTACTCTAATAGAAAAGACAATCATACAAATCCAGGAACCGACTTGAATAATAACATTAGGAACTGCAAAATGAACAATATTTGCTTGTTGCAACAAAATCATTGCTGCCATACTTAATAATAATGCAATGAACAATGTCATTCCGGTGCGAGGTGTAAACGCCTTTTCCCCTGATTTAGTTGGAATAACACTATTTGTCCCCCAATTACCTCCGAAAGCCCAATATACATGTAAAAAGCTAACTAAGAATAATATACAAGCAGATATATATGTAATGATAAGCATTTTATCCTCCCCTTATTTTAGTTCCTATCTATAAAATATGCTATTCCCCTCCGCAATAGCAACCTTCATTTCATTACATAAAAAAAACGTAATGATTTATCAATATTAAGATAAGTCATTACGGGGTTATTAAACTTCATTATGCATTATACCTATTTCTTCGGCGTTCCATCCTTGTTTGACCTTGAACTGCATTTTCTTTGTATGGATCTATTTGCTCTGTCATTTCATATGTTGCAACTGGTTCTTCGTACTTATACTCATGGATTTTTTCTGGCATTTTACTTTTAGATTCTTTCCCACCAAACTTAAATAGTTTCATCCTTAGTTTCGGTAATCTTGGAAGACGAATCTTAAATGATAATCTTTTGCGT
The DNA here is from genome assembly GCF_051916605.1 of Bacillus cereus group sp. MYBK195-1. NCBI lineage: Bacteria > Bacillati > Bacillota > Bacilli > Caryophanales > Bacillaceae > Bacillus > Bacillus cereus group sp. MYBK195-1. The sequence goes on along the minus strand of NZ_JBQAGZ010000003.1, from coordinate 206,845 downwards.
TTCTTTTTTGGTCCAAGTAGATTTATATTTTCTTTATTATTATCTTTCTCTTTGCGGTGAATGAACATCGCAAGTAATCCTCCTATTACAAGTCCTCCAATTAATAGTAATATATATACATAATGGCTTGTCATTAAACTCGTTATGCGTTCAAGTATGACTAACGACTGTACTTCTTTTATATCCCATAGTAAAGCGGCCCATAATGAGAATAAGCCCAAAGTAAGTCCATATGTACGAAAACGGAATAAACATGGAATTAACGCGACACATGCAGCAATTTTCGCATTTGCTATGATTGAGCTTGTTGAAATATCTTGATGCCAAATAACTAACAGTAATGTTATAAATGGCGCATACGCTATCCAACTGCATATACGTGAATACATCTTTTTAGCAAAATAACTACCGAAACTAGTAAAAAATAAAAGCCCTCCAATATATATAGATTGTTCTAGAGGGATTTGCTTTGTAAGTCCTGCAATTGGAAAGAGGCCGCTCAGTAGCATTAAGAGCACATCTAATTTCTTCACAATTCCCCATTCCTTTCAAATTTTTTCAATTAATAAAAATCGTTTTTCCATATGAAATAGTTTTTGTATTTCTAAAAAACATATTAATCCTGTCTGCACATAAAGTAAATATGTAAACGAAAAGATACTTGACAAAGGATATCCTTATTTACATAAAAAAATGACAAATCCTGATCGATATAACGAGCAGGATTTGTTTACTAGTATTTAAAGTAGAATAATTGAACCTTTCTTTTCTACTTTTACTACATCTACATCCAATTCATCATCAAATTCTTTAAACTCTCTTGCATCTATGTCAGTAATATAACTCTTTATTACCTTTTCCATATGCATGGAATATGTCATGTGTACATTCTTTTTCGAAAGCATACTAGAATTACAGCACATGTAATGTATCATTTTAGCGATATAATCCCTTTCTACAGGTTTTACACCTAATGGTAGAATTTCAAGTATATATCGCTGAAAAATCCCACTACAATTAAGTGAATATTCACCAGTGCTATAATACATCCCTTTTTGATCTGCATATAAGCCAATGCTATCTAAAGCATCATCACATTCTATTAAACCGTAACTTGGTACATCAAAACCTGTATTTATTCTAATAATATTTAAATTTGGAACCTTTAACACCTCTGGAACAATTTCAGGTAAAATATCTGTATTAATTTCTTTATTTTGTAACTCTTTTATCCAATACCTTCTCAAATTTGCATCTACAATGAAATAAACTTGTTCATTTTGTTCTTTTGCATATTGTACAATTTCCATTAATGTTTCGGAAACATATTGTTTAAAAAGAGCTCCCATATCATTTCTCTTTGATGGTTGTGGTAAAAATGCATTATGTTTATTTATATTTAATAATACGTAATCAATCGTTTGCCATTCTGTATTCCCATATAATTTATATAAAATTTCTTTTCCTTTTATTTTTGAAAGAATAGGTAAGAAATCAAATTTCGATATTCGTTCAATTGATAAATTAACATATATACAAGGTAAATTTATCTTATTCCAACTACGCTTCAAAAATCCTTTTTGCTCTAATAAACTAAAAACACTATTTACAATTGTTTTACGAGATACACTTTGGCCTATAAATAAATTAATAAATGTTGAAATACGGTTTGCTCGTGCAAATCCCTCTCTAATGATTTGTTTTGGATCAATTTTTTCTCGTCCATCACAATTTTTCAATGCGATTAATGCTAATGTCGCATCACTGCGCTCGCCCGCGGTAGCATAGACAGCTTTCGTAACATCATCTACAAGATTTGTTTTATATTTTTGGCAATATTGCATTTTATATGGATTTTGTAACACCTTTTCAATATTGTATCTCACAATCTTTAATAACACTGGAAAATCTGTATTCAAAACATAAGAATTTTCACCAACTTTAGTCAAAACAATTTGACTCTCAAGTAATGCTTGTTCTATTTCCAGCACTATATTTTCAGACCAAACTTCTAATGTTAATGTCTCTAATCCTTTTGGTGCAAATAAAGGAAATAATTCATTTTTGTTATTTGTTGCTATCTTTTTACATTCTGGAAGTATTGTGAAATAAGAGAATTTACGCTGAAATTCTTTAAATAAATACTCTCTTTCCTTTACTTTTATACCCGGTTCTATTTTAGTACCTTGAACTTTATAAATTCTCTCATTGTATGGAAATAACACCCTTTTATTTTCCCCTACAATATAATCTTTCGGATATTGGAGAATATGGTCTAAATCCACCTCTCCCCCTATTTGAAAATCATCTTTTAAATTTCTAAATATTTTAATCCATTTCATACCGGTTGTAGCTTGTTGTATTTTTAGTTTTACAAACCGTATTTTTTTATTATTTGACGCAAACTCTGAGGTAGAAATCAATATCATGCCTCGTTTCCGTCTTAAAAGTAAAGGAATATCTGGATGATTATATTCTTGATAAAATCTCCGAATCCCTATTGAAATATTTAATAATGGAGCGTTCTCACCACCACGGGTTATGCATTGGAATCGATATACATAGGAGAAAAAATCTTGTGTTTTTTCATCTTTTATCGGCTCTGACATCGCCTCACAAATATTTTGTGATCTAAGAGGAGAAAAATAGATTTCTTCTTCATTTGTATTTTCTAAATATATAGGACGCTCACAAAAAATATGTGAGATTAAAGCGGGTACCCACTTAGAATACGTTTCATTATCATGTAGTACTGGCAAATTAGAAATCAAATCGGATTGCCATTCATATTTTGGTGGTTCTACTAATCTATTTGGCTTCCAATCATGAATAATCTCATACCAACTTTGAAAAATATAATCGAGTTGCTCTTGTTTAATAGGTTCTTTTGATACAATCCATGGTATATTTTCATTTAATACGTACGGATTATGCTGAATAAACAATATATCCGAAAACATATCATATAATCTTTTATTCAAACGTTTCAACTTACTCGTTAATAAAAACGTCTTATAATGTATCTCTACGATGTCCAGCCATTCAATAGGAAAGTATATAAATGATACCTCTTCATTTAAAAGGGGTTCTACTATATTTTCAAATGTTAACAGCCTTAATTTTTTCATAAAATGATTCCTTTCTTCGATTGTCTTGATTATCAAAAAGCTAGAACAATAATTACTTAATCTAATTCATTTAAACGAAGTATTTAAAAGAAAAGTAAAAACTATTTATCTAAACAAAACATTATCAAAATGACTCTTTTAAAAATTAAAAGTAATTATCATATACAGCACCCCTTACATTTATATTTTAATACATTTGAATTATACAATTTACTTGGTATATTGTACTTATCATTTACAATAAATTTACAAAAAACTAAAAAAACACCTTAAATCGGTGCTCTCTTTACAAATATTAAGCGTTATGTGACTGAACATATAGATAACAGTAATGCTCCAAATGAAATTGCTCCTAGTAAACCTACTACAAATCCTGTTAAACAAATACAATCAGCGAGACAAATAGAAGACTGCGATAATGGAACGAATGACCTACTTGTACCCGACCCATATTGTTTTATTTTTTTATAATTCATATCTAACATTAAATGTAGACATGTTACACCATCCTCAATAGTATGTAGAGATTCTTTTTCTAATCGCTCCAATAATTTACTATCAAAAGAAACTGATAGAGGATACTGCTTATCTAATTTCATATTTTCATAAATTAGTTGCAAACGAGATAACATATTGTTTTTCTTCTTTTCAGATGTTACTGTACATTTCATATTATTAAATTCATTTAATAACAGTGATAATTCATCTCTTTTTCCGTATAAATCTTTAGCTATTTTTCTCTTTAGTTTATACGAATGGAAAATAGATTTTAGTTCAACCATATTCATACACTTCCTAATTACATATTATTTACCCAATTATTTTATAGATAAACAGTACTTTTTAATCTTATTTAAAATACACTCAAGCAACTTATTTTACTATCGATTAACATTACATTAACCTTACACGGTTGTAATAAAATCATTAGCTAGAAGGAAGCAATTCCCAAACTAGACAGATATTTAATGATAAAACCATAAGAAAAAAACAATGATTAGATTTTAAATCTAGTCATTGCTTTATCCATCACATCTTGATTACATCTATATATCTTATTGTTACTCTTTTACTTGAATGATTGAATATATCCATGAATAATGGCTATATTCTTTGTCGGCACGTACATATATAACTAATGTTTTTTAATTGATAAAGTGAAAATTTAATCAGCTCTCACCAATCGGGATTTTATGGGCAGTCCGCCACCTAACTTCTCTTTGCTCTCACTGAATTTTTTGGGGGATGTTACTACCCGCAACTAGCAAGATAGATGTTATCAATATTCATACGTTACAATAGTACCGGTAGTATCAGTAAAACCATCAAAACAGTTAGAGCAACCACCACAGCCGCCACAACCTCCGCAACCTCCACAACCTCCACAACCAAAACAACCGAAGCAACCAATACAACGGAAGCCACCACAACGGAAGCCGCCACAACGACCTCCACCACAACCGCCACAACGACCACAACCGCCACAGCGACGAGCAGCATCTTCAATATAGTAATACGGATATTGGTTTTGCTGGTCCCAATAGACGATATTTCCAGACCGGTAATCATTAAGGCTTAACGCTTGTAGTTCTTGTTGAAACTGATTCATTTTCATAACCTCCGTTTATAAAATACAACCTCATCAATACTTCCCTATATTCCTGTTCGTTACATCTAAGTAGAAATAGCGCTATAAACTAAGTTCAATACGTACACCAACAAAGTATGACTTATCACTAGATGATGCACCTTGTTCATATACCTATTTTTACTATGGGCTCATTTTTATAAAGTGAAAATTTAATCAGTGGGGTTTTGTTCATCCCCTACCTAACTTCTTTGCTTCCGCTGAATTTTGAGGTGGGGGGCTTACTGCCCGGCAAATAGCGAGATAAATAAAAATTAAAAAATATGAATTCTAGCGTCATATCTTCATACTTACTAAGTTTAATGAATTTTTCAATAATTATGATCCATATCCTATATATTTCCGTCTGCTGCTTAGATTTTTCTGTACTGTAAATGGCTTTCGCTATAACACCTCCAAGTGACCAGTTTCTATGACGGTTAAGAAATTCCAACAAAAAAAGCCCTAATTAGGGCTTTTCATTCTATTTCTCCAGCAAATCTCTATATGAAATTGCTAATTGAAAAAAGACACATTTAGATTGATGCGTCTTTTTTTGATGCCTCTTTTGTGAAATCATATAAAGCAATTGCGCCTAAAAGAACAAGTATCCCTTGAGGAACATCTAGCAAAATAGTTTTCCAAATTTCTGGAATTACCCATTTAATATCTGCTGCTGTTTCAAGATATGTTTGGAAATAGCTGATTGTAAAATTAATTATCCCTAAAAATACAAATAACGATAAACCAAATCGAATTAATTTCTTATTTGTAAACATATAACACCTCTCAAAATTCATTGGATATTCCTGCTTTTGCTTCTTTATATTCGCATATCTCTATATCTAATTTTAACACATAAAGAACTCAAAAAGATACAATATGCATATTTGCATATTGTATGAACAGCATTCCATGATGATTTAGCAATTCCCGTAAAGAAAAAGCAAATCCATTACAATTAACAGAGCCGGTTTCTTTTCTTATTTAACTTCATACCACCAATCTTTACGTTTTTTGAATGTAAAATAAATGTGGCAGAAATTTATCCAGTTAATTCGTAGACAATTAAATTAGCTAACTTATTGATATTCTATTTCGCCATATCCGTAGCACTAATGACTTTACACAAATTTGACAAGAAAAAATATATAGATAGGTATGATCCACACCTATCTATAACATTACTTCTATTCTTTATCCAATTACGTCTTTTACGTCTGTATCCACTGGCCACTTTTCTAATGTATAAGCCATTTCCCAAAATGAATATTCATATTGACTGCTAATAATAAAATGCTGTTTCATACGCTTGCGGTCTGCCTCTGTTACTTTTTCAGCAATAGTATCTAACCGTGTAATTTGTTCTTCAACTAGCGTACGGAACCAATCAGATCCATAAGCAGAAATCCACTCGTTATAAATTGCCTCTTCCGGCTGGCACTCTTTTAAGCGTTCACCAATTTCATAATACAACCAATAGCAAGGTAAAATTGCTGCAATAATATCTCCTAAATGCCCTTCATACGCAGCACGATACATATGTGAAGTATACGCATATGCAGTTGGCGCAGGAATAAAATTATCTTTTTCTTCTTTTGTTATCCCTAGCTTTTTAGCAAAATTCTCATGTAAAGATAACTCTGCTTCATATGTATTTTGAGCATGATGTGCCATACGAGCTGTCGTCTCTAATTCAAGAGCTTTTGCAGCTCCTAAAGTTTGTACTCTAGCAAAATGGCTCAAATAATATGAATCTTGAAGCACATAATAACGAAAACTAGCTAAATCTAACGTTCCTTCACCAAGTTTTTTTACAAAAGGATGGTTAAAACTCGCTTCCCAAATTGAATCTACTTCTTTACGTAATGATTGTGAAAAAGTCATTTAAATCCCTCCAATAATATATAAAATATAACTATTTATCCACAATTATTAAAGCTGTAAAATAAAAAACTTTCTTTACAGGCGTAAAGAAAGTGAAATTGACAGTATTTATTTACTCATTAAATAGCAACGTCTTTCCCACTTCCCTACGCTGGCATTAACCAGATCAGGTACTAAGAGTCTCAAAATCACATTTGATCTCAGCCTATAAAAGGCCCCCCTAGTGGATAAATATTTTGTTTTTATAATGTATTCATCATAGCATACTTCGTGAAACTGTCAAAAAATTAGTTATATAATTCCCTTAAAACCCTTCTTCTTTTCTAACTTTTAATGATGTTTCAATAATCATATCTAATAGTTTGCTATAACTAATTCCCGCTGCTTCTGCACTTTTTGGCAATAAACTTGATTGTGTCATCCCTGGTAATGTATTAATTTCCATTACATATGGAATTCCGTCCTTCACCATCATATCAACTCTTGCATAAACACTACATTTTAATGCTTTATAACAAGCAAGTGACGCTTTATTTACACGTTCATTAATTTCTGCTGGAAGTTCGATAACTTCCTCAACTGTACTAGTATCATCATATTTTGCATTGTAGTCAAAGAACTCGGCTGCATGTCGAATTGAAACTATAGGTAACTGTTTTCCATCCAGAATTGAACATGTAATTTCATCACCTTTTATATACTTCTCAATTACTACTTCAGAATCCCATTCGAATACAGTTTCTAGCATTGAGATCAATTCATTTTTATTATAAACGATTTTCACTCCGACACTCGATCCGCCAGAGTTTGGTTTTACTACTAATGGAAATCCTAACTTATCTAACTCATCAAGATTTAGATCCTCCATTTTTGTAAGTTCAATCCAATCTGGTGTTTCTACACCTTCATAACGTAAAATCTTTTTCGAAATATTTTTATCCATACATATACTGCTAGATAACATATTACTTCCGCTATAAGGAATTCCTAAACTCTCCAGTGTTCCTTGAACTGTCCCATCTTCTCCGTATTTTCCGTGTAACGCGAGCAACGCAAAGTCAATGTCTTTCGCTTTTTCAATTAAATCTACTTTTTCATTTAATGTAATTGGAACTATTTCATACTTATTTTTATCTAAATGAGCAATCATTTCATTCCCCGTCATAATTGAAACTTGTTTTTCAGACGATACCCCGCCCATAATAACACCGATTTTCATTTTCTCAACTCCAAATTTCATTTTTTATTGTATCACCAATTATTTTAATTCCCCGAACTATTTCTTCTTCTTTCAAGCGCGAAAACCCTAATCGGAAAGTGTTCGCTCCTTCTCCATCAGAGTAAAAAACATCTCCAGGTGAAAACGTAACGCCTTTCTCATAACACTTTTGTAAAAGTGTGCGGGCATTCATATGCTCTTCTAGTTCTATAAATAAATGAAGTCCACCATCTCCAGTCATTCTTTTGAAATGAATGTACTGGTTACATGCCCCGACAGCTAACTCATATTTTTTCTTATAAACAGATCTTGCCTTTTTTAAATATTTCTCAAAATATCCCTCATGTAAATATTGAAACAGAACAGCTTGATCTAACGTAGATGTGTGGATCGTTCTTGCTCTTTTTACGCTTTCTAAATAATGAATCAGCTCTTTATCTGCAATAATCCAGCCTACACGTAAACCAGGGAAAAGTACCTTTGAAAAGCTACTAATATAAATCACATTATTGCCAGCTCCAGCAAAAGTTAATAATGGAGCTAAATGTGAACCTGAATAACGTAATTCTTCATTAAATCCGTCCTCTATAATAGGAACCTTGTATTTTGAGAATAACCTCATCAATTCCGTCCTTTTCTCTGAACTCGTAACAATACCAGTTGGATTATGATAAGAAGGAATTAAATAAGCAAAATCAAAATCTTTTTCACGCAAACTTTTTTCAACTTCATTCGTATCAATACCATCCTCATGCATATCAATCCCATGAACTTCAAGTCCATGTAAACGGAAAAGCTTAAGTGCAGCGTGGTGAGTTGGATTCTCACAAATGACACGCCCGGATTTTTTTGATAAAGAAGAGAGTACAATATCCAATCCTTCTGTAAATCCATTTGTAATTAGAATATCTTTATTCGAAATGTCTACACCTTTCATTTCCATGTAATGAAGTAAATAATTCATTAACGGTCTATATCCCTTTGCATATCCGTAGTTCAATACGATGTCTCCTTCAATGGACATACGAGTAAGAAAAGCTCTTTTGAAATTTTCAACATCAAATAGCTTCTCATCCGGGGCTATACTATTAAAAACAATCATTCCTTTTTCCCAACGAACACCATGTTTCATTAAATCTAATTCATCCGCTAATGCGGTCACTGTATTAAGTTTATTTTTCCAATCTATTTCAACAGACGAAGTGTTAGATATATCCACCTTCGCAACAAAGTTCCCTTTTCCTTTAACTGCATAAATGAGTCCTTCTTGCTCTAAATCTGCATAAGCAGCGAGTACAGTGTTTCTACTCACACTTAGTAATTCACTTAGTTCCCTTGTTGATGGGATTTTTTGATCCCCGAGCAAATGCCCTTTCATAATCATCTTCTTCAAATAATCTTTCAATTGAATATAAACGGGACGATCTTTAACAACTTTAAAATCCTTAAACAATTCCTTACCCCCTGCAATCATTTTTGCATATTTATTTCATTCTCAAAAGGTCCACGACATATGTATTTTTTATAAAGGGCGGTACGGTCTTACAAATCTTTTCGATATAAGTTAATTACATCTTTTAAAGCTGCAGCTGCAGCGCCTCGTGGATTAGAAGCCCCACCAATTGTAGTAACTTGTCCCATCGTATCTGTAAAGAACGTAATTCCTTTTTCGGTCCCATTTACTTTTGCTAACGGATGATTTTTTTCTATTTCGCACGGTTCAACATTTAAATTGACATTGCCCCCCTCATCCTTATATGTTGATGCTATTAATTTAATAATTTTATGTTGTTCCTTAGCATTTCTAATTTGCTGTTTTGTAACGTGCTCGATTCCTTTTATATGTATATCAGTAAGTGTTTTCTCTGTTCCCATTAAGCTGTTTGTCAAAAGTAACAATTTACACGCACTATCTGAACCACTTATATCTAATATAGGGTTTGTCTCAGCAATTCCTTTATCTTGTGCTTCTTTCAGTGCTTCTTCAAATATCACATCTTCCTCATACATTTTCGTAAGAATATAATTAGTTGTTCCATTTAATATTCCTTCTATTTTTTCAATACTGCAACCCGCTAAACTAAATTGTCCGATATCTAGGGTCGGTAGTGCAGCGGCTGTTGCACCGCTATATCGAATTCGTACATTTGCGCCTCTTGCTGCTTCATTTATTTCTCTCCAGTTTGTAACGAGCGCCCCTTTAGAAATTGCTACTATATCCATCTGTTTCTCCATCGCTTGTTTCATATATTGTTTCCCTGGATTTCCATCTTTAAGATTTGTAACTGTTGATTCTACCAATACAGTACCACTTATGCTAGTTGTTGCACGTTCCTTCGGATGATACTCTAAATATTTTTCAATTGCAGCGGTACCGCCACCATACATCAATAAATGATGAAGTGATAAGCCGTCTTCATTATGTATCGCAATATTTCTCCCTAATACGCCACTTACAACTAATTGAATCCCATATGTTTCATATATATATGAATATTTTTCATTTAATAATTTTATAAACTCTCTACCTACTGTTCCGTATCCTGATAATACAACTTGAATTTTCATAATATCCCCCCATATTTTTCTACCAAATCCCTCTTTCAATATAATATAAAGCGCTCTCGAATTCCATCGAGAGCGCTTTATTATTACCTATTTCGGTAAACGTGATAGCTTTTCAGCAATTGTTCTATAAAACTCTTGAATGCTAGAAAAACCTAATGAGTCTGAAACACTTAATCCTACCATATCGAGATGATCCCAATTCGCTTTCGTTTCGATATGATTCCATTTTCCAATCTGTAATGACTCATTATTATTTACAGCAACATTAGAAGAGGGTGCAATCATAGAATTTGTATTTACTACACCATCATTTTGCCACCAAGAAGTATCAACTAACGGACGGTTTTCTTCATATCTCGCATAAGAACCTAAGAAAAATGCATTTCCCATTAACACTTTATTCATCGTTATATGAGGCAAATGTAAACCTGTTATAGGTGCTGCTTGTGATGCATGCCCACTATAGGATAAGTAATACACATCTGGTTGCGTCTTTACCCAATTATTTAACTCCTTTGCACCATCTGTACTTAAATCCCATTGACTTATATCTTTTGTATTTTTCCAAAGTGAACTATTTAGAATACGATTACTATATTGGAAAAAGGACTCTCCAGCATTTTTCTTTATACCCCATTGATCCAATTTAAAATCATATAATGATAAATTATTGTTTCCTCCAAAGCTTGCAGCTGTAATGAGTAAATCTTTAACGAACGGCAGTAGAAGACTACCATCCGCAAGTGTTGTACCGTTGTGAGGGGTTGCTAATGTTGTAACACTATGAACATATGATTTTCCGCCTTCAAATAGTGGTGATATTTTGGTGTCTGGGTGATTTTTTACATAATTCTTTTCTTCAAAACTACCTTCTTTTAATAGCTGTACTAATGTTCTAATCGTTTGTCCACCCATGCTATGTCCAACTAAATGAACTTTATTTGTTTCACTCCAATTCGGCGCAAAACCACTATAAGTTCTGCCAAAACGATTATGTCCATGTTTCTCAGCATGTACTGCACCATAGTCTACTGTCCCACCGCTAATTTGTGCATACAATTCACATGCACGATCCCAGTTACTAGAAACAGGTCCAACAGCTGCGGTATGTACCGTATAACCATTGCGTTTCAAATCTTCCTGTATATCATGAACACCACCCCAATATTTTACGCCAAGCATTTCTTCTCTACCCCATCCAGCAAATCCATTCACCAATATGATAGGATAATTATTTTGTTGCCTCTCTTCAGCGTATGATATTTTCGCTGCGAATGAACATACGGTCACTAATGCGAAAAAACATATTTTTAAAAATAACTTCCCCATACTTTCTCCCCCTAATAAAACGTTTACATTTTTCTTTTTTAAAAAATAACAGAATACTTTAATAACTTAAACATAATGTAAAGTATTTTATATACGTTGTATATATAGAAAACATATACAGATGTTGATAAATATTAATTCAAATAAACATTTACTTTTTACAATACAACTTGTAAATCTGTTTATTAGAATTTATAATTAAATATAGTTTCCTCATGTTAAAAAGATTTAAAAACCATAAGAAAACTAATCTCATTGCTTGAAAAGGAGGAAAAAAGCATGCAAATCGGATCAAATATTCATACATTATCTCAACCTACTAAAATAACTCCATCTACTCTTGAGCATAATACTATCTCTTCTACTAAACTTGAAAGTAAGAAAGTAAATGATCCTATCAAGTTCGATATTCGTTCATCCGAAAAAGAAATGAAACAGCCTGAACATAAATTTAATGAATTAGATTTATGGAAGATGTTAAAGGATAAAGGTGTTCCTTTATGGATTATACTTGAAATGCTACAAAAGGCTCGTAAAGAAAAAGAAGCACAAAATAATTCAGTTCAAAATTCAAATGCGATTGAAGAAACGAGTGAGACTCGATTAAATGAAGTAATGTAAAGCATAATAATTGATTTGTCTATAAACTAAAAAGAGTTCGAAGCTGATGAAATTTTTATCAACTTCGAACTCTTTTTTAAGGTTTTTCGCCAATCGTTACAAAGTGAAAAGATACTTCTCCTTCCAAACCTTTAATTAACTTTTTTACTTTGACATTTTCATTAACCAATGTATTATCTGTCGACATTTTAGGTTTTTCGTCACCTAGTGATTTTTTCAAATGAAGAAGATGCATTTTCATTTCATTTGCCTTTATTTCTTTATAAACACTATTTTTTGCTACAATCATATACCATTCCGTTGAATATTTACGATTGTTACCTATCCAAGCATCACTATCGTATGTAACAGGAATCTCTTCCTCTCCTATTTTAATACTTTTCATAGTCTTATTGTCTTCACTTGTAAATAATAGCGCCCCTTCTTTTGGGAATTTCGGTAACGTATCTATAATATAATTGGAGCCATTATCTTGTTTTCGAAAAAGTTTTTCTTTAATCAATGCTTGTGCTGTAGATTCATTTAAAATTAAGACATTTCCATTTCCAACTTCCCCTTTTTTCACAGAAAACACTTCATTTTCTTCCGTAATTTCCTGATAACGATTAATAATTGGTGAAATATTATTTTCATCTCCAATAATTAATACACCGTTTGCAGGAAATGGATTTTCCTTTTTAGAACATGCACTAAAACTTATTAATAGTAGTATCGTTAACATAAAAATAGTTAAAGTTCTTTTCATCTCGTTTCCTTTCATCATACAGTTCATTTTTCTACATACTTTATTGTAGTCTTACAAGCTAATAAATTCTATTGCTCCATAACCTTATAAAGCTTTTGCAGATAACGCCAACGGGTTATAAAGAAATATAAAACTTGTATACATATAAATGAAATTAAAATAACGATAGAGCTATTTATGATAGAAAAATCGACTAATTGCTGTAATGCTATATAAGCGACTACAGTATGAATCACTGCAACGACAATTGGTAATAAGAACATTAATAATAACTGTCTCGTTACAACTTTTTTTAACTCACCTTTACTTAATCCCATTTTCGAAATCATTTTATATTGCTGCTGATCGCGATCCAAATCTGTATATAATCGGAAATAAATAAAACTAGCAGCGAATGTAAAAAAGACGATTCCGACTAAAATACTTACCATAAGTAATAAACCATTCTTTTGCTTTGCTTCCAACAAGTTTAATGTTAAAGCTTCAAAGTAGAAATCTCTGTCCCTAAGATCTTTATCGAATATACTCTTTAATTGATTGGAAATCTCTTTCGTTTTTATCCAATCATCTACAACAAATCCGTAAGTACGATATGGAATTTCTTTATTAACTGGGTCACTAGTAAGAGGCATTCCATCATATACCTGATCTTGAACAGCGATATAAATAGTTCTAGAATCGTGTGGTAAAACTAAATTTTCTACAGCTTTTTTCACATGAAATGTCTTTGTCCAGTCACCTTGAATGACTTCTATATTCTTTTTATACTCGCCATTTTTAAATTCTCGTTTTTGTGATACGACTCCAGGAATTAATAAAATTTCATCTTCTTTTTCAATTGTTTCTTGTTGATAGCCTAGTGCTTTAGCAAGATCGTTGTATTCACTTAACTTCATTACATTTACGCCATTTTCTGTGTATATATATGAAGATGAAGCCATTCGATACGGAATATTAGCATCAGAAAGGTGCTTTTTTATAATAGAAAGATTTTTATTCAATACTTTGTCATTTTCAAAACTTCCATACAAAAATGTATACGGATTTGTCATCCTTACCAAATCCCTATTTCCAATTGCGGCTGTTGTACCAATTGCTGTAAATGCAACTGCTGAAACAATAGATACTATAAAAAACATCGTTGCATTATCTTTCATACGGTAAATTAATTCAGAAAATGTTAATATATTTGTTCTCTTTAAAAAGAAAGATTCTCTCCTTTTAGCAAGGCGCAATATATACACGCTACACTGTGTATATAAAAAGTACGTTCCTATAATTACTAGGAGCACACCTATTCCAAGCGTAATAAAATTGGTACTTGGTATGAAGCGAAATACTGAAAAATATCCATACCCTATACTAATTAAAGAAAGTAGCGATAATAAAACTGAAGATTTCGGTTCAGGTTTTGGCTTTTCCTCTGCTCGAATAAGTTCCACAAGTTCCGTTACTTTTATCATTTTAAATGTAAATAATGAAACAATTAAAAACAAGAAAAGAAATGTGATAACTGTTAATAATACAGCCCGCACTGGTATATAAAAAGGTAAACCATTATTAATCATTAATACACTTGCACTTATCAATAAGACTAGTTTAGAAAATATGAGTCCAATGAAAATCCCTATACAAATTGAACCAAGTCCAATCAACATATTTTCAATTAATAATAATTTCTTAAGCTGTCTCATTGACATACCTTGCATCATTAAAACGCCAAATTCTTTCTTACGCGTTTTTAAAAACGAACTAACTGAATATAAAATGAAGAAAAATGAAAATACAAAAATCAATCCTTGCGAAACTGAAAATCCCAATGTACCAAATGCACTTATTGTTGCACTTGTCGATTTCAACTCACCTTGTAAATCAGGATGAAATAATAAAAGAGCATACGTAAAGAAAATCATAATAGAAAATGCACTACTTAAAAAATGGGCAGCATATGTACGCTTATTACGAAAAATATTATTAAATGCGAACTGACGAAAAGTCATGCCTTTTCCCTCCTAACAAAGAAAGGACATCCATAATCTTTTGATAAAAGGCTTGTCTGCTTTCACCACAATAAATTTCGTTATATAGTTGACCATCTTTAATAAAGATTACTCGGCTGCAAAAGCTCGCTGCATACGGATCATGTGTAACTAACATCATCGTTGCTTTTTCTTCTTTATTTAGAGTATCCAGCATCTCCATTACATCATTTGAAGATTTAGAGTCCAAGTTCCCTGTTGGTTCATCTGCAAGTAATAATTGCGGCTTATGAACAATCGCACGAGCGATTGCTGTCCTTTGAGCTTGTCCCCCTGATATTTCAAACGTTCTTTTATTCAATATATCTGTAATATTTAACTTCTCTGCAATCTCTTCCAATCGCTTGTTCATTTCTTGCACGGAAACACCATCTAAAGTCATCGGCAATACGATGTTTTCTTTTACAGTAAGTGTGCTAAGAAGATTAAATGATTGAAAAACAAATCCTAATTGTTTTCTGCGGAATAACGCTAATTCTTCTGATGATAATTGAAAAGGATTTGTGTCATTAATAAATATTTCTCCCGATGATGGAGAATCAATAGTAGATACCATATTTAATAACGTTGTTTTTCCGCTACCTGATGGACCCATAATTCCTACAAATTCACCTTCTTGAATTGATAAATCAATATCTACTAATGCTTTATAAGGTACTTTCCCTTTATATACTTTACTAATACTTTTTGCATGTAAAATTTCCATGTATATTCTCCCTTCATTTCCACTGCTCACTATAAAGTGTAAATGAATTGTCTTACAGCTCATATTGATTCATCTTTCATTTACCTTACACGCTTGTAAGATTTCTAAAAAAACTGACAACATAATTATTTCAAACTAAAATTAACGCATAACTATCTTATAATAATTGTATAGTAGTAGGAAATATAATGTATAATAAATCTTTATTATATAAATGAGAAAAGACCGATTGCTATCGGTCTTTTACTACCAAACGTTATATTTTTATCCACTCAGATTTTCTCAATATATAATGATTATATATTTGATTTTCTATCCTCTGTTGGCTCTTATAAATAAACCCGCATTTTTCAATAACTTTATTTGATGCTACATTGTTAATTAAAGCAATTGCGTTAAGGACATTTAAATTTGTTTCTTTAAACAAATAGTCAATTAAACCTTTAGTCGCTTTTGTAGCATGGCCATGATTTTGATATTCATTTGAGATAGCATACATTATCTCTCTGTTTGGTGAAGGGAGTTCTTCTTTCATACCTGTGCAGCACCATCCAATGAGTTCATTTGTAGCTTTCTTAAATATTCCTAGCTTTAACATATAATTATCTATGTTATTCGTAGTTTTCACTGCATCAAGAAATGCTTTGTTTGCTGGTATTTCATAATCTGCAATCCAATCCACCCTTTGTTCTTTCGTTGATTTCCAGTCTGGTAAAAATTTTGCTATTTTATAAATACTCTCTGCATCTTTGACCGTAAACTCTTGCAAGTATATATCTCCACAATCTATTTTAAATAACTTAGTGAATCTCTCTTCTCCCATGTTAATCCCCCTTACTTACGTTATAGCTCCTTAATCTGCTTCGTAAGTTCAATAAACCGTTCATCCAGTGCTTTATATTCTTTGTCTTTAGAAGTTAAAAAGCTTAATTTCCCTAATACTTCTTGTCTCTCTGTTTCTAACGTTAAACGTAGCTCTTCAATATCATCTCTTGTTTTAGTAGGTTCTTCTAGCTGCTTTTGTATCGTATTGTTTGAAAACACGAGTTTTGTGTCAGTTGTTTTCTCCAGAAAATATCGATCGTGAGATACAATTACTAATGTTCCGTTATACTCAGCTAATGTATTTTCAAGTTGTTCACGTGAAGGTAGATCCAAGTGATTCGTCGGTTCGTCTAAAATGAGTACATCTTTTTCATCTAAAATATAAGCCATTAGCTTACACTTTACTCTTTCTCCCATACTCATATGCTCAATCGGCTCTTTCCATTGAGACGCTTGGAATCCTAAATGTTTCATTAAATTTTGGACTTTTCCTCGTTCTTCAAACGTCTCTTTAAAAAATAAATTTTCTGGTGTTTTATCAAGCGGTAAATCAAAAACTTCTTGTGTTAAATAGCCGATGTTTGCTGAAGGTGAAATCCATATTTCTCCTTCAGCAGTTTCCATTCCCATAATCATCTTCAGTAATGTTGTTTTCCCACTACCGTTTGGTCCAACAATCGCAACTTTCTCACCGTGCTGAATTGTAAAATTAACGTTTTCAAATAATACTTTCCCATGAAAGTCTTTTTTTAATTGCTTTACTTCTAAAAAGCGTTTTCCTACTTTTTTGTTCGCTTGAATAGAAAACTCAACTGAATACTCTTCTTTCACACGTTCTACTTTCGTTTTCTCCAGCTCTTTTTCAAGTCGTTTTCGTTTTGACTTCACTTGTGCATCCATTCGCTTCGCTTTTACACGATAGAATTCTTTCACACCTTCTTGTTTTGTAGACTGCGCGTGTGCCTTTTGTGACCATGAACTCAATTCTTTTATATGTGTTTCTACTTGTTCTATCTTTTTTTGCTGCTTTTCATATTCACGCTGCTGCGACTTTCTTTTTTGCTCACGTGCTTTCATGTAGCTCGTATAATTACCACTATGCTCAATTAATTTTTTGTCCTCAATTGACCATATTTTTGTTGCGACAACATCTAAAAAATATCGATCATGTGATACAACGATAACTGTACCTTTCATGTTTTTTATTTGTTTAATGAGAAATCCCGTACTGATCTCATCTAAATGATTTGTCGGTTCGTCTAATATTAAGACATTAGGATTTTCAGCAAATCCTTTTGCTAATCGAATTTTCAGCTTTTCACCACCACTTAAAGTATGAAAATCGTTCGTTGGCACGCCCCATTTCGCAAGAAGTTCTGCTTCTTTTGCAATTACATCATTACTAATAAAAGATTCTATTTCTTGCTCAACATATGCGGTTGTCATATTCATTTGCTGCCATTCAACAATCCCTTTTGAAGGCTCAATCTTTCCATTTATTAATTGAAGTAACGTTGATTTACCAGCACCGTTTTTACCAATTAATCCGATAACATCCCCTTGTTTTACTGTCACATTCATTTTCTCTAACAACATATTTTCTTTTATTTCAACATAAACATCATTTAATTTTAATAGTTCTTTCATAATACCGATCCCTTTCATTAAGGGAGAATAAAAAAATCCTCCCAAATAAATTTGGCAGGATTAGTCGTTAAAATATTTACACCCAAATAAGCTATTACGTAACATAAATAGCAATACCGTTCTATGGAAATTGGGCAGACTAATCCTATTTTTTAGAAATTGAAATTTATTGAATTTCAACATTTAAAAATAAGATTAGTTAATCATCGTCCACCCATCATTCCTTTCTGTCATTAATAACCATATTGTACCATGATAATACTGTATGCGTAAATATTATTATTTGTACTTCAAAAGCAATTATTTTTCTTCAAGTTTATTTTTACAATTTCATGTGCTCATATCTTTAATTTTTACTAATTTGTATCATTTATTCATATGAAAACTTTTTAAAAAATACAAAACAAGGCTAAAAAACTTATCTCCAACGTTCTTTAGCCTTGATCAATTTTTACACATTAAAAAATATTACTCGTACTGCCGTACCTTTATCAACTTCTGAATGAATCTCTACACTATGACCTAATTGTTTTGTAATTTCATATACAAGATATAGCCCCATTCCAGTTGATTCTTTAAAATCTCTACCATTTTCTCCTGTAAAGAAAGGTTTGAAGACTCTTGGTAAATCTTGCTTCGGTATACCTACGCCATTATCAGCAATTTCAAGTATAACGGTATTACCTTCCTTACAAGCTTTCACTTTAATCTTTTCTCTACTACCTGATGAATATTTAATCGCATTCGATAGTATTTGCCCAATTAAAAATTGTAACCATTTCGCATCACTTTCTACAGTAATGTCCTTATCAATTTCAAGCTCTGGATATACAAAATTCCGGATAAAGAACCGTTTATGCTCATGTACCGAATCATTCACTATTTTATGTAGTTGTACTCTTTCTACATAAAAATCTTGTGTAAATGCTTCTAAACGTGCGACATACAGAGCCATTTCTAATCCCTTTTTTAATCGATCAGTTTCCTCATTTATACTTTCAAAACGTGAATCTACTTCATCCTGTGTAATTAATTCTATTACAGATAAAGGTGTTTTCATTTGATGAATCCACTGATTCATAAAGGTTAAATGGTCATTATTTTTTCTCTCTTGCATTTGCAGCTGATTTTGATAATGTCGATATTGCACCTCAAGTAGTTCTTGAAGAGCAGCCGATACAGCTGCAAAATCAGATTTTTGAACAGATTCATCCAAAGATTGCATCGGGTTTGCTAAGCGCTCATAAAAAGAACGATGTGTAAAATAACGAAACACTAAATAACTTCCCATAAAGAAAGCCCCTAGAAACATTGCATATAACGCCGTTGTAATATGATTATGCCCATCAAACCAATATACGAGAAATATAGCTAGTAGTTGAATTATAGTAAAGCAAATAAGTGGTATATGATCACGTATAAACAACCTTATCATTTTTCTATACCAGTATCCCAAGTAATATGCAATCTATATCCAACACTACGAATCGTTTCAATCGCACCTTCTATATGTAACGTTTGTAACTTTTTACGCACACGTGTTGTATTTACACTTAATGTATTATCATCAACATAAGATTCGCTATCCCATAATTTATTTAACAACACTTCCCTACTCACAACACGCGGATAATTTTTCATTAATGTCTCTAATAAAATAGCTTCGTTTCTCGTTATATCAATCTCTTCGTTTCTAAGTTTCAATACAAGTCTTTCAGGGTATAAACAAAGGCCTTGTTGCTCAATCATTCGCTCTTCTAGTTTCGGTGCATAATCTCCATATGCACGTCTTAAATGACTACGAATTTTCGCCACTACAACTTCATAATGAAAAGGCTTCGGAATAAAATCATCGCCACCATTTTCTAACGCCATAACTTGATCCATCGTGCCTTCACGGGCCGAAATGAATAGTATCGGACATGTAGAAACACCGCGAATTTGACGACACCAAAAGTACCCATCAAAACTCGGTAAATTAATATCTAATAAAACTAACTCTGGTTGTTCATCTAAAAAAATGTCTAATACATTTTGAAAGTCCGATACAATAACTCCTTGATAACCATATTTCGCGACATGTGTTGATAATAGTTCTGCAATTTTCATATCGTCTTCTACAATCATAATTTTGACCATTATTGAACTCCTTTTTAATCCACATTCTCAAATATACTTATATAAAATAAATACTACCCCTTTTCACAAAATCCGTAAATTAAAAAAGGATGCTTTTATACAAAAGTATCCTTTTTCGTCCCTTATCTATTTAATATGAAATTTACTAAAAGTAAATCCTAGTTTCTCCACATAATCCATCCCTAATTCCATACGCGCCGTTTTCAACGGATCCACAACTTGGCAAACTTTTAAATTACCTGCTGCCGATAATAAAAGAGTTGCATCAGCTTTAGACATTGCTAATTCTTCATGTAAAAATTTCACCATATTATGTACAGCACGACTTGCTGCATCATCTAACAATTTCTCTGAAGCAATCGTCATCATTTTTTCTTTTTGAATAGCCATTGGTAACGGCCATTTCTTTCCTTTTATAATTTGAACTGTTACCGTTACCTCACCAGCAACCTCTACACCACTAACACCAATTTCACCATCACCCATTGCTGCGTGTAAATCACCTAACGCTAATAGTGCTCCTGGGACATTAACTGGTAGTAGTAATGTTGTTCCTTCTTTAATTTCTTTACAGTCCATATTCCCGCCGTGATCATGCGGTGTGCCACATGAAATGCTCTTTTCTTTCGGTGCAGTACCAATTACCCCAATCATTGGATTAATCGGGATTTGTAGTTCACTTGAAAACAAAACATGTTCGTTATGTATTGGGACAATTTTCACTGTATTTTCATTTAACTCATCCCCCATTACACCAAGGTTTGCACCTGTAGTTAAAACGCCCTGCTCTGCAATTTTAATTTTTTCAATCGTTACAACTAATATATCGCCAGGTTCTGCTCCTTTAATATATACAGGTCCAGTCGCTGGATTAATTCGATTCCAATCTAATTCTTGAAACACAATATCTTCAGAATCGATTTGATTTTCAAAGCAATCATATGTTTCAAATACAAGACTGCTCCCAATTTCCACTTCCATACACGGCTTATTCTCTGGTGACATTGAGTAAATGATATGGTCTTTATGAATTCGATACATAATACCTCTCCCTTTTATATTTATCTACTATTACTAATTAGCTTTTTTTATACAAGCTCCTCTTAAAATTAAATGTTATTTTTATGTAAAAAAGCACGCAGATTGTTTTATAACATACACTCTTTACTATAACAGAAAGGTGGTATCACTATGCCCCTTATTCCATACAACGAAAGTGATGTTGATTTACTAGCTCGTTTAATTCGTGCTGAAGCTGAAGGCGAAGGTCGCCAAGGTGAGGAGTTAGTTGGATGCGTTGTAGTAAACCGTGTATTTTGTGATTGCTTAGATTTTAAACAACTCCGTACCGTACGAGATGCTGTATATCAAAGCCCCGGCGGATTTGAAGCCGTACAATATGGATATTTTTATCAACGCGCTCGTGAATCAGAAAAAGAAATCGCACGAAAAGTTTTACAAGGTGAATGGCGCTGGCCTGCACGATGGGCTCTTTGGTATTTCCGTCCAGTTGGAGCTTGTCCACCTGAATGGTATAATCAGCCATTTGTAGGACAGTTTAAAAGCCATTGTTTTTATGAACCAAGTGGTGATGAATGTCCGAAAATGTATTCACGATAGTAAAAAAGAAAACACCGAAAGTACCTGCTTTTATATATACTTTCGGTGTTTTCTTTTCATTCAAGTAATCTAATAGTAAGATAAAATATTTAACTCCTATAACATTTTATTAATCGAATATTCAACATGTACTGAAGTTTCTTAGACTAATAGAAACCAAATGGTATATAAGAGGTTATCACTAAATAACAACTTTTAGTTTTAATGTATATATTTGTTTATAAAAAAATGATAAACTAATTTACGCATTGGAAAAATTTTATAATGATAAAAAGGGGATCACTATGAAATTACTACGTTTATTTCTCATTCTAACTCTTGTTGTATTATTAAGCGCATGTGGTAATACAGCAGTAAAAGTCACCAAGGTTCAAAAAAACGGCGAAACAACTTTAAACATTGGCTCCCTGAAAGGGTATTACGATGTACAAACGATCAAAACTGAACAAGGAAATGTACAATTTCCTTTTGATGCAACCGTTGAAGAGGGTACAATTTTATTACAAATCACTAAAGACGATAAGGTCATTTACGAAGAAGAAGTCACTTCTCAAAAAGAAGGTTTACTTTCTTTTGAAGCACCAAAATCTGGATCTTATAATTTAATTGTACGCGTAAAGAACGAAAAAGAAAAAGCAAAAGGTATACAAATACATACAAAACTATAAAAAAACGGCAAGCGAATTCTAGCTTGCCGTTTTTATTTCTAACTCAATTTTCATAATATATACTTATCGATTAAACGAATTGTTTTGTGTATACTTCATCTTTATTTACATTCTATATTTAGACATTATTCTTAAAAAATCTTCTAAAATAAAAATTAAGTTATGATTTCCAGAATTTTAGTTTAATTACCTAAAAAAATTCTTTATCGCTTCTAATTGAATTTTATGACTACACTCATCACAACAATATGCCCCGTTTGGTTTCTCTTTAAATCGCTTATATTTTTCACTGCCTTCGTAAACACGAAATATATTCTTACAAGAAAAGCAAACAATTTCATAAAACATCATATGCATTTTCCTCTCCTTGTTTATACACTTTTTTAATCACTTGTGAGAAGGTCATTTTTCTACAGTATAAATCTTAATATCCTCTAACTAAAAGGTTTACCTCTATTCTTATCGAATTATATTAATATCTTATAACGCGAGGTGAACATCTTGTTCAGTAATATAGAATTAGTTTTAGATGCTAAAGCAAGTTTAGCTGAAGGACCATGTTGGAATGAAAAAAAGCAACTTTTATATTGGGTTGATATTATGGAGAGAAAATTATGCATCTACAATCCTACCGCTAATACGAACCGAGTAATTGCACTCAATCAACAAATTGGCTGTGTTGTTCCATATTTAGAGGATGTACTACTCTTAGCTATGGAAAAAGGCTTTTATTCTATTAATGTAAATACCGAAAAACTGACACATATTTTTGACCCTGAACCACATTTAATAGAAAATCGTTTCAATGATGGAAAATGTGATCCAGCTGGTCGTTTCTGGGCAGGTTCTACAGATACATACGGTATGAATGCTGCAGGTTCCTTGTATTGTTTACATCATAATTTAAGTGTAGAGAAAAAAGTTTCACATGTAAATACATCAAATGGAATTGCTTGGTCACCTGATCATACATACTTTTACTTTATAGATACACCTACTAAAAAAGTGGTTCGCTATCAATATAATATACGTACTGGAGACATTCATAATCCAAGTGATGTAATCAATTTCTCTGAAAATGATGGTCTACCTGATGGTATGACAATTGACGAAGAAGGTTGTTTATGGATTGCACATTGGGGAGGTTCAAAAATAACTAGATGGAATCCATCTACTGGAGAACAAATATTAAATATTCCAATTCCAGCTTTATATGTAACATCATGTACATTTGGAGGACCTAATTTAACAGATTTATATGTTACAACAGCCAGAACAAGAATGACGGATGACGAATTAAAAGAGTATCCACATGCTGGTGGTATTTTTCGAATTCAAACAAATATAAAAGGTTGTCCTACATATGAATTTTGCAATAAAAATATTGGGGCTGAAACAATATGAACCGTATCGATTACATAAGACAAGAAGAAAAGAAATATCACGACCTTTGCTATGAACACAATATAAACTATTTGAAATTGGCTCTTGGTTGTACAAACCGGTTAAAACAGTTATGAACTTGATGGATCACTTTGAAGGACAAAACAACTTGCAAGTACTTGATCTTGGCTCTCGCGTCGGTAGAAATAGCATTCCAATTGCACAAAAGATAAGAAATACTAGCGGCACTGTTACATGTGTTGATTTACTTAATTCCGCTTTAACAAAGCTACAAACTTATAGCAAAGAACATGATGTATTCGAGGTTATAAAAACAGAACAAGCAGCAATTGAAAACTATCATATTGACTCTAACGCTTATGATTATATCGTTGCAGTATCAAGTTTAGAACATATCAAATCAGAAGAAGATTTTAAAAACGTACTTCATTCTATGAAAAAAGGGAAAAAAACGGCGGTATTAATTGTTTGATTATTAACTCTAACATACAAGAAATTGATTTAAAAACGAATGAAGAATTAGAAGCTTTAATTGAAATTAATCTCTCAACCGAAGAACTGATACGTCTATTAAAAAACTTTTATAAAGGATGGAAAGAAGTAAAAGTTGAAATAAAAGAATTAGCTTATAATATAGTTCGTAATGAAAGACACATTCAATTAAAAACAAATGCTATAACGTTTGTAGTTCAGAAATAATCGTATAATAAAGATATGGTTATTTCTCTCAGATTTATTTTTATTGCACGAAATTTGCAAGTATAAATATTTATGAAACAAAGAAATAAAAGAGCACTTGTTTCCGCAAGTGCTCTTTTGGGGATTTTGAGATACCCTATTAACGAAAGTTAAGGTTACTTAAAGTTAAAAGGTATTTATATTATATGCTTGTCCTTTTTATTTGTGCATAATCAATATATAAACATCTTTAATCATTCTTAATAACTTTTAGTTATCGTTCTTTCTTACATTTTATCATTAAGAAATTGATTGAAGGTTTATTTACTATGTTCTTATTTGGTTCATCAATTTCCGAAACTTGTACTAATCCATATTGATTAAAATCTTTTTTTATAGATTCAGAATCATAGAAGAACATTTTTACACCTTCCATTATCTCATAATAATCTTTATCCAACTGTTTTCCTTTTCCGTACATGGGAGCTTTTTTAGAAACAGTTGTAAAAACCATATATCCTCCTGGTTTTAACTGATTATAACAATCTTCAATAAATTTCTCTCTTTCCTGTCCATTCAACAAATGAAGAAGTGCATGACTAAATATCCCATCATACAGTTTATTATCAAAAGGCATTTCGTTTACTGAACCGTGATACATACTAACATCTTCTAGTCCGTTTTCTCTTGCTAAATCGATCGCTGTTTTCGAAATTTCAATACCTGTTACATTTATACTATTTTCGATAAATACCTTTGCGTTTCTACCATATCCAATACCGGGAACTAATATGTCCTTAATGTTCTTTTCTAGAAAAAAATCTTTTGTCAAAATTGCAGATTCTGTAGGTTCAAATCCCCACATTGTTTGTTTCTCAATAAAACTTGATTCCCAAAATTCCATTTTATTTTTATCTCCTTATTCTTATCTCATGTTTAATATCACATGAAAGACCTATTTATTTTAACGCTGCTTTTTTCAACACAGTCACTATAGCTCCATTGAATATAGCATATTAATAAGCCTATATCTAATTTAAAGATTGGCTGAATATCTATTCTAAATATTAACTTTTACATTTAGAAAAAATAAAAAATGCCAATAATTCAATTGTATATTGGCATTTCACATAAGAAATTATCTTTTTATTTTGTGCTGATCTAATGTTTTTTCTAACATTTCTAAAGTTATCGGTTGAGCTTTCTCTATTAATTGATAACCAATACGCCCATTCGGCTCAGCTGTAACTTGCTGCAAAATCTTTAAATCATGTATTCCTTTTTCTCTTAATTGCATATAAAGTTGTTGTTCAGACATTTTTGCCTTCATCAAGTTCGCTTTAATAATCTCTCCATTTTCAACAATTACAAAGCTACTGCCATTTAGGAATTGTTCCAACTTCCTTGATTTTAATTCAAAGAAATGAATAATAAGTAATATGCTTGCAAATATGATAGCCGCAAATATAGATGGGACTACTTTCCTACTTAATACAGGCTCTACAATAATACGCGCAATTGATACTACTATAATGATTTCAGCTCTTGTCATTTGGCTGACAGATGTACTACCTGTCATTTTTAATGCAAGAATCCCAGTGAGAATTAAAATAATGCTTTCAACAATAATATGCATAATAGCCCAATCCTTTAATGGTAAATGTTATTAGCATTCTAGATGCACTTTAAACTTTTTGGTGAAAATTAAAACTTACATATATAGAAAATGGATCTATTTAGATCCATCTTTTTTCAATAAGAATTTGATGATCTATTTTCTATTGTCAAAAAAACAAAAGCACCCAAATGGATGCGTATAGATTAAACTTATTCATTATTACTTTCTCCACTTTTATCATCAACTGATTTCGAGTCTAACATGCTGCCTATATCAGGCGGTAAAGCTAGCTCTATACCAGCTACTGGTTGATTATCTTCATTAAACCATTGTTTCTTAAATTTAATCAATTCTTCATCTTTCTTATTTTCATCCATATTACCCCGCCTTTTATGTACATGATATTAAACACTTTACTTAATATGTACATTGAGAAAGATAATATACTATTTGTACATAATGAAAGCGCAACAGCCCTTCTCACTTTACACAACCCGTTGTACCTATAAAAAATTCCGTACATGTTACTCCGCGCTCTGTTATCATATTAGTGTCGAAAAATATGTAGGCTATGTGACAAGTATCTGTTTGTTTTGTTCATTATTCATATGAGACAAATACTTTTAAAGGAGTAATTATTCCTTGACTTAATTCCTCAAAACATTTTTCAAGTGCAGTATAATGAATTTCATGTTGAAAAATCTCTTCTATCCATGGCGTCTGTTCTATTTGACTAAAAAACCAATCTGCATGTTTTTGGTAATCATATCCATCACTTGAACCAATGATTTTCAATTCTTTTCGATAAAAGTCGGCGGTTAATGTTAAGTCTTCTATATTACCATCAGAAAGAATACATATCGCTCCATTACTATTAATAGCCTTTTGTAATGTGTGAAACCCTCTATTTGTAGCAGAACATTCCAAACCGTAATTATATGTTTCTATTATTTGTTTTTCTGAATCAAAGAGATTTTTCGCACCAAACTTCTTTGCAAATTCTCTTCTATTTTTATTAGGCTCAACAACATCCACATGCTTAACACCTACATAGTATTTTAAGAAATAACAAGCGAGTAAACCGATAACTCCCATTCCAGTAATAAGTACTTTTTCATCCTGTCGCGGGTCTAGCTTCAATACCTCTTTAGCAGCATCACACGAAAGAATAGATAATAAAGCAACTTTAGGTTTTATATAACTAGGCACTCGAATTACTTTATCTCCCTTAACTATTCCTATCGTTTCATGTCCATAAAAAGAAACTACTTTATCACCTACATTTAAATTGGTTACTTTATTACCAACTTGAATTACTTCACCATAACTTTCATATCCAGTTTTTCTTGGATAGATAGGATTTGTATCTGTAACATCCGATTCTTTATACTGTGGTAACTCTGCTCCAATACTTATTGCACCTGCAATTGTTTTAACGATAATTTCATTATCCTGTATAGACTTAATTTTACATGTTTTCCACTTAAGACGTTTTGGTCCTTCTAAAACTAATTTATTTTATTCCATTTATACCCCTCACATTTTATAAAATATATTCTCACTAAATTTCAAACAATGTATAATAGATTCATCTAAAATTAAGCTATAAAGTTGGCTAGCAACCAACAGTGATAATATGATAATTGAATTTGATGGATATGAAATAAATGAGTATGTTATTGGCTTTACCTGCTCTATACACGAAATAAGAACAATGTATTTACATGTTAAAAGTGAAGAGTTATCTAACGAAGATCTTCTAAGCTTATTTTGTATACGATATCATTATGAAAAAATCCCAAAGTTACTACGAGAAGACGTCATGAGCGCTGTTGTCATTGATTTAGATACAGACTATATTTATATTCCTAATAGATAACAGTAAACTAGTTGAAAATGAATAGAAATTACGATTCAGCTAAGTGTTTAATAAAATAAGTGAATGCCCAAATTAATGTCGCAAATTGAGTGACAAAATACATTGTCCATTCAAAACCAGTCAATTTCCTCTCTCGTTTCACTTTCTTTAAGTATCTGTAAAATATAAATGTACTTAAAAACATAAGTAACAATGATAATTGCTGTAAATCATCGACTATACGTACCCCCATAGACTCCATCACCCTCCTATTCAAAGTAAATGCTATACTTTAAGGATATCACCTATTGGTAGTTTATTTCCATTTAAAACAATTATGTCCTAAACAAAA
Source organism: Bacillus cereus group sp. MYBK195-1 (assembly GCF_051916605.1). NCBI lineage: Bacteria > Bacillati > Bacillota > Bacilli > Caryophanales > Bacillaceae > Bacillus > Bacillus cereus group sp. MYBK195-1. The sequence continues at coordinate 178,167 of NZ_JBQAGZ010000003.1, read as the reverse complement.
AGAGCACTCAACAATTGGGTGCTCTAAAAATTATTAACATAACACTTTTCTTCTACTTTTTATAACTCAGTTCTATCACTTTGGGTATATGATTGTTATCATATTTCCTTTTATAGAGGTAACGTCAGGAAAATACGAATATACAATGTTAAGGAATTTTCATTACTTTATAACCATTTTTAAGTTATATTCAATAACCATGCTTTGACATTGTCTAGAACATGGTTATTTTTTAAACAAATATAAATCTACTTAGTTGATTTTTTAGTTCAGCAATTTATTGAATTCATTAACTGGAAGAAGTATTCAGGTTTGTGAGTTTTATTTAGGTTATACCATGAATGTAATGTATCTGGTGCAAATACATCTAATTTTTTCAGTACTTCCATCGCAAATTCCAGAGGAGCTATTCCTGATGCAGTAACTAAATTCGCATCAGATACCGCAGATCTCAACTCATAGAATTTTTCTCCTTTATAGTTAGGACATACCATTTTAGTGTATTCTAAATTATTAGTTGTATGCTTTCTAGTATCTAAGTATCCCCTATTTGCAAGGGCCTCAGTTGCACCACAAATTGCAGCAACAATAGTACCAAACTTTAAAGCTTGGCCAACTCTTTCCAAGATAGGTTGATGAATCTCTTCACTCCAAGTAGTCCCTCCTGGTAAAATTAAAAGATCTTTACTCTCAAAAGTACATTCATCAAGGGAAATATCTGGTTTTATGCTCAGTCCCCCCATAGTAGTAATCATTTCTTTATTAGCTCCTACTGTAATTACTTTTAAAGGTACTAAATCTTTTTTAAAAAATCTTCCTGAATTTAGTTCGGTAATTAAATATCCATATTCCCAGTCCGACATTGTATTAAATACATATAGAAAAACTTTTTTTGTTTGCATCCCATATCACTCCAATCACAATTGATATGGATATTATAATATAACTTCCCTGACAGTTAACGTCAGGGAAGTTATCATACTTCATGAAACTTTATTAATTCCGACAGAACTTCAATAAGTCTTTTCTTAAGACTTATTGGCTCAATAACTTTAATAGATTTATTGTACGGTAAAAGTAAATAAGGTACATATGTATGTATCATATCTTTTTCAAGAAGAAAAACTGCTTGATTTGAAGTCCGCACTTGTAAATAATGTCCTAAAAACCAATGTTGGCAAATATCAGCCAATACACTTTTATCCCCACTAATAACCAAAGAAATAATCCCTTCCTTATCTTCTATAGTTGGAAAAAGATTTTTTATAAAAAAGTCACGTGCTGAAAAATTTTCTGGCCGGTTAAACTTATTTTCGGTTAGCATTAAATTTTCAATTCGATCTACCCTAAAACTACGGATATCATTCCTAAGATGACAAAATCCAATCACATACCACTTATTATTCCAATAGATAATTCTGTACGGATTGACCAATCTATAATTTAATTGCTTTTTCTCACTTTTATAATAAAGAATTTTTACTGAATACCCATCAGTTACGGCCTGCTCCAACTCCTTCAAAAAGTGTTCCATAGAGGATGAACTAAATCGACTTATTACTTCTAGACTACTTAAATGTCGGTTTATCTTTGCTTCCTGCTCTTGATTTGAGTATTTACTTAGTTTTGAAATGGCCCTATTTAATGCTTCACCCCCATAATATCCGGCTTCTTCTGCAAAAACAGCAGCGTGAAATAGTGAAGTTTGCTCTTCAAAATCAAAAAAAAGAGGAGCCTCAATAAAATTGTTTAATAACGTGTATCCACCGTTATGTCCTGGTTCTGAAATTATAGGTACACCACTTGTTGAAATTGTATCAATATAACGATACACAGTCCTTATATTCATCTCTAACTTTTCTGAAATTTGTTTTGCAGTAATTTTTTTACCTGAGCGAAGCATCCATAGAATCGCTAACATATTATCAATTTTAGGCATGTAATTCCACCTCTCTATGGAATTTATCCCTTATTATATATTTCTGATTTTTAGTATAACTCATCAACTGTTCCTTTCCGATAGCTTTCTAAATAATGAGGCCCTAGACACATTTGTAATTTCACAAATTTGATTTACATTCATATCTACCTCTTCATAAAGCTTTACTGCATAATTCATTCCTGCATGATTTTTATGGTATTTCTTTAACCAACCTTTAAATTTTCCTTCTTTCTTATTCAGTTCAATCCCTTTATGTTTCCACCTACGGATCAGATCACGTTCTAATTGGTTTACACCCGCCATAACCTTAATTAAGCATTGGCTTTAGGAATTATCTTCTGATAAATCTAGCCATGTTTCTTTGAAGAATTATAATTATCATCCTTATTATAATATTTAGTTACAACAGTAGTTTCAATTATTATAGCAATACACACAAACAAGAGAATTATTTTGCATCTTACAACAAACCTCCTTTTTCATTTTTTTCTTTTTTAAATTGGAAGGTTATATGTTCCAATTGTTTGATTTCCTCCATTATTTTACGAATTCCTTCTTCCATCCTATCTTCCTTCACATTCGATACGTTTAACTTTAATAGTCTTTCTTTCGGAAAACCTCTCACATAATTTTTATCAATTGTATCAATACTTATTTGTTTTTCACTTAGTCTTTGGAAAAACATTTCTGAAATACTCGTTTTATGTAATTTTAAACAAGTATGAATTCCAATTGTATTATGCTTTTTATATGTGAATAAAAGTGGGTTTTCACTATGAGTTCTTTCTAGTGTTTCTGCTAATTTTTTAGATCTATCGTGATAGGAAGATTTAATTTTATTTTTATGACGTTCAAACATGCCACTCTTTATATAAATTTCTAAAGCAGCTTGAGATATCATTGGGCTATCAATATCTAAAATCTTTTTATATGTATAAAAAGCATTCGCAATAATCGGTGGAATAACTGCTACACCAACTCGTAAACCTGGAAAAATGATCTTCGAATAACTTTTCAAATATATGACATGATTATCATGATTCAAGCTATATAACGGATCAGCTTTCGAATCCGTTTCTAAATCTGCTAAATAATCATCTTCCACTATAAATACATTATATTTCTTAGCCAATAATACGATTTTTTCTTTCTCATCTTTAGAATAAGAAGTTCCAAGTGGATGATGAAATCTTGGTATTGTATAAAAGAATTTTATTTTACCTGTTCGAAAAATACGTTCCAATTCATTTAAGTCAATCCCTTCATTCGTACGTTTAATACCGATTACAGGGATTTTATTTATTTCTAGATATTCAATATATAGATGATATGTTGGTTGTTCAATTAATATCGTTTCATTTTCATTTGGAAATGGTATTGAGGTTAATATTGCTAGCGCCTGCTGTACACCTGACGTTATAAAAATATTTTCTTCTTTAGTGAAGACTTGATAGTTTGCTAATTGTTTTTGAATGACCGGAATTAAAGACGGTAAACCTTTTGGCGTCCCATATACGAACAAGTCATTTTTATATGTATCAATGGCTTTATTAATACAATGTTGAAAATCTAAATATGGAAAAACATCTGGATCTGGTGCTGAAGAGGCAAAGTCAATTATCTCGTTACTTTCTATGGTACTCCCTGATTTTTTTACAACGTAGTATCCACTCTGAGGCACGGAATAAATAATATGACGCTTTTCTAATTCGTGAAGTGCACGTATAACTGTTGCCTTATTACACTTATATTGCATAACGAGTGACCGTATAGACGGTAATTTCTTTCCTTCTTTTATCTCTCCATATTGAATCATGTTTTCTAAATCATTTAAAACATGTAAATACTTATACATTATGACACCTCTTACGTTTATTTTGTACCGGTACAGTTTGTATTTATTCACATTGTAGCACTAGATCAGAAAGATTAATATGTACGTATACTGGCCAGTAAAAAATCAGTTACTATGAGGTGAAATTATGAAACTTACAACAAAGGCATATTTATCAGCTTTACTCTATTCATTTATTATTGGATTTTCCTTTTTATTCGTGAAACTAACACTAACCATTACAAGCCCTCTTGATACTCTGGCTCATCGTTTTACAGTTGCTTTCATAGCAGCAAATATTCCGATTATTTTTGGATTCGTAAAGTTAAATATATCATTAAAAAACATACTTTCTCTTTTACCAATTGCGTTTTTTTATCCAGCACTTTTTTTTGCTTTTCAAGCTTTTGGCTTAGTGTATACAAGTTCCTCTGAGGCGGGAATTATACTAGCGGCGATTCCTATATTTACAATGATGTTAGCTTCCTATTTTTTAAAAGAGTATACAAATACATGGCAAAAAATCTCTGTACTCATTTCTGTCATAGGTGTCATTTATATATTTATCATGAATGGTATAGGAACTCATGAAACTAGTTTCATAGGTGTTATTCTTATTTTGCTATCGGCATTATCATCTGCTTTCTATAATGTGTTAGCTCGAAAAATGACGAAGAAATTCAAACTAATGGATTTAACTTACACTATGACAGTAATCGGCTTTATTAGCTTTAATTTAATCGCAATCGCCAGCCATATAAGTAAAGGTACAATAACGGTATACTTTAAACCTTTTACGAATGGAACATTTCTTATCTCAATTTTATATTTAGGGTTACTATCGTCCTTGCTGACGGCATTGCTATTAAACTATTCCTTATCTTATATTGAAGCAGCTAAAATAAGTGTTTTCAGCAACTTATCTACACTTATTACAATTATCGCGGGTGTTGTATTCTTACATGAACAAATCGCATACTATCACATCATCGGAACAATTTTGATTGTTCTTGGAGTAGTGGGCACAAACTTCTTAGTAAAAAAAGGGATTGTAGTAAAGAAGAAGAATACTTCCTTAAGTAAATAAAAAGTGAGGGATATGTCATGCAGCGCTCAAATACAATTGATATTAGTAACGTTCTAGAATTAGAAAAAACTCTTTCTACTTTATTAAATAAAGAGATTTCTTCAAAGCTAGAGCTTGAAAACTGGTTAAAAAAACAATCTACAGTCATTTGGGAAATCGAAGAACAATTAAGATCACACTATATCGCCTTTCAATGTAATACAAATAATAAAAAAATAAAAGATACTTTTGAATATGATCAACAATATGTACGACCTCTTTTGAAACGTTATCAAAATTCATTTGATAATAAATATTTAGAGTCACCTTTTCGGATGGAACTTGATCCAAAAACGTATAGCTTACTAGACAAAAAAATTAAGAATGCGCAAACATTATTTTGTGAAAAGAACATTGATTTAGAGATAACTGAAGACAAACTAGTAACAGAGTACTTCGAAATTACAGGTGGTTTAACTGCACTATGGGACAGTGAAGAGAAAACAATTACTGAACTACAGTCTTACTTACAAGATCCGGATCGTCATATACGAAAAAAAGCAAAAACGCTCATTTCCGAAAAGTTTTTATCTGTTGAAAATAAATTACAACAGATATTAAATGAATTAATTGCAATCCGTCACCAAAAGGCGCAAAACATTCAATTAGATAATTATTGTGATTACATGTTTAAGAAATATGAACGATTTGATTATACACCTGATGATTGCTATGAGCTCGCTGAATCTATTCGTGAATACGTAGTACCACTTATCGATAAAATGTTTAATGAGAAAAAATCTGAACTTCAAGTAGATAGTCTTCGTCCATGGGATTTAAAAGCAACCGCACCAAATCAAAAAATATTAAAACCTATCGAAGATGCGAGTGATTTAGTCGAAAAAAGTTCTCGCATTTTACACAAACTAGACCCGGAATTTTCTGCATTATTAAGCCGTATGCATAAAAATAATTGCTTAGATTTAGAAAGTCGTAAAGGAAAAGGACCTGGAGGATTTTGTGAATACTTACCTGCTTCGCAACTATCTTTTATTTTCATGAATCTCAATCATACACATTATGACGTTACTACTTTCCTTCATGAAATGGGTCATAGTATTCATAATGAGTGTATGAATCAGCTAGAGCTACAAAAATATTTAGAAATCCCTTCTGAATCAGCTGAGCTCGCTAGCATGACAATGGAATTATTTTCGATGGAGTATTGGGATACATTTTATGAGAATACAGAAGAATTTATAAAAGCAAAATTAGATTTCTTTAAAGATATTGTTAAGTACTTACCACAAATGCTTATCGTTGATCAATTTCAACATTGGATGTATGAAAATCCTAATCATACCGCTAAAGAAAGAAATGAAAAGTATTTAGAATTACATAAAACATACCAATCGAACGTCGTAAATATTGAAGGGTATGAAAATTGGATTGCAACTGGCTGGTTACCTGTACTACACATATTTGAATTACCATTCTATTACATCGAATATGCTATCGCACAACTTGGGGCGTTGCAAATGTATAAACAATATAAACAAAATCCTAATCAAGCAATAGAAAATTATAAAAAAGCTTTATCATTAGGTAGCTCTAAATCTTTACCGGCAATATATGAAGCGGCCGGTATTCGTTTTGATTTTTCTGGTGAAACAATTAAAGAACTAATGCTATTTGTAGAAAAAGAATTAGAATTACTTGAGCAATTATAAGAAGAAAACTACACCTATATTTTAGGTGTAGTTTTCTTCTTCATTTTATTAATCAGTTCTATGTACTGAGTATCACCATATCCGATTGTTGGAAAAAGATAAAACAACTTTGTTAATAATTCTTGATTTGATAAACCTTTATTTTTAGAGATGAATTTCATTACGATATTATCTTCTTTTAGCATTTCTAAATATAAATCTATAGCTTGATACATTACAGGTGGTACTTTATGATAAGTCTTTTTATGGTTTACTAATACTTCATTGTATATAGTAGAATAATCCCCCAATTCAAGTTCAATTTGATTTACTTTAAATTCATCCTCCCTGAAACTATTTAAGTATACTTTCCCTTCATAGCACGACTGCTCAAGGTATGAAAGTAAAGTAAGTAGATTCATTTGGCAAAACATATCTTCACCAAACCATAAAACAATACATTTGTACTCTTTCGTAAAAAGTTTTTTTAATGGATCTATTACCTTTTTTGTATAACTTTCTACTGAACTGTTATGTCCTTCCGCTCTTGTTTTAATAAAGTCCTCATCAAAAACTTGTGTAGTAGCAGGGTTCACACACATCGCCTCATTAAATGGTGCATAATCAGAATCACCCATTAGCTTTTTATTTTTAAATTCTTCATACATAACTTGACCATTTAATATGTTAAGTACCTCTTTATCAAATAGCTCACTCTTCCTATTTCGCAACTGTTCAACCTCTATTTTTCTAGAAATATTCATATTAAACGCCCCTTCTTTATTTAAATTTAGTTTAAGAAATGATTGAATAGACATTTTGTTAAGTTGATATTCTCTTGGATTCATTCCAAAAACATTTTTACATATTCGATTTAGCCGTTCCTATTTATAGTGCGATAGAATATTCATTTGCTGGAAATGGGAATATCATTGACTATGAACATTCTATTACAAAAGCACTATTTGAAGGCTACCAAGAGGAAAATGAACTACCAAAAGAGATGATAGACAAGTTTCCATTATTTATTAAATTAAAGGAGATTTTTGAATATAGCTTAATGCATATGTATTGGGATAAAGAAGAATTAAGGGAGGAACAAGTACGGATTATGAACCTTTATAGGATGAAGATCGAAAATAAGAATACCTATATCAATATTTAAGAACGCTGTTGTTTAACTACAAGGAAACTTTGGTTAAACAACAGCATTTATTAATTTGCTGACAGCCTTTTTTATGACTTATAAATACTGATTCAATAATCTTTTCAAATACACTTCATTTTGCGGTGATACTTTTTCAGAAAATCTAGCTGCAATAATAATAGGAGCCCATTGAAAAACTTCATCTCTTGATAAGCCGGTACGACTGCAATATATATGTAAATACATCTCAGCTAATTCTACCGAAGATTGTGAGTACAACAAGTATGTTCGAAATACATCTGCGCGAATATCACCTGAACTTGCATCTACCCAGTCTATAACTTTCACTTTCTCTTCCTTACTCAAAATCAAATTAAACGGATGGAAATCTCCATGACATAGCCTAAAATCAAATGTAATAGAATCTAATTTTTGTAATATATTCTTCTTTTTGCTTTCATCCAATTTATGTACAGATTTAATTTGACGCTCTAACCTTTTCCTCATTAACTCCATTTCATCTGTATTCACACGTATAGCATGGATCTTTTTTTGCTCATTAACACAAAGTCCGATATAACGCTCTGCCTCATTCAAATTATTAAGCAGGAGATTACCAATGTTCTCCCCTTTTACATATTCCATAATAATTGCCTGTCTATTTTGTATCTTTGTCACTTCAAATACGTTTGGAACTGGCAGCCCGCATGAATACGCATATTTTTGTTTTTTTGCTTCCTTTATAGACTCTGTATCTGAGAGGTAATCTTTAAATAATTTTACAACCTTATCATCAGTTAAATAAATTTCTGCTGTATTCCCTTTTGCAATCGGATTACCTAAAACCACTTCATTTCTCCCCTTAACATAAATTAAAATAACACCTTATACCTCTCTTTACATTCACTATAATCCTAGCTAAAACCTTCTTCACGAATATACAAAAAACTTACCGCTTTCCATCCTTAAATAGAAAGCGGTAAGTTTAATTGTTTAGGAATATCAGAATGAAACTCTGATGTATGCACAATTGAAAATGTATATCCTTGCTCAATAAATGATACTTCATTACATTTATATTCAAATGATACACCATTTTTCTTAAAGTTATTTTGGATTCGCTGTAAAAATGCGACGTCTGGTGTTCCGAAAGAAACGTGTACTTTCGGTGATAGAGCTTTCATCGCGATTGGAATCCAAGGTCGCTGCCACCAAGTTGCGACGACATAAGCAGTGCCACCAACTACAAAGTTAAAAATATCCCCGTCTTCCATCGTTTTCATATTTAGATTTGATTTCAGCCATTCCCTAAAAATAGGTACACTTTTAACAGGAAGACCAATTTCCCTTACATATAAAATGTTTAAAGGTGACTGCGGTACTAATACATCTTCTTTAACATAACTATGCGCGATAATTTCGAGTAGATTTCCATCTCCGTCTTTAAAGTATAAATTGAATCGACCATCCTCTTCATCAATTATATGACCATCTTTCCATTTCGCAATGAGTAATCCAGACTCCTCAAGCCATCTTGCTGTTTCATGAAATTTTGAATATGGGATTTCAAAAGCAACATGTGCAGGTGCAATTGATTCATACACTTCTTGAAAACTAATTGTTGTATAAGGTGTTACTTCAAATTGAATGAAGGATGCTGTTTCTTTTTTTATTGGAAAAGATAATATGTCCTTATAAACTTGTTTTACCCCTTCCATGGAAACCGTTTGTAGTTTTATATCTGATATATGTGTAATCACTTTACATTCCCCCTCATTTCTTATTATCTATTCGTATTGTATTACACTTATAAATAGATAAAATCAAACGGAAGGATGGATTTTTCATATAGAAACTACAACTTTAGTATGAATATGTTAGCTCCAATTATTTTTTATTTCTGCTATAACAATTTCTGGTTTATCCCAGTGCAACATGTGTGTAGTATCAGGAATTACTTTTACTATACTGTCCGTTTTCTCTTTGAAAACATTTACTGTCTTATCTCTATAATCCGCCCAAACTTGTGGAACTGTAGCTCGGAGTAATACAATATTAGCCGGCAGCTTCTCATATATATCTATCGTTTCATCTTTATGCATACCTCTTATTATATTACTAGCTGTATTCCCCCTGGCATGCCACCATACTTTGTTATCCATTTCGATCCCTAGGTCCTTTACAGCAACTTCTAACAATGAAGACCACCTAGTATAAGCTTCTTTTTCACTTTTGAAAAATTCGTCCCAATTATTAAAAACGTATTCATCAAAGTCCTTTTCATAATAAGCAATTTCTTCTTCCAACGTTTTTTCTTGAAGCCTTTTTGTTTGATATCCACCATCAATAAGAATACTTCCTTGTACTTTTTCTGAATGATGTAACAAATAAAATAACGCTACAAAACTTCCCCATGAATGTGATAGAAAATAGAAGTATTCGATTCTCAATTCATTTATTATTTCATTTAACCAATTTGCTAAATTCTGCATCTCATAATCTTCTGTTCTTTCAAATGGCGGTGTTTTACCATGTCCAGGTGCATCAACGGAGATAAATCTATACTCTTCTTTTAATTCCTCAGCAATTTCTATAAAACTTAAACTCGTACTACCTAATCCATGTAAACAAAAGATAACGGGCTTGTCATTATTCCCCCATTCAGTAATATGTACATTTATTTTTTCATTGCTAATATAGTAACGTTTCAAAACATTTATCCTCCATATTTTGATTTACACTTTATTTATTTCTATTATTTTCAAGTATTTCCTGTATTCTTTTCCACACAAAAAGCTGCTTTTCTTTAAATGAAAAGCAGCTTTTACGCTAAAATATATTATAATTTAACAGCGATAATCATAAATCTTTTTGAATTTGTATGAATCCCTTTTTCAGAACTATTCGTGTCAATGAACTTTTGTAAAATAGTAAAATCCTCTTCCTCTTCTCCAAATCTAGGAATAATAGGCGTATGTTTTAATAAGAAAATGAGATCTTCAGGCGTATTGTAATAATCAGTAACATCATATTCACGTACTTGCACGAGATCAAATCCTGCACTAATAAATTCATCCATATACTTTTCTTTTAAAGTGCCATCTCGTTCACCTAAGCATTGTCCTCTGCCAAATGCTTCTTTCAGGTTTAATTTATCATTCTCACTTACTTGTTGCGTTAAGAAAAAAGCACCTTGTTTCATTACTTTTGCTAACTCAGATGCTAGAAACGGTGCGTGACAACTAGAAGCGATATCAAAATGGGCACTCTGAAACGTTAAAGCTTCAGAACCCATTTGAAGAAACTCAACATTTTGTACACCTGATTTTTTCAAGTTAGAATGTGCCGTTTCAATCATGCCGTTAGAATTATCAATTCCAATTAACAATTTAGCCGAAGATGCTATATTAAGTATATTTTCCCCTCCGCCTGTACCAACATCAAGTAGAGTGGCTGATGGTTTACATCTTTTTTTCACTTCCCCATAAAAGTCCCATATATCTCCTACAGTTTCACATTTTATTTTACTAAAATCCCATCCATTTAATCTTCCTACTCTATCATAAAAGCTTTTGTACTCTAATTCATTCACCTTATAACTTCCCTTTTGTAAAAATAAATTAAATATGTAATATAACCTGCAACACTGTTTAATTATATGTTATAAAATAAAAATTATTAAAACAACATTTCACTTCGCAGTACATTAAGTTTACATAACAATTTTATAGTTTACCTTTAACTATATGTTCTAAATGTCTTCTTCCCCAACTACACATACTATCCAAAACAGTACTGACTGTTTTTCCATGTTCAGTTAAGCTATATTCTACTTTAGGTGGTATTTCTTGATAATGCTTATGAATCTTATAAATCTCTTTCTCTTGTAAAAAGGCCTGGCCATAATAATGAAATTGCACATACTGTTCTATATTTAATGCAAAATAGTTTTACTACAGGTAATGTATTATTTCCAGATAGAGGGTACACATATCATTAATTATTAAAAATTTAATGCCTCCTTGTATTAACTAGTATTAAGGAGGCTATTATTAACTAAAAAAGGGATCTATTAATGTAGGATCTTCTTTCAAAAGTTCTGCTAACAACACTAATTGCGGAAAAGGTCATAAGATTAACTCTTTATCCAGCAACCCCTTTTGTTCTCGAATCATTCCGCCTTCTCGCATAAAAACCGCCCTAATTTCTATTCCCTACAATTTTATATAAAATCAATATTATAAAGTAGGATTCAACAACTTCTTACAGAATTCTATATTTAATACGTATTGGACGAATTATTTTCAAGTTCCTCTATAAAAAAGGGAGGTCATACAATTGTGAAATTTGTACAAGAACGAAGATTAACTGTCAAGACAATTTTTTCAAAAGAATACAAGATTTTTATTTTTGGTTTACTCATTTCACGAATCGGGGATTCACTATATACTTTTGCACTGCCTTGGATTGCCTATCAATTAACTGGTTCAGCTGTAATTATGAGTTCTTTATTTGCTGTTAACGTATTGCCAATCGTTTTATTTGGCCCTTTAGTTGGTGTACTAGTTGATCGATATGATCGAAAAAAGTTACTTTGGATGGCAGATATTACCAATATTATTTTAGTAAGTCTCGTACCAATTCTACATGCATTACATCTATTAGAAATCTGGCATTTATACGTAATTACTTTTATCTTAGCAGTTATGTCCATGCTTTTTGATGTAACAACTGTTACAGTCATTCCACACATCGCAGGTGCATCATTAACGAAGGCTAATTCTTTATATCAAATGGTTAATCAATTGGCTAGTTTGTTTGGTCCAATCATAGCTGGGCTTTTCATATCTTTTATTGGCGGCTTTCAAGTACTTTGGATTAATGTTCTTTCATTTATTGCTACATTAATTGCTGTGATTATATTACCTTCTATGAAAAGCTTAATCAAAAAGAATACCGATAAAAATACATTGCAAAATGTACTAAATGATTTGCTTGATGGATTTAAATGGCTGAAAAATGATCGGTTAAATATAGCTTTGTCACTTCAAGCTATGGTAGGTAACTTTGGAGCAAGTGCTGTTTTAGGTATACTTATGTATTATTTATTATCGACATTAAATCTTACCTCCGCACAAAGTGGCTATAATTATACTTTAATAGGAATAGGTGGGCTTTTAGGAAGCTTAATTGCCGTTCCTTTAGAAAAGAAATTTCGACGTGGTGTACTTATTCCTTTACTCCTATTTTTAGGAGCGCTTGGATTAACATTTGCTTTGTGGAGTACATATTGGCTCGCTCCCGGAATTGCTTTCGGAATCGCGATGACATGTAATATCACATGGAATACGATTGTTACATCAATTCGCCAGGAAACTGTTCCATCCAATTTGCAAGGACGTGTTTTAGGTTTTTCTCGTGTACTTACACGATTAGCTATGCCATTAGGCGCATTAGTAGGTGGAATTATTTCAGCCTACAATCCTGTATTTATATTTGCTTTAGCTGCTTTTACTAAATTAATTGAAGTCTTTATTGCCTTATATAGTCCGATACGAAAACTGTAAAGAGGGAAAAGTACATATTTTGAGATATTAATAAAATAAAAAAGGCATAAAACATGCCTTTTTTATTACTTATTTGTTTATTGGATAACAAACTTCTGTAACCCACTTATTAGGATCCGCTTCCATCGCTGGGCTCACATGATAAATATTAAACATCGGGCCTACTAATTTGTAACCCTCTGCCTCAATCCATTTTGCCGCAGCTTCATTTACAGCTGTCATCTGTTCATAACTTCCATTAACCGTTATGGAAGCTACATGAATTGATTCAATCTTTTTAAATGTAACGTCTTTTGTATTTTCGTGCTTACCAAGAATACTTAGCTGTATTTCTATATCTACATCATTTTCTTTGTATTCACGATCATGGAAAACCGCAATACTATAACTCGAATGGGCAATACTAATATTTTTCATTTGAATTTCTTGCATCAATATACTCCATAAATCACCTTCGCAATTATACGATGGAATAATCTTTCTAACACTAGCTACAGTTCTTTCTGGAATTTCTTTTATTGAAACATGATAATTCATCTCAACAACATCCTCTCTCATCATTTTCATTGAGTCTTCGAGGAGACGTAATTGTTTTTGGAGGTTATTCATGTCTTCTTTAATTTGAGCACTACGATTAAAAAATTGCTCTTTTATGGTATCTATATTATCGCATTCTATTATTTCTTTGATGGTAGCAATATTAAACCCCATAGCTTTTAACGTTTGAATTTGATTTACTTTTTTTAATTGGTCTGCTGAATAAAATCGATATCCACTCTGCTCATCGACTTTTACTGGTTGTAGTAATTCCACTTTATCGTAGTGTCTCAACATTCGTATACTAATGGAAGATAGTTTTGAAAAATCCCCTATTTTAAACATAATTTCCTCCTATAAGTTACATCTACTTTGAAGCTCAACTTTATCTTAAACAATGACATTGTGTGAGGGTCAACTGTTTATAACGTTTGAATTATATTTCTTTAATTATTTACCCTTATATACTCTTCTGTCTTATGCCTATAAAGATTGATAATAATCCGTTCACAGCTAATAAAATTACTATAATACTTGTAAGTAAACCTACATCTGCCGCAAATATTTTTATCGTACGCCATGGTGAGCTTGTACAATAAGTAAGAAGTGGGATGAAAATAATAGATAATTGTAGGAATAGAGCCCCTACGAATAACCAAGTTAATTTTTTTACAGTTTCCTTATGTTTATATTTTTTAATTAACATAATTGATGAAATGAAAAGCGCGAGTATAACTGTAGACATAACAATTTGTGTAAATGGTATGCTTTTATGGGGATCAACCGGTTCTTCTTCATTCAAAATATTAATAATCCCCTTTTTTAATACTGAAAGTGCTGGTTCTTCTAATACATGATTTTTATTTGTTAAAATCACACCACCCCAGCCACTTTTATTTAAAGTAAATATTTCTGTACGAGCATCGGGCGTTGATCCTGAATGCCAAATCATCGTTTCGCTTTCATTTATACTTGTTGTTCTTAATCCAAAACCATAGCTTTTTTCTGAATTTATGTTATAAAGTGGTGTAAGATAAAGGTCGATGTTTTCTTTCTTTAAAAATTGAGTATCTTCTTGTCGATTCAAAAACATAATAAATTGAATCATATCTTCCAAATTTGCGGTAATATAACCATACGGTGCCCCGGCATTATCATAGGATACTACACTTTTTCTTGGTATGCCAAACCATGACTGATAACCTGTTAAATAGCCTTTTTCATATGCAGTTTCTTTACTTACTGCCGCACCATTCATATTTAATAGCTGAAAAACATGTTTTTCCATATATGAGGAATATGTATCATTTGTAATTTCCTCAATAAGTGCACCTAAAACAATATAATTCGCATTACTATATTGATATTTTTCTCCTGGTAGAGCAGTTAATTTTACATTTGAAAGTCTCATTACATTTTCTTTTAATGCTGTAGAACTTTTGGATTGCTTATCTGATATTAATAAGCCTTCATATGTGTTTATTCCGCTTGTATGAGTTAAAAGGTGTTGGATTGTTATAGATGAGGATATTTGAGAATCTTTTAGTTTAAACCAAGGAAGATGTTGTTGAACTGAATCCTCTAATTTTATCTTTTTGTCTTCTATTAATTTCACTATAGCTAAAGCTGTTAAAGATTTGCTTATTGAGCCGATTGCAAATGGTGTTTTACTAGTTATTTTTTTTCAGATTCCCCAGTAATCCCCCACGTTTTAGTGAAGAATACATCTTTATTATGTACAATTGCAACAGCAGCCCCTGGAATATTCTGTTCCTTTATAAATTTTTCAATATACTTATCTAAAGTAGCTTTAATATCTTGCTGAGCATATGCTTTTGGATAAATGATACATAATACTATTACATTACAAAGAATATAGATTTGAAATAGTTTATAGATAGTTTTCTTCATTATACTTTAGATAGCTTTCTTTTTTTATAACTTACTAAGCTAATAAACACTACTACAGAGAGCATAAAGCTAATCATTATTAATAAAACGTTCCACCATTGATTCTCTGATATGCGATATAAAATATTATAATTAAATGTATTTTTGCTATTAGTTGAATTAAATGATTCAGTTAAAAATATTGAAAATGTAGTTTGCGAGATGAGGTAAGTAATAATTGCGATGAATATGCCACGTAAGATAAATGTGTTGAATTTTCCTTTTTCATTTTGAAGTTGTTTCATTTTAACTTGTAAATCAATTTCATTTATTTCTATAAAATCTTTAACAAATAATTGAGGGGTACCTAAATCATCTATACTGTCTTCACCATGTTCATGACACTCTTGAATATGTTCTAATATTTGTCTCTTAATATTTTCCCTTTCTTCTAAACTAATATCGTATTGCTTTAATTCCTTAAGTACGTCTCTTAAAAATTGCTTTTCTTTACCTATCAATTTATTCCTCATTTCAGAAGGTCTCCTTTCAAACCGCTTTTTAATAATGTTTGAATGTCCAATTGCAATTCTAACCACTCATTAATTTTCTTCTCAAGACGTATTTTCCCATTTTCATTAATTTCATAATAAATCCTCACTTTACCACTGTCTGTTACCTCTTGATAAGTGTTAACCCACTCTTGATTTTTCAACTTAGTTAAAATAGGATAAATACTTCCTACTCCTTTCAATTTTAAATTGTTTATTTCAAGTTCTTTCATAATCTCATAACCATAACTTTTCTTTTTCGACAAAATAGATAATACACACATTTCTAAATGACCTTTAATTAAACTTGTTCTATCCATAGGATAAATTTAACAGAAATATATACTTCATTCAAGTATATATTTCTGTTAAATTTAAAAAATCACACAATGAAAAATAGATTAATAAACAAAACATATCACTTACGAACCATTTTAAACCTTAATTTTCGCTTTTATAATATAATAATTACATAATATATTAATCGTTTATCACTATTTGTTTTGTATCTCTCCTTCCATATTACTTCTTTTCTTATTGAAAAATATTGTATGGAGACATAAAAATACTAAAAGATCCAATTTCTTAATTTTGATATTAAGAAATTGGATCTTCTTTCATTACCTTGTATTAATCATACTGCGCTAATATATACATTATAAAGAATATATGTTTTATTAATTTATATTAATAAAACATATATTAATAAAATTTACTGATTACTCTCAAGACATTCATAAACCGCCATCATATCTCGTTTAACCAACTCACGTATGCGATTGAAAATGGGTATTTGTCCAACAGCTTCTGTTAATAAGCTTTCATTCACAACATCACTTACTTTTCCAGTTAACCACGTTTGTACATCCACGCCCTCGACAACTTCTTTTAACCCTTCGTCATTAATACCACTTGCATTACAAGTTACACATGGAATTGTTAGTTTAAAGACACCATCATGTAAATTATCTTCGGTTATCACTTTCTTACCTTTACAAAATGGACATGGATTATTTTTTTTAATTTTATTAATTTGGGTAACTAATTTTTTGTATCCAAACGCTTCGTATACATACGTAAGTTTTTTATATTTACCATTTGTGAAATACTTATCTATAATGGTTTCTCTCGTTTCATAAACATTAGGGAAATCACAAACAGTTACCTGATTATTAACACTAATGGATTCGATATTTCCTTTTATTTCGCTCCAGAATGGTAAGACATTTTGTAACACCATTTCATAGTTTGAAAAGCTTGCTTGTTCTAATTCAAACATTTTCAATGCAACTTGTGCTTTTCTTGGCAATAAAGAAACATCTTCCGTCAATACCATATCGCCACCAACAATAGACTTCAATTTAACAAGTGCCGGTAAATCACCAACTATTTTCAATACTTTATTAATAGGCTGATTGATTATTTCACGAATATTTACGTTACCAAATTTAAGTGGTTTATGATGATTTAAAACCGTCCCCTCACAAATTGGACATTTCATCATTTTTTTTGAACTCTTAATTTCTTCTTTAATAGGTGCCTTTGAAATAACAATATATCCACCAATAATTGTATTAAACCCTACCCATGTTCTGCGTGTCTTTCCTTTTTTATCATAAAATGATTTTTCAAAATATCCGTACCAAAACGTATGCTTTTCTTCTTCTGACATATCATTATAGCTCTTTGACAAATCGTGACCAAGCTCATTTTTTATTTCTTCGAATAGAAATTCTATTTTTTCATGCTGATAAAATTTTAATACCTTCATGATTTCTTGATCGAATAGCCCATCCCAAAATGGAACACTTTTATCTTGAATGGCAATATCTTTATCAAAAACTTCAATTTGAAGACGTCCAGAACAAGATGGACAATGATTGTCCTGTGAATAGAAATCAAAACTTCTCGTATCTTTATTAATTGGATGAGCAGCTACAATATGATTAATTAATCCACCAATCTCATATAAGAAACTATATTGACTATATAAATGTCTTTCAAGATCAATAGCAACAACAGGTGCAATTGTATCAGATTCATATTCGCCATAAATTAAACGGGCCATTGATGATAAACTTTTTAAAATACCACCCTTATAAATGTTTTCGGCATTTTTAAAATAGTTAATATGATTTTCTTCTAAATAGTGAACGCCTTCTTTATGCTTAAGTGCTGAAGAAATATGTATTTGCTCAGCATTATTCACACTGCTTTTTTGACGATAATAATTTTCATGACTTACTACATCAAGATGCTTTATAGATTCAGGCTGTCTTTTCCCGAAATCTACAATATAATCAGAGCTTTCTAACATGTAACTATTATGTTCAATCATAATGATAGAGACTGATTCATCTTGCAATATCCCTCTAACACTATCTATAAATTGATTTAAAATATTTTGGGATAAACCTTTTGAAGGCTCATCAAAGATAAATAATGTATGTGGATTTCTAGTGTTTGCAAATAACTCCGAAACTAAATGAACACATTGAAACTCACCTGTTGATAATGTTTGTGTTTTTCGTTCTAACGTTAAATAACCAAGTCCTAATTTAATAAGTAGACTCAAGCGTTTATACGCAATATCTTCATTTGGAAGTTCATCTATAATATCCTCGATCGAACGCTCAAAAATATCATCAATTTCTTCACTATACTTTGATAGTTTCTTTTTAATATCTAGGAAAGTGGCTACAGTTGATCGACTTGTAATGGATTGATTTCGATCTTGTCCTACCATAACTAATTTATCTTTTGGATATCGTTTCAAGAAATCTGTAGCTAAACATTCATTGACAAGTGTAGATTTCCCGCATCCAGATTCTCCAGTAACCGTCACAAGCCTATTTTTAGGGATTTGAAACTCCGCCATTTGGATATTACGGCAATATAATTCATGGAATGTATAGTATTCTGTTGGTACTTCTTTATTTAGATCCGACAGTATTGGTTTTGGTCTTGGCGATTCTTTCACAATTTGTCCACCATATTTTCCGCTACCAGGTCCAAAGAACAATTGCTCATCTGTTGTATCCAGTACAGTATCTGAATGATCAATGAGCCAAATTTGATTTTTACACCCTAACTGCTTAATCTCTTCTAATATTTGTAATAATGTTTCATGATCAAGTCCAACTGAAATCTCATCAATAATAATTACAGCATTTTCGCTTACTGCCATAAATTCAGCCAAATATAGTCTTGTTAACTCTCCACCTGACAACGTACCCATAATTCGATTTAATGTTAAATAACCAATGTTCATATTAATTATATTTTGCAGTATATGTTGCTTTGCTTCACTAATTTTTAACTCTTCCGCTAACGAAAGAATAGACTCAACACTTAAATCATTAATATTTGAAATTGTATGTGGTTTAGCAAATAAATCTATCTTATGTTGTTCGATTTCTTCGCTATAACGTTTTCCCTTACATTTTTTACACTCAATATTTTTAGTAGTACCTCGGCCTTTACAGCCAGTACACCAGCCTAACTGGTTATTGAATGAAAAAACCTCAGGTGAAAGATGAAATACATCAGCAAGTTTTTCACGTACCTCTGTGAAAACACCAGTATGTGTACCGATTGTTGAACGTGGATTGGAAGAAATCGATGATTTTCCTAGAAAAAGAACTAAAGGCATATCTTCTATCTTAATAGCACTAAAATTCGTTTGCATAATGTTAGGAAATAAATATTGATATTCAGCCTTTGGCAATAAAGAAACTAATCGTTTTTTTGATTCTTCACCAATCGTTTGACAAAAGGTTGTTTTACCTGAGCCTGATAACCCAGCGATTCCAAACGACTTATTAAATGGAATCACTGTATCTAATTTATTTATGTTATTAGCAATTAATTGATTTACTTTCATATTAACCTCTATTCTTATTTTTCTTTAAAATCATTTTTACAGTGTAATAATTACATAATGAATATAACTTTTTATACAATTATCCTCTCATTTAAAGGATCTTATTCTTATATGTTTCAAACCATTGTTGCCATTCATCTTTAGAAAATTCTTTTTCTTTTCCTTCTAGTACGGAAGAAAAAAGATCTAAGCAAATATGCCAACCAGCTATATCTTTCGGTGTATGATCAGTTAATACATGAATGTACTCTTTAAGAAGTAAAAGAGTCCCACTTTCTTCTTTATGTATTTCAAATCGGACACGATCTTTATCCCAAGTAAATTCAAGTACTGAATTTACTTGACACTCTAAAATATCCATATTTATAAATGAACCGTCCATCATGTCGAACTTTATTATTCCACTCGTTTTAAGACTTTCAATTTGTAAATTAGACATCCATTTTTTAAGCTTACTGTTTTCTGTTAAAACAGACCAAACTTCCTCTATTGTATTTGGAAATCGGCGTTCAAATTTTACAATATACCCATTAGTTAGTTTCCAAATTTCAGCTATCATATTGATTGCCCCTTTATACAGAATGTATGTTCTCACTCTATTTTACACGAATATAAATATAAAATAAATCTTTATGTCAACGAAGTATTAATTTAAAGTTAATGGTAATGAGAAAAACTTAAATATTTTCCAAGTCGAGTTATATAATGTTGAAAAATAATTATCATGTATATCCGTTTCCTTATTAAATATAGACTTACGCACCAATAAAAAAAGCCGCATTTGCGACTCATGAAATTATAGTATTAACCCTTGCTTTTATTGAATGACTTACCGCTTAATCGCATCAACAATTAGCGATGGAAAACCAAGCTTCTCACCTTTATTTCTAGAATCATACCTTTTCGAACGGAAAATAACACCGTCGTTTGCATCCCATTCGTTGTAATAAAACTGACCATTTTCATCACAATATTCAAGTAAAACTACCTCAAATCCAGCAAATTTAAACATTTCCGTTAATGTTTTATAATTATGAACAATTTTATGACTTGCTGCTGGATGATCTTTCGGGCCAGGTCCGCCTATTTGAACTATGTTTTGGTATGCTTCATCTCGGAAAAATGCATCAGGAACACCACAACGAATATGCCCTCCTGGCTTTAAAAATTCATAACAAATTTCAGCTGCTCTTACACCTTCTTCAAAAGTAAGGTGTTCCCATACATGCTCAGCTAAAATAGCTGAAATAGAGTTGTATTCAAATCTTTCTTCCCACGTAGCTTTATCTAGTAAGTTAAGTTCATCTTCTTGCGTTTGAATCCAAGCTGGATTATTATTAAACACTCCAGCTCCGGCAACTACTTTAATTTCGTCTTGTTTTATTGCCACCATGTTCACCTCTTAAATATTTTAATTCATTAATATATTCTATGTTTACTATTATCCTTCCTCCTTTAACAAATTTAGTACCATGAGTCCAGTACAATACCGAACTCATGTCCTAAAACTCTCTAACGCAACGATCTGTCTAACTCTATAAAATTAGTTCATAATATACGATTTTTCTTACAGAAATATAGCACACCAAACATTAGCATAATACCAATTACGTAAAAAATTGTTGTTCCGCTCCCACCAGTATTAGGAATTACCCAATTATTCTTCGCATTTTTCACTGTTATTTTTTGTGTCTTTACTGCTTCTGTAATTTCTATTTCTATTGGATCCCTAAGTAACATGTATCCGTTCGGTGCTTTTATTTCTTTAATCGTATACTTTCCAATTGCCAATTGGTTGGAAATTACCTTTCCTTTTTCATCCGTTATTAATCTACTAACTTCTTTCCCTTCTTTATCTAACACTTGAAATACAGCGCCTTTTAGCTTTAATTCACTATCCTTATCATCAACTTTTTCAATTTCAAATTGCCCAGTCGGATCTGGCAATTTCTTATTTTCTATTTTAATTTCTACTACTGTATCTTTTTCTATTTTTACAGCTATTTTATCTTTTAATAATTCATAACCTTTAGGTGCCTCTATTTCCACTAGGGTATAGTTTCCTATTGGTAAGTCCTTTGATATCATTTCTCCTTTTTCACCTGTTATTAACTCTCCAACTACTTTTCCTTTTGCATCTTCTATATGAAACTTTGCCCCTGCTAGTTTTTTATTTTTATCACTTATGTCTACTTTCACAAGCTTCATTTTTCCCATTGGATCTGGCAATTTCTTATTTCCTATTTTAATTTCTACTTCTGCATCTTTTTCTATTTTTACAGTTATTTTATCTTTTAATAATTCGTAACCTTTAGGTGCTTCTACTTCCACTAAGGTATAGTTTCCTATTGGTAAGTCTTTTGATATTACTTCTCCTTCTTCATTTGTTAATAGTTCTCCAACTATTTTCCCATTTAAATCTTCAATTTTAAACTTTGCTCCTGCTAGCTTTTTATTTTTATCACTTATGTCTACTTTCACAAGCTTCATTTTTCCCATTGGATCTGGCAATTTCTTATTTCCTATTTTAATTTCTACTTCTGCATCTTTCTCTACTTTTACAGCTATTTTATCTTTTGATAATTCGTAACCTTTAGGTGCTTCTTTTTCCACTAAAGTATAGTTTCCTATTGGTAAGTCTTTTGATATCGCTTCTCCTTCTTCATTTGTTAATAGTTCTCCAACTATTTTTCCTTTTGAATCTTCTATATGAAACTTTGCTCCCACCAATTTTTTATTATCATTATTACTATCAACTTTTTTTATTTTTACTTTTCCAGTACTAGGCTTGTTCCAATGTTGCCAGTTAAATTTGAAATTGTGAAATTCAAATCCACCAGTTTGTTGTACCGCGCCGACAAATGCTTGTCCATTAATCGAGCCGCCTTTTGTTTCTAATACAGCATTTGGGGCAAACACACTCCCAACGACACCATATCCCTCTGTTGTAATTTTTTTCGCATTTGGAAAAACCCAAATCACTTTCCCGTATAGCTCAGTAAACGGGGAATTAGGAGAATATGGTTGTGATGTAGGAACTATATCTGTAGCCCTTCCAATATTGTTCGTGTCATATAGAATAGACCCGTTTTTAAATGTAACCTCTGTTGCATCCGAATACATAACAATAAAATCTTTGTCCTTAGCATTTGGTAAAAATACATCTCTTATATCTAAATTGATTTTCCCTGTCAATTCTGATGAAACATAAATATTAGGATTGTTTATATCTTTTCCGATTCCATGACTCATATTTGGAATTGGGGTATTCGTTTTATATTGACCTGCATTTTTACTGACTTGGTTCACTATATTGCGAAATTCATTAAATTTCGCGTCAATTTCTAGTTTTTCTTTATAAACGATACGATTATAAGAGGATTGTATGATGCGATCTGGATCACTCTCTTTTGTCATTACGACTATTCCGTTTTGAATGATAAAAGATTCTTCTCTTGATTTCTTAAATTTTCCAGACAATAACAAGGACGGATATCCCTCATCAACCCATTTTTCACCTACTATATTAGATGTTCCCGCTGCAGCACCTACAATCGTATACCCCGATGCATCCATATCACCTTGAACTGCAATTGCTCCTTCAATGTCGCCACCTATTGCTTTATGGTTACCAAAGACAACTGCATTATAACGCGATATATCACCTAGACCTTCTAAGTTTGTCGTGGATCCATATACTTCTTTTGGTACATATACGACAAAACTTACACTTAACATTAACAAAACAATAAAATGAATACTTACCAGCTTTAATCGTAGCCTCAATTCCTTTGTTCCCACCTTTACCGTATTTTTTCTATAGTCGAATAAAATGACATATTTATCAATGAGGATTTACTTCATTCCCTATATACCTTCTTTACTTATCTCTGAATTTCCGGTCCCACTGTCCATTAATGCAGGATAAATAAATACATTCTATCTAGTTAACCTTTTCTTATAAATTACGACTAGAAACACACATAACAATAGGATTGGAACTATTACAGTCCACTTATTAAATATAAATATCTCTGTACTCACTTTTTGTTTTTCTTTCTCGTTTAACTCCACACGCACACCTCGAACTAGCAATCTATTGGTGTTTACTCCATAAGGCGTACACGTAATTAAAGTTGTATAATCTTTTTTTTGTACAATTTGTAGATCGTCCGTTTCGTGTGGTAACACTACTTTAATTTGATCTACTTTATAAGCAAGAACTTTGTCTAAAGAATGAATATAAAAAAGATCTCCTTCGCTCAACTTATCTAAATCTGTAAATAATTTTGCTGATGGTAAACCACGATGCCCTGTTAAAATAGTGTGCGTATTTTCTCCACCTATCGGGAGCGAAGAAAAATCTAAATGACCTATCCCGCGGCTCAATACTTCCTCAGATGTCCCTTGATAGATTGGCAGTTTTATATTAATTTTCGATATTTCAATATACCCCATTACATCTCCTAAATTTAACGCATCAGCATATGCTTGATGATTACTTTTTTTTTCAGAAAATGGATCAGTAAATGTTTTCGTGGAAGTGTGAACTTGTTTATTATATTCGGCTGCTTCTTTTTCCCTACGTTCAACTTCTTTCTTTTGTAGCGCTTTGATCTTCTTATCGTAAGAGCTAATCTCAGAATAATGTGCACGAGTCGCCAACCAATTACTAATAGTAGGATATAAAAAAACACCTAATCCAAATAAAAAAATACCTCCCAAAACAAGATTTCGTTTCATATTTCCACCTCTGTATATGCTTAAATATCGAAAAGAGGGAAGCATTTTGCTTCTCCCCTTTTCCCATAGTTACATGTTCCTAAAATCTTAATTATTAGCAAACTTTTTTCTGAAGAAAACAAATGCCGCTGTAACCATTAACGTAAGACCTATTACAGTAAAAAGAGTCGTTCCTATGCCACCCGTTACCGGAAGAACCCATCCACTTTTATTATTTTCAATCGTTAATTTAACCGTTTGATTATTTTCGCTAATCTTTACATCAATGGGATCTTTTAATAATTGATAAGAAGCTTTTGTACCATCTTCTTTTGTATATGTTGGTGCTTTCGTTTCAAAAATTTGATAGTCTCCATATGGAATGTTAGACCATTTAATAACACCATTTTCATCTGATACACCTGTTACTTCTTTTCCTGCTACAACAACTATTTTTCCATTTTTATCTTTAAGTACAAACTCTGCACCTTTTAATTTACTCTTATTAGCACCATCAATTTTTGTTAACTCAATTATTCCAGTTGTTGGAACAACAACTACAGGTTTAGATTCCTTTTCTCCAATTACATCATTTTTATTTGTAAAATCAATTTTTGCTGTATTTAAAATTTCCGAACCAGATGGTACTCCTTCTTTTACTTGAGATTTAATTTGCAAATGAAATTCTTTTTTACCATCTAATTTTGTGAAATCTTTTACTGTAGCTGTTACTTTTTGACCTTCTATAGCTACCTCTACAATGCTTGCATTTACTTCTGCTCCATCAATTTTCACGATTGGCTTTCCTTGAATCACTAAACGATTATCCAAAGTATCTGTTACCACATATTTTTTGTATTCCTTAATGTCTTCTGGAATTAATGTTTTAATATCATAATTATAATTAGTTAACGGATTTATTGGTAACGCTTCCAATTTTCCGTTAATTTTTTTATCAATTGTTGGTTCTTCATTGTTTTTCACTTCTATTTTAACTACTGTACCAGAAGTAATAGTTCCATCTTCATTAATTGTTCCGGAGTTCTTAACAAAAAACTCACGTTTAGTTGGATCTATTACGTAGCCTTTCGGAGCTTTTGTTTCTTGGAAATAGTATTTACCATACTCCAATCCTTGCACGCGAATATGACCATTAGCATCTGTTACTAACTCTTTTTTCACTTCTGTACCGTCTTTTTTAAATAAAGAGAATACTGCACCTGCTAATGCTTTTTCATTTACACCAGTTTTTATTAAATCCACTGCACCACGTTTAATCTCATTTTTGGGATACATGTGAACATCATAGTTTAGCACCTTACCCTCTTTATTCGTTAATGGGATATCCACTGTATACGTATTGGGATTTAGATTAACATGTGGAGGTCCTGCCACTTCTTTCACCTCATAACGTCCTAGCGGAAGATCTTTTAATACAGCTTGTCCGTTATCATCTGTTACTACTTGATTTGGAGTGGCTCCCATTACAGGTTTCACGTCTTCTTTTACGATTTTCCCATCGTTTGAAATTTTTTCAAAAGAAGCAACCCTTTTCACTTCAAACGTTACACCTTTTAATGGTTTCACATCTTTTGGCACCTCTTGATTTGCAGAACCGTCACCTTCTAGTCCCTGCGCTCCATCTTTTTCTTGTTCATACTTATGAATCGTTAAAGTACCTTTAGATGGTGAATCTGCCTTTACTAATACACTAGACCATGTAGAAAATGTTAAGAATAACACTAAAAGCACACTAAATATTTTTTTCATTTCTCTTATCCCCTTTACTACTTCTATCATTTTAAAAATTTCTTTATTACTATTACCTTCTTAAAAGCAATAGTGTGCCAAGTATCAGATTTAAACGAATAACATAAAACATAGTCGTCCAACAATCCATTGTTTACAATCACTTATTCACTTTTCTTATCTTCTATTATTACGTTGTCTCTCCACATGATATATGTAATTTTCTCCCCTAAATTACACGTATATCCCTATTTCAAGAATCATTACATTTGTTACATAATAGCTTTCACTGCTAATTTCGACTAGTCACTTACTGTCAATCTATTCATATCTCACTTCCTATCCCTATTTAAAATCCAATCTTAATCATTTTTTGATACATATAAGTAATAACCAACAAATAAGTGTGACGATTCATATTTTACGTTACTGTCCAAAACTATTACCTGTATATTCAAATAATATGTGCTATTCATGTTAAATTATGGTATTATTCTTAGAAGTTTATAACTTTTATTTATATTTTTTATTGATAAAGGTTTTCCGTATCTACTTATGAAAAAGGAATATATGTTTATTTAACTATTACGCATAACTGTAAGGAGGAAGAATATGACTAAAAAACTCAGTCTAGTTGAGATAGAGTACATTTGCAATATGTTTTTTCAATCTTTCGAAATTCCAGTTTGTTTTTTAGATTGTAACAAAAATATTCTTTTAGAATTTAAATCCAAAAATGATTCACATTCGTTATATACATCAAAAATAGAACAGTTACATATGCTTTTTCAGAGAAATGATACATATAATTCTCCCATCTTCAGAACTCACGAATATCTAGGGCACTTTATTTTAATTCACATAAAGAGCGATTATATGGTGAACGGTACTGTTATTATTGGGCCCTTGACACATGTAAATTTTTCTACAAGTAAAGCGGATAGTAACCTTAATTTTATTCCAAATTATAAAAGAACAAGAGACCATTATTTTTCATTGTCAGTCAAAGATCAAAATTTCTTTGTAAATATAGCGATATTGTTCTATAACATTCTCTATAAAAAAAATTCAGATGTAAGCACCTTTTCAAATAACAGTGACTCACTTCATATAAGTCATAGCAGCATCTTAAACGAAGATGTATATATTTCAATGCAAAAAGACGAATCCATTTATCATAATTTATATATAGAGCAGCAACTACTTAGTTCTATAGAAGACGGGGATAAAGAAACCGTACTCAAATATTATTACGAATTCCAACAAGAGACTCTTTCATCTTTATCTTCATTCCATCAATTAAGACGTCATAAAAACATTTGTATTTCATCCATCACGCTCGCTACTAGATATGCGATAAAAGGGGGACTTCCATCTGGGATTGCTTACAAAATTTATGATTTACATATTCAAAGAACAGAAGATTTAAAAGACAAAGAATCTGTTTGGGATTTATTAAAAAATGCTTTTTGTACCTTTGCAGACCGTGTAAAGGCACAAAAAACACAGCAATATTCACAGACTATTGCTATTTGCAAAAACTATATTTTTAAAAATATTTACAATCCAATATCTGTTAAACAACTTGCTAAATTTGCAAATGTGAATTCAGATTATTTATCTATATTATTTAAAAAAGAGGTCGGTATTTCATTAATTGAGTACATTCAACGTGAACGAGTCGAAGAAGCAAAGAAATTATTAACTTTCACCACCTATCCCTTATCAGACATATGCGCTTCGCTTAATTTTAGCGATCAAAGTTATTTTACTAAAATTTTTAAAAAATTCACCAATGAAACACCTGGTAAATATCGAAAATCTCATGTTGTCATTTAGAGTGAAACTTCCATTAAAACAACATGTTTTCAGTAACTCATCAATGGCAGATTAGAAGCACCCCCAGATTCATGAACTATAGGATTTATGCTTTTTCCAAACCAAAAAACACGTTACTATTCTTTTATTTTAATGAGAATAATAACGTGTTTTTTATGTAATGTAGTTTTGTAGACATAACATGATCCAACTACAAATTTTTATAGAAGCCAAATGCACCGCTTAACTACTAAAATCTTATTAAGTAAAAATCCATATTTTGTTTTACTTACTTTCTACTTTATTTCTTTTGAATAATGAACTCTTTTCTTCAAAAGAATGATCCCTACTATTATTTTTGTATCTTTCTAAATTTGCGAACAAAAGTGAGTACTGTGCCTGTAATAATCATCAATATGCCGATTGCTGCACTGTTAGTTGTACTTACACCCGTCTTTGGAAGCTCCTTATATGTATATTCTTTTTTATCGCTATTATTGTTATTTGTCTTATTAGTAAGGCCATTAGCTTTGCTAGTTTCTTTATCTTTCACTAATACTTTTTGTATTGTATTTACCTCATTACCCATGGAATCTCTAACACTATATATTATTTCATAAGTACCAGCTTTAGTTGTATCTATAGTTCCTTCATACGCTACTTTAGAAGTAAGGTCACCGTCCTCTTTATCAGTAGCTGATACCCCTACCAACGGATCAAATTGATCACCCTCAGTAATTGAAGTTGTAGCAGGTACTTTTAGTATTGGTTTATCATTTTTAACTTCTTCTCTAACTTTGACCGTTACAGTTTGTTTCGCCGTTACTTCATGACCTTTAGAATCTGTAACCGTGTACGTTAATACGTAAGTACCGACTTTAGATGTATCTACTCCACCAGCAATTTTTACTTTAGAAGTAAGATCGCCGTCTTCTTTATCAATAGCTTTTACTTTTATCATTGGATCGAATGAATCTCCTACATGAATTGTCGCTCCAACAGGCACTGTTAATTTAGGTTCTAAATCTAATATTTCTCCATTTCCCTCTACAATTACAGTCTGTGTAGCCGTTGTAGTTCTCCCTTGGGAATCAACGACCAAGTATTCCACAATGTATGTACCTGGTTTTGAAGTATCTACATCGCCTTTATGCTTTACTTTATTTGTTAAATCACCATCTTCTTTATCAACAGCTTTTACATTTCTCATTGGATCAAACGTATCACCTACACGTAGTGTAATGGTAAACGGCACAGTTAACTCTGGAGCTTGGTTTTCTGCTGTTTTTTCGTTTTCTTTCACTGTTCCGGTAATTTTTGCAGCATCAAAAGCATTTTGGACTGCTTGAACTTCAATTGAGTTCGTTCCATATTTATTAGTTGCCACTTTAAGGCATGCCAATTTCAATTCAGAGAAATTAGAAGTCATGTTTAATTCATCAGTATTTGTATAATAGAATATATCAAACATTTTATCTTCACCAATACCATTTACATTTACACCGTTATGAGTACCACCTTGTGCAATTAAATACGCAACTTTATTAATAATACTTGAGTTAAAATGAACGCCTCCATAATCCTCTCCATTTAAATCATTATATTTACTATAATCATCGGGATACGGTAGTCCTTCTGAAAAATTAATTGCAGTTGGATTTTTCATATTACGAAAAGTCGATCCAGTTTGCTCTCCTATTGTCCAGTTAAATTCCCCATTATTTATGTATTTCTCTATAGCCGTTCCCATAATATCCGATAATGCCTCGTTAATTGCCCCAGATTCTCCTGAGAATTCAAGGTTAGATTCACTTGATGTAACTGCGTGTGTAAATTCATGACCGGCTATATCGAACGCTTTTACCATAGGATCTCCATATAAAAGCATACTAATGTTATTAATATTAGTACTAAATGCATTCTCCCAATTTTCAGGATCATTTGTTCCTCCAGAATCCCATGCATGTACAACTGAAACTACTTTTTTTCCTTTATTATCAAAACTATTACGATTATATTTTTCTTTATAAAAATCATATACCTTTGTTGCTAAGAAATGAGCGCTTACCGCCTTTGGATCATTAAATGTTGTTGAAGCGCTAGTTGCTAGTATGCCAGGATAATAACTTTCTTCATTTGTAATATCTCTATAATTTACATCATATGTCTCAATTCCTTGCCCTCTTGTGTAATCAGCAAGCGCATAATTCCCACTGGTCTGTTTAGAAATACCAAATGTACGAGTTACGCCTAAATCATCTTTTCCTGTTCCAGTTAATGATGTGAAATTGCTAGTTTTATTTTCCTTAACGGATTCAACATACTCTTCACTTATTTTCAAACTTGATTCTTGTACCATATCTTTTAACATATCGCCATTATGAGCATTCACTAAATAAGTTCCAGATACATAATTTGGTGTTGTAGCAGCAAATGTAACTTGATATGCATTGCTAGCCTGCCCATGATTTTCATCAACAAAAATAACTGCCTTAACTTCTGGTTCAGAAATAAATTTAATGTCGTTTCCGTACTTTTTATAAATATATTGTTTCGCTTCTTCTTTTGATAAATTAATAGATTTCTTTAAATCTTCTTGTGTTAAATTTTGTGCGCTAGCTCCTGAAATGCTTTTAATAATACCTTTTTTATCTACGTGAGCAGTCAACTGGTGGCCATACACTTCTTTTCCTTCATATATTTGTTGCATGCGCACAAGTGTAGTTCCATCATAAGAACCACGTTTTTGAAGAACTTTGTAATCTACTCCTGTTTCTGCACTAACTTGTTTTGGAGACAAAGCATGGTCCGTATTTTCCTTAAGTGCATCTTTCACTACATTCTCTGGCGCCTTTTTTGATGGTTGTGTAAGATCACCTGTACGGAACGAATCCTCGTGAATTTCAACTTGCATTTGACCAGGTTCCTCTGCATGACCTACTCCATATGGTGTTACACTTGTTAAAACGAATCCTGTTGTTAATGCAACTATAGCTATTTCTTTTTTATTTCCCATGGTATTTACCTCGTATAAATTTCTATTATTTATATGAAACTGCTAAAATGTATACAATCTATTCCTAACATAAAAAGATGACTTTTGTAATCTACAAAAGCCACCTCTTCAATATATAATATCCCTAAAATGTTTTTAATACATAATTTCTATACAAAAAAGAAAAAAGCATTCATTAACGAGCATTTTGCAATACTTTTATTAGGTCATTTATATTTTCAACTTTCTGCTGAAACTGATCAAATCTGTTATGTAGCGATGAAGGATTTTTATCTTCAGTTGAAATAACTTGTTTTAATTCATTTTCTAATTTATCATACATATCAAAAAAATTATCAAATTCTACACTTACAAGCTCTTCATTTTCGCGATAGAATCTTTTTGCTTCTATATAAGTCATATATGATTTATTTAAAAATCCTAATGAAATTAAATATTTAGAAGTGTTTTCTTGATAAATAGCAATATCACATGCTATTTTAATATCAGAATAAGTCTTTTGAACGAGACAATGCAATTCAAAAATCTTAAACTTTAATCCATTATTCATTTCATCCCCTCCCATCGTATCTATTCTACATAAAATTAGAATATTATACAAAGAAAATTATTAGCAAGAAATTGACAATTAAAAAAATAACTTAAGGATAAACAAAATCCCTCTCATTATAAATTATAATTGCGGAGCATTTACCAACATAACGGCTAAATAAAAAACGAAAAGAATAAATCTTTCCGCTCTTAGAGTAATAAATACATTTCATATTGCGCTAAAGAATTCTTTTCAAATCCACACTTCTTTAAAAAACCCTCCAATAAATTATTGTTAGGAAACCCAATTGATAAACTTGATAAATTTAATTCTTCTATTGCTACTTGTAATAATTTCATCCCAACACCAATATTTCTATAACCTTTGTCTACGAAAATAAAACTAATTTTACCTTGTTCATTTACGCATAGAGAGCCTTTTAAGTCATTATCGACATATACACCATAAAATACATTATTTGTTTTTTTAATATAATCAATATCATTTTGCCAATTTATATGGAAGTTTAACCATTTCTGAATTTCATCTTTAAAAGTTGGAAATTCTAATTGTTTTACTTCAATATCTTTACAATCTTTATTCATTATTTTAGTCAAATCATTTAAATTATAATAAAAAAGATCGTACACTTTTTCATAGCCCAACTTATTATAAAAATGAATCGCTCGGTCGTTTCCTACAATGACTTCGAGAAAAAGTTGCTTACATCCATGTTGAATCGCCTCTTCTTTATGCAGTTCAAATAATTTTTGACTCACACCAATACCGCGGTAATTAGGATGAACCGCTAATGTTCCGCAGCGCATAGTCTTTATACTTTCATAATCCTTTATGCCACCTAGTATTACGCCAACAGATTTGCCTTCTTCTAAAGCAAGAAAAGAATGCTCTAGCAAATTACCTTCTGGTCCCAAAAAACGTTGTATAAAACCCTCTTTTGAAACCTCCATCTTAATAATGTAATCTGAAAATCCATCTTTAAAAGCTTCATATACTAAATCAATATTTACTTCACTACACCTTTTATATTGAATCATATAAAATTGCCCTCCAACTGCTTATATTAAACTCAACGTGTACCCATATAATATATTCCATCTATTATAAATTTCAGCTCTTAATTTGAAATGAGCGGACATTTCCCTACATATAACTCACTATTGATTTGTTTTATAACAAACTATCTATTATTTACTACATTAACCTCATAAACACGTAAAAAAGCAATTAAATGCTCACATGCTCTTTCACATGCTAGCATTTTAAAGATTTTTTGTTCTTCTTTCGTTTTATCATTTGCTTGATCTGAAGCAGCTTTTAAACAGAGAAATGGTTTTTTATTTATTTGGCATACATAGGCGAAAGCTGCTACTTCTTGATCAACTGCCAATGCTCCATATACGGTATGGAGTAAATATCTCATTTCCGAACTACGAATACGTTGATCTCCTGATAAAAATGTACCGAAATGTATCGGATCATACGATCGTATTTTTTTTATTCTTCTTACAAGTGATTTTGTTGTTTCAATAGGTGCTGTTCTACCGTTATATAAATTAAAAACATCTTCCCCTGAACCAGCAGCAGTAACATCATGTTGTATTGCGTTTAGTGCGACTACAATATGACCGTTTTTCACCTTGTTTGATAAACTTCCGCATATTCCTGTCATAAACAACTCATCTGGCTGAAACTCACTAATTAACAATTGTACACAACTAGCGCAGCTTACTTTACCGACACCAGTAACAACTGATATAATTTCCAGCTCATTAATAGTATGAAAATGAAATTCCCAAGCTGCTCTTTTTTCAACACGTTCACTTGGATAATGTTGATGCAAATACGTCAGTTCTGGTTCCCATGCAGATACAATTGCAATACGTTTCATTACACGCTCACTTCCCCTATTGTCATTTAAATAAGTTATCTATACTTTCTCGTTCATAATCTGGAATCCATTCTTTGTATTTCTTATATAAATCTCGTATTATTTCTTTATTCTTCGCAATTACTTCACATCCTCTATCATCATACATCAACATGACAATATCTTTCGTTGCATTTATGAGAAATACATCTGGATAAGAAATTTCTTTTTTTCGTCCAAATCGAGGATATAAATCAAAGAAATCCTCATGATTAGCAACTTGTATAAGCGATTCATATTTAATATGTTCCGCAAGGCATTTTAAAGAAAAATGATATGTACAATATAAATCTGCTTCTTCATCTTCAAATAAAAACGGTAACGTTTCTTATCTTATATGAAATCTTAAATCTCTTTTCCTAATATATTTATTGTATACATTTATTTTCTGTGGAGTTTTTATATTTTCCTTTTTAAATCTATAAACATTTGTCACTACAAACACTACATCTTCTTTTGAAAATATGTCTTCAAATAAGAATTTATTATATGTATATAGTTGAGAAAAGTATTCCGTATTTAAATTGTCGGTTCCTTCTACAATTTGATATTTATCTTTTCCAAAATCAAAATGTAAATGATTTTCCCACTAAGAATATAAGTAGGGTACTAATGTAACTCCTGGAAATGTTTGATTCACATATTCTTTTAATTGCATTTCCTTGTCCTTTCTACTGTACAATTCCTTTTAAATCCCAGTATGCTTCTTCTAGCCACGGATGTATAACTTTCAATGTATCTTTCCTTTCCCACAAATATGAAATATATACAAAAGCTGCTTTTTCCAAAGATTTTTCCAATCCTTTTTTTATTTCTATTAAATATGGTGGTGTCCCTTTTTGATCCCATTCTATTTTATCTGCAACAAATAATACTAAATCCATCTTCGTTGCATGTTTACGCAGCGTTGTGTGGCAACAAATTGCATTTAAAATCTCTTCATCTTCTACTTTAAATATTTCTTTTGCGATTACTCTCGATAGTTTTTGATGAATGATCATAGGAAACTTTCTTTCTGCTTCCACTATTTCTACACCAAATTCTTCAGCAACTGCAATCCGCTCCTCGTTCGGAAAAATGCCACTAATATCATGTAAATATCCTGCAATTGCTGCTTTTTCTTTATCTACGTGAAACTTTTCTGCAATCTTTTTTGCCTCATTTGCCACACGAATTGAATGTTTATATGTAAACTCTTTATTATATTTTAGTAGAAAAGCTTTAATATCATTTTCTATTTTTCCAGTTGGAGTAAATGAATATATATCATTACATAACATAGAAAATCCCCCTTATAACTAACTTTCATTATAATGTAGAATCTAAATATCCTCGTTATTTTATATTCGTTATTAATCTTTTTACTCCTTTTTAATACGTTACATGAAATTTTATACAGAATCATCGCTACAAGTACATAAATGTTTGATATTATAGTAATGTTGATGATTTGTAAGGAAAGGAACTACACAATGAATAAAAACATATTAATTATTGATGATGATAAAGAAATTGTTGAATTACTTGCTGTTTATTTGCGAAATGAAGGCTATAACATTTATAAAGCTTATGATGGCGATGAAGCATTGCAAAAGGTTTCTACATATGAAGTTGACCTTATGATTTTGGATATTATGATGCCAAAGCGAAACGGATTAGAAGTTTGTCAGGAAGTGCGTGAAAATAATACTGTACCAATTCTAATGCTTAGTGCAAAAGCAGAAGATATGGATAAAATATTAGGTCTTATGACAGGTGCCGATGATTATATGATCAAGCCATTCAATCCATTAGAATTAGTAGCAAGAGTGAAAGCTTTATTACGAAGATCCTCTTTCCAAAACGCTACTTCGCAAAAGAATGAAGATGGTATTATTCGTATTCGCTCTGTTGAAATACACAAACATAATCATACTGTTAAAGTAAATGGAGAGTATATTAAATTAACCTCTATTGAGTTCGATATTTTATATTTACTTGCAAGTAATACAGGAAGAGTATTTAGTTCAGAAGAAATTTTCGAACGCGTTTGGAATGAAGATGGTTACGGTTCAAATAAGACTGTAATGGTTCATATTAGCAACTTACGGGATAAACTTGAAACAGTAATAAATGGAGAAAAATTTATTCACACTGTTTGGGGAGTTGGCTATAAAATTGAGAAATGAAGCATTTGATATATTAAAAGATATCCCTAAATGGAAACTTATTTTTTGGCTCTTATTAGCTATCACACTCACGCCTATTACTGAGTTAATTATTTATCGCCTCGTTACGAGTGTAATTGAGAGTTCACTTACTCTAACTGAACTTGGTAAAGAATTCATTCGAATTTTTGGTTATGAAAAGTATAAAGGGATTAAAGAATCGTTATGGATGATGATTGTATCTTATTTGTTTTTATTTTCTATTTTTTCATCCTATCTTTACATTTTTTATCGTCACGAGAAAAAACTTTATTATGAAACTTGTATTAAAAAAATGATAGAAGAAATTCGTTATATTGCAAATGGAAACTTCAATCATAAAGTTTCTATTGTAAATCATAATTATCTAGAAGAATTAGCAATCGGGGTCAATGAAATTGTTGAACAATTAAAAGTCTCCATTGATGAAGAAAGACAAGCGGAACAAGCAAAAAGTGAACTTATTACAAATGTATCACATGACTTACGCACTCCCCTTACTTCTATAGTTGGATACGTAAATTTAATCCATCATGATAATTATAGAGATGAAGTAGAATTGCGATACTATATTCAAGTCATTTACGATAAAGTAACTCGTCTTAATGCATTAATGAATGACTTGTTCGAATATACACGTGTTCAAAATAAAGAGTTAAGCTTGTATTCTGTCCCTATTGACATAGTAGAGTTACTTGGGCAATTAACTGTTCAATTCCGTATACAATTTCAAGAAGCAAATATAGAATGTCGACCTTCTTTCCCATCTCAAAAGCTCATGGTATTAGCTGATGGTGAAAAATTAGTGCGTGTGTTTGAAAATCTTATTATAAACGCTATCGCTTATGGAAGCGAAGGTCGCTATATTGACCTTACTGCTTATGAAAGCAATAATATGATTACAATTGATATAACAAATTACGGACAACCTATTCCTAGTACGGATTTACCTCATATTTTTGAACGTTTTTATCGCGTTGAGAAATCTCGCTCTACAAACACTGGTGGATCTGGACTTGGATTAGCTATTGCAAAAAGTATAGTCGAATTGCATAAAGGAACAATTGAAGTATATAGTGATGATGAAAAAACAACATTCACTGTAAAACTACTCCCATACAAATGTTAATATTATAAATAAAAAGTTCAATTTCTTATCATATAAGAAATTGAACTTTTTCCATTAACACCCAAAATTTAATAATCCTTTATAATTCTTTAGAAATTCTTTACCTTTTCTTTCTTCCTAATTAAGCATTCCTTTTTACAATACTAGTATTGATGTCATAATAGGAGGATCGCTTATGCAATTCTTAAAGAAATTCGCTATTTTATTATTATCTTTTTTTATTACTGCACTTATCGTTTTATATTTTTATCTTTATGTAAATGGTCCCATTATTCAAGCTAAATCAGCTATTTTAATAAATGCTAATTCAGGTGAAATTGTTTATAAAAAAAATGAAGAAACTCCGATACAATCAGCTGCTTTATCTAAATTAATGACAGAATATATCGTATTGGAGCAACTAAATGATAGAAAAATACAGTTAGATGACTTCGTACAAATAAGTAACGAAGTTTTCCGAGTAGAAACAAGCCCTATACAAGTAACATCGAATGATAAAACAACGGTTCGTGATTTACTTCATGCATTGCTACTGGCAGGGAATAATCGTTCTGCACTCGCTCTAGCAGAACACATTGCTGGAAATGAAGATAACTTTACAATATTAATGAATAAAAAAGCAAAAGAACTAAAGTTATTACAACCATCTCCATTTCTAAACTCTACTGGAATTAATAATGATACAAATAAACAATCAACTACAACAGCAATAGATGCAGCTAAACTAGCAGCACGATTAGTAAAAGATTTTCCAGATGTATTGAATATTACGAAACTAACCTCTTACCAATTTACCTTCAAAGATTCCCAAGTTTTCAATACGAATAAAATGATATATTCCCTTAATGAAAACATTAAACTTCAAGGTGTTGATGGCTTACAAACTAGTTTTTCAACTAACGGTAATTATAGTTTTGTTAGTACAGCAAAACTTGGAGATACTAGACTAATTTCAGTAATATTAGATGCAGATGAAGAAAACATTTCATTTATTGAAACAAAAAAGTTGCTACAGTATGGTTTTGATCCTTCCTCGTACTCTGCACTCCAAGCTTTTAAAGACACAATTACATCCTGGACAATATTACTTCAGTTTAAAAATTTAATTATACAAACTATAATGATTTTTTTAATCATTACCACCTTAATGTTTTTACATATACGTCAGAAAAAATCCGAGGATTTTAATTAAGAAATCTTCTTATATATAAAAACCGACTTGCGTTTGAGATGCAAGTCGGTTTTTAATTCTATCATCCTCG
The DNA here is from genome assembly GCF_051916605.1 of Bacillus cereus group sp. MYBK195-1. Taxonomy (NCBI): domain Bacteria; kingdom Bacillati; phylum Bacillota; class Bacilli; order Caryophanales; family Bacillaceae; genus Bacillus; species Bacillus cereus group sp. MYBK195-1. Next base: position 139,676 of record NZ_JBQAGZ010000003.1, on the reverse strand, counting down.
TCCAATCAAATTTGCTGAAACAGATTGCAAGTTTAACTCCCTCGCCCATATAGATAGCTGACCAATATAATGAATTTCATATCCCATTACATGTCTTAAAACCTATGTTTTTCGAGGCATACATCCATCTCTGTTTCCGTTCGTTGTGTTCTTTTGTTTAGTATAAATGGGTTAATCTATTAATTCTATTAAATCCAACAATTGAACTATTACATATTAAAGTTCTATTCATATACTATAGTAGATTACTAGAAAGGAGGCTTAACTATGGATAGTTGCGTTGTATTTGTAAACGGACAACCTTTTTTAGTTCTTTCAGTAGCTGGTATTGAAATTGCTAGATTAGAGATTTCCCTTCAAGTAGCATTAGCTCTAAGAGTGCTTGGGATACCAATCTGTGATTAATTACCAAATTAAAAGAAAAAGAGGGCATTAGCCCTCTTTTTTTATTTTCTTCTCACCTTTTCTTAACAACAAACAAAATTCAAATTTGATTAATTATAAAAAATTAAAATATATGAACGTTACATGAAACACTTGTTAAAATAGCTGTCCTTCACACTATTTATTTCGCGACATTATATAATCAAAGCACACAATGATTAACTTTTTATACGGCTTATTTTAAGTGTGCTAGCATTCTATGCTAGATGATCATGACTGCAAAAAAACTTCAAGTTCTCGTTTATATAAATCAAATAACGCTTTCACTTTTTGAACCGATTGATAATCTTTAAATTGCGGTTTTCTATCTTCTTCTCCTTGAAGAGCACTAATCCAACTATACTCTACATCTACAATATGAAATAATGTTTCTAAAATACCACCAGTTTGCAAAGTAAATCTTCCTCTGAAAGTTGTTCACACCACTTAAACCAATCATCTCTTACTTGCCAATTATATTGAAATAAAGTGTACACATTTATCTCTCTCTTACTTCAATTATCCACCTAACAGCATCTGTTATACATTTAACCATTGACAATCACTTCTCTTCGGCCAAGTTCCTCTACAGCGTGATTAATTATTTCACTTACAGATAAAGAACCATCCAATATGATATCTGAATTCGGCTTAACAGTATGAATTGCCTCTAAATAAGCTTTTCTCGCATATGTCATGTAATGTTCCAAATCATTATGTATTTCATCTATTGTACCTTCCTTAAAATCTCGCAAAATCCTTCTAGCCATCGCAATATCTAAAGGCGTATCAATAAATATAGTTACATCAATGAATTTTCGCATCTCACTATTTAAGTATGCAAAAGGATAATCTACAATAATATAGTCTAAGGTATTATTTTGTATAAGTTGCTCAATATCATGAATTAATGGTGTTAATACCCACTCGTCGTAATTCGCCCCATCATCAATCCATTTACAAATATCAGCAGGACAGTTATCAAATGTATAACTATCAAAATATAAAGCTTTTGAGTTTTTAAACTCATGCTTTAATCTTTCTGTAATTGTAGTTTTACCTCCCCCTGAAACAGCTGCAATTGAAATTATTTTTGTTTTATTATCCACTATACCCACCAAGCCTCTTTTGTTAACATAATATAATTATAAATTACTATCGTTGCTACTTCTTCCATTCATATTCTAACATACTCATTTCCCATAAATTCCAATACGTTTCTCCTACTCTTTTTGACTCTCTTAATAAGCCTTCTTTTACAAACCCTATTTTTTCGTAACATGAAATGGCCGATGTATTAAAATCATACACACCAAGAGTTACTCTATGTAGTTTTAATTTGTCAAAAGCAATATGAAGTACTGCTTTCATCATATGTTTTCCTATAGAACGTCCTCTCATCTTCGTATTACCAACTAATACTTTTCCAATTCTAGCGGACTTGTTAATATTATCTATTTGCCCAAGCGAAATATGACCAATAACGTCTGAAGTCTCTTCATCTACCACTTTGAAAGCGAATGTATTTGCACTTTCTATATACTTCTCTAATTGCTGTTCGTCTAAAGGAAATGTGAAGGCATTACCTGACCATTGTATTAGAAATTCTTCGGAATTAATCCAACTTATTAATTGTTTATAATCAGATTTTTTAAAGGTTTCTAGTTTAATCACTTCCTTGCTCCTTTCGTACATCATGCTTTATAACCTCAAACTTATTTCTATATAAAGAATATATTCTCCTTTTATATGAAATTAAAATAAAGCCATTCATGTGAATGGCTTTACAAAAAAGCAGCATAATTATGCCTTGTTTGCTACATCAATACCATTAAAATCAAAGTCAGCAGTAACCGTTGTAACAGGTGGGAAAATTGCTTCAATTTTGCAAATGGAAATAATTACTCCAACCGATCCAGGAATAGCCGCAAGCTTAACTACATCACAACTTACAGACGAAACAGTACCTACATAAGTACGTCCCTCTGTGTTAATTTGAACTGTTCGATTAATTAATTTCTTAAGTTCATCTCTAATTCCTTGTACACAAGAATTATCACATTTCTCATGCTGTTCTTTTTTACACTCTTCGAATACTTCCCAACAATCATCCTGTTTACATGTACACTTCTTTTTACAATTATTAAATCGAGAACCCAATACCTCACCCCCTAATCATTTCTATTAGTAAAGTATGTCCACTAGCTTAAAAGGGTACGAGGCAAACGCATAAAAAGAAAAAAACAAGCAATTGTACCAAACCTTCTTTTCATTATTCATTATAAAAACAGACCTCTCCTAATTAAAAGCTTGTTTAATGAGCGGCCGTGAATTTAGTCCTACTCCATTTAATGTTTAGACACCGCTTTCTAAAACAAATCTTTTTTCTTTTAAATAAGACGCTCCTTAAAAACGCACTAGATTTTCCCATTAACTCACATATACATAGACTTTATTTGTGGATTTTTCCTTTGTTATTGTGAAATATACATTCAAAAAAGCGTACTCGAAAATAAGATATTATTTGTAATCAGAACGCTTTCTTCAACAAATGTTTATTAAAAAATACCATAACTAGTAGTAGTTCCCTCCACTATCTCTTAAAAATTAGCATAGTTTGTATGAACTCTATATCGAGTAGAAAACACTCTATTATATAGAGATAAAATAGTAGGTTAATAAACAAGCCATTTTTTTATTAAAACATAGAATAATATGAACACTATTGAAAGGAGGTAGAAATAAATGTCATGGAAAAATGATTGCTGGAGTTCTCAGAAAAAGCATTGTTGTGATGATTGGTGGAAATCTAAAGAAAAGTGTCATCGTGATGATGATTGGAGTTCTCAGAAAAAGCATTGTAATGATGATTGGTGGAAATCTAAAGAAAAGTGTCATTGTGATGACGATTGGAGTTCTAAACGAAATAAGTGTCGTTGTAAATGTTTCTTTATTTGTTGCCATTGTAAAAGAAAAAATTGGTAATATTTTTAATGTCAACTTAACGGAAAGAATATGTCTTTTGGAACCAATCGGACTTTTCCGGAAAGTTGATCCCTCACCTACTTCCTTGCTTTCGCTGAATTTTTAGGTGGGGGCATTACTGCCTGACAAATAGCGAGATAAATACTAGAATGTAATATATAAAAAGCTGACTGAGTATAGTCAGCTTTTTATATATGAACACGTAAAGGTTTAAACAGACATATAAGCAGTCACGCTTTGTCATCACCTTGTTGTTGTAAATTAGTATTCCCCCATTGAATAGACATTCTATAATATCGTATTTTGATTAAAACTATAAAACATACTTAACACTAATAGTAGAATTTTTCATCTTCATCAACTTCACTTCTTCTTTTTTTATAAACATAAAAAAGGAGCTCTATTTATATAGAGCTCCTTTCTAATTTTATAATTTACTAGACTGTAACCCCTGAATAAACGGAACTACTTCAGGATTTACAAGTGAAGACAAATCACCTAATTCTTTTCCTAAGTAAGCTGCTTTAATAACACGGCGCATTACTTTAGAATTACGTGTTTTCGGTAAATCTTCTACAACGTGGATGTCTTTAGGACACAACGCTTTTCCAATATGAGAGTTTACTAAACTCATTAATTCTTTCTTTAATTCTCCTGTGAATGTTACATGGTCTCTTAATACTACAAAACAATGACAAACTTCACCTTTTACTTCGTCAGGTATACCAATTGCAGCAGCTTCGATTACATCGTTATGTTTCACAAGAATAGATTCATATTCAGCAGGTCCAATACGTTTACCTGCAATATTTAACGTATCGTCTGAACGCCCTGTGATGATATATTGTTCACCATCGTAAATGACCCAGTCACCGTGGACCCATTTATTTTCAAAACGCGACCAATATGTGTTTATGTAACGTTCATCATCTTCCCAGAAGCTTTTCGTCATACCTACCCAAGGTTTCTCTAAGCATAATTCTCCGACTTCATCTCGAATTGGTTTACCTTGATCATCCAGTACGACAGCTGCCATTCCTGGTAAAGATGCGTTAAAACTAATCGGTGCTATTGGCTTAATAAGAACATTACCGAAAATCCCACCAGAGATTTCAGTTCCACCTGAGTAGTTACAGATTGGGACATTTCCTTTTCCAACTGTTTCAAATAACCACATCCATGGATCAGGATTCCAAGGTTCTCCTGTTGATGCGAATACTTCCAAACTCTTTAAAGAATGTTTATTGACATACTCATCACCTTTTGCCATTAATGCTCGGATTAACGTTGGCGAAATACCTAAATGAGTAATCTCATATCTATCAACTGTCTCCCATAACCGGTCTGCTTCTGGGAAGTCTGGAACACCTTCGTACATAACCATCGTTGCTCCATTAATGAGTGAACCGAATAATAGAAACGGCCCCATCATCCAGCCCATATCAGTTACCCATAATACACGATCACCTTGTTTAATATTCATTCCAAATCCTGCATCAAAAGCTGCTTTCAAAGGAAATCCTGCATGCGTGTGTACTGTTCCTTTCGGCTTACCAGTCGTTCCTGATGTATAAATGAGCATTAATGGATCATCACTTTGCATTTCCTCTGCATGTATGAATGGTTTTTCTTTTTCTAGCGTACTCCACGAAAAGTCATAGTTATGTGGTGTAAAATCATTTCCTGCATGACGAACGATAACAACTTTTTCAACAGTTGGGCAATGTTCACAAGCTTTATCTACTTCATCTTTTAAAGAAACAATTTTACCGCGGCGTGAAAATCCATCTGCGGTAATAATCATTTTTGAACCTGCCGCTTGCACACGTGTCATAACTGCATCAGACGCAAAGCCTGAAAATATTGGTGAAATAATTGCTCCGATTTTCATTACAGCTAGCATCGCAACAACTGTTTCTGGAATCATCGGCATATAAATTGTTACACGGTCACCTTTCTCAATACCCGCGTGTTTCAAACCATTTGCAACACGGCTTACCCAGTTGTCAAGCTCTTCATATGTAAATGATTTTGAAGTTCCATTTTCCCCTTCGTACTGAAGTGCTGGCTGTATTCTCGTCTCTTCATCCGCAAGCCAGCGGGATAAAGCTGATTCTACAACGTTACATGTTCCGCCATTATACCACTGTGCAAACGGTGTACCATTTTCTAAATCTAACACTTCTGTATAAGGTTTCATCCATTGATAGCCTACTGCTTTTTCTGCCTCTCCCCAAAACCAAGCTGTTTCCTCAATAGATTTATTATAAAAAATTTCATAGTCTTCATATCCCAATGATTTCATCCAACCATATAAACGTGTTTTTTCCTTGTACTCTTCTGTTGGAAACCAAACTGCTTGTTTCAATGTTTTCCCCTCCTTAACTTTTTGAGCAAGAAAGCCCTAAATAGGGCTTTTAAACTGGATATACAGGATGTTTACGATCTGTGAATACTTGATATTTGCTCATATACATTTCGAAACGTCCTTTTAACTCTTCACGTAAATTGTTTGGATGAACAATACCATCAATCACCATCTCTGATGCTAAGTGGTATATATCAATATCTTTCTTATACTCTTCACGTTTTTCAGCAATGAAGCTAGCACGCTCTTCTTCTGGTAAAGCTGCAATTTTATTTGCATATACAGCATTAACCGCAGCTTCTGGACCCATTACCGCAATAGAAGCTGTCGGTAATGCCAGACAGCAATCTGGTTCAAATGCTGGACCTGCCATCGCATATAAACCAGCGCCATATGCTTTACGAACAACGATAGAAATCTTCGGTACAGTTGCTTCACTCATTGCAGAAATCATTTTTGCACCGTGGCGAATAATACCGGCACGCTCTACTTTTGTACCAATCATAAATCCTGGTACATCCGCAAGGAATAATAATGGAATATGATATGCATCGCATAAATTAATAAACTTAGCAGCTTTATCAGCTGAATCGTGGAATAATACGCCGCCTTTCATACGCGGCTGATTTGCAATAATACCAACTGGCTTACCATCAATACGTGCTAAGCCTGTAATTAGCTCTTGAGCAAATAATTTTTTTACTTCATAGAATGAACCTTCATCAATAACTCTATTAATGAGATCTTTCATATTGAAAGGAGCATTTTGATTTTCTGGAATGATTTGTTCTAACGTTTTATCGAATTGTTTCGGTTCTTGAGGTGTAACCAATGGAGTCTTTTCTAAATAGTTGTTTGGAAAATATGAAATGTATTGTCTTGCTTGTGTAATCGCATCTTCTTCCGTCTTACATAAAACATCTCCGCATCCTGATACAGAGCAATGCATACGAGCTCCGCCCATCTCTTCTAAAGTTACCTTCTCACCGATAACCATCTCAGCCATACGAGGAGATCCTAAATACATAGATGCATTTCCCTCTACCATCATTACAACGTCACAAAAGGCTGGAATATACGCACCACCAGCTGCAGAAGGTCCAAATAACAAGCATACTTGAGGAACTTTACCTGATAACTTCACTTGATTATAGAAGATTCTTCCTGCACCGCGGCGCCCTGGGAACATTTCTACTTGATCTGTAATACGCGCTCCAGCAGAGTCAACTAAATAAAATAACGGAACACGTAGTTTTTCAGCTGTTTCTTGAATACGTAAAATCTTTTCAACTGTGCGTGATCCCCATGATCCAGCTTTTACAGTAGAATCATTGGCCATTACACACGCAGTACGACCATGTATTTTACCCGTTGCCGTTACAACGCCATCCGCAGGTAAGCCTGTTTGTTCACAGTTAGCAAATAATGCATCTTCTACATATTCGCCATTATCAAATAGAAGCGCTAAACGGTCTCGAACGAATAATTTTCCTTTTGCTTTATTTTGCTCATGATATTTCGGTGCCCCGCCTTGTTTAATTGTTTCAACTCGTTCTTCAAATGAATTAGATTGTTGTTTTTGGTCTAACATATTTACTCCCCCTTATACATCGGTTTGCGTTTTTCTTTGAATGCCTGTAATCCTTCTATGCGATCTTTCGTATGGATTACACCTTCATACGCTTGTTTTTCCATTTGTAATCCGGTATGTAAATCAACTTGAATACCATTTGAAATTGCCTCTTTTGCTAATCGAACAGCAATAGGTCCATTACTAGCAATTTTCTCTGCTATTTCAATCGCTTTCTCTTCAAGTAAATTAGCTGGTACAACAAATTCTACTAAACCGTATTCTTTTGCTTCTTGCGCTGAAATACGTCTACCTGTATAAATTAATTCTTTCGCTCTACCAGCACCAATTAATCTCGGTAAGCGCTGTGTACCACCTGCTCCTGGTATAATTGCAAGTGTCGTTTCAGTAAGACCAAGACTTGCAGATTCAGCAGCAATTCTAAAATCACAAGCTAAACTTAATTCCGTACCACCACCAAGTGCAATTCCATTTATAGCAGCAATAACTGGCTGTGGTAATTGTTCAACCATCTTCATAGTAGTACGAATCATACTAACAGCATGGCGAACTTGTTCTTCATTCATACCGGCACGCTCTTTTAAATCTGCACCAGCACAAAATGCTTTTTCACCAGCACCAGTCAAAATAACTACACGTGCGTTTGAATCTTCACTTATTTGAGTTAATATCGTTTGTAATTCATCTAATAATGCCAAAGATAATGAGTTTGCTTGTCTTGCACGATTTAACGAAATCTTTACTACGTGAGGTGTTACATAATCAACGGAAATGTTTTGTAATTGTAGCATCTACTCACCTACTTATCGTTTTATGTTGAAGCGCTCTATACACATGACTCGGTAATTGGATATTCAACTTACTTTGAATAAATTGACTAGCTCTCAATAACTTTTCTTCGTCTATATTCGTTTGGACTCCTAATTTATGGAGCATATGTACTAGGTCATCAGTGGCAACATTACCTGATGCTCCTGGTGCATAAGGGCAGCCCCCGAGTCCACCACAAGAACTATCAAACGTTGTAATACCGTATTCTAATGATTTAACTACATTCGCTAGAGCCATTCCATACGTATTATGAAAATGCATTGCAAACTGCGAAGCATCATACTCCTTTAATAGGTGTTCTAATACTTGTTCTACTTGTAATGGATTCGCTACACCGATTGTATCCCCAAGAGAAACTTCATAAATGCCGTATGAAAATAGTTGATTACATAATTCGTCAACTGCTGCGAGACTTATATCCCCTTCATAAGGACATCCAAATACAGTAGAAACATAGCCTCTTACCTTTTTCCCTTCGAATAATGCCTGTTTTGTTATATCTTCAATTACAACTAATGCTTCTTTAATCGATTTATTAATATTACTTTTATTATGAGATTCACTTGCTGATAAAAAAACATTCACCTCATCTACATTTTGCAAAAAAGCTCGTTCCAAACCATTTTGATTCGGAACAAGCGCAGCATATGTAACATTTGGATCCCTTTTCAGCTCAGAAAATACATCATTTGCATCCGCTAATGCAGGGACCCATTTTGGGTGAACGAATGAGGAAACTTCAACATACGACAATCCTGCTTCTGTAAGTAGTTGAATCCATTTTACTTTATCTTTTGTGCCAACAATCTTTTTTTCATTTTGTAAGCCATCACGTGGCCCGACTTCTTTAATGACAGCAAAATTAGGTAGTTTCAATTCGCTTCCCCCTATATCTCCCTATTCAATTTCTAATAATACATCTCCTTCATTTACAAAATCGCCTTCTTGCACATTAATTTTCATAACCGTGCCAGCTTCTTCTGAAATGATTGGAATTTCCATTTTCATAGATTCCAAAATGACGACATCCTGCTCTTCCTCTACTGTATCTCCTACTCCTACAACAATCTTCCAAACGTTTCCTGCCATCGATGCGTATACTTTCGTCATCATTTTTTCCCCCTTAATATTGTTAAATCTTATTTTTTAACGAGTTGTTTCGTTACAAAGCCTGTTGTATAAATACCCTCTTTGAACACTTCGTCTTCCAAAACTTGCAGTAGCATTGGTGTGTTCGTTTTAATACCTTCTACTTTTAATTCCTCTAGAGCATCATGTAATTTTGAAATTGCTTCTTCACGAGTCTCGCCATGTGCAATGACTTTCGCAATCATTGGATCATAGAAAGGTGTAATCGTTACATGATTTTCTAAGAAGTGATCAATCCGTACATTTGACGGTAATGTTAAATCTGTAATTTTCCCAGGTGACGGGAAGAATGTTTTCGGATCCTCTGCATAAATACGAGCTTCAATGGCATGACCACTACGTTTTACATCATCCTGAGTAAATGATAGTTTCTCTCCACTTGCAATCAGAAGTTGTTGTTCTACAAGGTCTAATCCCGTAATTTCTTCTGTCACTGGATGCTCTACTTGTAATCTCGTATTCATCTCTAAGAAATAGAAGTTCTTCTGATCATCTACAAGAAACTCAACTGTACCTGCATTTGTATAACCAAGTGCTTTGGCAGCTTGTACAGCAACTTCTCCCATCGCCTTTCGTGTACCTTCATCTAAAAATGGTGAAGGTGCTTCTTCGATTACTTTTTGATTTCGGCGCTGTACCGAACATTCACGCTCCCATAAATACACTGTGTTACCATGTGTATCTGCTAAAAGCTGAATTTCAATATGATGCGCGTCTGCTATATATCGCTCTAAATACATTTCTCCGTTACCGAAGAAGTTTTGCGCTCTCGTTTTATTACTTTCAAACGCTTTGGTGAGCGTTTGCTCAGTTTCCATCAACTGCATACCAATGCCTCCGCCGCCTGCGGATGCCTTAAGCATTAATGGATAACCAATTTGTTTTGCAATTTCAATTGCTTCTTCAGCAGTTTCAATATTTGTAGTAATACCTGGGACTACTGGGACATCTGCTGCTTGCATTGCGATACGTGATTCGATTTTACTTCCCATCTTCGTAATGATTTCTTCTGAAGGACCGATAAATACGATTCCTTCTTCTTTGCAGCGAACCGGAAAAGACGGATTCTCTGATAATAAACCATAACCCGGATGAATTGCTTCTGCATTTGTCTTCTTAGCTATTTCAATAATTTTTTCAAGGTTTAAATAGCTTTCTTGGACACGCGGTCCACCTACTAAGTAAGCTTCATTTGCCATTTTCACATGAAGGGCATTTTCATCTGCTTCAGAATAAATAGCAACAGTGCGAATGCCAAGTTTTTGACAAGTTTTCATAATACGAACAGCGATTTCCCCGCGATTCGCAATTAATATTTTTTGAAACATAGTGATTCCTCCCTTTTATCTACATCCTAAATGTCTAGCAATTACGAGACGTTGAATTTCAGAAGTTCCTTCACCAATTTCTAATAGTTTCGCATCACGAATATGTCGTTCAACTTCATATTCACGCATATAGCCATATCCACCATGAATCTGTACTGCTTGATTCGCAATACGGCTTGCCGCTTCCGATGCAAATAGTTTTGCCATTGCCGCTTCTTTACCGAAAGGTTTATCGTTATCTTTTAACCAAGCTGCTTTATGTACTAAATTGCGTGCTAGCTCTACTTCAGTCGCCATATCAGCTAATTTAAATTGAATCGCTTGGAAATTAGAGATTGACTTTCCAAATTGTTGACGTTCTTTCGCATATTGCAATGCACGTTCAAAGGCTGATTGCGCAATACCAACTGCCAATGCTGCGATTGAAATACGTCCTCCATCAAGTGTATATAAAAATTGTTTAAAACCTTTATTTACATCACCAAGAATATTTTCTTTCGGTACACGAACACCATCAAGTACGATTTCACAAGTATTAGAAGCGCGAACGCCCATTTTATCGTAAGGACTAGAAATCGTTAATCCTTCACTAGTAGTAGGTACGATAAATGCTGAAATGCGTTTTCTACCATTCTCTTCAACACCGTTGACAGCGGTTACAATAATGGTATTTGCATACTCTGCGTTTGTAATCCAACACTTCTCACCACTGATTACATACTCATCGCCATCTAGTACCGCTTTCGTTTGAGTACCACCTGCATCTGATCCAGCATTCGGCTCCGTTAATCCGAAGGCACCTAATGTTTTACCTGACGCCATTGGAACTAAATACTTTTGTTTTTGTTCTTCTGTACCGAAATAATAAATTGGAGAAGCACCTAATGAAATTGTTGCAGCATAGCTTAAACCAGTGCCACCACAAGCGCGACCAATTTCTTCAACTGCTAACGCATACGATACAGTATCGCCACCTGAACCTCCATACTCTTCTGGGAATGGGATGCCTAATAATCCTAGTTCGCCCATTTTTTGAAATGTTTCATATGGAAACTCTGCAGTTTTGTCATAATATACAGCTTTCGGTGCGATTTCCTTTTCAGCAAAGTCACGTACCATTTCTTTAATCATTTGTTTTTCGCGAGTTAGAGTAAATTCCATTCCGCTACACACCCCTTATCGAATATTGAGTTTCGACAGCGTGCGAGTTTCTACTACAAACATAACAACTTAAAAGACAAGAATATTAGTTAGACAATTGCTACAATTCTGTCATAACTTAATTTTAAAACAGATTCTGTACTAATGCACAAAAAAATTCCTACATTGTTCTACAACAACATAGGAGTTTTCTTGTCGAAATATGTAATTTATTGTTTAATAATCTCTACCTTTACCCGAATCTGAAATCTCTACTAAAGCTTCAGGGTATGGTTCGAAATATGTTTGTCGTAATAAATACTTTTCATCAAATCGAAGAGCCCATGATTTTAAAATTGCAAGTATACTACTAAGCGGGCTTTTCTTTTCTTTATATTTTTGTATCAGATCTAAAAAATGATCTTTTTCTTGTTTTTTCAATTTTGTTTTAAAATATCCAAAAATATGTTCACATACATTTACATTCGATGTATAGCGGGGTGTACGCATAAATAATTCATATAAAGTCTTCTCATAGTTTTCAAATACAACTTCAATCTTTTCATTTTTGTGATTTGCAATTATACGCCCTAATTCCTTTTGTTTCACTTGATTATATGCCATAAATAAATATTTATTGTCCGACTGAAACGATACAAGGTCTTTCATATTTTTATTATGTTTAATCATTTTGTAATATGCGATTGTAAATAGTCTTGTAAAGAAATGCTCTCTAATAATAAAATTCGACAATCTGCCTTCCTCTTCAATAGGAAGATGCGAAAAATTTTTTACTACTGCTCGGCCAAATAAGCCCGATCCTTTTCCCTTTGCTGGCGCTTTTTCAAAACCAGAATAAATTTTCACATCACGCGTACCACAACTTGGCGAACGATTCTTTAAAATAAAACCATCCACATCCGATATCGTTTGTAAAAAGTCATTTGAAAACTGCTCCATTTTTTCAGTTACATCTTCTCGTGTCGACGGTTGCACAAGTCTGTTCTCACCATTTTCTTCTACAATTCGTATCGTTTCACGAGGAGTTCCCAATCCAATCTCCACTTCTGGACAAACAGGTATAAATGTAACAAATGGCTGCAAATTTCGTATTGTTACATCTGGAATCATCTCTCCATTATAACGACAAGCATCAAATTCTAAACATTTACTCACAACAATTGTTGGTTTTGCAAATTGTCGCATTTCATTACCTCCTTTGTACTAGTCCGTACTATATAAATTGTACTAAGTTTAGTATCGTAATCAAAGTTTGTTTTATTTAATATTTTAATGCACATATTCAATGCCATTTTAACAGTTATTTAGCTCTACGACGTAAAGATGTTCGCTTTAAAATCATGGTTTGATACTATCACAAATGAATAATGCACAAAAGAGTTGGAGAATGTAATACGTAAGAAAGGAGGGGAAATTTATGAAGAAAAAATTATCATCTATTTTAAGTGTTTTAGCACTATCTATTATGTTTTTAGGTACATCTGCCCAAGCTGAATACGATGGAAATCATATGAATAGAGTTAATAACACTGATATTTCAACTCGAGTTAATGACAATAATTTAGACAGAGTTAATAATGATGTGAGAACTCGAAATGTAAATACGACAAATGATTTAAATGATAATCGTGATAGAAATAATAATTGGGCTTGGCTCGGTTTATTAGGACTAGCAGGATTATTAGGTCTTAGAAGAAGAGACAAAGAAGTACGTTAATCTAGAATGTTTTTCGTAAACAAGTACTTATTTATCAAAAATATAACAAATATAAATCGCCTTTTTAAAGGCGATTTATTATTTTGCTTAAATGTAACATATGTAATTCATACTTCGACGATTAATTTCGTGGCGTTAATCCGTACAGTATAAATTGAATCGTATTTTCAATTTCCAAATCATCATCCCATTTTTCTTCAGGTAATAATAAAAATCTTGTTAATAATAAACCTAATACAGCTGATAAAGTAAGTCTTAATACTGAAGATGGCGGCATTTCAATAATTTCCCCGTCTTCTTGAAACTTTACAATCAACTTTTTAAAATGTGAAAATAACTCTGTTTCTACTAAATGTTGTATTTCATTTTTTAGTTCTGGCTGAAATGGCACTTCTTGAATTAATATTTTTATCATTGGAAAATGCTTTTTTGCAAATTCAAATCTATTATAAATCACAACTCTTAGAAACCCTTCGTATGATTCATACTCCGATTTAAATATTTCCTTTGCGAAGGTTTGTACGAAAAATGGTGCAGCAAACTTTGTTAATGTTGGCATGACGACTGCTAACAATAAATCTTTTTTCGTCTTATAGTAGCGGAAGATGGTTCCTTCCGCTACACCAGCACGCTTTGCAATTTCACTTGTTGAAGTTGAAGCGTATCCTTTTTCTCCAAACATATCAACAGCCGCCTCTAATATTCGCATTTGACGTTCATTTCGTTTATCCGTATTAGTTGCAGCTATTAATTCCTCCAGCCAATCCTTCTGCATTTATAAAGCTCCTTTTTGTCATTATTATATTTTGCGATGTTTCTTTAAAGCAAATACATTTCCTACTGCAAATAATAGTGAAAAAAGTAATAATACAGTAAGATCTAATGCAATCTCTGTAAACCCTTGATTCCGAATCATCACTTGTCTCATTGCGTCAGCGCCGTATGTGAGTGGAAATACTTTCCCTAACATTTGTAGCCACTTATTCATAGATTCCATTGGAAACAATCCAGAAAAGAAGATTTGTGGCACAATAACAAGCGGTATAAATTGAATCATTTGAAATTCATTATTTGCGTATGCCGATAAAAACGTACCTAATGTTAGTGCAGTTAAAGAGAGCATACATGTAATAAGTAGCGTTAGCCATATGGAGCCAGCTACGTATAAATCTAAAATATAAACGGAAAAGCTTACGATAATAATGGATTGTATAAAGGCAAAGATTCCAAAACCAATAATATAACCTGCGACTATTTCCCATCTTCTTACTGGGGTGGATAATAACCTTTCTAGCGTACCACTTAAACGTTCTCTTACGAAAGATACACCTGATAATATAAATACAAAGAAAAATGTAAAGAAACCAATTAATACAGGACCAAGCCCATCAAACATCGTAAAGTCTTTAGAGCCATGTAAATAATTTACTTCAGGTTTCATAATCGATACATCATTCTTCTCTGTACTTTTTTGCAATACTTGAAGTACAGCACGATTTTTTGACGAATCACTACCTTCCAACAGAAGTTTCATTTTTCCATTCTCTATACGAAGTACTGCATCTACCTTTTGTTTTTCCAACTCAGAAATCGCCTTTTCTTTACTGTATTCATAAATTGACGCTTCTTGATTTTTCATCATTTTTACTATTTGAGCGGGCATATCAACAACAGCAATTTGCGGTACATAGTCTTTCTGTGTAAACACTAGTGACAAAAGCCAAAGTAATAACATCGGTGCTCCAAACATCATTGCTAACGAACGCTTATCTCGAAAAAATTGACGAATAATACGTATAATTACACCAGTAACTCTCATGATGGCACCACCTCTTCTAGCAAAAAGACATCTTCAATCCGTCCAGATGACACGCGTTTTTTCAATTCTTCAGTTGTTCCAACCGCAACTAGTTTCCCTTCTCTAATTAACCCTAGACGCTCACAAAATTCAGCTTCATCCATAATGTGCGTCGTTACAATAATCGTTGTGCCTTTCTTTTTAAGATCATAAAATTTTTCCCAAATCGTTTTTCTAAGAAGCGGATCTATCCCCACTGTAGGCTCATCTAAAATTAATATTTCTGGTTCGTGAAGGAGCGCTATTGCTAATGATAAGCGTTTTTTCATTCCACCTGAAAATTGTTGTACTTGCTTTTTCATATACTGTGACAATTGTACAAGTTCAAAAACCTCTGCAATTCTTATCTTTTTACGTTTTCCCTTTAGTCCATACATCGTTGCTATAAAATCTGCATTTTCATATGCTGACAATTCTTCGTATAATGCATCCGCCTGGGCCATATAACCAATTCTTTTCATTTCATTTAAATTAGGCATATTAGTATTATTAACAAGCACTTCACCTTTCGTTGCCTCATTAATACCTGCAATCATTTTAATGAGCGTTGTTTTCCCCGATCCAGAAGGTCCAACAAAACCAAAAATTTCTGCTTTTTCAACTTGCAATGAAAGATTGTGTAACACTTCTTTTTTTCCAAAACTTTTTGATACAGTCCGTAAAATAATTGAAGGTTGTTGCACGTTTCATCCTCCTTTTTCAATAAAATGAGTGAGTACTCACTTTTATTTTACCCTTGCTTAATTATATGTCAAACTTCATTGATTAGTATGTATGTTCAATCAACGATATTAAACAATGAAACAGAGTCGACATTAGAATTTCATTTCCTAAAATCGACTCTGTTTCATTTAAACTATAAATTTCACTTTACGTTTTTAAATTCATATACTTCCGAATTCTAGCAACATCTAAAGAATATTCAATAACTAATTGCTGTAACGGTAAAATAACTGTGTCAGGATATAAATGTGCATATTGTAATGTTTCTGCATATTTTTCTAACCTTTTTTCTAAATACTTTATTATTTGATCAGGATGACTTACTAATAAACATTTACAATAATAATGTATTTGTTCCTCAATCGCCGTGTATTCTTCAATTTCATATTCTTTATGCATGTGTACACCCCTTTAAGTTTTTTACATGAATTACTTATCACAATTTTCACTCGACAAATTTTAAGTTTTTTGATTATTTACACTATAACAAACAATCAGGGTCAAATTTTGTTACTTTATGTAACGTAGAAAATTTTTAACAAAATTGTAATGTTAACTCCTGCAAAATACATAAAATCTCTTTACTCACTTTTGCATAAAAAAAATCGTACAGCTTAATTTAACTGCACGACTACAATCTCTGGCCTATTCAAAATTCTTTGCGGAATGATACTATTTCCTAATCCTCTACTCACTACCATTGATGTATTTTGTTCTACATATAAACCTGCTGTATATTTAGGTAAAACACCTTGATTTGGAGCAACTAATCCACCGATAAATGGCAATCTAACTTGCCCTCCATGAGCATGTCCCGATAAAACCAAATCCAACCTCTCATTCGTATATTCCTTTATAAATTCAGGCCTATGGGATAATAATACATTATATCTATCTGGCTGCATTTCAATTTTTGCTTTTTTAATTTCATCTATTATAATATTTCCTTCATCACGGTTTCCAGTAACAAACTCTGGATCATCAATACCTAGCAAGTTTATTTCTTGCTCACCCTTTCGAATGCCTACATGTTCATTCCTTAAAACATTGACACCATATTTCTTCAACTCTTTTTCTAAACTGTTATACTTTCCAGACCATTGTTCATGGTTTCCTGTCACAAAATATACAGGATACTTCTTTACCATTTCTTGTATTAATTGCATACTCACTTCTGCATCGTATGATTTACTGTCAATTAAATCACCCGTAATCGCAATAATATCTGGGTCTATACTTTTTATTTTTTGAATTAACACATCTTGATTATCGCCAAATTTTTTATTGTGTAAGTCTGAAATTTGTAGAATTTTATACCCTTTAAAAGAGGATGGTATTTTACTAGAGGTTATTTTAACCTCAGTTATACTTATTAAATTGTTCTGTAAATATAAAAAGATTGTAAAACCTACTAATATACAAATAATCATTACAATTCTATTAATTTTCTTTTTCATATTTTCTCCTTTACATTCTCATCAAACACTTCTATATGCTAACTGAATTATATTATACTTTCTTGAAATTTATTTAAATTAATAAAATAATGCAGTACATGAAATTTCGTATGAGATATGTCATATATATTCGTTATATTTTTACTTCTACCTTTTTAATAATAAGAATACAAAAACGACTCTTATCACAAGAAAAGAGTCGTTTTCTAACTTTATACTTTTAATACTTTCATGTTAAAAATGCGAAAACTAAAATACTATTACCTAAGAGCCTTAACTATAACTTTAGTTGCCTCTGCAATGAGTTGATTATCATAGATTGCCTCTTTCTCATCTTTACTAGATAAAATTGCGATGATAATTGGTGCTCTATTTGGAGGCCAAACGACAGCAATATCATTTCTTGTCCCGTAACTACCAGCACCTGATTTATCTCCAACTACCCAGTCAGTTGGTACGCCTGCACGAATAAGTTTGTCCCCTGTAGCATTTCCTTTCATCCACTCTGTAAGAATTTTACGTTTTTCAGCTGGAAGTGCATTTCCGACCGTAAAAGCTTTAAGATTCGTAGCAATAGCTTTCGCTGTACTAGTGTCACGAATGTCTCCTGGAATAGCTTCGTTTAATTCTGTTTCAAAGCGATCAGACATAGTAATCCGATCCCCCATATGCCTAAGCGCTTTTTCATATCCTTTCGGTCCTCCTATTTTATTAAATAAAATGTTCCCTGCAGTATTATCACTTGAACGAACAGCTGCCTCTGCAATTTCTCCTAGTTTCATTCCAGTATCTACATGTTTCTCTGTAACAGGTGAATAATCCACTAAGTCTTCTTTCGTATATGTGATTACTTCATTTAATGAATCAATTGAGTTTTGCTGTAGTAATACTCCCGCGGCTAAAGCCTTGTATGTTGATGCGAAGGCAAATCTTTCGTTAGGTCGATAAGAGATTGTTTGATTTGTACCAGTATCAATCGCATATACACCTAATCGAGCATCAAATTTTTTCTCAAGTTGAGAGAACTCTTTATGCGTTGCCTGATTTTTATGTTTCACTTGTTCAGTCTTTTCTTTCGCTTCAACTTGCAGTGACTCTCCTGTAAAAGCTTCTAGGCTTGTAATACTTAAACCTAATATACCAACGCATATTCCTATTTTTAGCATCCTCTTATTTTTCAAAATCATCATTCCTTCCAAATTTTTAGCACCTTTTTATACGTACACATAATAGACAATCACCGAACCAAATTTGTTCCATAAACTGAAAAAATTTATAGCTAGTATGAGAATTATTAACAAAATAAGAGATAGTAGCTATGATCGCCACTATCTCTTATTTCACATTTCATTTTTTTACTTATAAATGGCTTTATATAAACAGGTTCTCTTCCCTGAGAAAAGTATTCTAATTTTGCTTGGAACCACCTGTACTAGTAGATTCACCATGTATACGTTGCTGTTTTAAATCAAAGTATACATCTAATACTTCCTTTCCAATTATAGAATTAATTCCATTTTTATCATCATGAAGCCATGGAACTACTACGGAAAATGCTACTTCTGGATTATCATATGGAGCATATCCAACTAACGTTAAGTTATAACATTCCATACGTTCTCCTTTTGCATTTCTACCAATCGGGTCATCTCCACCATATACAGTTTGGGCTGTTCCTGTCTTTCCTGCTGGTTTATATGGCGCGTTTTTGAAATATTTCACGCCAGTTCCATCACCTTCTTGGAATACCCATCTAAACCCTTCTTTTATCCGATCAATATGTTCTTTCTTCATATCAATTCGATTTAATACGACAGGCTCTATGGAACGTATAACTTTGCCAACCTCTTCTTTTATTGATTGTTCTCGTATTTCTTGTACAATTTGAGGTTGCATTCTATAACCACCATTTGCAATCGTTGAAATATATTGCGCTAATTGCAACGGCGTATACGTATCATACTGACCGATAGAAAAATCTAGTAAAAACCCAGGTTGACTATCTACTTTTCTCGTTTGTCCAATTATTTCATTCGGTAAATCAATACCTGTTGGGACACCTAAACCAAATTGCTTGAAATAATAGCGCATCGTATCAAATGCTCCTTGTTTAATATCCAATGAGCCATTTGGTACGTAATTGACTCCCGCAATTTTTAAAGCTGTCTGGAACATGTATACATTCGAAGATACTTGTAAAGCCCGTAAATCATTAATATTACCAAATCCGGATACATTCCACGATTTCTTAGCTTGTGTACCTTTAAATTTCATCGGCGCGTCATAAAATTGATCTCCTGGATGTATTGCCCCTGTCTCATATCCAGTTAATAAAGTAGCACCTTTTACAGCTGACCCTAGCTCATACGAAGTTGTCATGTTTCCTAATGCCAAATCCTCAACCTCTATTTTCCCTTCTTTTTCTACAATCTTTTTGCCTGCCATTGATAAAATTTGTCCGTTATTTGGATTCGTCATGACAACAAAAGCTCGATCGAGCAGTGGCTCTGAACTCTTAAAAGCTCTCAAGTTTTTTTCTATACTTTCTTCCACTTTCTTTTGTAATTCCATATCAATCGTTAATGTTAAACTATTACCACTTTTTCCTTTAGAGATTATTTCTGTGCTAACAATGTTTCCTGATTTATCAGTAATATTTTTTACTTCTTCTTTTGTGCCGTGTAATACATCTTCATATCGTTGTTCAATATAACTTTTTCCAACACGATCATTACGGTTATATCCACGTACTAAATAAGAATCTAAATTTTCTTTCGGTAATCCTTCTTCACTACTCGTAATATTTCCTAATACAGAACGAAATAAATTACCGTTTACATAATTACGTTCCCAATCAACAGTTGCATCTACTCCTGGAAAATTCGCAAGATTTTCGCTTATCCGCGCATACTCTTCATCTGTTACATCTTTTTTAATGATTTGTGGTGTTAGTTGATAACCTGAACTCATTTTACTTTTAATAGCTAACACCTTTAAATCTTGTGCTGTTAATTCTGCTAATTCTACCTCTGTAACCCGACCTCGTCTTAAGTCTTCTATTTTTTTATCTAACTCTTTTCCCTCTATACCCTTTTCTTTAAACTTTTCTATATCTTTCTTAGTAATCTTTGTCTCCGCACGTTTCGAATTCAACTGCATCCAAAAATCTTTTTTATCGATATCTGTTAATTTATTTATATCTTGTTCAGGCATTTCAAGTACTTTCGCCAAGTCTTTTGCTGTTTTTAAAATATCTTCACTCGTAATTCCCTTCACCCTTGTATACGTAATTGTGCGAAGAGATTTGTTATTAACAACTGTTTTCCCTTCTCGATCTAAAATTTGTCCACGTGGAACTGGAATACTAGTTATTGCATTTTGACTACTTTCCACTTGGTTCTTATAAGCCTCTCCCTCAACGATTTGTACCTTTCCTAGCTGCATAATAATAGCTGAGAATAGTACAAATATGCAAAGGAACATTATATTTAATCGAATAGATATATATGTCTTCTGCTTCTTGCCTTTTTGTTCTTTCATAAATCCTCCATTTAATCCTTTCAGAAATTGCTACAAATACTAAAAACATCCCTTATATATTAGATACCGATAATCGGTTATAAATATCGCCTCAATCTTTTGCTTATTCCTTGTAAGCATCTATTCCTTTTCGTTTAGCTATGGAATTAATAACTCTCCCTTCTTGTTTTCTCTCTATTTTTTGCCGCTTGCATTAGAAGTGCTAAACTGTATAATGACTCTTATTAAACTTACCTATAAACTTGCTAGTAAATTTTCATGCTAATTATTCCTTTCTTCATGCTGTAATACTTAATAGACAACCTAAACAATAAAGTTGTTCCACATTTACAAAAAAAATAATTAAATATAAGATGAAATAGGCTACATAAGGGAGGGTTATATGTTACATACAAAAAGATGGAGATTTTTTGCGGTTCTTTCTATTGTAGGTTTGATTTTACTAATTTTATTAAAAATCAACTTCATTTCAATTACTATCGCAACTTCTTCAGCTGAAAGAGGAAAGATTTTTGATCAAAATGGTGTAATACTAGCTACAAATAAGAAAGTTAAGTCTCTATATTGCACTTCTAATGATGAAAAGCTATCGAAACAAGATACATCAAACACATTAGCTTTTTTTAATCAATTTTCAAGCGAGTTTCAACATGATATTTCTACAGAGAACATAAAATCTCAATTACAACAATCTTGTAAAAAGCAGACTATGAATGATATACCGTTATACTCTCATATAACTGAGAATGAACTTGCATTCATAAACAAAAACAAACCCAATAATGTAATAATTAAAGATGAATGGATTCGATATTATCCTAAACACGAAATTGGTTCACAAGTAATTGGGTATGTAGAAAATGACCTTAATTCAAAGCATATGGCTGTTGGAAAAAGCGGGATTGAGCTGCAATATGAAAATGATTTAAAAGGAAAACCAGGTAAAACTCTTATTTTTAAATTGAATAATAAAAAGTTCTTATGGAACATTCAAAACGTACAAAAAGGTAAAGATGTGCGGCTAGCTTTAGACTCTGAGTTGCAGCAAAAGGCAGAAGAAGCATTAAGATCTCAAATTAAGAAAACACCTGATGCTAAAGCTGGTTATGCTATAGTGAGCGATGCAAAAACTGGCGCAATTTTAACTATGGCCAACTCGGTAGTTTTTGATCCAAATATATTAAATACACATGTATCTTCTAGAAAAGAAAACATTAAATCTCTTTCGCAAAATAAAGCAATTCAAAAATTAAAGTATGGTGAATCTTATGTAAATATGGCTTCTACTATAAAACCACTCACTATTTTAATTGGATTAAACGAAAAGCTTTTCCAACCCGAAGATACTTATTTAGATAAAGGTACTTTTCAGTATGATAATCAAAATAACATTACGAATGCGCCTGGAACACCAACAGGGGAGATTACACCGAGGCAGGCTATCATTAATTCATCTAACACATTTATGACAGCAAAAGTAGCTCTGCCCTTATTCAACCAAAATAATGGAAATATAGAAAAAGTGGCACATATATGGACAGATTATTTAATGCAATTCGGCCTACGTTCTAAAACTGGGATTGATTTACCCTTTGAAGAAGACGGACAATATGAATTCCATCCATCTAATAAATTTGAAAATGGGATTTCAGCTTTATTAAATGCCTCTTGGGGAGGAAATGAAGTGCATACTCCTCTTCAACTCGCTCAATATGCAGCAACTTTGGCAAGTAAAGGCGACAAATATAAACCTCAAATCGTAAGTGCGATTATTGGTCAAGATGGTAAGGAAACCAAAAAGTTTAAACCCATTTTAGAAAGTTCAAATCGTTACCCGATGAACTTTTGGAGTGTCGTGCAAGGTGGGATGAGTCAAAATATAGAGGAAATTAAAAAGTTGCCCTTTGACGTCGCAGGTAAAACAGGTATTACAGGTTTTCCAAATGAGCAAGCAAGAATGATAAATCACTCTCTTTTCATTGCGTATGCTCCTACGGAAGATCCACAAATTGCCGTTTCTGTCGTTATCCCTGGTAGTAATTCAGAAAAAAACATTGCCGCTCTCGTTACATCAGAAATTTTAGAGTACTGGAATACTCTTCAAAAAGAAAATAAAAATAAAGAGGAAGGTTCACTTTAATGAACCTTCCTCTTTTACCATATAGAATTTATATTTATTATTTTCCATATACCTTCATTATTCTTTTCGAACATAAATGAATATTTAATATCAGTTAAAACATACTCTTTCTGTACATATCCAGTATTACCGTTAATTGTCGAAACTTTTATATATCCATTATTCTGTACTTTTTCTGGAATCCAAGCTTTTACCATTTCATTAGATACTTCATATAAAACTTGTGATTCTCGTTTTGGTTCAGCTAAAATTTTCGTTTTATTTCCAGTAACAGTTGCATATATAAAATGCGCTTGGTTTGGTTGGTTACTTTCTGTCAATCCACTTGGTACTTTATATACTTGCTTTGTATCTTTTGCAAACTCTCCTCCCATTGTAAGGGCGACTTGCAACTCATGAAAAATATCTTCATCAAACTTCAGTTCATCCTTCTTATAACTCTTCCCTTTAAATAGAACTTCATCATTTAACGCTTTGTACAGGTCATTTTCATTTTTTGAGTTCGTACTTTGATATAGTTCATTCATAAATTGTTTTAATGATGGATCTTGAGCAGACTCATCTTTTGTTTTAGGCTTAATTTGAGTACTACTTTGTACCGGTGATTTATTATCATCAAGCCAAGGTTGTTGAACAATGAAAAATAACATTGTACAAACCAACACAACTACAATAGGTAATGCTTTTTTACGAAATGGTCTTTTATGTTTTACAAAATCCACTTCATTATTTTCATATATAGACTGCTTTATTTTAGAAATAAATTCTTCTTCATCTTTACGATTCTCCATTGGCCCTTTTTTTATTTTTCTATACCAGTCAGGATTTTGTTTATTGTTCATCACTACTACCCTCCCCTATTAATTTTGAAACCTTACTTCTCGCTCTACTTAATCTCGATTTTACAGTTCCAATGGATACTCCTAATGTTTCAGCCATTTCTTCATAAGATAATTCATATTTTGCGTCCAATATAATTATTTCACGGTGCTTTTTAGGTAGTTTTAATACAACCTTCCACACATCATTCATTTCTTCTTGCTTAAAAAATTCTTGTTCTGCTGACAAGGATTGCTTATCGTCACTAAAAAATCCTATTAAAGATATCCTTTTAAAATAGGAGGATTTCAAATAGTTTATTGCCGTATTTCTTGTGATTTTTAATATCCACGTTTTAACAGATGACTCCTTTCGAAATGAATTCCAATTTTTAAACACCTTTATAAATACATCTTGTGTGATATCATCTGATAAGTGTGGATCTTTCGTAATAATAAATGAATAATTCCATACATCTTGCCAATAGTCTTTTATAACATAGTCCAGCTCATCATGATTACACTTTTCAATAAACGTCTGTTCCATTTCCACACCTCAAACTTATTTGAATAAACATAAAACTGCCCTCACTTTTATTATGGTTTCAATATATAGACAAGATACAAGTTTCATTTGTTCCATTGTTTATCTTTTTTCAGGCAGAATAATACTACTAAAAAACAACTAAAGCATACAATGATAAAAATCCACTCACAATAATCTATTTTTTGAATTTAACGTAACACTCTACTTGTCCATTTCAATTTGCTATTCCCTTCTATTTACCATTAACAATGTCAACTTTTCTAGAATGACAGCAAAAAAGCATTCTCGATTAGAAAGAATGCTTTTTTGAAATTTAATTGTTCTATATTTCCCCCAATTTATATCTTTGAGTGAAGCAAACATATAATAAATGTAGTGAAAAATTTCACCTTATAATTAAGCGTTATTTCTGAAATACATGTTTTACTTTTTCACCTGGAACGTTACTTCCTCCTCTTCCTTTTACATCTTCAATCATCATGGTAACAATCATGTCTGGCGTATTTGCATCGAAAGCTGCGAACCATCCCAGTTCTTTTCCCTCTGCTTCTTTCGACTCTTTCAGTTCTGCTGTACCGGTTTTACCAGCAAGCGTTACACCATTAACCTTTGCAATTCTCCCCGCGCCATCAGGGTCATTAATGACTTTGATTAATGCACTCTTTAATATCTCTTGATTCTTTTTAGAAATCACATTTTCTTTCCAATTCCCCGCTACTTTTGCTTCTTTTAAAAGGTGTGGCGACGGAATATTCCCTTCATTCACAATCGGTGCATATGTTAATGCTAAATGAAGTGGCGTCATTAATACTTGTCCTTGTCCATAACCCGTGTCTGCTAGTTGAATATCATTTTTTATCCCATCTTTTGCAATAATTGAAATAGGAAATTCGTATTCGATTGGTAATTTTTCATGAAATCCGTACTTTTTAAATTCATTTACATACTGATCTTTTCCCATTTTCAAAGCTTGTTGAGCAAAATAAATATTATCAGAGTACTTCATTGCCTTATCAAAATCAATTGGACTTGCATCCTTCACACGCGTTACATAGTAATTTCCCCAAGATGAATCTTTTGTCCACTTTAATCCTTGAATTTTAAATTCTTCCTTTGGATTTATTGTGTTTGTTTCCAAACCAATTGCACCTGTAATCGTTTTAAATACGGAACCTGGTACAAATGCTTGTGTGAAGCGATTCATCATTGGTAGTTTCGAGTCGTTACTCCATACTTCTCGTTGGGCTTTCGATGCTCCTCTAACTATTATATTTGGATTATAAGCAGGGCTACTTACAAGTGCGATTGTTTCACCCGTTTTAGGATTGACCGCTGCACTAGATCCTGCTTCAGTTTTCATCTCATTAAAGATTTTTTCTTGAATTGCAGCATCAATTGTTAACGTAACAGTTTCTCCCTCTTTTGATTCTTTTTTTGCTACGTTTTTAATCTCTTTCCCCTTCTCATCTTCTATAAATACGCGTCCACCCTTTTCACCACGCAATTTATTTTCTAACACTTTCTCTAAACCGGTCTTACCTACTAAATCATCTGCTTGATAACCTTGTTTTTGAAGTGATTTTAACTCCTCCGCATTCACCTTTCCTATATATCCAGTTAAGTGTGCCGCTGCTTCACCTAATGGATACGTACGAATATTTACTGGACGAGATGAAACTCCTTCTAATTCAATATAATCATTCTGTCTGGTTCCTTCTTTTAAAATACCAATTGGTACAAAGGAGTCTGGTTTTATCCATTTCGCTGTGAGCTTTTGTTCAACCTCTTCTGTAGACATATCAAGTAATTGTGCTACTATTTCTTTCGTTTGCGCTGCTGTTTCGCCTAGTTTCTCTGGAATAATTCCAACCTCAGTCGCTTTACCATTCGTTGCAAGCCCTTTTCCATTTCGATCATATATTTCTCCACGTTTTCCTTGCTCTATTTGCATACGTACTTTGTAATCTTTTTTCATTCCTGGAAAAATGAAGTCTGGTGTCCAATCTATTTTCCAAGACTCTTTATCTTTCACAAGTTTTGCTTCATGGATGAATGAAACTGATCCTACATCCGTATCCATCTTAACTTCAAAAAGAAAAAGCTCTTTATCTTTCGTATTCTCTCCTTTCATTTTAACTTTTAAATTCTTAGCTCCAATCCCCTCATAGATTTTTTGATATTTTTCTGTGAATTCTTTTTTAGAAATTGATTTTTTTGCATGATCTGATAAATGATCATACATATTTGTAAATTTTCTATCATTCCATAAATTGATATATTCTTCAAATGCTTGTTTTGGCGGTTCGTTTTTATTACATCCTACCAACATAACCGCAAAACAAACGAAAAGCAGCATCCATAATTTTTTCAATTCAATCTTCTCCCTTAGTTAAAAATGATGATTCCTTTCTTAATTTATTTAATAAAAAATGTTTTAACGCTTAATAGACAGTGAAAGTAATGATATTGTTCCATATTTACAAAAAACTAAAAAAGAGTGATAAGAATTCCGTAAATTTGGAATCCTCATCACTCTCGTTTGATATTGTGCAAATCATGAATATGAAATAAGAATTTCTAATTTTTAAAAACAATTTCAATTTTCCGACTAACGGGATAAAAATCATGTATTTGTTCTATTTTTAATAATTCATAAATTCGTTGAAATGTTCGCATCAAATTCATCTGATGTTTTGGTATCTATTTTTCTCCCATCAATTGTCATCTTTATTTTTTGTTTTTGGTTTGCTGTTACTACCCAAGCGTTCGGTAAATAACGATCTTCATGGGATAATGTAGACGGTGAATTTATAACCTTTCCTCCTAAATATAGCGTAGCAGAAGAACCTCCATCCATTGCCATTGCATTTATAGCTCCTTTTTCATATAGAATATCTTGACACTCTTTCAACGTAGCTCCTATACTATGTGTCTGTCTACCGTCAATAACTAGAAACATAATTGTACCATCTTCTTTTTGGGCCATAATACTTCTTGGAGCCGACCCCCAACCGCCGTCTCCTTCTGTAATCATTTTTTCTCCATTTACAATTAACTGTGGCATAAATCCAGCTGCGGAAACGACTTGTTTATCCAACAGTTGTTGGGTTGAATAATTTCCTGTTATCATTTGACCAAACTTTGTTAATCCCGTAATAATTGTAGGGGCATTTCTATCCATATTTGTATCAATAGCTTTCCCATTTTCTATCACAATTCCAGTAGCAACATTTCCTCCACCCCTTCCTGTTTCGTCAGCAAATCCACTTGCATTCACAGCAACAAGTGCATGATTACGTTTTGCCATTACACTAATTTTTTCTCCCCTGTTAGCACCCTGTGTTCCTTGATGGCTAACAAGTTTAACATTGAAAGGATTACTAATTGTTACTAACTTTCCTTCGAAAAGAAAGCGACTATCTTTATTACTTTTAATTGTTTCTACATCAATTTCTAATGGCTGATTTTTTAATTCTTCTAATCTTTTTCCTACTATTTTTTTATAAATATGCTCATCACTGTTTGACCATTTTGGATGATTAATTCTATCTTGCAGTTTATCTAGTTCCTTTTGGGATAGGAATGTATATTTCGCATATTGTGGATGCTGAGAAGTTAATATACTCCCAGCGATTGTTATACGAAGCTCTCGGCCATAGCTAGTACCAAATAGTATTCCTACGCCAATAATCATTAAAATAGAAAATAGAAGCAAAATTCGTTTGAAGATTTTTCTTAGATGTTTCATAGTTTTATCCTCCAGCATTCATTACATTCAATAAATCCATTAAAATATTATTTATCTAAAGACAAAAGTGTTTGATTTCCTCATGCCTGAATTCCCCACTATGTTTTAGCAATTAAGGCAACATACTTATTCCGGATTTCGTTTTTTTAGTGTATATTTATAAATTTAATAACGTTTTTGCAACCATGAAGTAAATTATTAATCCTGTTCCGTCAACAAATGTTGTAATAAATGGACCTGAAACAACTGCAGGATCTAGTTTTAATTTTCTTAGAATTAAAGGTAAAACAGCTGCTACAAGAGAAGCCCAAATAACAATAAATAATAAAGTAATTGCTACAACTTGCGCAACTTCTGCTCCAACTCCTAACATATAAGCACGAATGAGCCCAGCTATCCCAAGTGCAAGTCCAAGAAGCATACCAATTGCAAATTCTTTTTTCATTACACGGAAAATGTCTTTAAATTTTAACTCTCCAATACCAATTGCACGAGTAATTGTTGCTACAACCTGTGTTCCTGTATTCCCTCCAGTGCCTACTAATAATGGAACAAAGAAAGCAAGGGCAACTACAGTTTCAATTTCGTCTTCAAAATACTTTAATACTGTACCTGTATATGCCTCAGCAACAAAAAGAAGTAATAACCATGGTAGACGTTTTAGGAAAATGCTCCAAATACTAGCTTCAAAGTAAGATTGATTCAATGGTTCACTTCCGCCTAACTTTTGAATATCTTCTGTAGCTTCTGCTTCCATAACATTCATTACGTCATCAAATGTTATAATACCAATCATTTTATTATTTGCTGTTGTGACAGGTATTGCTGCTAAATTATAATTCAGTAGCTTTTTTACAACTTCTTGCTGGTCAACTTCAGCGTGTACTGAAATTACCTCTGGCATCATGATAGTAGATAATATCTCTTCATCTGCTGCTAGTAATAACTCATGTATGGAAACGATTCCCTCAAGATAACCATGACTATCAAGAACATAACTATAAGATATTGATTCTACATTTTCAGAATGTTCCCTAATGTACTTCAATGTCATTTTTACTGACCAATTTCCTCTAACTGCAACAAAATCACTTGTAACAAGACTTCCTGCCGTTTCAGGTTTGAAAGTCATTAATTTTTTTACGTTATGTTTTGTAATTTTATCTAGATACGCCATTAATTTGGCCTGTTCTTCCGGATGAACCGCTAGAAGTAAATCTACTAATTCATCAATCGGTTGTAAATTCAGTAACTTTTTAGCTTTATTTTCAGATAAGTGAATTAAGATATTATATTTTTCTTCTGCACTCATATATTGAAGAACTTTAGAGCTTTTTAATACAGGAATCGTATTTAGTAATATGACTTGATCTTCAATTGAAAACTGTTTTACTTCTTGCGCAATATCATACGACGGAAGACGTAAAACTTTCTCTGCATCCAAGTTATTTTTGGTTATAAGTAATTCCTTTAATAATTTCTTCATGTTAACTCCTCCTCATATTGCTAAGGGAGACTCTAGAGTTTCATGAGTGGTTTTGTTTTATTTTATCTGTCTTAAATTTTTTATTAGAGCAATAATAGTTACATTGCAATCAATTCATTAGTTAGAATTACCTCCTTTTTGAATATAGACAAGATAAAAATAAATAACATTAAACAGAAAAACCTTTACTCAAAAAGGAGTAAAGGTTTTTTCACAATACAAATAAATGATTATTAAGACAGCTCTGCCGAAATCACAGAGGTGCCTTTCTATCAAATCGTATACCACTCCCTCGTTGAGTTTTAGCACTGTATAGCATAGGTTTTTATAACCAGCTACATTAAGAAGGGCCTTAATCCGACCGTTCCTGTTGACCCATTGGCGTCTCTCGACATTTTTGGGCAGCAGCGTTTCTCTATACAGGAGCCTCACCTAACAAAGTTTATTGAATTACTTCAAAATTTAAACCAGAATTTAATATTTGTCAACTGACTTTCAATTCCATTTATAAAAAAATCTTTTATAGAAAATGAAATTATATTTTATTATAAATTTAAAATTCCCCTTAAAAAACATAGAATTCAAATAGATTTAATTCGAAGAAACGTAATAAAACATATGAAACTTATTATTTTTAATCAAATTCCAACTTTATAACAAAAGATGAATAATTAGTCATTCTGTATACAAAAAGAACATTCACAAAAAATCTTCTTTTATGATTAAAATCTTCTTTACTGTTTATCAAATTTATATGGTTAAACTACTTAATCAAACGATACACTACAAGTCAAAAATATGTACTTATACAGAATGATTACAGACATTTTTTCATAAATAGTGAGGAAACTCCACCTGAATGGAAAACTTTTCATGTAATGGAGAACACTCCTTTTAAACTCTCTTTCTTCCACGCCACTTGGAATGCACACCTTACTCGATCAATCGAATCTGTGCTGGATATTGCTCATCTTGCTTATGTACATAAAAAAACGATTGGTAGAAAAACAAAAGCCGAATCAACCAATTATAAGCTGGAGGGAACACTGGATCAGTTTATATTCTCAAATGGTAATGCTTACCTTGAATACAAATTCCCACATCAGTGGATGCTTCACAGTGGCAAACAGGAGAATGAGTCATTTATTCAGTACATTACGTTTACACCAATTGATGAAGAAGAGACATTAATTATGGGATATACCGGAAGGACATTTTTAAAGTACTTCCCTTTACTAGACCAAATTTTAGCTGAATTTAGTTTAAGAGTACTAAAAGAGGATCAAATTATTGTAGAAAGTCAACATCCTAGACCTATACCAGAAGCTTTAAAAATGGAGGCCCATGTTCATGCAGATATGGCTCAAGTTCAGTTTAGAAAACGTTGGTTTCAGTTTTTACAAAATGGGTCTTGTTTTTCACTTGATTAAAGGCACGTAACTCAGTATTAAATATAGGTGTAGTGATGTTGATAGACGTGGATGCTACCCCATCGCCATCAAGCTAAAATTTTATAGTACCCCCTGAACCCAATTTTGTAATAACTCGTAACAAAAAATCCCTTCAAAAAAAGAAAGGCGCCTATGCACCTTTCTTTTGTAATGCATTCTCACTCTCTTAGCATTCAGAATCCCTTATGAATCACTTTAATGCATCATTGTACGGACCTAATTACTCTTTAGAAAAGTAATAATTTGTCTCCTTACTTTTCAGTAACATATTTCCTCTTATTATTAAAAATAAGTCGTTTCTACTTAATATTTTTACTATAACTCTAACTAGTGCTAACCAAAGGATCATAATAAGCCAAATATAATTTATTAATCACGTTTAAAGTACATAAGTCTGCACTGATTGAAAATGCAGAACCAGCATTAATATCGTTTAGCGTATTTCTAATCCGCTAACGACTTAAATCACCTTATTTCACTCTCTTCGGTAAAGCTGAGCCTGAATGTTCAATTACTAGATGAACATAAACATTAATGTCAGCATTACTAAAATAATTTTCACCTTGATCCCAATTCTTACTTATTTTCTTCCATTCTTTATAATTATTCCGCTTATATACTTCTCCTAATGCTAATACATCCACCTTATATTTTTTTTGAACAAGCTTTATTGATTTTTGAATCCTTTGCTCCATCTCTTTTGAAATATCCTTCGTTAAGCGTTTTTTATCTCCATGCTCAAATGTTTTCAATTATTTTTGTTTCTCCAGATTTATTATAGAATCTTTCATCTAAAATTAGTCTGTTTTACCAGTTAACATAGAATTTGACAGACGAATAAATTCTTCTTTTCGATTTAAAAAAATGTATGTGCAATAAGAGTTATGTTTAACATTAACAAAACACTTAATATAACCAATAAAACCATACACCCAAAATTTACTTCTTCATTGAAAAAACAACATTTTTAGCTAGATATAGTAAGTTATTTTAGGATGAAAAATTTAAAATATCTATCTTTATATACAGTTCAATATATTACTACAATTTTAACAAAGGACCACAAGCAATTGTAAAAGAGAAAATGAAAAAACAACTTAAGTTTTACCCTATACAATCATTAAAATATATTAAATTTATTGTTGTATTAATTACCAATAAGAATTTCATAAAGAAAGCACAGACTTATTAAGACACATATTTATCTAACCTACATAAAATAAAGATGTACAATTGCCTACTTTATGAATTTTTTATAATGATATATAGAAAGGATTCATTAAGTTATGTTTGTTGGGAAATAACATTTATATTTCCTCTAAAATAAACAGGGTACAAATTACACATATCAGCCTGTTTATTTTAGAGAAAAGTTGTTTATAAGTAGTTCTTTTCTTTAAAAGAAGGAACTACATTTTTTAAATTAAATTTCTAAATGGATAAATTTAGCACGGGAAAGGAATTGAACTTATGTCTAATTTAAATTTCATTTCTGATCAATTTGCTGCAATTCTTAAAGGAAAGAGTAAAATAAATCAAGGTGGTTGTTCGGTGTCTTTTCACCGCAATTTTAAGGTCCTGGTTCAAGGAAAACCAAGTGCCTATGTAGTTCCCGTCGGAGTAAGTTTTGAATCGTTGGATCAAAATGGCAATGCATTAAATTTAGGAGAAATCGCGGTTCTACAAGAAGAGATCCCTGCATTTATGAAATCAATTGTACAACAAGGAATTATTGTCAGTGCTTTACATAATCACTGGTTATACATGAATCCCTTAATTATGTATATTCATATCCAATCGGTAGAGCATCCGTTACATTTTGCAAGAAAATTGGCAAATTCATTTTTATCGTTAAGCAGCTATCCTGTTACTAATATCGAAGGGCAATAATTTATCTACAATCATAGATATGATAATAATATGTACCAGACTCCATGCACGTTGCGCTTGTATAAATAGTATTATCTAATGTATCTTCTTCCGTTATTACTCCTCCTTTTGGAACCTCACAATTTTACAAAATACGAAAAATGACCGATATACCCTCTTCTTCGTTATCTATACCCTGAATATTTTATTTACCATACGCTGCTCGTATAAACCTTGATGGTGGGGTGAAATCTCCATTAAGTCCCATTGAACCTGAACCTTGTCCAAAAGTACTTAATGGTATATCCCCCTCGCATGGCTGCGATTTAAGACCTATATATTGTCTTAAATTTTGTAAATGCCAATTAAACTCAGGACTATTAGTCACTACTCCTTGTCGATTCTAATACAATAGATTCACCCCATTTATCCGATAAAATCCAATGTAATGGTGGAGTAACTCCTAAAGCAGGTAATGGTACCTCCCAAAAGGAAATACTAGCTACAAATTTCTTTAACTCTTCAACAGATTTGAATTGTGTCTTTCGAAACCAGAAGAAAAGCCAATAGATTTCTGAAAACTGGGCGTATGATTTGATATTGTAAAGCCCTCAGGCATCAATTTGTTCATCACCTATCATCATGTATCCCTTGGTTGAAACCATCAGCTTTTCTGTACCTCTTCCCAGTCGATAGCTCGAAAAGTTATGAGTGTTGAGCTCAACTTAACGACGACGAGAGCTGCTCCCCAATTAGTGATGAAACCCATTATCACATTTCGTATCATGTGGCATAGGTCCATCCAAGGAATCCAGAAAGGCAACGGCCTGTTTGAGGTTCCTCAAAAATAAATGCGCGAGATCCATAGAAAACCCGTTTCGAACCACAACGCGCATAATCGTCACTGCTTCTAGGTCTGGAGGCAATGGATATGCGGGTACTTGCCAGCCGAACACACGCAATTGTCGAGATAAATCATAAAGGTTCCAGTTTAATGTGTAACCTTTTTTCAGTTGCCAAGCGAAAACCGGAATATCCGAACCATCGGACAAAAGTTCGAACGGTTCCATCTCCTGAATTGCCTTGCTAAGAAAAAGAGCGACCTTCTGAGAAGCCCTTTGGACATCATAGTACCCACTTTTCCCCAAACGCAGGTAATTGTAATATTGTAGGAGCACTTGTGCGCCAGGACGTGAAAAATTCAGGGCAAAAGTCGGCATGTTTCCGCCTAAATAGGAGACGCGGAAGATTAAATCATCGGGGAGATCATCAGCTTCCCGCCAAATTATCCAACCCAAGCCAGGATAGACTAATCCATATTTATGTCCCGATACATTGATGGACTTCACCCTCGGCAACTGAAAATCCCAGACTAAATCTGGTTGAAGAAACGGTGCTATAAATCCGCCCGAAGCCGCATCTACATGCATAGGAATGTCGAGTCCCGTCCTCTCCTGTAAATCGTCCAACGCTTTTGCAATGGCGGCAACCGGTTCGTAAAGTCCGGTATAAGTCTCACCGAGAATCGGTACCACACCAATCGTATTTTCATCCACGGCTGCAAGGACCCCTTGAGGATCTAATCGGGGATGCTCAGGGCTAACCTTCACATAGCGTGGTTCAACCTCCCAATAGTTCGCAAATTTTTCCCAAACGACTTGAACAGCAGAACTAAACACAATATTAGGCCGATCCACCGGCTTACCCTCTCTTTTTCGTGCATTTTGCCAGCGTCTCTTTAACGCAAGCCCCCCGAGCATACAGGCTTCCGATGATCCAGTTGTTGAAACGCCCATAGTTGTAAGGGGGCTGGGGGAATGCCAGAGGTTGGCTAAAATGCGGACACACCGCTCCTCAATTTCAGCTGTCTGTGGATATTCGTCCTTATCAATTATGTTCTTATCAAATGATTTAGCATATAAGTGCTCTGCGGTAGGTTCCATCCATGTACTAACGAATGTTGCAAGATTCAAGCGTGCATTGCCATCAAGAGTCATTTCATCATGGACGATTTGATACGCTGTTTCTGGTAACATGCCTTCATCAGGCATGTGAAAGCGCGGAACGACTGATTCTCCTTTGCGGGCAAAAAGAGGATTTATAGAAAATTCGGGAGGCAGCTCCATTTGCACGTGACGCGGTAGATATTGTGGATTATCTGGCATAACCTCTTTTCCTTCATATGTATCGTTTTGCACTTCTTCTTTTCGATCCTGCGGCATACTAGTCCCCCTTAATTAATGGTTTAACAAATATATTATTTACAAAAAAACATTTGCTAAACCAAGGGACAATTCTAATAAAAGGTGATGCCATCATTCAAAATAAAGGAGTATAGTTTTTGATTATAAAATAGAAATCGATTTATATTTTAATGAAAATATTGAATATTTTTAATATAATTATTGAGTTATGTATTTATAGAAACTTAAGGGGTATGATTATGGAGTTTATTACTTTTAAAGTAATTTGTATCTTTTTATTTTTAATGCTTATGACTTCTATAGAAGTTTTAGGATATGGAGTTCAACTTGTTGGAGCGAAATTAGCTTTAGTTTCATCGGCTTTTGCTAAATATAATATTATGTCTTTAATTGCTCGATTTTCTAATATGTTTCAACAACCATTTACTGTTTCTTTAGTTGATAGTACAGCAAAAAATGGTAGATTAGAATTACTAATTAAACAATTAGATTTTTGTTATTAGGTTCTACTATGGGAGTAATACTTGGAGGGATTATTAGTACCATTTTTTATGAAAGTTCTTTCTAAAGCGCTAATACCATTGTCAAAAGATGGTTCGTTTTTAAACATGTTCAAATTAATATGTTCACAAAAGAATTGATGCAACGTTAAAAAGAATGAGCCCGGTACAATACCGGACTTATATTCATACAACCGCTGTATTTTTCTGTTTAACTGTTGGGATTCAGTTCATAATGAAACATATTTTTACATAAAAGACTTTCGTATATAAATTTTTCAAATGATTTATTAGCGAATTGTTGACCAATATCACTTTTTTGAGTGAGTAATTTTTTAGATTGATGATGTAATGAATTTTTTTCGTTTCTTTTATGTAAAATATTCTAGTTTTGCATTAGGAAAGAACTGTTTCATATAGGAATACAGATAGTTTTTTATATCCTCTTCTTCTTCTTTTTGATAAATGTATTTTCCGATTCCATATTTCCCCCATTTATACCTTCTTTTCTCTTCATCTAATTCTAGTTTTGTCATCGGGTAGTTTTTTTCAATTACTCTCTTAGCTGGCTTTGTAAAACGATGTTGAATAAATTCAAATGTAATATCATCCCGTGCATCAAGAGGTAATTCAGCATTTAGGCGTTCAAACATATGATAGTATCCTTCCTTCCAGCCTTCATGCAGGTAAATAGGAGCTACAATGAAACCAAGAGGATATCCAGCTCTAGCTACTTTTCCTGCTGCCTCAATTCGTTTAGCTAAGGGAGAAGTTCCTGGTTCAAAGTTTTTAATCACATAATCAGCGTTTACACTAAAGCGAAATCTTGTTTTTCCATTATGTTTAGCATCAAGTAAATGATCTACATGGTGGAATTTCGTAACAAATCTCAATTTCCCATATTCAGATTCTCCAAAATGCTCAATGGCCCGTTTAAGGGTATGCGTTAAATAATCGATTCCTACAATATCTGAAGTACACGACGCTTCAAATCTTGTTACTTCAGGTGCACGCTCTTTCATGTATTTATCAGCAGCATCTAAAATTTCTTCAACATTTACATACGTTCGTATATAAGGCTTACTTCCCATCGTTGTTTGTAAATAACAATAATGACAATGCCCCATACATCCCGTTGCAAAAGGAATTGCATACTCTGCTGAAGGCTTGGAAGTATCAAATTTCAGTGTTTTTCTAACACCAACAACCAGCGTGGATTTTGCTACTCGATACTTTTGAAAATCGTTATCCCCTGGCAAATCTCTTACTTGATTATGGGAAGTAGTATGTCGAATTTCAACATCCATCTTTGAAAACTTCTCAAACAGCTCTTTCCCCAAAGGATAATCTAATGCTTTCGGTTCAAAATATACGAGCTTAGGCATAAATGGCTTATTCATTCAAACATCCCCTCTGAAATATCACCATAATAGTAAGTGTAAGCTTGGTTTGCCTCATCTTCGGTAGCATATATAGCCATCTCATTTGTTAGTGGATAATACGTTTCGTAAAGAAATAGTGCTAATTCATTAGGTCTTTCAGGATTATTTACAACTGCTGCAGCTTGTATGTTAGCTACGTCTTGAGTATGAGGATTTCGGTAAAAAATATAAACAATGTCACCAGCATGATACGTATTACTTTCAGAAGAAAATTCCATTCCATCACCATCTCATTTCATAAAATTCAATGCTCACAGTTTTACTTTCTAATTTCCTTGTAGTGTAACTATTTAATTACATTGATAATGATTACGCCATACAAACATATTTTGAAAAATGAATAATAAATGTACTCCCAAAAAGGCAAGCATATATCAATGCTTGCCTTTCGTTCTAACGACGATGTTCAACAAGATCCATTACACCTAAAACGACGTGTGCTAAACCAAAACCAAATACTGTACTTGCAATCATTTTATTAGTTCCACGAGTTTGTTTAAGAGCATAACCTGCTGCTGTCACTGCTGTACCTAAAGCTGTTGGAATTAATCCTTCACGAATGTCCACAGTGATGCCTCCTTGTTTCGTAGTTAGTAAATTTGTTTTAATGACTCGAAGTAAAGTATTAAAACAAGTATTAGTATTTTTCTTTTTAATAAAATTATGTGAAATTCTTATGAATAATATTTTAAATCGATAACAGCTATAAAGATTGAAAAAATTATTAATTAACAAATAAGAAAATATCTTCAAAACGTATTTTTATATGAAAATTTTATACCTCAGACAAAAAAATCTTTGCGAAAATTCTCTCCATAAAAAGTGCTCCTAAATTTATATATAGGAGCACTTTTTATGAAACACTATTCTTTATTTGCTTATGAACCACTTTATTATAATAACCATGCTTTACAACTTGCCTAAAATCATCTACCTCGATATCCATTCTTTCCGCAATATCTACAACAATTGTATTTTGTAAAACATTCACCACAAATCCCATTAATTTCAAATTATGATTTTTACGATATGAAAATTCAACGTAATCCCCAAGTGTTACTTCTTTATTATGTTTCATTTGGCGCCCCCTAAATTATCGATAATTATACAATAGTTTCCCCCTTTTTTACTTCTACATACGGGGTCACCAGTTTATCATTTTAGCTAATTCATCTCCCACCTACTTATTTTGCGTTCCTTGAGGAAGGGGTCTTCTTGGCTAAAATGATAAAAAAAGACAAACTCTCCAATGTGAGGAGTTTGTCCAAAACCATGATTTCTTTAGTTTAACAATATAGAATTCAGTTCCGATAAGAATCTTTCTTTTTTCCATATCCCACGGTTTTTACATCGATACTAACAATAGTGGATTAGAATAATGACTTAATACTTGCTAGGACAGTAAGAATACCTATAATAATGACAAATACATTGCTAGATTTCCCTTTGTATTTAGCAAGTACTGATACTTTATGGATTGCATACATTGGTAGTATACATAAGATAGCAGCAACTAGCGGACCGCTAAGGGCATCAATGATTCCAAGAATACTTGGATTTGTATAAGCAACATACCAGCATGTTAATACGACAAAAGTAAGAATCATTGTCTTAACTGTTTTTTCTCCTATATCTTTCCCACGTTTTTTACTGGACTTGATAATCATGTCACGCATTACCTCATACGCTCCTATATAATGACCAAGGAAAGACTTTGTAATAGCCACAAATGCAATGATAGGAGCTGCAATAGTGATTACTGGCGAATTAAGCTCATTAGCAAGATATGATAGGATTGACAAGTTCTGTTCTTTTGCCACCTTAAGATCATTTGGAGTTAAACTTAAGGTACTGCTCCAAACAAAGAACATAACAACTGCGAATGTCATAATATAACAAACTTTTTGTATTTGAGCACATTTAGCATCAGTAGCATCTATTCCATACGTAGCTCTCTGTTTCATAACAAATGACGAAATCATAGGCGAATGATTAAACGAGAATACTATGATTGGAAGTATCATCCATATCGTTCCTAAATATCCTGTTCCTGTTGAAGCAGTAGAAACACTTGAAAAACTAAGCATTGACGTATTCCACTGTGGAATCAAAGATATTGCGATAAAAAGTAGAGAAGCTATAAAAGGATACACTAGCATGCTCATGATCTTTACAGTTATATCTTGACCAAAATTTAGTATAGCGATAAGACCGAGTACTAAAACAAGCGATAAAATGGACCTTGGAGGCTCCGACATGTGCAATTGATGCACGATAAAGCTACTAGCGGTATTTGTAAGTGCGACCGAGTACATCAGCACGATCGTATAAATGGAGACAAAATATACAATATTAAAAATGATACTTGCCTTATTTCCAAAATACTCTCTTATTGTACCTGTAATCCCCTCATCGGCAGAGTTCGAAGCGTAAATCATTTTAGCAAGCGCCCTATGTGAATAATACATAACAGGATATGCAAGTATGGTAATTAACAGCAATGATAATAAACCACCTGAACCTGCATTAATCGGTAAAAAGAGTACTCCTGCTCCAATTGCTGTTCCAAAAAGGCTCAATGCCCAGGTAGTATCCTGTTTATGCCACTTTTTAGGGTCTAGATATTTCTCATTTTTTACTGCAGTGTTATCAGCTTGAAATTCTATGTTTTTTGCAGTATTCCCATCCATATAATAATTCCTCCTTGTGTCCTATTCTTAATTCTCTTTTTAAGATATAGGAATATAGACCGTTCTTGAAAAATGAATAGCTTATATAGTGCCCCACAACGAATATCCCCCTTCTAGGTTAATAAAAATCAAAAAATTAGCGAAGCATCAACCTGAAGGGTTTGTTACCACTTATAAAATATTTTAATTATATAGTAGTATATTTTA
The DNA here is from genome assembly GCF_051916605.1 of Bacillus cereus group sp. MYBK195-1. Lineage (NCBI taxonomy): Bacteria > Bacillati > Bacillota > Bacilli > Caryophanales > Bacillaceae > Bacillus > Bacillus cereus group sp. MYBK195-1. The sequence continues at coordinate 99,443 of NZ_JBQAGZ010000003.1, read as the reverse complement.
TTGATAACTCCCCCAATATACAGACATCCTTAGGCGAACAATAGAGTGAAAATTGTTGAAAACTTCACAATATACTCGATAACTTATTGATTTGATTGTTTCTCCCCAAAGATTTTATTTTTAATGGAAATTCCTGTAGGTGTAGCTGCAATACCACCTAAACCTGTCTCTCTTAATTCGCGAGGCATCTGTCTTCCAACTCTATACATGGCTTCAATCACTTCGTCAGCATTGATGAGATTGTTTACGCCGGCTAATGCGATGTCCGCTGCTGCTAAAGCATTTGCCGTTCCAATGGCGTTTCTCTTTACACAAGGAATTTCTACCAAACCAGCGACCGGATCACAAACTAAACCGAGTAAATTTTGTAATGCAATCGAAAAAGCTTCAGAAGATTGCTGTGGCGTTCCACCCGCAGCTTCTACCGCAGCTGCAGCCGCCATCGCTGAGGCACTTCCTACTTCAGCTTGACATCCTCCATACGCTCCTGAAATACAAGCGTTGTTTGCGACTATCGTTCCAAATAACGCTGAAGTGAATAGAAAATGAATCATATCTTCATGACTTAACTGCAACGTATCTTTAATACTAAATAGGACTCCCGGAATCGTCCCACTCGCACCTGCTGTTGGAGTTGCACAAATAGCTCCTAATGCAGCATTTACTTCATTAACACCGATAGCACTTTGAATCCCTAACACCATCAAATCTCCAGAAAGAGTTTTCCTATTTTCTCGATAGTTTTTAATTTTTACAGCATCCCCTCCGGTCAAACCTGTTGGAGAAAATACACCGTCGCCCTCGATACTTTTATTTATTGCATGTTGCATAGTCGCTAAATTTCGTTCCATTTTACTCCATACTTCTTCATAAGAAGTTTTAGTTTGTTTGATTTCCTGTTCGATTGCTAATTCATAAATTTGCTTTTGGCTTTTATTAGCTGCATCCACAATTTCTTTTATGGCCATATGCATATTTTTCACTCCTTAATGTGACTAAAGAATAATAAGATTAGCTATATTGCTTAAATCTCCTAATTCCTTCTGAGCATTACCTGGCAATATCGAATCCAAAGCGAATGCATATAAATATTTTGTTTTATCTTCCAAACTATGAAAGTTGTTAATTTCCACATCATATTGTTTAAAGATCCTGCGTAAAACAAATTCAAAGTCAGCTCTTTCTGAAATCGCAATAACAACTGGCAATGGCCCCTGCAGATTTAAGCTAAATCCATCAATTTCAACATTTTTGACTTCAATCAACCCACCACCGACCGAAATACCCATTACTCTAATACTTCGACTTTCATCCTCTGCATATACATCTGCCGTATTTGGATGACCAGCAGGACTATTACCCAATTGTTCAATAAAGGTAATGTCAATTCCCTTAGACTCTGCTATTTTAATAGCATCTGGCACTTTGCTGTCATCAGCAGCTAAGCCTAATATACCAGCAATAATTGCAAAATCAGTTCCGTGACCTTTATGGGTTTCAGCAAATGATTCATAATACTTTACCACAACTTTTTTGGGAAGACCTTGAAATAATTTATTAGCAACTGTTCCAATAGCCAAAGCACCTGCAGTATGTGAACTTGAAGGGCCTATCATTATGGGCCCAATCACATCAAAACAACTTTTGTATTTAACAATCTTTTTTTCTTTAATAGATGCTACATTCATGTTCATATAAGCACCCCCATAATTTATTATTTTTAGCTGTAGTTGAATCTAAGTTATTAGAATGATCGATTCAAAACAAGTTTTGTTTGATAACGCTTTCTTTATTGAGTTGAATAAACTTCCCTTCTAATCCGCTATCCTCCGTATAGTAATCATATCAGTATGTCCAATTTTAAAAAATTACTGGCAAGTTGTTTAGAATTTTTAATCCAAAACGAGGTTTGATATTTTCTCTAGAGGTAATAAATTGTGTCTCGACGCCCTCATTATAACTTGTATATTTATAAGTTTAATCTTTTTTTATTTTTAGAAAGATTGAATAGACAGAATTTTGAATAGGTAATAAATTATACTTAGTATGTAGCAATTGTGTCCTTTGTTTGAAGCTGTATTAGTTAGTAAAAAAGCAAAAATAACACAGAGTTCCTTTCATAAACACATTGATTATATTGAAAAATCATTATAAAGATACTTATATTGTCTTTTGTTTGAACATCTTGTTTTGAACGGGAAACCTGTTGCAATAAATAATTCATTCAGATGAAAAGGAATACATTAATAAAATTTAAAAACGTTTTAGTATATTAATTATACATTTTGTATAAATATTAATTATCAAAAAAAACTAACTTCTTATTAGGATCTTAACATAAAGGATACATTCCAAATAACAATGGAGATTCTGCTTTATCAATTTCTTTATACGTCATATTTCCCTCTTTACCTGCAACAGCAACTTGTACTTTTTCATTTGTTTTCACATCTTCTGCACCTATTGCACCACCCGCCAATAATCCTGTACTTAACAGACTATCGTGAACAAAAGTTAGAGAGTTATAGAACAAAATATAATGTGTATGTACATACATTTCTTTTAAAAGAAGTTTTGTAGTATGCAACTGAATTAAAAAAATATAGATTTTTATGACTCTTTTTAGGGGATATAGCAAAGTGAGATCTTTTATATGCACATTGCTATACCGAACTAGATTTCAGCATAGTATTTTTTTGCAACACATTGATTTTTTACCAAACACGTATAAAAACCAACAATATGAAAATAAACGACTGGCTAAAATTTTACTTTCAATAAAATAAAAAAGAACCTGCAAATTTGCAGATTCTCCTGATAATGATTTATATGAGTAAGACTCGAAAATATAATACAATGATTCAAAAATAAGTTCAAGTAAATTCAAAGAACCGGCTAGAGTTCGAGTTCTTTCAGAAATGATGATGTTTTCTAGGCTTCGCAAAGTGAGAAAATACAAGAATATAATACATAGAGATTTAGAGAATTTCAATACTTAAATTAGAGGTTATTTTAATGTGATGTAACATCAGCATTTTGAAGGAATAGCAATGAATACCTTATACATCCCCAGTCTACATAACGCTTTATTATCAGTAGAAAGAAAAAGGAAAATCCCTACTTCCACAATAAATCCGCCTTGCTACTCTATTCATTTTTTGATACATTCCTATCCACCGTTTTAAGGTTCTCTTTTGTACTGTGTTAGCCAAAAAATTGTATAAATCATAATTCGTTTTTCTTCCACCTGTTTCACCCTTTCTACACCCTAGTTTTACAAAATAAGAAGTCATCAAAACTTATATTTATTACTTTCTGTTATCTCCTCTCTCTTGTTCTATGCATAGTCTATCTAAATTTTTATTAGCTACTAAAAAAAGAATTTACAGGACGATTAAAAAAAGCCAAGTGCATTGCACTCGGCTTTATGGTCGATTAAACAATTTTACTTCAGACGTATTAAACTGATGTAGATAGTCTTTAGTAGAAGTATAACCTGAATTCATGAGTGTTTTCTTTTCTTCTTCTGTGATATCAAAATTAAACGACGACGTAAAGAATGTATTAATAAATACAGTGCGGGCAGCATCTTCTTTGGTGGTTTTTCCGCTCTCATGACCTTTGATCATGGTTTGAGACAAATTCCATGCAAAATGAATAAGAGAATGGCCAATATGATGTTCTGTTGAGGTTGCGATATGTTTTAACATGGCAACCTCCGCCTGAGATTCTAAACGGAAACCAAGTGTTTCTTTGTTGTAGACAATTTCATCTGTAGGATCAAAGAAAGATGCATTGTATTTCGTGTGTAAGCTTCTTAGTGTAGAATGATCCTCTATATTGCTTATCAGTTTATTAACCTCGTCAATCGTATCTGTGGTCGTGAAGTGTTCTTCTTTATTCACAAAACTTTTCCGATCAAATAAACGAATTGGGTAGTTATCGAGTACACCTCCGTCTACATAATAATCTTTATCCCATTCCACAGATTTAAAAAAGAATGGGATGGACATCGAAATCCGCACAGCAACTACTAACGGGACATCAGGTGTCGTTTCGCGAGAAAACGTACGAAGCTGGTGTGTAGAAACGTTCGTTCCTTGGAAAAACACGTCTTTTCCTGTTTTGTCATACAACTGCTGAAAAGTTGTGTCCTTACTCCCTGTCCACTTTTCAACGATCTTTCCTACCCACTCAGTGAAGAAATCCCCTTTATAGATACCAAAACCATCAAAAAACAAACGAATGTTATCTTGTACAATCGAAAAATCATCATCTTTAAACGCTTTGAAATTCATGTCTTTGTGGATTTTTACAAGATCTGCGAATGGAATGGAAAGACCTAAAAGTAATGCAGTAATCGCTCCTGCTGAAGTCCCTCCAAATCGTTGTATTTCTGGTAAAATCCCTTCTTCATTTAGTGCACGGATGGCACCTATATAAGCGCTTCCCTTTACCCCGCCACCTTCAAATACTAAGTTACGAAATGGATATGCCATTATATACCTCCAATAAAGAAATTTTCGATCTGTTATAGTATCGGAAGTATATTGAAATATATTCCAAATGGTATTAAGAAAGTTTCATGTCCTCCGATACGTATGGCCGAATTATCTTTATTCAATGGATGAATTGTTTGAAAGAGAAGAAATTTGCTTGGAATGGTAATTTAGTAGGATAGGAAACAGGAAACGGAGTGCATCTTTGGATGCACTGAATAATATCCCCTTTTGAAATCGTATATAACGTAACTTCTTTTCCGATGTCCAAGTAAAATCACGAGTAAGAAATCAAGGAATAATCTACATTTCATAAATCCCGCACTCTCTTTAACATACAATTCAGTGAAATAATTTGTTTCAAATACGTAGAAATATGGTTTAACCAGCAATCAATGATCAGGTCTTCTTACCCTAAGTAAACCTAAATCTATTTGTCTCCATACAGAAAGGAATAAATAGTTTTGTTCCTATTCATGAAATAGTACAATATATGCAAAATTACATATCTAATTAATTGCTTTTAATGTTATATTTTAATAGCGATGAATGCTATTATTTCATAAGTTGTCAACAAGCGTTATGTATGTATGAGAAAAAGGAAGGAGCCAAATAGGCCCCTTCCTTTTTCTACTAATTAACTAAATTACTCTCTGGTAAAAATTTAAATAGTAATGCTCATTTACAGGCGTCTGATTATGCATTAAACATGCTAACTTTGCTTGCTGTCGGAAAAATTAAAGACGATAGTCAAATATGTCCTTTCATTACTTTATATTGAAATAAATAATGATTCAAAGTTATTTTGTGAAAATTATACAAAAAGTACTAATTCGTCGTTTACCTAACAATAGATAATATAGATAAAGAAAAAATACTAGAGGATATCACAGTGTAGTAGTCTCTAGTATCTTTTCATAGTATTTTAGCGGCTATACAATACGGAGGGATAAAAAAAGGACCTCTTACGGAAAGATAAGAGGTCATCAAAAAGATAAAAATGTTGTATTTGAAACACGCGAGTTTCTAATTCACATCATAACACAATATATTAATATATTCAATATATACATTAAAGATAAGTAATGTATGTTCAAAAAACACATGGAATATTAATTTGTAACAGTATATATTTTCCTCTTTTATTCTATTTCTTCTACAATGCCGTGATTGTAACAAATATCCCTCTTTCTTTTTTGGATGATTACGAATAAAAATACTACATGTTTTCTGTCTCACTTGGAATAAAGCATCATGGTAAAAATACAATGCTGACAAGTAAAATACTTAATACAATCAACCCTATCCCTAACATCATCCATTCACCCTTTTTAGAATTTTAAAATTTAGCCCTTCACTTTCATATACTTCTCTTTTACATGAGCCAGTAAGTCCCTCAGCTTATTCTCTGCAGGGTGTTCTTGATTTTCTAGAACTTCTCTGCCATAGGATGAAAAGTTTTGTGAGCATGCACTAGTTGTTACTTTCAATTTCGCGTATGAGAATGTATGCTCATTTTCTTTACCAATGTTTTCAGTAGTGCTTCCATTTGAACCAACGCGTATACAGCTTTCGTCAAGTTTAGTACGCTTACCTTCCTTGTTAACTGTGTAATATGTGTCATTGACTTCTCCATATTTCATATTAACTGTTGATGTCACTGCGTTCCCGTCTGTAGAAAAAGTAACGACACGAAACTCATCTTCTTCTGGCAACAACTCAGCTCCTGGAACATTATATAGAACCAAAAGGTCTCCTTCGTATGCTTCTGGAATGAGATAAATGGTATCTGTAGTATCTTTTCCGAATCGGACACAACCGCTTAAAAGAATCATAATAAAGATTCCGCAATACATGATAACTTTTCTCATAGAGTCTCTCCCGTTATGTATAAGAATGGTATAGTATGTATTATATAATGCAATATATTTCCTTGGATAGAATAAGTTTCTAGTATGAAATCGGTTTTACTATTGTCATATAAATGATTTATGTCAATGGTTGATTGGCACGAAGAGAAATGGAGTGAATTAATGAGCAGACGTTTTGCATTAACATATGAAAATAAGATTTTGAGAAAGATAATGATTACCGTAAGTATTGTCATACTCGTTTTCATTACAACAGGGTGTGATTCGGTCCAAAATAATCCAAAGGATGTAACGGACATTCCGCTAAACAGCAAACTAGATTCCCTTATTTCAGAAAGTATCATTGCCTGGGATCAAGACAAATTAAATCATACAGAAAAACAATTTGAGACGCGTATAATCTATGGAACTGAAATGAAGGATGAAAAAATGTATGTCTACCTCCATTCCCTCATGCAAGGATATAACCGCGAAACACAGACAGTTCCTCAAGCAGGACATTTACTTCCAATCCGTGTGACAGTCATAAAAAATGGAAATGATTACATCATTGAAGATTACGGTGAACCAGGAGATAGTGCTGAAAATGAACCTACTTTGCGCAACATTTTCCCGAAAAAGCATGCGGATGTCGCACCTGCTAAGACATTTTGAATAATCTTTGCAGCTGCTACATCAACGGGTAATTTACTGTATTTCCAATCTAGAGAATCAATTGTCCAATCCCATACTTTTAAAACTAGTGCAATAGATCTTTTTAATTACATACTTAATTTATTTTTTAATGTCCAATATTTTTCTCCATTAGCTTCAAAAGAGAATTCTACCCATCCATTTGGATCTTCACGATAAATAAAGATGGTTGTTCCAGGAGTTACTGTACCAACTTTATTTTCCTCGACAGCTACATCTGGTCTACTTTTAATTTTCAAATTAAATGGATAAGGTACCTGGTAGTAAGTAGCTGATGATACAACATTTGTGCTTGAACCGTCTGCATACATTTTATACGGAATTTCATTTGATAACGCTTCGACATCTAATGTTTCAGGATTCTTTGATAATTTTTTTGCATATGTATAGTCTTCTACACGAAACGGTTTAATACGTTCCATAATGCCTGCAATTTTCTTAGCCCAGCCTTTATCTGATGCATATTTCACATTCATACCAGTTAATGTTGGCCCGTTATAATATATACCATTTTCTTCCAAATATCTTTCTCGTACATAATTAGCATTATAAGCAATGCTATCGCCGTAGCTTGGTAAATATTTCGCATATTTAAACGGATCTCCATCATATGCACGTAGACCGAATAAATTATGTTTTTGATATGCGATTTCTGATTTTCCGTATCCAGATTCTAAAATCGCATGCGCCGCTAAATAATGAGCACTCACGCCATATTGATTTTGCGCATTGATAAAATCTTGTCCATGTCCAACTAAGGGACTATCTGAATGATATTTTGCAATAAAACTATCAATCTCTTGAGCTGTAATTTTCGAAGCCACTGTTAAATTTAAATCTTCATATGAGGTAGCAGTAATAACCTCTTTTTCATCGTTTAAATTTTGTTGTAACATATCTGTTTTTGCAGTAAGTTGAGCAGCTTCAGCACGTGTTATAAATCTATTTGGTTGCCAACCGTTCTCGGTACCATTAGAAATTTTTAAATCTATTAAAATATTGGCATGTTTTTCTCCCCAATGCCCTTTTAAATCTTCAAATCTAACCTGCTCGTTATGATTTGCTGTGCTTTGTAGTTTATATGCATTTACTAGCATGGTAGCCATAGCAGCACGAGTTACTTTTCCGGATGGATTAAAGATTCCATTACCTTCACCTTTAACAATACCAGCTTTTTCAGCAGCAGCAATATAAGGAGTAGCCCAGTGATTTTGTGAATCTGTAAAAGATGGTTTTGCATTAGGATCAATTTGTATACCTAAAACTTTTGTCATAATCTTTGTAGCCGAAGCTCTGTCTAAGGAGTCATTTGAACCAAAAGTTCCATCTGGATAACCATTTAATACCTGTTTATCAACTAAATAGTTAACGGATTTATCAGCCCATGTAGGAACATCAGGGAATTTATGAGTATCTGCTAAAATATTAGAAGAATAGGATAATATAGCTCCTGCAAGGATACCTGTTGCAATTAATTTGTGCTTCATTAAAATAAACACCTCTACCATTGTATTTATCAAATTGAAATTTTCTATTTTTATATTTACATGTTTGTAATAATAATAAAATCGTATTATCACGCATTCAATTTGATGTAACGAGTATAGTTACTTATATACACAAGTGTCAATGAATTTATTTTACAAAAATGCATAATTTTTACATTATTTTGTAATTGAATTATGTATAAATTTTGTAAAGGACCTTTTGATAGATTTTACCTGAATAAATCTCTTTAGTTGTTAATTTGCCAATCTTTCTTGTTTACTATTAATTAATTAAAAAAAGAATTTTTTTGTTTAAGAGCTACTTTAAAATCTTAAGTTGATGGATGTGTGAATGTACCGCTACTAAAATTCTTGCTTTTAAATCATTATTACTGTATTATATTTACGTATCAATATAAGGATTATATTATATAAAAAGGAATCAAATCTATAAGTAAGATTTAAATCCTTTTCGAAATCAAAAAGACTTTGTCAAAATCTAATATAATTTATGCTTGTCTTTTTAATATGTATCTAGTAAAAACATATTTTTTATCCATAGAATTCTGTTTTCAATGATAGGAATTAGTGTTCTAAACAAGAAACCGTACAAAGTGATCTGAAAAACCTGAGAGATATTGTATGTAGTTTGCTCATCTCCAGGTACTACAATAAAAGAGCCTTACCTTTCTAGGCAAGACTCTACTAGTTTAGTTGTATACTATTTACATGATAACTAAGAAACAGAAAACATATAACACCAAATAACAGCACCCTATTACTCCTCCTACAGCTAATACCTGTTTAACCCAACTCTTAAATTTTTGATTACTGTAAATCGCTTGCACTCTTTCCATATTTCCTCCTATTAAGCAGAACCCTTAAAGACTCTCACCTCGCTATAGTACCATTAAAAAATGAATAATAGAGATCTAATGTATAAATATGCAATATTGCATACGAAAATGTATTGTTATAATTGTAAGCGCTTACTATAATAAGGTTATAAAGATTTATTACATCTTAATACGAAAAAGAGGAGAGAATAATATGGAAATCGCAATGGCAGTTTTAAAATTTATAGGTGGAGCAATCCCATTAATTCAAGAACTACTAAAAGCATTTATGTAAATTCACTATTTAGCAATTATTTATAAAAATTATTATACAAATGATCTGTATATCAAAAATGAATTGGTTTACAGATCATTTGCGTGATCAAGGTCCCTTTAACATGACTAAGGGGCCTTTTTAAAATTTTTAAATAATTAAGGTTACGTCACATCACCATCAAGTTAGCAAAATAAAACGAAACTTTAACTTGATGGTGATGGGGTAACAGTTGTGATTTAGAGATAAGATCAGATTATACAAAGTTTTGCACGTCAGCGATACTGAAAATAAACTTCGCCTTTAGTAGCAAGAATCCCCAATAAAGATAGTCAACTTGCCTATTTAGGAATAAGAGTGTCAATTTAAATGATGCATTCTGAAACACTACTCTTCTTCTAAAATAGCGTAATAATATTCATCCCACCATTCATTCCCATGTGGTATACACTTCCTGAAATAGCCTTCTCTTCTCATTCCAATCTTCTCCATTACTCGATATGATGGGGTATTTTGTGGTTGACATGTAGCTATAATCCTATGTAATTTCATTTCCTTAAAGCCATATTCCAATGTAGCTTGTGCTGCTTCAGAAGCATATCCTTTATTGAAATATTTAGGATTGAACACCCAACCAATCTCATATGTATGCTCACCAAAATATTTATGAAAAACTATATGACCAATCAGAATATCTTTATCAATTAATACTACAGGAAAGTTCTTAGCGTTTTCACCAATGTTTTCATTCACAAAGTTTCTTGTATTTTCTTCAGTAAAAACCCCTTCAGGTATGTATTTCATAACATTGATATCTGATGTATACTCATGAACAGCTTGCCAATCTTTGAACTCAAATTTCCGTATTAATAATCTTTCTGTTTTTATAAACATTTACTTTTCCCCCTCAAAAAATTGCAACTATATTTGAAATCCACATTTAACCCTTAAAACAAAAAGAACTTGTAGGACTCTCTACAAGTTCTTTTTAGTTTAAGGTGAATATACGAGCCAAACAAACTATCTTACAGATTGACTGTAGAAACTTTAGGGGTAATGCTTTGACAAATATATTATATAACAAATATTAACATCCATAGGATTTATTTTTGAAAATTATGTGAATTAAGAAAGGAAGTAGTTTTTTCTTAGCTATTATTATTATTAACTGACGGTATCATTATATTTCATTCTGCAACTTATTTAGAAGAGCTATGTACATTTCGAAGAAGTTCTTCAATAAGTTTTGTTTTTTCATTTACCTTTGTGGCATATGTGAAATCACCATAACAATATGGATACCTAAAATTATTTTTATTTCCACCACAAGTATACATCGCTGGATTTTGATCAACTTTCATCTTAGAAAACTTTTTGGCTGAATCCTCCGAGTGTTGTTTAACTTCTTGACTAGCAACAAAATCAATATAACCTGGCCCCATATTATAGCTTTGAATAATTGTATCCATGCTAACATCCTTGTCCGTTCCATATTTGTACATTTTAGCAAAGTGCTTTACCCCTTGTTTAATGCTCAAGCTTGTCTCTTGAATTTCATTTGGCTTTAATCCAAGTGATTCGGATGACTGCATAGGGTCGTTTCCCTCACCTCTACTCTCTTGATACATAATTCCTAATAAAATTGGTGTTTTCTCTCCTAAATTATATTTTTCTAATTCTTTTTTTAAGGTAGACTCATATTGCAATACACGTTTTTCGGTGGCTAGCGCTTTATTTTTTTGAATATTGGTTTTATGATTAAAATATAGCATTCCAAGTATTGTTCCTAAGCCTAAAATACTAATAAGGAACACTTTTATAATTTGTTTTTTACTTGTATCCTTCATATATTCCTCCTCGTATAAAAAATTTAATTTTTCAAAGGTAATTGGTTATTTACAAACTATGTAATGAACATCTATCTCCCGCCCTTTTTAGACTCAAACATCAATCCTTTAAGATTTTAAGTTTAATATAAAAATTTAAAGATAAGGTAAAGATAAGATAAAGATAAGATAAAGGGCATTTTTTATACGTACTTTAAAAGATATTGGTACAAAGGGGTATGTGGGGAAATTTGTTGATATAAATGGATTTAGTAATAATGGAAAGGTTAACGTACAAATTATTAATTATGGAGGTATCATTCCAGAAGATTTACCCTATCTTTTCAATATGCTTTATATAAAAACTACAACATAACATATAATAAAAAACGGCGAACCCTCCACCTAGGAGAATCCACCATCACAAATAACTGATTATTTCACACCTAGTTTTTTTGCTTTCTTAGGGATCCCGTCTTCCAGCACTTCCTCCCAAGCTGTTACACCTTTTTATCTAAATGATATACACGTAGGAATGCTTCTTTACGAAGATTCTTTTGTGCGATAAATTCTAACTCTTTTTCTTTACCTTCCTTATCAAAACCCGATAATGTATATTCATACTCCTTTCCCATCACTTTACCATCCATAGATTTTGAAACTCCTCCTTTTCCATCCATATTAATTTGAACGTAATATTCATCTTTACCCATACGGTTGATATCACACCCAACTAAAACACTTGCAAATACAACTTCCTTATTTTTTACGTACCTGTATATTTTTATCTTGTTACTCACTTTTACTTTTCTTTCTTAACTAACTTATTTAAGATAATCTCATATAAATTACTTAACGAATTAATGCTATTTGCGACATAAAAAAAGAGAGGCGTCTGCCCCCTCTTAGAAGTGAAATTCAACTTGCTGTTCTTTTGTAATTGTCTCATCCCCCTCAGGATTAACTGTGTCGCTAAAGAGTAACTTAGCTGATATAATCTCCTCAAGCTTACTCTTAATGAATAGACCTACGCTACCTTCTTTCTTCACCTTCCCATAGAATTTGTTAGCATTCTCATCTTTCTCCTAACTAAGATCTTTTACTTTTACTAATTTCATATGAGAAATTCCCTCCAAATGTACACACTAAGAATGAGATTTGATAGAAGATACTTGTCTACATTTTGACTTTTCCTATTAAAACTGGAATATTTGGTCGAATGTATTAAACACGCAAATAACTTGATATCGTATCTCATGATTTTAATAATGATTCTGTTTTTCATTGTAGTAAGGTTGTTTATCTCATATTGAATTACCTTTCATTTTTCTTACAAGTTCGCAATATTTTTGAAAATACAGTCTATAAAGCCGAGAATTATTATTTTTTGAGAGATAGCATTGAGGAGTTTTTCATATGCACTGTACTATACGGTACTAGATTCCCGTACAGATTTCATTTACAATTCATTGTATTTTCTTTACCATTTACCAAGTTAAAATGGAACAAATTTATTACTTAGAGTGTCTATTATGTGTATCCCTAAAAATATGAAAGGACTTATTATTCCCCAAAGTAAAGTGATGTAAAAAAGTGTGTATTGAGATACTTCATTTAAATGTTACGAGTTTAATACTTTCACAGGTAAACTATAAAAAAAGAAACACCCTAAACAGCAACTGTTCATTCATATAAACGCTTTGGTTCTGCTTAGCCTGTTAAAATTCAACTTCAGAAGTATCGGTATCCAACACCCGCTTTAATTAACATCGGTATTTAAAATACCAAAACAAAATCCATATATCGTTGAAAGAGGTTGAAAATTCATGTACGTTTTAAACAAGTTCTTTACCTACAAAAAGATTGTACCTGTCGTATTACTTTCATGTGTAACACTAATAGGGTGTTCTAATAGTAATACTCCATCTGGACCACCTAAGCAAACAAAACAAATAAAGCAAATTAAACAAGAAAATACAGGTCATGATTCTTTTGCTAAGCTTGAAAAAGAATATAATGCTAAGCTTGGTATTTATGCTCTGGATACAGGTACAAATCAAACTATTGCTTATCATTCAAATGATCGTTTTGCATTTGCCTCTACATCTAAATCATTAGCAGCGGGAGCTCTTTTACGTCAGAACTCAATAGAAGCTCTTGATGAAGGGATTACGTATACGCGTGAAGACCTTTCTAATTATAATCCAATTACAGAAAAGCATGTGTATACAGGAATGACGTTAAAAGAACTTGCAGATGCTTCTGTTCGATATAGTGACAGTACGGCACATAATTTAATTCTTAAAAAGTTAGGTGGTCCATCCGCATTTGAAAAAATCTTGAGAGAAACGGGAGATACGGTTACTAAATCTGAACGATTTGAACCTGAATTAAATGAAGTACATCCTGGAGAAACGCGCGATACCAGTACACCAGAAGCGATCGCTAAGACACTTCAATCATTTACATTAGGATCTGCACTTCCAACAGAGAAACGTGAATTATTAGTAGATTGGATGAAGAGAAATACGACTGGAGATAAGTTGATTCGTGCGGGCGTACCAAAAGGATGGGAAGTAGCTGATAAAACAGGCGCAGGATCTTATGGAACAAGGAATGATATTGCAATTATTTGGCCACCAAATAAAAAGCCAATTGTTCTTGCCATCCTTTCTAATCATGATAAAGAAGATGCAGAATATGATGATAAGCTTATTGCAGACACAACTAAAGTCGTATTAGATACTTTAAAAGTTACGAATAAAAACTAATAAATTAATAGTTTTCCGTGGTTAGGGGACATATTCTCTAATAAGAGTAACCATACATGAACGTCAAATGATGCTAAAAAAGAAAAAACACGCAGTTCCATTTGGAATTGCGTGTTTTTATTTTGCTAATTTATTTTGGATAACCGCTTGTGTCATCCAGTGCTGATTGGTTTGCACATGGTCTTTTCGAACAAATGCCCCTATGGATTTTGAAAAATCATTATAGTGAAACGCATCCGTTAATCTAAGTACATACCCCTCCTGAATCCCTCCAAAGAGTGAAGTACCGTTGTAGCACAAACGAATTACCTTTTCATTATAGGGGCCACGATATAACACTGGAACGTGTGCAAGGCCTAACTTTTTACACCATGCAACTGCTGCATCCCACGATAAACATTCATTTTTCTCATTCTATATTGAAAAGACATAAAAATAGGACGTCAGTGCTGTGTAGTGAATGCCATGACAAGCATACACATTTTCACCACATATCCTCCAGCCTTCTGGAATTCTATCCCCCCATACTTCCTTGTAACGTTTTTACCCATGTTCTCGATGGGTTATGACCACTTGATAACGACCTTGCATGAATAGCCTCTTTATAAAGAGATGTATTTTCACCATCTAACTTTTCTAGTACGACCACTTCTTGAGTTTCAAATCCGTCCATATTTTGTAGAACATGGTCATCACTTGTTACCCCTATCGACCAAGGAACATGCAATGTTCGTGGATATTTTACAAGCATTTTTTCACCTCTCTACTTCGCAAATGCATCTGCATCTCGAAAAAAATATACATACCTCTTTATGATAGTCTTCTATAAGTTTATTGATACAAAATAAGCAAGCGGTGGATTCAGCAACGGGATGTTCTTCATGACAAATTGAACACCACACCCATGCGTCTCCTCCTGTTTCACCATTACAGTTTGCTGTAAGTCCCGCTTTACTTGTTCGTTCATAGTTTCTTATAGTTCGAATAAGACGATGTACAATCCGCTCTGGTTTTATGTAATCTATTAGCTTGAATCGTTACTTAAATATAAAGGGTGTCTCGGTAACACATCCTTTTTTCCTAAGGCAGTGTAAATGGTAACCTCTGAATAACTCATGAATATCTTTATACCGATTGTGATATTTATAATTTTCTCCCCAAGCAGCAATCAACATATTTTCCATTAATTTTTTTCTTTTCAATATTTCATCTAACTTCGTACGATTAATTACTTCCTGTAGTAGCCTTTCTACTGTATCTATTTTTATCTCATTTGGTTTTCTCAATATTCTTTACTTCTATTTTTTGATTGTTATAACTGGCACTTTCTTGGTATCAGAAATTTCACTGTAACCATAATAAAGTAGAAAAAACAATAAAATAATTGTCCAAATAAATATAAACACTTTATAACTATACTTCATATGAAAAACCTCATTTTCCCTATATAAGTGAATGTACATACACCTTATAAATCCTATTACATAAATTATTGGATATTGCAGTAGTAGAGAATCATTAAGTATTAGAAATTGTTATTCATAAACATATCCAAGAAATCTTCAAAAAATATCATCTAGACATTTTAACATTTCATAAAAATGCACAGATAATATTTTTACGTTTAGCTAAGTAATGCTTATTATGTAATAAATCCTTATCTCCATTTCACCTTAATGTTTATATGTACAAGAGTCTGTGTAGCAACTAGGCTGTACTTTAAATATGTACTAAATTGTGTGTGGGAAAGGAAGCACATTTTATTTAAAGTTGTTACTTTGAACCCTTTAATTAGTTGGTAGTCTTCTTCATTCAGACAGAAAGGAAATTTAAAGTGTGCACGTATTTTCAACTCAGACTCTTTACTACACACACTCCTATACACATAAAACGTCTATACCTTTCGTAACATTAAAGAAACAAAAGGAAATGATATAGAAATAATTATAATATTTCGTAACAACCTTGTAACACAAATGTAACACAATGCATTTAATCGTACAATACTTTTTTAGCTAATTATCAACAAAGCATTGTTAATATCGTTCAAATTTAATAATGTTCCCATAAAGTAATACATATTGTTTGTGAAGTGTTTTTTCAAAATATAACGAAACCTACCATGACGGAGGAATGTTAATTCAATTTAAGAATAAATGGATTGATACCTTTCTAGCTTTTGTATCCCAATCATAGTATAGAGAGGATTATAGTTATCCAATAAATGTATGTGAACATATACAAGCTAAGCCTTCTAAATAATTACTGTAACTAAAAAAACAAGTAATTATACTTGTTTTTTTAGTTTACTTTACTTTCCAATATCGCAACAGTTTTATGTGCTCTCTTTTCCTGTCTACATTATTGGATGCATATCTTACTAAAGATAGCTTCTTTTTTTATGATTCTATTGAAGTAATTAATTGCTGACGTTCTTTATCTCTATAAATTTTCATTTCATGTTTAAACTCGTAATTTCCTACTTCAAATCTAGCCCATTCCTTACTTGTCCAATATACTACATCTACATTTTCTCTTAAGATTGCAAAACACACATCCACTAATTCATCTTCGTAAAATGGAGCTTCTTTTGCTAATTCAAAAGCAAGCACTTTTGGATCCTTAGTTTTAATTTGAAGTTCCCTAGAGGTTTGCCCTAAATACTGCCATGGCGATGGTATTGATTGAACTTGGGCATCTCCCCTATCTTGAAACTGTGATGGAGAATAATTTGTTGAAGCAAATGTAGGTTTACTTACTCCTATTGCTGTTCCTAAAACAATAGAACCAATAATAAGTTTTTTAATCATTTTTTCAGCCCCTTTAATAATTTTGGATATGCTTCATTTTTATACCACGTTCACAGTCATGTAAATGAAGATAATTTGACAGAATTCTGCGTTTTCCTCGAAAAATGTATATTAATTACACACCTTAAATTTACTAAAAACAAAATTGTTGGTTAAGGTAAATTTTTTTGTCGTAAGTATACACTTTTTGTATAAAAATTAGTTTTTTAAATATTTGCATACTTATTGATAAAGCTTCCTGCCATACCTTATTCGAAGCCAATTTACCTCTACCTACTCACTTCGCATTCCTTGAAGAAGGAATCTTCTTGACTAAAACGTATAAAAAAGTTGGGGATTTCCCCAACTTTTTTATACGTTTATTGTCTTATTAATCCTGTAGATGTAACCCCATATGTTCTTTTCTTTCCGATATATTCCTGTTTTCCATTCTCAAGGTTAGTTAAAGTCGCGCGTGTTTTTTCCTTTGCTGCTTCCCCTCCTATATGAGTAAATTCTATATAATCTCCCTCTTTTACAGGTACTGTTTGGGTTTCAGCATTTTGTTGTCTATTTCCCATAATTTCCTTATTGTACATAACGCTACCAGATGAGTTCTGGACTTTAATACTTGCATATGTGCTATTGAAATAAGAATGCGGTACACCAGTTTCTAATATTCGCTTTAAAACTTAGATATATTTAATATTTTTTTCACTACTATTATTAATCAAATTATAGTATTTTGTATTAAAATCTTATGATTTAGGACTAAATAACTTAATTGATCACACTATTTGACTCATAATTGTTTACCAGCAAATAAACTATTTTGTCTAATTGACAAAATAGTTTATTTGCTGGTACCTTATCATTAGCTAGAAAGACCCTACTAAAAAAACGTAGACTCCTTTAGGTATCTAAACATTACATATATTTCAAACGTAAATTCCTCTATCGTTAACACCTGCCCAATTCCAGCGTTGTTTACAAGGATATCAAATGTAGTATCACCTATATATTTTTGAAGAGATTGATCCATCATTGAATACAATTTATTAATACCATTAAAAGTACTTAAGTCTGCACGAATCGCAAATGCGGAACCACCATCTTTTTTAATTTTATCCACTACACTTTCTGCTTCTTCTTTTCTTTTACTATAGTGAACAACGACTAACGCACCAGCCTGTGCCAAATGTAAGGCAATACTTCGACCTATCCCTCTACTAGCCCCTGTTACTAATGCAATTTTCCCCTTCAATTTATTCATCTCATCATCCCCTTGTTTAAAAAAATCTACTTAGTTATATCACAAGATACCCTTTGAAATGTTGCTCACTAATTTGATATCCATAAAACCAAAAGGCCCACTCATAATTATAAGAGTCGGCCTTTTCACTTCACATATTCATTAGCTTTACATACAGCATCCCTAACTGTTATGTACTTTGTACTAAGTATAATAAAGACTCTAAATGGTATTATAGGTAAAGCCAACTTAAACTAAAGTTAATTCATATACATTTTGCTTAGAGTCTCTGCCTTTAAACAGTTCGTTTAGGATTCTATGCATATATTCAATAAAATTTCAGCAATGCCTGTATTTTTCATCTTTCATATTTTTCTTTGTTAGCTATGAGTATACTTAAAAAACTAAAAACTATTTGATAATCTTTTAGAATCTAACTTTCTTTTAATACTATTTGCTATTTCTTCAATATTTTCATTTAGAAAGAAATGATTACCTTCAAAAGAATGAAAAGTACACGTTTTACTTGTGTATCGTTCCCATTTTATTACTTGATCATATGTAGTAAATTCATCATTTTCCCCATTAAATATAAGAAAATCAATATCACATGGTTGTGTATTTTTCTCATGGATATACGTCTCAACGATTTTAAAATCTGCTCTTAGAATAGGGAGAAAAATCTCCATTAATTCTTCTGATTGCAGTACCCCAGATGGTGTACCTCCCATTGCAATAACTTCTCTTTTAAATTGCTCATTAGAAAGATTATGTCGGATATTTTTTATTTTACTATTTGGATGATTTCTACCGGACAAAACAAGAAATTCAGGCGATACGTTTTTAGAATCTTTTATTTTTCTGGCTACTTCATAGGCGATCAAACTTCCCATGCTATGCCCGAATAGAATGTAGGGCGAATCATCTATCTGCATAACTATTTTATTGTAGACATCATTTACTGCCTCTTCCATACTTTGGTACAAGTTTTCTTCAATTCTATATCCTCTACCAGCTAACTCTATCGGGACTACCTCAATATATGGATTAAAGTGATTTTTCCATTTTGCGTAACTAAACGCAGATCCCCCAGCATGTGGAAAGCAAAAAAGTTTAGTCTTCTGCATTGATTTTCTCCTTACTTTCAAATTTGTATATATTTTGGAAAATTGCATAAATGTCTTTAATTATTATCTCTTGCGGAAATTCATCCCTTGTTGCACAAGCAGATAACTTATAATTTGGATCAATGTTATATTGTTTAAAGTAAAAGTTTTTAGGTATATTCTTGTATAAAATTAAAGCTCGTGATTCTTTTTTTATAGAGAATGAATTTAATGGGGTATAAAGCCCTTTTCCAATCGTTTTTATATAGCTTTCTTTTAATGTCCATAAATCATAAAAATAATTAATTTGTTCATCAGAATTCATATTAGATATATCATAAAATTCATCCGCTGAAAAAAATTCTTTTGCTAATTTAAGAGCCTCTATCTCTGAAACCTTTTCTATATCAATACCCACATTAAAATTAGCAGTAGTACAAACCACCCATTCTCCTGAATGTGACAGATTAAAATGAAAGTCAGAAAAATTTTCAACAAAAGGTTTTCCATACTCATTATATTTAAATCTAATTTCTTCATTATTAATTTTATACTTTTGGCAGATTAGAGATCGGATTAGTAAATCCCCTATCAGTGTCCTATTAATGTCGCATGAATTTAATAAACGCTTCATTCGTTCTTTCTTCTCATTTGAAACTAAGTTACTAAGTTGCTTAAACAAATGACTTTCAATATTCTTTGGTATTTTCACAGCTTGAATTTGTATGATAAATCACTTCCCTTTTTTAAGAATTACTTCATATATGAACGTTACATAAATTCAAATTCACATTACTAAAGTGCATATACAATAGGAAAGGTGCATATTTACATATCAATGAAAATATGCACCTTTCCTCAGTAATATCATCAGGCATTCGCTTCTATTACAAAGATTTCTATGTCTCTACCAATTACTTTTTACATTATCCCCTTAAAAAGTAATGCTCTTAATATATTCATTATTCCCTACACTTGATATGCATGCAGGTATTGGTCTCCCCTTTTCGTTCATAGCGTTGCATCTTTTGCACTCTCTACTTTTCAGTTAATGAAAGGGATGTTTCTTTTATCCCTTCAAATTCATTTAATAGGTACTTAGCTATCTTTTCAACTGCGGGGAAGTCTACTATTTCCTCATGTGATCCAGGGACTGAATACCTATTTACTCTTCCTTTTAATAAAGGTCCCCAATCTGTAAACAACTCTTTTCCTTCCTCAGCACTAAAGTAGATAACTTCTCCAAAGTATGGTATCAAATCATGCTCTGCCATTAAGTTCAGGCATTTCCTATGAGCATTGATAACTTGCTTCAAATTCATAAGATTTGCATCAGGCGGGAGTACTCCTTCCATAATTAATCGCTCCACAAGCATATCTTGCTTATGAACGAGCCCTTCTTCCTGCTCAGTAAGATCTCTAGGAATGAAATGTTCAGATATATATGAGAGCATACCCTCCCTTGTTTTACGATCTTGCTCTGAAGGTACTTTAGTATCCATTAGTATCAACAACTCAACTTCCTCACCTTGATTCTTTAGCACAGTTGCGATTTCATAAGCAATTGCACCGCCTAAAGACCATCCTCCAAGACGATATGGGCCTTCTGGCTGAACACGTTTGATTTCTTCAATGTAAAGTTGAATTAGTTCCGGCAAGGTCAATTCATCAATTTCTTCCTTTTCTATAAGAGGATTCTGTAAACCATAAAATGAACAATGGTTCTTAAGTAATCTTGCTAGTTGAATGTAACAAAATACATTCCCCATAAACGGATGAACACAGAAGAAAGGGCTTTTTTCTGATTCTTGTAGTGGAACTAGCGCTGCTACTGATTTCGTCATATCATGCTTATCACGAATAAGGCATGCGATTCCTTCCAATGTTGGATTCTTAATCAATGTTGAAACCTTAATCTCTTTTCCAAACTTCTCCCTAATTTTTGAAACTAATTTAATTACAAGGAGAGAGTGTCCTCCTCTATTAAAGAAATCATCATTTACATAGACATCTTCTATCTGTAACACATCCTGCCAGATTTTAATCAACTGATATTCAATTTCATCCCTTGGAATGATTGGTGTAGAGAAGTTATTTTCTCTATGAATAGTTAAATTGTTCAATGCCTTTCGATCAACTTTGCCATTCGTTGTAAGAGGAATCTCGTCTACCTTAATAAAGTGTGCGGGAACCATATAATTTGGTACTTGTGTCTTGAGATACTCACGCCACTCATGCATACTACCATCTCCAACTACATAAGCAACCAATCTCTGCTCTCCTAATTTATCCTCTGTTGCCAAAACTACTGCTTCTTTTACCAATGGATGCCTCTCTATACTCGCTTCAATCTCTTCAAGTTCAATACGAAAGCCCCTAATTTTCACTTGATTATCAATTCTTCTCAAGTAATCTAAATTACCATCAGGTAAATAACGAACCAAATCTCCCGTACGATATAAACGCTCTTCTTCATTAAATGGATGACAGATGAATCGCTCTGCTGTTAATTCTGGGCGATTCAAGTATTCTCTCGCTATACCTGCACCCCCAATATATAGCTCACCTGTTACACCAACTGGAACAGGTAACAAATTTTTATCCAATACATAAGTTTGAACGTTCGGCAACGGACGTCCAATTGTTACTCTCTTACTATCTTTTTTGATATGATAGCATGTTGCATCAACCGTACATTCTGTAGGACCGTATACGTTATAAAAATCAATTTTTTCGGTCTCTACTAGCTGTTCCCATAATGACGGCATGATTGCTTCACCACCGACCAATATCTTGCTTGGTACATGAACATCAGCACTTATTTCTAGCAATCCTCCATCTATTAGTAATTGAAGTAATGAAGGTGTCATATCAAACATTTCCAATTTATTCTCCCTAATATAGGACACAAATTGTTCTGGATTAGTGCGAACTTCACTTGGAATAATATATAAACTTGAACCATAAAGCAGCATTTGTAATTGCTGAATAGATACATCAAAGGCAATTGATGCATTCAAACCGACGCGCATATTACTAGGTATCTCATGTGAGAAAACTTCTTTTTGTAAACCATAGGATAGGTTTATTACAGAATGGTGCTGTACTAAAGCTCCCTTTGGATTCCCTGTCGAACCAGAAGTGTAGATAACATACGCTAAGTTTTCCCCTGTTACCTCACATATTGGTGAAAGTTTGCTTTCTTGAGAAAGCATTGCTTGGTCCCTATCTAGGCAAACTGTCTTAATGTCTTTAGGAATCCAGCCTAGTAATACTTCATTTGTAACTAACACTTTAATTCCTGTGTCTTCTAAAATATATTGTAGGCGGCTTTCCGGATTCGATGGATCTAATGGAACATAGGCTGCTCCAGCCTTCCAAATTCCCATGAGACCAACCACCATCTCAACTGAACGCTCAAAGCAAAGGCCAACTAATGACTCTGTCCCAATTCCACATTTCTGTAAATGATGGGCTAATTGATTAGCTCTTTCATTCAGCTCTCGATATGTTAGTTGCTGTTTTTCATCTACCACTGCCAACGCGTCAGGCGTACGATTTACTTGCTCTTCGAATAGTTGATGAATTGCATTCTCACGTGGATAGGATATAGTATTATTATTCCATTCTTCCAATAGCTTTCTTTGTTCAGCTTCCGTAATATATACTAGCTCCGATAGATTTTGATCAATGTTTTTGAGCATTTGCATTAACACTTTGTGTAAATGACCCAGCATTCGTTCAATGGTTACTCTATTAAACTTACTACGGTCATACATTAACTTTAACGATAACTGGATTCCTGGAACTACAGCTAACCCTAATGGGTAGTGGGTTTGTTCTACCCCTTCCAATTCACCAATTTCCAGATTTTCTGAAGACTCCTCTTTCACTGGATAATTTTCAAACACATATAAACTATTGAACAGCGGTATTCCTCTAGGAACTTCACTCCACCCCTGAATCTCTGTCAAAGAAGCATACTCATATTGTCTTCTTTCTATCTCTTCCTCTTGTATCTTTTGCAACCAATCTATTAATTTTATATCATCCATCAATTGAATTCGCGTCGGTGACGTTGTAATGAAAGGACCTACGATGTTTTCAACATCAATAATCTCCGTAGAACGCCCTGAGCTTGTTACACCAAAAACAATGTCATTTTCTCCACTATATCGGCTCATGAGATATGCCCATGCACCTTGAATTACTGTACTCAAAGTAAGTTTATTGCGTTTCGCCCATCCTTGTAACGCTTGAGTCTGCTCTTCTGATAAATACGTAACCTTCTCTGTGTAACCTTTTTCTTCCTCTTTACTTTCTAAGCCCAGCAAAGTTGGCGCAGTAAAACCTTTTAGCTTCTCTCTCCAGAATTGTTCCGCCTGCTCCTTATCTTGCTCTCTTAACCATTGGATATATTTCTTATATGGTGAGGACTTAGGTAACTTCACAGCTTCTCCATTCATTCTCTTCTGATAGACTGTAAGTAATTCATTAAATACTAATGGTAAACTCCATCCATCCAGTAAAATATGGTGATGGGTCCAAACAATCCGATATTCTTCCTCACCTTCTTGAATGACTGTTACCCGCATCAATGGTGCTTCATCAAATTGGAAGGCTTGTTTTCGATCTAATGCCAAAAAGACTTTTCTTTTTTCCTCTATCTCTTCACTTGTCATTGTACGCCAGTCTTCTTTATTCACTTTAAATGGGATATTTTCATACACCACTTGTACAGGTTCTTCAATTTCGTCCCATACAAATCCTGTACGAAAAATTTCATGCCGCTGAATTACAGATTTCCACGCCTGCTCAAATGTAGGAATATTCATTTTTCCTCGAATCATAAAACTCAATTGCACTATATACGGTGCAACATGTTCATCCCCTTGGTCATGCAATGTGTGGAAAATCATACCTTCTTGCAAAGGTGATAGTGGATATAAATCAGTAATCTGATTGTTCTTTCCGCGATGCATTTTGTTTAGTACATTTGTCAAACCTTCTTGGCTAAGATTAGCCATTGCAAAATCCGAAATGGTCAGTGCAGATTCTCTATCTGAAAATTGAATCAATGTACTCAGTTGATATAGCATATTCTGTGCAATACTTTGAATCGTTGATTTGGCAAATTGTCCAACATTGTATACCCAAGTGAACTGAAGTTTTCCATCCGTTACAACCCCAATTACATCAATTACATGCGATCGCTTGGAACCGGCAGCATGATCTAAACGCTTAAATTCGTTCTCCGGAATAAACATTGCATCGCTAGAAAACATTTGGTCAAATTGTCCAAGATAGTTAAAACTAATAGACGGTGTATATTGGGAGCTTAATTGCTCACACATTGTTGCGTTCATGTAACGCAACACCCCATAATCAACACCCTTATTAGGAATTTTGCGAACTTGTTCTTTAACTGCTTTTAATGCTTCAATTGGCGTATTAGCACTAGTAATATTTAAATGAACTGGGTAAATACTTGTAAACCATCCCACAGTTCTCGATAAATCAACATCTTCAATAATCTCTTCTCGACCATGTCCCTCTAAATCTACGCTCAATATCGGCTGCCCCGTACATGCTGCCGTAGCTTGTACTAATGCTGCTAATAATACTTCATTGATTTGGACACGGTGAGTGCTTAAAGTCTCTTGCAATAACATACGGGTCTCATTCTCATTTAACACCACAGTAATTTCCTCAGTTACTGCGCTTACTGGATTACTTATAGTACCATCTACCGGCAATTTAACTACGTCTTGTTCAGCCTGCTCCTCCCAGTAATGTAGCACTTCTTTTGATAGGCCAGTTTCAGCGTAATGATGTAATTTCTCCGACCATTCTTTAAAAGATGTACTCTTCATAGGTAATTGAATTTTCTGCCCTTGGACTACTTGCGTATATGCTGTTTGCAAATCTTCCAATAAAATTCGCCAAGAAACACCATCCACGGCTAAATGATGAATTGTCCAAAATAATCGGCCAGCGTGCTCACCTTCATCAAAATACACCATTCTCATTAGCGGACCATCATGTAAATTCAAACTTTCTTGTGCAATATTAATCTCTTTTTGAATAACCTGATGCCAATCAGCTTCCGGCACTTCGTCTAATGAAATGACAGTAAGCATCAATTGTTCTTCTATTCCTTCATTCCACTGTTTCCAAACCCCATTAGGTAAACGTTCATATCTTAAACGCAGAGCATCATGATGAAGTAGAAGGTTACCTGCCGCCTTTTCCAGTGATCCTATGTCCAATTTCTCTTTCGTTCTAAAGAACATGGATTGATTCCAATGATGTGGGTTAGGATGATTTTGTGCAAAAAACCTTTGCTGAATAGGTGTAAGTATCGTCTCTCCAGTTATAATTCCCTGTTCAGCTTGTACACCTTGTTCTTCTTTGACTACTTGCGCCAACTCAGCAATCGTTTGGTGTTCAAATATTTGTTTTGGTGTCAATTGTAAACCAACTTGCTTCGCGCGCGAGACAATCTGAATGCTAAGAATTGAATCTCCACCAATTTCAAAGAAGTTATCATTCATACCAATACGTTTTGAACCTAGCACACGTTCCCAAATGATAGAAAGCTTATGTTCACGTTCATTTCTTGGGGCCACGTATCCTTCTTGTGTTCCTTGATAATCTGGTATAGACAGCGATTTCCGATCAATCTTTCCATTTATGGTTAGCGGTAATTCTTTCATTTCGACAAAGTAGGAAGGTATCATATGGATTGGCAGTTTTGTTTTAAGATACTCTCGCCATTCTTCTAAACTGCCTTCGCCCACTACATAAGCTACCAGCCTCTTATCTCCCGACTGATTTTCCCTAACCATTACAACTGCCTCTTTTACTAAGTAATGCTCCTGTAAGGTCGACTCAATCTCTCCAAGTTCAATTCGAAATCCTCTAATCTTCACTTGATTATCCATTCTTCCTAAGTATTCTATATTACCATCAGGAAGATATCTCACAAGATCACCCGTTCTATATAACCTCTCGTCTTCTTTGAATGGATGTGAAATAAATCGTTCGGATGTTAACTTTGGACGATTCAAGTACCCCCTTGCTAGACCTGCTCCTCCGATATAAAGTTCCCCCATCACACCAACTGGAACTGGCAACCTATTTCTATCTAATACATAAGTTTGAACGTTCGGCAACGGACGCCCAATTGTTACTCTCTTACTATCTTTTTTAATATGATAGCAGGTTGCATCAACCGTACATTCTGTAGGACCATATACATTATAAAACTCCATTTTATCAGTCTCTACTAGCTGTTCCCATAATGAAGGCATAATCGCTTCGCCACCAACCAGTACCTTACTTGGAACATGAACGCCATCGCACGTTTCTAACAATCCGACATCTAAAAGTAATTGAAGTAATGAAGGTGTTATATCAAAGATTTCTAACTTGTTCTCCCTAATATAAGCTACAAACTGCTCCGGATCACTTCGTACTTCATTCGGAATAATATACAAACTTGAACCATATAACAGCATTTGTAATTGCTGAATAGATGCATCAAAGGCAATTGACGCATTTAAACCGACATGCATGTTAGATGGTATCTCATGTTTGAAAACCTCTTTTTGTAAACCATGCGACAAGTTTAGTACAGAATGATGCTGTATCAAGACACCCTTTGGATTTCCCGTTGATCCTGAAGTATAGATAACATACGCTAAGTTTTCTCCTGTTACTTCGCATTTTGGTGAAAGAATGCTTTCTTGGGAAATCATTGCTTGATCCCGATCTAGACAAACTATCTTGATTTCTTTAGGTATCCAATCTTCCAATGACTCGTTCGTAACTAATACTTGAATTCCAGTGTCCTCCAAAATATATCGTAGGCGACTTTCTGGATATGATGGGTCTAATGGAACATAGGCTGCTCCAGCCTTCCAAATCCCCATAATACTAACAACCATCTCAATTGAACGCTCAAAGCAAAGTCCAACCAATGATTCATTCCCAATTCCGCATTGCTGAAGATAGTGGGCCAATTGATTAGCTTTTTCATTCAGCTCTCGATACGTTAACTGCTGTTTTTCATCTACCACTGCCACCGCATCAGGTGTACGATTTACTTGCTCTTCAAACAGTTGATGAATTGTACTTTCCTGTGGATATGCTACAGCACCATTATTCCACTCTTCCAACTGTTTTTGCTGTAATCCTGATAATATAGGCAACTTAGCTAATGATTTATCAGGATTCTCTACGATTACATTCAACCAGTTCCCAAAATGTTCAGCCATGGATTCAATAGTTAAGCTGTCAAATAAATCAGTTCTATAAACAAAAGTAAGTAATAAACCCTCTTCCACTTCTGCAGCAGTTAAACTTAAATCAAACTTAGCGATCGGAGCATTACTTTCCATTACTTCTATATTTCTTCCATGTAGTTCTGGTAGCTTCTGTCCCGTATTTTGCAAAGTAAACATGGTTTGGAAAATCGGAGAATGGCTTGTATTTCGTTCAGGTTGGATAACCTCTACAATTTTCTCAAACGGAACATCTTGATACTCATACGCCTTCAATGCTTTTATCCGTACTTGAGATAACAACTCTTGAAATGCCGGTGCATTACTTAAATCAGCTCGATAAACCAAGGTGTTGACAAAGAAACCAATCAGCCCCTCAATTTCTCGATAATTTCGATTTGCAATTGGGCTGCCAACAATAATATCCGTTTGTCCCGTATAACGAGCAAGGAAACTTTGATACGATGCCAATAAGGTCATGAAAAGTGTGGCCCCTTCTTGACGACTTAGTTCGTTTAATTTATCCAGTAATGAGCGTGACAACAAAACATTATGAGTTAATCCATGGTGGGTTTGCACTGGCGGACGCGGACGATCTATTGGCAACATTAAGACTGGTAACTCACCAGATAATTCTTCCTTCCAATATGCAAGTTGTTGATATAGTACTTCATCTTTCAACCAGTCTCTTTGCCACTGAGCAAAATCGGCATATTGAACTGGTAGTGGTTCCAGCTCTGCTTGTTTTTCACCAATCGCATTCTCATAAAATGCCATCCATTCTTGAAGCAAGATTTCCATCGACCACCCATCCGAGATAATATGATGCATATTACACAGAAGAACCCATTCTTCTTCTGAAATTCTTATGAGTTTCCCACGGAATAATGGCCCTTGTTCTAAATCAAATGGAGATTCTACTTCAGTTTGAATCCATTGCTCCAACTTTCTTTCTCGCTCCTCTAATGAAAGCTTAGTTAAGTCCATTTGCAGAAGCGGACGGAAAACGTACGGTTGAATCTGCTGCACAGGATGGCCATCCTCTTCATAAAATACAGTCCGCAAAGATTCATGACGCTCTATCAACTGATTCCATCCCAACTCCAAGGCCTCAGGTAACCAATTCCCTGTAAGCCGGCATACCATTGGCATATTATAAAGTGCACTATTAGGTGCAAATTGATCAATAAACCATAAGCGCTGTTGGGCATAAGACAGTGGAATATTTTCCCCTCGTTCCATCGGCATCAATGGTGGAATTTCTCGTTTTTCGCTCCCCTTACGTAACTGATCTATTCGTTTCGATAATGCCTCGACCGTTGAATATTCGAACAGTTCACGTACTGGCAATTTGATTTGAAAGACTTCCTGTAAGCGTGAGACCACTTGTGTAGCAAGTAGAGAGTGACCACCGAGATCAAAGAAAGAATCCTGAACATCAATGTCTCTTATTCCTAGCACTTGACTCCACACTGAAGCAATAAGTTCTTCCAGCGGAGTTCTTGGGTATACAGTATTTTCAGTGGATTGTTCACTAAGTATAGGCAATGCCTTCAAATCAAGTTTTCCATTCGGTGTAAGTGGTAAAAATTCCATCTCAATAAAGTTTGTTGGAACCATGTAATTAGGTAAATGTGTTTGTAGATGTTCTCGCCATTCATGGAAACTTCCTTCACCAACTACATAAGCTACTAATCTCTTATCACCTTGATTATCCTCTCGCACCAATACAACAGCTTCTTTGACAGAAGAATGCGCCTGCAAAACAGCTTCTATTTCTCCCAATTCAATCCGGAAACCACGAATTTTCACTTGGTCATCTATACGTCCATGGAACTGGAGATTACCATCAGAAAGATAACTTGCTTTGTCTCCTGTATAATAGAGACGTTCTCCTGACTTGAAAGGATGTGGAATAAATTTTTCCTTTGTAAGATCCGGACGATTAGCATATCCACGTGCAAGACTCTTCCCTCCAATATAGAGATCTCCAATTACACCAATTGGTACTAGCTGAAGATGAGAATCTAACACATAAACTTCTGTATTCGCAATCGGTCGACCAATCGATGGCGTACCTGTTGTCACTCCTACAGGTACATAACAATCTGTGGTAACAACGGTATTCTCCGATGGACCATACTGATTAATTACCGCAAAAGGAATATCGTTAGATGGATACTGCGTTAATTGATCCCCACCAGTAATGATAAAACGAAGATCCGTTTTATCTGGCCAAGATAATTTCAAGAGTCTTTCCAGAATAGGCGTAGGTGCAAAGCTAGCTGTTATTCGTGAATCAATGAGCCAGTCCCTTAGTGCTTCTGGATTAATTCTCAGTTCCTCTGTTGACAAGTAGAGTGCTGCGCCAGCAGTTAGATACGGCCAGATCTCCTGGACAGCCGAATCAAAAGCAACCCCTGCAATCTGAGTCGCACGATCCTCTGCTGAAATATGATAAACTTCCTGATGCCAAGAAACCATATTCATTAATGAGCGATATTCAACCATGACACCCTTCGGTTTTCCTGTAGAACCAGAGGTATAAACAATATAGGCTAAGTTCTCTGGATTTATTTGACGTGTAGGTGCGATTACGCTTTCCACCGTTAATTCTTCTAACCTCACCATTTCGACGTGTGCGAAATGTCCTTCTTGTCCTTCCGCCGTCACTACAAATTGAATTCCTGCATCTTCAATCATGTATTCTAACCTTGATTTTGGATACAACGGATCTAAAACGACATAAGCTCCACCAGCTTTTAAAATGCCTAGTAAACTTACCATCAGCTCAGCTGACCTCGGAAGATAAACCCCTACCACTGACTCTGGGGCTACTCCCTTTCGCTGTAAAACATTTGCCAACTGATTTGCTTGTGTATCCAATTCACCATAAGTCCACTGTTTTGTTTGATCAACTATCGCAATCGCATCAGGACGCCTTGCTACTTGCTCCTCAACTTTGTCGCAAATAAGACCCTGATGAGACATTTCCATTACAGTGTCATTCCATGTTTCTAATAACAAAGTACGCTCGGTTTCTGATAGCATGCTCAGGTCATGCAACGGATTTTGTGGGCGATGAGAAACTTCATGTAGCCATTTCTCAAAGTGTCCTGCCATCCGTTCAATAGTAGTAGCATTGAATAAATCCTTATTGTACTCAAAAGTAAAAAGTAATCCCTCTTCCGTCTCAACTGCCATTACACTTAAATCAAACTTTGCAATTGGACTATGGCTTTCTATCATTTCAATACTTCTACTCGATAACACCGGTAACTCTTGTTTCATATTTTGCAAGATGAACATAGTCTGGAAGATTGGCGAATGACTTGTACTTCGCTCCGGTTGCACAACTTCTACAATTTTTTCAAATGGAATATCTTGATATTCATACGCCTTCAATGCCTTTTGACGAACCTGATACAGTACATCTTGAAATGTCGGTCTACCACTCAAATTAGCTCGATAAACCAGCGTGTTAACGAAGAAACCAATTAGTCCTTCAATTTCTCTATAATTCCGATTCGCAATTGGGCTTCCGACCAGAATATCTTCTTGTCCCGTATAACGAGATAGAAAACTTTGATATGCAGCTAAAAGCGTCATGAAGAGCGTAGCCCCTTCTTTTCGACTAAGTTCATTCAATTTATCATGTAGCGTGCTTGGCAGAACCAGAGTGTATGTCGACCCGTGATGAGTTTGTATTGCGGGACGCGGGCGATCCACAGGAAGTTGGAGTACAGGAAGCTCCCCAGACAATTCTTCCCTCCAATATTGGAGTTGTTGATCAAGCACCTCCTCCTTTAGCCATCCTTTTTGCCACTGAGCAAAGTCGGCATATTGAACCGGTAATGGTTCAAGTTCCGCTACCTTTCCATTCGTTGCTTTCTCATAAAATGCCATCCATTCTTCAAGTAGGATTCCCATTGACCATCCATCTGAAATGATATGATGTAGAGTACAAAGGAGTATCCATTCTTCCTCTCCCACGTGCAAAATACTTGTCCTGATTAATGGACCCTCTGTTAAATCAAATGGCACTTCTGTTTCTTGTTGAATTAAACGTTTAACTTCTTCTTCTTGATCTTCAGAAGAAAGCATAGTTAAATCCGTTTTCGGAATTGATTGAAAAGCATACGGTTCAATTTGCTGTACGGGTTGACCATTCACTTCTTGAAAGACCGTCCGCAGTGATTCATGACGTTCTATTAGTTGATTCCATCCCGTTTCCAATGCTTCAAGTAGCCAATTCCCTGTAAGACGGCATACCATTGGCATATTGTAAAGGGCACTATTAGGTGTAAATTGATCAATAAACCATAAACGTTGTTGGGCATAAGATAGTGGAATAGCTTCTCCTCGTTTCATTGGTATTAGTGGCGGAATCTCTCGTTTTTTATCTCCTTTACGTAACTGTTCTAATCGCTTTGCCAGTGACTCCACCGTTGTATATTCAAATAGTTCACGTACTGGTAATTCGATTTGAAAAATTCCCTGTAAACGTGACACTACTTGAGTAGCTAGTAGTGAATGACCACCGATTTCAAAAAAGGAATCCTGAACACTAATATTTTTTATTCCTAACACTTGGCTCCAAACGGAAACGATGAGCTCCTCCACTGGTGTTCGTGATGAAGTAATATCTTCACTTATGAACTGTTCTTCTAATTCCAATAATGCTTTCCGATTCACTTTACCATTTGGAGTGAGTGGCATACCTTCAATTTGGAAAAAGTATGCCGGAACCATATAATGTGGTAATTGCTTCTTAAGGTATTCACGCCACTCTCCAGTATCCCCTTCCCCCACTACATAAGCTACTAACTGCTTATCTCCTGGTCGATCTTCCTTCACCAACACGACTGCCTCTTTTACAGATGAGTGATCATGTAAAGCTGCTTCAATTTCTCCCAATTCAATTCGGAATCCTCTAATTTTAACTTGGTTATCTATTCTTCCAATATATTCTAAGTTACGATCATTCATATATCTCACCAAGTCACCCGTTCGATATAATCGTTCCCCGTCCTTAAAAGGATGCGGAATAAAACGTTCAGTAGTTAAATCCGATCGATTGAAGTAACCACGTGCCAATCCTACTCCTCCAAGGTAAAGTTCCCCTGCCACACCAATCGGGACCACTTGTTGATATTGATCTAACACATACAACTCTGTATTATCAATCGGACGACCAATCGGAATAATCATTGCTTCTTTTTCTAAATCACAATCGTAATAAGTCACATCCACAGTCGCTTCAGTAGGACCATACAAGTTAATTAACTTTGTTTGCTGAACATTGTAAAAGATCCCCTTAAACCGGCGAACCTGCTCAGTGTTTAACGCTTCTCCACTAGTAAAAACTTGAATTAAAGACGATACATCCCTTTTCGAATTATATAGTTCCATATAATCTAAGAAAGTAGATAACATCGACGGAACAAAGTGCATGGTGGACACGCGATATCGTTCAATATACTCCTCAATCACCGCAGGATCTTTCTCTCCTCCTGGTGGAAGTAAACAAACACGTGCTCCTACAAATGACCACCAAAATAATTCCCAGACAGAAACATCGAACGAAAACGGTGTCTTTTGTAGGATTGTATCCTCCTCGGACAATGGGTATTTTTTCTGCATCCACTGTAGGCGGTTGATAACGGAATGATGTTCAATCATTACCCCCTTTGGATTTCCCGTCGAACCCGAAGTGTATATAATATAGGCTAAGTTATTTGCTGTTACTCCACTTACCGGAGCTAAATTACTCTCTTTAGAAATCATCACTTGATCCCGGTCTAAACAAATTGCTTGAATATCTTTAGGTAACCAGTCCTGTAGTGCCCCTTTTGTTAACAGCACTTGAATTTGTGAATTCTCCAAAATATATCTCAGGCGGTTTTCAGGATAACTTGGGTCCAGTGGGACATAAGCCCCACCTGCCTTCAAAATCCCAAAGAGACCGATAATCATATCAGGAGAACGTTCAATACATATACCAACCAATGATTCAGGTCCGATACCTCGTTTTTGTAGAAAATGTGCCAATTGATTCGATTTTTCATTTAGTTCTTGATACGTTAGCTTTCCACCCTCATAAACTACCGCCACTGCATCAGGTGTCCGTGCAACTTGCTGCTCAAATAGCTCATGAATCATACAATCATGACCATAAACTACGTCCGTATCATTCCATTCTTCTAGGAGTTGTTTTTGCTCAGTATCCGATAACATTGACAGCTTTGTATATGATTCATCTGGATGATACGTGATTTCATTTAGCCAGTTCTCAAAATGTCCTGCCATACGTGCAATGGTACCACTATCAAATAAATCCGTGTTGTATTCAAATGAGACGAATAGACCTTCTTCCACTTCATAGGCAGTTAAGCTCAAATCAAATTTAGCAATAGACATATTACTTTCTACCATTTCAATACTTCTATCAGGCAAATCTAGTCGTTCTTGTTTTATATTCTGTAGCGTAAACATGGTCTGAAATATAGGGGAATGACTCATGCTTCGTTCAGGTTGCACAGCTTCTACCACTTTTTCAAATGGTATATCTTGATATTCGTAAGCTTTTAACGCCTTTTTCTTTGTTTGGTTCAAAATCTCCCGAAAAGTAGGGGTGCCACTCAAATCTGATCGATAAACCAACGTATTAACAAAGAAACCAATTAATCCTTCTACTCCCTTATGGTTCCGATTTGCAATCGGGCTACCAACTAGAATATCTTTTTGTCCCGTATAACGAGCAAGAAAGCTCTGGTATGCGGCCATTAAAGTCATAAATAAAGTAGATCCTTCTTGTCGACTTATATCCTTCAATTGACTGAGCAATTTATAAGGAAAAATCACATGATGCGCAGCCCCAGAGTAAGTCTGCTTAACCGGTCGAGGTCGATCCACTGGCAATTGTAAGATAGGAAGCTCACCAGACAATTCTTTCTGCCAATACGTAAGCTGACGATTTAGCACATCACCTTGCAACCACTCCTTTTGCCACTTCGCAAAGTCTGCATATTGAATAGATAATGAACTTAATTTAGCAGGATTTCCGCCCGTTTCTTCTTCATAGAAAGCAAGGAATTCATTCATGAATATACCAATGGACCAAGCATCAGAAATAATATGATGCATCGTACACAGTAATAACCATTCATCCTTCTCTAATTGAACAAGCTGATTACGAATTAAAGGACCATTCATTAAATCAAATGGTTCTTGCGCTTCTCTCGCAATTAAACTATCTACCTCTTTTTCTTTTACTTCTAGAGGAAGTTGAGAGTAATCCCTTACAGGTAATGCTCTAGGAAGGAATTCGACAATTTGTTGCACAGGCTGTTCTCCTATTTCTTTAAAAACAGTTCGTAATGATTCATGACGTTCAATGAGTCGATTGAATCCCTTCTCTAATGCTTCAGGTATCCAATTTCCTTTTAGATGCCATACTGTTGGAATATTATATAAAGAACTGTTTGGATTAAATCTGTCCATAAACCACAAACGTTGTTGTGCATAAGACAACGGGAGTGCTTCTTTATTCTCCTTTTTTTGCATTTGCTTCTGAAGCCATGCTCTCTTCTCAGGAGAAAGTGAACTCAGCTTTGCAAGTAAATCACTTCTCATTTTTTTACCCCTTCCTCAATCAAATTACTCTCAAATATCCCTTGTGCTTCTTCCTCTGATAACTCTTCTAATTGCTTAAGCAGTTCCAGTAATTCTTCATCATTACTCACTCCTGCTTCTTTTTGAATATAATCTTGAAGGCTTACATTCTCCTTACTATCATTCTGCATTTCTTGATTTTTGTTATCGAGCAATTGATCAATCTGTTCTGCCAATTGCTGCACCGTATGAAACATAAATAAATCATGCAATGGTATCTCGATTCCAAAAGCCTCTTTAAGATTAGAAACGGCTTGCGTAGCAAGTAATGAATGTCCACCAATTTCAAAAAACGAATCTTGAATTCCGATGTTTTCCATGCCTAAAACTTCATGCCATATCGAAACAATTGTTTTTTCCGTAGACGTACGAGGAGCAATATAACAACTCGCTATCTCCTGCTTCTCTGGTGCTGGTAAAGCCTTCCTATCAATTTTTCCATTAGGAGTGAGTGGAAATGCATTTAATCCAACAAAATAGGATGGAATCATATAATTTGGTAGTTGGTCCTTGAGATAATCACGCCACTTTTGAGCATCCCCGTCTCCTACAACATAGGCAATCAAACGTGGATCGCCAGGATAATCTTCCCGCACCATCACAATAGCTTCGTTAACTAATGTATGCTTTTGTAATACCGCTTCGATTTCTCCTAGTTCAATCCGGAACCCACGAATTTTCACCTGATGATCAATTCGTCCAACATACTCCAAATTTCCATCCGGCAAATACCTTACTAGATCTCCAGTCCGGTATACTCGCTCGTCTTCTTTAAACGGATGCGGTATAAATCGATTTTTCGTTAAGTCAGGGCGTTTTAAATATCCACGTGCTAACCCTGATCCACCAATGTACAACTCACCAACTACACCAATTGGAACCATTTTTTGTTCAGCACTCAATACATATACTTCTGTATTGAAGATTGGTTTACCAATTGGTGGTACCCTATGCATGACACCCTTTTCTAATTCCATATACGTGGAATACGTAGTATCTTCAGACGGTCCATATAAGTTGAACACCTTCTCAATCGTACTTCTCTCGTATAAATCTTGAACAAGCGGATATGGTAACGGTTCTCCAGCCAAATTCATTACCTTTACTGAAGAAGGAATTGTTTTTGCTCGAACCAGTTCCTTTGCTGCCGATGGCACAGTATTAACCAAAGTCACACCTTTGGTAGACAACTTGTCTAGATGTAGAGCATTTTCAGCGACAATCACCTTACCACCCATCGTTAAGGGAACAAATACTTCAAAAACGGATAAATCAAAAGATAGTGAAGTTGAAGCTAATACTCCCGCTAATTCCTTTCGAGAATACGTATGATGCGCCCAATGAATCATTGTTACTGTATTCCTGTGCTCAATCATTACTCCCTTTGGATTTCCAGTGGAACCTGAAGTATAGATAATATAGGCTAAGTTATCGCCCGTCACTTCACTCGTGCATACCGTAGTAACTTCTTGTTCTATTTCTGCTCGATTACGATCAATACAAATGACGTTGACGAATGTAGGTATAACCATTTTTTGTTGTAACTTTTCCTGTGTCACCAGTACCTTTATTTGAGCATTTTCTAAAATGTACTGCAGTCGACTTTCCGGATACGCTGGATCAATTGGGACATATGCTCCTCCCGCCTTCATAATTCCTA
Organism: Bacillus cereus group sp. MYBK195-1; assembly: GCF_051916605.1. Lineage (NCBI taxonomy): Bacteria > Bacillati > Bacillota > Bacilli > Caryophanales > Bacillaceae > Bacillus > Bacillus cereus group sp. MYBK195-1. The sequence continues at coordinate 62,420 of NZ_JBQAGZ010000003.1, read as the reverse complement.
AGAGACCGACAATCATCTCGGATGAACGTGTAACGCAAATCCCAACCAATGTTTCGCATGTTACACCATTTTTTTGTAAATAATGTGCCAACTGATTCGAGCGTTCGTCCAACTCTCGATATGTTAGTTCTTCATCTTCGCACACTACTGCAATTGCTTCTGGTGTTTTTTCCACTTGTTCTTCAAACATTGTATGAATCGTGCTATCTTCTATATCTATAACGGCTGATTCATTCCATTCCACTAGTAGTTGCTTATATTCCACTTTCGATAACATATTCAATTTTGATAATAAACATTTTGGATAAGAGGCAATTTGATTTAGCCAATGTTCAAAATGATTTACCATACGTTCAATGGTTGTATCATTAAACAAATCAGTATTATATTCAAAGGTTAGTGATAATCCTTCTTCCGTCTCAGAAGCAAATAAACTCAAATCAAATTTTGCAACAGAAACATGGCTTTCCATGAGTTCCATTTGTCTTTCAGATAGCTGAAGAAACTCTTGTTTCGTATTCTGTAAAGTAAACATAGTTTGGAATATTGGTGAATGACTTGTATTCCGTTCAGGTTTTACGGATTCTACCACTTTCTCAAATGGGATGTCCTGATACTCGTATGCTTTTAGTGCTTTTTTTCTTATCTGCGATAAAAGTTCTTGGAACGTCGGATTTTCACTGAAATCAGCTCGATAAACTAACGTGTTTGCAAAAAATCCTATTAATCCCTCAATCTCTTTCACATTTCGATTAGCGATTGGGCTTCCAACTATAATGTCGTCCTGTCCTGTATAACGAGAAAGGAAGCTTTGATACGCTGCCATCAATGTCATAAATAAAGTGCATCCTTCTTGCAAACTTAAATCTTTGAGCTTTTCCCGTAAGGAATTCGCCACTATTAAGGACTGACTTGCACCACGATGGGTTTGAACTGCAGGTCGAGGACGATCCATCGGTAGTTGTAAAACCGGTAGTTCCCCAGACAATTCTTCCTTCCAATATTGAAGGTGCTGATTCAAATTCTCTTCTTTTTGCCATTCCTTCTGCCACATAACAAAATCTGCATATTGGATAGATAACTCCTTCAATTCTGCCGGTTTGCCGCTTAATGCGCCTTCATAAAAAGCCATCCATTCTTCAAGTAAGATTCCCATTGACCATCCATCTGAAATAATATGATGCATCGTACAAATGAGAATCCATTCTTCCTTGTCCACTTTCAATATTCGTGTTCGAATTAGAGGACCTTGTCCAAAATGAAATGGTTCCTCCGCCTCGTTTTGAATGAGCCGTTTCATTTCTCTTTCCCTATCTTCCAAAGAAAGATCTGTTAGATTCGTTTGAGGAATATGTCTGAATACATGAGATTGAACTTGTTGAAAAGGTTCACCCTCTTGTTCTAGAATTATCGTCCTTAATGATTCATGACGCTCCAACAATTGATTCCATCCGGCCTCCAATGCTTCAATTGACCATTCACCTGTTAAGCGACACGCTGCATGGATATTGTACATAGCACTATTTGGCATTAATTGATCAATAAACCATAGACGTTTCTGCGCATAGGAAAGTGGGATAATTTCTTCTCGTGTCATAGGTACAAGGGGAGCAACCTCTCGTTTTTTATCTTCTTTTCGTAACTGATCCACCCGTTTCGCCAATGCTTCCACTGTATCGTGCTTGAAAAGTTCACGTAATGGAATTTTAATTTGGAACAGTTCTTGCAATCGAGAGACAATTTGAGTAGCAAGTAGTGAGTGCCCACCACGTTCAAAGAAGGAATCCTGAATGCCAATATTTTCTGTTCCTAACACTTGACTCCAAACCGAGGCGATAAGCTCTTCCGATGGCGTCCGAGGTAGCACATTTAAATCTTCAATAGCTTGCTCATCAGGTGCTGGCAAGGCCTTTCGGTCAATTTTCCCATTTGGAGTAAGCGGGAAGTGTTCTAACTCTATAAAGTGCGCTGGAATCATATGATTCGGTAATTGTTTTTGTAAATACTCTCTCCACTCCTCGGTATTTCCATCGCTTATTACATATGCAACCAATCGTTGATCACCTGGACGATCTTCTCTAACTAATACGACAGCCTCTTTAATAAACGAACATTTTTCTAAAGTCGCTTCAATTTCTCCTAATTCAATCCTAAAACCACGCATTTTGACTTGGTGGTCCATTCTACCTATAAATTCTAAATTCCCATCAGTTAAATATCTTACTGAATCTCCTGTTCGATATAGTCGTTCCCCAAATCGATATGGATGCGAAACGAATTTTTCAGCAGTAAGATTCGGACGATTTAAGTATCCACGTGCTAAACCAGCACCACCAATATATAACTCACCCTCAATTCCTATTGATTGCAAGCGTTGATTTTGGTCTAATACATATAATTGCGTGTTCTGTATTGGCTGCCCAATAGAAACAAATTCTTGATTAGGCTGAATATCAAATGCATTCACATAAATAGTGGCTTCAGTTGGCCCATAAAAGTTGGTTAATTTCACTTGTCCACTATAATTCCATTTCTGTTGAAATCGTCTAACCAACCCTGAACTTAGTTCTTCCCCACCAGAAAATACATGGCGTACGGACGAGCAATTCATGTTCAATTCAATATGATTGAAGTGGTCTAAGAAAACAGATAACATCGAAGGTACAAATTGAACTATAGTAACCTGATGTTGTTTAATCACTTCAGCTATAATAGAAGGATCTTTTTCTCCACCTGGAGGTAGGAAAGATACACTTGCACCAACGTGAATGCCCCAAAACAATTCCCAAACAGAGACATCAAATGAGAATGGCGTTTTCTGCAAGACCACATCCTTTTCAGAAAGCGGATATTTATGTTGCATCCATTCTAGATAATTAATTACTGAATGATGCTCAATCATTACTCCCTTTGGATTCCCTGTAGATCCTGAAGTATACATAACATACGCTAAATTTTCTCCTGTTACACCACTTATACATGGGGTTGATTCTTCTTTTTCAATTGCAGTGTAATCTTTATTCATACAAATTGTTTCTATATTTTCAGATACAAACAAATTTTTAGAATTCTCTTCCGTCACTAGTACTTCGATTCCAGCATCCTCTAATATATATCGAAGTCGACTCTCTGGATAAGTAGGGTCAAGTGGAACGTACGCTGCTCCTGATTTTAGAATACCTAATAACGCTATCATCATTTGTAATGAACGTTCCATATATACCCCAACTAGAGACTCTGGGCCTACACCATGCTTTTGTAAATAATGAGCTAGCTGATTTGCACGCTTCTCCAACTCTTTATAGGTAATTTGTTCATTTTCGTAACTAGCCGCGATTGCTTCCGGTGTTTTTTTAACTTGCTCCTCAAACATCGTATGAATCATGCCTTCAGCCGAATAATTAAATTGAGTATGATTCCATTCCTCTAGTAACTGTATTTGTTCTTCTTCTGTTAAATGAGTAATTTCAAATAGTTTTGAATCTAGGCTCTTCGTCATCTGAATTAATATTTGCAATAAGTGATTCTGAATCAGATTTATTGCTTCTTCATTAAAATAGCTTCGATCATACATCAACTTTAAAGTAATTTTCTTACCGGGCATTACAATGAGTGTTAAAGGATAATTTGTTTGTTCCGTGCTTGTAACATCTAGTAATCTTAAATCATCATTTCTCTCACCTTGAATTGGATAATTTTCAAACACATACAAGGTATGAAATAAGGAGCAATTTCGCGGAACCTCACTCCAGCCTTGAATATCTATCAACGAATTATACTCATACTGTCTTCGTTCCATTTCTTTCATTTGTATTTTACGAAGCCAATCTACTACTGATGTATTATCCGTTAATCGAATTCTGGTAGGTAATGTGTTAATAAATAGCCCCACCATATTCTCTGCTCCTATTAAATCAGTAGGACGTCCAGCGCTAGTTACGCCAAATACGACGTCACTGTCACCGCTATATCTACTCATCAAATAAGCCCATGCACCTTGTACTAACGTATTCAACGTTAATCGACTATTTCGTACCCACTCTTGTAAACTCTCAGTAAGTTCCTCAGATACTTGATAAGCACATTCTCCATAACCCTTCTCTTGTCCTTGATCCTTTCTTTCCATTGCTAATGGAGTAGGTGCATAGAACCCTTTTAATTCTTCTTTCCAAAATTCCTCTGCTTGACTTTGATCTTGTTTATTTATCCATTGAATATATTTTTTATAAGGAAGAGATTTAGGGAAATTCAACAATTCTCCCTTTATCATCTTGAGATAAACTTCCATCACTTCACTAAAGACCAATGACACACTCCATCCATCTAGCAAAATATGATGATGTGTCCAAATAATTCTCGTTTTCTCTTTTGCTTCTTTAATCGCAGTGACTCTCATCAATGGTGCTTCATCCAATAAAAATCCTTTTCTACGATCTACATTCAAAAACTGTTTTAATTTCTTCGCCCTTTCCTCATGTGGATGGGTGCTCCAATCCTCTTGATGAATAGTAAAAGGAAGACGTTGGTAAACCGCTTGTAGTGGCTTTTCTACTTCCTCCCATACAAATACTGAACGTAAAACCTCATGTCGATTAATAACATATTCCCAAGCCTTTTCAAAAGTATCAACATCCAATTGCCCCCCGAGCAAGAAACCTACTTGTACAATATAGGAAAAAGAATGTTCATCATCTTGATCGTATAAAGTATGAAACAGTATTCCTTTTTGCAAAGGTGATAAACCATATATATCAATAACGTCTCCCATTTTTACACCCTCTTCTTTGTTAATTTAAGTAATACTTTGCTCAAGCTTTCTTCCGTAAGATCCTCTGCATCAGCAAAATCTGATACCGTAAAAGCAGACTCTGTTGTTGGTTTATTTATAAGTTGACGAAGATGCCTCAACATACCATCTGCTATCACTTGAATTTTTAATTTAGAAAACTGTTCCCTACTATACATCCAAATAAAATGTAACTTTTCATCTTTCACCATTCCGATAACATCAATTAGATGAGATGGTTTGGAATCTGGAGCATGATCTAAAAATGTAAATCCTGTCTCTTGCATAAACAAAGAGTCCCTTGAAAACACCTGATCAAATTGGCCCAAATAGTTAAAGCTTATTGAAGGCTTTTGCTGATAAAACGGAAGTAATCCTTTATTCAAGTAACGTAAAATACCATAGTCAACTCCGCGATTTGGGATTCGACGCAATTGCTCTTTGACTGCCTTTAACCCTTCAATAGGTGTCTGAGTTCCTTGAAAATTGAGATGAACGGGATAAATACTCGTGAACCAGCCCACTGTCCTTGATAAATCAATACCTTCAATCATCTCTTCTCTTCCGTGTCCTTCTAGATGAATAGAAACGGTTTGCTGATTTGTACAATCGACGATAGCTTGTCCTAATGCCGTTAATAGTACCTCATCAATCCTTGTCTTATGAGTGACTAGAACTTCGTGAAACAATGCTTGTGTTTCTTCTATTCCTAAAGTCCTCGTTACTTGATCAATCGATTCTTCTGTCGTTTCTTGTATTGGATAGTCCATTGGAATTTTCATCGTTTCTTTTTCTACTTGTTCATTCCAATAATTTTGTATTTCTTTTAAAATACCCGAATTACTGTACGTCTGGAGTCGTTCAGACCACTCTTTAAAAGATGTACTTTTCGCAGGTAAGCGAATTTCTTGACCTTGTTTCATCTGGTTATATACCACCTGTAAATCTTCCAATAGAATCCTCCATGACACTCCATCTACTACTAAATGATGTATCACCCAGAATATTCGATCATTTTCAGTCAAGTTATCTTCAAAGTACACTACTTTCATTAACGGACCAGTAATTAAATTGAAACTAGCTTGATTAATGTTCATCTCTTCTTGTATTATTTTATTCCACTCTTTTTCATTAACTTGATTCCGTTTTACAACATGGAGTACTGACAGCTCATCAGTCCCTTCATTTCTCTGCCTCCACGTTCCGTTTGGTAACTGTTCGTACCGGAAACGTAAAGCATCATGATGTTTCAGTAAATTTAATATCGCTCCCTCTAGTAACTTCACATCCAATCTTTCTTTTACTCTTAAAAGCATTGATTGATTCCAATGCTCTGGATGTGCATGTTCTTGCTCGAAGAACCAGCACTGAATTGGAGTAAGAGGCACATCACCTATCACAATTCCCTGCTCCGCTTGTACTCCCTGCGTTTCTATAGCCACTTGTGCCAGCTCAGCGATAGTTGGGCATTCAAACATTTGCTTTGGAGTAAGTTTTAACCCCACTTGACTTGCTTGAGATATGATTTGAATACTGAGAATCGAGTCGCCACCAATTTCAAAGAAATTATCATAGATTCCCACCTTTTTAACACCTAATACTCTCTTCCAAATGGTAGTTAGTATCTGTTCGTTACTATTCCGAGGGCCAACACATTCACTATTAATCTGCTTTTCCTCCGGCATAGGTAAGGCCTCACGATCAACTTTACCGTTAGCTGTAAGTGGAATAGCTTCCATCGCCACAAATCCCGAAGGAACCATATAACTTGGTAGTTTCGCTTTAAGATACTCTCTCCACGCATCTACATTTCCATCTCCTACAACATATGCTACTAATCGTTTATCGCCTGGCTGATCTTCTCTTACAATTACAACTGCCTCTTTTACATATGCATATGTATGTAAAGTAGACTCAATTTCCCCAATCTCAATTCGGAAACCACGTATTTTAACCTGATGATCAATTCTTCCACGATAATCTAGATTCCCATCTGGCAAATACCTCGCTAAGTCTCCTGTCCGGTATAATCTTGCTTTCAGATCACTACTAAATGGATGAGATATAAAACGCTCTGCTGTTAATTCAGGTCTATTTAAATACCCACGTGCAAGCCCCGCCCCGCCAATATAAAGTTCACCATCAACACCTATAGGAACAGGTTGTTGATAAGCGTCTAGTATATACACTTCTAAATCGGGAATCCGCTTTCCAATATTACTTCTTGAAGCATGCTGCACATCATCTAAAGTAATTGGATAATATGTAACATGAACTGTGGTTTCTGTAATTCCATACATATTAATTAACTGTGGGTTTTTCTCCCCATACCTTTGAAACCACGGTAACAAGCTAGTAGGTTCTAACGCTTCTCCGCCAAATATGACATAACGCAGCTGCAAATTTTTATTCTTATCTTCTTGTTCACACACTTGTATTAATTGTCGAAATGCGGAAGGTGTCTGATTTAGAACTGTGACTTCTTCCTCCACCAATAATTGATAAAAATCCTTAGGTGATCGACTAATCCAGTACGGAACAACAACTAATTTCCCACCATATAATAACGCTCCCCAAATTTCCCATACTGAGAAATCAAATGCATACGAATGAAAAAGCGTCCAAGTATCTTTTTCATTAAACTGATACCAACAATCCGTCGATTTAAATAACCGAATGACATTGTGATGCTCTATCATAACGCCCTTTGGATTTCCCGTTGATCCCGAAGTATAGATTACATATGCCAGATTTTGGGGACCGACACTAGAAACCGGCAAAGTCTTACTTTCTTTCCAAATCTCATCTTGATCACGATCCAGGCAAATCGACTCAACATTTTCTGGTAACCAGTTCAATTCTTTTAAACTTTCTTGCGTTACGAATAACTGAATGCTAGCATCTTCTAAAATATATTGAAGTCGTTGCTCTGGATATGTTGGATCAAGTGGGACATAAGCCCCACCAGCCTTCAAAATCCCTAAAATACCTACAATCATCTCGTGGGAACGTTCAACGCACAGTCCAACTAAAGTATCAGGTCCTACTCCTTTTTTCTGCAGATAATGAGCTAACTGGTTTGCACGTTCATTAAGCTCCTTATAAGTAATTTTTTCTTTTTCATACGTAACTGCAATAGCATTTGGATAAATCATCGCTTGCCGTTCGAACATTTCATGAATAGTTACTTGAGATGGGACATCCAGCTTAGGATTGTTGAACTCAACTAAACTTCTTCTTTTATCTTCATCAGAAATGATTTCGATTTCAGCTACCTTCTGCTTTGGTTTTTCAAAAGTGTTTTCCATTATCGCTAACATCACGTTAAAAAAACGTTTTATCTCTTCCTTAGAAAATAGCTCCTCACGATAATCAATATGTACATGTAAAGAGTCAATATCAATTAGATTTTCAATATGCACTGCAAAATCTTGCACCTCTTCATGGTTTGGAATCCATAGTGAGTCACCACTTTCATCACGATCCCTATAATCAATCGTAGTTCCGAAAAGTCTCACATTACTATTATTCTCTTTATTAATCTGCTTTAATAACAAATCAAATGGATATTTCTGGTGTCTCAATAATTTGCTTTGTTTTCTGGATACCCTACTAATAAATGAAAGTACTTCTTCTTCCGGATCAATATCCATTCTTAAAGGAACTGTACTCACCATCATTCCAATCAATTTTCGCTCCATTTTAGTCATACGATTGCCGTAAGCCATTCCTAAACCAATATCAAGCGATGAGGTCCACCGATACATGGACAACGAGAAAGCAGCAACAAAAAAAGTGTATAAACTAATTTTGTAATCTTCAGAAATTTTTTCTATCTTTCTCTTCAAATGCTCCGTTAATATAAACGTCTCACGTGATGCTTTGGTACTAACTTGGTACGTATTATAAGGCTTCAATCCAGTCGCAGATGGCAGTGTTTTAAATTCCTCTAACCAGAATTTTTGATCTTTTTGAAAACGACTACTATTCAAATATGTTTGTTCATTAGTCAGAAATTGAACATATGAATTTTTAATTTCGCCTTCCTCATTCTCGTTATGCATGTCATAATAATATTTTGCAATCTGCTCAGTAAATATTTGAATTGATAAACCATCCATAATAATATGATGAACATTTCCAAAGACTGCACATTCATCATCGTTTAATTTTATTAAAGCGAAATAGTATAAATTTGAATTAAATAATGTAAACGTTTCTTTTGTTTTCTGCTCAATCCATTCCTCAAGCAAATTTGTATTCTCCACATTACTGAAATCAAAAAACTCAAATTCTTGTTCTTCATGTTTAATAAAATATTGTTTCGGTTCCTGATGCTCATTTTCTTTTAACCTAATGCACAGACCGTCATTTTCACTGATAACGCGATTCACAACTTGGTTTAATTTTGAATAATTCATTTTCCGATGAAGTTTAAATAAAAATCTTAAATTACATATTCCTTTATCAGAATGAATAACTTCTGTATACCATATTCTTCGCTGCGGATGGCTTAATGGATAACATTCCTCATTGGTCATAAAAATCTTCCCTTCAAAAATTATTTGCTCTTATAGGTTCGTGTTTATGTTTAGCCCATAAATATTTCTGCAGTGAAACTCCAATTACTCCAATAATAACAAGCCCAATCCCTCCATAAACATAGAGTTGAGTTACTCCAAACAAATGCACTAATGGACCACTCATAGCAGGAGAAATAATTAGAACTGCGTTTGTTAAACTGCTTTGTATACCAAATACTCTTCCTACTTGATCTTGATCCGATTCTATTTGTAAAATGACTTGATTAGATACAAGCATCAGCCCACTTCCGATACCAGCGATAAAACTAATTAAATAGGCTAAAACGAAGACCGTACCGGGCGTTATCAAACCAATCCCCCCAAAACCAATTCCCATTAAAACCATACCTCCGCATACTACCCAGCCATATTGAAATTGTTTTAATTTCTGAGTTAGTAATGCACCAAGTATTCCGCCAAGACCAATAATAGAAATGATATATCCCATTTTACTTTTATCATGTGGGAATAAGCTCTTAAATAAAGTTGGGAATTGTGAGTCTACTAATTGTAATACCGCCATGGCTATTGTAACGAAAATCATGGTTGATAATATTATCCGATTAGATAACACATAACCCCACCCTTGTACCCAAGCGGTCCAAGTACTTTGTTTTTGCTTTTCAACAAATTTTTTCGATATAGTTTCTTTAAATTTTATTGTGGGTATCAAAACTAAAGTAGCTAATAAACAACTTATAGCTCTTATAATGAGGCAGAACTCTGGTTGAAACCAGCTCAACAACATGCCCCCTATAAGTGGGCCTACTATCTTTGTACCCTGCTCTACTATTCCGTTGATACTTACTGCTTTAGTAAGCAAGTCCGGGGATACAATCTGTCTTGTTAGTGTTTGCTGTGCAGGATAATAGAAAACAATAAAAATGGAACGAATCATTAATGCCACTAAGAGCCAGTGGATATCTTGTACAAATAAAAGAGCAATTGTTATTAGACCAACCATTAGATTACAGAACATCATAATTGGAATTTTTCTAAAACGATCTGCAATAACACCTGCCCATGAGCCAAAAATAATTCCAGGAAGTGCATATGCAACAGGAATCAATCCAATCATAGTAGGATCTACTTCCCATTCAAACCCAACTATAGTCATAATCGCTAACATATCAATAAAAACACCAAGCATAAGCAATGAATAGGCAGAGAAAACTTGTAAATAAACCCTATTTCCTAATAGGCCTTTTGAATCAGTAGTTTTCATAAAAGCAAGCTCCTTAGGTTACTAATATAAACGCTTTTGCGTATAAGGTACCTCTTTATTAAACCTAATTAATCATTATTGAAATCTCACCTAGAATTTAACTTCGTCAAAACTCAAACCAGTCTTGTTTTTCATATATTTAAAATAGTCAGACAAACAAAAACGTACCTATTTCTTCATTTTTATATCAACTGTTACAAAATATATCTTTACCTTACACTAATAACAGCTAAACGTTGCCTTAATATAACCCTTTACAGTTGTTTGCACATTCAATTCACATCCTTTTTAAAGTTGGCTTTTTTCTATCTCAAATACTATCACACAAATATTTCACCTACTATATTCATAAAGTTGAAATATTTGAATCAGAAAATTCGGATAAAAAGCTAAATCCACAAATCATACCAAACAATTATTTAGTTATATTGTCATTTTATAGATGGCTTTAGCCATAAGGATATCAAGAATTAAGTTTTTTAATTTTATTAATATAATAGTTTATAGAAACTATTAATCCTACTAAACAAAAAAATAAATATACAATAAAGTATATTTATTTTTTCTTATCCTACATATTTTCTATGCAAATTAATTCCAATAACTAAAGTTGATAATAAAAATATAATATTACCAATCACTAATGTACTCATAACAAGAATTAAATAATATAGTATTAATACTTCTGCACCTACTACCTATTTTATTTATTGGATATTTATACTTCAAAAAAATTACACATCATTCACAATTAAGATACATACCCAAAATATCATTTGAACATGTTATTATATTTTAAGATAATATAAAATCAGTTTTTCTATAAGAGAACTTAATTTTTATGTAGTACGAAACTGTTAGTAATACAGCATATACTAATTTAGTTATAAAAACATTTAAAGACCACCTATTTCCATAAGTGATCTTGCTTTGTGATTCTGTATTTGTGCACTACTGTAGAAATATATCGTAGAAACGCTTTGTTTGCTAAATGTTTAGTTCTTTCCATTTACTAAAAAACATAGCTTCATACACTTAATATCATATTCGTTACATTGCAAACTATTATTTTGTCTTCTGTACAGGCAAACTACTAAAAATCAATTCCGCAACTTTTACATATCCTTTTGAGTTTGGATGAATTAAATCCTTAGACCAAAGCGTATTGTCATTAACTAAATGATGATTCCAAAAATCAACATGATGAAGCTTATACTCTCTGCTCAGTGAATGTATAACTTCATTTGCCTCTAATAATTGTTCTTTTATTACTTGTTTTTTTTCAGAAGCAAAAGGAAGCCTAACTGTAAAATCTGGAAGGTTTGCTATAATAATATCAGCCCCTGCTTTACTTAATGTATCTATCATAAATTCCATATCATTCTTATATGCATCATGATTCCAACGTCCTTTTAAAACATCGTTTGCCCCTGCAATGAGACTAACCAAATCTGGATTAAAAGTTAACGCCTTTTCCAATTGCTGCGAGCGAATTTCTTTAGTTACTAACCCACGCTTTGCAAAATTGGCATATTCTATATCGTTTTCACACAGTTGAACAAAATGATCTACCCAGCTTTTTAATGCAATTCCCTCAACTTCATCCCCTATCCCCTCTGTAAAACTATCACCAATTGCTACAAATCGCTTCCACATATGTATTCCCCCTTTATTTTTAAACATATCTATACTATACAATAGCTCACAGCGTAATTGTTATTTCTAAGTGTTTTTCGATTTCAATTATATTCGACTTTACTATATTTACATTTAGAATCCAAAATTGACCGATTCCCAAGTATACTAAGGAATCGGTCATATTCGTATATTTACTAAAGAAATAAAATCCCGCTAGGAATTATACTTTTTTTCAAAAAATTTGTTGTTCTTTGTTTTGCCCAGTTGATACATTTCTTTTCGATTAAATGATACGAAACTATAGAAAAAAGTATTGTCATTGCAATGCACAAAGTAAGAAGGAAAAAGATAGGTATCTTTGTATACAATAGTTTAAATAGTATCATCATGATTGGAAAATGACACAAATAGATACTGTATGAAATTTCTCCTAAGTATACAAATACACTCTTATTTAAAAATACTTTTACTTTTAGGTTACTCATAGCCATTATAATAAATATACTAACCCCCATTACGACACCCCAATCTTTTAATAAGAAAGTTGTATCATTACGGGAAAAACCATAAATTAAAATGGAATATAAATATAGAATAACCCCTAATGCAATAAGAAATCCTTTTTTAATTTTTTTCATATTCCTATATGAGTAGATAAGTTTTTCCTGATACTTAAAAAGTAACATTCCAACCATAAACATAGATGTAAAATGCAGTGTATCAGCATAACCATTATAAAATCCTTCAGCTTTCCCAATATGCAACATATTAAGAACAACACTAATTAAAGAAAAGCTCAAAGCAAATAGTATCGTTTTCTTCCAATTCAGTTTATAAAAAAGAAGGAATAACAAAGGAAACACAATAGATATACGCATTTCTTGAGCCAATGACCAAATAACTGGATTATAATTTTCCGTAAAAAAGTTATTAAGAAGCACAAAGTGGTTTAAAATATCTAATTTTGTTATAGACCCTTGCCACCTATCATAGAACCAATCCCGTAGTCCTACCACTTCATACGACGAAAATAAAATAAATAAAACAAAGGTAACGATTATCCAAAAATAATAAGGAATATAGATTCTTACAAATCTCTTAATTAAATATCCCCAATAATTTGTTTTTGAATGATAAAGTGCCATAGATAACACAAAACCACTTAGTACATAAAAAACGATAACAGCTTCCCCACCCGCCCATAAAAACCTAAGCGGGGAAAATTTAATAGAATTAGGCAACGATGGTAGCATTAAACAAAAATGTCCAAATACCACAGTAAGTGCCGCTAACCCTCGTATGGAATCTAATTCTTTTATTCTCTTACTCATAAAATGTTCTCCTTGTAAATTGTAAATTTTGCTGTTCATAAAGGCCACTATAAGAATGTAGTGGGAGAATTGTACATATTCTTTCTTTAAATTCCTAATATAAGCAGTACAAAGTTAATTTGACCTCCATTTCTTTATATACATAATTTAAAACAAAATATTTAATACAAAGAAAAGATTTTATTAAATTTTTATAAAGTGAAACATTTAGTTGTATCCTATAAAATTAGCTTTTTACTATATCAATCGCACTATCCCACATACCACTAAAAAAAGATCCTGTTTTACGTATAAAACGTGTAAGCCAATTTGCTTGTTCCACATCAGATTTTGTTACAAGGTCTATTTGTAATGAATTACCTGATAAGAACCCAGGATCTGTATTATCTTTAGACGAGATAATCATTTTACTAATTGTTACACCTTTTTTAATAGGCGCTTCTTGTTCCGTATTCGATACTTTAAATTCTTTTTTATAAATGTCTTTGTTGCCCTTCGGCATTGGAAGCGAAACAACTTGTTTCATTTGAACTACTACATCTTTTTCTTTTGCATTTGCTACTCGAACTGTTTCATGCCCTTTTACTACTAAATCTTTTCCATAGACATTCTTCACTTCAAAATTCGCAAATCCATAATCGTATAATTTCTTTGTTTCATCAAAACGTGCCGTATGAGATTTTGCTTTTATCACTACAGAAATTAGGCGCATACCATTTCTTTCTACTGTACCAGTGAAACAATCTCCCGCTTCTGGAGTCGTTCCTGTTTTCAAACCATCTACACCTTCATATTGCTTAATTAAGCCTTTTAACATCCAATTAAAGTTCGCCATATCAATTGGATATTTACCACCCTCTTGGAATGTTTTTTTAGGAATTTTTGCTGTATTTAATATTTGGGGAAAATCTTGAATAAGACGTTGTGCTAAAATTGCACAATCCCTTGCAGACATTTTATTTTTCTCTTCTAGAGTTGTCCCTTCTAGATGATATCCTTTTAAATCTTGATTTGTTAAGCCGGTAGAGTTTACAAACTTATAGTCTTTCATACCAAACTCTTTTGACTTATCGTTCATCATTTTTACAAAATTGACCTCTTTACCAGCAATCTGTTCAACTAAAGCAATTGTTGCACCATTTGCAGAGTAAATTGCCATTGCCTCATATAACTCTTTTACCGTATAAGAGCCACCATTTTCTAATGGAACATTTGATAGTGAACGATCTTGCGAAATCTTATGTGCATATTCAGAGATTTTAACTTTTTGATCCCATTTAAGTTTTCCTTTATCCACCGCTTCATGAACTAAGTATTCGCTCATCATTTTTGTCATACTAGCAATTGCCAATGATTCATCTGCATTTTTTTCATATAAAATTTTTCCGGAATTTGCTTCTATTAAAATTGCTGATCCTGCTTCAACGTCTATAGCAGGATCTGTTTCCGCTGCTGCTTTTCCAATTGTAACGACCATGCTACAAAATATTGTAAGCACTGTTACTATTGCAATAACTCTCTTGCAAAACATACCTTTCACTTCAGTTACCTCCAATTTCTTTGTACTAAAAAAAAGCGTTATTCTAACATAATCCCGCAAAAAAAATAGACAGTGTTCTCAAATTGTATATACATATAAAACGTTAGAATCGCTTTCATATAGACCATCTCATCCGACACTTTTAGGTGCGCTAATACTTTGTATTTCCACACATATCCTTATTTTTAATCCCCTTATATTTTTCAAAATGATTCACACTTTCATATTTTTTAGGATTACAATTAATAGACAATCTAAATAATACATTTGTTCCACATTTACAAAAAATAAAAAACTACACCCTATACTGGATGTAGTTTTTCTAACTAATTTATTTATTTTTCACTTCATTTTTATAAAAAGTAAATAATGGTTCGATGGATGGACTAGATAACAGCGGAATTGCCTTCTCAATCAATTTCCTATCCCAATCAAACCAACGCATTTCCATTAACATGTTTATTTCTGTATCAGTGAATCGTTTCTTTATTTCCTTAGCAGGATTTCCACCAACTATTGTATACGGCGGAACATCTTTACTTACTACAGATCCTGCAGCAACAATTGCACCTTCACCAATAGTAACGCCAGGCATTATTATAGCATTCATTCCAATCCAAGCATCACTTTTAATGACTGTATTGCCCTTAGGTTCATATGATTGTTTAATTTGCTCAGCGAATGGATATACTGTAATCCATTCTGAGTGATGATTATGGTTACCACCCATTAAAATGACTACTCCACTTGCAATGCAAACATAATTCCCAATAATGAGTTTATCAAGGTGCCATCCCATCTGTTCAATTGGATTGAAAAGTGCTTGGGACTTAGCATCTCCCCACAAATACCTTACACATCCATCTTCAAAATTTTGATGACTATAATAGCCTGAATAATAGGAGTACTCTCCTACTTCAATGAGTGGATTTGTTACTATATCTTTTATATACTTTGTTTCTGACCAATGATTAAATAATGGATACTTCATAGCTTTATTCCTCGCTTCTAAGTATTATATATATTGCTATTTACTTAGAAGCTTACTACGACTGCTACATTTTTTAGCTTTCTCAAACGACGAATCATTATCTTCAAGCCTTTCTTTTATACTAGAAAAAGCATAACGCAATACATTACACTAGTCAAATTGTGTAATTTTGAACACATCTTAAACAGTGTAATACTGCAATAAGAACATGAAAACACTTTAACTTTGATACAAATAATATATTGATTACATTTAGTTCATATTTTGTAAAAAAATTTTAATTGCCATGACAAAGCAAACAATAACCACTATTGGTCGTATTAATGCCGTCCCTTTTGTAAGCACCATCTTCGCCCCAATATATGATCCTATAATTTGACCAAGCATCATAATCAATCCAATTGTCCAATCGATTTGGCCAAAAATAATAAAATACAACAAAGCAGCGAAATTACTTGTAAAGTTCAAAATCTTAGCATTTGCAGTCGCCCGTGTAGCGCTATATCCACATAAGAGAATGAACGCTAAAGCAATCAAGCTACCTGTTCCTGGGCCGAAGAAACCATCATAAAATCCCAATAACGGAGACACTGTTAACGCAAACAACAACATACTTATTTTTCTCGGTCGATCTTCGTTTGCTATATTTGGAGATAATAGAAAATAAATCCCAATAAAAACAAGTAAAAAAGGTAATATCATAATTAGATATTCTGCTCGTATCTGTAAAACAAGCCATCCACCCAAAACTGATCCAAAAAAGGTCATTAAGATGGACAAACGCATTTCTTTAAGATTAATCTCTTTCTTCTTAATAAAAAACACTGTTGCCATGAGAGTTCCGCTACTCCCTTGCAGTTTATTAGTTGCTATCGCTACAGAAGGAGACATACCTACTAATAACATTATCGGGATAGTTATCATACCACCGCCTCCAGCAATCGTGTCTACCCATCCTGCTAATACAGCTACTAAAAATAGTAATATGAGTAATTCAATAGTAAAATCCATACAAAGAATATGGGAAGACTTGAGCTATTATACCCCAAACCTCCCCATCGGCCCTCCTCTCTTTAAACTAGTTAATTAAATCTTTAAAGTAACTTTCTTTCTGATCACGTAATCGGCTGGAAACGTATTGCCTGCAAACAATTCTTCTTCCGTATTTATTATTTCCAATCGGGATTTTATATTCTTCCTCAGATAACCTTTCCCTACCATGAGTTACATTTGTTTGTTTACCATAGTAAGAATTTGGTATAAGTAATAAATCTTCAGATGTAAGTGGAACCTTATAAGTAGGCGTTGTTCGTAAGAGTTCTAAAAACATGTCAAATTTCAATTTTTCTTCTTCACTTTCTCCCACATAAATCAATCTATTTTCTGCTCCATTTAAACAAGTTGCAATAATATCACCATTATCATCTAAAAATATAATTTGGTTTATTTCCCCTACAAATCCCGATATTTCACCATCAGCCATTCCTGCGATATGAGCAATAGGCATTTTACTTATCGCCAATATGTCATCTTTACTGAAGTGATTTTCTTCAAGATGCTTTTGAAGTAATTTTGGGGTTCCAATATGAGTTTGAGTTTTTAAATTTAACACTCCTTTTAATAAAAGAGCATCAACTCTAGTAAATTTGCCACAAGTAATTTCAGACACTATTCGTTCCACGGATTTATTAAGTCTATTTGATACAATTTCTAAATTTGTATTGAATGTATTCAATCTCGCTTCAATATCTGACTGGTCTTTCATATCTGTATACACTGTGGCATCGTTATGTTGATAAAAATTCCCGCCACCGGTGCTTGCACCGACATTTCGCAAAACTTCATCGTTATTTAAAGGGGAAATGAGATGAAATCTATTTTTCCCTGCATGTTCGGATGGGTGAATTAAAGCATCATAATTAAAAAGTGTGGCAAAAAGCCAGGTGACCCATTCTGCATAAAAATATTTTTTCATTCTATCGTGTTCGTCTTCACCATAATTAAAACCTCTGCGATTTTCCCCAGGTAATAGTGTTTCTATAGGATCACATGGAGTATTTTTAATAAGAATAGGCGGTACGTTCCCACCACAATTCGCTATTTTTATCATATGTAGTAGATTTTTCATGTCTGAATTCGGGGTTTTCTTTGAATAGTCAATCAAACAATTAAGCCACTCTTTTGAAAAATATGCTACTATTTCTTGATCACAAGTATAAGGATTATGAGTTTTTAATTCATTGTCTATCAGATTCTTCATTTTATCCTTCAATAGATTCGGAATAGTAATTTCTTCAATTTCTGTAATCTGCAGTATTCCTTTATTCATTATAAAACCTCCGTTGTTTTATTTTTTACACCCTATCTTCTATTAAACAAACTATCCACTTCTTTTTTACTCCTTTACTTTTCGTCAGAGCTATTAGAATTACCGATTTACAAATAAAAAACATGGAGTATAAGAGATTTCTTCTTAGTTACATTTCCCCCACGAACCTCTATTGAATTGACAAATTTAATTTAAAAATCTGATTTATTTTCATACTTTACTTTCAAACTATGTTTATATGATTTTCAATTCAAGTAAGAGTATTTCATTTTCTAAAGTTTTCCTAATTTTAAAATCAGAATTTTCAATACAACTATGTTAACACTAAAAATATAACACGAAACCAAAAAATGTAAATGAATAGTTTTTTTATAAAAAATAGTCAGACTATTTACAAGGTAATTCGTATTCCATTGAACCAACTACGGCCCCTCAATTTTATTGATAACAATAAAAAAGCCCCCTAAATGATAGAGGACTTTTTCCAAGTATATTCTATTTTAAAGTTCTTACTTACCTTTTACTTTAAAAGATATTGCTGTAACTTCTTTATTAACAGTTCCATCCCGTTTGGACTTACAATAATCTTCCCATTCGCTAACGAAATATTGCTGTCTGAAATATCTCCTGTAAGTGCACAAGCTCTTGGAGATTGATATTTTCGTAAAATAATCTGATCCTCTTCTATAAACATTTCAAGAGAATCTTTTTCTACAATTCCTAAACTCCGTCTTATTTCCATTGGAATAACAATACGCCCCATACTATCTGCTTTACGAGTAATTCCTCTTGATTTCATAAAATGCCACCCTTTATATTTATCTAATATTACGGTATTCATTTTAGCAATAAACAACAATTAGGAATAGTTCGTATTACAGTACTTTTTTTAGAAATAAATAACAATTAGGAATAGTTTATGTTAAAATTCTTTCTTGTTTATTCTTGATTTTTAATATATTTTTCCTTGATCATTTTTATATATTGTTTTCTTTCAGTTAGTTCAAATATAAATAATGCTTTTTTTACGTCTGTTAAACCAACTTCATTAGAGTGCTGAACTTTCAATAAAATTGCACCTTTTTCAAAAAACAATTCACCTAATAAGTATAAAGTATTCATATTTATGGCTAATTTTATGCCTATTTCACTATACTTTATTGCTTCTTCATATTGATTTGCAAGGTGTAAACATTTTGTTAACGTATGAATGAGTCTTAATTTGATTTCTTTTTCTCTAGGAAATTCTATCTTATTAAAATTAATTAAACTTTGTTTTAATATATTTATACTTTTCTCATACTCTTCATTTTCTGCATGTATTATAGCAATTGAATTCATTATGCTTATTTCTTTTTCTGATAAAAAGTGAGTACTACTTAAGGTTTGTTTTAGTGCTCTATTTAAAATGTCAAAAGCATTACTTGTTGCTCCATTTACATAATATATAGCAATCGCTTCATGCCATAATAGAAATTGTTTATCTTCTTTTGATTGGAAATTATCATCATTTTTCTCTTTTTTTACTATTTCGTAAAGCTCATTATATTGTTTTTGTTTTACACAATCTCTCATTACACATTTTACATTTTCAATATATTTTATTTTTTTATTTTTGGTTAGTGCGAATATATAATTTGGATCAATACCAAGTCTTTCAGATAATTGATACAACAATATGCTAGATGGATAAATAATACCTTTTTCTATCTTACTAATTTGACTTTGTGAACATATTCCATGACATAATTCAGATTGTGACATGTTTTTTTTCTTTCTAAGTTCTTTAATAATAATACCAAGATTGTAGAATTCCATCTTTCCTCCCTCAAATGTAACACTTTATGAGTATAAGAATATTTTCCAACTTTTAATGTAATGTAAAATTGATATAGTTACAATTACTAATTATATGGATTTATAGTTTCTTTTACAAACTTGTACCACAATACGAGAAATTATTAAAATATGGTTCACCAATAATCAATGTGCGTTTTATTCACCCCCACTGATTATTAGTCCATCCCAGGCAGGCGTTTACAGGGAGTCCGACTTCTTTGCCACATCTAGATTTTGAGGTGGGAGTCTTACTACCCGCAAATAGCCGGATTAAAATAAATATGATTTTTCACCTTTATTTCTTTTAATAGTTTCTTTTGATATTTATATAAATAATTTCGAAGGAGCGTATTTTATGAAAAGAATGTTGACCGAAAGAGAGTTAGAAGTGGCTATTTATGTAGCAAAAGGATATACGGATGCAGAAATTTCCAAAAAAATATATGTTACCCCTCGAAGAATTTCAACGATAATTAATCATATTAAAGAAAAATGGCATATTAATTCTAGAGTGGAATTAGGTATTTTAGTTTATCATTATGGTTTTATAGATGCACCCTTATTTTCAAATAAAAAAATTCAGCTATGTAAAAAGGTTGTACAATAGATAGCGGAATATAACGAGTTTAAATTGCAAATAAAAATAGAAGAGCAAACAAACTTTTATTATTTGGTTTACTCCATCACTTTTTAAATTTCAGACATTAATATAAAAAGGTTAGAGAATTAACTTCTCTAACCTTTTTATATACACTATTAGGTTTCAAACAGTAAAGATGCCCTAATGCTACCATTGATCCTGTTCCCTATTCAACCTTGTATAAACAAAAAAAATCAGACATTACCACTATTCAAAACCAGTTACAATTCTCTCTTTCATTTTCTGTATTACTTCAGTGCTCAATACTTTTTGCCCAGCAGGAAGTTTTAATATGGCAGCGGCACCTTTACTAAGGTATATTTCTTGATCATTATTTTGATTTACTACCAATATTCCTTGCCCTTCAAATTCGAAATAACTAATATCTTTTGTTTCATTTGTATTATTTTTTATTGCTTTATATAATCCATATAAATCTTTACTTCTATTTTCTCCGCCCGTTCGAATCGGTTCAGTATCATTCGCAACAATTAGTCCTTCTGGCTGCTCACCCTTCATAATAAACCACAGCTTTTCATTTGTTGGTAATAGTAAATTCTTAAATTCAGAGCTATTTAAAATTTGCTGTGCTGGAATTGTTTCATAGATTGGTAACGAAAATGGAGATGTTGTTATTTTTTCAAAACTTAAATTTTCAGAAGAACTTCCCTTACTATATTGATAATCTTTTAATGCGATCGATTGTACTGATTCACTTTTATTTTTTGATGCATAACTAATTTTACTAGCGAAAATAATAACGGTCATTAAGCACATGCACAGTATCACAAGCTTAAGTAGTTTTCCCATTTATGAACCCCCGCTTTTAATATTATTAGTTTGCATGGATATTATAAACAGTTTCACTCCACCAAAAATTATTATTGTTATGGAACGTACTGAAATTATGATTATAATGATCACCATACCAAGGGTCCATGTATGTTATATAATCTGTTCCATTTGTCCCTTTATAAAATCCATCAAGTACTAGAAAGTGTCCGATGTTAGCTCCATTTTGCCACATAATGAGTGCAATCATCGGCTGATTACTATTAATTTGACTTTTGAACCAATCATAAGATTTTGCTCCAGAACTTATAGCTGAGCTAACACCATATCCCGATAATCCATATTGTATTTCACGTGAAGTTGCAGGATTATTATATGATCCACCCTTAACATACCTAACATACTGATCTTGTGAAGGAGTTTTCCCAAAATAATTTAAAACTGAAACCGAAGTGCCTGCCCAACACCAATTTGATCTTTCTTGTAATATGTTAGGTACAGATAATTTACGGTCTGTTGGTGTACTTGGGGGATTTCCATTAATATACGCTGACGTTACATATACTTTTTTTCCATCTTTAAAATAATAAAACCAACGATTATCTAAATTTCCTGTCCAGTAATCTTTAACCGCTTCACCATACTCCCATCCTTTAAAAGATACTTTTTTATTTCCGGGAATCACATCTACAATATTTGCATTCAAACTTTTTGCCTCTCTAACATTTACATTCAATGGAGCTGTTGTTCCTGAAAATTCAACTTCTTCTGCTATTATTTTCTGAACACCAATAAAACTAAATGTGAAAAACAATAAAAACATACAAACAATAAAATGCTTTCTTTCCTTCATTTCTCCACCCCTTCATTAGTACTAAAAAACATCAACAATTCATCCTTATTAATTGTTCAAGCTTAATATTACATACTAACGAAAAATGACTTCTCATAAAGTGAAACTTTAATCAGTAGTGGTTTTATTCATCCCCCACGATTATTAGTTGAACCAATCGGGCTGCCCGGCAAATAGCGGGATAAATTCCAATACAAAAAAGGAGCCTATAAATTTTTATAGGCTCCTTTTTATTTCGTCGTTATTACTTAGCTAATTCTTTCGTACCCTTCATTACATCAATGAAGAATCCCCAGTTATTCACTACAGAAGAGATACTGATATGTTCATCTGGAGTGTGGACGTTGAAAATGTCTGGTCCGAATGAAATTGCATCTAATTCAGGCATCTTTTGAACGAATGCGCTACACTCAATCCCCGCATGCACAGCGAAGATTTCAATTTCTTTATTGTATTTTTCTTGATGTACTTTTTCAAATAAATTACGAATTTGTGAGTTTGGATTGTATGGCCATTCTGGATACTCTGACTCTATTTCAAATGTAGCACCAACTAATTCAGCAATATATTTGATTTCTTCTGTAACATGTTGTTTTAAACTACTTACAGAACTTCGCACTTCGTTACGTAATTTAATTTCATCTTGCAACGTTTCAATAACGCCTAAATTTGTTGAGCTTTCTACAAGACCTTTAATATCCATGCTCATACTTTGAATGCCATTCGGAATTAAGAATAATGATGAAATAAGCTGCTTTTGTGTCTCTTTAGCAAATACTTTTTCAACTGTTTCATCCAATTTTGTCAGTGTAACATGAACATCTGGATCAACAGCACGCATTTCTTCTTGTAATACACGTGTCCATGATTCTAGTTTTTCTTCTACTTGTCCTACATCTTCTGTACGAATTAAAATTGTAGCTACACTTTCACGCGGAATTGCATTCGTTTTTAATCCGCCGTGAACTTCACTTATGTAAAACTCCGTACGTGCTGATAAATCACGTAATACTCGTCCTAATACTTTGTTCGCATTACCGCGTTGTTTATCAATCTCCATACCAGAATGTCCGCCTTTTAGACCACCAACATATAGACGGTATGCATCCATATTCGCTGGCGCTTCATCCCAAATTACGGGAATTGTTTCAACAGCTTTCGCACCACCTGCACTACTTACAAGTAATTTATGATCTTCTTCAGAATCAATATTTATAAATATCTTTCCTTCAAAATGATTTGGATCAATAGCAAAAGCCCCGCCCATTGTCGTTTCTTCTTCAGTAGTGATAACGACTTCAAGTGCTGGATGCGGAATTTCTTTCGAATCTAATAAAGCTAATGCATACGCAACTGCAATACCATTATCAGCACCTAGAGTTGTTTGATTTGCATATAACATGTCCCCAATGATTCGTAATTCAATTGGATCTTTTTCAAAATCATGTACTGTTGCTTGATTTTTTTCGCAAACCATATCCATATGACCTTGAATAATAATAGCTGGTACATTTTCATAACCAGCTGTTGCTTCTTTTTTAATAATGACATTTAATGCTTCATCTTGAATGACTTCTAAGTCACGCTCTTTTGCAAAGCCCACTAAATAATCACTAATTTCCTTTTCATTACCTGATCCTCTAGGAATCTTTGAAATTTCTGCAAAATGATAAAATACAGGGTGCTTTGTTAATTGTTCTAAAGTAGAATACATTTTTCAAGCTCCTCTCAAAATGAAAAAATAGTATGTAAGTCTTTTATCATTATACCATGATTCATTATTTTACCTTTCTTTTAACTTTTATTGTTCATTTTATGTACAACACTCTTACAATATTGTAAGGGCGTTGTAAGCTATATCGATTTTTCTCATTTAATAATAGTCGTATACTTTTTAAAGAAACACATTAAAGGAGATAAAGAAAATGAAAAAGTTTTTAGCAATTATTACACTATGTTTATTATTTTTTAGTTTTACTATTGGCTGTGAGAGAGCGTCACTAAATAGAATTGGTAAGGATGTATATTACATGCAGATAAAAGGCGAAGGAACTATCGAAAAAGTAGATGGTAGAAACTTACGAAACTATACGCTGCCCGCATATGATGAAGATGGTGTCAAAAAACAAATTACATTTAGAAGTACAAAAAAAGAAAACAACCATAAATTAAATGAAGACGCGTTTTTACGCCTTTATGTAGATCAAGATGATAATAGCAAAAATGAAATATCATCAATTGAAGTAAAGTCCTATGAAGAGATTCAGAAAGCAGATTTACCTGAAAAAGTAAAAGATAAGTTTACTATTAAATAAAAAAACAAAAGAAAATGCTCTATGCATTTTCTTTTGTTTTTTTCACCTGTATATATTTTGAACTACTATTATTCATCAGTTTCTCTAACCGATTTATACTCTCCGTTAATGCACCTTTCACAAGAGAGAAATCTGTATTGGATTCTTCTTTTTTTTCTTTAAAAAACGAAGACTTTTGTACATTGACTTCAGCCATCTCTTCTCCCCCTTTTCAAAAAGATACAACCTTTTATTTATATTATATAGCAAATGTAAAAAGAGTGTACACTTATGATTTTCTTTTTAATTCTTCTTCTAATTCTTCTACTTGCTGCAACGTATCCCCTTTTATTAAAGAGAAATCTGTTGTATCTTCGTTATCTTCTTTAAAAAAATCATTGTCATAATCTTTTACCACTACAATCACCTCTACATGCTAGTGTAGGAATGATTGTCCAATTTTATTCAACTTTGTCGGATTTTGTTTTTAATTTATGTATAGAAGAAAAGGACAGAAAAAGATTCTGTCCTTATTTACTAAAATAACTATGATGTATTGTTAAATTATATACATTTTCAAAATCCCGATCTTGCAGGTTATTTTTCTTTCCATCAATAACAATGAAAACGTCACTTACTATTTTTGCTGGTATAACCCCGACATTTTCTACTTGCACCGCTTTCTGCTCATTCAATTGCTCGATATGTTCTAACGGAACGATAATACTAAATTGCGAGCGAATACCACGAAAGTTTGTATTTAATTCTTTCGCGGCTTCAAAAACAACAATTTTCGCGCCAATCTTTTCCCCGTATGAATCTAAAAATGCATTTAAGCTCTTTGTATATTCCTCTTCCGTATGCCATTCCATCGTACCGAATACTGCTGGATTAACATTTTGAATAATTGTCGTGTATATTTCTCCTCTTGCTTTAGATGCAATTAATGATCGTTTTATGGATTGAACTGTCTTGCCAATATCGCTAAATTTTGCACCCCATATTTCTGAAATATTAGGCGTTAAAATGAACGCAATATCAACAAAAATAACCATTGCAGTAAACATTAAAAGATTTTTCCAGAGGGTTAAATCGATTCCTTTTATCATGAAATACACGGTGACAGATATGATAAACAAACCATACCAAGTCTTTCTAATACGTTGCTTCTTCTCCTCGTACAACTCTTCATTTTTCCAATAAAAGAAAACAAGGACTACAAAGACAATCGCTAAAACAAATAAGCCAATTCGAATGTTAGAGATCATTAATCACATCACCCTCCATTCAAAAACTACTCACGATATCATTACATGCGCAAGCTGCTCTCTTTATGACAAAAGACGTGGACAAGCTTCTAAAATTAGCTACATCGCATATATATTAGAAGGTACCACGTCTTTTATCCTGCTATTTGTGAGCAGTAAGACCCCACTGATTAAAATTTCACTTTACCATGAGTCTATATTGTATATGTAGACAAGCATTCATTTCAAATTTTCGTATTAAAAAGAAATATGTTTCGGAATTTCCCCTTCAGGTACTTCTCCATCCATACTTAAATAATAATGACGAATCGGACGTAAGTTTTCGTCTAATTCATAAACAAGCGGAATGCTAGTTGGAATATTTAATGAAACTACACCATCACTTGAAAGGTTGTCTAAATATTTTACTAGCGAGCGAATTGTGTTACCGTGTGATGAAATAATTACTTTATTACCACTTTTTAATGTCGGCGCAATTTCTGAATGCCAATAAGCAAGTACTCTCTTCTCCGTATCCTCTAAACATTCAGTTAATGGAAATTCACCTTTTTTGAGTGTTTTATATCTTGGATCGGTCGCTTCATATCGAGGATCGTCTTCAGTAAGAGCCGGTGGTCTTACATCAACACTTCTTCTCCAAATATGAACTTGCTCCTCACCATATTTTTGAGCAGTTTCATCTTTATTCAACCCTTGCAATGCACCATAATGTCTTTCATTTAGCTTCCAAGATTTATGTATTGGGACCCAAGTAAGATCCATCTCATGAAGTACAATCCATAACGTCCGAATTGCGCGTTTTAATACAGATGTATAAGCCACATCAAAAGTATATCCGTTTTTCTTTAATATTGCTCCTGCTTCTCTCGCTTCACTTAATCCATTCTCTGATAGATCAACATCTGTCCATCCAGTAAAGCGATTTTCAAGATTCCATAAACTTTGTCCGTGACGAATAAGTACAAGTTTTATCATTATAATTCCCCTTTCGGAAATGTGAATTTTATTGTTCCATTACGTACACGTATAAAGTATCTAGTAATGTATCTTTTTATCCATTCACTCTATGACCAATCGATAGTTGCCAAATGTATGGATAAAATTTGTTCTTTTTCAAACGATAAAAACAGAAGCTTTTTCATTATTTTTGATCGACTGGTATTTCCCGTTTCGATATCCAAGCATCAAAACCTGATCGGCTATTTGCCATTTCATTCATAACTTGGTGCCAATTGTCCTCACATGATTCACCAAATTTTGAAAAAATAGCACCCATTTGTTGTCTTTGTACATCACTCAGTTTTTTCTCTAAATCTGTACCTTTTTCTGTTAAAGACAACTGTTTCACACGTCGATCATGCATAGCTTCATTACTCTCAATTAAGCCCTTTTCCACAAGTTGACGTAGCGGCCCGTGGAGAGCTTGTTTACTTATTTCTAATAGTGATAATAACTCATTTACACTTATCCCTGGAAAACGTGCGATAAAAAATAAAATTCGATGATGTACTCGTTGAATGCCATATTCTTTTATAATTTCATCTGGCTTTTCAGTAAATGTTTTATATGCAAAATAAAATAATGCTAATGCCTCATTCATCTGCTCTTCTTTATGTTGTGTCATCTACTTTCCCCCTGTATGTAAATTATACCACAATCTAGTAATGAATATTTTAATCAACGCATTAGAACTTCTTTAGTCTATTGAAACATTCATTGCATAATTAGGAGATGATTCATTTGAAAAAACAATATACTGTAAGTACATATTTATTGGATAGACTACACGAATTAGGAATTGAACATATATTTGGGGTTCCTGGTGATTATAATCTTGCCTTTTTAGATGATGTGATAGCACATAAAAGTTTAAAATGGATTGGCAATTGTAATGAATTAAATGCTGCATATGCAGCAGATGGGTACGCTCGCATAAAAGGAATCGCTGCTCTTATTACTACTTTCGGTGTCGGAGAATTAAGCGCCATTAACGGCATTGCTGGCTCATATGCAGAAAACGTACCAGTTATAAAAATCACGGGTACGCCACCAACAAAAGTAATGGAAAATGGAGCAATCGTTCATCATACGTTAGGCGATGGAAAGTTCGACCACTTTTCCAATATGTATCGAGAAATCACTGTGGCACAAACAAATGTAACACCTGAGCATGCTGTTGAGGAAATTGACCGTGTTTTACGTGCATGTTGGAATGAAAAACGCCCTGTTCATATTAATTTGCCGATTGATGTGTATAATAAACCAATTAATAAACCTACAGAACCAATTTTATATAAACCGATTTTAAGTAATAAAGAAGCGTTGGATAAAATGCTTCTACATGCCACTTCAAAAATAAAAAACGCCAAAAAACCTGTTATTTTAGCTGATTTTGAAGTAGATCGATTTCACGCTAAAGAAAATTTACATCAATTCGTAGAAAAAACTGGGTTTCCCATCGCGACGTTAAGTATGGGAAAAGGAATATTCCCAGAAAAACACCCTCAATTTATAGGTGTTTATACTGGTGATGTAAGTTCTCCGTACTTGCGAAAAAGAATTGATGAGTCTGATTGTATTATTAGTATTGGTGTGAAGTTAACTGATACTATTACAGGCGGCTTCACACAAGGTTTTACAAAAGAACAAGTGATAGAAATCCATCCCTACACTGTGAAAATTATAGATAAAAAATACGGTCCAGTTGTAATGCAGGATGTTTTACAACATTTAAGTGATTTAATTGAGCATCGTAATAAAAATACCCTTGACATTAAGCCATTTATTTTAGAATCATCACCTTTTACTGAAGAGTTCAATCCAAAAGCACAAATGATCACACAAAAACGTTTTTGGCAGCATATATACCATTTCTTACAAGAAAACGACGTCTTAATTGTAGAGCAAGGAACACCTTTCTTTGGTAGCGCTGCTATCCCTCTACCTAATAACACTGCATATGTAGGACAACCGTTATGGGGATCTATCGGATATACACTGCCCGCTCTACTTGGTACACAGCTCGCCAATTTATCACGGCGCAACATTTTAATTATTGGTGATGGTTCTTTCCAAGTAACTGCCCAAGAGTTATCAACTATACTACGTCAAAATTTAAAACCGATTATATTTTTAATCAATAACAACGGATACACTGTTGAACGTGCCATTCACGGCCAAAACCAACCTTATAATGACATACAGATGTGGGATTACAATAAACTATCAATGATATTTGGATCAGAAGAAAAAAGTCTAACATTTAAAGTAGAAAATGAAGCAGAATTAGCAGAAACCTTAGCAAATATAATTTTTAATAAGAATCAACTTATCTTTATTGAAGTTATAATGAGCCAAAGCGATCAACCTGAATTGTTAGCTAAACTCGGGAAAAGATTCGGTCAGCAAAATTCTTAATATAAAAGCATAACCTAATTATACAACTAGTAGTGTAAAGCTTGTTTTGAGAATAGTTTCGACACTCAAAATACATAAGGAAAAGGATGGAAAGCACCATCCTTTTCTATTTTAAGAGCCTTCTTCGACTAACGCCCCGTGTGACAAGCAAAAATTCTTAATCCATCTTTAACTTTATAGCTTTTGTCGCAATAAATGTTTTAATATGCTTATCTAATATCCTTGTTCCACCAAAATCATCCTCATAAAAACCTGTTATAGCAAAACCAGCTTCAATTTGACCTTGGATTTGGTCTTCTAAAGTATGCGCATATTCTATTGTTTGATTTGAATCGATGTAATCTTGAACTTCATCCTCTGGTAAATAATCCAATGTTGATGAAGGAATTGAATGTTTAACATCCAGAATACCTTTTTGCTCTTGGTTATCATCAAAAATCCATAGTA
The DNA here is from genome assembly GCF_051916605.1 of Bacillus cereus group sp. MYBK195-1. Classification (NCBI taxonomy): domain Bacteria; kingdom Bacillati; phylum Bacillota; class Bacilli; order Caryophanales; family Bacillaceae; genus Bacillus; species Bacillus cereus group sp. MYBK195-1. The sequence goes on along the minus strand of NZ_JBQAGZ010000003.1, from coordinate 32,447 downwards.
ACGGATTTGTAAATCCAGCAATAAGAACACCTTTATTCTTTAAAACCCTAGAAACTTCATTCCATACAAGATGAACATCTTTTACAAACAAATAAGCTACGCTTTTTCTTTTTTTATTCAGCAAGAGTTAACTGCCAAGATACACCATACTTATCATTTAACCAGCCAAACTTTTTACTAAACGGATAAGAACCTAAAGGCATAAGAATCGCTCCATCCTGCGCTAATTTATGAAAGACCATTTCAATTTCTTCTTCTGTCTCACAAGTTACATAAAGAGACATAGCTGGAGTGAATGTGAAATTATGATTTACATAACTATCAATACACATAAACTCTTGGCCATTTAGCGTAAAAGTTGCATGAATTACAGTTCCCTCTTTACCAGGTCCATTTTCATCGTAGCGAGAAATACTTACAATTTCTGATTGATCAAATAGCGACGTATAAAAATTCATCGCTTCCTCAGCTTTGCCCTCAAACATTAAAAACGTAGTAATTTTTTGATTTGCGTTACTCATATGGAGACAGCCCCTTGCTATGTATTTATGTAAAACATACGCCACCAAAAAACAAACGTATGTTCCTTTTAATATATTGTCTATAAAAACGATGAGTTTGTCAATTATCTACTTTATTATTTCTTCTTAAATAATGCTGTCCAAAGAAATGATTCTCCAAACATTTCTTTCGGTTGTTTCATTTGTTTCATCCTTCTAATCTCAATTACCTCAAATTCTTTAAATATCTCTCTTAACTTTTCTTCCGAGTATGCAAGACCACCTTGTAGACTCCACCCTCTATATACGTCCCAATCTGTTATTTCCGATCCATTTCGCTCATCTAAATCGCCTGCCGCAAAACATATTAATCCGAAATAACCACCCGATTTTAATGAATTTTTAATTAAATCCACATAATTTATTCTTCTATGCGGTGGAATGTGATGCAAACAGCCCGAATCATATACAAAATCAAATTCGTTTTGAACCTCTAAATTAAAAATTGAATCACAAATAAAATGAATTTCTACCTCTTTTGCCAATGCCCTTTCTTTAGCCCAATTAATGCCTTCTACAGATAAATCCACTGCTGTTACATCAAATCCTTGAGTCGCTAAATAAATGGCATTTCTACCTGGACCACATCCAAGTTCTAATACCTTCCCTTTTGAAACTCTCTCTTTTTGTATATACGAAACTAGATTCTCATCTGGAACATTTTCAAAAAACGGAACATCCTTTTCTCTATTCTCATAAAACTCATTCCAAAATGGTTCTGCAGGTCTTAATAATGAATCAAGCATTTTTAAAATGTCTTCTTGTGTGTGTAACATTTCATTTTTCATTAACACCCCTCCACGAATTAATAGTTAGAAAATTATTATATATCTTTTTGAACTTTCAAACAAAGAAAAAAATCCTATATTCAATAGGAGTTTTTGTCTTTAAAATCCGAGTACAGCTAACCATTTTAACAACTTCTCTTCTCGCGCTTTTAAATCATCATTCCTAAACTTGCCTAGTTGTATTTCACTAACAACTTCTCCGTCCGCCATAAAAAGAACTCTTTCTGTTTTCGCTGCTACCTTTACAATATGAGTCACTTAAGAAGGTTACTTTGCTGAAAAATAAAGCTGATTTCGTTAATGGATATTTTTGCTAACGCCTCTTCTTTCATGCATGATATTTCATATAATCATACTTTTCTAATAAAATAACGCTTTTGTTCACTTTTTTGATACATTTACGAAACATTCATGTGTTATCTTCATTAAGTTCTTTTCTTTTTATAATGTCGTGTGAGATATACCAACAGAGGAAGCCCTAGATCCCCTAATCCTAGGGCTTTTTTATAAGAATTTTATACATTTTTTTATTTCCACTAACTCTTTAAATTGTATATACATAATATAAAATTTTCATGTTGTTATATTTTTTGATGGCCTCTTATCTTTCCTTAAAAGGCTTTTTTTTCAAATAACGCTTTTGTTTAATTTATATTTAAAAAGTTCCTTTTCATAAAGACTTCCCTTATATGCTATACTCATTCTTAAATAATTGTATAAGGAATGTTAAAAATGGATGATAGATCGTCAAGACAATGGAAATTGCGACAAAAGTTAAGAGCACTGAAAACCAAAAACAACAATGACACAAACCCTTTATTTAGTGAATGCCTTGAATCCCTAGGAAACGAAACTCTCATTTTCTCCCAAGAAAAAAGCCAGTAGATTGCTACTATTTTAATGAATTCATTTCCTATAACTGTCTCGGGAAGAATAGATTGGGAACAGATAGATAATCAATTCATAGCTTCGAACAAAGAACAACTAATTTCCCTTATTAGAGCAAACCAACTAGATTTTGACGAACAGATTTTTATAATATGGGATAACTATGAAATCCCTGTAGTAAGTACAAATCTTGATAAAGTATTCCAATCACTAGTTGACGTTGATGCAGTCAGTTTTTATTACTGGCTATTAGACAAAGAATATAGATTCGTAATTGAAATAAATGATGAAGAATTGATTAGGGTTGGGTTTCGCTAATACTCTAAGCATATGAAGCTAGTTCCCTTCATTTCTTAATATTTTCTTCGTCAATATAGCTATTATTGTCATTATGAAACTAATAGCAAATATAGGTAAATAAATTTTCGTACTGAATCCTTCGAACATAAAACCATATACGACTTGCCCAATTGGTGCCATACATTGAGATACCGCTGCTATAATTGCCATCACTTTTCCTAGATTTTCATTTGGTGTTTTCTTTTGGACTACAGTAATCACATAGATGGATACAATTGTCATAATCATTGCGATTAGAAGAGAAGAAAGTATAAAGAGGATAAATGGTGGATAGTATCCTAAATTAAGAATAAACGGTGTAACTGATAGTGCCACTGGCATTACTAATAAAGCTATGATAAGCATCCAATTATATAATGTTTTCATCTGTAACTTTTTAGCAAAGAAACCGATTGACAATGCCCCTAATATGGTTGCGAAATCAATTAATCCCATTCCAATTCCATACATCGTATCGCTACTCTGCATAGTTACTCGTAACATAATAGGTCCTCCAACAACAAATAACGGTGTCAAAATTAAGTTTAGTAAAGCTGCAAGTAACATAGCCTTCAAAATAAAAGGTTGCTTTAAAACATAAAGAAAACCTTTTTTCATATCTTTTACAATTGTCGGTATGATATGGCTTTCTTGCGCTCTTTTTATAAAAGGTATTGTAATAAACATTTCTAAAATTGCAGATAAAAAGAAAGCAAGACAACTTGTTATTACGAGCATTTTCAAACCAATTATGCCATATAATATTCCTCCTAGTACAGGTGCAACTATATTAGATAATGCTTGCACACCATTTATGATACCGTTTGCTTGTTCTAACTTTTTCTCTGGAACTAATTGCGGAATACTTGCCATAACAACTGGTGAGTACATTGCACTAATGACTGCTAGTAAAAACATAATTGCTCCAATCAATAAAATAGATACCGATTCAGTTAATAACAAAACTATAAAACTTAATACAATAGCAGCGTTTATAAAATCCAAAATGACCATTACATTACGGCGGTTGAAACGATCTGCTATCGCTCCGCCAAGAGGAGCTAACAAAAACGGGATACTCGTTACCGCATATAACCCCGCAAATATATCGGCACGTCCTGTTATATCTAACACATATAAAGACAGTGCAAAACGTAATAGTGTTGAACCTAAAATAGTAATAATTTGACCACTTACCATTAAGTGAAAATCTTTCAAGGAAGATTGAATACTTGCCGGCATCCACATCACATCCTTCATTTAGCATAGACCGACTGCCGGTCTATAATACCCAAACAGAAAAAAGCTATTTCTGTTTCATTAAAACCTCGATCATATAATTAAAGGACCCTTCTTTCGCTCCAACAGATACTTCCATCATTTTAATATAAGCCTTAGCTCTTCTCATCATTTCTTCCGTTTTCCACTGGAATAAACCATCATCAAATATGACTTGTGCTGAAGAGAGTAATAATTCAATTGTTTCTTGTGGGTATGGAGTATAAAATATGCCTTCTTCTATTCCTTGCTCTAAAACTTCCGTTAATACAGGAGATAAATGTATAATGGATTGCACTAAACTTTTCTGATGCATTTCTGCATTATTTGCTTGATGGAATTGTTGGATCATTTTTTCTTTTACATCTCCTGATTTTGGTGATTGTTCCATTAAAATTTTAAATAACTTATCTAAAACGGGGATATCGGGATTGGAGACAATCCTTTTCGCCTTAGTGACATCCTCTTTAATAATCCTCATAATGATTTCATCCATTACTTCCTCCTTCGACTTAAAATAATGATAAAACGTCCCCTTTGCTATACCAATTTCTTTTAAAATATCATTCACGGTTGTTTTCGTATAACCTTTCGTAAGAAACAAACGCTCAGCTGTTTCTAAAATTTCCTTTCTACGCTCCTCATACTCCTTTACAATTCGCATTCAAGTTCTCCTTCCCACCAGACCGACTGTCGGTCTATTAAAATTATATGTTTAGTTTGCAAAAAGTTTCCTATTATCGTACATATACAACACCATACTTTCCATTTCCTTTATAAATTTTTATTTTTTAACGTCCGCTCAATTTGTTTAAAACGTATCTCATGTTTCTTATCGTCACCTTTCATTTTAGGAAAAGAACGATGCCCTCCGCTTGATCCTATTTTTCTCGATTCTTTATCCAGACGCACAACACTTTGTAGTTTTTCAGCTCCTTCACCACAAGTCAGCACATCTCCTTTACATCGATGACTTCAAAAAATGACAATTGATTCATACGATACGGTTCCCCTCCGTTCGATCTATGTACTTATCAATGGAGTATTTTGTTGAGTTCCAATATGTAATATTGCATATTTCGCACTTTTAATTTTTGCACATGCGATAATTTATTTATAAAAATATAAATTATTAATAAGGGTGATTTATATGAGCAAGTTCCGAAAGAAGATGATTAAATATTTGCAAACATTTTGGGGATGCTTAACATTTGGTGTATTAATGTTTGCTATCTTCTTAATTACGGATTTAACAGATGCATCTTTAAATACATTAGGTTGGAGAGACTGGCTAGGTTCTGTAGCAGGCGCAACCATTTTATCTGTTGGGATGTTTACTTTAAATAAATTGAATTTAAAATAAATATTCGGTCAATACTGTATGTAGGCTGTATGCCAACATTCATTTAAAGTAGTCTTCTCTGTATCTCCTTGTATTGAGCAGTTAGCTTTTGCTAGCCGCTCTTTTATTTTGTTCCGGTTCTTGCCTCTTAAAGAACTCTTTATCTACTTTCCCCCAATAAGTACACATATCTATTCTCCATTGCTACAAAATGAAATCTTTATTTTGTTTTACGCGTCGCTTTTTCAATCAGCCAAGATACAATATTAAAATCATTAGCTTCACCCTTTAAAGATGTTCCGTTCCAAAAGTATTCTTTCATCACTTCAAGTAATTCTTCAACAGCTTCAATTCATCTCATATTCATTTTCCCTTTCTCCCAAATAACTATTTTGTTTTATTAATTAACTGATTAATAAAACAAACAACTTTATTAAACATTCCATGTTTCTTCACCCCTTGAATATTTTTCAAATAAAAATGCATACTATTTTCAAGCCGCCGTATCCACGGCTAATACCTCTTATTTTTTGTTACAGCAAAAGCAGGTAGGTTCTTCACTTATCTGCTTTTGCTGTATATTTTTTAAGAAATCGAAAATAATACCAACAAGCTGTTTGAACAAGCAGCTTCACTCTTCTCGCAATGGGGATGCAAATTATCACAATTAGCTAACTCATTGAGCTCACTGGCAGACAACCAAAATCGTTGTCTGCTTTTTGTATGAGATTTTTCGTTTTACATATACTACTTTTGAACCTGCAGACCAATACGAGCCATTTTGGTGCTTGGGATTTCCCTTCCGGAGATAAGTATCTTTTACTTATCCCTTTTTTGTATAGACATGTATATTTAGGGTAAAACTAATTACAAGCAGATTTTCTGTTTATACGTAGTTCTAAACAAGATTACTTTTTCTCCTATTAAAGGACGGCAGGTACGACTGCTAGTCCTTTTTTCTTATTTCGCATATTATCACTACATTACCTTCATCGTCATAAGCAATTTCCCCATAAGGATGGCAGTGGTGCTTCTCGAGTTCCTCATTGATCAAAACTAACAAATTAGTTTTCCAGTTTCCAACGATCGTACACCAATACGAATTTAATCCTTCATAAACTTCTCTTGTTCTATTTCGATAATTGCGGAATGTGTAATGAAAATACTCGCTCGCTTCAATACCTTTTCTTTTAACCAAAGTGTTCTGCTGAATGATAGTAATACCCTTGCTCTAATGGTTTTGGACTATAAAATTTCCTTTATAAATTTCAAATACGGTGAATGAAATTTTTGTTTTTTCTTGCCATCATCCTTGTTGTATACAAACAAAAAAAGAGCCACAATATTTTGCGACTCTTTTACAATTATAACTATTTAACGACCACGTCTTTGCTGACCTTGCTTTGTACTACCTTTTTTATTACTTGGCTTATTAAATGATCGGTTATTTTCATTTCTCGAACTATTTCTTGAATCACTTCTTGAGCTATTTCTGGAATCACTTCTTGAGCTATTTCTGGAATCACGTCTTGAATCACTTCTTGAACCTTCACGGCTATCTCTTTGACGATTTTGACCTGATTTCTTCGGAGCCGGCTTTGGTACCGGTTTTCCATTTTCATCTACACGTTTTATCTTCGGTTGTTCGATTATTTCTCTTTGTATTGGTGCACCAAGCGTTTTTTCAATTTCTTCTAAATGTTTTTCATCTTTCGCTGCAACGAACGTAATTGCAAGACCTGATCCACCTGCACGTCCTGTTCGGCCAATGCGGTGAATGTAACTTTCTACATCTTCAGGGATATCAAAGTTAAATACGTGCGTTACACCATCTACATCAAGTCCACGAGCTGCTACATCCGTTGCGATTAAGTACTGAATTTTAGCTTCGCGGAAACTCTTCATAACTCTTTCACGTTTCGCTTGAGGTATATCACCATGAAGTTCAGCACAATTATAACCTAATCCTTTTAAATTATCATAAAGCTTACTTGCTCTAACCTTTGTACGACAGAAAATAACAGCTAAAAATGGCTGATCACGATCCATAATAAAACGAAGTGCATCTGGCTTTGCACGGTCTGTCGTCTCAATGACACGCTGCTCAATTGTATCAACCGTTACTTCTTCACTTTGTACTTGAATCATTTGCGGCTCATCCATATAACGCTTCGCCAATTTTTTAATATCTTTTGGCATCGTTGCTGAGAATAACATCGTTTGTTTACTATCAGGTGTCTCATCTAAAATATCTTCAATATCATATAAGAAACCAAAATAAAGCATTTGATCCGCTTCATCTAATACAATCGTTGAAAGATTACTTAAATCAATTGTTTCACGTCGTATATGATCTAATAATCGCCCCGGTGTCGCTACAACAATATGTGTATTACCTTTTAATTTTCTCAATTGTTGTGCTACATCTTGCCCACCATAAATCGCTAGTACATTAATATCTTCTCTTTGAACAAGCATTTTTTTAATTTCAGTTGTAATTTGCAGAGCTAGTTCCCTTGTTGGTGCAACAATTAAAGCCTGAACATCACTAGACTCTGGATCGATTTTTTCTAAAATCGGTAACACGAATGCTAACGTTTTACCCGTTCCTGTTTTCGCCTGCCCAATAATATCTTTACCTGACATAATAACAGGAATTGCCTTCTCTTGAATTGGTGTTGCTTCTGTAATTCCATTTTCACGTAATGTATGATTAAAAGTTTCACTAATTCCTAATTCTAAAAAGTTTTTCAAATAGACCACTTCTTTTCCTTATTTTTCACATTAGCTTTCATTGTACCATTTGTTTCGCCAAATATGAAAAATAAAAAAATTCTTATCTTCTTTTTTTATATTCATCCTGTACTAGATGAACAAAATCTTTTTGCTTTTTCTCAGATTTTATTAATGCTTCCATGTTAGTAGAAGACAAAATGAACTTCTTAATTTTGCTATTACATCAAATAACGAACCCATCTTCTCCCCCCTATACCCTTGCTCAAATTATATATATATTCTTCTTTACATATATATTTCAATTTTACCGAAATATAATGTTACTGATTTGGTTGAAATCGCAAAATATATGAACTAAAAAACCGATCTTTTCGATTTAGGAAAGACCGGTTTTCATTAATTTATACAGTAAGCTTTCCTCCATGATAGCAATAATACTCTGCTGCTTTAAAACTTTTAATCCTGTTTAAAGACTGTTTCGCTTTTTCTATATCCAAACAAAAATTCGGATTAGCTATTACTAACTCACGATTCTCTTGAACAGCCGCATCTCCCGTAATTACACAATCTAAATTCGGAAAATATAATGAAATATGCCCCGAAGTATGTCCTGGCGTCGCTACTATTTGACATTCATTATTCAAAATCATTTGACCATCATGCACTTTTTCATCGACGGAAATATGTTTTATATTTTTTAACTGTTGTATAAACCATTTACCAAATTCTTTTTCTTCATTTGGCATACGTTCTAACATTTCTTCAGCTTGAACTAACCTCTCTGATTTTATATCACCACTAATATAGTTAGATTCAATTTCACTAGCAATAACATTAATTTGAGGATATTTCACTTTAAAATCGTATACAGACCCTAGATGATCATCATCATAATGAGTAATAATTATATTTTTTAAGTTTTTCATCTCATATCCATATTTTAATATTGCATTTTCAATTAAAGGTAAAAAACTTGGATATCCTGTATCGACTAACGTTAATTCATTATGTACTATAATTAAACTTGGATAAACACATTGTTTTTGCCCGTTAAATTCGAATTCAATTGGTAGTTCTATTATTTTCATTTTGCTTCCCCCATACCGCTTATAAAATGCATAATAATAACTAAATCATCCACATACATTTTACAATATATATACTATGTAACGGAACACTATGAATCGTTGCATAATCCACATTATATTATTTTAAACAGGTAATCCCCTATTTTTATGGAAATATATAATTAAGAAAAACAATAAAATTGATTAATCTCTCACTTCTTTGTCCATCCTTTTAAAAAATCTATGTTTTGTAAAAGGAGTGTTTATATGGAGAAACAGACACTTTGGAAAAAGTTCAAAAAAAGCTCTGTAAACCTCGGTAAATCTAGCGTATATGAAAGTATTATTTTATTCTACACAATGAAAAAGAAAAAATTACCTACTAAGGCGAAATTCATAATATTAGCCGCTTTATCTTATTACGTATTAACAATCGATTTCATTCCAGATATAGCTGCTATTATTGGGATTGGCTTATTAGATGATGTTTTAGCAATCGCTGTAGCGCATAAATATGTGATGCGCCATGCAGATGCTGAAATCCGAGAGAAGAGCAAAGTAAAGATGGAATCATTATTTACTTCAGCACAAGCATAATGAAATTATCTAGTCATTTACCTACCTTTTTACTTTCAAATAAAGCTAACTGTAATTAATAATAGTTCCACCTCACTGAATATTACCCTTCACCATGAGAGCATAGCAGAATAAATTCCTAAACAAAAGCATTTCTCTTAGCTCTCAAACCGTAAACAAATAGGGAATCAGCACTTGTTCCTAAGTTCTGACTCCCTTTTATTTGTTCTTATATCTATCTGTTATACAGTTGCATGCATTCCCTTATACAAAACTGCTATTGCCGCTACTATAAGAATCATACCCATAAAAGCAGGTGCGGCATGACCAAGTGATACATAGATTTGTCCTCCAATAATCGGACCAATCATTCTTGCTAAAGCTTGAATAGATTGGCTTCCACCTTGAATCCTTCCTTGTTCATTAGAACTGACAGACTTTGAAAGCATCCCGTTGAATGAAGGCCCGAAAATTGAATCCCCAAAACCAAACATTAGCATTCCAACGATAAGTAGTGGAGAGAGTGAAAATACAGCTGATGCTGCAATAAAACTGTATCCTATAATCTCCGAAACCATCCCAAGAATTGCTATTTGTTTATCACTAAGCTTGATTAAAAGCTTTGGCATTATAAAACTTTGTGAAACAATGTCTTGAAAGCCCAAAATTGAAAACATAAGTCCGATTAATGCAGGTTTCCAACTGAAAGTATCCATTGTAAATTGTGTGAAAATCGCTTGTAAAGATCCGTTAGGTATCCATAGTAAAAACGCTGAGACAAGTAACCATTTTAAGTTTTTCATGGAAAGTATGTTTGTTAACTGCGCAAAAGGATTTAACCTTACAAAAGTAATCTCTTTTAACCTATTATTTTTGTCAAGGCTTTCAGGCATATATTTCATACCATATAAAACATTTAATAAAGTTATGAGCGCTCCAAAGTATAAAGGTACAGAATGACCAAACTTTGCAAGTAAGCCCCCAAGAGTTGGTCCAATAATAGTTCCCGCACCTACAACTGCACTCACCCATCCAAAGTATTTCGTTCTCTGTTCTGGAGGGATGATGTCTGCAAAATATGCGAAAATGGTACTTATGCTTCCGCCTGTTATTCCTTCTATTATGCGTCCAGCAAATAGTACCCATAAAGCTCCTCCTATTCCAAAAACTAAGTACCCAATTGCAGAACCAAATAAGCATATTAAAAGTAATGGACGACGGCCATACTTATCGCTTAAAACCCCGAGTGCTGGAGCAGCTAAAAACACGCAGGCCGCATATACGGAAGTTAGTAGTGTAACAACCAATGCTTGTTCTTCCGGATTACTTGTATATGGCTGTACTAAGAATGGGACTACAGGCATGATGATACTGAAACCTATACCACAAAGAAATACAGAAATAAGTCCGAATAGTAACGCATGTTTATCTATGCTTTTTTCAGTTTCCCTTTCATTTTTTGATCTAAATATAGACATTTAACTTCTCCCCTCAAAAAAATGTTGCTTTGTCAACAAAATAATAACTCTGTTTTGTTGATTAGTCAACAAAGATAAAATAATAAAAAAGCAGCCTATTCTCATATTAGAGTAAGGCTGCCATTTCATTATTAAAATGTATTACGATTTAATATGTATACCTTGTTTCTTTATTTCTGCATCCAAATGTCTACTATACTTTTCCACAAAGCTAATTATACTGTCGAATTCTTCTTCAGTTACTTGCTCAAATACAGCTTTATCCCGCTCTTGAAACTCTTTGTGCAGATTTTCATGGATTTTATAAATTTCTTTCCCTTGTTCGGTAAGCTTAAAATAAATTTCTTTCTTATTTTCTGACTTTTGATAACTTTCAACAAGGCCTTTTTGTATGAGCTTCTTAGTCATTCTACTTATAGCACCGCGAGTCACATAAAAAGCCTCTGCGAGTTGCGTCACGTTAGAATCTGCATTGTTTTCAATATATTCAATGCAGTGGACTTCAGAAGACTTAAAACCTTTAAGACCTTCTTCCATCTTATCTTTATTAAGCCAAACCAGCTTATTATATAATTCCCTGAAACCGTTCATGACCTGTTCTTCTTTATTCATGATCTGCCCTCCTCACCGCTCATTAGCACATTAAAACTATTATATTAAATTTCTGCTTACGTTTCGACAATATTGAAATAATTATTGTAACATTAAAGATATGTGTAAAAATAGGCGCTTAAATAAAATAATTTTTAAACAGCAAATTTTGCAAGCTTATTGCTACTTACAGTAAACAGTAGACAAAAAGTAAGAGCTAAGACTATTTCTCTTAGCTCTTCTTTCATAAAACTATTTCACTTCATTAGCGACAAAAAAGTGCTCACATACACTTGATATGCGCTGTAAGTCTACGTTCCCACCAGATATAACCGCTACTACTTTTTTTCCTTTTATATAGCTATCAACTTTTCCTGCAAGAAGTGCAGCAGTTGCTAATGCACCTGCACCTTCTACAACAGCTTTCCCACGTTGTAATAAATCTTTCATCGCTACTTCCAGCTCTTTTTCTGATACAGTTACAATATCATCTACTAATTCTTTTACAATTTCAAATGTTAATTCTCCTGGTATTTTAACTGCGCAACCATCTGCAATAGTAGGCGCCTCATAATGTTCTACGATTGCGCCTTTATCGTAAGATGCCTTCATTCCATGAACATTATCTGCTTGGACACCAATTATATTAATGAATGGATTAAAAGATTTCAATGCTACAGAAATACCAGAAATAATTCCGCCTCCACCTATTGGTACAATGACAGTATCTACATCCCACATATCATCAAGAATGTCTAATCCAATTGTACCTTGACCAGCCATTACCTCTACATCATCATATGGATGTAAGTATGTTTCACCTGTTTCCTTTATAATTTCTTCACATTTTGCCTTTGCATCATCAAAGGTTTCACCATGTAAAATCACTTCAGATCCATATCCTTTTGTTGCTTCAACTTTCGCCTGCGGTGCAGAAATTGGCATAACAATTTTACTCTTAATACCGAGTAAATGAGCAGATAATGCAACTCCTTGTGCATGATTACCTGCTGAACATGCAATTACACCTCTTTCTTTTTCTTGATCCGTGAGCCGCGACATTTTATTAAATGCGCCACGGAATTTAAACGAACCCGTTAATTGCATATTTTCTAATTTCAAATGAATTTCTCCGCCCGTTTTACTAGTCAAGTAAAAAGATTTTACTAATGGCGTTTTACGAGCATTTCTATCTAGAATTTTGTGAGCTTTTTTAATATCGTCTATATGTAATCGTAGTTTTCTAGTTATCATACTGACACCTCTTCCACTGTTCTATTTCTAAGTTTTCGTAAGTCGTAGCTCCTTTATACGAAAAGAAAAAGTCTTTATATATGTACCCCACTCTGAAATAAACACATTTGCAAACAATTTAACATTCTCTTCATATCACGTTCTTTATAATGATTTAAACATGCAATTTGAATCCAATTATTCTTTTGTAAATAAGATGACTCATAATGAACGATGTATCCTTGTAATGCTAATGCATCGCCTACTACTTTAGAAGAATGATCTTCGCTCAATACAATAGTAAGTATAATTGGCCCGGCATGTTCTTTAGGTGAAACAAGCTTTAAACCCATATCAGTAATAACTTCTTCAACATAATCGAATGTCTCTTTAATTTTTACAAATGCCTTTTCATCTTCAAATCTCTTCAACGCTTCTTGCAATGCATAAATTAAATTCCATGATTGTGAGTATGGAATGCTTTCATTTTCTTCATACATACCAATGTCCATATAGGCCGGCACAGCCTCGTTTATTTTTACAATGTGGTTATGAAAAACGAAAGAAATTCCTGTATATGATTTAATCGCTTTACCGCTAACACCACTTGCAAAATACACATCCTTCAAGTCTAATGGTATTGCTCCAATTGAGCTTATGCAATCTACACATAGTTTTATTTGATTCTCGTTACAAAGAGTATTTAGCTCGTTTAAATCGTTTAACATTCCAGTAGATGTTTCATGATGAACAAACCAAATCCATTCATAATTTCCAGTTGTCATGATTTCTTCTAATTCGGTATAAATAAATGGATCTCCCATTTCCTTTTTATACGTATCAAAATGTAACCGTGCTCGTTTTGCATGTCCAACTAATCTATTACCAAATTCCCCATTTGTTAATACTAGTCCTTTCCCTTTTAAAGAGCGTAACTGTAAAGCAATCGCATCATTTGCTAACGTCCCTGTTCCTAACATAAGCTGTACATGTTTTGCTTTTGTCATGTAAAGTAACCGTTTTTTCACATTGCCCATCATCACTTGAAATGACTTAGAGCGATGCGAAATAGGCCGCGTAGAAAATACCTTTCGAACGTTCTCTTCAATATCTACTGGACCAGGTAAAAACGTATATTCTTTCGTCATAATCCCCCCAACACTCGACTCTTCAAACATAGCAGGGGTAACATACATTGGCTGGAAGGCTGCTTCTTCTGTACCAACTAACGTATGGAAAGATTTGAATCCCATTTGCTCATATAAAGCTAGTTCACGTGTTGTTGCAGAAATGAGTGCTAATTCATATCCATTTAGAAGCAAATAACGATGTAGAAAACGAATTAATCCTAACAACGCTCTTCCATTTCTATATTCACGTTCTACTGAAAGTAAACGAATTTCATACATTTTTTCTCCATGCTCTTGCAAATAAACATCTAAATTTGAGATTTTATAATCTAACGAGAATGGTCGTTTTCCCCGCACTGCGACCATACCTACTAATCTATCCTCATCTAAACAAATTAAATATGTATTTTCTTTATGAAACCGATCTATACGAAACCGGTCTTTCGTTTCTTCATGTTGTGGTATCTCTTCCACAAAAGTTTTATAATTTAATTTATGTATACTTTCAAATTCCCAATCTTGATCAGCAACTTTATAAATTAACCCCATGCCTTATCTCCTTTATCTATTTAATAAAAAATGATAAGTGGAGATTATCCCCACTTATTAAACATTCATTTTATTCTCGATTCACATATAGAATAAGTACAATAATCATTCCACTTAATATAGTGGTAACAATAGAATAAGAATAAAGAATCATACAAATTGGTAAACAAGCAATTGTAATTAGTCCTGGCTTCGTAAACCCTTTAAATATTAAATAAAATACAATAAAAATGCCTAAGAGGGTAAGCGCTATCAAATAATCAAATGCGATTAGTCCTCCTATAAATGTTGAAATACCTTTACCGCCCTTGCCTTTAAATAAAACTGGATAAATATGTCCAATAATAACGGCCAATAATGTTAACATTACGAATGTAGGATCTTCAAAAAGATATTTTGCAACAGTAACAACGATTGCCCCTTTAATCGCATCACCTAAAAATGTAGCGATGAAATACCCTTTTCCATATACGCGCCCCATATTTCTTGCGCCAGGATTTCCGCTTCCTTCATCCCTAATATCAACGTTATGTCTCAATTTTGTTACTATATAAGCGGTCAATATGTTTCCAATTAAATAAGAAGCCACCAAATATAAAAACTGCATACTATTAATCATGTAATCATTCACTTTCTACATGGGATTACATATACAATATTCAATTACTACGTATATTGTACGTTTTTAACATACATCCCTTTATACATTTTAACATCATATTTTTACAAATCATACAAAAATTCTCATACACTATTTTTAAAAATATATATCCCTCATTAAATAATATGTTCCTTTCACTGCCATTTCTGCTTGTGATACGAATGTAATTTCTTTCATACTATCTTCACAGCATTTCTTAAATACAGCAAATATTTCAGGAACTAAACGTAATATACTGCCACTTACTGCAATTGGCGTTGAGTGCTTAAAGTTCAACTTGTTATAAACACTTACTGTAATCCTTGCCAATTCCTTTCCAGCTTGCATCATAATTTCATGCGCATCATCATTGCCATTTCTCGCTTCCTGAATAACTAATGGCGCGATTGCTGCAATTTTATCTTTAGAAGAAGTATATACTAAGCTTTTTATATGAGACGGTGTCAAAAGTTGAAACTGCCTTTGAATGTTCAAACTCAATGGACAAAGACTGATTCCTTGATCGAACTGAATTGCCATTTTCTTTAAAGCTTGTAATGCAATCCAATATCCGCTCCCCTCATCTCCTAAAATATGTCCCCATCCACCGCTATACTGATATACTTCCCCTTTCTTTCCTATACAAATTGCACCTGTACCACCTATAGTTAATATTCCCTCCTTACCTTTTAAAGCAGCTGCATGTGCGATCATTGCATCATTAAAAATTTCAATTTTTGTTCCGTATTTCTTTTTTAAACGTAATGTTAATTCATTTGTATTCGCTCCGCTTATACCAGCTAACCCTAAACAAATACAAACGCAATGCTCATTTATTAAACTCTTCTGGCATTGATTAATTGCTTCCATAATATGCAAAAGTGCCTGATCAAAATCTATTAATACATTTCCAAATCTGCTCGTACCTCTTACAACTTCATTTCCATCTTGATCAAATGCAATTGCCTCGGTCTTCGTTCCCCCGCCATCTACTCCAATCATATACTTCATATGTTCGCCTCATTTTCATCTGCGTATGGAGGGAATGTTATATTCCCTAAAATTACGGAATTCTTAGCACCTGTTGCGCTCGGCACATTACTCGGATTACGATGATACGTTTCGTTTGCTAAAATAGCAAATGCAATTGCTTCTTTCGCTGCTGAAGAATGACCAATATCTTCTTGTATACATATGCTACATTTCTCTTCTCTTAATCCATTCCGTAACATTTCAACAAGTGTATTATTATAACTTCCACCACCACCTAAAATCACCTCATCAATTTCATAATACGGCAAAATAAACGCCTTATAATGATGAACAATTGAACATGCTGTAAACATCGTGACAGTTGCCAATATATTTTCTTTACTATGCTTTTTAAATCGATTCAATAATTCAGTCACAAACGCTTCTCCAAACTGTTCTCTACCTGTTGATTTTGGTGGTTTCATGTTCAAAAATGGATGGTTCATGCAGTATGTTAAAATTTCATCTACAACTACCCCCTCCTTTGCAATCCAACCATTTTGATCATATGGTACATGAAATAATCTTTGACATACTTCATCGATTACCATGTTGCCTGGTCCAGTATCGAAAGCAATAACACTCTCTTTACTTCGTTTACTTGGAACAACTGTAACATTACCAATCCCGCCAATATTTTGTAGTAGTCTATTTTTAGTTTGATGCCGATATAAAATAACCTCTGAATATGGTACAAGTGGTGCACCTTGTCCCCCTGCCGCCATGTCCATCGTTCGGAAATTCGAGATAACCGTCGTGTTTGTTTCATATGCTATTACTGCTGGTTCCCCAATTTGCAATGTTGAAGAAATAATATTCTCTTCTTGCTTTGACTGATGATAAATCGTTTGTCCGTGAGAGCCTATTAAATCTAATTGTCTCAAAGGAAAATTGGCCTCTTTACAAACTTCCTTTACAGCATTGGCGAAGCATAAACCAAGTTTAAAATTCAAGCTACATATAAGTTGGACATTCGAAGTTTCAATTGATAACGCTTGTTGGATCTCATTTTTCATATCATTACAAAATGGAACAGTAGTAAAATGGATGAGTTCGATTTTAGAATCTACACCACTTCCTTCTATATGAACGAGCGCTACATCTATTCCATCTAATGAAGTACCAGACATTACCCCTGCAATATACATAACGTGCATGACCTCCTATTTACTAAAAAACAATCATGTAAGTAACCAACGTACAACCAATCGAAAACAATATAAATCTAAAAAACAACTGAGCTTTCGATGCAAACGATCCATCAATGAAAGAAACAACTACCGTAAGCAAAACGCTTGCCGCAATACTTGTAACGAGCCAGATACTATGCATTTGTGATAAATTTAGCATGCCTAATAAAGGGACAAAAAGTAAATTTGCACAAATCACTCCAAATAATAATAAAAACACACCTTTATAACTAAATTTTATATTCATTCAATTTCCCCCTTTCTAATTTTAATGTGAAAGAAGTGATAGACAAAAAGTCTATCACTCAAAATAACAGCATGCAGATTAAGGATTAACCGACTCTCCGTCACCATTCTTTTCAATTTCAAGCATATTTTTGTCGTACATTTTAAAGAATGGTAAATAAATAAGGAACGATATTGCTATATTTATAAAAACTAATACAATCGCACGCCAATCTCCACCTGTTGCTAAATATGCACCGATTGGAGCAGGTAATGTCCATGGCGGCATAATATGCGTTGGTGTTACAAATCCCATTGCGGTTGCAGCATACGCTATAGTAGCTGTTACTAACGGTGTAATGACGAAAGGAATAATTAAAATTGGATTTAATACGATCGGCAAACCGAATATAACCGGTTCATTTATATTAAAAATCCCAGGGACAATACATGTTCTCGATAATGCTTTCGAATATTTTGATCGACCAAATACAATCATAGCTAACACAAGCCCTAACGTTGCACCCGAACCACCAATCCAAATAAACCATTGATAAAACGGTTCTGGTGCAATAAACGGAAAATGACTCGCTCCACTTGCTACAGCTTCACCGTTCTTTCCTAAATACACATCCCAAAGTGGCCTTGCCACAGTACCTACAACTGATACTCCGTGTATCCCGAAAGACCAGAAAAACGTAATTAAAAATACAGGTATAATAACGCCAAAGTAACTATCACCAGCTTTTACTAACGGTGCGGCTAGTTTATCTACAACGTAATGTAAATCAACTTTAAAAACGACTGTAATAAGACTCATAATAATAATAACGAATGCTGCAGGTATAAGTGCTTCAAATGAACGTGATACTGACGGTGGTACTTGTTCTGGCATTTTTATCGTTACGTTATTCTTCTTACAAAATCTTAAAATCTCAACTGATAAAATAGAGACGATCATCGTCACAAATAATCCATGACCTCCAAGATTTGTCATCGGAAGCATGAATCCTTTTTTATCAATTAACTCAGGCGTTAATGTTAAAAGTAGTGAACATACCGCAAGCTGTGCTCCTGATAAAGCATCTAATTTATAACTTTTCGCTAAATTATATCCTATTCCAAATGCTATATATAAGGACATAATAAACATAGTTAAACGATATGGTATCAATATACTTGTTTGATTCTTTAATGCCCAAACCGATATGAAACTATCTTTCGGCAGTGGTGGAAATGCTACTATTAAAAAAAAGCTTCCTACTATAATAAATGGTAACGCCGAAATAACTCCATCACGGATTGCTTGTAGATGCCTCTGCTCAGAAAGCCTTGCCATCGGGCCAGATAAGTTTTTATCAAGAAACGTGACAAACTTATTCATAACGCTTCCCCCTAACTAATTAATTCATTTACAGTTTTTAATAAAGTCGGGCCTCCAAGTGGCGTGTACGCTTGCGGTGGAATGATGCCACACGGAATAGATTCCTCCTCTGCAAATTTTTTTACAGAGTCAAATCGGTGTCTTATTTGAGGTGCCACCATTACGACATCCCAGTCATTCTTTACTTCTTCCTCTACCTCATTCGTTCCAATTGCATGCACTTCCATGTTCACACCATTTTTCTCCGCTTCTTTTTTTAAAGCGTTTACAACAATTGCACTGGACATTCCTCCAGAACAGACGAACAAAACTTTCATTTATTAATCCTCCTATACTTATAATTTATTACCCTTCAAATGAAAGGAAGTTTCACTTTACTAACAAGCATATGAAGTAGTAAATGAATTTAGTTATAATGAAAGTAAATTTCATTAAAAATATTTTTCCTATTAAATTAATGTTTCAATATGCAATTTTCTCTATTGCAAAGTCAACCTCGCCTCCTATATTATTTTAAATAATCATATGATAGGGAGGCGTATAAATGATCGTTAAACGTTTATTAATGATATGTTGTATCGTCATCTTGTTCATCCCTTTCTCTTTCATTCCCCCTCACTCTACTTATGCTGAAGTAAATACTGCATACAAAAAACATGAATTACGTGCTGTATGGATTGCATCTGTTCTGAATATTGATTGGCCCTCAAAAACTGGCTTACCCATTGAAAAACAGAAACAAGAATTTATAAGATTATTAGACGATGTAAAAAGCACTGGTATGAATGCAGTTGTTGTACAAATTAAACCAACCGCTGATGCTTTCTATCCTTCAAATTACGGTCCTTGGTCTGAATACATTACAGGAACACAAGGAAAAGATCCTGGTTATGACCCGCTTGCATTTATGATTGAAGAAACTCATAAAAGAAATATAGAATTCCACGCTTGGATTAACCCATACCGAATAACGATGAATCACACCGATATAAATCGATTATCGAATAATCACCCTGCAAGGCAACATCCCAATTGGGTTGTCTCTTATGGCGGAAAGTTATATTACAATCCCGGTATTCCAGAAGTGAAAAAATTTATAACAGAAGGTGCTTTAGAAATCGTGCAAAATTACGATATTGATGCGCTGCATATGGATGATTATTTTTATCCATATAAAGTAGCCGGTGAAGAATTTCCAGATCAGAAAACGTACGAAACATATAATAACGGTAGATTTACAAATATAGAAGATTGGCGACGTAACAATGTAAATGAACTTGTAAAAGATTTAAATACTGCTATAAAACAAGAAAAATCATATGTAAAGTTTGGCATTAGTCCGTTCGGCGTATGGAGAAATATAGCTGACGATCCGACTGGCTCTAACACAACCGCAGGCCAAAGAAACTATGATGACCTTTATGCTGACACACGTGAGTGGATACAAAAAGGATATATTGACTACATTACACCGCAAATATATTGGAATATAGGTTTCACCCCAGCTGCATATGACATATTAGTAGATTGGTGGGTTAAAGAAACAAATAACAAACCGATTCACCTATACATCGGTCAAGCGGCCTATAAAATTAATAATAACTCCGTCCCTGCTTGGTCTGATCCAGAAGAATATCCAAGACAAATTGCATTAAACCGGCTATATCCTGAAATAAAAGGTAGTATGCATTTTAGCTTAAAAGATATTAATAACAATCCACTTGGAGTTAAAGATAGACTCTCAAAAGACATATATAAATATCCTGCATTAATCCCGCCTATGCCTTGGCTTGATCATGATCCACCAAAACAACCGACTTTAAAAGGCGCCATTCCAAGAGATGAAGGTATTGCAATCGGTATCATTGACAATAGAGATAATGATTCTGCTTATTACGCTATTTACCGCGCGAATGGGAAAAATGAAGTGGATATACAAAATCCGAAAAATTTACTTACTACTGTAAGAAAAACAAAACTTGGAGAAATTTATGTAGATAAAACAGTTATTTCTGGAGAAACGTATACGTATGTCGTAACTGCAGTTGATCGATTGCATAATGAAAGTGTGGCTTCTAGTAAATCTACTATTCAAGCAAAATAAAAGTAAAAGCCCCCATTTTTTTGAATGCGGGCTCTTACTTTTATTTTCGTAGTTCACTATATTGAATATGAATTCTATTCTCAGGGTTTTTATCTACTGTGTAAAGTACAAATAAGAAGAACCATTCTAGTGGCTTCATTAAAATATAAACAAAATCAGCCGACCATTTCGTATTAATATGTTTACTAATCGGATAACCGTATTTATCATAAAAATTACGAATAACTTTATGACATTTTGGTACCCGCTCCTCAATTACATTTTCAAAAGCGTTCGCAATTAATAACTGTCGATTAACTGTAATTCTTTCCCCATGCCTAATTCCTGCTCGTAATGGCTTAACGATGTTTTTATGGCCTTTCACAGAAACTGTACATAAATAATGCCCATCGCCGGAGACAATTTGAGGACTTGGGGCAGGAATCTTAGAATAATTAAAACTACTTGTTTCCATAAACACTCTTATAAAACTATCTGGTTTTTGGCCAAACAGTATTAAAATAAATTGAACAATTAACAAGACAGGAAATAAACTTATCATCCAGACTGTAGCCATTTTTTGATATCCAAAAGAAATACGATACAGCAATAATATAATTCTGTTGCTCTGCGTATAATCTTTCTCATTCTGAGATTGTATGAAATAACCTAATGTATTTCTTAATTTAGCTAAGAATAATAGACTAAAGGCAAGCATTCCAACTTGAATACAAAAGACTGGAATGTATCTCAATCCTCCTAATTCCGTATAAAAGGCAAAGCCTGTATGGGTAATATAGATGAATGTATATACAATGTTTACTATCATTAAAGTACTATAAAAAATATAAAATATTGGTGAAAGTTTTATTAATCCTGTTGTTAATCTCCAATAC
Source organism: Bacillus cereus group sp. MYBK195-1 (assembly GCF_051916605.1). Classification (NCBI taxonomy): domain Bacteria; kingdom Bacillati; phylum Bacillota; class Bacilli; order Caryophanales; family Bacillaceae; genus Bacillus; species Bacillus cereus group sp. MYBK195-1. Next base: position 10,442 of record NZ_JBQAGZ010000003.1, on the reverse strand, counting down.
GAAACTCCACCTAAAATAACTAAGAGAACTACTATCGCAATGTAGTCATGGGCTAAAGAAGCATATTGATCAGACATCATTCCGTTCTTTTCAAATTTATGTAATGGTATTCCTGCTCTTACATCATTTGCATTCCACATAATACCTAAACCAAAGATAAAATAACTCAAACCCATTGATAATATTTCCTGCGGCTCGAACTTTAGTATACTTGAGGAATTCTCCTTCTTCGATTGGAAACTATCCCAAGCTTTACTAATAGGGTAGCCAAGAAATAAAAATAGAATTACAAATAGTATGACTAACTCAAATAGCACAATATCATACCCCTTTTATAATAATTGTTTACACAAAGTATAAAAAAACACTCTATATTTTACCATTTATTAACGTTTGTATATACAATTTCACAAAAGATTACACTCCCTCAATTCAAAAAAAACGCCTAAAAGCTGAAACATTCAACTTTTTAGGCGATCTCTTCTATTTATTCTTAAACTTCTCAGTCGCTGCTCTCATCTTCACATTTAAATCGTGATCAATTGAGTCGCGAATATCTCGCTCTACTACTTCCATTTCTTTTTGGAAATTTTCTAAGTAGATTTTCAGTTCTTCTTCCTTCTCTGGTCTTTGTGAAGGCGGTAATTGTACTACCAACGATAACATAGCCGTTAAATCTTTCAATAAGAACGTTTCAAGTTTATGTTGTTGTTCAAACATGCGTTGCTCTTGATAGTACGGAAGTGCATTCAATACTGAAATTGTAATATCATCAACCGTTCTTTGTAATGAAGGATTTATTGAGCGTTTATACGCTTGAATTGTATTTAATGCGTCTGGATAACGGTCATAAAAATACAATTTGTAAAATGATAAGTCTGTCGGTTTTACAGTTTGCTGTGTTTCTTGTCTTAAGAAATCTTTCACTTTCATCGCAGCTACATCAATATCTTCATTCGTAAGCTTTTTCGTAGTTTTTGCCATTACATGCACTTTTTTCTGCTTTTCTTTCGGTAACATCGAGAAGACTTGTTCTCTCGTACGTTGACCTGATGCACAAAATAGAGTATTTAATGTATTTTGTTCTTTCTTTCCTTCAGTGCGAATCCAACGATAAAACAGTGGATGTTGTGTAAATTCTTGTAGAAACGGTATTGATTTGTTTGATAACTTGTCTAAAGAATCTTGCGCTCTTTTATATGGCTTCGTCCATGAAAAATACAGCTTCCGTCCGAAATATACCACTAAAACAACGACAGTAAATGCTATTAAAAGCAATGTACCGAGTAGTAATAATACTGTTTGAATGAAACTCATTTGTTCACCTCCTCTAATAATCCGTTATTTCCTTGGACGCTGAATGAGTTTCTGCTTCATCTCATCATTAAATGTGTCTAGTTCAATAACGAACTTCTTACTTGACTCGATAATACGTTCTGACGATTTTTCAGATGCTTCAATTGCAGCGAACACATTTTGGAATGATTCACGTAATTTATCCATGCTAATAGCAGGGTTTTCAAGCAATTTTGTCGTTTCTTCTGTATTTTGTTTTAACGCTTGAGAATTACTTAATACCATCGATTCAATTGCTTCATTTGTCGCATTCACTGCATCGATTGTTTTCCGTTGATTTGTTAACGCTAACTGAATAGCAGCTGAAACCGTTACAACGTTTTGCGTCATCGTAATTGCATTACGAATTGCCTCTGTTAACTTTTCATTATTTTTCTTAATAATGTCTACAGATGCGATAGATTGTAATAAAACACTTTTCGCTTGCTGCATATTACGTGTACGTACAAGTATCTTTTCTAACGCATCGTTAATTAATGGAATATCTCTTTGACGTTCTGGATTTTGTTTCTCAGCTTCCAGCATGCCAGCAAGTTTTCTCCCTAAGTATACTTGCTTATCAAGAGCGTGAATTTTATCATGCGATTGCTCTTTAAGCATTTCAAGACCAACTGTATCTTCTTGTAAGTTGTCACGACCAATTAGAAGGGATCTTATAATCTCCTCAATTTGCTTATCTATAGATTGATATTTATGCACGTATGTTTCAAGTGGGTTTTTCTTGAATACTTTAAACATAATTTTCTTCATACCACTTGCTTTTAATGAATTCGGATCAAGTTCTGATACCACTTTTCGTAATTCTAACAATGTATTTGGAATTTCTTCGTTTTTTCCATTCATCATCGCTGTTACAGGACGTTTTAATGCTGACAACGTTTGTCCTGCTGCTTGTTGCTCTTTATCCCCTAAATCTCCTAGCTGAGACAATACTTTTGATAAATCTGTATTTTGCTCGCTATTTAACTTTTGTACATAAAGATCAGCTTCTTTATTTAGTTCCTCTAATTCTTCATCTTTTATAACTGTATCAACTACTACTTCTACATTATTATCTTTCACAATGGATACAGGTTCTTTTTTCTCGAGTTCAGTCAACAAAATCGCTCCTTTATTTATATGTGCGAATTTATATGCACTATATTTCATCAATTATATCGTATTTCATATACATTCTGACTGCTTGAAATCGATTTTTTTAGAAATGCCTGTTTATGCAGTCATTCCCTGTTTCTTACTATAAGTATACCTGTAATCAACATAATTTTCCTCAGACTTAAGACCTAGAGAACGACATGCTGAAGGCGGATTCTTCGTATGTTACTATAAATTATGTTCTTCCTATCCTACTGTACTCAATCTTTTGACATACACCCTTTTTCAATGTGATAATTATATTACGCTATACCCTATTTCTTCTTATGCGCTACAAATGCTCCATTTTGAAATGCCAATAAAACCGTTTCAAACATTTCATCTTCTTCTATCATTTTTATAAACTCATCTAATTCACTCGCATGAGAGGTTGCGTTATCAACAACAAGAAAACCCTTTGGTTGTAAAATGCGTTTTATATGCTCAAGCCACCACATGTATTGCGTACGCTCTGAATCTAGGAAAATAAAATCAAATGAATGATCTAATTGCGCATCTAAAAATGCCCCTGCTTCTTGATTATGAACATCAATCCTTTGTAAAAGGTTTGCCTTTTCAAAATTGACAAGTGCCTCTCCAACTCGTTCTGAAGAAAGCTCTACAGTTGTTACATTTCCATTTGTTTCTTCTACCGCATTAGCTAACCACAATGTAGAATAGCCATTAGAAGTTCCGATTTCTAAAATGTTTTTTGCGCTACACCCTTTTACTAAAATTGATAAAAATTGCCCCATCTCACGAGTAATATTCCGTAATTTTTCTTCCCGTGTTTTTTTATTTCGATCATGCTCTTCTCCATATTGTTCAAGTTGAAATAATAATGAATCTAACGTATCCATTTTTTTCATCGCCTTTCCAAAGCAATATGATGAAAAAGCTCTTGCTGCCCGTCTACTTTTTATTATATGCGAAACAAAAACCTTTTTCCTGTTATATGACAAAGATTTATAATTTTTTATAGCATATTGTTTCGTTTTTTGGTAAAGTTAATTTCTACGTGCAATTATTCCATTCATATTATTTCATATTAAAATTGCAGTTATTAAATTATATAAACCCCATTTAAATGAATCGGTATTTCAAATTCAATTAAGCGCCCTTTTCGGACGCATTTTCTTTGTTTATATATTTCCAGAAGAAAGGATGCTTACAAATGAACGTGATTAGCTTAGATGCTGCTCGAAAACGAAAGCAGCATAAAAAATTAATGATTACTATACCGATTATTACACGTATTTATGAAGAAGACGGGGAAATTAAATTTGAGGTAGCTGGCGAAAAAGATGTACCTCTTGAAATGTTAGAAAAATAATAAAAAAACGCATTTCTGAAGAAATGCGCTTTTTTATATTTTTACATTTAAATGCATAAGTTTTTCAGGGTTAACCATCATATAAATATTTGAAATTTTCTCATCCTCAAATGCAAACGAAAGAACATAAGTTACTTTATTATTTATTGTAACTATAACTCCTGGTATACCATTGACCATTTTGAAATCAACAGTGTACTCTTCTGTCAATCGTTGTGCAATCCCAAAGAACAAACGTATAATTCGATCCGCAGAATAAATCGGGTTAATAGCAGTCGTAACTTTACCACCACCATCAGCTTTGAGTATAGCATCTGTTTTTAATACTTCTAACATACCTTCCGCATCCCCACACTGTAATGATGATACAAACTTTTCAACATAAGAAGCCATTTTCTCCGTGCTTAATTTTGATTGCTTCGGTTTCTCCAACATGCTTTTTCGAGCACGTTGAAAGATTTTCCTGCAGTTCACACTACTCTTATCAACAATTGAAGCTATTTCTTCGTATTCATAACTGAAAACCTCTCTTAATATGAAAACAATCCTTTCTACCTCAGATAATTGTTGTAAAAGTAATAAATATGCGGTGGAAAGGGATTCTTTCATTATAAATGACTTTGATGGCTCATCACTCTCTTCTACAATTGGCTCTGGCAACCACATCCCTACATACACGTTACGTTTATGCGCTGCCGATCGTAATTTATCAATTGAACGATTTGTCGCCATCTTACATAAATATGCTTTCATATTTTCTATAGATTGAGGATCTTCTATATTATTTAGCGAGATAAATACATCCTGAACGATATCCTCAGCATCCATAACACTCCCAAGGATTCTGTATGCTAACGAAAATAATAATGGTTGATACGCTTCATATAACTGCTCCGTTTCCATGATGAACTGCCTCACTTTCATATTGCTTTAAAATGTGTAACGCTGCACGTTTCCCGCTTGCTACCGCAGCATCAGCTAATACTTCATCATGCCCTGCCCAATCTCCTGCAACATAAACACCTGGCATTTCAGGTATATTAGGGCCCGGTTTTTCAACACGGTCAATATGAGGAAAATCATGTACTACTGTTATTTTCGGTAAATATTGCTGTGCAACAACTTCTCTTTTCCAATTTGGATGTAACAACTCCATCGTACTTTCCAACTGTTCTTTATCATCACGAATATGATTCATCTCGAGTACAGGATTATAGTACTTAATTAGACTCACTACAATTGATCCATCTTCACTTAATTTAGCCGCTCTCGATTGATTTGTGAAAAATATAGGTTGATCTAATCCTAATACAAATTGATGTGTAGGATTGGGTAATTGTCTCAAGCCAATATCTAATGCAGCAACAGTAACCGGTACCGATTGTTCACTCCATCTATGCAAACTTGTTCCTTCTGCACCTTTTATTATTTTACAAGCTTCTTTCGGCGGAGTCGTCACGATGACTGTGCCTACTTCAAAAACCTCATCATCAACACAATGTATTCTTTGTTTACCTTCGGAATGCTCAATTTCCACAACATGCTTTTTAGCCAAAAACTGCACCCCGATATCATTCGCTATAGCTCTTAATTTTGTTATTATCGTCTCCCAACCACCATCTACATAAAGCACTCCCTCTTTTATAGAAAGCTGTATTTGCTTTAGTACAGATGATGCTAATTGTATTGTAGGAGCAAACGTATATGTTGTTGTTCGGCATAGCGCATAAAATATATTGCGAACCATTGGATCTTTTATTTCATTTTCTGCCCATGTAGTTAGACTCATTTTCGGAACTTCTCCTACATCTAAATTTCCTAAACGAATCATAAGACGTGAGAATTGTACTTTTGCAGACCAAGAAAGTAGTGGTGTTGATAAAATTGAGTAAAAATCTGTTGGGATAGTGAATATATCCCCTTTCCATATTCCATGTGCTTTTGTAGATGGTATTCCACCTGGAAGAGTCATACCGAGCTCATTAAAAGTTATAAACGCTGCCCCGCCTCTATATAAAGCATGTGCACCAAGATTCATGCAGATTCCATTTTTATTTGTAGTCATCCCTCGGCCACCGAATTGACTGGACTTTTCTAATACAATCACTTTCCTTCCAGCTTTCGCTAAATATATAGATGCTGTTAATCCAGCAAGCCCACCGCCAACAATTGCTATATCAAATGTATTCATAATAAAATCCCTCCTTAATCGTTCTACATACAAGACGAACGATTAAGGAGGGATGTGACATAAAAATAAATTTTTATTATCCTACTTTATTTCATTACTTTTTAATTCGATCATATTGCATACGAAATAACTCAATTGCAAATGGAATATCCTCTTCACTCTTTAAATAATAACTGATCCATCCTGATTCAGGTAATACGTGATGTGGTTTTACCAAGCCTTGCTTCACTAATTCATCTCGCTTTAACTTCGGAAATGGTAAATCAGCTAATTTATCACCATGAAGATGGCCAAGTTCTTTCTTGCCATAATTTATTTCAATACCACCAAATCGATGCGGTTTTTCAGAAACACCCGCCCAGCTGAGTACTTCATTTCTAATCATTTCACTAAATGACATGAACATTCACTCCTTATAAATGATTGATGTAATTTTAAATTAACATTTTCATTACTTTTTTCCATCAATCCAAAGTATGAATGGGAATACGAATATAGTTTGGTATTAACACCTTATTCTTTATAGAATAAGTGAATTTATTAAGCTACCGACAACAGCACAAAACAAAGACTAGACACATATCCTAATTTTGTAACCTAACTTACCTATAGAAAGGCGGGTAATACAATTGACTGCCAACATCGACTATACCTCCCCCTCAACCAATTTTACTTATGATATAAATAAAAGTAATTTTTTTCTGAAAGATGCCCAAAATTATATAAATGTACTTGGTATTAAACAATTAAATACTTTAGAAAATACTTCTTTATTAGATATTTATTTAAGTACAGGAAATGTTGTAGAACCACATATTCATCAAAATGCAGCTGAACTTGTTTATTGTATTTCAGGGTCTGCTGTTGTTTCTTTACTTAATCCATTTACGAATCAAATATTAAACTTACCGATAAAACCCGGGCAAGTTGCCAACATTCCACAAGCGTGGTGGCATTATGAAATTGCTACAGCAGATAATACTCATTTATTAGCTATTTTCAATGCTCCAACTCCAGAAGTTATTTTCGGTTCTGACATTTTAAGGTTAACTCCAGCTCATATGATGGCCCATACTTACTGTCTCAATGAACAACAATGGAATCAAGCGGTTTCCCCTATTCAATCAACTACTGTAATTGGTCCTCCTTCAAACTGCAATCAAAACCGTGAAATGAAAAATTACCCAACCCAGCCCCTCGCTCAACAACATAATCCGTATCACCAAGATTCTTATTACTTTCCTCTTTACTGGGGCTATTAATTTGTAAATTTTCAAAAGAATCATCATTTATCTCCTAGGAAAATACCAAGGAGATTTTTTTGTTGTATCTTCTCTTCCTATTAAAAATAGTAACAATTGATAGTGTACATACATATAATATTTATATATTAAATTGGAGGTGATAGTACTATGAGTAATTATAACTATCGAAAAAACTACTCTTATAATAAAAATAGTAGCTCTTCAGCATCCTCTCAATCTTCCAATTCCCAATCGCAAAGAGACTTAGCCGAGCAAGGCTATGTAAAGAAAAAAGGATGTAACTGTAATAAAAATAAATAGTTTATTTTATGGATGAATTCTTTTAAAAGAATTCATCTTTTTTTGCTGATTGGAAATTTTTAAAGTTACATAACTTATTCCTTAAATGAGATAGGGTAAATTATACTTTTTTATACGAACTTAACAAAGAGTAATTGTTCAATTGATTTATTACTTATTTTCCCCAAAAAATATAGTCCTTCCTAGATTTATTAGGAAGGACTATATGCAAACCCCTGTTTAATTTCCTACTAAACATTGTAACAAATTAAACGATATTAAGACCTGCACTTACAAATCCGGCAACAGCAGCTATTGGACTTGCTGCTGTTAATGAAACATATACTAATATTTTATCCCCAGCAACTACTGGAACATTATATGCTTGGATTCCTGTTGCTGTAGTACCAATTGCTATTGCTGGTAATGCTGGTGTTAATAATAGAGGTGGCGCTACTGGTGTAAACGTATTACTTGCAGCAGGTGCGATAAATATTTGCATCTGAATTTGAACAGGTGCTAATGGAGCTAACGCCGCTGTTGCACTAAAGAATCCTGCTAATGACGTGATAATTCCATCACGTGGTGCTACAAATGCATAATCACCTACAACACCTGGTAGTATTGTGAGAGTTCCTCCCACACCTGGAGCTATGCCAGGCTGACTAAATCCAAATCCAAGAAGAGTTCCTGTATTAGCTACTAACGCATTAACTAATGCTGCTGGTGTTGTACCTGAAGCAAACGGAATAATAGCTCCGCCACCAGTTGCACCAGTTGCTCCTGTTAAGCCTGTTGCACCAGTTAAACCTGTTGCCCCCGTTGGACCTGTTGGGCCTGTTGCTCCTGCTAAACCTGTTGCTCCTGTTAAACCTGTTGCTCCTGTGTCTCCTGTTGGACCTGTTACTCCTGTTACTCCTGTTAAGCCTGTTGCTCCTGTTGGACCTGTTACTCCTGCTAAACCTGTGTCTCCTGTTGGACCTGTTGGACCCGCAAGACCTGTATCCCCTGTTGGGCCTGTTGCTCCCGTCGGGCCTGTTGCTCCGCCTCCTGGACCTGTTGGACCTGTTGGACCTGTTGGACCTGTTGCTCCGCCTCCTGGACCTGTTGGACCTGTTGGACCTGTTGGGCCGCCTCCTGGAGTAGCACCAATTAATTGAGTCAATAAGTTTAATAAAAGTTGTAAACTTGCAGGGTCAATAATTAAAGAGAAGAAGAATGGTGCAAGAGCACTGTAGAATTGTTGTAATAAAGAAAGTAATTGACCTAGATCTGGGTTAGGAGATTGTAGTAAATTAATAATACTTTGAATTAATTGTTTTAAGAAATTCCCTTCTGGAGAAGGTGCTAATTCATTTAGTAAGTTCAATAGTTGAGTAAACAAATTGAGTAAAGCCAATCTGTTTGCGTCACTTGGATTTGCAAAAAACGCTGCAATAGCCGCAATTAAAGAATTTAGTAAAGTAATTAATCTTCCTAATTGTTCGCTAGTAATTGGAACTGTTTGTGGATTATTACAACAATCTGGAGTGAAAACAATCGGATTATTGCAGTTGTTATGACCAAAACAATTATTGTTTGTCATTTATGTCCTCCTTACTTGTTTTATATTTGAGTTTTTCCTATTATAAGGATCATAATGTTGTAAAAAAATATGTTATATATTGACTTAAAATAGGAAACATGAAATATAATTAAACTTAAAAACGTTATTTAATTATGTTCATGACTCACATATTAATTATATGTTTTTAATAATTGACTGCTTAGATTAAATACCTAAACTTACGGGTTTATTTTATTTTTCCACGTTTATCTCTTAGGTTTAAATACACATATTAATTTGAATATACTCAACAATTAACAGTGCCATTTTTTTATATAAATATACATTATTTCTTTACTAAGATTGTGTTCTCTTTTTAAACATGAAGCCGTTTGTATTATAGAGACTCTCATACGTTATGTCAGAAAATTCTTTCTATAATTCACTCCAATAAACTATGAAAAGAAATAAAACCCTCTACCATTCAACTATTTAAGATATCAAAGATTGAATGTTTCATCACTTAAATTTAACTACTTTAATGTAGAACAAAAAAGACAGATTCCTTTTCATTAAGGATCTGTCCTTTTAATTAATAATGATAAATTGTAATATAATTGAAGATCCTTGCGCTGGAGGTTGAGTATCCAATAAAGTTAATTTACCAGTACTCACCTCATATAATGGCTGTGGTTGCATTATTCCATTAATAAATAAATTAATATATGAAACTTCACTAGGCGATAATATATTCGTTGTACCATATTGAGGTATCCCATCGGCATCTGTATATATAAGTTTCTCTCCATCTGCAAAAGTATAATATAACAAATTGGTTGTTGTTATGGGGCCAATCACCCCGGTTGGGCCGGTTGCTCCTGTCGGTCCCGTTATTCCGGTTGCTCCCGTTATTCCGGTTAGCCCGGTTACTCCGGTTAGCCCGGTTACTCCGGTTGCTCCGGTTGCTCCCGTTATTCCAGTCGGGCCTGTTGCTCCGGTTGCTCCCGTTATTCCGGTTGCTCCTGTTATTCCGGGCGGTCCCGTTATTCCGGTTGCTCCTGTTATTCCGGGCGGTCCCGTTATTCCAGTCGGGCCTGTTACTCCGGTTGCTCCCGTTATTCCGGTTGCTCCTGTTATTCCGGGCAGTCCCGTTATTCCAGTCGGGCCTGTTGCTCCGGTTGCTCCCGTTATTCCGGTTGCTCCTGTTATTCCGGGCGGTCCCGTTATTCCAGTCGGGCCTGTTACTCCGGTTGCTCCCGTTATTCCGGTTGCTCCTGTTATTCCGGGCAGTCCCGTTATTCCAGTCGGGCCTGTTGCTCCGGTTGCTCCCGTTATTCC
>NZ_JBQAGZ010000002.1:0-1210362 GCF_051916605.1 Bacillus cereus group sp. MYBK195-1 | reverse complement strand
TTGCTCCCGTTATTCCAGTTGGGCCTGTTGCTCCGGTTGCTCCCGTTATTCCAGTTGGGCCTGTTGCTCCGGTTGCTCCCGTTATTCCAGTTGGGCCTGTTGCTCCGGTTGCTCCCGTTATTCCAGTTGGGCCTGTTGCTCCGGTTGGAATATAAATTGGTGGAAGAATCGGAAATGTAGGTCCAATATTTTCTGGTCCTATCATCCCCTTATTCAATGATAATTTGTCATTGCGTTTCAAGTTAATACCTCATTCCACATGTTTTTTAACTCATACATATCATTTAGACCTTATCATTAAAGAATAACTTTATAACTATTCTCTTTTCTTCTCATAATAATTATTACATGTATTAAACATTTTACCGTTGCTATAGCCACTATTATTAATATAATAAATTGATCATTCTATTTAAAAAGTAGTAAATCTATAACATTCTTATTTAAAAAGATGAGGTGATTTATATTCAAGATAATAATGAAATTAGAAAAAAGGAACTAATGTCAATGGCTCTTGACATTATCTTCCCTTACAGGCTTACGGGGCCTACCGGGAATACTGGATCTACTGGAAGTACTGGACCTACCGGAAGTACTGGGCCTACCGGGAGTACTGGATCTACCGGGAGTACTGGGCCTACCGGGAGTACTGGACCTATCGGAAGTACTGGATCTACCGGGAGTACTGGGCCTACCGGAAGTACTGGACCTACCGGGAGTACTGGTTCAATCGTTACAACAAACTCTATGTTCGCTAATAATACATCAGGTGGTTCTGTTTCAGTCGTATTAGGAGGAACAAACATTCCACTTGCAAATAACCAAAGTCTCGGTAATTTTACAGTTAACGCTTCAAATGACGTATTTACAATTCCTGTAACTGGAAGATATCATTTAACCTATCAAGTTAACACGACAACCGCTCTACTTGCTGGAACTAGACTACTATTAAACGCTTCTACGCCAATTCCTGGCTCTATTTTTTCTCCCACTTTATCCACTTCAAATTATAGTAATAACTTAATTACTAATTTAAATGCTGGTAATACAATCTCACTACAATTATTTGGTATATTATCCGTCGTGAATTTAGTTGGAGGCGGATCAACAGGTGCCTCTCTTACAATTATACGAATTGATTAAAAAAATGATTCATTCTTTTTATAATAAACAATCTAAATACTCAATTGATAAATATTACGATAGTGATTAAGTAATAAAAATAAATTTTACTATATCCATAGTAGAAAACATCTATACTAAATTTTCCGTATATATATTATCAATTTACACTCACCCATGTCGATGTTACATTAAAGATGAAGATTGTTTCTTCTTTACAGACCATCTCAATATGTATTTGAGGAACATCTCCAATCCTATACGCGAGAGCAATACTATATTGACACTCAATTGAGTGTCTTTTTTTATATTCAAAAAATAAAAATCAGACTACTTTATATACTAATCCATCCACATACCCTATGTGGTTTAAAACTTTTAAGAGGAAACCTTCTAACAATAGGTTTCCTTCCATATCATATTAAATAAGAAGCAGGTTAAATACGGAGGTGATTTTGATTAAGACTACTTTAATTTCTCATTTTTACAATGAAGAATATTTACTTCCATGGTGGTTAATGCACCATACAAAGGTATTTGATCATGGCATTCTTATTAATCGTGGATCCACTGATCGTTCAGTTGAAATCTGTAAAACATTCGCTCCTAATTGGGAAATACGAAACTCAAAATCACTCGAATTTGATGCTTATTTAGTTGATCAAGAGGTTATGGAAATTGAAAGAGAAATTACAGGATGGAAAATGGTATTGAATACGACAGAATTCCTGTGCTGTTATAATAAAGAACAATTTTTTAAATCACTTAGCACTATGGGCGGCAATATGTTTTCAATAAGAATGATTATGATGATTGATGAACCGACTTATGGCTACACTAATCCAAGATATAGTTCTCCGCTTGTTAAACAACGTTATCACGGCATAATAATTCAACCTAATCCAAATCAACTATATCTTAACGGTAGATTAATTCACAATAATTCGCACGGGAACTATAGAGTCGGGAGACATGGTTCGCATTATCCTTATAGCATTTACATGGAACCTGCTTTTATTTTTAAATTTTTTTACAGTCCATGGAACGATCCAATGAAAAAACGAAAATTACAAATTGGGCCGACTCTTTCTCAACATAGTGTACGACGTGGATTAGGTTCTCATCACTTAACAACAATTGAAAAATTAGAAAAAAAATACAAATACTATGCAACCTTAACTACGGATCTCCGGTTATTCCCAGAATACCAAATTATATTTCCTGATCTTTGTCCTTAATGTCATGAATATTTAGTTTCGACATCTATCCGTTTTTTATTAACATACCAACTCCAACTAAATACTTTTCTCTAGTAGAAACCTGAGCTAGAACTCTTGCTGCACGCAAATTCCTCTTATTTAATCTCGTATCACTAGCCTATGATCTTTCATACCATTTCATTAAGCACTTGATGTTGGATCAGAAATAAAAAATGGTAATTCATTTGGAAAATTTTCAAATTCAGATTATATACCTTCTAAAACAAAGAATTCAAACAATAGAACCTAAACTAATGTTTTAAGTTATGGCTTTATTTTTTTATTATTCACTTTAAAATCTTTTTATAATAATATCGAAAAATACGGTATAATATAAATTACTGTTCTTTAGGAGGATTACAATGGCTGATAAGTATAAATTTTTCATTCTCATTGTTACCGCATTTTTTTCATTCTTTTCTTTAATAAAAGATTTTCGCAACACTTCAAAAAGTTTCTTTTGGGGTAGTTTTATCATTCTTACAAGCTTCATGATACTATTAATACATGCTCTAGATTTAACTCAAATACTTTTTTATCCAAAGCAAATTGCGCTTGAATTTATTACAATACCACGGAAATTATTTTTACCATCTGTCACTGAGACCGCCAGTCTCCCTCCAACACTAAGATAATAATTTGATTAAGAGCTCTTTCTAAAAGAGCTCTCTTTTTTTACATAAACATACCATATACAAAATCCAACCTTAACCACTTAATTACTTATAAGAACCTAACTTATAAAACGCATAATAATTATACTTATTTACTAGTATACAAGCCGTATCTCTTAATAGAAGCACAGCATATTATACGATACAGGACAAAACTTTCAAAACACTTGTCCGAGTTAATTTTCAAAAAGGGGTGAACATAAATGCCTATCGTTAAACCTTTTATAGCTGGAAGACGATTTGTAAGTACAGCAGCAACAGGAACTGCTGCTGGAGCAGATTTAACTTTTGCTAACACAGACTTCACTGATGACACTGGTGCTGTAACAACATTCCCTGCTTCTTATGCCTTTTTAACACTTTATATTAATGGTGTTATTCAAACAGGTGATACTATTACTGGTGTGACTACTACAGCTGCTACTATTGTAGGAGGAGCAGTCCTAGATGGAGGCACTCCTATCGCAATTGAATTTACTATAACGTAACTTTAGTTGTCTTTTTAGAGGTTTCATTAAAAGAAACCTCTAATTTTAAAAATTTACATCAATTTTAGTAGCAACTACATAATACAAGTGCATATACTAAATAGAATAATAGAAATTTATACTCACTCTCAAAAAGAGCACTTATCTATAGTGATCTTTTATATAGCACAATATTTTTTCGCCTATTTGCTCTTGGAGAACCTACTAAGCAGTTAGCTAAATTAGCTAACTGCTTTTTCGATATTGTATTTATTATTCATAGCTCTATCCATAATAGTAACGCTTGTGCACTATCTACTATAAATTTTCATATATTGTATTATGCTTGTCCAAAATGTGAAGTTAATACTCACACAATCTAAATACAAGAAAGGAGTGAAAATATGCGCTCATCCATTCGTAAATTCACTAATTTTAATTGTGAAGCACAAGCACCTAGTACACTACCTGCCCTAGGTTTTGCCTTCAATGCTACTTCACCTCAATTTGCAACATTATTTACACCACTACTATTACCTAGTACAGGACCAAATCCTAACATTACTGTCCCTGTAATCAATGATACAATTAGTACTGGAACTGGTATTAAAATTCAAGTAGCTGGTATTTATCAAATTAGCTATACATTAACGATTAGTCTTGATAACGTTCCAGTAGCCCCAGAAGCAGCACGCTTTTTCTTGACATTAAATTCATCGACTAATGTTATTGCAGGATCCGGAACCGCAGTCCGTTCTAATATTATCGGAACTGGTGAAGTCGATGTATCAAGTGGCGTCATTCTAATTAACTTAAACCCAGGTGATTTAATTCAAATTGTCCCCGTTGAAGTAATAGGTACAGTAGATATTCGTTCTGCAGCGTTAACAGTTGCGCAAATTCGTTAATAAAGTGAAGCTTTAATCATTGGGGGTTAGTTCATCCTCCATGATTATTAGTCCTCACCAATTGGGTTGCCCGTTAATGCGGGATAAAAACAAAAGACTTGGCTAACTAACATTTAATGTTCCTTATACACACTAAAATATATTTTTATAGATTTGACACACATTTATATCAAACAAGCATATTTTATTGTATGTTGACTATATAGTCATACAAATCTAAAGCGTTCATAAAAGCACACTTATATGTGTGCTTTATTTTTAATTAAAACCTACAACATTCTCAAACAATATCCATATATTATCTTGATTCCTCTCTAAATATATAGTTTGTCTCAGAGCGCTTTTAACAGCCCTCTTTTTATTTAATTTTAAAGTTCGATTTTATGCTTTACGTTATACACATGCTATACTACTTTTGAAACAAGATATACATCTAAAGACTGCAAGTGAACACTTCTGTCATAAAGATATGTTCATAATATTAAATCGCTATTCACATGTTTTACCTGAAATGCAGGCGGATGCTGTTAAACTATGTATTGAAAGACCATTAGAATAATATTTACAAATATAAAAAAATGCGGTTTCTCCTCTCAAGAGAAACCGCAACATATCAATGCTTTTACTATATTTTAAACTGGCTCGTATACAAATCAAAGTAGAATCCTTTATCTTCCATGAGAGATTCATGATTCCCTCTTTCTAAAATTCTTCCATCCTTTATAACAAGGATTTGATCTGCTTTTTCAATTGTTTTAAGTCGATGAGCAATCACAAAACTTGTGCGACCTCTCATTAAATTATTTAGTCCTGCTTGTATTTGTAATTCTGTTCTTGTGTCAATATTAGATGTCGCTTCATCTAGAATTAATATATCTGCATCTGCTAAAATTGCTCGTGCAATCGCAAGAAGTTGTTTTTGCCCTTGACTTAAATTCGATCCTTCTGAAGCAATTTCTGTTTCATATTGATTTGGCAAATGCTTAATAAAAGAATGTGCAGATGCTGCCTTAGCTGCAGTGATAACTTCTTCATCAGTAGCATCTAAGCGTCCATAACGGATATTATCCATAATCGAACCAGCAAATAAATACGTATCCTGTAAAACTACTCCTATTTTACTTCGTAAAGAATTAATATCATAATCATTTATATCTTTTTCATCAATATGAATTTGTCCTTGCTGTATATCGTAAAAGCGAGTTAACAAATTAATGATTGTTGTTTTCCCTGATCCAGTCGGACCAACTAAAGCAATTGTCTCTCCTGGCTGCGCTTTAAGACTCACTTCTTTTAAAATCGTTTTATTCTCTGCATAGCCAAATGAAACATTCTCAAGTGCAACATGCCCTTGTAAATTTTGTACAACAAATGCGTCTTTTTTATTTTGAATTTCTGGTACCTCATCCATAATCTCAAAAACACGTTCTCCACCAGCAACTGCCGCTTGAATTGTATTCATTAAAGTCGCAAATTGACTTAACGGTCTTGAGAATTGACGAGAATAATTAATAAAAGCCGCAATAACACCTACTGTTGTCATTCCGTTTAAGACCATAACTGATCCAGTCCCAATGACAAGCCCCATACCTAAGTTATTAATAAAGTTCATACTTGGAAAAATAAAAGCTGAAAATGTATCAGCCTTCGTAGCTGAAACTCTTAGCTGTTCATTAATTTTATTGAAATTTTGTACAGTTTCTTTTTCTTTTCCGTACAACGTCGTAACATCCGCACCTGTAATTGCTTCCTCAATAAATCCATTTAATTCACCTAAATCTTTTTGACGCTTCGCAAAGTTTTTACCACTATATGCAACTAGTTTTTTTGTAACGTAAAACATAATAGGTACTGTAATTAAAGTTACAATTGCTAAAATCCAATTTAAGGCGAACATCGCAATCGTTACACCTATAAAAGTTAGCGCTGATGAAATAATTTGTACAACACTTTGTGTCAAAGCTTGGTTCAAATTATCTATATCATTTGTCACACGGCTCATTAAATCACCTTGAGAACGCACATCAAAGAACCGTAAAGAAAGCGTTTGGATTTTCTCAAAAATATCTTGTCGTATTTTTTGAATTGTTTTTAATGCAACGTTAATCATGACAAATGTTTGTAACCATGTTAAAAGTACAGTTACACCGTAAATCGCGATAAGTAACATACACATTCTTGCTGTACCACTTAAATCTTTCGGTACAATATATTGATCTATAATGACTCCCATAAAATAGGGACCTAATAATCCAAGTAAAGTAGTAACAACGACTAGAAATATAACAAACATTAGAGCAGCTTTTTGATAGCCCATATATTTCCATATCCGCATTACAGTTCCTTGGGCATTTTTAGCTTTTCCCATCTTTGGTGTGTTTCGTCCACCTTTATTAGCAAATTGCCCTTGAAAATTACGCATGTTCTTCCCCACCTTCTTTATGCAAATTACCACCTTGGGAAAGATAAATTTCCTGATAAACCTCACTTCGTTCTAACAATTGTTCATGTGTACCATTGCCAACTAATTCACCATTATCTAATACAAGTATTTTATCCGCATCCATTATGGAAGAAATTTTGGACGCGATTAATAAAGTCGTTGTGCCTTTATATTTTGTTTTTAAAGCTGTTTGAATAGTAGCCTCTGATTTTGCATCAACTGCTGATGTAGAATCATCTAATATGAGAATCGGTGGTTTTCTCACAAGTGCCCTTGCAATTGATACACGTTGTTTTTGTCCACCTGATAGATTTGTCGCACCTTGTGTTAAATTATATTGATAAGATTCTTCCAGCTTATTAATAAACTCAGTCGCACAAGCTGATGCAGCTGCTACTTCCAGCTCATCATGTGTTGCATTTTCTTTACCATAACGTAAATTCTCTTCTATACTACCTGAGAACAACAAAGCCTTCTGAGGTACAAACCCTATTGAAGCACGGAGTTTTTGCAAATCATATGTTTTAACATCTATTCCATCTATACATATTTCACCTTGATCCACATCATATAGACGTGGTAACAGTTTCGCTAAGGTAGATTTACCACTTCCAGTTGATCCAATAATCCCTACTTTTTCACCTTTTTGTATGCTAAACGAAATATCTTTTAAAACGTATTCATTATTTTTCGTATAGCTATAACTAACATTTTTAAATTCGATATTCCCCTCGATTTTCTCAGGTTCGATTGCATTCGCTTCGCTTATAATATCAACCTCGGTATTTAACACTTGCTGTACACGATCCGCAGATGGAAAAGCTCGCGCAATTTGAATAAATACCATGCTAATCGACATAAGTGACATTAAAATGATATTCAAGTAATTAATAAATGCCAAAATCGCTCCTACTTGAAGCGTTCCATTGAATACTTTTTCTCCACCAATCCATAATGTTGCGACAATCCCGCCACTTACAACTAGCATAATGATTGGCATCATTAAAGAAATAAGTTGCACAGCTCGAATATTTATCTTCGTTAAATTTGTATTTACACTTCCAAATTGAGCGATTTCATATTTTTGTCTTACATACGCTTTTATAACACGTACACCAGATAAATTTTCTTGTAACTTTGTATTCACTTTGTCCAATGCCTCTTGCACCTTTTTAAATGTACCACTTGCTTTGCTTGCAATTAAAATAATCGCAAGTAATAAAATCGGAACAACTACAAGTAATATTGGAAATAACTCTCTTGCTGTTACAAAAACAATAATTATACTTCCCATAAATAACAGCGGACCACGAACGAGAACACGTAATGTCATTGTCATTGCTGATTGAATGGAAGTGATATCATTCGTCACGATCGTTAATAATTTACCTGTTCCAAATGAATCACGATTATTACTAGAAAATGTTTCTATTTTCGCAAACACATCTTTTCGTATGTCAGTAGCGAAATTAACAGCTGCTTTTGTAGAATATATCATACACCCAAGCCCTCCAACTAAACCGAGTGCTGCTGCTCCTATCATAAGAAGCCCCATTTTTATTACATAATTTAAATCCCGATTTGCAATCCCAACATCAATGATATGTTGCATAATAGTCGGTTGAATTAAGTCCATCGCAACCTCAAGTACCATAAATAGCGGTCCAATAATAGCGAAGAACATGTATGGTTTTAAATACTGTAATAACTTACGAAATGATTTCATACATAATCTCCTTTTCCCATGAAATTACCACTGAATAATTCATATCCCTCCTTATTTAAGTGATATTTTTTGTAATTTCTTCATTACTTTTATTATATTATGCAAATTAATATTTAACATTATTAAATGATAAGTATTAATGACTTTCTGGTCAATAAATGTGCTTTATATTATGTAAATACAAAAACCGCATTCTTAATGAAAAGAATACGGTTTTTTCATCTATATTTCTTCAATTGTAAAATTTAAAAACTCAGTCTCAAATCCCTTATTTTTAGAAGGACTACACGTGTAAAAACCTATTTTAATAGGCCCATTCCCTATATCCTCCATTAAATGAGCGATTCTTATTTGTTCCCATTGATGGTTCTTTTTCACATATATTGTATAATCACCGCGTTTTCGAATAATTCGAAAACGAAGTTGTTGCTTAGCTGCTTCAGTTGGATAATCTTGCGTTGACCAGTCAGAATATCCATTATTCGTTACGACAGCACCTAAGTGAGATGGCCCTTCAGGGATATATTCTAAAGATGTTTTTAGCCAACAGTTCTCTGAAATCATAACAAAAAGACCTGCTTGATCGAATTTTGAATTTGGATTCATACGTAACTGAACTTCAGCTTGAAAGTCTGTCATCATCTCATTATAAAATACATGACCATTCATTACTTCAAAACCATAATGTGTTTTAAGCCAAAAATCGGTTTCTGCTTTCGAACGGACAATAAACGCATGATTATCATTAATTTTATAGTATTCAGGTACATTCATTATAGTGAGTTGCTCAATACGTTCTGGTATATACGATATATTCATAGCGCCTCCATAATAAAGCATTTATATAGACATTTAAAACTCCGCTAATACTGGAAATTTATAACCTTTAAAATCTAACTCTTTATCACTTCGAACCATTAAATACTTGCTAGACTGTAATTCTGTAAACTGTACATCCTCAACC
This sequence comes from Bacillus cereus group sp. MYBK195-1, assembly GCF_051916605.1. Lineage (NCBI taxonomy): Bacteria > Bacillati > Bacillota > Bacilli > Caryophanales > Bacillaceae > Bacillus > Bacillus cereus group sp. MYBK195-1. The sequence goes on along the minus strand of NZ_JBQAGZ010000002.1, from coordinate 1,200,799 downwards.
CCTAATTGATCCGGAGAAAAATAAAATTCGATTTCCGTAAACCTTTCATTGATTTCTCCACATAATTCATCTAAAACCGGAAGTACTGGCGCAAATACTCCAAATAATTTCAACTTTTCATTGTCTACTTCATAAACGATTAAAGCATCTAGTTTCTCTGAATAATACAATTTCTCATTCCATTCCGAATCATACATATTCAAATAAAATGAAGGATGGAAGTTTAAAGTTGAAAAACTATTTGAAAGTCTTTGGCTACTATCAATAGTTTCATGTATTAACTGTCTATTCTCTATATTATAGAAATCTAACTTTTTAAGTAGTGAATCGTTATTATTAATATTTTTATCATATGGTATAGTCATCAAATATTCCTGCACAACTTTAAATCCAAATGCTGTATATAGTTCAGGTTTTTCCGTAAACAATAATGCACATTCACATTTCTTATCGATTTCTTCTATCATTTTACTCATTAATTGTGTCATTAGCCCTTGTCTACGGAAATTAGGGTGTGTCATTACTGATTGAATACCCGCCGCATTTATTTTTTCACCATTAATTAATAATGGGAGTGAAAATGCCGCAACATTTGCAATCACTTTATCTTCTTGTAAAAATGATAAAGCTTTATATGTATCATCCCAATATCCTTTATCCGAAAAATCATTCAATGTTTGAGTTGTAATTCCCAACACTTCTTCAAATAAAGGAAATAACTGCTCTCTTTTCGGTTCTTCTATTAGAAGACTTGCCAATTTTTCAACATTCCCCATGTTGTACCTCCAAATGTTAAATTCCATTAAATTAGATATACTTATATGACCTACTCTTAAAAATAGAGGTCTTACCAATCAATATACTATCATAAAACATAAAAAAAAAGTCTAATTAATTTTATGTTTCGACTATTTGAAAATAAGTCGAATAAAAAAATATTAAGATTTTTGGATATTAATTAGTTTATTTTATAAAAATAGCGCTTTCTAATTAGCTTTTACTAATAGAAATACACTATTTATAATAAAATATTTTTATTCTTTTATCCCTTCAAGTCTTTCCTTCGTATTAATTTCTTCTCCACTTATACGCTTTTCAAAAGACTTTCTCCAACTATTTGAAAGTGCATTTACTTCTAATATCCTTTTTACCCCTTCAATATTTTGTTTTTCCTTATGCATGATACGGTTAGCGAATGCTACTGAAACACCTTTTGGATCAGACTGTAGTCTTTTTAAGGTGTCGACTGATGATACCCATCCTTCTTTTAATACACGAAAATAAAATCCTGTATATCCTGTTTCTTGAAAATATAGTGGTAACTTTGGAATATTATATTTTTTTGCTAATTTAAAACAAGGTTGCCTTGGTTGTGTTACCTGTACGATTGCCTGTCCTAGCTCAAACGTATCACCAATACAAACATCCTCTTCGCTCATACCACTAACTGTTATATTTTCTCCGAAAGCCCCATATACAAGATCTTGATTCAATTCTTTTTCCCAGTATGGATAGTGATCACCAGTATAAACACAAACTGCTTTATCTACTCCTCCATGATGAACTAAGTCAGCTTGTCCATCCCCATTAAATTTTACAAAGGATAAATATACCGGTTCCTTTACTTGTTTCTTATTTATGCCTGTATGAATTACCTTTCCGCCGTATGTAACCTCTTTTGGTAATCCTATATTTAAAGATAATAATTGATATTCATTAGCCATTCTATTTCCTCCTTTAAAGGTGTTACATGTATTTTCTCTCAATTAATTTTTACAACCCTCTCTGTTATATAAAGATGATTATAAAACCTCTAGAATCATTGTTCAATTCAATTATTTATATAATAATGATAGGTATAACCTATTATTATACTTGAGGTGATTCCAATCGAATTACGACAACTTGAATACTTTTTAGCTGTTTCAAAAGAATTACATTTCACAAAAGCAGCTGAGAAATTAAATATTTCACAGCCTTCTCTAAGTCAACAAATACGTGCATTAGAGCATGAAGTAGGAATGCCACTTTTCGATCGAATCGGTAAAAAAATATCTTTAACTGAAGCAGGGAAGATTTTATTATCACATAGTAAAACCATTTTTCATGAAGTCGAACAAGCTCGTTCAGCTATTCAAGACCTAAACGGATTACAGCAAGGTTCCTTAACAATAGGGGCTTTGTTAACCGTCGTAAATTATTTACTACCACTAACTATTTTAAATTTCAATAATTTATATCCCAATATAGAGCTTTCTGTATTAGGGCTTCGCACAGGAGATATTCGTGAAAAATTATTACAAAACGAACTAGATATTGGAATTACATTTCTCCCGGTGCAAGATAAAGAGATTATCTCTATCCCTCTATACAAAAGCGATCTTACATTAGTCGTGCCCACTGGTCATCGAATAGCTGAACGTAATCATGTATCTATTGCTGAATTACAGAACTATCCTTTAATTCTTTTACCTAAAAATTTCTTTTTAACCGAACTAATTACATCTCATTGTCAAAAATTCAACTTTAAACCAAGACCAATTTTAGAAATTAGCACGATGGAATCTTTAATCCAAATGGTTTCCAAAGGAATGGGAATTACAGTGTTACCCAAACCATATATAGACTTTTTACAAAATAATAACATTCAAGCTATTAAAATAGAAAACCCTACTCCAACAATTGAAATAGGGTTAATTTATAGAAAAGATAAATATATGTGTGCTGCAACTCAAGAATTTATTGAACAACTAAAAAGCACAGTACGTTCTTTCCAAAACTAAAAAAAAGAGATTATCCTATGAAACCGTTTCACAACGATCTAGTAGAATAATCTCTTTTCAAAACAAAGTAAACATTATATTAAACTCTTATAGATTTTAATGTACCTTTTTAGATATTGGAATATATTTAGTAAAATATGCACCAACTAGCAATAATACAATTGAAAATAACCAAGTAAAAGCACCGCCAAAGTGAAACCAATATGCAAACATATTTAAAATTGCGAGTGAAAAGAAGCAAATAGAAGTTAACGCACTTTTCAATCCTTTTATCCCGGTTTTTTTTCTCTTTTGATAAGCAATATACATCCCAATGACAAGAAAAAAGATAAGAATAAATGGTAACATAACTTTTAGCATTGGTAATCCCTCCAGTGTAAATGCACTCTCTTCATTATCAGCTTATCTCATTTATCTTTTAGGCATCAATTCATTCTTATCTTCCCTCCAAAAGTCAGTATAAGTTTTATTTTTAAAGTTCACGTTCACCTCAGAAAACGGCATACTTCCTCCAACTTTCAATGAGTACCAGTCGTTTAAAAGTGGTGATCCGAAACAAATCTTCATTGTACGATCATGTAAATCGAATAATACAGAATGTAAAGTTCCAAACCATTCTTCATAGTTATGTACAGTCAGTCCATCAGGATATTCTTCTTCTACTAACTTTTTTAAAGACTCTATGCTCACTTGTTCATATCCATTTAAATGCTCATGTAAAATATGATATCTCTTTGTAGATTGTTCTAATTTCCTATTATTTAATTTCTGAATTGATGAACTAACTGCATGGTTTGTTGATACAATAAAAGCTTGGTTGTCACCATCAATCGTTGTTGTGGATTTATGACCGTCAAATATTTCAATATGTGCTGCGTTTAAAGGATCAGCTACTATTAAATTAATATTACTAGCAATTGGTATTTCTTCTATTAGTGATTTAGCTTCCTGCACATTTTTACATTTCTCCAACAACAATCGAATTACCGCAAAACACTGTAAACCATTTACCATTGGCTTTCTTAAACCTGCAATGTTTCCTACTGGTTGACCACATGCTGAAAATGTAACAGATAATCCATGTTCGTTAACCCCTTCTGTTCGACCAAAATATTGAGTAGAAAAGCCACTATGTGCATACGCACCTTCAACATGCGTCGAGCAAAAACGCATATCATCTATTACTGGTGACAAATCATAATTTCTTAATACATAAGTGTGAGTTGAATCTGTCTTTTTAGGTAATACTGCACAATGACTACAACCTGCTTTCAATAGTGTTTGATAGTAATACATCATATTTTTTGAAGGAATTTTTAACACTTCACAAAAACCTTCAATTTCTTCATTAATTCCAGAACAATATTGATTTAATATATTTCTAGATTCTGTCCAATGGTTATGCGATATTAAGTTTTCTTGCTCTATAAATTGCGGAATAAGATAAGAATGTTGTTTCACAAATTCACCTTGTTGCTTACCAATTTCATAATGACTTCCTTTGAGCGATGAAAAATACCCCTTTACTTGATACATCAAATTCCCCCTCTTATTAAACATATCCATATCGTACCAAATGAATCCCATTCATTCTTGATGTTTTTTACTACCTTACCTTAACTCCATGCCACTTAAAAACCTCCACTAATAATTATTTTTTTGTTAATATTGCTACAGAAGCTTTATTTCAAAATAAAATAGTTTAATATCAAATGAGCAAAATACTATATTGAACTTACTCGTAAGCAATCATCTAATTTTTGAGATTAAGAAACTTATTTATCAAAGCAAAAGGAGAATTTATGTATGAGCAATTGCAAACCAATTGATGAATTAACTATTGAAGACCTAAAACAAAACCCCATTTGGGAATGGGCAATAGATGAAGAGGAAAACGAAGAACATGACGAAACATGGGTAAAACCAGCAGCAACTACTAATTTTACAGAGGAGCTAAACGGTTCAATCGTACTAGGCGAACTATTCTTACATAATGGTGAAAAATTCCCTATGATGTGTGAAATTGACATTGAAAATAACGAGGCAGTAATTCGTTCTGTTGTTTATTATAACGAAGCAGAAAATGAGTATATTGCTATAGAAGATATTGTGAAAACGGTCGAAATGCCGTTATCGATTATTATTAACCTAACAATTCATGCAGAATCCAAAACCTTACGCTTCACTGCACATAAAGTAGATATTTATAAAAATTCAATAACGACTAATTTAAATTAAAGTTGGGCGAAATAAAGAAAACAATTATTAAATAAAGTAAAGCTTTAATCAGTGGGGGTCTTACTGCCCAGCAAATAGCGGGATAAAAACCGGAAAATGATTATCGATTCCCCGGTTTTTCAAACTAGATTAAAGTATTCCCTTTTCTACTAAAGTCTCTGCGATTTGAACTGAATTCCAAGCCGCACCTTTTAATAGGTTATCAGAAACAATCCAGAGGTGGAATCCGTTTGGCATATCAGGATCTTTACGTATTCTTCCGACAAATGTATCTATTTTCCCTTCTGCATATAATGGCATTGGATACAGCTGTTTACTAGGGTTATCCTGCAAAATAACACCTGGTGCATCCATTAATACTTCCTTAATTTCCGTAACGGTTGCTTCTTTTTCCAGTTCTATATAAACTGATTCTGAATGCCCTGATACAACTGGAACACGTACACAAGTAGCTGCCATTTTCAGGTTTTCATCTTCTAATATTTTCTTCGTTTCTTGAATCATTTTTACTTCTTCAAAAGTAAAATCATTGTCTGTAAATATATCTACTTGAGGCAGTACATTAAACGCTATTGGGTAATGTTTTTTATCTTTTTTCGCCGGTAATATATTACTTTTCACTTCTTCACCAGCAAGCATAGACTTAGCCTGCTCTTGTAATTCATGAATCGCATGAATGCCAGAACCCGATACGGCTTGATATGTTGAAACGATAATTCTTTCTAAACCGAATGATTTTCGAATCGGCTGAAGTGCTGTTACCATCTGTAATGCTGAACAATTTGGAACTGCAATGATACCTTTATGCTGCTTTAAAGTATGCGCATTCACTTCCGGAACAACGAGCGGTACACCTTGTGCCATTCGGTACTCACTTGTGTTATCAATTACAATCGCACCACTAGAAACTGCATGAGTTACAAATTGTCTAGATACTTCTCCCCCAGCGCTAAAAAAGGCAATATCTACACCTTCAAAGCTAGTTGTTTTTGCCTCTTTTATAATTATCTCTCGTCCTTTGAATCTTACTTTCTTACCAGCGGATCGTTTTGACGAAAGCAATGTAACTTCAACTATATTAAACTTCATTTCATTCTCTAACAGTTCAATAATTTTTTGCCCTACCGCACCTGTAGCCCCAACAACAGCTACATGATAGCCCTTTTTTTTCATCTTTTCTCCTCCAATATCACCTAAATGAATATTTCTACAATTTCATTTTATACAGAATTTAATCATTTGGAAAATTAAAATACATGATATAATCATTCACAAATCATGATAATAAAAGAGGGATCGCTTATGGAAATGAGACATGTTAAAACATTTTGCGCCATTGTGAAGTATGGTAATTTTTCTAAGGCTGCGCATGCGCTAGGTTATGCGCAATCTACTGTTACAGCACATATGAAAGCTTTAGAGAACGATTTACATATTCCTCTTTTCGATCGGTTAGGGAAAAAAGTGCTACTTACAAAAGCAGGTCATCAATTTCATCCTTATGCATTAGAATTACTTTCAATATATGAAAAAGCGCAAGAAATCCCCCAAAATACAGATTATTTAGAAGGTACATTAAGTATTACATCTAATGAATCATTAGCGGTATACCGATTACCACAATTATTACGTACTTACAAACAGAAAAATCCAAAAGTAAATATCGTACTTGAAACAAACACAAATGAACAAGCATTACAAAAATTACGTGAAGGAGAAACAGACGTTGTCTTCATAATTGGAGAAAGTATAGAACATAATGATTTTATTACGCGTACTTTTAGTAATGAAACATTTGGATGGATTTTACCAGCTTATTCCTCTGCACATACAAATCCATTCCAGTTATTACAGGACACCCAGTTCATTTTTACAGAACAAAGCTGCGGCTATAGGCCAATGGTAGATTGTTTTTTACGTCAAAGTGGAAATATTCCAGCTAAAACATTTGAAACTTCCAATGTTGAAGTAATTAAACAATCCGTTATGTGTAAGTTAGGCATTTCAATTCTTCCTTATATTGTTGTACAAGAAAGTTGTCAAAAAGAACAACTATGTTTTCAGCCTATCGAAACTCCAACAGTTATTCAAAGTCATGTAATCTATCATAAATCTAGATGGATTTCCCCGGTGTTACAGTCGTTTCTTTCCTTACTTGAACGAGACTAAAATATTAAGATGTACATAGAAAAAGAGTAATTGCCTAATAAGCAATTACTCTCTTTCATTAATTAGTATACTATTTATTAGTCTGTCCCCCACCTGCAATTAATTTACTACCTGAATATGTACCTTTGTTCATAAACACTTGATTAATTAATTCTTTTTGCTCAGCTTCCGACATTACTCCTTTTCCTTCTCCTAAATTCCCACTTTGTAATTTCCAAATCTTATTGTGATCCCCATCGACCTTTTCATATTTTCCTTGTTTCCATCGTTCTAAAATTTCTACATATGTACTTCCCTGCACAAGATTATTACTCTTTACAATATCAATTAAGCTTTCAATCCGCTCTTGTGTAATAAAAATATAGCCCCACTTTTGATCAGCTTTCGCTTTTTGATGTGCCATTTCATGTAATGCTGTCTGTATGTTCTCATCTGTCCATTTAAAATTTTTATTAAAACCACTATTCGGCAATGAATAATTTCCATTTTCTAAAAGCTTTGCATCTTCTGCTTTTACGTTACTATCAGCTAATACTTCTACTGCTGGAGCAGCTGGTGATACCTTTTTCGCAGCTGGTTTACTATTATTTAAATAATGCAGCATACCATATGTTAAACCTACTCCGATTACCGCCATACCAGCTAGAATACCGATTATTTTAAATAGTGTTTTCATCGCGCTTGTTTCCTCCCAAATTTCTCTGTTCTGACTACCTAATTATTTCTTATATAAAAACTGTTACTTCATTCAAAATATCGCATCCCCTATCATATTATTTATATATACTTCCTCATATTGTATTTCTTTTTCTTTAAAATTGAAAGATTATTCTGTTAAATAATGAAAATATTCTACAAATTTTTCCTTTATATTTATAAAGAAACAAAAAACAACGAGCGCGTTCTACAACACTCGTTGTTTTTACTTTATGCACGATTTTCTTTTAACCACTTCGTAATAGCATCTAACTTCGAAACATCAAAACGTCTTTCTTCACACACGTTCAAATTTTGTGAGTTTCTCACTATTTCTAATTCATTATTTCTTACACTTTTTGCCTCAATTAATTTACAATACCCATCTGTAACAGTATTTAAATTTTCATAATAACGCTGAAACGATTTTGATATATGTAAATGTTTTTCGAAGTTTCTTCTTCTTTTCGTCTCATCAGATACTTTCCGCTTTCTAAGTTCTTCATCGTTCGTATATAAATAAAAATATTGATCTGGAAAACCAATTTCCCTATTTATCATCTTTTCTTTATAAAAATTTTCTATTAAAGATAATGGCTGATTAAATATATCAAAATGAAAACACCAATTATAACTAAGTGGCTGATATATATCGCCATCGAGTATTACTAATTCATATTGCTTTGACTTCTGAACAGCTATATTCCAGCGCTCAACTTGTTTTTCAAAATACCATGTTCTATGTTCATTTTTTGGCCTTTCAAATAAAGAATTCACTTCAGGTATTATATAAGCACCATAATTCTTTTCTAATTCACGGCACGTGGTACTTTTACCAACAGCGCTTGCTCCCTCAAATGCTATTATCCCCATAGTTTCTTCCTCTTTCATTAACTAAAATTTCGTTGTTTCGCTTTTCTTCCCCATAACTTTCTCCATAAAACAATTGAAGCGACAGTGAGCATGATTGTTGTAATGATACTACCTTCAATTCCGAACGTGCCTCCATGCAATGTTTCTGGTCCATTTGTTATAGACTTAAAAATTGGAGTAGAATATACAGTTGTGCCACTAACTGCAAAACCATATACATTATATTGAGCCCAGTTCCAAATTGAGTGCCATGCACATATTCCCCACAGACCGTCTTCTTTCAATACATATAAGGCTGCGAAAACACCCACTAATATTATATTCGATATAGATAATATTGTAATTCCTGGATTAAGTAGATGAAGAAATCCAAATAAAAATGAAGTTACAATTATTCCAACCCATATACGACTTCTAACAGAAAGAACCGGGAATAACCAACCTCGTACAATAATTTCTTCCGTTGCCCCTTGTATTAAAAATGCAACTAGAGATCCTACTATTCCTACTATCACTGTTGAGGTAATATGTTGTACTTGCAATTTCACACTCCCCATTAATAATAGTAGAATAACTGGCGTTGAAATAAATAAAAACCCTATTAACGCACCTTTTAAATACTTTCTCATCCATTTCTCTTTCCAAAAGCCAATGGATGAAAAAGGTCTTTTTTCTACAAAACGAACCCATATAAATAAAATAAATATAGCTCCGCCAAACGTTAACACCATTCTAACATTGTCATAAATACCTTTCATGAATATCGTTTCAGCTTTCGGTAAAAATAACATAAATAACATAAAAAGTTCGCCTAAAGTCAAAAATATAATGGCTAATATTACAGCAAAGACTGGATGGACCTTTTTTCTCCCTGCTTTTGCTGCTTCAATTATTATAAATGAATTATTTTTCACTTTCTTTTCTCCTTTTATAATATTTAACTACCAACAGTAACCAACCATATTTTACCACAAAAAATATATTATTAATATTTACTCTAAGTTTTTCTTACATGATTTTGCATAAATCCCAATTAGGAATAATATATAAATAAAAGAGGTGCCTTTGTGCCTTTACTATTATCACCCAGATTGCTCAGTGGTATTACCAGCACTTGCTATTTCCCACCATTTGTTGTAAGATAGTAATTAAGGTCAATTTAACACTATATTTTCTTTGCATATTATCAAGTATCAATCAGGGACAGTTTGTACTCCTTATGGGTTTTTGATAATATGTGAAATTTTATTTTCATTCAAATAAGGCCGATCATATTGTAATTTTTCTACTTTTAGGAGGCATTACCATGACATTAACAGGTAAAGTAAAATGGTTTAACAGCGAAAAAGGTTTCGGTTTCATCGAAGTTGCAGACGGTAACGATGTATTCGTTCACTTCTCAGCTATCACTGGCGACGGCTTCAAGTCTCTTGACGAAGGTCAAGAAGTTAGCTTTGAAGTTGAAGAAGGTAACCGCGGACCTCAAGCTAAAAACGTTGTAAAGCTATAATTCAAACAATAAAAAGGTTGTTACCAGCAAGGTTAACAACCTTTTTAATATATAACTAAAATTTTTTACATAAAAGGAGTGGTTACATGTATCGCAATCGAAAGAACGATGTAGCAGAAGTACCACCAGAACAAACCCCTGTTTGGGAATGTGAATCAGAGGATTGTTTAGGATGGATGAGAAAGAACTTTTCATTTGAAGAAGAGCCTAAATGCCCTTTATGTAAAAGTAGCATGAAAAGCGGAGAACGTTTATTACCTAAATTAGGTTAATTTATAATAAAAAAAACCTCTTTTAATCAAGAGGTTTTTTTATTATAAATTTATGTCCTCAACATCAGTTCGCACTATAGAATACAATAATGCATCGTGTTGCTTATTTCCTTGATGAATATATCCGCGCAATAGCCCTTCCTTTTGGAAGCCAATTTTAGATAACATTCTACAAGAAGTAACATTTTCAGGATATGTAATAGCTCCAATTCTAAACAAACCTAAATCTTTAAATCCATAATCAATAATTTCTCCAGCTGCTTCTGAAGCATAACCATTTCCCCAATAGCGAGGATGCAGATCATATCCAATCTCAGATCGTTTACTCCATAATTGTAAATTGTTTAGTCCAATTGTTCCTATTAAAACGTTCGTTTCTTTTAACACAATTCCCCATCGTATTGCCTTTTTCTCAAAGTAATTTTTTGAAAAAGATTCGATCATACGTGAAGCTTGTCCAAACTCCGTAAAAGAATTCATACCGTAGTAACACGTCACTTCATCCAATGAAAAGATTTCATATATTTTTTGACAATAAGATTGTTCTATTTCAACTAAACGTAAGCGTTCTGTTTCTAATATAGGAAATGCCATAGGATCACTCCTTTCTCTCTACTCATTCATTATATCAGAAAAAATATGTATAATTAGTAAAGTCCTTATTGTTCCATAAATCAAACATTTCTAATGGCACATTCTCTCTTAATTCTATATACACGAATTAGATACCTTCTGATTGCACCTCAAACATCACGCTATAATTTCCATAAATCGAATTTTAAATTATCAAGAACTGTAAAGAAATTGTTTCTTCATTTTCTCCTTCTAAACAACCAACCTACCCCATACATTTATGGTGAAATATAGTTAATATATTATTTTATTGTGGAGGTGCAAATTTCCTATGTATATATTCATCGGCTTATCCCTCTTACTCATATTACTTATTTTTTTATTCGCAAAGAAATTCACACCAAACTCATTCATGATGACTAGCTTTAAAGGCAATAGCTTTACGACATTTTCAATCGGTATTTTAATCGCTGCCATACTCTCACTTTCATATGGAACTTATCATGCAGTAACATATCAACCTGGTTATTTAGATATTAAATTAAAAAATCAAAACTATACTGTTTTCGGTAATGTAGGCGAATTCGGTTATTTCTCCGAAGAATTATTAAAAAAAGATACAGAAGTACAACTATATTTCATCTCTTGGAAAACAATACAGTTAAAAAATCCGGTAATACTTATAGAATATCCTTCAGGAAAACAAGAAACATGGAAGCCAAATATCGTATCAATACCGGTAAATAAATTACAGGAAAAACATGATATAAAAGATATTTATCAACTATCACCGTATTCATTTAAAGAGTCTGGAGAAATAACATTAACAATAAAAGAAAAAAATGTAAAAAACAACAAAATTTCCATTCAAATAAAATAAATAAAAACTGTTCCTCCATTTTGCTGAAGAGACAGTTTTTATTTATTCTACAGTATTATTTATTTAATATATCCATTATTTCATTGGCTATATTCTTTCCATTTCCAATACACGCACCAATTCCGACACCGTAATATGAGGCACCAGCTAAATATACATTTGGATAAAGATTCGTCATTTTTTCTTGCAATGTTTGAACCGCTTGATTATGTTCTAAATGATATTTCGGCATTAAATCTTTCCAATTTGTAACTTCGACTACTTCTGGTTCACCTTTAATTCCAAGACTCTTTTCAATATCATATAAAGCTACTCGTACTAATTCTTCTTCACTATAATTTTTGATTGTTTCATATACCGGATTGGTGCTCTTATAAAACATTCTTACTAATAATTTTTGTTTACCCGATGTATGTTTCCACTTTCGACTTGTCCATGTACAAGCATCACAATGTAAATCACTGTTTTCCGTTACAATAAACCCTGTGCCGTCAGCTGGTAGTTGTTCATCTAGTATGTCAAATCCTAAGTAAATACTTATAAGAGATGAGTTTTTAAATGTATTAAACTGCTCATTTAACTCATTAGACTGTAATAAAGTTTGTGCTATATCATGTGGAGCTGCTAAAACAACATAATCAGCTTGTATTGTTTCATGATTTACAAAAGAAATCTCATATCGATTTTCTTGTTTACTTACAGCCGTCGTTATAGCACCTTTTTTTACGACAGTTTCAGTCAGCACTTCTTCTAAGCGATTAATTATCGTAGATAGTCCACCTTTAAATGATACGAATTTTTTATTTCCTGCTGATTGAAATTGTTTTTTATTCTCTTCAAAACCTTTAATAATACTTCCATACTTATTTTTATAATCTAGTAAATATGGTAATGTAGATGCCATTGTAAGCTCATTCAATTTACCAGAATATACGCCTGAAAGCACAGGAGCAATTTGTCTTTCCACTAACTCTTTCCCTAAGAAACTTTCTAAAAATAGAGCAAGTGATGTATCTTTCGTAAACTCTTTATTTTTCGTTATGAAATCTTTTAAAGCTACGATTTTCCCTTTCGTTGAGACTAGTGTACTGCTAAACAACGACCGGGCGCTCATCGGTATCCCAAATATAGTATCAGAAGGAATCGGATGTAACATGTTTTCAGAATATATGTAAGAAATACCCGTTTCATTATATACCATTTCATCTTCTAAATTTAAATCTTTTACAAGTGGCATAACATATTCATTACGAGCAACGATTGAATCCGCTCCTGACTCCATAATGAAATCCTTTTCTTCCACACTATGGATTTTTCCACCTAAATACTCTTCTTTCTCAATAAGAATTAAATTTAAATCGATATTATAATCCTTTTTTAATTTTTCTAAATAAAACATAGTAGAAAGTCCCGTTATACCTCCACCGATAACAACAACTGTTTTCATATGTGCTGCGCTCCTAACCGATACAATTAATAATTCCTTTTTATTATAACCAAAAGTCCTTATATTCGACTAGCAAGTTGCGCATTCTGTAAGAAATTAGACAATATATTTGAATATATTTTCAAATTACCTAATAAAAAAGAACTATAACATATACAAACCACGTCATAGTTCTCTTTATTTTAAAAACATAAAGTAATTGATTAATTTGTCTAGTTCTTGACTCAATGCCAATACTTTTTCATGTTGAATTCCATAATCCGATACTAAATATAAAAGTTCTTCTTTTTTTATTTCAATTACTTTTTCTAATTTCGCTAGTTCCATGTCGTTTTACATCTCTCCAAAAATAAAATGTATGTATTTCAGTATAGCCTACTTACATAATTAGTAAAAGTAAAATACGCATGTAAAATCTTACATATTTGAAAAAATAATATACTACTAACAAAAAAAGAAACTAGATTAAGCTTCCTTTTACAGATTATTGACGTTCATTAAGAATGAATAACATACCGGAATTTTTCTAATGTTATATCTTTATAATTTGGAGCTCTCTTTATATGATTAAAATAACTAGCAATTGTAGCTGCTCCAAAATGCGCATGCCAAATATCATTTGTTTCTTTTTTGCATTGAGAAATAATTGAAAGGCCGCCTTTTAAAATACTTTTGTTTTCCATTTTCTTTCTCCCCTAATAAAAATCACTATATTTTCATCCTAAAGATGGTGTCAGTACAAATAAAATGTGATTCGATTCATCACTTTTATTCAAAAATCGATGCTTCACATTCGGTGGAATACGTACAACATCGCCTTCTTCTAAAAAATATTCTTTTCCCTCCAATTCCACGTACACTTCCCCTTTCATAATAACAGCAATCTCTTCCTTATCTTCATGGGAATAATGGCTTTCTGTTGTGTTTGCTTGTTTATTTAAATCCATCATTAACATTTCAATACGTGCTTTCATAAAATCAGGTGTTAATACATCATATACAATGTGATCATTGTTTTCCCGATATACTTTTTTTCGATCTTTTTTCTTAGAAATGAGCGAATCTGTATCAATATCATTAATAAAAAGTGTAAACAGCGGTACATTTAATGCTTTTGCAATTAACTCCAAAACATTTAAAGAAGGATTAGCATGTCCTCTTTCAATTTGGCTAATTAGTGATGTACTAATCCCTGCATACTCAGCGAATTCACGAATTGTCATATTATTTTTCTTACGATAACTTAATACTGTTTGTCCAAGCCTATCATGTATCATAGTAAAACTTCCTTTCGTCCATCATAATGCATATTTCATTGTCTTTGTGCTGACATACTAAACAAAGGCAAATAATCCTTTCCTATTATCTCCGGGACTTATATACTTACTTTTGTACATTATATCGCATTAAGTTTATTATAATAAACATTCTATCGGAGGAACAAACTTTGAAATCACCTATTCTTTCATATTTCATCTTATTTTTTGGTGTATTCGCCTTATCAACTTCAGCAATTTTTGTAAAATTGGCAGATGCTCCTGCGACAATCATTGCTTTTTACCGATTATTCTTTGCCACACTAATCCTGTTACCGTTATTACTATTTAATAAAAATAGTCGAAATGAGCTAATAACTTTACCGAAAAAACAATGGGCACTTGGATTCGTATCTGGGCTATTTTTAGCTGCACATTATGTACTATGGTTTGAATCATTACAATATACTTCTGTAGCAAGCTCTACAGTTATCGTAACGTTACAACCTTTGTTCTCAATGATTGGTGGTTATTTTTTATTTAAGGAGAGATTTACGAAAGGAGCGGTTATTGGTTGCCTCATCGCTATTTCAGGTAGTATCATCATTGGCTGGCAAGATTTCCAAATTAGTGGAGAAGCTTTATATGGAGATATTTTAGCATTTATCGCTGCCGGTATTATTACTGCTTATTTTTTCATTAGCCAACACGTTCGTAAAGATTTGTCACTTATACTCTATTCGGTAATTAGTTATGGAAGTAGTGCTGGCTTTCTTGGCATATTTGCTTTTACGCAACAAGAATCTTTCATCCATTACTCTACACAAACTTGGTTGTGTTTTATTGGATTAGCTTTCATTGCTACAATTTTAGGACAAACCATTTTTAATTGGTTATTAAAATGGATGAGTGCTACTGTAATTTCAATGAGTATTTTAGGTGAAACAATTGGCACTTGTGTGCTAGCGTACTTTATATTACATGAGACTATTTCTTTACAACAAGGACTAGGAATTACCGTTATTTTTATTGGTTTAGCATTATTTTTATTACAGCCAAATTCTAATGAAAAAGCATGACAGTATACTGTCATGCTTTTAACTATTCATTATGTACAATTAAACCATTCGGTCTAAAACGACTCATCATAATTTCATTAATAAACTTTCCGTGAGCTTTCAAATTCCCTATCTTTACTCCCTCTTCTACAAATCCAAATTTTTCATATAAAGCTTTTGCTTTTGGATTCGTTTCTAACACACCTAGTTCTACTCTCTCTAACATTAACCAATTATCAGCCAGATCAAGCATCTTCGTAAGAAGTACTTTCCCAATTCCTTTATTATGATATTCACTGTCTACCCCAATGAATAGATCGCCTGAATGAGATCTTCGGCCCGGACTTTGTGTTAAACCTACAAACCCAACAACTTCTCCATCATATTCTGCAACAAATTCAAATTGATTTTGTGCTAAATTTCGAATTCTATTTTCCATAGCTTCTACACGCATGCTAGGTAGGAAAACCATATACGGTAAAACGTCATCCTGTATACATATACGATGAATTGCTCTAGCATCTTGTATTTCTACTGCTCTAACGTTGATCCCCATCTTTCTCTCCTCCATATAAATAACAATATATTTGTTTGTGTGTATTCTAGAAACATGTATGAATGACCTTCTCACTCGTATTTCTTTATGTCATTTTTACATAATTATTTCGATATAACACTTATTTTCCAAAAAGATTAACAAATATGGATTTGGTTAACTTTTCACCTCGTTATATAAATCAAGTAAATTTTCAATTGGAATACCATTTAGTTTCATCCCGACTATATTACAATTTTCTATTTCAATATTTTTCAGATTACTGTTACTTATGGTGCTACCTTCCAAGTCACATTTATCGAATAAAATAGGTTCCTTCTCATCTCCGAGACTTGTATTTTTGAATTGTACTCCACCTAAAGTCACCAAATTAAATTTACTGCCAGAAAGATTTAAATCTGCATATGATGACCTTCTAAAATTTATATTTCTAAACTTTGATTGACTTACATTGCAATTACTCATATTCGTATTCATTATATTGCTACCAACAAATGAACTGTTTTTTAAATTCACTTGATAATACCCTGTATTTGCTAAATTACAGTTTTCGTATTGACTATTTTTCATATCTTTATTTGTAACTACACTCGCTTTGTTTGAGCTTGTTTTTATTCTTTTCACGTAACAATACTCATCTTCCGATTCAAAAATCATTTGGTAGCCCATCTTTTTATAAAAGTGATGATTATTAATTTGTCTACTAGATGTTTCGAGATCCCAAATCTTTATGTTTGGATATTCCTTTTCTATTAATTTCATAACATGTGATCCAATTCCTTTTCCTTGATAAACAGGATCTACAAAAATACGATCAATTCGACCGTACGACTTACCAGAAATCGTAACTATTATCCCTCCAATTATTTCTTTATCCATTACAACTTTGAAAGAATCCAATTCTTCAATGGAATATTCCATCATTTCAACTGAAGAATATCCTGGTGGTTGAATGTTATAATCAATGACATCATCTTGTCCATATAGCCATTGTTTTGCTTCTGCATCAAATGTTCTTTTCATTATTTCTGTTAATTTCTCAGCATCTAAAATTGTAGCTTTTTCTATAGATATCATTGTTGTTTTCCCCTTCATTATTACAAACCGACAACTGTTGTGAATGCTATAATTATCAATTCACTTTTATTTTTAATGCTTTTCCCATTATTACATATGGAGTATCATTTGTACTTGGATGAAATGACTCCAATACATTTACCCAATCTAATCTTTCATATAACGAACGTGCTTTTTCATTGTTTACTTGTGTTGTTAAAACACTCGTTCTATTTGAAAGCCCTTCTAGTAATTTATTATGTAATTTCGTTCCAAGACCTTCATTTTGATATTGTGGGTGAACTGCTAACTCTACAAATTCAAAACAATCTTGTAACCATTCGTCTACTTGCTCTAGATGTAACGCTTCTCTCATTAATTGATTATAGTACTGTCCCTCCATTGAGCGATAACCATAAGTAAAGCCAACTACTTCATTTTCATCATTTATTGCTACTATACCTTTAAAACCTGTATATTCTATATGCCTATTCATTCGTTCGATCATTTCATTGAAATTTGTTTTCTCAAATACTTTACAATACAATTTTGCCATATCCCCAATTAAGATCTCATCTTTTTCAATGCTTATGAATTTCACTTTATTCCCCCCCCTGTTAAAACATTTATATCCTTATTCTTTTAAAAACAAAGAAAATTAATACTAATCACTCTCTTTTCTATTAAACTACAAATCACCCTATATTTTCCACAATCACTTAGTATTAATGAATAAAAGAAGAGACCATGTAATGTAAACATGTTCTCTTCTTTTATTCATTTTCAATTTTATCCCGCTATTTTCCAGGTAGTAAGACCCCCACCTCAAAATTCAGCGAAAGCAAAGAAGTTAGGTGGGGGTCGGGCTAATAATCAGCGGGGGCTGACACCCCACTGATTAAAGTTTCACTTTATATAATTAAAAATTAGATATTACTTAAGCCACTCGTTGCAAGTATTACTTAACTGCTGTAAATCTTCTATAAATTGACTCGCATCATATCCATCACAAACCGAATGATGTACTTGCAATGAAACTGGTAGCATAACCTTGTTTCCTTCGTTAAAATATTTCCCACAAGTTATAATTGGCAATAGAAAATTTTCATCATTATTAATATTAAGATTAAATCCAGTAAAACTAGTCCAAGGTATACTAGAAATTGGAAATACATTAGGCGGAATATTTTCTTTCGTGAAAAAACCATGAACACTAGCATAGCATCTCATATCGTCTTCATAATTCTTATAGAAAGTGCGGAAATCCCTTGAATAATCCGTCCATATACTTGAAAAAGACTTATCATCTTTATGAAAGATCGTATAACTCGGTATCATTTCCTCCCAATAGCCTAAAACTCCTTCATCGTTAAAACATGTTCGAAATTTTTTATGATTATTTACTACTCTAGAAATTAAATATATAAAAACGGGATAAAATTTTATTCCCTTTTTATATACTTCCTCTAATAACATCGTGATATCAACATTAACAGTCATACTAAATGTACATTTCAACTTTAAATAATGCTCAAAATACTGCTCTCTATTCCAATCTTCTCTATCAATTACATGAAACTTCATTCTAATAGCCTCCTAAAATTTTCTTTTTATTTTAGAAGGCTAATTCCCTTGCTTTCACCATAATTGTTCACTCCTAACAGTTTACAATTCACCCTAATTATTTATTTAATTATATAACATATGTAAGAATCAATTCACATATTTCTGGAAATCCATCCACATACTATAGATAAATCAAATAAAATTTGGAGGATACATACATGAATAACAAAAATATGAATAAAAAAGAAAATGTTACTGAAAACACTACATCTATTCAAAATAATAATACTGCAAACCTTACTATCGAAGAACAAGCAATGAACGGCTTATACGGAATGCCCGAAACAACAATTGAAGATGCTGATCACGCTGCAGCTGATGATTTGACTTCGAAAAATTAATTAACTACATTGAAAAAAGCCAAGGAAAATATCCTTGGCTTTTTTAACTAGGCATCCACCTTTTGTATTTCTTCACTCTTTCTTGAAAGTTTACCTGGCCAAAAAGCAAATCGGCCTAACACAACTGTAATTGCGGGTACAAGTAACGGTCTTACGATAAACGTATCTAGTAATACGCCAATTGCAGTTACAATGCCAAATTGAACTAATACTTGAATTGGAAGTGTGCCTAACACTGCAAAAGTTCCTGCTAAAATTAAACCTGCCGATGTAATAACACTACCTGTTTGTATTACACCATTTTTTACTGCATCCAAGTGATTTTGTGTCTTTCTGTTTTTCCATATTTCTGAAACCATAAAGATATTATAATCTTCACCTAAAGCAACTAAAAATACGAATGCGTACAACGGTATCGCACCTTGAATGGCCGGCGATCCCATACCGTAATGAAGTAATATCCATCCTGCTCCTAACGCTGAGAAGAATGATAAAACGACAGTTACAATTAAATAAATCATCGCAACAACCGATTGTAAATAAACAAGTAATAGTAAAGCGATAATGCTAATCATTACTGGAATAATTACTGATTCATCACGTTCAGTAATTTGCTTTGTATCATATAATGAAGCTGTTTCTCCACCAATCCACAATTGCTCTTCAGCATTACTAATCCCAGCATCTTTTAATACTTTTTCTACATTACTTTTCAATTTAGGAATTTGATCTAACGCTTCAATTGAGTATGGATTTTCCGCTAAAGAAACTTCATACATTTGTATTTTCTTATTTTCTTTTCCCTCTTTTGGCTCTTTCACTGTATTTACGAAAGAAAATTTCTCTAGTTCTTGTTTAATAGGAAGCTCTTTTCCTTTCGTATCAACAACCACTTTTACTGGTGCTAGTTCACCAGCTGAGAAATGATCACTAATTAACGTAAACCCTTCACGAGAAGGCATATCCTTTGGAAACGATTCTAATAAGTCATATGTGTATTGAATACGTGGTACGAACGAAGCCAATCCACCTAATACAAACACAGTTAGCATAATTATTGTCCACGGTCTTCGGACTACTACATCTCCAAGTTTTTTACTAAAGGAGCCTTTTGATTTTTCAACTTTTACAGCCCTCTTTTTCTTTCTTGCAAACTCCTCATTCATTGAAGTTGTTCTCGGTATAAACGGGAAAAATGCAATTCTACCGAAAATTAATAATAGTGCTGGTAAAATCGTTAAAGCTGCGATTCCCATTATAAATACAGCAACACTAAATGGTACTGCAAATCGATGAAAGGCACCATAATGAGCAAGTAATAATGTTCCTAATCCAAGTACAACAGTTAACGCACTCATTATTATTGCACCGCCAGAAGCTTTAATCGCAAGTTGCAATGCTTTATATTTACTTTCTTCTTCTAACAAGTACTCTCTATATCTCGAAATTAAAAATAGACAATAGTCCGTTCCAGCACCAAACAATAATACTGTCATAATTGATATCGCTTGGGCATCTACTTTAATCCATCCGTGATCAGCTAAAAAACCGAGTGTAGGACTAATAATACCGTATGCAAAGCCAACAACAAGTATAGGTAAAATCGCTAAAATTGGTGAACGATACAGTAAAATTAACAAAACTAACACTAGTAGTACAGTAGCCACTAACAATTTCACATCTGCTTGACTAAATAAACTAACTGCATCCGTTTGAATACCTACAGGTCCAGATAATCGAACATGTAAACCAGATTCACTTATTTTTTGTTTAAATGGATCTTCATCCACCTTACTATTCACTATTTTTCTAAACTCTTCAAGATTTCCTTTTAATATATCCGTACCAGCAGATTTATTAAAGAATACCGGTGTAACAAATGATGTACCATCTTTTGATGCACTTTTTGATAATACTTGCTCTGGAATTGTATCAAATGGCGGTAACGTTGATTGTTCTTTTAAAGGACTAGCTTTTAACTCTTTATAAACGTCTTGTATGAGTTTATAATCCTGTGACTGTAATCCACCATCTCTATACCATACTACTAACAACGGATTCCCTGCATTATTCGGAAACTCTTTTTTCATAAGCGCTTCCGCTTGCTGTGACATAGCTGTTTCAGGTAAATTTTTTGGATTCGGTTCTTTCGTACTGTTTACTTGTGGTAACGTAAATGAAAGTAATAATGTAATAAGAACCCATACCGATAAAGTGATCCATTGCGTATTTTTTCCTGCTACAAGCCTCCCTAACATATGTAACGGGTGCTTTTTCATAAAAACCCACCTTCCTTTTTTCCTTCATTATTAATTATATATACTGGTAGGTTAATTAATCAAGAATGATTGAAAATTATGTTATAATTATCTCAAGAATAAATGTCAGGAGCGAATGGATTTGGAACAAAAACAACGTCCTCTCGGAAGGCCACGGCAAAATAAAAATACAAAATCTACAAAAGAAACCATTTTAGAAGTGGCAACTCGCTTATTTCTTACACAAAATTATCAAGTCGTTTCTATGGGTGAAGTCGCAAAAGTTTGTGGTGTTACGAAAGCAACCGTCTACTATTACTATTCAACAAAAGCCGATTTATTTACCGCTACTATGACCCAAATGATGATACGTATACGAGAGAATATGTCTCAAATACTCTCTACAAACAAAACTTTAGAAGAAAGATTATTAGACTTCGCCAAAGTTTACTTACACGCAACGATGGATATTGATATGAAAAATTTTATGAAAGATGCTAAAATGTCGTTATCTGAAGAACAATTGAAGGAATTAAAAAACGCTGAAAATAATATGTATGAAGTGCTAGAAAAAGCACTCGATACTGCGATGCACATGGGAGAAATTCCGAAAGGAAACGCTAAATTTGTGGCTCATGCTTTCGTATCTTTATTATCAATTGGGAATTTTAAAGATGAAAATCACAATCCTATTCTGGCAAATATAGATGAATTAGCACAAGAAATCGTTTCTTTTTATTGGAATGGGTTAGGTCATTCATATTAAACTGATTTACTTTAATAAAAGAGCATGTTTAATTTTTTCAAACATGCTCTTTTATAATTTATTTATATACTAATAATCAGATTATACTTCAACGTCACTTAACAAAAAACTCCATTTTAACTTTACAAATTTTGAAGTTGAACATTTATATTCTCCTTACTTAATCCCCCATGGTAACAAACTACAGATTCAATATGTAAATTTAAATACTTCTTCAAAGACTGCTTTGCTTCCTTAATATTTATAGTTGTTGGGGCGTGAATTCCTCCTAACATCCCATTCACACTATACATAGAGTCTCCTGCAATAAGAATTTTGCTTTGTTTCAAATATAAACTAATATGACCCGGAGTATGCCCTGGAGTATGAAGAATTAGTATTCCACCGCAATACGGAAGTTCTTGCCCGTCAATCACAGTATCACTCACTTTTCCTTTTGGGCGGTTCTCTACATTTCCGTCCTTCAATAAAGGTAAATCCCCCTCGATATATGGCTTATCTAGTTCGTGCGCATAAACTTTAATATTACTTCGACAGCGCTGCAACAACTCCGGAAGACTACCTATATGATCAATATCCTGATGCGTCAAAATCACGACTTTTAACTTATCAAATGATACCCCAACCTTTTCCATCTCTACTTGTATATCTTCAATTTGTCCTGGGAAACCCGTATCTATTAATACTGCCATTTCATCATCCCATAAAAGAATTGGATGAATAACAAATTCTTGAAATTCAAGTTGTAACATTTCTATCCCTTTAGCGATCTCCATACAGCCATTCTCCTTTATATTAAAGTTTAAAAATATGTACGAGTAAACTGAAAATATAAAGTGAAACTTTAATCAGTGGGGGTTTTACTGCCCGGCAAATAGCGTGATAAAGCTCCTCTATCTTATAATATGTTTTGTCATACCAATAGAGAATGCCTCAAACCCTATAGATTCATAGTAAGATTGCAATTTTTCTACACACATAAGTTGTGGAATAACCTTGTTTTGTTCACAGTGCTGGATTAATCGTTCCACTATTTCTTTTCCGATGCCACTAGACTGATATTTTGGCAATACACCAACTCCACAAATAATGCCTGTTATGACTCCATCTGATATGACACGCCCCATCCCTACTAACCTCTTATCATCAAAAACATAAATTGCATACCAACTTTGCTTACACATTCGTTCTAACTCGTTAACAGTTAATTTAAGAGAATTCCATTCTAAAGATTCGTATAAGGATAATAATCCATTAAAATCTGTAGGATGTTCACTTGTGTAGCGTATACTATTTTCCATGTAAATACTCCCTATTCTCTGGCTTGTTTATATTTCATAAAATTCCCATTACACAAATGTGATCGATGTAAAAATAACTAGAACAAACTTCAATAAGAAAGATAGAATTCCTTCTCAATATAAAATAAAAAGAAGTTATCTCACTTAAGATAACTTCTTTTATATAAGACTCTCATTATATTATCAACCAAAAAATATACAACTGCATACGATTAGCACAAACAAAACTAATAAACCATTTGAGAAATAACCCATTGAATACTACCCCTTTATTAAATTATGTAAAAGATTTTATCATAAAATGATTTACAACTTAATAACTGAAAAAGACATTGTATTCATTAGTTACGTATATTTAGTAATATTTTAATTTCCAGTCATATTCTCCTTATCTAAAAACACTTCTCATAATCCTATACTTAAATTCTTATAATCTCAAAACAATAAATAAAGAAGACCTCGACATATCGATGTTTTCCTTTCAACTATGCTAATTGCTAACTCACGTTTTTTTATTAAATAGATACAAACCTTTCACAAACAGGGCATATAAGAAAAGCATTCCCTACTGCATAAATATATAATCTGAACATTAACACATTTCCTTTATATTCTTTAAATCTCATCTTCAGTTATTTTAATAGCTTTCTTATTCAAAAATAGATTTTTAAAAATTCCTACTCCCACAATTAATAAACCTATACCAACTAATTTATTTACTTGTAATGGAATACTCTCCATTCCAAATAATCCAAATGTATCAATGCATAACGCAACGACCAATTGAGTAATAAGACTAATTAGCACCGTATATGCTGGACCTAGACTCTTTATTGCACCCATTATACAAATAATTAACCCGATACCAAACAGTCCACTTACATAAAACAAATAATTTGCAGTATACACTTTAATGTTAATACTGTTTTCTGTAATGATATAAAATAGAATAGAACTAATGAGACCTATTCCAAGGACACATGTAGTCGTTAACCACTGTCCTACATTTTCATTTACTTTTGCATTAAAAACAGATTGTACGCTAATTAATATTCCTGCTAATATAGCTAAACTAAATCCAATCAAAATCTTCCTCTCCCTTTCATTGCTCATATATATTATCTTTAGCGACTTCCTTCATTCTAGAAAAATCTTTAATTACAATAACTCCATTACTCTTTTCAATTAGCTTTTCATTATAAAATCTTTGTAATACCCGAATTACGTGCCTATAACTTACCCCTATAAAATCTGCAATACTCGTTACTGAAGTTGCATCCAAATCCCCTTTATACATATTCCCGTTACTATCTGTTGAAATTGAAAGCAAATAACTAGCTACACGTACTTCTACAGGATAAAGTAAATTAAGAGCAGTAAAACGAGTCGATATTTTTAACGTGTTCGCAATGTTTTCAAGCAAGAACTTTATAAATATAGGATCATGTAATAACTTGTTTCTAATAACCGTATTAGAAATAGAGATTGCTACAACATCTGAACAAGCCTCAACGACATTATGTGCTTTGCTATTTTGAATTAGTTCAATATCACCAACAATGGCCAATGGATTGATAAAGCGAAGAATTAGTTTCTTCCCTTCAGGTGTAATCGTATAAACTTTTACTTTACCTTTAACAACAAAATATAAACGATCCATTTCGTCATCTATATTGCAAATGAGCTCGCCTTTTTCAAAGTGATTTAATTGAAAATAAGCTGTATCTATTTCTGAAAAAACCTCGAGCGTTTTATTGGTTTTCAAATAATGCGTAATTAAACCTGATCTATCCTCCATATTCATTTCTCCTTTCATTTACATATTAAATACAACAATACCTATAATCATTATTATTGTTCCCACAATATGATATCTCTCCATCTGTATCTTTTTCATTTGAAATAATCCTTTCATCTCAATAAAAGTTGCTGTTAATAATTGAGCAACCATAAGTGTTCCCGCTGTTACTGTAACTCCCATTGCATGTATCGCTACTGTTTCTGCACAAATGATTAACCCACCAAGTGCACCAGCTACTAAATATATTTTTTTCACACTCTTTAAATCCGTTATTTTCTCTTCTTTCTTTAACAAAAATACAGTTGTTGCAATAATAAAGCCAATTAATAGTTCTAATGCAATCTCTTTAATATAAATTGGTCCTCCTGTTTCATTCATTAGTAAATTGTAAAACGTCATTACGATAACCATCCCAAGGCACATCATCATGCCAAATTGGAGGTTTTCCTTTCTTGTTGTTGGCAAATTTCATCATCCTTTCTCTTTGAGTCTTTGTCATTATATCGACATTGGAAACCCCTTCGTAAGTGAACATTTTGTGAAAAAATTTAAAACGTTTTCATTTTTTCCTTTCTACTCAAATTCTCACTTTTACTTATAGAGGATATATATATCGCAATGTTGAATTACTAAATTTAACATTGCATTATACTATTACTAGGAGGATAACCATGAATGAAGCAGAATTTTACGCATATCACATCGTAACAAGGAAAAAAATGCATATCGGACAAATCATTCCTTTTAACAAAAATTAACACAATACTCTATATCACTTCTTTTTTGAAAGAGAACAATTAAATGCTAGTGGTGAAGATGGCATACAAATTTTAAATAAACACTATAAAAATAACGAATTACATATAAATAATGAAAATACTAAAGTAGTTATGAGTTATATGGATCAAACAATTAGAGCAGTTAGAGAAACAATTGTAGAAATGGTTAGACTACAATAATTCCCTGAATACCCCTTCCAGGTTATCTTGTTTATACGCTTCAAAAAGCTATGAAGATGCTTTGAAATGGAGAGCGCTATTTGATTCTTACAATCGAGAAGTTTTACAGATTGTTAAACTACGAGTGATCGGAAATTATTTTGAAGGTGACGGGAATCTTTTACCGAAAGAAGATGGAATTCCTTTTTCTCAAAAAATCGAACAAGCTAGAGAGTATTGGGAAGGAAATATTAGAAATGATCTTCCTGAGCTACTGATTAATGGAGAAATTGAAGTGGTGGAAATTATTGATGACTTTTCCTCAATTCATATTTAATTTCTAACTAAATCATATAGGATGGAGATTACAATGAAGAAAAAAGTGTACTTCAATCATGATGGCGGTGTAGATGATTTAATTTCATTATTTTTATTACTTCAAATGGAAAACGTTGAGCTTATCGGTGTATCTGTTATCCCAGCAGACTGCTATTTAGAACCCGCAATGTCTGCCAGTCGTAAAATTATCGATCGCTTCGGCAAAGGTAATATTGCCGTAGCCGCTTCAAACTCTCGCGGGCAAAACCCGTTTCCGAAAGACTGGCGGATGCATGCATTTTATGTAGATGCTCTACCAATTTTAAATGAGTCTGGAAAAATTGTAACACCCGTGGTGGCAAAACCCGCGCATCATCATTTAATAGAAACGCTTCTACAAACGGAAGGAAAAACAACTTTATTATTTACTGGGCCCCTAACTGACCTTGCTCGTGCATTATATGAAGCTCCCATAATCGAAGATAAAATTGAACGCCTCGTTTGGATGGGTGGTACATTTCTTAAAGCTGGCAATGTACATGAACCAGAGCATGATGGAACAGCTGAGTGGAATTCGTTTTGGGACCCTGAAGCAGTGGCTCGTGTATGGGATGCAAAAATTAAAATCGACTTAGTGACACTAGAAAGTACAAACCAAGTTCCGTTAACTATAAACATACGTGAACAGTGGGCAAAAGAGCGAAAGTATATTGGTATGGATTTCCTTGGTCAATGCTATGCAATGGTCCCTCCTCTCGTTCACTTCTCAACGAACTCTACTTACTATTTATGGGATGTACTAACTACCGCTTTTGTCGGAAACACTAGCCTTGCAAAAACTGAAACGATTAATAGTATCGTTCATACATACGGACCAAGCCAAGGACGTACAGAAGAAACTACTGATGGACGACCTGTAAATGTCGTTTATGATGTAAAACATGATGTTTTCTTTGAATATATTACTGAATTAGCAAAGAAAGCTTCTATCTGAACCCCTATAAAGTGATATAACTTCAGATAACGAGCCCCAATTTTAGAAATTGGTTGTAACTAGATATTTAACTATTAAAAAGAGTATTGAATTAAATTTCAATACTCTTTTTGTGCAATTTAATTATATTTGATTAATGTAGTGTCTTACAGATTATTCATTTCATAACCATTGACAAAATACGTTATTGTTTCTAACTCATCTGCATTTAATTCTCTATCTAGCTCTTGTTTATACGCTGCCTTTATCTTCTCTTCATCGCCTTTATGAGCTTCTGTATATGTTCCTACTGTTTTTATCAAATGAATTTCTTGTAAAAACTCGTCTCGATTTATAGCTGTCCCATGAGAAAGAATATATGTCTCAGCATCAAATTTCTCTAATTCATCTATCAATTTAAACGTTCTTTTCGTCGTATAGTTCCACTTTGAAGAAAAAATATCTGCATATATACAATCTCCTACAAACAATATCTTTTCTTCTTTTATATACATAACAACTGAATCATGCGCATGATCTCCGCCCACATGTTTTAACACGCATGTCACTTCACCAAGGTCTAATTCCATTTGATCCTGGAACGTTAAGGTTGGAGGAATAATGTTAATATTTCTCGCTTTTTCTTCAAACTCTTTCTTGATACAATCCGCACAAAATGCAATTTCAGTACCCTCTTTTACGCGTGCGTCCAACGCTTCATCTGTCCATTCATAAGATACTATTGCCTGCATTTCTTTTTTCGTTTCAGCGTGCGAAATAGTTAATGCATTCTGTAATACAGATAATCCAAAAATATGATCCCAATGCCAATGCGTTAATGCTACAAAATAAGGATTCGATATATTTTGTTCTTTTAACATTTCTAAAAATAATTGTGCATGTTCTTCTGAATTTCCTGCATCAATCATTAACGTTTTTTCTTGTCCAACGACCATTCCTAAGATAGGTCTATCTGTTTCAGAAACAGGTGTCATATACCAAAATGAGTTTCCTATTTTTTTAATTTGTTGCATAACCAATTCCCCTTTTCATTTTCTCACTTAAAATTAATATATAAATTATAACGAATCACTACTTTTTTCTCTATAATCAAACACAATTACTTGGACTAATCTAACTTTCCTTTTCGTAAGCTAAAAATAAGGGAATAGAATCGGAGTGTGATACTATGGAACGTTTATGGATTCCAATGATTGTAACATTTTTTTCGTTCGGTGGATTACTATTAGGAGGTGCTGTTGGAGTAGCAACACGCCAACTCATTGAAGAAAAGATGCAGCGTTTATACGCATTATGTGGTGGTATTTTATTCGGATTATTATCACTTGAAATTATTCCTGAAACATTTTCAAGCTACGAAATGATTGGGCCTATACTTGGTATAGCTATCGGTATTTTAGTTATGAGCTTATTAGATAACTATTGTCACCATCCAATGATACATAAAAAAGATCAACAAGCATGGCAAACCTTCCTTTTTCTCTCTTTCGCTATATTTATTCATAATATACCTAGTGGATTTGCGTTAGGTACAGCTTTTATAAATCATAATGACTCTGCCATTCCCTTTTTAATAGCAATCGTCGTTCACCATATTCCAGAAGGATTAGCTTTAATTATTCCATTTCTTTTTACAAAACATAAATATATTTCCTTTTTATTAACGACTTTATTACTTTCTCTTATTCTCGGTACTGGCACAGTTTTTGGCATTTTGATGGAAGGAAAAGCTCTTCACCTGCAAGGCCTCATTATGGGAAGTGCTATTGGTTCACTTGGATATGTCACAATTCATGAAATGCTTTGGAAAGCTAAGAAACAGCTCTCTTTCCTTACATTTCTAATGTGGGCAACTAGTGGTTTTTTACTAATAACATTGTTCACTTTATTCGCTGGTCATCATTAAAGTTGCTAAAGTGAAACTTTTGTTCCTCCCACACTGATTCTTGGATTACAAATAACTAGATAAATTTCTTACTTGTATATTTTTCCTTTTTATTCAAAACATAATGTTATCTACCTATTATAAGGAGGAACAATTATGTTTGGGAAAACAGCAGGTGAAGCATTAGTTGATTTATTAATTGATTGGGGAGTAGAACACATATACGGTATGCCTGGAGATTCCATCAATTCTATCATTGAAGCTTTAAGAAAAAAACAAGATAAAATTAAATTCATTCAAGTTCGCCATGAAGAAGCTGGTGCATTAGCAGCGGCCGCCTATGCGAAATTAACAGGAAAACTTGGCGTTTGTATGGCAATTGCAGGACCTGGTGCTATTCATTTATTAAATGGTTTATATGATGCGAAACTCGATAAAGCCCCTGTTCTAGCAATTTCAGGTCAAGTAGAAACCGATTTACTTGGAACGGACTTTTTCCAAGAAGTAAATTTAGAAAGAATGTTTGATGATGTTGCGGTTTATAACCAGCGTATTATGTCAGCAGAGCAACTACCTGCCGTAGTGAATCAAGCAATTCGAATGGCTTATACGAAAAAAGGTGTATCCGTTCTTACTATTCCAGATGATGTCCCAAAATTCGAAGTGAAAAATGGTGCCCGTGTTACAAATACTTCTTTTACTTTGCCTGAATTATTTCCACAAAAAGAAGATTTAGATGCAGCGAAACTCGCAATAAATGAAGCGAAAAAGCCTGTGATTTTAGCTGGAAAAGGAACAAAACATGCGAGAGAATCTTTACTTGCATTAGCAGAACATATTGGTGCTCCAATCGTACTTACAT
This sequence comes from Bacillus cereus group sp. MYBK195-1, assembly GCF_051916605.1. Taxonomy (NCBI): domain Bacteria; kingdom Bacillati; phylum Bacillota; class Bacilli; order Caryophanales; family Bacillaceae; genus Bacillus; species Bacillus cereus group sp. MYBK195-1. Next base: position 1,170,342 of record NZ_JBQAGZ010000002.1, on the reverse strand, counting down.
TACCTGCTAAAGGAATTATTCCTGATGAGCATCCTCTTTGTATCGGTGGATTAGGATTAATTGGAACGAAACCTTCTTATGAAGCAATGAAGCATGCAGATACTTTAATTATGGTCGGTACTTCTTATCCGTTCACCGGCTTCTTACCTGAAAAAGCAAAAACAATTCATATCGATACAGATCCTGCCCAAATTGGGAAACGTTATGCGACAGATATTGGTTTAGCTGGTGATGCTGATAAAACATTACGATGGTTAATTGAAAATGTTGAAGAACACACAGATCATTCCTTCTTAGAACAGCACCAAGAAATGATGAAAAAGTGGGAAGATAAATTACACGATCAAGAAGAAGACTCTTCCATTCCAATTAAACCACAACGCGTTATGCATGCTCTGCAGCAAGTAGCACATGATGACGCAATTCTATCAGTCGATGTTGGAAATGTAACAGTATGGACCGCAAGACACTTCCGTATGACAAACCAACAATTTATCATTTCTAGCTGGCTCGCAACACTTGGCTGCGGTTTACCTGGTGCACTTGCTGGAAAAATTGCTTTCCCGGATAAACAAGTATTTGCAGTTTGTGGTGATGGTGGATTTGGAATGACGATGAATGACTTCGTAACAGCTGTAAAATATAAATTACCAATCGTTGTCGTCGTATTAAACAATAATAAAATTGCGATGATTAAATTCGAGCAAGAAGTCATGGGTAATATCGAATTCGAAACAGACTTAACGAACCCAGATTTCGCAAAATATGCAGAGGCGTGTGGAGGTATTGGATACCGTGTTGAGAATTTAGATGAACTCCTTCCCGCTTTCGAAAATGCAGTAAAACAAAATAAACCGTGTATTATTGATGTAGTTGTAGATGCTAACGAAGCACCAATGCCAGCAAAAATCACATTTGGTCAAGCCGCTGGTTATACGAAGCATATGATAAAAGAATTATTTGAAGAAGGTAAGATTGATCTACCTCCACTTTAAACGAAAAAAGATAGCTGAAAACAATTTGTCTTCAGCTATCTTTTTTATTTTTGTATCTCTCTATAAAAAGAAAAGTCATCCATAGTTGGTTGTACTTGTTTCTCTACTTGTAATTCTTTACTTTCCCTCTCTAGCTTTCTCACCTTTCCTAACTTAATCGCATCTTGCATGCTATTACTAATTAGATTTCCAGCTAAAATTGTCATACTATAAAAAGCAATCGGTATAAGTACAATCCATGTATGAGTAGTTAAATGACGGAAGTTTTGACCAATTAGGCCGGTCCATTCTTTTTTTACACTATCTGCCTCTGTACCAAAGATAATTGTTCCACAAAAAAATAACTCTAACAAGCCAAGATGCAAGAGAAGTAATAAAGTACTCACAAATTGTTGAGCAACAAGTAAAAAAAATGATGGTAATACGTGTGGCCATACGTGATTTTTCACTCTATGCCATTTACTGCCCCCAAGCACAGTTGCTGCCATCATAAATTCTTCTCTTTTTATCCGACGGACTTCCTGCGCTGTATATAACATAATTGTTGGTAGCGCTAAACATGTAAGGATAACCATTTGAAATATTATCCTTAAATGAAACGGCTCTGGTACTGTCCCATTTTCAAACACTAAAACTTCCTTTAACACAAAAAAAGAAATCATAACCATAGGTACAATGCTGAATGGATCAAAAAAAGATGCTATAACTGGAAAAGAACGTTTGCTATACATACCAAGAAGTAAACCAATACCTCCTCCAACTATAACTCGTAGAATCGCTATAATTACGCTCGCACCAACTGTCCATTTCGCTCCTTCTATTATTAGCTGGAAAAGATCGCGTCCTTTCTCATCACTACCGAACCAAAATTTATTCGACGGTGAAAACGGAGCAGCCTCTAGTTCTCCTTTTTCGTTATACATCATCGTAAGTTCACGGATATTCCCATCGAAAAATAAAGTATTTCCAATACTAACAATCATAAGTACGCTTAAAAAAGTAACACCAAACCAAAATCTCACATCTCTTTTTACAACTTGCCACATGCTAAACACGCTCCTTTATTACATTTTGTAAAAACGTATGTAATAAACGAAATAGTATAAAAAGCGGTACGTATAATATAATTAAACTTACTGTAAATATTTCTAATTTCGAATTTTCTTTTACAAAAACAAACATACCGTACGTATTAAATATCCATTCAATAATATATAAATTTGATAACATAAATAAAATATTTGTTTTTGCATAATAGATTGTTGTTAACAAAACATTTCTTGAAATATGATTTGTTAAAATATGTCGTAAACTAAGCCCTTTACTTTTAGCAAATATACTATAATCTTTCTCTAATTCTTCTCTGAAACGTAATAGTAGTAGCTTAATAAATAATAGTGTTGTAGGCAAAGTTAGACATATTATTGGCAATAGGCGAGCCCTTTCCTCCCCAATCCCCGCTAGTTTCACTGGCATAAATCCTGTCTTTTGAAAGATTATTACGACTAGAAGTTGCGATAATAAAATTATTAAAATATCTGGGATGCTTTCAAGTACAACAAAAATCCCATTCCACATTCGTTGCTTTGATTGAGACCGTTGTAATACCCACACAACGAGAACATACGCAATAAGTAATGACAGTAAAAATGCCGAAATAAATACAAACATTGTCTCTAAATAATGAATCCATATTTGCGGAAATAATTTCCTTGAATCTCGAAATCCATATGTAATTTCCCAAGGTTGGAGTAACTTTCCTCCAATAAACACAATCGTGTTCCAAAAACCAATTAAATCAATTTGTAATCCCTTACCTTAAATAATCGAGGGAGCGCACCTAAACAGATTATACATAGAATTGCGGTGAATAATTGTAAACAAGTAATCCCACACCACTTAGCAGTTCGCATCAACATAACTATTACCCCTTTAAAAAGAATATTCAGAAAAAAATAAACCTCTTCAACCACACCTTGAATTCGCTTTTTCCCACTTAGTAAAATAGCTTGGAATAAACACGTAACAAAAAATAATCAACCAAACACGATAAATCCCAAAAGTAATTTTTTAAAGTTTCATTTTGGTATATATACCTAATCCCTTCTTTAAACTCTGTTATTAACATCTTCAAATTAATTTCTTTCCATTTTGTTCTACCATTTGGTAAACGAACTTTTTCTGGAATGGAGATTGTTTGAATCAAAATACCACTCGTAATAAAAGTAAGTATATTTACTAAAATGCTCCCGTAAATTCCAAAAGTCCAGTACACCATCGTTGCAATTCCTACACCAAATAAAGCATACAAACTATTTACCATTTGATTAATCCCTGCTGCTGCACCGTATTGGTCTGATTCAACTACTCCCTGTATCATCGACTGTTCTGATGGAGAGAAAAATTGTATACATGCATTTTCCAAAAATAAAAATATAAAGACGAGTATAATCATCCCGTAATAAAGCGAAATTAGAATTCCGATATTACAGAGCGAACAACATATGTTACTTACCGTGCATATACGCTGTCTATCAAAACGATCTACTACTGTCCCTACTAATAGAAAAAAGATTAATGCAGGTAATGCCATCATAATTTGTGTCATCGTTGCATAAACTGGTTGTTTTCCGTATTGATCTAGCAAATAAAATATTAAAGAAACTCCAGCTATCATAGAACCAAGTCGCTCTAAAATATTTGCTAGAAAAAAACGTGCATACACTTTGTTGCGAAATAACTGTAGCATTTCTTTCATACTTTGTATCCTTTCTCTCGACAAAATAGTATTATTTTAGTCATTTATTGGAAGTTAAATTAATATTTTTCGACCATTATCCAACCTTTTCCTTCTGCATAGAGAACATTATAAAAAAGACACTTGTTTTTATACAAGTGTCTTTTTTATTTAACTTCGCTTTTTGTAATGATATATCTCGCAACTTTTTTAATTCTCTATAGTTTGGATACACTTTATTTATTTTACAAATGTATCGCACATCCACTCATAAAATTTTTCTTTCTCTTCAAGTTGCGGATAATGCGCGGATTTTTCAAAAGTAATAAATTCTTTTTTCTCTGCTTCAATCGTATTAAAATATGTTTTTGCCGCATGTAATGAAGTGTTATAATCATATTTCCCCATAAGGAAATACAATGGTAGCTTCATTTTAGTCACCTTATTAGGCAATGGATTCTTTAAATCCTTTTCTAATAAGACCGTTTGAGAATGTGATAATCCAACGTTATAACGAATTACGTCTAACAAGTTATATTCATTACTGAGTAACATTCCGATGTTATCACCATCTGGGTTTTCAATGAGTCTTGATGTTCCACCATATTTCGCAACATAATTTCTCGGAGTATATGTATCACCATTTTTTATTTTTTCAGTCAACCCATTTAAATAGGAAACCTCATCTGTATTCCGAGCATTTTGTGCCCGTTCAATCACATAGTTTAAACTATCCATTTCACTTTCTACTGTATCACTCATTTGCCCAATGCCAACATAAGATTCATATTTTTCAGGAGCTTTATTGGCAGCTTGCATTCCAATATATGTACCGTAAGAATGACCAACCAATATTACTTTTTCTTTACCTAGACGTTTTGAAACATAATCTGTCAAAGCTAATAAATCTACTACAAGAAGTTCTGATGTAAGATTCGAATAGTCTTCAAAGAAATGATACGACTTCCCGCTCGCTCTTTGATCGTAATTAACAACTGTGAAATTTTCTTCCAATAAGTTTTGGTATTTTTGAGCATATGGTATTTCTGAAGTACCTGGTCCACCATGTACAAAAATAATAACCGGATTATTCTTATCTTTACCGCGTATCATAATTTCATGACCACTTCCATTTAACTCTACTTGCTCTAATGTACTTATACTGTTTTTTCCTTTTATTTGCGAGGTCCATGTAGGAAATATTAGTGCTACGATTAATAATAGTATAGTGATGACACCAATGAGTTTAATTAATTTTTTCATCTTCTTCATAAGTAGTCTCCTTTCTTTTAAATTTATAAAAACATCAATTTAATTTTGCAAAACTACCTCAAAAAATATAAATGTGCAACAATTACACTTTCCAATTTCACCTTGATCTTTTGCACATTCTTAATATCCCATACACTTCTTAACTTTCCGCTATATAAACTCTTAATATTTTCTTAATTTTCAATACGCGATTCAAAGAAATACTCAATCATAATGTATTACAAATATAGAAAAGAGCCCTTGTTTTCTAAACAAGGACTCTTTTCATAAACTATTTAGCTACCTCTTCTTTCGGCATTACCATACCTTTATAAAGTTGAACAGTTATCCAGTAATACATGAAATAAATGACTAAGAAGATTCCTATTGGCACCCACACTTTCACAAACGGGTCAACTAATATAAAGCTGAATAAGTTAAGCCCTACTAAAACGTGAGAAATGCCAATGATCGCTGGGAAGATAAATAAATATGAAATTTCTTTATATATACTTTTCGTTAACATACTACGTCTCACACCAATTTTTCGTAACATTTCATAACGGCGTACGTCGCGAGAAGCACCTGTTAATATTTTGAACATAAGGGAACTTGCCATCATTGCTAAAAAGGCAATTCCGAGGAAAAATCCCATAAACATCGTTCCACTCATGAAGCTGTTCATAAACTGATAAATTGTCATTTTCGTAAATAAGTCTACCTTTTCACCTGTTGCTTTTTCAATTTGTGCTTTTTGTCTCTTATCTATTTCGATCAATAACGGTTTATATTTTTTCATATCATCTACTTTTGCTAATGTTACAGTATGTTCTGTTCCTTGAATCCCTTTATAATGCTCTTCGTCTGCAATTCTTACTGGTTTTCCGCTAAATTGATTATGCGTAATTTGTATCTCTCTTACAACTGCGTCTTCCCAATCCTTTGGCATATGAGGGAATTTTGCTAATTCAGGAGCCTCTAAAGCTGAATATACAGGTTCAGTTAAAGGTTCAGTCACACGTTTGCGAACAGGCTCTTTTAAAGTTTTTGTATCAAAATGGTCTGAAACAAGTGGCGGTTTCGCAGTTAAGTCGTTACGTAAATAATAAACCGCTTCTCCATCTACTTTATATTTGTACTTGCTTTCTTCAACAATTTCCATTTCTTTTAAGGCAGCTTTGTCTTGATCATTCGGATCATGAATTACAACATCATATACACGAGAAAAGTCTGTCATAATACCTACATTTTTTTGGAACGCCATACCTGCCGTCATCGCACCTGCGCCTAATGCAATTAACATTGCTACAGTACCTAATACTCTCGATAAACTATTTACTCGAAAGCGTAGCTGTGCATATGTAAAACTATTTAGACCAGTTTCATTTCGTTTTTTATTCCCCTTAATTTTCATTACAAAAAATGGAAGTAATGAACTAAAGATAAAATATGTTCCAAGTGTTGTAACGATGGTTGCTATAATAAAACCTAATTCAGCATATATTTTTACATTGATCATAAAATAGTACCCTGTACTTACTAGTAATACACCAAGTACTGTCATTATTATAATGCGAGTTTTACTTTTCTTCACTTCATCTAGTGTTTCATCTTCACGAATTAACTCTAATTCAGTTTTACGTAACAATCGGACACTGTTCATTAAGCCAGTAATGAAAAATAGTATTAAGAAGAAAATAGCTGTGACTAAAATTGCTGGTGTGTATACAGATGCATAACTACCTTTTGCTGAAATTTCCATTCCATTCATTAAAAAGTTTCCTGCTACACTTGCAAGTAACATCCCTACTAAAATACCGATAATAATACTGACAATCCCCATACCGAATGTTTCAATAAATAATAACTGTGCTACTTTTTTCTTTTTCGCACCAAGCATCATGTACATACCGAGTTCTTTTCTTCTTAACGTGAGTAAGAAAGAGTTGGCATATATAATATAAAATACAGTAATGAAAGATAATAGTATTGCACCTACCCAAAAGACGAGTCTAATACTACTAATTAGGCTATTATCTTTCGTAAATTCACTATTCATCGCCATCGTTTGGAACATGTAGAAAATACTAATACTAATAACGAGGCCAATAAGTAAAACCATATAATCTTTTAACATCTTTTTCATACTATGACGTGATAATTTAAATAACATAGTTTCGCCCCCTACTTAGACTCAGCAGCTGAGCCCATATGAGCGAGCACACCTAAAATGTCTTGATAGAAATTCTCTCGAGTACCTTGACGGTTTAATTCTTTATAAAGAAGACCATCTTGAATAAATAAAATACGCTCACAATAACTTGCACTAAATGCATCGTGTGTAACCATCAAAATACTTACATTATGATTTTCATGTAAATCTTGCATTGCTTCTAATAAACTTTTTGCGTTTTTACTATCAAGCGCACCTGTCGGTTCATCTGCTAATACAATTGCTGGATTATGTACTAAAGCTCTTGCCGCCGCTGTTCTTTGCTTTTGTCCTCCAGAAACAGCCGTCGGATATTTTGTTAAAATTTCGGTGATACCTAATTTCTTCGCAACGTCATTTACCTTTCCAGTAATCTCACTTGACGGTACGCCTTGCAAAGAAAGTGGTAAAGCGATATTTTCATAAATTGATAAGTTTTCTAGAAGATTAAAATCTTGAAAAATGAAACCTAATTTTTGAGAGCGAAAATCAGATAACGCATTGCCCTTCATAGAAGTAATATTTGTACCAGCTATCGTCACACTACCACCTGTCGCTTGGTCAAGTGTACTTATCACATTAAGTAAAGTCGTTTTTCCAGAACCAGAAGGTCCCATGATCCCGACAAATTCTCCTTCTTTAATACTTAACGATACACCCCTTAATGCTTTTGACTGATTCTCATTTCTTTTCCCATACGTTTTTTCTACACTTTCTACAGTAACTACATTTGTTGACATCTCTTTCACTCCATCCCTTTTGTATAAAATTAATTTCTCACATATTTCTTATTATTTTGTCATGTGAATTCTTAAGAATTTTTTAATTATTCATTCAAGAAGAGTTACACCTGTAACATGAACCTTTTTCCTACTTCATATTCTCATTTTTCTACAACTCGTTCCCTCGATTTCGCTTACATTTACCTTACATTTTTGTAAGATAAAAAAGAAAACACACTAATTGCTAATAGTGTGTTTTCTTTACAATCAATATTTTCTATTCTTTATTTCCTCTTCAATACTAGCCGCAAATACATTTAAAGTAACCACTTCCGACTTCTCTTCCCCATATTTACGTACATTTACAGCTCCGTTCTCCATTTCCTTATCCCCAATAACAAGAATATAAGGAACTTTTTGCATTTGTGCTTCTCTTATTTTATATCCTAATTTTTCATCTCGCACATCTCGTTCGACACGAACACCAGCTTGTGCTAATTTATCCGCAACCTCATCTGCGTATTGTACATGAACTGCATTCGAAACTGGAATGACTTTCACCTGAACTGGTGCCACCCATGCCGGGAACGCACCTCCAAAGTGCTCAATTAATATTGCTAAGAAGCGATCTAATGACCCTAAAACTGCCCTGTGAATAACAACTGGTCTTTTCTTTTCATTATTTTCATCTATATAATTCAAATCAAATTTCTCTGGCATTTGGAAATCAAGCTGGATTGTTCCGCACTGGTGGCTTCTATTTAAAGCATCTTTAATATGAAAATCAATTTTCGGCCCGTAAAATGCACCGTCACCTTCATTTAGTCTATATTTATAATTTAGCGATTGTAATACATTTTCTAATGCCGCTTCTGCTTGCTCCCATAATTTGTCATCACCCATTGAATCTTCTGGACGAGTAGAAAGCTCTACTTCATATTCGAATCCAAAAGTTTTATATACGTAATCAATTTGCGCCATTACTGATTTAATTTCATCTTCAATTTGTTTTGGAGTTACAAATAAATGTGCATCATCTTGGCAGAAAGTACGTACTCTTAATAATCCGTTTAACGCACCACTAAATTCATGACGATGTACTTGACCAAATTCACACATACGAATCGGTAATTCACGATAAGAATGCAATTTATTTTTAAACATAAGCATGTGCCCTGGGCAGTTCATCGGTTTTAATGCAAAACTTTTATTATCTACTTCAGAGAAATACATATTATCTTTATAATGTCCCCAGTGCCCTGATCTCTCCCATACTTCTTGGTTCATCATGAACGGAGTGCGTACTTCTTGATACTTATACTCTTTTTGAATTTCTCTTAAAAATGCTTCCAATTCGTTACGAATCATTTGTCCTTTCGGTAAATAAAACGGCATTCCCGGAGCCTCTTCAGAAAACATAAATAACTCAAGCTCACTGCCTAACTTACGATGATTTCTTTTTGCTGCTTCTTCAACGAAATGTAAATACTCTTCTAATTCTTTTTGAGAAGAGAATGCAACACCATATATGCGCTGAAGCACTTGGTTATTACTATCACCTCGCCAATATGCACCGGAAACGTGAGTTAATTGAAATGCTTTCAAATAACCTGTAGATGGTAAATGTGGTCCTCTACATAAATCTACAAATTCACCTTGTTTATATAGTGTTACACTTTCCCCACTAGGAATTGCTTCTAAAAGTTCTAATTTCAAGCGGTCGTTCATTTCTTGAAACAGTTTAGCTGCTTCTTCTCGAGAAACCTCAACTCGTTCTATCTTTATATTTTCATTTATGATCTTTTTCATTTCTTTTTCGATTTTTCGTAAATCTTCTATGTTTACACTACTTGGAAGATCCATATCATAATAAAATCCATTTTCAATAACAGGTCCGACTCCAAGATTTATATCACCATACAATCTTTTTACAGCTTGCGCTAAAATATGTGCCGCGGAGTGTCTTGCAATTTCTACCCCTTCATTTGAATCTATAGTAATGATTTCCACTTCCGCATTTTCTTCAATATTTCGGCGTAAATCATATAATCCATCATTTACTTTCCCCGCGACTGCTTTCTTTTTCAAACTACTGCTAATGGATCCAGCAATTTCTTCTAAAGTAACTCCATTTACAAATTCTTTAACGCTACCATCTGAAAATTTAATTTCAATCATTTGTTCTTTCATTTTTCATCTCTCCATTTCATAATAAAAAGCACACTCATCCCTAAAATAGGGACGAGCGTGCTTTTACCCGTGGTTCCACCCAGATTCCCATTGTAAATATACAATGGCTTCATTTACGGTAACGTCGTTTACACGGCACTAGATACTTCATTTCCCTAGTGCAGCTCTAAGGTGGTAAGTTATTTTTCTGCGTTAGGAAGTTCTCAGCTTTCCTTCCTTCTCTGTATAACCGGGTAAAATAACTCGTGTCCTTTTCTTCGCTTATTATGAAATTGAATGCAAAAAAGCATATTCATCCCTAAATATAGGGACGAATATGCTTATATCCGTGGTTCCACCCAGATTCCCATCACAAAAAAACATAATGGCTTCTTTTGCGATAACGTCGCATACACGGCACTAGATACTTCATTTCCCTAGTGCAGCTCTAAGGTGGTAAGTTATTTTTCTGCGTTAGGAAGTTCTCAGCTTTCCTTCCTTCTCTGTATAACCGGGTAAAATAACTCGTGTCCTTTTCTTTGCTTTTTGTAAAACATCCATTTATTGTTATTTAATATATCTTATTCATTTTATTTTTGCAAGTGTTTAAAAAAATTATTTATTTAATTTAAAAAAGCGAAACCAAATTTTTTTGGTTTCACTTCACAATTTTACCAATCTTGTGGTTCGTAATTTAAGTCTGCAAATAGACGTCTTTTCTCTTTCTTCGTTAAATCTCTCCACTGCCCAACTGGTAAATTATTCAATTCGATATTCATAATTCTCGTACGTTTTAACGTGTATACTTGATAACCTAAAGCTTCACACATACGGCGAATTTGGCGATTTAGCCCTTGTGTTAAAATAATTTGGAACTCATATTTTGATAACTGTGTAATCTCACAAGGAAGCGTTTTTGTTCCTAAAATTTTAACACCCGCTGCCATTTTCTCTAAGAAATCAGGTGTAATTGGCTTATCTACTGAAACGATATATTCTTTCTCATGTTTGTTTTCAGCACGTAAAATCTCATTAACAATATCGCCATCATTCGTTAACAAAATTAAACCGTCAGAGTCTTTATCAAGACGTCCAATGTGGCTAATTCGTAAAGGATGATTCACTAAATCAATAATATTACCTTTTACTGATTTTTCACTCGTACATGTAATACCTACTGGTTTATTTAAAGCGATATATACGTGATCTCGAGCAATTCGAAGCTGCTCTCCATTTACTCGTACATCATCACCTGGGTTCACTTGGTCACCAATTTTTGCAACCTTACCGTTAATAATTACTCTTCTCTCATTAATTAGTTTATCCGCTCCACGTCGAGACGCTTTTCCAGCTTCACTAATAAATTTATTGATACGCAAATTAGGCACATCCTTTTCTAAAAAAAATTTCAAGCTCACACTGCTTCTACCGTACAATACAAAAGGGTAAGCCTCCTATTATAACTTAAATATATTAACATGAAAGGGTATATAACGTCTTCTATTAATTACTTGTTTATAAGAAAATATCTTTATTATACATTCATTTATGCACTTTTTCAGCGTTTAATATACAAGCCATTCTTCCTTACATACAGCTTGTTTTCCTTTTATCTCTTCATGAATATTAGCTAATTTATATAAATCTGTGAAAATCTCTTCCACATAATGTTGATGTGTCTTTTCATCTTTCCAATACGTTAACACTATGTAACGATTTTCATTTTTTAAAGACTTCCCAACTACTCCACCTAACATTCCTTTTGCTTTTTCCATTCCTTTATTCCAAATTGTTTCTTGCTTATGTAAAAAATGATTTTCCTTTTCCATCTTTACATCACATATAGCAACTCTTACGAATGATCCTTCTGTAACAACGTCTTTCAAATGCGTATCAGTTATATCATACAACGTTTGAAATAATTCAATTTCACATGCAAGAAACGTATCCTCTTGATTACTATTTAAATAAATTGTATCGTGAGCACCATTCATAAATGATTGATATGTACTTCTATCTTCCCATAAAGTAAATACACATGCCTCATCTTCATACCATCCACCAAATTGTCCATGAAAACCATCTAGGTGCCGTATATCACGCCATTTTCCTTGCGCATTTGAAAACAATTCCTTTTTCTCTTCTTCCACCTTACAGTAGATTGTTTTTAGTAGCATTTTTAATTCCCCCTTTAGCATATAATTTATCTTCTTCTCACAATAATTAGTTCACATAATATTTTTATAATCATCCTAATACTTTTTATAGACATATAGAACTAATCATATTTATCACTACATCTATCAAAACATCTATCGAATTTAATTTCAAATGATTCAGAATAAAAAAAGATGTAACTCTTAATGAATTACATCTTTAGCTAATCTCCCTTATTCATCTTTTTCTCAAATACATAATACGTAATTTCTCCCGGATAATGTACTACTGCTACCTTCCGCTCCCCTTTTTTAAAACTAACAGTATGCCCGTTTTCCCCTAAGTTCTCCCATCCACTCGCCTTTGTAATTGGCATTACACTTATATATTGATAGTCCTCTTCCTTATCATCGTTAATATGGATTGCTGACATTGGCACTGGAAAATCTTTAATTTTAGATTCTTTATTCATAAATATGAATGCAATTAAACCAACTAATAACATAACCATTGAAATACTTGAAACTAGTTTTCTTCTATTCATTTTCACTAAAAACCCTCTTTTCTCACATATAACTTTCATCATTTTACTAACTTTAATTATTTATGTATAGAAAAGATATATTTTAAATCATTTCTAACCTATTTTCTCTACTTAAAACAACATTATTGTTATATATTATAATTATAAGTTTTTAAATTTTGGAGGCGTTACATATTGCAGAAATTACTTTTTACTAAATGGACAGTTGTTATTTCTATTTTCATCATTTTCGGTACGATTTTCTATGTTACTAATGTTAAAAATAACAACGAAAAAGCAACTGTAGAAACAGCGGATACAAAAACTTTCAAAACTAAATTACAACCTAAAATTAATGAATTGACTACTCATTATAATGACATCATCGAAAAAGATTGGTTACCTGCCTGGGAAGAGATTAACACGAATGGAGATTCAGTAGATCGAAATAAACTATTAGTTACAATGAGTGCTGTTTCCAAGCAGTACGAAACAATTATGAACGAAATAGACACGCTTAAAATTGAAGAAAACATAACAGATATAGATATACAAAAACAACTACTTCAATTCACAAATCAGTTTAAATCCGCATCAAATTTCATGAAAAATGCAGCAAATTTGATTATAGACGGAGCAAATAACTCTACTCCAACCGATGAAACTATTGAAAAAACAAAACAAGCTTTAGGACTTGCGGATCAACATATTGTCATCGCTTTATCTACTTTAAATGAAGTTGAAGATAAATTAGGACTTACAAAAAAATAAAACTATTTACTATTTTAAAATAAAAAATGATTGCAATTCACAATTTGTATGTCTATAATGTTTTTATTGATTTACAATCAATGTGTTTATAAATTTTATAATTCGGATGAACCATTCAGGAGAAGGTCTATTGATCTACCGACGGGGCAAAAAGTTGTTATACCAACTTTGAAACTCTCAGGTCTTGGTTACAAGTAGAACTGCATGGGGACGAATCTCTGGAGAGACTCCCTCTCGCTTTCATAGAGCGCGGAGGAAAACGAGCACCGAAGGAGCAAATCCGCTACTTTAGCGGATAATCTCTCAGGTAAAAGGACAGAGACAAGCGAAAGAAAAAGCCGATTGTATCGGTTTATTTTTCTATCCCTTGTTTCTCCAGAGACCATTTCATTTACTTGAAGTGGTTTTTATTTTTTCTAAAAAAGGAGAATAAAGATGGAGACAGTAAGTAAAGTATTAGAACAAATGAATCAATACGTGTGGGGATTACCAACTTTGTTGCTACTCGTTGGAACAGGTATCATTCTCACAGTGCGTTTGAAAGGTTTACAGTTTAGTAAACTATTATACGCTCACAAACTAGCGTTTAAAAAATCAGAAGATACTTCTTCTTCTGGAGATATTAGTCACTTCCAAGCACTCATGACAGCTATGGCCGCAACGATTGGTATGGGAAATATAGCCGGTGTTGCAACAGCGGTTACAATTGGTGGTCCTGGTGCAATATTTTGGATGTGGATTACCGCTTTATTCGGTATGGCAACAAAGTATGCCGAGGCAATACTTGCAGTAAAATACCGTGTTAGTAATGAAAATGGTGAATATTCAGGTGGACCAATGTATTATTTAGAGCGTGGTTTAGGTAAGAAATGGCTGGCAGTATTATTCGCTATATTCGGCACAACTGCTTCTTTCGGTATTGGTAATATGGTGCAATCTAACTCAGTTGCAGAGGCAATGCGAATTAATTTCTCTTTCCCTCCTGCTTTAACTGGTATAGTAATGTCATTTTTAATCGCAATTGTTATTTTAGGCGGTGTAAAAAAAATTGGGAAAGTGACGGGATATGTCGTTCCTATTAAAGCTTTCTTTTATATAATTGCTGGTCTTATAATTATTTTCTATCACTACGACCAAATTCCAGAAGCATTTTCACTTATTTTTTCTGGTGCATTTAATGGTACAGCAGCTGCTGGTGGTTTTATTGGGGCAACAGTTGCATCAGCTATTCAAATCGGAATGGCGCGTGGTGTATTTGCGAACGAAGCTGGTTTAGGGAGTGCCCCTATTGCCGCGGCGGCGGCAAAAACTGATTCGCCTGCAAAGCAAGCTTTAGTTTCAATGACTGGTACTTTTCTAGATACGTTTATTGTATGTACAATTACAGGACTAGTATTAATTACTACAGGTGCTTGGAGATCTGGTAAAACTGGCGTTGAAGCTACAACACTTGCATTCCAATCTGTATTTGGTACTGCTGGTAGTATGATTCTCGGTATCGCAATTATTTTATTTGCCTACTCTACTATTTTAGGCTGGTCGTATTATGGGGAAAAATGTGTAGCTTATTTATTCGGAGAAAGTGCAGTTAAATATTATAAAGCAATCTTTATTGTTATGATTGCAATTGGTGCTAATTTAAAGCTAGGAATCGTATGGACATTTGCTGATATTGCAAATGGACTTATGGCAATTCCAAACTTGATTGGTCTAATTGGATTAAGTAGTATTGTTGTTGCTGAAACGAATCGCTTTTTACAAGCAGAGAAATTGAAAGAAAATAATAAAAACCAGGCAAGTTAATCTATGAAAAAGGAATGACTCATACATGATGAGCGTTCCTTTTTTCATCCCCTCTTTTACTTAATTACTATCATTAAAAATATATTTATATCAATATTTACTCCTTTTTATTCCTCCAAAAGTTTTTCACATAAATGTCATAAATCGTATGGTCTAACTATATAGTTGAAAAGGAATGTGACATTAAAGTGTCACTGAAAAACTCATCCAAGAAAAGGGAGGAAAAATCTTTTGAAAAACAAAATCATCGTTTTCCTATCTGTTTTGTCATTTATTATTGGTGGTTTCTTCTTTAACACGAATACTTCAAGTGCTGAAACATCATCTACTGATTACGTTCCTAACCAATTAATCGTTAAGTTCAAACAAAATGCATCTTTAAGTAATGTGCAATCTTTTCATAAATCTGTCGGAGCTAATGTCTTATCTAAAGATGATAAGTTAGGTTTTGAAGTCGTACAATTTTCAAAAGGTACTGTAAAAGAAAAAATAAAGAGCTATAAAAATAATCCAGATGTGGAATATGCAGAACCGAATTATTACGTTCACGCCTTTTGGACTCCAAACGACCCATATTTTAATAATCAATACGGGTTACAAAAGGTTCAAGCTCCACAAGCTTGGGATAGCCAACGAAGTGATCCTGGTGTAAAAGTAGCTATTATTGATACAGGAGTTCAAGGCTCACACCCTGATCTGGCTTCGAAAGTAATTTACGGGCATGATTATGTTGATAACGACAATACATCTGATGATGGTAATGGTCATGGTACACATTGCGCTGGAATTACTGGAGCACTTACGAATAACAGCGTCGGAATTGCTGGTGTTGCCCCACAAACTTCAATTTATGCTGTCCGCGTATTAGATAATCAAGGAAGTGGTACTCTTGATGCTGTAGCGCAAGGTATTCGAGAAGCTGCTGATTCGGGTGCAAAAGTAATTAGTTTAAGTTTAGGAGCTCCAAATGGTGGTACTGCATTACAACAAGCCGTTCAATATGCATGGAATAAAGGCTCTGTTATAGTTGCAGCTGCTGGAAATGCTGGAAATACAAAAGCTAATTACCCTGCTTATTACAGCGAAGTAATTGCAGTTGCTTCTACAGATCAATCAGATAGAAAATCTTCATTCTCTACTTATGGTAGCTGGGTAGATGTTGCAGCACCAGGTTCAAATATATATTCAACATATAAAGGAAGCACGTATCAATCATTAAGTGGTACATCTATGGCAACACCTCATGTTGCAGGAGTGGCAGCTCTTTTAGCAAATCAAGGATATAGCAATACACAAATCCGCCAAATTATTGAGTCTACTACTGATAAAATTAGTGGTACAGGTACGTACTGGAAAAACGGTAGAGTCAATGCATATAAGGCTGTACAATACGCTAAGCAATTACAAGAAAATAAAGCTTCTTAAGAAAACTTTAATCAGTCGATCTACCATGAATGCAGAATAAAATAGAAGGAGAGACTTCTATAATTAAAGCCTCTCCTTCTTACAAACTATATTACTCTCTCTGCTTTTTAACCATATGTAAATACAGTACAAAATCCATCATTGTCGATGAATGACCAAGTTGACGGATCATCGCTGTTATATTTCCTCTATGATATGTACCATGATTTACAACATGTTGCACTAATTCTAAAATCGAAGTTTCTAATTTCCCTACGTATGGATTCTCAATAACAAATACAGCATTCACATCTTGTATTGTAATTAAAAACTCTTTATATTGATTTGCCATGTTTTCAAACATTTTTTCTAATTCATGTAACGATTTAGTTTCAATTTGTTTTCGTAAATCTTCTCGGTCTTGTATTGCTTCATTCATACTTTTACCATGCAATATATGTAACCACACTTGATCTGTAATATAAATATGCACAAAAGTATCCTTAATGGATGGGAATACACTCTGTATCTGCTCATTAAAAATTTTCTCATAGTTTGGTAACTCTTTTAATCGATTGAATAATCTAGTATTAGCCCAAGCATGGTAATCACACTGTTTTAATATATAATCTTTCAATTTATATTACCTCCTTATTATATGAAACGAATGGCTTGTTTCTTCATTTCTGATTCTCTATCAGCCTTTGCAATCCCTTTTTCTTTCATTTCATGCTTATTTATCGTTTTATATTTTACATACGTATAAAATTCCGTTTGAAATGGAAATGGTGTAATCCGAATTGTTTCCTCGTCCACCCATTCAGCTTGAATAAGTTTCTCCTCTTTACTATTAAACATTTCTGTTCCTTCAAAACCATCTTTAAATAAATCAATTTCATCTTTCTTTTTGACACCAGGCTTATTCATACATACGTATAAAGAAAGTTCATCACAAAACTTTAATAATCTATAATGCTTATCGAACATCGCAAACTGTTCCTTTGTTAACGTTTTCAAAATTCTTTTTTGTCGTTCTAATTCATGTTTATAAAATGACATCATCTCTTCATCTTCCTCGTTTAGTGGAAATGATAAAAAATGTTTACTACAAAGCAATGCCCCGTATGGATTAGAATTTTCAATTTCATTCAATCCAATCGTATAAAAAACAAAACGTAATGGGCTTGGACAATCCATAAATGTATATGGAATATTTTTAGCATCATTCAAAATTGGTACTTTATCAAGCTCTATCCATCCTCTGTCATGCTCATATATTGCATCAACTGTTTCTTTTAAATATGTTTTATCTTCAAAAAAGTCTTCTTTTATATGCTTTGCAATCTCTCCAGCTAAAAAACCATGATCATGTTGACGAATTAAAATACTTTCCTTCTCATTTTTTTCACGAAAAATCATTCGTATACTCCCCCTCATCCTCATATTAAAGCTTTTTATATGCATCGATTCTTAATTAATCCCTAAATAATAGAAGGGATTCAGTCTCTTGCAACGAAATTAACATAATTATATAGTATTCTTTCTAATCATAGTGATAGCTTTATCTTTACTATCTATTATACTAAAACATTCATTCCAAAAATTTTTTTATGAGGTGAAAACATGAACAAAACAGAATTAATTAAAAACGTAGCTCAATCAGCTGATATTTCTCAAAAGGACGCTTCTGCAGCTGTACAATCCGTATTTGACACAATTGCTAATGCATTACAATCTGGAGATAAAGTTCAACTAATCGGGTTTGGAACTTTTGAAGTACGCGAAAGATCTGCTCGTACAGGACGTAATCCGCAAACTGGCGAAGAAATTCAAATCGCCGCTGGTAAAGTTCCTGCATTTAAAGCAGGTAAAGAATTAAAAGAAGCTGTTAAATAAAAACAAGAAACCAGCCATTTTATAGGCTGGTTTCTTGTTTTTATTTAAGCAATTGCTTTATATTCTCTGCATGATACACTTCACAAATATAAAATACACATTTGCAGTTACTTACAATTTGATACTTTCTAGTTGGATACACATTCGCTGTAACAGAACATCCATCAAACAATTCAATAATATTTCCAGATGGCTGATATCCTTCATATAATACGTTTCTTCTTACTTCCATCTTTTCTATAAGCTTTTCAACAGGAATATTTCCACTCTCTAATTCACTCTTTATTGCGTCCGGTAAAAACGAAGTGTCTGCAAAAATTAGATTTTCAGATAACACCTTTCCTTTATAACTAACATTAGATACACGGTAAAGAAATGTTCCATCTTTATCAAAGAAATTCTTTGCTTCTTTCGGAATGTACTGTCTACCAAGTGCCTCTTGTTCAAGAACATCAAACTGAACTGTATCATTTAAAAGCTTTTCTAAAGCATGAATGGATGATGTATCTCCAGAAAATAAAATATTTTTAATTGCTTGTACATTATAAGTGAATTCATTCTTTCTATTTTCCGCTACTAACATGAGGAACACCTCTTCTGTAATTTTTTTATTTAAGATTTAAAAGTGCTGCCGCGTCTAATTGCGTAATTTCAGTCACTTCCTTACTGAATATTGCAACAGAAGCCCTATAATCTAAACTAGGCCTTACATCTTCCATCATTGTATTACTTGCTAACTCTTGTCTATCCTTAAAAACCAACAAGTTTGGAGGATCATTTGGAGCTGATACTGTAATATGTACTGGTGGAATCATTAGTCCTTCACCTGTCGCTTTCAGCACCGCTTCTTTTCGAGTCCAATATGTTAAAAAACCTTCTATTTTCTGTTCATTTGGCAGTTTCATAACTTGCGCTATTTCAATGTCTGTTAATACACCTTCTGCCATTTTCATAACATCTATACTTGGATTCATTTGTTCTACATCTATGCCAACAGGTGCAGATTTTGTAAATGCAACGACAACCCACTCACCTGAATGCGAAACGGATAATTGCGGCATACCTTCTGGTAATTGTGGTCTTCCATGCTGCAATTTACATACTGAGCACATTCGATCAATTGGTACTTGGACTGGTGACATAGAAAGTATCTTGCCGAGAACTAATCTACTTATTACGCAACCTATTATAAAACGAGCTCGATCTGCCGAATGATGATACGAATTTGCTTTCTCTCGCTCTATATCATTTAGTAAATTGTAATGCCATGATTGTAAATCCGAAATTCTTGCCCACCATATTTGACAATCATTCTCATTCAAAGTTGGAATAGAATCTACAACTTTACTTTCTATCATGTAAACTCTCCTTTATTCAACGAATATCAATTTTCATAAAAAAGCATACGTATATTGTTATTCATTGACAAGTACTTTCTCTTTTTCTGATACAGATAATGTTTTTTCTTTCTTCTTTGACATTACCTCTTTATCGGAAATACGTAAAGAAAATAGTAGTGCTATGAGCAAAAATATTGCTGACCCAATTAATGCTGCTTGATATGGTAAAAAATCGGATTGAACGTTATTACCTCCAAAACCAGCTAGTATACTAGCTAAAACCGCTACTCCTATTGCTGAACCTAGTCGATTTTGCACATTGAATATAGTAGTCGCTCTCCCCATAGAAGGCGGCGTGATATTGTTAAAGGCAGAAAATTGAACCGCACCGACAGATTGACCTAAGAAAATACCGATACCAAACAATAATGCCCGGATTTGCCACGGATTCGTATCGTGATTTACAAAACTCAATAAAACAAATATAACCGCCGTACATATTAATCCAATAGAAATTACCTTTCGAGCTCCTAATTTCTTATATGACCATGGTACAATTTGTGAAGAAATCATTAATCCAATCGCCTCTGGAAATGTCGTAAGTCCTGATTCCAGTGCAGAAACTCCTATCACATTTTGATACATAAGAGGAAAAACAAATAACATTCCTAATAAACCAGCTGATGAAAATAATGATATAATGCTCATCTTTCTAAAGACTGGTTCTTTTAATAAGCGTAAATCTAACATCGGTTGCTTTACTTTCAGTTCTACAATTATAAACAATGTAATGAATACAACCCCAGCTATCCCAGTACTCATAATTTCTGGAGAAATCCACCCTTTTGATGGTCCCTGGCTGAGTGCATATATGAGCATCGCAAATCCTGGTGCTGATAAAATAAAGCCGAGCGAATCAAAGCGACCAGCTGATTTTTCAACATGTTCTGCTAAAAATAGAAGTCCAAATAGCAATGCAACGATTCCAAACGGTAGATTAATATAAAATGCCCAACGCCAAGACATTTGATCTACAAAAAAACCACCGATGATAGGACCAATTGCTGGTGCTACAGCAATTGGAAGTATAATGAACCGGGAAATCTTCGGTCTTTCCTCTGGTGAAAATGTTCGAAATAACATCGCCATTCCGACCGGTGTTAAAAGCCCTCCGCCAGCACCTTGAATAATACGAAAAATATTCAATGAAGTAATATCGTTAGCCATTCCGCATAAAGCAGATGCAATTGTAAATACGAAAAGAGCAATTAAAAATACTCTTTTCGTACCAAAACGATCTCCTAACCAACCAGAAATCGGAAGGAAAACAGCTAAACTAACTAAATATCCAACATTCACCGTCCCCATTGCAGATGGAGGTACTTGTAGTTCTCTACTTATCGTTTGCAGTGCTACATTTACAATCGTTGCGTCCATCGCAGCCATAAACATCGCAGTTATATAAACGATACTTACAACTACTTTTGGATTTAGTTTTTCTTTCATTATCGTTTTCCTACTAATGTTTTTTCGCGAACTTGATTACCTTGTGGATTCAAATCTTTCCAGTTATATTCAACATATTCTAAGCAGCTCTGCCTACTAGCTTCTTCATATACGACATTCCAGCCAATAGGTACATCGAGAAAAGCAGGCCAGAGAGAATACTGGCCCTCCTCATTTATTAATACTTTATATGTGTAATTATCATTTTCAAATGGATTCGTCATACTCTACTTACCCCTTTCTTATTCTGCAAATATTTCGCTAATACTTGTCCAATTTCCGTAAGTGGACCTGGCTGACATAGATCTTTATGTCTACAATCAATATCGTGCTGCACAATTTGCCCATCTAAATAATTTAGCCACGTATTTGGAGAAATAGGATCAAACCAGTCTGGTATAACAGTAGATCTAAAGAATAAGATATCTCCGTTATAAACTTTCGGTACATATTTCCCTAACAACCCTACTGAATTTACATATGTTTCTTTCAAGTTCAATATAGTCTCTTCTTCAAGACTTGCTAATGCACTTCCATCTTTACGAAGGATTTCAACTGCACTTTCCATTGTAAGTGGTTTACCATCCATGTTATCTGGGTCATATCCGCCTAAAGCAAGTAATGCGATTAACGCTTCCTCTTCAGTAGGCGCTTCCGTATTCGGTAAGAAGTGTCCAGGATAAGAGTCAAGCATAACGAGTAATTCTACTTCTTCCCCTTCATTTTGTAATTGCGCCGCCATTGCATGCACAACATTTCCTCCAAGCGACCAACCTAGTAAACGATATGGTCCATAAGGCTGTACTTCACGAACATGTTTCAAGTAATCCGCCGCCATCTCCTCTAAGCTTTTTGGAAGTTCTTCATTTTTAGCAATACCTCGTGCTTGTACACCATAGATTGGATAATCTGTTCCTAAAGATTTCATAAGTCCTGCATAGCACCAACTTAATCCACCTGCTGGATGTACACAAAATAGTGGTAATTGATCCCCGCTTGCTCGTAATGGAAGCAACACATCAAGTGCACTTTGACCATTCCCCATCTCAAGTCTTTCAGCTAACCCTGCAACAGTCGGTGCTGCAAATAAAGTGCCAATATTTAGTTCCACTCCAAGCGCCTCTTTCATGCGGCTCATAAGTTGCACTGCAAGGAGTGAATGGCCACCAAGATCAAAGAATCCGTCATCAATTCCAATTTGAGGTACACTTAGCACTTCTGTAAACAAGTCACATAACATTTCTTCTTGCGGTGTTCTTGGACCACGACTAGAAGATGATGCAATAAATTCTGGAGCTGGCAATGCCTTTCTATCTAATTTACCGTTTGGAGTTAAAGGTAACTCATTTACTACTACAAAAGCGTATGGAACCATATAATCTGGTAAACTACCACTAGCAAACTGACGCATTTCATTCGTATCAATCGCTTCATTATTTGATGCAACGATATAAGAAACTAACCGTTTATCCCCTGGTTGATCTTCACGTACAATAACGGCTACTTGCTCAACTTTAGGGTGCTTCATTATGACTGCTTCTATTTCTCCTAATTCAATTCGGAACCCACGAATTTTGATTTGATGATCTGCACGTCCTATATAATCTAGCGTCCCATCTTTACGCCAGCGAGCTAAGTCTCCTGTACGATACATTCTTGTACCTGGCTTGCCAAATGGATCTGCGATAAAGCGTTCAGCCGTTAATCCTGCTCTTCCTAAATATCCACGCGCAAGCCCTGCACCTGCAACATACATTTCTCCAACTACTCCAGGTGGCACTGGTTGTAAATAGTTGTCTAACACATACACTTTAAGGTCAGGTATACTGCACCCAATTAAACTATTTGCTCGTAAAGAGACGATAGTTTCATCTATTTCAATATAACTAACATGTACTGTCGTCTCCGTAATACCGTACATATTAATAAGCTTTGGTGCGTTATGAGGATGTCGACTATACCAATCTTCTAAGCGACTTAGCTCAAGTGCTTCTCCTCCAAAAACAACATATCGTAAAGATAATTTTTGACCAATCTCTTCATTTTCACGATCTGCTTGCATCAATTGATAGAACGCTGATGGAGTTTGGTTTAAAACCGTAACCTTTTCTTTAACAAGAAGCTGTAAAAATTCTTTCGGCGAGCGACTTACCGTATGTGGCACTACAACTAAACGCCCTCCATATAATAAAGGTCCCCAAATTTCCCAAACCGAGAAATCAAAAGCATATGAATGGAACATCGTCCAAACATCGTTTTCGTCAAACTGGAACCAATGATCAGTTGCTCCTAAAAGTCTTACTACATTTTGATGAGGTATCATAACGCCTTTCGGTCTACCCGTTGACCCTGACGTATAAATAACGTAAGCAATATGTGATGGAGATAATGGCTTAATGCGTTCCACTTCATCAATATTGTCTTCACTATATTTCTCAACTTCTGCTATTACTTTTACATTATCAATTAAAACTTTTAGTGCCTCATTACATTCAATTTCCACTTCTGAATTCGTTAAAACACATGATGGTTTCGCATCGTGTAGCATAAATGAAATACGGTCTGCTGGGTAATCTGGATCTAACGGAAGGTATCCAGCACCAGCTTTAAGAACAGCTAATAAGCTTACAACCATGTTTAATGATCTTGGCATCGCTAAAGCAACGAGTTGATCAGGACCAATCCCTTTTGCTATTAGGAATCGAGCTATTTTATTTGCTTTTCTATTTAACTCTTCATAAGTTAATTTCTTATCTTCAAAGACAACAGCAATAGAATTTGGATTTATATGAGCCTGCTTTTCAAATAATTGTGGCAATGTCATTTCTGGTGCAATTTGAAAACCACCATTCCACTTTTCTAACACTGTATTTTTCTCTGCTACAGTTAATATTTCTAATCTGCCAATTGATTGATCCGGATGTTTCGCTGCATCATCTAATAACAAAATGAATCGTTCTATTAGTTTTTGAACCGTTTCACGTTTATATAAATCGGTACTAAACTCTAGTAATCCATGTAAACCGTTCGGAGTACCATCAACCCCGTTACTCTCACTAATTTCAAATGTTAAATCAAATTTTGCAGAACCGACGCTTTGAATTTCAAGGCTCGCTTCTAAACCTGGTACATGAAACGTTGCTTCTGGTGTATTTTGAAAAGCTAACATAACTTGAAACAACGGGTGGCTGTTTCGAGTACGTACTGGATTTAACACTTCAACAAGCCTTTCAAATGGAACATCTTGATTTTCATAAGCTGCAAGATTTACCTGCTTCACTCTATTTAATAATTCTTTAAAACTTGGATCTCCTGACGTATTTGTACGTAACACTAATGTATTTACAAATAAACCAACAATATCTGAAAGTACATCATCATTTCTTCCAGCAATCGGACTTCCAATTGGTATATCAGTGCCTGCACCTAATCTTGTAAATAGTGCACTAAGCCCTGCTTGCAATACCATAAACAAACTAACTCCATTTTTACGTGCAAGCTCTACTAACCTACTATGCATACCTTCATCTATATGAAAATGAATTGTTTCCCCGCGGTAACTCGTCTCAATTGGACGCTGGAAATCTGTAGGTAACTCCATTTGGTCTGGTAAACCTTTAAGTTCTTCTTTCCAAAAATCTAATTGTGTTGAAATAAGACTCTCTGGTGTCGTTTCATCACCTAGCAATTGCTGTTGCCAAAGTGCATAATCTGCGTATTGAACTGGAAGTGACTCCAGCTGAACTCTGTCACCTTGACATCGCGCTTTATACGCCGCTGTAAAATCTCTCGTTAACGGTTGTAATGACCAGCCATCACCTACAATATGATGTAATAGAATTAATAATACATGTTCGTTTTCACTCACTGTAAAAAGTTGCAAACGAACTGCCGGCTCAAAATCGAGGTTAAAGCTATATCTTACCGCCTCTGAAAGTACACTTTCTAATTCATCTTTACATGTATTAGTTATAACCATTTCTAGATTTAAGTTTTCCATATCTAAAATTTTCTGATAGGAACTACCTAATACGTTAGGGAAAATTGTTCTAAGTGTTTCATGTTTCTCAACTACATCATAAAAAGCACCTTGTAATGCTTCCCGATTCAATATTCCATTCATACGAATGACTAGCGGAATATTATAAGTAGGACTTGGACCTTCTAAACAATTTAAGAACCATAACCTGCGCTGTGCAAATGAAAGTGGAACTTCATTTGGCCTACTTGCTTTCTGAATAGCTGGTCTTGCACTTTTTGCATGGTTTAATTGTTTCGCCAGTTCGGCAACAGTTGGTGATTCAAATAGTTTCCCAATTCCTAATTCCACACTTAACGTTTCGCGAATTCTTGCCATTAAACGAGATGCAAGAAGTGAATGTCCACCCATTTCAAAGAAATTATCATCAATGCTAATTCGAGAAACACCAAGTACTTCTGCAAATAAATCACATAATATTTCTTCTTTCGGATTTCTAGCAACTCTCTCATTGTGCATTCCATTAAAATCAGGAGCAGGTAATTTCTTTCTGTCAACCTTACCATTTGGCGTTAATGGTAATTCTTCTAGCACAACAAATGCCGATGGTATCATATAATTCGCTAAACTTTCTGAAACATAAGAACGAATTTCTGAAAGATTAATCGGTTCCTTTTCTTCTGCAACGATATACGCAATGATGCGTTTATCATTTGGACGATCTTCTCGTACTATTACTACCGCTTGTTGAATATTTTCATGTCGTTGTAATACCGTTTCAATTTCAGCTAATTCAATTCGGAATCCACGAATTTTAATTTGATGATCTGCGCGACTAATGTACTCTAACGCACCATCACTACGCCATTTCACAAGATCTCCTGTACGGTACATGCGCTTCCCTGATTCTCCATAAGGATTTGCAACAAACCGTTCAGCTGTTAACTCCGGTTTTCCTAAATATCCGCTTGCAAGTCCTTCCCCTGCAATATATAATTCCCCAATAACTCCAGGTGGAACTGGTTGTAACCCTGCATCCAATACATACACTTCTGTATTGCAAATTGGCTTTCCAATAGGAGGTATACCCTTTTCACCTTCATCAATGTTCATGAAAGTAGACCAAATCGTCGTTTCAGTTGGTCCATATAAATTAGTTATTGAGCAACCTAATTCTTTTAATTTATTTGCTAAATGCGCTGAAAGAGCTTCACCACCAACTAGTATGTTTAGCCCTTGTAGCTTCTCTGGATAATCAGTTACTAACGCCTGCCAAAGCGTCGGTGTAGCCTGCATAATGGTCACTCTTTCTTCATGTAAAAGTGTCGTTAATGCAGAAGGCTCTTGTATGTCTTTTTTTTGCGCAATTGTTAAACTTGCACCACTAATAAGAGGTAAATAAATTTCTAGAGCAGAAATATCAAACGCAAACGTTGTAACTGCTAATAAATGATCATTTTCATTTAATGAAAACTTTTGTTGCATAGCCATTAAAAAGTTACTTAAACCTCTCATAGGAACAATTACACCTTTTGGGTTTCCTGTTGAGCCTGAAGTATATATTGTATAGGCTGGGTTTAAAAGTGATACATCATTCTTACATGCTATATTCATACGAGAATATGTATGTAACGCTAGTTTCGTTTCTTCTTCATCTAATACAATTTTTTTCATATCATTTTCTATAACTAACTTAGATGAAACAGATGAATGTGTTATGATACAAACTGGTTTTGCATCATTTACTATATAATTAATTCTTTCTGCTGGGTATTCTGGATCTATTGGTAAATACGCTGCACCAGCCTTTAAGACTGCTAGCATACTAACTACCATTTCTATTGATCTAGGGAATACTAAAGCTACAAACTGGTTTGGTCGTATTCCTTCTTCTACTAAATAATGTGCTAGTTCATTCGCTCGTTCATTTAGCTCTTTATACGTAAGGTTTACACCGTCACAAGTAATGGCTAGTTTATTGGGATTTTTTTGCACTTGTTTTTCAAATGATATAGGCAGACTGATTAACTCATCGTCTTCCTTCGTTTCATTCCATTCCAATAAAACTTTATGATTTTCTTCAGGCAAAGTAATGTTTATTTTTCCAATCGACTCGTTTTTCTCATAATTATTTACTACTAATTCAAATAGACTCATAAATCTTTCTTTATGCAATGCTAGCTCCGCGCCATTATATACTTCAGGATTTGCATCAAAATGAATCATTAGCTCATTTTGATCAAAACGTTTATATACATTTATTGATAAATCATCGACAGGTCCTGCTGATAAATTATGCGTAATACCACGATTTCCAGCAAAATTTAGCCCGTAATCAAAAGGCATAACATTCACTAACGGTCCAAACAACCTTTGATTTTCACCTAGTAACTTTAAGTCTCTTCTTAATTCCTCATGACGGTATTTATAATGGCGACGTACATCTCGGATTTCTTTAGAAACTTGCTGCAATAATTCCGCAAGAGTTATATTTGGAGTTACTGTAATACGAAGTGGCACTAAATTCATTACCATACTTGGTGTATGAATAGATACCGAACCTAGACGTCCCATCATCGGTAAACCTAAAACAATATCATTTGCACCTGTTAACTTATGCATATAAATACTTGTTACAGCGACAATGAATTCCGGCCAACTTGTTAACGAAATATTGATATCTTCTAATAAAGTTTTCGTGCTAGAACTAGATAAATAAGCTGTTTTTCGTGAAAATCCATTTGATGTTCTCGGTGCTCGCTCTGCCAAGCTTACAACTTCTGGTTCATCCGCAAATTTTTCTAACCAAAAAGTACGATCTTCCTGAAATTTTTTAGACTCACGATACTCAATATCTTCTTGCACGACTTTTGTAAGAGAACCAAACGGCTTTTCATTCTTCTTTGTTTCTTCTATAAGTGATGTATACTCATTCGCCACTTTTTGGCTAAGAAGTGAAAATCCATAGCCATCCATCACAATGTGATGGATGCGCTGATACCAAAAGAAACGATTATTTTCAACTTGAATAAGTGCTTCAGTAAATAATGTATCTTTTTTCAAATCGACTGGCATAGATAAATCATTTTTCATCCATACTTTAGCAGCTTCTTCAGGATTTTCTTCTTTACGAACGTCAATAAAATGCATATGAAACTGTGATTCTTCAATAACTTGCCATGGGCCAATTTCATCCTCTTCGAAGCGAACATGAAGTGCTTCTGTTTCCATTACAACTTTACGTACAGCTAATTCAAAAATGTCTTGATGAATATTTCCGTTTATTTCTACATATTCCCCAGTATTATAAATTGGATTAAGCGGATCTAATTGTTGCGCAAACCACATACCAGACTGCGCAGATGATAACGAATGACGAATCTTTTGACTGTTAGGCATTCTTTACTACCCCTTTATTATGTAGTCTATTTGTTACAGCACCTGTGCTGTTTGTGAAGATAGTAAACTGTACCAACCTGCAACAGTTGGATGTTCTGCTAAATGTGCAAAAGTGATTTCTTTCCCTTCACGACGCCACTTCTCTACTAAACTCATAATTCTGACCGAATCAAGCCCTCTATTTAATAAGTCCTCATCAATATCAATACTCTCTACTGGCTCACGAAGTAGTTGTGCAACTAGTTCATGCACTTCCTGTATAGTGATTCCTTCACTCTCATCATCTTTTACACTTTGTAAATCGTTTAACAGTAGGTTTGTTGATGTCGTTACTGCACATCTATTAGATGCATACTCCAATGCTTGTTTATGATGCTCTAGTGAAAAATCAGCAACTGCATCTGCTACAAAGAACGGCTCTATACCATCCATAAATGCTTCACAAGCTGTTAAAAGACAGCCAATATGCGCATAAATACCGCAAATAATGAGTTGATCTCTTCCTTGTTCATTTAAAATTTCTAATAGATTTGTCTTTTTAAATGCACTATATCTCCATTTTGTTATGAATATATCATCCTCATCAGGAGTAAGTTCATCAACAATTTTCTTTTTATCTGGTCCAGCAGGTATACCGTCACCCCAAAAGTCTTGTAATAAACCTCGTTGTTCTAACGTTTGCCCACCAGGTTGTGCTGTATAAACAACTGGTATACCAAGTTCCTTACATTTTTCTCTTATCATTTTAATATTTGAAATAAGTTCTACTTTTGGTGATTCTTTATCGCTATATGCATCAAGAAAGTATTCTTGCATGTCATGAATTAAAAGTACTGCACGTTTCGGATCTGGTGTCCAATTCACTTTATTTTTTGGTAGTTCTGATTCAATTGGCATTTTATATACTGAAATAGATGGGATAGCCATCTAATCACTTCCTTCCGGTTTTTATTATTGTTTTACTGTAATAAGTTTTTGAGCAATGACTTTACGTAGTTCTTTTTTGCTGACTTTTCCGACTCCTGTTTGCGGGAATGATTCAATAAATTCAATTCGATCTGGAATTTTATAAGCCGCTATACCACGTTCTCTTAAAAACATTTTTAATTCACTTACTGCCGGAACTTGTCCGCGAGCTATAACAAAAGCACAGGTGCGTTCACCTAAATAATCGTCAGGCATAGATACGATTGCTACGTCATGGATCGCATCGTGTGCTAATAGATGATTTTCAACTTCTTCCGCAGCAACTTTCTCACCACCACGATTAATTTGATCTTTATCTCTTCCTTCTACAATGATGTATCCTTGTTCATTTACTTTTACAAGATCACCTGTGCGATAAAACCCATCCTTTGTAAATGATCGTGCATTATGCTCTTCGGCTTTATAGTAACCACGAATTGTATATGGACCTCGTGTTAATAAACTACCTACTTCGCCCGGTTGTACATCGTTGTCATTTTCATCAACAACTCGTACTTCATCGAGTGCAGACATTGGTCTACCTTGTGTATGAATAATAATTTCTTCCGGATCGTCTAATCTTGTATAGTTCACTAATCCTTCCGCCATACCGAATACTTGCTGTAACGTACATCCAAATGTAGGACGTATACGTTTTGCAACCTCAGCGCTAAACTTAGCACCACCTACTTGCATAACCTCTAGGCTTGATAAATCGGCATTACGAGAAGATGCAGCATCAAGCCAAATCATTGCTAATGGCGGAACAAGCGCTGTAATTGTAACTTTTTCTTTTTCGATAAGAGCAAAGGCCTCATCTGGACTACCACCAGTTGCCAATACCACTTTTCCACCCGCATAGAAAGTTCCAAATGTCCCTGGAGAACTCATTGGGTAATTGTGTGCTACTGGAAGAACTGCCATATAGACGCTTTCTGCATTCAAATTACAAATTTCAGCGCTAACACGTAAACTATAAATATAGTCATCATGCGTTCTAGGAATTAATTTAGAAAGACCTGTTGTGCCTCCTGATAATTGGAGAAATGCAACATCACTTGGCTGAACTTCTGGTAATGAGACGGGATCCATATACAGATCATTTATGTTCACAAACTCTTCTTCTTCTCCCACTACAATTACATGTTGTAAAGTTGGCACTTTCTCTTTCACTTCTCTTGCTAGTTTTCGATAATCAAAACCGAGAGCCTTATCTGAAATAACGTAAGCGCTCGCCTCGCCAAACTCACAAAAATAACTAATTTCACTGCTTCGATGTGAAGGTAGTGCAAAGACAGGAAGCGCTCCAATTCGAAATAGTGCAAAACATATTTCGAAAAACTCAATAATGTTAGGTAACTGGATTACAACTCTGTCCTCTTTCTTTATTCCTAAATTGAGTAAACCTGCTGCTAAACGATCTACCTTTTTATTAAGTTCACTATATGTTATATGCTTCTTACCACTTACAACCGCGATTCGATCTCCATATTTCTCAGCCCGCTCTCTTAACACTCCTCCAAATGTTTCACCAAGCCAACATCCTGCTTCTCGGTAACGATCGGCAAATTCTTTTGGCCATTCTGTATAACCTACTAGCATTCTTTCTTCCCCCTATTTTTCATTAAGTGAACTATCTCTTAACCCTAAAGCTTTTAGCATTGTTTGGAACTTAGCTGATGTTTCTGCTAATTCATCTTCTGGTTTTGACTCAGCAACAACTCCAGCTCCTGCATATAAACGAAGTGTATTTTCTTGTACTTCAGCACAACGAATTGTAACAATCCATTCTCCATCTCCATTTAAATCGCTCCATCCTAGCATTCCTGTAAAGAACTCGCGGTCAAATGGCTCAATATGCTGTATAGCTTCTCTTGCTTTTTCCATCGGAGTTCCGCAAACTGCTGGCGTAGGATGAAGGGCAATTGCTAATTGTAAAGAAGAAGTATTTGGATCCTTAAGTTCACCTTTCACTTCTGTAGACAAATGCCACATCGCTTCACTATGAATAACTGATGGCTTTTCTGGAACATGTAATGTATGACAATACGGACGAAGTGCAGCGGCAACCGCTTCAACTACTACCGCATGTTCATGTAAATCTTTTGGCGAAGAAAGTAATTCCTCTGCTCTTCTTTTATCTTCTACTGGGTCCTCACTACGTGGCCTTGAACCAGCTAACGGGTTAGAAATAACTTGCATACCATTACGTGAAACAAGTAATTCAGGGCTTGCTCCAATTAGCGTCTTACTGTTCTCTTTTTCATCTTTCGGTAAATTTACAGCAAATGTATAACCATGCTTATTATGCTCTGCTAATTCTCGCAGAAGTTTTTGCTTATCAATCTTTTCGGAAGATTTAACATCTAACGATCTGGATAGAACGATTTTCTTTAAATCACCGTCCTGTATTTTTTCAATTCCTTGCTTCACACCATTCATATAAACTTCAGGGTCTGGCACTGGTGTCATTTCAAATGTTACATTCTCATTTGTTTCAAGCTGATTTGTTGTATCCAATTGTAAACGCTCAGAAATTCTGCTATATTCTGGTACGATGAGTTGGACTTCTTTTCTACGATCAAATGGCAAAGCACCCACAACGATAGGATTTGGATTTCCAGCTTGTTTCGCATTACTTAATGTCGCTTGCACAAGCTCTGGGAAACTTTCAATTTCACGATGCTTTACTGTAGTAAACTCTCCTTCTGCTAATATCGTTCGAGTTGGTGAAGCGAAAAAGAATGAAGATTCAGTCTTATAATCTTCTAAAAGTTTTTCTGACAATTCCTTTACAGCTATATGTTCATTCATAATATAATAACCTCCTGAATTTTTATTAAACTCCTAACGTAGCACCGCCATCAACACATAAATTGTGCATTGTAATATGACTTGCTCTATCTGAGGCTAAAAATAACACTGCTTCAGCAACTTCTGAAGGTTGTGCAATTTTTTGTAATGGAATTCCGAGTCTATATGTATTTTGAGAACCAGCAATTATATTTTTAGCTCCATTCTCATCAGCCCATAGTAATCTTTGCATCTCAGTTTCAGTAGAACCTGGAGAAACTAAGTTGCAGCGTATATTGTATGCCGCAAGCTCTAGTCCTAAACATTTCATAAACATCGTCGTTGCGGCCTTTGACGCAGCATACGCAGCCATCTCCATTCTTGGCGTATTTGCCGCATTTGAACCGACTGTAACAATTGCCCCCGATTTTCTTAACATCATATTTTTACTTACCGCTCGGGACATATTGAAAACCCCTGTAGTATTTACAGAGAATGTTTTATTCCAATCTTCATCACTTAACGAATGAATTGGTCCCATACGTAAAACCCCTGCAACATTTATTAAAATATCTATTGGCGCTATTTCATTTGCAATATGATTTACCATGTCTTCAACAGCGGCGCTATCACTCACATCTAAACGAAACGTTTTCATACGTGTATTGTTTAATTCATTTTGATTTAAGAGTACATTTAACCCCTCTTCATTTTGATCAACCGCAATAACTGTGGCTCCTCTTTCTAAAAACATTTTGGCAACGACACTGCCTATGCCTTGTGCTGCACCTGTTACTAAAACTGTTTTCCCATCAAATTCCCCTAAGTTCATTTTCTCTATCCTTTCACATAAACATTAATTTCATTAAGTAACACCGATGATATTGATTTTCATTATCAGTTGTGTTGTAAAAAATAATACACTTACTAAACTAATTGGTCAAGTGCGCATTACTTTAAAATTCATTTTATTGATAATGTTTTTCATTTACCATCTTACACCGAAATGATAATGTTTCTCAATAAACTTGTCAATCTTTTTTTATTTTTCAGATAAACCATTTTAATGCTTCTTAATAAAATCATATGTAAACGCATTAAAAGTACTTATATTATAAATAAAATTCAAAGTCCTCTTTTTAAAATTGAAGAAACTAAACTAGAGATACGTTCATTTACAATGCTTTATGAAAAACTCAAGTATATATTTTCTCAATATTTTTCTGAAAATATATCTTACAAATACTAATGAATGTCTTCTTTATCATTTAAGATTTAATATATATTTCGAATACGATGTATCAATTTATTATATTCCAAATGGGTATTCCACTCACTTTTACATCTATAAAAATCCCAAAAGTAATTTAACCTTGTTAAAATAACTCATAAAAAAGCATCCTAATTAATAGAATAGGATGCTTTTTCGTAATCATAGTGTTATAGAAGATTTGTATACTTATGCTACGCTACGATACTCTTCTTCTTTTTCTTTTTTCTGTTTAGGTGCTTGAATTAAAATTGCGATAATGAATGACACGACACATAATACACCTATTACCATGAACGTTGGTTTGAATCCACCTAGAAGTGCACCGATAAAGGAACCTGCAAGCGCCCCAAATCCAAATCCTTGATACACAATTCCGTAGTTCTTACTATGGTTTTTCATACCGAAGAAATCACCAACAATAGCTGGGAAAATAGTGATATTTCCACCAAAGCAAAACGCTACACTTGCTACACATACGAAGTAAATACCATAATTTAAATCTACAAAACTTAGAACTAAGACTGAACTCGCCATAACAACAAAAGTACCAGTAACGATTTTTAAACGCCCAATTTTATCCGATAACGGTCCTAAAATGATACGACCTAATGTATTGAAGATTGCAACCATAGCCACCGCATTAGCAGCTGTTGCTGCGCTAAGTCCTACAAGTTGAACACCAATGTCTTTTACCATACCAATTAAGTATAAGCCACTCATACATGATGTAAATAACATGATAAATAATAAGTATACTTGTTTTGTGCCTAACATTTCTTTCGTTGTGTATTCCTCAGTTTTTGTTTCATGAACTGCTCCTTGATCTGCAGCTTGATGGATTAAACAAGCACCAATTATAATCATAGCTGTAACAATTAAACCCCAGTATATAAATGCTTGGGATACACCAACTGATTCAATCAACTGTGCGTTAACGTATTTAAAGATTAAGCTACCTGAACCATATGCAGAGACAGAAATACCAGCAATTAAACCTTTACGCTCTGGAAACCACTTTATTAAATTTGATAGTGAAGTGATATATGCTGTACCATCTGCATA
The DNA here is from genome assembly GCF_051916605.1 of Bacillus cereus group sp. MYBK195-1. Classification (NCBI taxonomy): domain Bacteria; kingdom Bacillati; phylum Bacillota; class Bacilli; order Caryophanales; family Bacillaceae; genus Bacillus; species Bacillus cereus group sp. MYBK195-1. The sequence goes on along the minus strand of NZ_JBQAGZ010000002.1, from coordinate 1,135,384 downwards.
ACCTACAACAACTCCCGCTAGTACATAAAGTAATATTAGTGAGGATGCTTGTGAACTAAGTATTAATCCTAGTCCTAATGCTAATCCAGCCATCATAATAAGTTTACGAAGTCCCCATTTTTCTTGCAATTTACTCGCAAATAAAGTTGAAAATGCTAAAGAAAGACTAGTAATTGAGAAAGTTATCGCAACAGCGTTAAGACTCCAACCATATTTACTAACTAAAGGCTGATTGAATAAACTCCATGTATATATCGTCCCAAGCCCCATTTGTACTATAACTGTGCCAAGGACAACAAGCCATGGATTAACAGGTGATTTTTTCATACCTTTCCGCCTCCTCTTTCTATTTCAATGCTATTCGCTAAATTTACTTTTTTTATGTTCATTTTGGTCACCTCTTTTGATTTGACACCTTCATTGTATAAGATGTTTTTGTTTATGTAAGCACTTACAAGGTAGAGCGTCAAAAACGTAGAATCAGTTACAAAAAACGAAGGATGAAATACAAAAACTACTTATTAAATACGTAACAGTTATTTAATAAGTAGTTTTTGTATAAGCTCGATTTACATTTGTTTTTGAACCCTTTTTTAAAAAGTGAAACTTTAATCAGCCCTCACCAATCGGGCTTTTACGGGCAACAGGGCCCTCGCCTAACTTCTTTGCTTCCACTGAATTTTGAGGCGGGGGTCTTACTGCCCAACAAATAGCGGGATAAACTTAAATAAAATATAACTTTTAACATAGGAGTACTTTATACTCTTCTATTAGAGAACAAATTTTTTTCCAATAAATAAAACTAAATATTCACTAATATATCTATCCGTGGTTTAATATATATAATAAAAAAATATTTCTGTCTTTAATGAGGAGGTACTATGAAAGCAAACGTAGGGGATACTATACTTTTTCAACGAAATAATTTAAAGATTACAGGATCTGTATTAAAACTTTATACTGAATCGGTCTTAGTTGAAATTACAAATGTAAGCGGTGGTACTTTTGAATTTGATCGAACAATTGTAAACCATAAAAACTATAAAGTTTTAAATACAAATACATAAAACACCACAAAATAGCCCCTGCTCAACAGCAGGGGCTATTTTATATAAAAATATTTCACTAGTTTATATACCCTAAAACATTAACAATCTTACTCGCTTTTAAATTGTTAATATGATAATAAATTTCTAAACCTCTTCTCTCTGCTCGTAACACTTTACCCTTCATTTTTGATAAATGTTGTGAAACAGTAGATTGCGGAATATTCAGTAACTCTGTTAATTGTGTTACATTACAAGTTTTTCTCGTACTTAATTCATTTACAATTTGCAGTCGGATTGGATGCGCCATAATTTTTAAAATATCTACATCTTCTTCTGAAACTAAAGTTTTTCTCATTTCACTCGTATATGTTGTCATAAGACATTCCCCTTTTATATGAATTCCATATTCATAAGATCTATTTCCAAATTTTTTAAAACCCTTGATTAAAACTTTCATATAGAAATAAAAGGATTTTAAATTTTTGAAAACAGAACTTACATTCACTTTATTTATTTATTTGGTACATATACATAATACAATGTTAATATGTGCTCTATGTGAAGTTCACATAAATTTGTGATGAAGATTTACTTAGCCACTCGCATCCTACTCATCTAATTACCCACTGCATAAAATCATCAGTTATTTTAACACATTTTAGGCGTTTGTATATACTATTTATAAAACAACTTTTATAAAGGGAGGATTCATATGCCTACAGCGTTACAAGAAGAAGTCGAAGAAGCACGGGAAACATATGTCAGTCGTATCATCTTAGTTGGAGGATCGACTTTATTTTTAGTAGGCGGGGTTATATCGGCAATTTCAGCTTTTAAAGCTTATAATCGTTTGGAGAATACGCCGCCTTCTACAGATAATTCATAGATATTTTATAAAATAAAACGTCGCCTCCAATATGAAGAGACGACGTTTTATGATTCATACATATGATTCATACATATGACACTAAAAGTATCGATAGATTCCCTACTCCATTTTCTAAGCTTACTTCACCACAAACCTAGTCTGACTACATCCATCCTTCTGCTTCGTTACTTCTAATACAGCTGGCATTGCGTTTTTCAGCTCTTGAACGTGTGAGATGACACCGATAAATCGGCCTGATTTTTGTAAGTCAATTAAGGCATCTACTGCTTTCGTTAATGATTCTTCATCTAATGAACCGAACCCTTCATCGATGAACATCGTTTCGATAGAAATACCACCTTCATATGCTTGAATGACATCTGCCATTCCTAGCGCTAAGCAAAGTGATGCGTTAAATTTCTCTCCGCCGGATAATGTTTTTACATCGCGCGTTTGGCCAGTGTATGCATCGTACACATCTAAACCTAATCCACTTTGGCGGTTTCTTTTTTCAACTCGCTCACTTCGTTTTAAATAAAATTGTCCATTTGATAATTTACGTAGTCGTTCGTTTGCGATTTGAACAATTTGTTCTAAATACTCAATTAAAATGTAACGTTCAAATGATATACGACTTTCGTTATCACCTTTCATTACTTCATATAAATCAACAAGTTCTTGGAAGGCTTTTTCTTCCTCGTGAATTTGTTCGTCAATACGTCTAATGTTTTCATGTAAATCAGAAATATATGTTACCGCATTTTGCGCACGTTGACGTTTTTCTTTAATTATATCGAGATTAATTTCTAGATCTTTTATGTGTTCACCTAAAGATGTAATATCCATATACTCTTTATCTTTTAATTCTGAGTTTAACTCTTCAATTTGTTTTGCAAGTACTTCAAGCGATGAATAATAACCTTGAATTTCTTTTTGTAATATCTCCATCTCGGCATCGCTTAATTTGGCTTCTTTATACGTGAATTGATCTGTAAACCCACTTTGTTCTAGCTCTTTCATAAAGCGTGCGAAAGTCTCTTCTTTCTTTAATTTTGCACTTTCAAATTGATTAGAAGCACCTTTTTGTTCAGCTTGAATACGTATATTTTCATTTTGCCAATGCTGATACGCTTCCTGCACTTTCTTCCATTCGTCCTCCATTAACCTAAGTTCCTGCATAGCTTGATTAAACTGTGCTTCCCAAGCTTGTACTGTTTGTAAGTTTTCTGGAATATTTCGTTTATCATGTTCATATGACGTACGAAGTTGCATACACTCCATTTCTGTACGGTGCTGCATTGTTTCCACTTCTCGTTTTTGTTTCTGAAGTTCTTCTATTTTTTCTTCTACGCTTTTCATGTTCGCAGCAATCTGCTTACGTGTTTCTTCACTTGCTTTTAACGTATTAACATCTGCAGCTAATTGTTTTCCTTTTTGAACAAGTGCACTATATGTTTCAGCTAATTTTTCCGAATTGTAGCCGCGCTTCACAACTTCTTCTATCACTTGTTCATATTGTAGTCGATAGAAATTCCATTTCTCCTCTACTTGCACATGGAATTTTTCAGCAATGTTCTTCTTATCTCTTAAATCGTTTAACTCTTTTTCATCGATCGCATTACTTTGCTCTGTAGCTTTTTGTGGATGATTCGTACTACCACATACCGGACAAGATTCACCGTCATGTAAATGAAGAGCTAATATACCAGCTTGTTCACTTAACCAGCGGCGCTCTATGTTTTCATATGCACGAACTGCCACTTGCATTTTATTATTTGCCGCTTCTTTTTCTTGCTCGAATTTTTGTTTTTCTTGCCAAACATCATATGCTTGTTTTAAAACTTTTGCATCTTCTCGCATATTCGTTAGTTCTTCCACTTTAGCTATATATTGCTCAAGTGCTTGTTCTAATTGCTGCAATTCATCAGACATTCTCTGTTTTTGGTTTGTATGCTCTTCTAGTTGTTGATCCAACTTTTGCATACTTTCTTTTAATTTCCCTATTTGAATTTCGGCATTTTGTAAATTCAACTTTCTCTCAGCTAATGATTCAATGATCGCTTGTAACTCTTCTAATCTTTGAACAAGTTTTTTAGCATCTTCTCGTTCAGCTTCTTTATTCTTTACTACTTCATACTTCTCCTGAGCAAGTTCAAAGCTATTCATTATCTGTTCTTGTTTGACGATTATCTGTTTTAACAAACTTTCAGCTTTCTGCTCATTTTCCATCGCTTCTTCATACCATTGTTCAAATGGTAATAAGTGCTTTGCTTGTTCCGCACGTTTAAAGAATTTTTCTTTCCTTTCAATTGCTGCACGGTTCTCTTGTAAAGTGTTATATTTCTCATTCTTTTGTTGTAAATCTATAAATTTCTCATTTACAGATTTTGCTGCATGAAAACGTGTTTCTGCATCCTTTAATTGCTTCGTTTGAACATCTTGTTCTACTTGTAATTGCTCAACCTCTGCCTTATACACGGTTGTTTCTTGTTCTAACGCTTCTACTACTTGATGCGTATTTACATGTTCTTGTGCCACTAATGTCTCTAATAATGCTCCATCACGGATTGGTAATTTAAAAACATTACGGAAGTATAACTCTCGCTCTTTCTGCTTTTCTTGTAAGACGTCTTTCCATTGTTTTCGTTTTTGGTCAAGTAACTCACGCATTAACTTATAACGATCCGTTTTAAAAATACGACGTAAAATCTCTTCTTTGTTTTCCGTCTCAGATGTTAATAATTTTCGGAATTCCCCTTGGGGTAACATAACAATTTGGCTAAATTGATGTTTACTTAACCCAATTAAATCTTCTACTTTTTTGTTTACGTCTGTTACATGAAAACGATCGACGGCTGGAACGTTTTCTCCATCAATAACTTCATATAATTCTACTGCATGTCCTGTAATGGTCTTATTCCCTTGTTTTTTATGTCCAAGTTGTCGTTTTATTTCATAGCGTTTCCCTTTTAATTGAAAGGTTAGTTCAACACTTGTATAAACATTATCATCAGCAAATTGACTTCGAAGCATGCTCGTATCACTACGTTCTTCTCCACTAGCCTCACCATATAACACATAACAAATCGCATCAAAAATCGTTGTTTTTCCAGCTCCTGTATTCCCAGAAATAGCGAAAATACGATGTTCTCCAAGATCTTCAAAATCGATTATTTCTTTCTGTTTATATGGCCCGAATGCTGTCATAATAAGCTGAATCGGTCTCATCCTCGTTCACCTTCCCGTTCTTGCACTGTTTGTAATACATCTATAAATAGGCGTTCTTTCTCTTCTGATAAATCTAACCCTTTCATTTCTTTATAGAAAGCCTTTAAAAGAGATAAATCATCCGTTTTATGTCTTGAAACAGTTACTTCATTTGTATCTGTGAGTTCTCGTCTTTGCATCGCTCTTTCAACGTGCATTGCATTTGGATATACAGATCGTATTTTCTCCATTGGCTGTAAGACAGGGTTTTCGTCTAATAATTTTACAAATACGTAATCTTCACTTACTGGGTGCTGTAATAATTCATCTATTTTCGCTTCTACTGTTCGCATTTTACGACGTGGTGAAAGTAACCTTTTTTCAATTGCTACTTCACCAGTTTCATTCAGTTCTACAATGTAATAACCTTTTTTATGTTTCTCTTCAGAAATTGAATAGGCAAGTGGTGAACCTGAATATCGAATCGTCTCATTACGTACGAAATGCGCTTGATGTAAATGTCCAAGCGCTGTGTAATGAAACTTATCAAAATAATGACTATTTACATATTCAGCACCACCAATTGAAAGTGGTCGTTCTGCATCACTTGTATTCTCCTCCGCTTCTCCTGAAGAAGTTACAAATGCATGTCCAACAAATACATGTCTAGCTTCTTTATCCATCGTTTCAGAGAGCTCATTCATAAAAATGCGCATCGCATCATCATGAGAACGTACGTCTTCATTTTTCAACACGTGCCTCACTATGCTTGGGTCTGCATACGGTATTAGATGGAAGTGAACCTCTCCATATTCATCATTTAGTACAACAGGTTCATACGGGAATTGAAATTGACCTGCAATATGCAAGCCCTGTTTTTTCATTAAACTACTTCCAAAATGGATACGATCCGGACTATCATGATTACCAGCTACTGCAATAACTGGTGTTTGTAAATCAATAACTATTTTTTGCAGCACATCATTTAATAAGTCTACTGCTTCTGTAGGTGGAATTGCTCGATCATATAAATCCCCTGCAATAATTACAGCATCAGGTTTTTCTTCTTCAACAGCCTGTACAAACTGATCTAATACAATCTTTTGGTCTTCAGTCATATACACGCCATGAACAAGCTTACCTAAATGCCAATCCGCTGTATGAAATAACTTCATATTTTTCTACTCCTTTTAATTTACTGATTTTAGTGAAACGAGTTGATAGTTTATTATAGTTTTTCCGTTCTCCCACTCTAGCTTTAATATCGTTGCACTTCCAATTCTTTCTTCATTTGATTTATATAAAGGCAATATTTCTTGAACTGTAAATAAGTGATAACCATCCAATATTAATTGAAATATATTTTCTTCAATATGTAATCTTACTTCTTTTTCATTTGAAATAATTTTTGTGTGCATCTCAAATTTCATGATAGATACAACCCCTTTTTATAATCTCTACATTTTAATAGTATAGTGGCTATGCAAGATTGACAAGTACATACACAGCAAAGTACACACTTTTCTATTGTTATATGTTTTATGTATTTTATATAAAATACGGTATGTGAAATTTTATATTTTTCCCAAAATAAAAATGCCTATTGTGACATCTTTATTTTTGTATAAAGTCTTTCATTACATAATATAAAACGGTAATTAAAACGATTGCGACGAAAAATGAGAACACTGCGACAATGTACCCATCTTTATTTAATAAAATACAGAATGAAATAGATATTATAAAAATCGGAAATACGAGACGTACTTTATCCTTCACTTCTTCTGTCGTATCTGTATGATGAAAATACTGCGTTATTCCTATCATTAAAGAAGACAAAATAATAACCGACAATAGTAAAGGTCCTGGCATTCCGATTTCTCCTTTCTCTATTTCTAATTCAGTGTAAAATTTTTTATTACAATTGTACGATTCATTTTTTCTTCAAACACTCTTTTTAGAATTGATAATGAACAATTCACACCTATATAATAGCGCTTTTATCATTATAACTTCAAATAATTACACTTACAGTAATGTTGTAATATTCCCCCTCAGTCTCTGAAATCCTGCAAAGATAACTCGTCAAAATATGCGGTGACCAAATTAATATTTACCGTCAACTTTTGACGAAATTTATAAAGGACATTTCAGTACATATCAAGAATTAAGAATAAGAAGATATGTAAGGGAGGATGCATTATGACTGAACACGTTTTATTTTCTGTTAGTGAAAACGGCGTTGCAACAATTACTTTAAACCGTCCAAAAGCACTTAATTCTTTATCTTATGACATGTTACAACCTATCGGACAAAAACTTAAAGAGTGGGAACACGATGAGCGTATTGCACTTATCGTGTTAAAAGGAGCTGGCACAAAAGGTTTTTGTGCAGGCGGCGACATTAAAACTCTTTATGAAGCGCGTTCCAATGAAGTGGCATTGCAACATGCAGAACGTTTTTTTGAAGAAGAGTATGAAATTGATACATATATTTATCAATATACAAAACCGATTATTGCTTGTTTAGATGGAATTGTAATGGGCGGTGGTGTCGGTCTTACAAATGGTGCGAAGTATCGCATTGTAACTGAGCGTACGAAATGGGCAATGCCAGAGATGAATATCGGCTTCTTCCCAGACGTCGGAGCTGCATATTTCTTAAATAAAGCGCCTGGATATACAGGACGATTCGTTGCTTTAACAGCATCTATTTTAAAAGCTTCTGACGTATTATTTATTAATGCTGCTGATTACTTTATGACATCTGATTCATTACCAAAGTTTCTTACTGAACTTGAAAGTGTAAATTGGCATAAAGAAGATGATGTACATACTAATTTAAAAGAAGTTATTCGTACATTTGCAACTGCTCCAAACTTAGAAAGCGAGCTTGCTCCTTCAATAGAAGTAATCAATTCACATTTTGCTTTCGATACAATTGAAGAAATCATCCATTCATTGGAGAAAGATGAAAGTTCCTTTGCTCTAAAAACGAAAGAAACACTGTTATCAAAATCCCCTATTTCACTAAAAGTAACATTAAAACAGTTTATTGATGGAAAAGATAAATCCGTTAAAGAATGTTTCGCTACGGACCTTATACTTGCTAAAAATTTCATGAGACATGAAGATTTCTTCGAAGGAGTACGCTCCGTTGTCGTTGATAAAGATCAAAATCCGAATTATAAATATAAACAGTTAAGTGACGTTTCAGAAGAAGATGTGAATCGTTTCTTTAACTTACTTAATGCATAAAATGAAACTGTCATGAGGGGGTGTTTCGTTCATCCCCCACCTAACTTCTTTGCTTCAGCTAAATCTTGTGCGGTAAAAATCTTACTACCCGCAAATAGCGGTATAAAATCGAGGCTATATAGTAGCTGTAATTACAGCTACTATATAGCCTTTTTATTTAATGCTTTTTAATAAAATTTAATTTTATTAAATCCATTTTTGTGCTACACTGATTTTAATCAAATATTCTAAAAATAAAAAGGAGGGGCGGCTATGATAGAAAATTATCTTCTTTTCATCATTATGTCTATTTGCCTTATCATTTTACCTGGTCCAGATACAGCAATGGCTACGAAAAATACATTGGTTGCTGGTAAAGTCGGTGGAGTGAAAACAGTGTTTGGTACATGTATTGCACTATTAATTCATACTTTAGCTGCTGTAATTGGTCTTTCTGCACTTATTGTAAAGTCAGCTCTTTTATTTTCTATTTTCAAGTACGTTGGGGCTCTCTATTTAATATATATCGGTATTAAAGCCCTTTTAGCAGTAAGAAACAAAGAAAACTTAGATGCAAATGATCTATCTTTGAATAATGAAAACGAACATACTTCTTGCTTTCGCCAAGGATTTCTTACAAATTTATTAAACCCTAAAGTTGCAGTATTCTTTTTAACGTTTTTACCGCAATTTTTAAATCCAAATCATAATACGTTTATCCAACTACTCGTAATGGGCCTTACTTACCTCGTTTTAACAGCCATTTGGTTCGCTTTTTATATATTTTCAATTGATAAAATTAGTGCTTTTATGAAAAAACCGAAGACGCAACGTTATATTCAAGGGTTAACGGGAGTCGTCTTAATTGGTTTTGGTATTAAACTTGCTTTTGAAAAAAGTAATTAACAAGATGAAAACCACCACTATTAATAGTGGTGGTTTTCATTTAATAACTAATTTGGCTGTTTATTTTATATTAAAACCAGCGCTCAGTTACAACTTTTTTACGTGTATAGAATTGAACGCCATCTGTACCATTTGTACCTAAATCACCAAAGAATGACGCTTTGTTTCCTGCAAATGCGAAGAATGCCATTGGTGCTGGAACATTTACGTTTACACCGATCATACCAGCATCGATATTATCACGGAACGTTTGTGCATGTTTACCGTTTGACGTATAAATAACTGCACCATTTGCAAATTTAGATTGATTTGTTAGTTTAATACCTTCTTCTAAATCTTTAACTCGTACAATGCTTAATACTGGAGCAAAAATCTCATCTTGCCAAATTTTCATTTCTTGATTCACGCCATCAAAGATTGTTGCACCTACAAAGTAACCTTCTCCAACTTCTTCCTTAATTTTACGGCCATCTACTAATAAAGTTGCCCCATCTGCTACACCGCTATTAATATAGCCTAAAACGCGCTCTTTATGAGATTCACGGATTAATGGTCCAACATAGTTCTCTTCGTTAAAACCATCGCCTACTTTTAATTTTTTCGTTTCTGCTACTAATACATCAATGAATTCATCAGCAATTTCATCTACTACTGCTACTACTGAACATGCCATGCAGCGCTCTCCACTACTTGCGAATGCAGATCCAATTACACCTTGTACTGTTTTCTCAAGATTGCAATCTGGCATTACAATCGCATGGTTTTTCGCACCAGCTAACGCTTGTACACGTTTCCCGTGTTTCGTACCAGTTTCATAAACGTAACGAGCTACCGGCTCAGATCCAACGAATGAAACAGCTTGAATATCTTTATTTTCTAAAATGCTATTTACAACATCTTTTCCGCCTTGTACTAAATTTAATACTCCTTTTGGAAAACCAGCTTCATAGAATAACTCTACAAGTCGCTCCGCTAAAAGTGGCGTTCTTTCAGATGTTTTTAATACGAATGTATTACCGCAAGCAATTGCAAGTGGGAACATCCATAACGGAATCATCATCGGGAAGTTAAACGGCGTAATACCAGCAACAACTCCGATTGGGTAGCGCCAAATCGATCCATCAATTCCGCTAGCGATATTCGGAAGTGCTTGACCCATCATTAAATTTGGCGTAGATGTTGCAAGTTCTACCGCTTCAATACCACGCTGTACTTCACCTGTTGCATCCGTTAGCGTCTTACCATTTTCTAGCGTAATGATTTTTGCAAGCTCATCTTTGTTTTCTTGTAATAGCTGTAAATATTTATATAAATTTCTTGAACGATTCGGAACTGGTACTTTAGACCATGTTTCAAATGCTGCTTTTGCCGCTTCAACAGCTTTTTCGACATCTTCTTTTGGAGATAGTGGAACGTAAGCGATAATTTTCCCAGTCGCTGGATTTGGCACTGCTTCTACTTCCGTACCTGTCGATTCAACCCACTCACCGTTAATGTGATTTTTTACTCGTTTAATTTCAGTTGTAATCATTGTATTCTCTCCTTTGTATAATTTATTTTTGATTAGAAATTAATTGCTCGCTAACTTTCTTATATAAAGCAGCCATATCGTTTTCACCATATCCAGCTTGACTCGCTTCGTCATATACGTTTAATAACATTTCGCTTATCGGTAAATGGAGTTCGCTTTCCTTAGCTAAGTCAACTGCAAATCCTAAATCTTTCTTCAATAAATTCACAGTAAATCCTGGCTCGTAGTTTTCAGGTGCTATAAAACTTTTATAATTACGTTCATAAATTCTACTTTGACCGTAACTTACATTTAAAATATCAAACATTTTATCTAAATCCATATTGTTCTTTTTCGCTAATGTTAAAGCTTCACTCACACCAGCTGTATAAAAACCAATTAATAAGTTATTAATTAACTTAACAGTTGTACCACTATCAATCTGCTCACTAACGTGGAAAATGTTCGCGCCTAGTACGCCCATGATAGATTCCGTTTTCTCATATACCTCTTTTGATCCACCAACCATAAACGTTAATGTACGGTTTTCGGCTCCGATTACACCACCGCTCACAGGTGCTGCTAAAAAGTCTACTTTCCTTTCCTTTGCAGCTTCCTCTAACTGTTTGTTTAACTGCGGCGATACCGTACTTGTATCAATGAAAACTACATTCGAGTGACCATTTTCAAATAATCCTTCTGCTCCAAAATATACCGCTTCAACAGCGCGAGGTGAAGGTAAACTTGTAAAAACTACATCACATGTTTCTGCTAGTTTTGAGATTGATAGACCGATAATTCCGCCTTCTTTTTCAAAGGACGCTTCCGCCTCTTTATTTAAGTCCACGCCATATACTGTGTAACCTGATTTAACTAGATTTTTTGACATTGGAAGACCCATGTTACCTAAACCGATAAAACCAATCTTTTTCATATCGCTTTCCTCCTATTTACACAATATATTTCCCACGATTTATAATAGCTTTCGCAATTTCTCTCTTCTTCGTAAATACGTTCGTGTATACAGGCACTAATAATTGACGGATTTCAGCTAAAATCACATGTCTATCTTGTTCTTCTGTGACAGCTGCTGAAAGTACAGAAATCGCCGCTTCTTCTACTTTACGGTATCCTTCTTCACAAATAACATCCGTTATTAATTGCTTCGTACGTTCTTTTTCCTCACCATTTTTACTTACTGCTTTTCTCGTACGTAAAAACGCTGATTCCATGACGTACACGTCCGTCAACATATTTGAAATTACACGTGAATATTCTTGTTCTTGGTCAATTTTTAGACCCGGAGTTTTAGAGAGCGTTTTCAAAGATTGTTTCAACAATTTTTTCGCTAATAAAATGTAACGATGGTTTCTTTCGACATTTGCTACATCACTTTCTACTTCAGTATCTTCTAATTGTTCGATTTGCTTCATTAACATTTTAGCAACTGTTAATCTATTAATTTCGTTCGTCCCTTCAAAAATACGACTAATTCTAGCATCACGATATAATCGTTCTACCTCATATTCTTGCATATAACCGTAACCACCATGAATTTGTACAGCTTCATCTACGATATAAGCAAGTGTTTCAGAAGCATTTACTTTATTCAGTGCACATTCAATTGCAAATTGGGACATTTTCTTCATAAGATCCTCATCGCTCTCATGAATTGCTTCATCAATTACACCTGCTGTACGATAAGCTGCACTTTCGGCTCCATATGTAGCAATGATCATATTTGCAATCTTCTCTTGAATCATCGTAAAGTCTACTAATTCCGTTTGGAACTGTTTTCGCTCTTTTCCATATTGAACCGACAAACCAATTGCTTGTTTTGCTGTTCCAATATTTCCAAAAGCAAGTTTAAGTCTAGCAAAGTTAAGAATATTAAGAGCTACGTGATGCCCTTTCCCAACTTCCCCTAAAACATTTTCAGCAGGGATGACAACATCTTCTAAAATAAGAGTCGCTGTTGAAGAACCTTTAATCCCCATTTTCTTTTCTTCTAATCCAATAGATACACCTTCACATGTTCTTTCGACAATAAACGCTGTCATTCCTTTATTTGTCTTCGCAAAAACAACGTATACATCTGCCATATGAGCATTTGTAATCCATTGCTTCTCACCATTTAACTTCCAAGCTGTTCCCTCTTCATTTAATACGGCGCTTGTTTTTGCGCTTAATGCATCCGAACCAGCATTTGGCTCCGTTAAAGCATAAGCCCCAATCCATTCTCCCGATGCGATTTTCGGTAAATATTTTTCTTTTTGCTCTTTCGTTCCATAATATATGTAAGGCAATGTACCGACACCAGCGTGTATATTAAAAGAAACGCTAAACGCACCAGCGTAACCCATTTTCTCTGCTACAAGACCTGAGACAGCCTTTCCTAACTCGAACCCGCCATAATCTTCTGGTACCTCAATGCCTAATAATCCAAGTTCCCCAGCTTTCTCAAATAATTGACGAGAAACTTTATAGTTATGTTGTTCAATATTCTCCATTTGTGGAACAATTTCTTGTTTAACAAATTGTTCTGTCGTTTTTGCGATTAAATCTTCATCACCTGAAAAATCTTCTGGTGTAAAGTAAGTATGATTTATATCTTTCTTGAGTGAAAAAAATTCATCCCATGGTAACTTCGTTTTCTCCATATGTATCCCCCTATCATTCGGCTTTCATAGCTTTTTGCTTATGCTCGTCTACGATGAGTGGAATATCTTTTTTGAAAATAGAAGGCGATGATTTTTCACATCAAGCATTTTATTTTGCCAAAGATGTATTTTCATCGCCTTCGCTGCTTTATCTATTGATCTTCTGATAATACTGTTTTTGCAATACCAGTATCTAACTCTTCAAAGTCATGATATGAAATTGTTTCGTATAATTCACTTCTCGTTTGCATATTAGAAAGTGCATCTTTTTGAGAACCTGTTTCTTTAATTAAAGCAAACACATTTTCATACGCTTTCGCTGCAACGCGAAGTGAAGTTACAGGATAAATAACCATTTGGAAGCCCATATTCGCAAATTCCTCTGCACTATAATATGGAGTTTTTCCGAATTCAGTCATATTCGCAAGCAAAGGTGCATTTATCTTACTATTAAATAGACGGAATTCTTCCTCTGATTGAAGCGCTTCAGGGAAAATTGCGTCTGCACCTGCTTTTACATATGCATTTGCTCTTTCAATTGCTTCATCTAATCCTTCAACGCCGCGAGCATCAGTACGTGCCACAATGTATAAGCTCGGTGCAACTTCTTTAATCGCTTTAATTTTTTGAACCAATTCTTCTGTAGTAACAAGTTTCTTACCATTTAAATGTCCACATTTTTTTGGTAATTGCTGATCTTCAATTTGGACAGCTGCTACTTTCGCTTCCATCATTTCTACAGCTGTTCTCGCCACATTTAGTACACCACCAAATCCTGTATCAATGTCAACAAGAACAGGTAAGTCTGTAGCTCTTACTAAATCTCTTGCTCTCTCAGCCACTTCAGTAGACGTCACGATACCTAAATCTGGTAAGCCTTTACTTGCAGTATAAGCAGCTCCTGATAAATAAAGAGCTGAAAAACCTGTATTTTTTGCAACTAAAGCCGCCATTGCATCATGAGCACCTGGAATTTGCAAAATTTCATTTGCTTCTACTAAAGCTCGGAATCGATTCGCAAGCTCCTCTTGTGTTGACTGCTTTTTCACAACCCAAGCCATTCTAAATTCCCCCTATTATTAAATTAAGAATAGATCTACAAATTCGTTTACATTCATATTTTCTAGTTTTTCTTCATTTAAACAAACTTCATGAATTTGTTCTTGTTGCTTACTAGAATAATGACCTGCCATATTTGCAGTGAATTTTTGAACAACTTTTGGAATTGCTTCGTCTCTACGGAAGCGGTGACCAAGTGGATATTCACATTCCACATTTTCTGTTACTGTGCCATCTTTAAAGTGAACTTGAACAGCGTTGGCGATTGAGCGCTTGTTCGGGTCAAGGTAATCTAAACTGTACTGTTTGTTTTCAACAACAACCATCTTATTACGTAATTCATCTACACGTGGATCGTTTGCTACTGCATCTTCATAATCGTCTGCAACGATATCTCCTTTTAATAAACCAATTGCCGTAATGTATTGTAAGCAATGATCACGATCAGCTGGGTTATTTAATGGACCTTCTTTATCAATAATACGAATTGCTGATTCATGAGTTGTAATTGTAATACGGTCAATTTCATCTAATCTCTCTTTAATTTCCGGATGCAACTTCACTGCACATTCTGCAGCCGTTTGTGCATGGAATTCTGCTGGATATGACACTTTAAATAATACATTTTCCATTACATATGACTCTAGTGGTCTTGCTAATTTTAATTCTTGTTTATTGAATAATACATCTTGGAATCCCCATCCTGGCGCAGATAATGCTGTTGGATAACCCATTTCACCTTTTAGAGCAGTCATTGCAAGATGAACACCGCGGCTCGTTGCGTCACCTGCAGCCCATGATTTACGTGAGCCCGTATTTGGAGCATGACGATATGTACGAAGACTAGAATTATCAATCCACGCATGTGATAATGCATTAAAGATTTCTTCACGTGTTCCGCCAAGCATTTTCGCAACTACTGCAGTTGTTGCTACTTTTACATATAATACATGGTCAAGACCAACTCTGTTTAAGCTGTTTTCTAAAGCAAGCACGCCTTGAATTTCATGTGCTTTAATCATCATTTCTAATACTTCACGTACTTTTAAAGCTTCTTTTCCTTCTGAAATACGAACACGGCTAATATAATCTGCAACTGCTAAAATTCCGCCTAGGTTATCAGATGGATGTCCCCACTCTGCTGCAAGCCAAGTATCGTTATAGTCTAACCAACGGATCATACATCCGATATTAAATGCACCTTTTACTGGATCTAGTACATAAGACGTACCTGGTACACGTGTACCATTTGGCACGATTGTTCCTGGCACAACTGGTCCTAGTAATTTCGTACATTCTGGATATTGCAGTGCTAAAATTCCACATCCAAGTGTATCAAGTAATACGTAACGAGCTGTACTGAATGCTTCTGCACTAGTAACCTCTTTATTTAATACATAATCGGTAATCTCTTCTAATAATGCATCTTTTTGCTTAATTTCATTTGTTTTAATCATGCTATTCTTCCCTTTCTGTCGAAAATTCGTTATTATTAATGATGGGTGTCGGTCAAACACCCATCTGGCGGGCGGCGCTAACAACTCCCCAGTTGTTCTTATTTACTAAGTACATGTCGCTCGCCAATATAATTTACACGTGGACGGAACAAACGATTATTTGCATGTTGCTCAATAACGTGCGCACATAACCCCACTGTTCTAGAGCTAAAGAAGATTGGTGTGTAAAGTTGAATTGGAATACCTAGCATCCAATATACTGGAGCTGCATAATAATCAAGATTTGGATAAATTCCTTTTTCTTTTTCCATAATCTTTTCTCCAGCTTCACACATTTCATATAGTGTATAATCACCTTTTACATCACATAACTGTTTTAAAGCTTCCTTCATCATCAGTGCTCTTGGATCCATCTTCTTCATATAAACACGGTGTCCAAAGCCCATAATTTTTTCTTTGTTATATAGTTTCTTCTGTAATAACTCTTCAAATTTCTCAACATTACCAGCTTCTAAAAGCATGTACATAACCGCTTCATTTGCACCGCCATGTAAACTTCCTTTTAAAGATGCAACTGCACCTGTTAGAGCACCGTATAAATCTGATTGTGTTGATGCAATAACGCGAGCTGTAAATGTAGAGTTTGGCATTTCATGCTCACTATATAAAACAAGGGAACGATCAAAGATCTTTTCCTCAAGTTCAGTTGGTTTTTTACCAGTTAACATATAGAAGAAATTCGCACTATATGATAATTCTTTAAGAGGTTCAATTGGCTCCTCATTATTTAAAATATGATAGCTATTTGCTACAATGTTTGGCACTTTACTTAACAGCTTGTACCCTCGGCTTTTATTCACTTCTAACGAGCGGTTTTCGATATCATTATCGTAACCAGCTAACGCTGACACACCTGTACGTAATCCATCCATGGGATGCGTCTCTTTAGGCAATGCCTTTAGTACGTTGAATACACCTTCTGGTACTGCATATTCTTCTTTTAATTTCTTTTCAAGTGTTGCTTTTTCATCTTCATTCGGTAGATGTTCCTCCAATAAAAGGTGCACAATGTCTAAATACTCTTTTGTTTTTGAGAGTTCGATTAAGTCATACCCTTGAATTACAATTTCACCTTTTACTGTGTCAAGAAACGAGATTTTCGTCTCCGCTGCCACTATACCATCTAATCCCGGGGAAAATTTTTCTTCAGCTTTCATCATTATTTCCTCCAATCCTAATAGATCTTCGTGCACATAACTGTAAGCCTTTACAATATTGTGAAACTACATTTCTATTTCAATGTATCAGAGTTTTTAGAAGATTTCAATTTATTTTATAATGATAAGTTTCCTACACTTTTCTTACTGTAACAATACAATTTTTTGAAAATAATTCTTATATTTTATAAAGAAAGGATAGACTTCTTTGCGTATTTTCAAAAACAAGATATAAAGATTTTTCATATAACACCGCCAAATATACAATTATTCTAATTTTATTTGAGAAATAGAAAAAACGAGCTGTACATAAATACAGCTCGTTACTATATGATATTTATTTCAATATCTCTTAAATATAATTTTTATATAAAACTTATTCATTTTTAATAAAGTTATTATTTTACATAATTAAATTGAATTTCTTCCATTTCCTCATGATAACTTACAAATAAATCATAGTTTTGAAAATACCAAAGATTATCAGAATCTACAAAAAATATAATACCTTCCTTCTCAACTGACACTATTTCGCCATCGGGTTTCTCAGCAACAACCCCTAAAGAATATCCGGGCTGAATTGAACTATTCCCTCCGTACCTTACAGTAAAACGTACAGATTCACCGTGCTTTATACGTAATTCTTCCTGGAACCATTGCAGAGCCTTACGATCAATTGAAATTCTCATCTTTATTCCTCCAGTTTACGCAAACTCTTTTTTTCCTAATCGTTGTTTTACAAAAAAGACGAAAATAATTAAGGCTATCAATGCTGAAATTGCACTCCCTGAAAATAAAATACGATAACCAAACATTTGTGAAACAACTCCAAGTAAAATAGCACCTAACCCGATTCCTAAATCAAACGCTGTAAAAAATGAAGCATTTGCAACTCCTCTTTTACTCGGATCGACAATTGTAAGCATTGCCGCTTGCAAAGCTGGCTGTGCTGAACCAAATCCAATACCGTATAATGTTGCTGCAATAATTACACCTATCAAACCATTTGAAATAGTTAAAACAACTATAGCTAAAATAGTAATACATAATGCTGGAAGTATAATGAATACTTCTCCATACTTATCTAATAGTTTCCCTGAAATTGGTCTTACAATTGTTAATGCAATTGCATATACAAGAAAGAAAGTTCCCGGATTCACATGAATTGATGATGCAAATAACGGTAAAAAGGTTGTTATTCCTCCATATGCAAACGATAAAAAGAATACTACAATCGTGATTGTTAATACGGATTTCTCAAATAGCTGCATCTTCCCTTTTTCTTTTTGTGGCGTAAATGGCATCTTCGTTATTAATGATAATACGACTGCCATAAAAGATAACAACGTCGCTAATAAAAATAGACCATCAAATGAATAATTTTGCACAACCCATAATCCAATCATAGGTCCGATCGCCATTGCAATTGTCATCGCCATCCCGTACCAACCCATACCTTCACCGCGGCGTGAATCTGGAATAATATCCGTTATTGCTGTTCCAACAGCTGTTGTAGAAACAGCCCATGTTACTCCGTGAATAACACGTAAAAGAGCTAAAAGGACAATAGTCGATGCTATATTATAGGAATACATCGTTAAGCCAAAAAAGATGAGTCCGAAAATAATAAAGGATCTTCTACCATATTGATCTAACATTCCTCCAATAATCGGTCGTATTACAACCGCAGCTATTGTAAACATCCCCATCATAAGTCCAACTTGCGATTCATTGCCACCTATCTCTTTAATAAAGAGCGGGAGCGTTGGAACAAGTAAATAAAATCCTGTAAATAAAAATAACATTGCGAAAGTCATTTGAATAAATGATTTCGTCCATAATCGTTCCATAAAAATACCTCCATACACTCGTAAAATATTACGATTAACACCCTCATTGTATATTTTTTTTATCTCTTTTCCCTCCGCAAATAGACGTATCTTTTCATATTAAATAGTCCACCATCAGCTTACATTAGTCTTAAGACTTTGTACGCATGTTTTAAACGAAAGTCCTATATATGTACCTTTATACGTGTGAAAAGAATATACTAATTTATTAACACAACTTAGGAGTGAATATTTTATGTGGGTATTATTAAGAGTAACTGCCGTAGTTCCTTCGACTCCTGGGATACATGTTCCTGCAGTTCATACAGCTAGCTCCGATGTAGGAATTGAACTTCCCGCAACTTGGCAGCAATATCAAATTCCCGGTCAAGTTACCCCTTCATTTTGGCATCATGGTGCCCATCCAAGTAGCACTACCTTTTATCATCCTAGCTACGCTCCACTACCTCAAGCTCAAGTCTTTTATCATTTCCCATCAATTTATTTTCAAAATTTTTATGGTACGTTTAACATTTAAAACACATCATTTCATAGCTACTACATTTAAATGAAAAAAGCACTTAAGATTGTAATTTTCACAAATCTTAAGTGCTTTTTAATATTTTTTATAAATTTTTCTTATTGCCCATTATTAGCAGGGGCCTCTCCTGCATTACCGCCAGTCTCTGGTTGTGTGGTCGCTGGTGGAGTTGTATTTCCTTGACCTCCTCCATTATTTGCTGGAGGTGTCGTATTTCCTTGACCTCCTCCGTTATTTGCTGGAGGTGTCGTATTTCCTTGACCTCCTCCATTATTTGCTGGAGGTGTCGTATTTCCTTGACCTCCTCCATTATTTGCTGGAGGTGTCGTATTTCCTTGGCCTCCTCCATTATTTACTGGAGGTGTCGTTCCTTGGCCATTTCCATTATTTTGTTCTTCTTGTTTCTTTTGCTCTTCTTGTTTCTTTTGTTCTTCTTGCTTCTTAAGTTCCTCTTGTTTCTTTTGTTCTTCTTGTTTTTTCAGTTCTTCTTGTTTCTTTAATTCTTCTTGCTTTTTCTCTTCTTCAGTTTTTTGCTGTTGATCTTGTTTTGGTTGCTCCGTTGTATCCGGTACGCTAGTATTTGGCGATGAATCACGTTTTTCACCTTTTATACGTAGCTCACTACCTTCTTGAATAACGCTACTTGGCATTTTAAAGCGTGATTTATCTGTAGCCATTTCGCTCATCATTTCTTTAAAGATCAACTGTGCAATTTTCGTATTTTTACTACTAATATACTCGTCTTTACCATCTTTCATATACCCAGTCCATACTGCCATCGTATATTGCGGTGTATATCCAGCGAACCAACTATCACGAGTTGCACTTTCTGGAATTTTATATTGAGCTAATTGCTTTGATGAATAGTTTGTCGTACCCGTTTTACCAGCTACATCTAAAGAGCCTACATTTGCCGATGTACCAGTACCTGATGTAACTACAGAACGAAGCATATCAGTAATCATGTATGCGGTAGAATCTGTCATAACTTGTTTTGGTTTTTGTCCAAAACTTTGTGACTTACCGTCTGGATAAACGACTTTCTTAACAAAATGCGGTTTCGTATATTTACCTTCATTACCAAATGCCGCATAAGCACCCGCTATTTCAGTTGGCGATACTTCATTTGTACCAATCGCTGTCGATTCTGTCGGTGCTGTATTAAATGTAATACCTAGTTTCTCAGAGAATTCTTTCGATTTACTAATCCCTACTTCTTTTGCAGTTTTAATTGCAGGAATATTACGCGACATTTTTAATGCTTCACGCATTGTAATTGGACCCATATGACTTCTATCTGCATTTCGTACTTCTTGTCCCGTTGAATACTTAAATGGAGAGTCATCAATTTGATGGTACGTAGCCCATTTTAAATATTCAATTGCAGGAGCGTAGTCGAAAATCGGCTTCATCGTTGAACCAGCTGCACGATCTAATTCAATTGCCATATTATGCCCTTTAAATACAGCTTTATTTTCTCCACGGCCACTACCTATAGCACGAACTTCTCCTGTTTTCGTATCCATAAATGTGAATGCACCTTGGAATTTATCGTTCGGATAATCAATGATATTATTATTTAAAATATTATCAGCAAGTTTCTGTGCTTTCGGATCTAACGTTGTATAAATTTCTAAACCGTCAGAACCGATATTAGCATCTGGTAATTCTTTTTCTACTTCTTTCACAACTGCATCCATAAATGCAGGGTATGGCATTGTTTGTAGTTGAGCTGCAGGCTTGAGTCCCTTTTCTACGTCAACTTTTATCGCTTCTTCCATTTCCTGTTTTGTTATATATCCATGTCGATTCATTAAGTTTAGAACAACATTTCTTCTTTCTGTTGCTTTTTGAACATTTTCTTTTTTCGTTGGATCATAGTTATTCGGTGCTTTCGGTAAACCTGCAAGCATCGCAACTTCTGGTAATGTTAAGTCCTTCAATTCTTTACCATAGTAGTTTTGTGCTGCTGTTGCGATACCATATGAACGATTACCTAAGTTAATTTTATTTAAGTACATCTCTAATATTTCATGTTTTGAATACTGTTGTTCTAGCTTATAAGCTAAATATATTTCTTGCGCCTTACGCTTTGGTGTTTTATCCATAGATAAGAAGTAGTTTTTAATAACTTGCTGCGTTATCGTACTTCCACCTTGAGAGCCATAATCTCCTTTAAGACTCACTAAAACAGCACGGGCAGTACCTTTAAAGTCTACTCCGCTATGCTCATAAAAACGTGAATCTTCTGTCGCTAAAAATGCATTTTCTACTAATTTAGGTATTTGATCATACGTAACATTCGTCCTTTTTTCTTTTCCATATTCATATACCAAATCCCCGTTTTTATCATAAATTTTTGAGGATAACGGATTAACAAGTTTTGCTTTTTCCAGTTTTGGTGCGTCCTTAATCATTACGAAAAAGGTAGCAACCCCCGCCACTAAACCTACAATACCAAGTAATAAACAAGTAATTAAAAACTTGCGGAAAAATGATGTTTTACCTTTTGGTTTTTGTGTTTTAGAAGCTGGTTGTTTTTTCTTTTTAACTTGTCGTCGCTCCTCGCGAGAACGATAATTTTCTGACATGTTACTTTCTCCTGCCTTTCAATTCTCCCGTTGATTTAATTAAAAATATTGAGGTCACTTTCGTAAATACGTTTAGGCAAGAAAGTGTATTGACCTGGAGCATTCAATATTTTCCCAATTCACAGATTACAAATTTTAGAATGGCTCTTATACATACTATTTTCACTTCTAATTTTCTAATAATGCTGCCCCTTTTAGCATAATAATGAAAGAAGTGAATTTTTATTACCTCGTATAAATAATATACCTTTTTTTCAAATGGTCAATATTTTCTTATTAATAAATCAAAGGTGAAATAAAAATAGCATATCGATATGAACTTCGTGTGAACTTACTTATAATTACGTATAACCAATATTTAATATATTTAATATTGGTATAATACCTCTTTAATTATAAAGATTTCAACACCACAATACCGTTTCCTACAAAGAATTATTAAAAATGAAAAATAAGGAGTTGCATAATAATGAAGCTATCTCCGGTTACCTCAAAAAATATAGTTGCTGTTGGTTATAATCCTTTTTCTATGATTTTGCGAATCCAATTAAAGCATGGTATGTATGATTTCTTTAATGTACCAGAAAGCATTTATACTGGCCTATTACATGCACAATCTAAAAGTTATTATCATAATACTTACATTAAAAATTCTTTCCGCCACACAAAAATTTAAACTTAACACCCACTAAAAAAGAAAGGAGGTTAATCCTCCTTTCTTTTAAAAACATTTGGCAGATGAATTATCTT
This sequence comes from Bacillus cereus group sp. MYBK195-1, assembly GCF_051916605.1. Lineage (NCBI taxonomy): Bacteria > Bacillati > Bacillota > Bacilli > Caryophanales > Bacillaceae > Bacillus > Bacillus cereus group sp. MYBK195-1. The sequence continues at coordinate 1,112,503 of NZ_JBQAGZ010000002.1, read as the reverse complement.
CGATTTCTCTTATTAATTTCATCATATGCTTGAATTTGTTTTTTCAAACGCCGATCAGCTTTTTTATCATGCACTACAAGAATTGCGTGTATAACTCCTGGAACCCAAAATATTAATGTTAATATGAAATTTATGATTGCCTGAATTGGTTTTCCACAAAATAATACAGCAACAGGTGGAAGAAAAATTGCTAATAAATACATCATCCCTTGAAAACTCCTTATTTTATATTTTATATATCACTTTTCAAAATATACGCAAAAAAACCTACTACCATTTTAATCTTAACCTGCCTCTAAAATCAATGTATCCCCTTCTATTTATATAAGTATTTCAGACTTTTCATTGTTTTCTAGCCTATTTTCTTCCTCTATTGCAGTTATTCCAATTGCGGAAATTAACGTTCCTATCGCTTGTATCCAAATACCAATGAGTGCAATGATTCTCTCATCCTTCTTATCAAAAATACTATCTTTATTTTCTTTCTCATCTTTCAATACATTTAAAACACCTTGATACGCTTGTAATCCAGCTCCTAAACTTTGCATGGAGTTACCCAGTATAATAATTTTCTGTAATACATTTATATCCACCAAAGCTGCTTCTACTCCTAAAAAAGCACCAATCGATTGTAAACTGTTCCCTGTAATGATAAGATAATCATTCTCTTTCAATTGTTCATTTATATTAAAATATATTCCTATTACATTTGATATATTTCCTAATGCTAATAACTCAATTCCTATTTGATCAAGTAATTTACTTTGATTCTCTCTTTTTTCTTCCCCATCATCATAATTGCTCGCAATGATTTGTAATATATACCCGAGGGCTTGTAATGAGCTTCCTACAATAACAAGTTCCGATTCAACTTTCTCTTCTCCAATAAATCCTCTTGTCGTTCCAATAGCAGCTGTAAGATTCCCCCCTACTTGAAACCATGCCCCTGTCACTTTTAAACTGCTTGGATTCATTTTTATCACCTATTCAAATATTTTCTAAAGCTTTCAAAACAAACAAATCTCACCCTTAATCTTTTATTTTATTTTTCAGATGTAATTTTGTGAATGATATAATGTGCTACTAATATAAAAAGCACCTTAAAGGTGCTTTTTATACGCATGCTGGGCATGTCAATGAATCTCCATTTTTATCTATTGTTATATTCAATATATATTCAATCGCTTTATGTGACCAAGTTTCAGGTGTAGGCGATTCATTTATATATTGTGGCGCACATGACTTCAGCATTGGAGTACTAATACTCCCTCCAGGATCTAAAGCAACTACAGCCATGCCATGGGGTAATTCCAGGGCCATAGATTTAGTGATACCTTCAATTGCAAATTTCGAGGCACAATATGGCGCAAGCTCAGCTTCACCTTCTCTCCCCCAACTAGAACTCATATTAATGATAATTCCTTCTTTCCTAGATACCATTGCGGGAACAAACGCTCTTATTACATTTACTACACCATTCACGTTTACATTCATTACACTTTCGAATTCTTGAGCCGTAATTTTCCAAAGTTGTGCATTTTGATTTACAATCGATGCATTATTTATTATCAGATTGGGAGCCGTATGTCTATTAAGTATATAATTTGCCCAATTGTTAACTTGCTGAGAATCTGAAACATCAATTACTTGGAAATCATGTATTTTACTGTACTGTTTTTTTAGTTCTTCAATTTTATCTTTTGAACGTCCACAACCATATATGTTCCACCCTAATTCATGAAATCGATCAACCATCGCACGTCCTAACCCTTGTGTCACACCTGTAATAATTACAGATTTACTAATTTCTTTTCGCTTCATTTCTCTCATCCTCCTTCCCTATATCTTACTCTCTTCATTTTTATTCAGCGATTTACTATAGTATCAACTCAACTCATACTTTAGTAATGGTTTTGATATTGCATACATAAGCAAAAAAAGTAACCATCATGGTTACTTTTTGCTATATATCTAAAAATTCATTGTTTATTTCATTATTGTTTTTACATTTCAGCTTCTCTTTTCCACATTTCTCACACTGGTAAATATAAACTACACCTAATATACCTTTTTTAAAATCCTCATTATCCTGCATCTTAATAAAAATATATTTATGTTTACAATGCGATTCACCCAAATAATTTTTAAACCACTTTTTCAACACAACACATTCCACCTTTATGATAGAACCTTTATTTAGCTGCTTTATTATATACTTTTATTTAAATGTTCAATCTCATCTTGCAATTTTTTAAATTGCTCAAAATGCATGGTAATAGATTGGCTACTACCATAATCAACATTTTGTTTCACTAATATAACACCCGTATCATGAAAAAGCGCTTCAAGTTCTTTCCTAATAGACACTTTCGCAATATGGGCTGTTTTAATTGCAGATAAAATTGCAATTTCATTAAACTTTAATTTTATTTCATTTGGACAAAATGCGTCTTCAACTAATATAACTTCATTACTATAAATTAGTGCAACAAGATTACTTGATTTGGCATCTGTTAAATCAACTTTTTTCATAATATCTTTCATTACATTTTGCCTCCTTTATTTTCATATATATCAATTATACAAATTTTTTTAAAAAATTACTCAACTTTATTATATTAATTTTAACACACTTTTATTGAAATCCATGCTCCAAACGTTTTACTATTCCACAATTTTTATTGTATGAACCATCTGGACTATAACTCCATATAGTAATGTTAACAACTTATTATAAAGCAGGTGAAAATTATGCCATCAGTTGTAGGAAATTTAGTTGTACAAAATAGCAATGGATCATTTAACTTAGGTGATTTCTACAACGTATCTCCGAAAGAAAATACGAAAGCTTATAATGGTTCCGGCGCATCAAACGTTGGTTTTGTTGTTAATACTTTTAGCGGTGTTAGCGCGACCAATACATTTGATTCTGACCTTGCAGATCAAAACCAAGTGGGTACAGCCTAATCTTATGTTCAACTTTCTGTATAGAAAATTTTAATTTGTCTATACTATAATCAGGCTGTTTGACAGCTTTTGTTGATTTTGGAGTACCCTATCTTTTTCTCCCTTTCCCTGGGGCTCAGCAGCTAGCACGAAGCTAGCTGCTTTTTCTTGTATTATTTGTCTCATAAATCAGAAATAAAAGAAGCTGCCATTTAATATTCAGCTTCTTTTACGTTATTTCAATAATATCCATAGCGTTAAATACGTAAGTTTTATAAAAGGCGTCTGTACAAATTACAATTTGTTTTACCGGATTGATATGTACAACAGTCATGTAGCTTGTTAGTATGTAACCATCTTCAAAATATGTTACCAATATTTCTTTCTCAGACAATAATGACGTTAATAATTTATCAGAAATTCTCTCTTTTGCTTCATTTGTTAAAAGCGGTTTTTGTACTTTTAATTTCTCTCCAATAATCTTTCTCATATTTAAAAGTTGTTCGGACATTACTGTAAACGGAACCCACTCTCTTTCTTCTTTTTGTATCTTTACATCGTTCATTTTTTATCTCCTTGATCATTTATACATTTATTTAGCCATACTATCCCTTAGTTATTTTTAATACTCACTAAACTCGGATTTACTTCTAAACTATAATTAGGTTACCTCTCAAAAGAACATTCGTTCTTATTATACACGAACTTACGTTCTTTTGAGAAGAGCCATACTTATTATTTCTTAACAAAAAACATAATTTTATTTATCTCCATACTTTTTTCCTTTATCAAATAAACTTCTCATTTCTTATATAACATGCATATAACAACTAAAAGGCGACTTCACCCAAAGTGAAATCGCCCTTTTCTAAAAAATATTTCAAAGCTTATTTTTCTATCCTAACTAATGTTCTTTCTGGAATACATAATTCATCTATATTAAAATGATTTATTTTTAAGTTCAATTCCCCTACTCGTTCCTTATCTTCATCACCAACCCAACAACTAAATAATTCGAAATAGTCTCCATCTTCCAAATAACCTTCCATAATCTTGCATAAAGTTAAAAGTTTTTCTTTCGCTTCTTTTTTTCCTTTACATTTTGCCACTCGACAAGTTCAATTCCCCAACTAGTTGAAACCTCATATGTGTAATTTGTTTAGAATTGATAATCTTGTACAATTTCAAGCATACTTTCATCTGAAAAACACGGTCCAAAAACAATTAGATTATTAGAATCCGGATCCGTTAACGGAATTTCTACATTACAGCCTATGTAACTTGCTAAACTCATTTTATACTCCTCCAGTATTCGTATAAAAAATACTTCATAGTATATTTATTTACTCAAATATAAAATCCCTGCCTAAACGAAAAGGTTTTAAATTTTTATCGTTTATTAACCATCTATAACTGAAAACATATACTATGATGAACGAACTCACAAAGCATAAGAAAAGAGAGCATTTACAACACTCTCTTTTCTTACATACTCTATGGAACTTTACAAAACTGAATCAATGATTTTTATTATTATATTTTATTACATATACTTAGGTTGTACTATTATATGTAACTCTCTCTCTGTATCCGCTTTTTTCGGATGACGAAAATAATTAAGTTCGTACTTTAACACTTTATACTCAACCATCCCGATTTTAATCCCTTTCGTTTCTTTTAATATAGCTAATAAATCACTTACATTTTCATCATATGACTCAAAAATTTTCGCGCCGCCCTCTCCTTGAAAGATTACTTTCATATATTCTCCACCACCTTAATTTATTGATGTGGTAAATGACGCGTTTAAAACGATTCATTCTTTATCCTAAAATTTTCATATGAAAAAGAACATCCTTTCCAATCGAATGCTCAGCTTTTTACTAATTATCCATGTTAAATATTTATTCAAAAACATTATATGTATTATTTTTTAAATTATGTTCGATATCCATTATTAAAGAGTAAATATATGTAATAAACTTGCATAATGAAAACCGTAGAATATTCACTTTCGTTGAAATAATTATAATCCATAATTTTCCATTGTAATTCTTAATATTTAAATGTAATATTGTATTGTCTTACTATCTATTTATAACTCACACACTAATTAGAAAAGGGAACTCTATATGAGTTCCCTTTTCTAATTATGATTACAGTCATTATTTCTTTTCTAGAAATTTAAATGTATCTTTAAATTCTTTATTATTCACTTTAATATCAGCATCTTTCAATAAATCATTGACTACTTGTTGTTTCCATTTACCTGTCGTATCTTGTAGTCTTTGTTGTTCTATATCTTTACGTATTTTATCCTTTACTTCATCAAATGGCTTCAATTCTTTTTTATCCGTCACTTTAATAATATGGTAACCGTAAGTTGTTTTAACCGGCTCACTTACTTGGCCTGCATCTAATTTATACGCAGCTTCCTCAAATTCTTTCACTGTTTGCCCAGGGGCAAAACCAGATATTTCCCCGCCCTGTTCCTTTGAACCAGTATCTTCTGAATACTGTTTTGCTAAGGCAGCAAAATCTTCACCATTATTTACTTTCTCCTTTATTTCTTTAGCCGTTTTTTCATCTTTCACTAAAATGTGACTTACTTTCATTTCTGGTTTATAGTTATCTTTCACATCTTTATCTGTAACTGTTGCTTTAATCGCTTTCTCAAATGCAATTTCTGGCTTCATTTTTTCTTTTAATTCATCTTCATTTTTCAACCCAAGTTGTTCTAAAGTCGCTTTAAAGTTTTCACCCATTTTATCTTTTGCTTCTTCTACTTTCTTTTTTGCTTCCTCATCTGAAACTTTATATTTATCTAGCAATGCCTTACTTAACATCATTTGATATAAAGTACTTTCTCCATATTGTTGTCGTAATTCTTTACTTAATTCTTTCTCTGTAACATTTCCTACTTTTGATGTTACTACGTTGTCTGAGGAACCACATGCAGATAATGCTAGCATCATGCATGAAATAATTGTTCCAATAAATATTTTCTTCTTTTTCAATTCAAATACCTCACTTTTATCATTATGCAAATTAACTATACACAGTCATTGTGAAAACAGTGTGTTTTCTACATGTAATTCATTTCATATGAGTTGACTATGTATCATGTATTTTCATTTTTAAATATAAAGAGTCTTCTTACTATGCATAGTAAGAAGACTCTTTATATAATTCTCAAAAAAATATAGCTTCTATAGTTGCTTAATAATTACATGTTTTTCAGGTATCCAACTATTCTGCCCGATATCTACCGCATTTCCCACTCTACCCCACACTCGAAAAGATGTCGATCCATCTATGTTTCCTTTATAATTCATACATTCAGGCTCTTCATAATAATTTACTCCGTAACCGACAGGATATTTTGAAGTTGCATAAAACCATTTCACATTAAAATGTTTTAAATATACCCACTGCTTATCGTTCCCTAAACAAATCATATCTTGCTCACCGCCTCCCCAATAACCTGCTAAGATTAAATATGGAATTTTCTGAGTGAGTGTACCTGTAAATTGGGGATTCATGGGGTTTTCATATAAATTTATTCCATATCCATCAGGATATTTCGAAACTGCAATACCAATGCCATTCGTTTGCTGTGTATACACTATGTTAGATTGATTTGCTTTGTTCGAATTTATAAACCAAGAAAGTGACTTATTTCCTACTAATCGATTCAGATCACATTTCCCAATCCCAGGAACATTCCCTGAATCCGTATATTGCCACATATCGCATGGATATGCTGGCTTATTCCCTCCATAACGAGGGATCCATACGAAATCAGCTTCAATATTACGTGCTCCAAATGATAGATACGTGTGATGCCCTACATATAATCCTACTTTTTCCGCACCTAAACGGCGTAATTCATCAATAAATGCCTGTGTCCCGCCTTGCATATCTACCATCGTTTGAACTTCTACGTCCGCTACCCAAAACTTAGCAGATTGATCACCACGATTCCAAAAATCTTGTGCCTCTTTCTTTGCATCAGCAATAGATATAAAACGGCAAAAAGCATAATTACCGAATGGGATACTATGCTTTTTCATTTCACTAACATAATTTTGATACATAAAATCCACCGTATTAGAGCCATCTTGAACTCTAGCAATCACTAAATCTAGCTGTGATGCTGCAATATCCCAATTGATAGTTCCATTCCATTTTGAAATGTCTACAATATACCCCATACATTCCAGCTCCTTTTGAATGTCCTATTCATAGCTAGTTTTATTGTAAGCCTCAGCTCTCTAAAACTAGCTATCTATAATATAAGTAAAAAGAATCTTTACCGTTTTTCAAAATATATTCTCTTTCAGAAATATTTCTATTAGTTTTAACATGTTTGCCACATAAAATATTCGAAATACACCCTACTATTCATTTATTATGTAATCTCGTCCTACCAATCATTTTTACATATATTAGAAAAACCCCCCTATATTATTAAGTTATAACTTTCAGTATCAATTTCCTTTCAACTAAAAAATTTCATCCCTCATTTTCTATATATTCTTAAGTCAAAATTACTACCTTTACATGAAATTTGAGATTTAGAAAAATTTTAATTAATTGAAGTTTACTCCTTTTAAATCACAATTTTCCAACCTGAACACTATTGGTGCATAAAAAAGACATTTTCTATTAATGAAAATGTCTTTTTACAGTTTAATAAAACAACTTTGGTGCTAAATGTGTATTTTGCAATTCTTGATTTTCACTACTCATAACACAACTTGTGGAAAATAGAATTGGTATACCACAAATCTCATCATTCATTACATCACGAAATACATTGGCAGCAACACCTGTAAACGTTTGACATAAGTTAGAAATGTCGTCATTGAAAAACTGAATGACTTTCGCAGCGAAAACCGGAAAGACAACATTCGGTCCGCCAGGGAACTGAGGCTGTACCACAACTTGTTCAAAATAAGGATTATTTTCTAGTGCTACTTGAAACAAATGAGCTATTTCAAATGCATCTAGTGGACAAGGAAATGGATTTACAATTTCATTCTCATTATTCGTTACAATAACTGTCACACTTACATTCCCAAATTGTACAAAAGATTTTAAAAGCGTTGCTAATGCTCTCGCTTTTTCGTTGCTTAACGCATGCACTAAAATAATATAATTACCACCAACAGGAATAAGTGGCCCAACTGTTACAGTTGGATCAGCACCTATTGAATTTTTTAATTCATTAAAATATGTGATCCACGGTGGCGAAAGCTGAGCTTGTACATTTTCTTCCACTACTATATACTACCTCCTTATACCATTCTTACTAACATAATATGTAACAAACTAAAAAATGCATTAGTTATATTATTCATTTTCGTATTTATTGATTATATTAATTAAACATTTTATTTCGCATTCTCAATTTCCCCTTTACATCTTTAATCACTTTTACTACTATAAAATTCTTTATTATAAGCAAATCAACTGAAATTTCATATTATACTAATACGACTCTATATCCTTTAAATTATAACACTCAATATTAGGAGCTGATTTCATGGAAAAAAAACCTATCGTGTTTAAAATCCCACCAAATTCAAAACTAAAAGTTACATTTTTCGGTCCTTGTAACGAAGTAATTACAAATGTGTCTATAATTAATCAACTATGCACCCCTAAATGTCAAACTATCACGCAATATCCAGACTTTAAGAAATATGTAACTGAAGTACGATCGTTATCCCGTTGTTAGTCCGCATAATGCACGATTTTCACAACTTTGTTACCTAAAGATAACTGAGAAAGAAAATAACTGCATTCCTAAATTAAAATTACTCATTTTATGATATTCCATTGATAATTCATTGATTTTTTACACGTTTTTATTAATAGAACATATATTATCGTATGGAGATTATCCACTCATAAAACCTATCTTTCTTTGGAGCATACTTTTTATGTATGCTCTTTTTTTATGTAACCGTCCCCCTTCTAAATTGACCAACAATATATTAAAATTCTTTATATACTCAAGGAGGTCAAATATGTTCAAGTTGCATCCAATACTACTCATCTTAGGATTGATTTTGTTTTTATATAGTGTAATCGCCTTTATGTTATTCTTTTCAGTGTATTAGGATTCCCTACACAAATCTATGTTCAATATATAATTTCTATATAGTAAAGAAAAAACGTAACGATACGATCTTTTATGTATTCCGTCTTTCTTGTTCTATAAGAAAACTAGCAAACTTACTAACAATGAGTTTTCACAAGCATGTTACTTATTATTCTGTTTATTATCTGAAGAAGGTTGAAACCTCTACAAATTAAACTACACTTCACCTGTTTACTTATATATTCTAGAAAAACAATAATAATCCCCCACCATTTGGTAAGGGGATTAACTAAACCTACTAAAAAACATTTAATGATCAGTTTTATTTAGTTGGAGAAGGAAATCTTGCCGCTTCAAAATGTGCCCCATCTTCTAAAGGACTTAAAACCCCATCTATACTACTTTGTGCATAAATCTCAACTTCATCCCCTGCATTCAATTGAACAATCGTCGAAACACTTACGACATTTCCAAAACTTATTGGACCAAAAAAGTCATTATCTATAGCTATCGCTGCGTTTCCATTCACACGAATTTCTACACGCGCTCTATAATTTAAAGTTGGATCATTTGGAAAGAAACCAATCGTTCCAATAATAGAATATACTCCTTTAGTCTTCGGCGTAAAAATAGATGTTGCTGGATTATACTCATTCGCTAAATCAAATTGTTCATTTTGAAATAACACTTTCACAAAAGTATTAGCAGGAACATTTTGATTCACAGTATTTCTAGCTCTAAATGCCGATGCTCTAACAAGATTGTCCTTATTATCATGACACTTACTAATGTTCTTACAACAATCATGATGCTTCTTTTTATACTCCTTACAATACTTACAGTAGTAATAACAAGACATACTAATTCCCCTTTCAAACTTATTACTACATATTATGTAAGATTGATTTATAAGGTTTGGACTAGCTATTTTTCTTATTCATAAGGGCGCTATTAATCTGCACCCTTATTTATATAAACCACTTCATTCCTTACTAGTTATAAGTTGTATATAGTTCCATATGGAATAGTAAGAAAAGAACTTCCGTACGGTGTAACATGATGTACTGGATAAAAATACTCTACGGATGAGTAATATGGTTGTACTCCTTGCTGCTGCATTTGTTGTTGCATTTGCAATGCTTGTTGAATAGCTTGAACTGTACTTTGTGCTCCACTATACGTTATAGACGTACCATACGCTGGTCGCATGCCAGCTTCAGAATTAATATATGAATAAAACATAATTTTCAACTCACTTCCGTATAATTTGTTACACATTATATTATGATTCTTTATTTCATTGGTACTATAATGCTAGTTCGCTCGCTTATATTCAAATGATAAAATAAAAAAGTAGCTGCTAGACTACTTTTAATTCTTCTTATTACCAAATGAAATGATATACATATTCTCCGTTTACACGCTCATCAATTCCAGCAACCCTAACGAATCTAAGTAAATCCGCCCCTTGAAGAAAATATACCGACATCGTAACCGGTACTTGTGACCACATGAATTGATAAAGCTCATTCACTCTCTGATTCGTCGTAACGATTAAATCATTTACAGGTCCATGATTCCATGCAGAGGTTTGAACTGAAGTGAAAGAAAGGTCTTTCCCATTAACCACTATTCTTGCCACGCTTTGAGTTATGTCCACAATACTCCCCTCCAACATTACAAAAATTGGACCTTTTTTAGTTCATATTATTATAAATATTCTTGACTGTAATAAATGTTTAAGGCAAATCCCTAATAAAGTGAAACTTTAATCAGTGGGGGTCTTACTGCCCGTTAATGCGGGATACAATTTTTTTATTCATATCCCTCAATTCCCATTACAACCATATAATTTCTAACCTGATTCAATTTTTGTAAAAGTTGAACCTGCAAATGTAAATTCCATAAAAGTATTAGAAAAATTAAACTTTACTTTTGAAGGTACTCTGAGAAAGAGCGAAAAATTAGCTGAAAAGCTTATCGATTTAAATATTTATTCGAAATTAATAAGCGATTAATTTTAGTCACTCTGCCCATACTTAATCAAAGTTTGGGCTTCTTTAATTTCTGTATAAAATTCAAAAGTTTGACACAATCCTGGAAAAAGCTTATAAAGAAAAGTGAGGTTCCGTTATTTTCACACTTAGTAGCGCAGTCATGTTACATACAATTTTATAAGTGTGAACGAACTACAAAACTAAAAAACAAATAATAAGTTTGCAACATGTTTGCAAATACGAATTTTGCATATAAATTCGTGTGATATTGAAAGGAGTTTTACTTATGAAAGAAATTAAAACAGAACAAGAATTCAAAGACATCATCGCAAGCGAGGAGCCAGTAGTTGTTAAGTTCTTTACTACATGGTGCCCAGATTGCGTACGTATGGACAACTTTATCGGAGATGTAATGGAAGAGTTCAATAAATTTGAATGGTATTCTATTAATAAAGATGAGTTTCCAAGTATCGCTGAAGAGTATCAAGTAATGGGTATTCCAAGTTTACTTGTATACCAAAACGGTGAGAAGCTAGGCCACTTACATAGTGCTAATGCAAAAACTGAAGAGCAAGTTACTGAGTTTTTAGAAGCATACTAAGATGAAAGCCCTCTGGAAAATATTTTTCAGAGGGCTTTCATCTGCTTTCATAATTATCTTTTGACGTTTTTCCTCGTTTAATGAATTACACCTTGTCATGATAAGAATAATATGTAGTAAGAAAAGTATTCGTTTCTTGATCCATCTCCCCTCCTCTCTCTTTAGTAAATAAACTCCAATTCGGTTTACACCCTGACTTTGTACTTTTCAACATATTTTTCCTTCACGAAACTTTGTTATCCCCTTCTTAAAAAGCTATAAAACGTCAACAATGTTTGTATAGACCCACACGACTTTCGTTTGATACTCTATTTATAGAAAGAAATTCCTTTAAAGAAAGGTGAGTGATTAAAATGGATACTCTTTCTCATAAAGAAGCTGATAAAGGCGCTATTGTCAGCATTATGGCCTACATATTTTTATCCTCTATGAAAATCATCATCAGTTATATTACCCTCTCTAGCGCATTACGTGCTGACGGTTTAAATAACTTAACGGATATCGGTGCTTCTTTAGCGATATTAATTGGTCTAAAAATATCTCGTAAACCTCGTGACCCAGATCATCCGTATGGGCATTCGCGGGCTGAACAAATCGCATCACTTGTTGCGTCCTTCATTATGGCAACAGTCGGATTAGAAGTTGTTATTAGTGCCATTCAATCTTTCTTAAATCCGAAACAAGCAGCGCCTAATGTACTCGCTGCATGGGTTGCTTTATTTTCTGCTGTCGTTATGTATTGCGTGTATTTGTATACGAAAAAAATTGCAGCACGAACAAAAAGTAAATCATTAGAAGCCGCTGCAAAGGATAATTTATCAGATGCACTCGTAAGTATTGGTACTGTAGTAGGTATTGTCGGTTCTCAGTTCCAAATGCCTATTTTAGACCCTATTGCCGCTTTAATTGTCGGTCTTATTATTTGTAAAACTGCATGGGAGATTTTCGTAGAATCTTCTCATATGCTTACAGATGGAATTGATCCTGATAAAATGGAAGAATACGCTGATGCTATTGAGCATATTGGCGGTGTGGAAAACATTGTAGATATTCGAGCACGTATGTACGGGAATCAAACGTACGTTGATATTACAATTGAAGTAGATGCTCGCATGGATGTTGGAGAAAGTCACTGTATTACCGACAACATCGAAGCTATGCTTCGCAAAAAGTTTGGAATTTACCATGCACACATTCATGTTGAGCCAATGAAAAAAGAACCTATTATGACATAGGTTCTTTTTTTATGAACGTTTTATGGAATATAACACATAAAACGAGCCAGCTACCACCAGCTGCCCATCCTGCTAATATGTCAGATGGATAGTGCACGCCAAGATATATTCGGCTAACTGAAATAGATAATACAACAAAGCTTGCTATAAGAATAATTAACAATTTTTTATGCAACGAAATACGCTCTTCAGTAATTGTGACGTATGCAATAAATCCTAAAAAAGCAGTAGCATTCATCGTATGACCGCTCGGAAAACTATATCCAGTTGCAGTAACAAGCTGGGTGACATCAGGTCTTGCTCGTTCGTACCATAGTTTAAGCATACTGTTTAAATAACGAGATCCGTAGTAATTAATTGTTAGAAGCAACGCACTAAGCAACTTTTTTCTAACGAGAAAATACATTACAAGAATAATGAGTAATGGAAAATATATTCTTTTGGAACCGATAAAAGACACCCAAGTAAAATAGGTCGTCAAATAATCGTTTCGAAAGCTTTGAATAAAATGTGCGACTATATTGTCAAAGTTCTCAATACAAGCGGTATGATACGAAAGTGATAATACGACAAAACAAATGAGTAACGTAAAACTTAGCAAGTATAAATGTCGATATCGTTTCACATACATAACCTCACTATGCAAAAAAATGGAGCGGTTGTTTTAGTTTTCCTCTCCATTTCTTTTTTATGCATAGTTTATTAAAAAATATAATTATTAATTTTTTGCTTCATCTCAGGGATATCTTCTCTTGTTACAGTGAAACGAATAACCTTCTCATCAAGATCAAGTGCCTCAGCGAATAAACCAGCTAATCCACGTGATTTTCTATCTACTTCCATAATTATTTCTAATCGGTCGTATGCACGTGGCAAAATTAATAATTCTAATTCATCTAATCTGCCGTAGTACTCTCCAGAAACCGGAATAAACTCAAATTCTTGTGCGAATGGAACTTGTTTACGTAATCGGTGCGGTAATTCTTCACATTCTATATGACGTGCTTTAAACCCTAATTCATTTACACTATCTAAAACACTACTTAATAATGCATTAGGTAACACTTGAACGTAGTCGCGGTCACTTGGGTCTATACTACGTTTAATATCAAGACCTGTATGAATCCAAACCGTTTTCATACCAAGTGTAAGTGGTGCTTCAATTGGCATTGGAAAAGAAAATGGAATGTCAACTGTTTCATTCGGTTCTACAGAAAAAGGTTCGGTTAAGCGTACTCGCTCTAAATCATATGTTGCTGTTACTTTTTTATCATCCACTTCTCGTACATACGACGTCGATAATGTTAAGTAAATGCTTTCAATTTGTTGGCTAACTGAACCTCCAGTTATATGAACCTTTCCAACTATTTCTTCCCCAACAATATACTCATCTTTTTCAAGAACAGTATCTACCTTTGCACTTCCAATACCAACGCTTGCTAAAAACTTTTGAAACATGGAGTCTCCATCCTTTCTAAAGCAGAAGCTACATCTTGTTTTAAATCTTGTACATTCTCATAGTACGGCGTTTTTATTTGTAACATTCGCATAAGCATTTCGCGATTATAATGTTCCAAAGTTAATTCTTCGTACCATGGTTTTTCCTGTTTTTCATTAGATTCATATCCTGCATATAATAAAAATAATGAGAAATGACCGAGCGCATAAAAGTCGCTACGAAATTGAACTTCTCGCATCAAAGCTTGTTCACCTTCGTAAATTGTAGCTCGCTCATCATCCTCACCTTTCCATTTAGCCAATCCAAAATCAATAATACTAATTTGATTTTCTTTCATTAATATGTTTGGAATGCGTAAATCTCGGTGAATAATGCCTTCACTATGAAACACCGATACAATTTCTAATATTTCATATAAAATCTCAAAAACTTCACGTTCTGTATATACATACCCATCTATGAAAATATAATCTTCAAAATTTTTACCAGGCATGTACTCCATCACAAAGAAGCTCTTTTTCTCCCATATGAAATGATCATATAGACTAGGAATTGCATGATGATTTAATGTTTGTAAAATCATTTTCTCTTGTTCAAATGATTTTCTACCAGACTCATATCTTTGTTTACTTTGTCTTAATTGTTTTAAGACTTTATATCTATTTATTTGCAAATCATTAACGACATATGTAACCCCATAACTGCCCATTCCAATTACTGATTCAATTTTATAACGCTCTGCAACAATTGTATTTTTTCGCAGTGGTCTATCAAATAATGCTAGTACACGACGCCATTTCATCAGCTACTTGAAAAGAAGCTACGGCTTTTACGTTTTCTTTTATAATGTTGATGTCCATAACCAGATGAACGTCGTTTATAATCGCTACTTGAATACGAGCGCCCTCTACGACGATAATCACTACTTGAATACGAACGATATTTTTTCTTTCCTAATAAAGAATCAATAATTTTTTTGAACATTCCTTCACCTCTTGAGTAAAATTTCCTTTTCATTATACCAATAATTATTGACTATATTTGTGACAGGTTTGTAAAGAGTAAAAAACGACGAGTTATGCCCGTCGTTACTTTCATTCATCCTCTTCATCAAAAACTTCATCAATCATGCATTTCTCTAATAAATACTCAAATGTAATATCTGCGAGATCTTCAATTTCTTCTCGTTTTGGGACGTACCCTCTTTCAATTAGTTGCTCATAAAAAAACTCCGCAATCTCTTCCGTATCAATCACGACTTCAATTTCCTTCATGAGCATCACTCCTTTATTTCTGTTTTATGAAAAAATCTCAAAATTATGTATATGAGATTAGAAAAATAGATTTTATTTTTTTATAAGTCATAAGCTTTGGACGAGATGCATACGATTGTAGTACAAGCTATTCAAAGGGGGAAATAATAATGGAAAATCAATATGAAGTAGGACAAACAAAAGAAGAGTTCATGCATGAAGATCAATGGGCAGACTCTCTTATAAAGTGGCTTTTTATTTTTTTAATAGTTGTAGGCATACCTTATACTGCATATGTTGTTGTTCAATTTATTCTCTCTTTCTAGTTAACTATTTTTTCTCTGTCAATTTAACTAAATAATTATGAACAACATCCATTACAATTTTATATTCTTCATCTTTAAATGTATCGAACAATAATTGATAATCGTTATAAATGTCAAGTAATCCATCAATGATTTCTTGACGATTCGTCTTAACACTCACTTTTTTCGAGTTGTTAATTGACTTTAACTTTCCTAAATCCAATTTATTCATACCTGCTTTATCTTGTTTCATTTTCTTCAAAATTGTATTTGCCGTTTGAGCATTGGCGAGTAACGTTAAATCTGATTCATCCGCTTCTAACCATTCACCATCCGTAATCCGTGACAATTCATAAATTGTATCTTCCCATGCGTCATTCTTATATCTCCATACTTCTGTACGAAAACCAACAATACGGAAAACATCTTTATCATATCCAGTTACTTGCACAAGATCACCAAACGTGAAATTATAATTTAATTCAATCCACTCCGTATCGCCCTTTTTCATATCTTGCTCTGTAACGTGCTGCAATGTTTGCTCTACGTAAAAGCCATCGTGATTATTGACTTCGTATACATAAACTCCATCTAAAACCTTCATATTTGTGATTTTCCCAACGGTTCCATATAGCGTAATCACGACTATGTCCCCTACGTTGTATTTAGGTTGTTTTTTTCTTGCCATCTCTATCTCTCCTTTTTTTGACGTCGTGATTTTGATATCAGTATATGCAACCTACATAAAAACGCTTATCACAGAAGCTTATATTCATAAATTTTTTCAATAAAAAATATAATCTTATAAAATTTACATTACACTCAAACAAAAGCTAGTAACTAGACTAGCTTCAAATCAAC
Organism: Bacillus cereus group sp. MYBK195-1; assembly: GCF_051916605.1. Classification (NCBI taxonomy): domain Bacteria; kingdom Bacillati; phylum Bacillota; class Bacilli; order Caryophanales; family Bacillaceae; genus Bacillus; species Bacillus cereus group sp. MYBK195-1. The sequence continues at coordinate 1,095,737 of NZ_JBQAGZ010000002.1, read as the reverse complement.
AAATTTCATAATAAAAAAACATACAGAATACTTCACTTTAAATAAAGTAATGTATTCTGTATGTTTTCAAATAGTTTTTATCTATCTTGTATGTATAAATCCCAGGCTTCATCAAATATAGACATACTTTCTAGCATTCCGCTCAACTCTAAGTATAAACTAATTTCATCATAGTCTTCAGATTGCTTCGGAAAACTTAAATCATCATACATCGCCTCTGCTAAATCTGAAATTTCATTTCTAAATAAAGCTGCACGATGCTTCATCATATAATGGTAAAATGTCTTTTTCAAAAATATTCCCTACCTTTCTAACTTGGGTACATTATACAAGGCAAAAAAGAAAAAAACCAGCATAAAAGCTGGTTAAAAGTCGAAATAATTTCTTTTTAATAGACGCGGTCTTCCCATTAATTCTTCATATGTTAGTTGTTTTGGTAAATCTTTCGTGTAAATTAAGAATAATTGATCTTCAATTTCTTTTACTGTATGGTCTGATTGATAGTCCATCCCGCACGAGGAACAAGAAATACATGGTGTCTCTTGGATTTCAATGGCTTTCGTACCATCTGGTAATTCCCAATATACAGTATTCAAGCTTTCTTTCGCTTCTGTACTGTCACACCACATACAATTCATACTGCATCACCCTCAGTTTTTTTGTCGTTTTCTTCTAATTTAGCCATTTGTGCTTGATATTTTTTATCTTTTAATTGATCGCGCTTATCACGTTTATCTTTTAAAGATGCATGAGTATCATTATCTTCGTAGTCTTTACGACGGTTCATACGCTGTAAGTCGTCTGGAACGAGGTTAAATTTCTTATCGCTCATAAGACCTGCGATACCAACATCTGAACGTTTTTCTTCATAGTTCGGATAAATCTCTTTAAAGTATCCTTCCGCTCTTCCTGGAATATAGCTCTCTGGCTCTGGATACGTCGTAATAACACCTTCAAAGTTACGAAGTACAACTTTATCTGCACTTTGTGAGATTAAATAGTTTGGCTGAAGTGCAATTTTACCGCCTCCACCTGGCGCATCAACAACGAATGTCGGAACAGCATAACCAGATGTGTGTCCACGTAAACCTTCAATAATTTCAAGACCTTTAGATACTGGTGCACGGAAGTGACCGATACCTTCAGATAAGTCACATTGATAAATGTAGTATGGACGTACACGGATTTTTACTAAGTCATGCATAAGTTTTTTCATAATTGGAACGCTGTCGTTAATACCAGCTAAAATTACTGCTTGGTTTCCGACTGGAACACCAGCATTCGCTAACATTTCACATGCCTTTTTCGATTCTTCAGTAATTTCAATAGATGTATTGAAATGTGTATTTAACCATACTGGATGGTATTTTTTAATAATGTTACATAAGTTTTCTGTAATACGTTGCGGGAATACTACTGGTGCTCTCGTTCCGATACGAATAATCTCAACATGCGGAATCTCTCGTAAATTTTTTAATACATATTCTAAAATTTTATCGTTAATTAGAAGTCCGTCACCACCGGAGATTAATACATCTCGTACTTGTGGCGTTTCACGAATATAAGCAATTGCATCATCTAATTGTTTCTTCGGTACACCCATTCCAATTTGTCCACTAAAACGACGACGTGTACAGTAACGACAATACATAGAACATTGATTTGTTACTAAGAATAGTACACGGTCCGGATAACGATGTGTTAGCCCTGGAACTGGTGAATCTTCGTCTTCGTGAAGTGGGTCTTCTAAATCATATTTTGTTTTATATAACTCTTCCGAAATCGGTACTGATTGCATCCGAATCGGACAGCGTGGATCATCAGGATTCATTAGCCAAGCATAGTACGGTGTAATGTTTAACGGGATCGTTTTCGTTGAAATTTTAACGCCCTCTTCTTCTTCAGGTGTTAAGTTAATCACTTTTCTTAAGTCATCTAACGTTTTGATCGTATTCGTTAATTGCCAAACCCAATCATTCCATTGCTCTTCAGTAACATCTTTCCATAATTCGATATCCTTCCAGTGACGATTTGGTTTGTATACATCATGTAACATTGCTATTCCCCCTTTTTATACGCTCATCCTTTATATAAGCAATAGTTATGCCAACTTTGCATTGTTGATAAGTAAATGTGCGGAGAACCCTATTACATAAGCAAAAAAATATTTTTAAGCGTTGTATGAAATCAATACTTAACATCATATTCATTACTTTTTATATATGTAAACGCTCTTTTATTGGTGCAAACACACAAAAACCGCCGATTATTCGGCGGTTTTGTCGTACTTGCTCAGTTTATATTGAAGCGTTTGACGAGGGATACCCAACATTTTTGCGGCTTGTAGTATATTCCCTTCCGTTTCAATCAACGCTTGATCTATTAATTCTTTTTCTGTTTGATGAAGTGCTTCTCTAAGTGGCATTATACCCTTCTTCTTCGAAAACTTTTCTTTCCGAAATGTACGTGGTAAACAATTGGCTGTTAATGTATTCCCTTCTGCAATAATAACAGCATGTTCAATCGTATGTTTTAACTCCCGGACATTTCCAGGCCACTGATAAGCTTGCAGTCTATCTTTCGCTTCCTCATCAATTTGAAGTACACCTTTTTTATAACTTTTATTATATTCTTTCAAAAAATAAGATGCTAATAATAGTACATCCTCAGTTCTTTCACGAAGCGGTGGGATATATAATGAAAATACGTTTAAGCGATAATATAAATCAGTGCGAATTTTATTCTCTCGTAAACATATTTCTGGAGGCTGGTTCATTGCGGTAATAACACGAACATCTACTTTTCTCGTCTTATTATCACCAATTCTTCTAATGACTCCATCTTCTAACACTCGTAACATTTTTGCCTGCAAATCAAGAGGCATTGAATTCAGTTCATCTAAAAATAATGTACCACCATCAACAAGTTCAAATAGCCCAGCTCTTTCAATCGCTCCCGTATAGCTTCCTTTTGTCGTTCCAAACAATAAACTTTCTAATAGCGACTCTGGTAAAGCTGCACAGTTTTGTGCAATAAATGGCTTGTTTTTTCTTTTAGAAGCTTCATGAATTGCTTGTACAAACAGTTCTTTTCCTGTTCCTGTTTCACCATATATTAAAACATTCGCGTCTGTTGGTGCTACTTTTTGTGCTAACTCTTTCGTCTGTTTAAACCGCGTATCATTTGTCACTATCGTCTCAAATGCAGCGTGCTTTTTAATCACTTTTTTTCTAGATGATCGCTTTATTTTCGACTGTAAGTCAACAATTGTGTCAGTAAGTTTTTGAATTGTAGAGTAATCCTTTGCAATTTCAACAGCCCCAGCAATATTCCCATCTATAAAAATAGGTAACGTCGTATTTACTGTACAAACATCTTCACCATTTAAATTTTGATAATGTTGTACCTGATGTACGATAGGTTTTTTTGTATCTAGTACTTTCATCAATGTACTCGTTTCCCTTGATAAAGACGGGAACGCTTCTAACAGATGTTTCCCTAACACTTTTTCAATCTTCGATCCATCGTGTTTTGCAGCTACAGAATTATAAAATATTGTAATTCCATTTTCATCTACAGCGTGTATAGCCTCATCAATACTGCCCAAAATCGCTTCAATGACTTCTTGTGTCGAAACTGCTAGCAATGTCATCCCCCCTCTTGCCGAAAATCCAGCAATTACATGCCGAATTTTCGGCACACCTATGTGCGATTGTAAGCATGACGATTCCGTTCTATAATTTTAATCAATTTTATATTTTCATTAGATAACTCGAAACTCTAATTAGTACGGCTTTTTCAAACACCCAGCTCCGCCTAACTGTTTTGCTTTACAGCCAAATTTTGAAGCGGAAGTTTTACTGCTTTCGAATAGCTAGATAGATCTTTCACCCATATATTCATATCTTCCAACTTATCGAAAATGTAGCAATTATTTGCCAGTCTTCCTGTATACGTATAGCCTAATTGATGAAAGGCAGCATTCATTCCGAAAGAAAGCGATCGAGCAATTGTATAGGAGCAGAAAATAGATCTTTCTCGAAGTTCTTCCTCTAATTTAATTAGTAAACTTTTCATAAATCCATGTTTACGATATTCAGGTAAAGTAGCACAATTCGTTAATTCTGCATTCCCTTCCTTTATGTTCATTTCTGCAGATGCTGTACTAATAATTTTCCCCTCAAATTCATATACGTAGTAAATTGTATCGTCTTCTTTCATCGTCTGTAATACATAACTCGCTTCATTTAAAGGTGTCGGATACACTTCAAACACTTTTCCGAATACAGTTGCTAATTCTTCTGCATCTTCTTCAGTCGCTTTTCTCAGCAAAAATTCCTCTGGAACTACTTTTTCTTTTATTTCTTTTCCTTTTACACCGCTTAATATAGTATCTTCCTCAGTCCAATGCATACTATTTCGTCTTTCATCATTATTATATTTCACGAAAAAGTATGCATCGTGTCCTTGAAAATAATGAGGTATCGTTGCTTCCAACAAAAAACCGAAAGAGAGCCATGTTGAAACATGCTCTCCCTTTCCTTTAATAATGCATTTAGTGAAAGAATGTTTCTCTGCTAGTTCGTCAATTGTCTGTATAATACTTTCAACATTTCCTGTATAGTGATCTACCCGAATACGCTTATTAAAATAATCTAAAACGCCTTCTACTGTATAACAATTCGTCTGTTCTCTAAAAGATTCATAGTATTTCATTTTTTCACCTCACACCAATCTAGTAATGTACATGCAATAATTTTTGCGGCAGCTATCATTTTATCAACTTCTATATATTCGTTTGGATAGTGTGCTACTTTCGTCTCTCCTGGACCAAAGACTATTGTTGGTACGTTTGCAATTTGTGTAAATAAACCTCCATCAGTCCCCCACGGAGATGCTTCAATAATTGGTTCGTTCCCTTCGATTTCAACAAAGTTATGATGAAGTGTTGTAATGAGTTCATGATTCTCTTCTAGTTCACCAGGAACCCATCTCGCTCCAAACCATTCTACTTCTACTGGATTTTCAACAAACCAATTGTCCACATCATTTAATTCAGCAATCCAATTCTCAAACTCTTCTTTTGCCGCCTCTATAGTCTCATTCGGCGCAACACCGCATCTTCCTTCTAAAATTAATTCATCGGGAACAGAACTTGGCCAACTCCCTCCTTCAATTTTCCCAATGTTAATTGGAATTGGAATCGGAATTTCTTTAAATAACGGATCTATAATTCGACTATTTCTTTTCTCCTCTAGCTTTCTTACATGTTCTATAACAAACATACTTTTTTCAATTGCACTAACCCCTTCATAGCGCGTTCCACCGTGTGCAGCTTTCCCTTTTACACGTAGACGAAACCACATGGAACCTTGTTGTTTCGGGAAAAACTTCATATTAGTAGGCTCTGGAATAATGACACCATCTGCCTTATATCCTCGTAATATAGTTGCTAATGTCCCTGCTCCGCCACTTTCCTCTTCTATTACACTTTGAAAATAGATGTCTCCTTTTAATTCAATGCTAGATTCAATGATCGCTTCCATCGCAAGCATAAGTGCGACATTTCCGCCCTTCATATCCGTCGTTCCACGGCCATATATACGATTCCCTATTTTCTCACCGCTATAAGGGTGATGTTCCCACTGATTCACATCCCCTTCTGGAACTACATCAATATGCCCATTTAATATCATAGATTTCCCGTCGCCACTTCCTTTTAAAGTCGCTACAATATTTGGGCTATTCAAAAAACTTGTACGGGGTGATACAAAATAAGGGTGATCTTTCATTTTAGAAAAGGAGGGCTCCCATATATCGAGATCTAAACCTAATTCACGTAATTTTTCAATCACAATTGCCTGCGCACCGCTTTCATCACCAGATACGCTCTTTTCTTGAATTAATCGTTTTAAAAATTTCACACTTTCCTCTTCATGGCTCTCAATATAATCACAAACTTGCTTTTTTAATTGCTCCATATATTACATCTCCCTTCATTCAATTACTAGTAAGTTAGAACTAATTTGAAAATCAGCTTCTGTATGTCGTTTTACATCTTCTACTGTGTATGGGCTCATTAATTCTTGTAATATAAGTCCACTCGGAGTTACCTCCATGACTGCCATATCAGTAATAATTAAATCTACACATTTCTTTGAAGTTAATGGCAATGTACACTCTGAAACAATTTTTGCATTTCCGTACTTATCAACATGATTCATCACAACAACGACCCGCTTCGCTTTTTGTGCTAAATCCATTGCTCCACCAATACCTGGAACACGTTTTCCAGGTACAATCCAGTTTGCTAAATCACCATTTTCACTTACTTGTAATGAACCAAGAATCGTTATGTCTAGCAAACCTTTTCGAATCATCCCAAACGCTGTGCAGCTATCGAAATAACTCGCTCCTGTTATAAGAGAAGTTGGTAAACCTGCTGCATTACACAAATTTTCGTCTTCATTCCCTTTACTTGGCGTTGGTCCCATGCCCACGATTCCATTTTCCGCATGAAACATAACATTTATATCGTCAGGCAAATGATTTGGTACAAGCGATGGTATGCCAATACCTAAATTTACAATCATACCATTTTGTATTTCTTTCGCCGCACGCCTAGCAATCTTATCCCTCACTTCTACGCCCATACCCATTTCCAGTTCACTCCTTCCGACGGTACAATATAATTTACGAAAACACCTGGAACGACAATTTCCTCTGGATCTAAATTTCCAAGCGGGACTATTTCTTCTGCTTCTACAATTGTTATATCCCCAGCCATAGCTACATGAGGATTCATATTTCGTGCACTTTTGTCAAATACAAGGTTACCAAACGGATCTGCCTTCTTTGCATATACAATTGAAACTTCAGCAGTTAATGCTGTTTCAACTAAATAGGTCTTACCATTCATTTCAACTGTTCGTTTTCCCTCTTCCACAATTGTATCAACACCAACATCAACTAAAACACCACCAAGACCAACGCCACCAGCGCGAATGCGCTCTGCTAATGTTCCCTGGGGAGAAAACTCAATTTGTAATCTTCCCTCGTTTAGTTGCCTTCCTGCATTTGGATTGGAGCCAATGTGAGAAGTAATTAGTGATTTAACTCTTTCATTTGTAACAAGACGACCGATACCTACATCAGGAAATCCAGTGTCATTTCCAATCAAATTTAAATTTGTAACGCCTTTTTCTAAAATTGCCTGTATTAAAGATGGAGGGGATCCAATCCCTCCAAATCCCCCAAACATTAATGTCATATCATCATGGAACAAAGAAATTACTTCCTCAATTTCTTTTAATTTACCGAATGTATTTGTAATAGTTGTCATGCGATACTATGCCCTCCTTTTTGCATCATCTCTTCCACACTTTTAGAGAAAATTGAAAGTAATTCATCTAACTCGGAATATGTAGTTGTCATTGGCGGTGCTACAAGCAGTGCACTATCTTCTTTTCCTGCTTGCCCTGAAACTGCTTGATATAAAAGCAGGCCGTTTTTAGCTGCAACTGAAATAAGCTCCGACGCTTTTGTAAACGGTTGCAATTCTACTCCGATTAGCAACCCTTTTCCGCGCACATCAGCAATGATTGTCGATTGTTGCTGAACTTTCTGCAAGCCCTTTATTAAATAATCTCCCTTTTCTGCTGTTTTTTCAGGGAGATTATGTTTCTCCATATATTCAATAACAGCTAAAGCCGTTGCTGCAGACAATGGATTTGCACTTAACGTATGACCACTCATTACTGAACGTGATCCGCGTAATATTGGTTCCATAACACGATCACTTACAACTGTAGCTGCCATCGGTGTATATCCCGCTCCTAATCCTTTACCAAGTGTCATAATATCCGGCTCTACGCCCCAATGCTCCATCGCAAACCATGCTCCAGTACGACCAAGCCCAGTCATTACTTCATCCGCAATAAATAAAATATCGTAATGATTACAAATATCTTTAATGACTTTATAATAGTCTTTCGGCGGAACAACCGCGCCTCCAGCTGCTCCAATAACCGGCTCAGCAATAAAAGCAGCAATATGCTCTGCACCAATTCTTTCAATTGATCTTTCTAGTTCAGTCGCACATGCCAGCTGACAAGTTGGATATACCTTTTGAACAGGACATCTGAAACAATATGGAGCTGGTATAGTCGGATAATCTTCCAAAATAGATACGAAACGTTGTCTACGTAGTGGGTGACCAGACATCGATAAAGCACCCATCGTAATACCGTGATAACTCATCCATCTTGATAAAATTTTATGTTTCCCTTGAATACCTCGCTCTTGAAAATGCTGAATTGCAATTTTCATAGCTGTTTCATTCGCTTCCGTACCACTATTTACAAAAAAACTCCAGTTCAAATCTCCTACACTTAAATCACTTAACTTCTTCGCTAATTTTTCAGCTGGTTCACTCGTAAACTGTGATCTATAAACGAAAGCAATCTCCTCAGCTTGCTTTTTAATAACGTCTGCAATCTCCTTTACGCCATGCCCAATACCTGCCGTAATTGCTCCTGACGAACCATCAAAATATTTATTGCCATTTTGATCATACAAATAAACACCTTTTCCATGTGAAATCATTGGATACGGCTGACCAACAAGTGGTTTAATTAAGTAATCGCGCATAGCGCTCCCCCATTTCTCCAATTTGTATATATATATGAAGAAAATTGACGTTTCTTTCATAAAAAAGAATCCTCTGCAAAAGCAGTGAATTTATCAAAAAACTATTATAAAATATACAAATGAGTGCTTAAAAATATTTATAAAACAGAAAATTCAGAACTATAAAACGAAGATCAACCCTTTTCTATACGCCCAAATAACCCTCCCTTTTATATGAAATGACTGCATCACCAAATGTTTTTATAGCATAATGCCAGCTGTCCTTAAATACCGACATTCTGTACACTTCGACGGAACTCCCGTTAAACTCCTTCCTATTATCCTACTTTAAATTGCATATTTTAAAACAAATTTCGACACCCCACCTTACTAATCAATTCAGATTCATATTTAATATGTAAACTTTTCATTTTTAAACTATAAAAAAAGAACCGATTAACCACACTAATCAGTTCGTCATGACGCTCTCTTATGGGTTAATACTGTCAATTGCTAAAATAAATAGAAAAATGAAGTTTACAAATTCATCCTACAGCCTATAACACAAAACCTTTTCATAACTTCATTCACATCACAATTACTATCAGGATATCTCTATCCCGAAGTGGCACCCCTTTCCTCAGATTCAAACTATCTTTCCTTTATAATTTATGTAGGACAATTATCACTTTGTATGTGTATTTGCCTATAATTAAAAAAATCCCTAGTTTTCTAGCGATTTTTGGACATGTATTCAATATGTTAATTGAAATACACTTTCAATTTGGAATTTATTTTACTTTCGTGCAGTCATATGTACTGCTTTACTCTACGAAATTCTCGTAAGCACCAGCACCTCTTTATGACAACATATTTGTTGTCAATTTTTAATTTTCCCCTTATAAAATCTTTTTTTTTGCATAACCGCTTTCTTGCTTCGCATATAGTTTTAATGATGACAAAGGAGGAATGTTCATGTCTCAATCTGAAATCGAAAAATATGGACAAGAAGTTACGCAATACGAACAGCTCGCACGTTACTATCAGTTTCGTAATCCTAAAAAATATATAGAATTATATATGAAATATTACGATGCACTATCAAAACTTGTACAGGCGTATGAAACAAGAGACTCACAAGAAGCTGCTTTACCGTCACATATAAGAATTTTTCATGCCGATCCAAATATACCAGCAGTTGACATTTTAGTAAACGGACAAAAGGTTATTAAAAATATTTCATTTAAGCAATTCAGCCCTTATTTATCATTAGTGCAAGGTAAATACCGTATAGACATTGTTCCTGTCGGAAATGAAACTCCAATCTTTTCAGCGTTGGTACCAATAATGGGAAATCATACTTACACTCTTGCTGCAATAAATAGTGATAATCACCTACAATTACAGCCTATACTTGATAATACACATTTACCAGCTGGTCAAGCAAAAATACGGTTTGCACATTTCTCTCCAGATACCCCTGTTGTAAATGTAGATTTAAAAGATGGAGATCATTTATTTGAAAATGTACTCTTTAAACAAATAACAGATTTTTTGCAAGTTAGCCCTGGTACAGCAGATATTGAAATTTCACTCGCAGATAATAAAAACGTTTTATTGACTATACCGAAATTCAATGTTGAACCAAATGTTATTTATACAATTTCAATAGTAGGTTATTCAACTAAAGATCCTAAATTAGAAGCCGTTATACTCACAAATTAAAACAGTCTACACCATTCATTTGGTGTAGACTGTTTATTTTTGAAATGCAATTTGAAATTCTGTCCAATCGTTATCTGATCGACACATAATGGATCCATTATGTTTTTCCACAATTTGTTTACATACAAATAATCCAATACCAGTTCCTAACTTTTTAGTAGTTACAAATGGTTCAAAAATCGTTTCTACATTTTCAGCTGGAATCATTGGTCCATTATTTTTTATCACAATTCGAATAGCTTGATCTTCTTCAAATACATCAATGATAATTTTTCGTTCTTCTTTCATTGATTCAAGAGCATCAATTGAATTCATTAATATGTTTAAAAATACTTGTCTCACTTCACTTCGATAACCAACAAGCGGAATTGGATACGGTAAATTCTTTTCAATCAAAACATTCGCATTGACCAAACTCGGATATAAAAATTGTATAATGTCTTGAAACAAGTCATTAAGCCAAAACCGTTCCGATTCATTCCACATTTCTTTTTTTGATACGAGTAAAAATTGCGAAATACGAAAATTTAATTGATCTAATTCATGCGAAATAATATCTAAATACGATAAACTCGGATGATCTGCCTTTAATAATTTGACAAACCCCATAATGGAAGTAAGCGGATTACGAAATTCATGTACAAAACTAGCTGACATTTGTCCTAAAATCGTCAGTCTTTCTTTATGTGTTTCGTTAATATATTGCTGTTTTTCCTCTAAATTCTTCGATATAATTTCCGAGTATTTTAAAACGGTATAATAAATTAATTTGTCAAAACAAGTATGTATTTTTGCCATAATTGGTTTCAATTCACGAGCACTAACATCTAATTCACACATCGCTTCGAAAAGTTCATTTCTTCCCACGTTTGCGTTATAAACAAAATCTCCAATATTCGCATCTGCTCCAGCACGTTCAATAGCAATTTTCTCACATAACGGTTGAAGATAATTTATATCTTTATCTTCCATAGTAAGTTCGATAATTAACTCTAGTAAATCCTCTCCATTTTGAACTACTTCTAGTTTAAATGGATCTTTTTCGGAAATTATCATTTTGTTTTTCCAGTTCTCTACGAATTGGTGCCTATTGTTTTTCAAGTGTGAACAAAATATTTCTTTAATATCCTTATCGATTGGAAAAACCTCCATTCCCTCCATTTCCATACGACGAATACCCTTTATATTTTGAATATTAACACAAAAAATACGATTCGTTAATAGATTTTTGTCACATTTTGTTAATTTCTGTTGATAAAATTATTTTTTCTTTCTTATTTAACTAATTGTATGCAAATCCCCTTTTTCCTTCACATATTTTCATTATTTCCGTAGTCAAAACGACTTTTTTGCATCATTTTTAATTCTTGCGTACAATAGAAAATGAAAGGTGTGAAAAATATGGTAAATAAAAATGTGGAAGATTATCTCCAAGAAGGCATTTACGGCCAAAAGCAAAACAAACCAGAAGAACGTAATATGTATTTAACTACATTACGTGAGCGTGTGGAAATCGCTTTAACGATCGGTCAAGTAATGCAAAGTAATGTATACTCTGAAGTGGCGGGTAGCATGCGCCCTTCTCAATCATTACAACTCCTCCTAAATGGTGGCATTGCTTACCCACATTTATCAAAATACATTAAATTAGCAAACGAAAAAAATGTTCCTTTTACAATTGTTCAAAATAAAGATACAAAAACACCAATCGGTTTAGTATTAACTCATGCTACTGCTGTAGATAAAGAACAAATTTATGTAGAAGATACTATTTTCAAACAAGAAATGAAGTAAAAGTTACACTTAATTAAATAGTTACTAGAAGCGTAAAAAACGAGTATGGAATCGTAAACATTTCCTACTCGTTTTTTAGTGCAAGTTTTAAGTTTTTCTATTTTATTTTTTAATACATACTAATTTCATTTCTGTCATTTCTTCTATTGCATATTTAATTCCTTCACGCCCCGTACCACTTTCTTTCACACCACCATAAGGCATATGATCTACTCTGAACGTTGGTATATCATTAATCATGACACCACCAACCTCTAGCTCATCAATTGCACGCATTGCTTTAACTAAATTATTTGTAAATACACCTGCCTGTAAGCCGTAACGCGAATTATTTACTTGTTCAATCGCTTCATCAAATTCTTTAAATGTATTTACTGTCATGAGTGGGCCGAATACTTCTTGGCACTGCACAGATACATGATCTGGAACATTTGTTAATACAGTCGGTTCAAAAATTCTTGCATCGCGCTTTTTACCACCGCATAAAACAGTTGCTCCTTCCTTAATTGCTTCTTGAACCCACATATCAATTCGCTCTACATCTTTTTTTGAAATTAAAGCTGATACATCCGTTTCCTCAAGCAGTGGATCACCAACAACAACTGATTCCATCGCTTTCTTCAGCTTCGAAAGAAATTCATGCATTTTCGTTTCATGTACAAAAACACGTTGTACGGAAATACAAACTTGTCCATTATTAACAAATGCTCCCCATTTTACACGTTCAATTATTTCATCTGTTAACTCTACATCTTCATCAATGATAACAGCAGCATTTGATCCTAGTTCCAACGTAACTCGTTTTAGCCCAGCCTTTTGTTTTATTCCAATTCCAACTTTTGGACTTCCGGTAAAAGTAATAGAAGCAACGTAATCATTTTTGACGATGGCCTCACCAACCGTGGAGCCAGGGCCAGAAATGATATTTAAAGCTCCATTTGGCAATCCTGCCTCTTCAAATAACTCAACTAATGCATAAGATGATAATGGCGTTTGATCAGCTGGCTTTAATACAACTGTATTTCCGGCAGCAATTGCTGGTCCAACTTTATGCGCTACTAAATTTAATGGGAAATTAAATGGTGTAATAGCCCCTATAACCCCAATCGGCTTTCGGATTGTATATGCGATACGCCCATCCGCACCAGGTGCGGCGTCTAATGGCAATGTCTCACCATATATACGCTTCGCTTCTTCAGCTGCAAATTTGTACGTTTGAACAGTACGATCTACTTCTCCCCTTGCAGCACGTATTGGTTTTGCAGCTTCTTTTGCAATAATCTCTGCAAATTCTTCTCTTCTTTCATCCATTTTTTGTGCAACTTTCTCTAAAATAGTCGCACGATCATATGCAGATAATGTATTCATTTTTGTCATTGCATTTTTTGCAGCAGTAACAGCCTCTTTTACATCTTCTTCCGTTCCTTGTGCAATTTCCGCTAATGTTTCTTCAGAATATGGTGCGTACAATGGTTTATACGTGTTTACAGATTTCCAGTCTCCATTTATATATAAATGCTTTTTCATGCTTCTTCTCCTTCCAAATATATGTATACAACAATACTTCACCTAGTGAAAGGTTTGACTTATGTCATTGTATCATAGCTCCTATCCCTCAAAAAACATTATGCTCAAAAAAACTCTGCTATATAGCAGAGTTTACGAGCTAATTTGCTCTTGTAACGAAATTTGTTTTTCATCTTCTAAAATAACAATCGATTCTACTATCTTTGTAACTTCTAATCTTTTTATATAATGTCCATCTAATTCTTTCACACAAAACTTATAATTTTCAATTTCAATGGAATCCTCTTCAGCAATCTCTATATTCTTCGTTAAAATCCAACCACCGATTGTATCAACACCATCATCATCAATCCCTAAACCAAATAACGTATTTACTTCACTAACAAGTACTTTTCCCTCTAGTATCGTCTTCGTTTCACTAACCTTTTGAATTTCTGGCTGCTCATCCGTATCAAACTCATCCTGAATATCTCCAACAATTTCTTCCAGAATATCTTCAACAGTAACAAGTCCAGATGTTCCACCATATTCATCTATCAATATAGCAATATGTGTTCTTTCTTTTTGCATTTTCAAAAACAAATCATGAATTGGAATAGAATCGATAACTAAAATAATTGGTCTCATATATTGCTCTACTGTCTTCTTATTAACAGCTTTATGTTGTACAAATTCAGTAAAAATATCTTTGAAATTCACAAAACCTATTACGTGGTCTTTGTCGCCATCAACAACTGGATACCTTGTATATTTTTCACGAGACATTTTTTGCAGAGCTTCTTCAGCAGACATCTCTTTACTTATAATATTCATTTCAGTTCGAGGTACCATTATTTCTTTTGCAATGCGATCATCAAATTCAAAAATTTTATTCACATATTTATATTCAGATTGATTAATCTCACCATTTCTATAACTTTCTGAAACTAACAACCGTAATTCTTCTTCTGAATGAACCTCATCATGTCCCTTCGGCGGTTTCAGCCCTAGCAGCTTCGTAATGATTCGAGCTGAACCATTTAATAGCCAAATGAATGGGAATGCAATACGATAAAAGAAAATTAACGGCTTAGAAACAAGGAAACTCACTTGTTCAGATTTTTGAATTGCAAATGTTTTTGGGGCCAATTCACCTATTACAACATGCAAAAAAGTAATTAACAAAAACACTAAAATCACAGCAAAAATGTCTGCTAGTTGAGTAGAGATATTCCAATTTGCAAAAAGCGTATCAAACATTTGCTTTAACGCAGGTTTACCAAACCACCCAATTCCTAAAGCTGTAACAGTAATTCCCAGCTGACAAGCAGATAAATATTCGTCTAAGTTTGTAATGACTGTTTTGACCGATTTTGCACGATTATTTCCTTCTGCAATTAAATAGTCAATTCGTGAACTTCTCACTTTAACAATTGCAAATTCTGCTGCAACGAAAAATGCCGTTAAAGCAATTAAAACAATCACTATACTTATACTATATATGTCCAAATACTTTTCCTTACTTACATTGTAAGCAAGGAAGCCACCTCCTACTTAATTTTATTCAAGTGAAGTAAGCATTCTAATACTCTAACAAAATTCTACATTAGCAACCACCTTTTTATATATTATATGCATACATAAAAAAGATATTTATCATTATGATAATCTAATTCATTTACACTCGTCAAATTATTCTAAATGTTACGATAAAACATTTTTATTTAAACGAACTATTCTTCTCAACTCAATTTCGTGAAAAAACACTTTCTTTGCCGATTCCACACTTCTTTTGTCGCACTAGAAGGGAACTTACTTCATAACTCGAAATCATTCAACAGGATATATATAGGAGGGATTATTTTGGAATATAAAACACCATTTATCGCAAAGAAATTAGGTGTTAGCCCAAAGGCTGTTGTCCGGATCGCACAACAATTAAATCTTACGATAGAGAAAAACAAATATGGCCACTTTATTTTCACACAAGAGGATGTCGATCAAATGTTAGAACACCATCGATTTCAAATAGAGCAATCTCAAAATTCTCAATCTACTCAAAAGGCTTCCTCAAATGAAGTTGAGGAATTAAAAACTCAAGTTAATACAATTGTTCAAAACATATCATCGAATGATTTTGAGCAATTAGCTGATCAATTAAACACTATTACGAGAAGACTTGATCGAATGGAAGAACAAATGCAAGATAAGGCAAATGATGTCGTCACGTACCAACTTTTACAACACCGTCGTGAAATGGAGGAAATGTTAGAGCGAATTCAAAAGTTAGAAGCTGCCCTAACGAAAGAAGAACCCATTTATATTACTCCTGATTCAAAACCAACATATGAACGAGAAAAGAAACCGAAGCGCCGCAAAATGATTTTTAGTATATTTGGATTATAATTTTTAGACCCTTATTAAAATAATAAGGGTCTTTTTTAATGAAGAGTTATATCCTATACAAATATTATTCTCTTTATTATACATATTCACTTCGCTTTATTTCGTTAACATAATATTTTTACTGTATTCTGCAATTAATGCCTGTGCATGAGCATTCCCTTGAATCACATCACGAAATTCTTTTAAAGAATACAAATGCGTAACCCCTTTTCGAGCATGAATTCTTACTGGTACACCTTGTAAAGTATCATGAAACTGAAATGGATTATCTATTGGCTCAATTGGAAAACCAAGTGTAAGTAAATACATATACATTCTTTTTGTTACTGCTGCAATGTACCATTCAGCTTTTGTTTCTAACGCATGTATAAATAAAATAGCTGTTAGCCTTTTGAAATGTCCTCTCCCACGAGACGTTTTCGAAATACTTAACTTGCCTATTTCATATACATTCTTCAAATCTTTCACTAAATCATTTTTAGAAAACGGATAGAAAAACTCAGAATTTGATTGTTCAGGTACCGTATACTTAATACATTCCACTGTACCAATAGGATGTTCATCTTCTATTAATAAAAATCGTGATGGATTTAAATTACGTTCTACGAACATTAAGTTTCTTTCCTCACAAAAATCTCCCCATAGTTGCTCGAACCCAAAATGTTCTTCCTTTGTTTGAACACGCTGGAACATATTTAACCGCCTTTCCCATCGCCGCTCTGTTTTTGATAACGCTTTCACTATCTATCATATAAGAACAAATCTTCGTATGCAACTAAAAATATTTATGACTTATTATATTCTGCAAAATGAATTAGATTCCAATTTAATCGACTTTTATCCCGCGCTCACATTCCTTTTAATAATACATTTGTAGCACTTTTCAAATCTAAATTACATTATGTTTCTTTCCATACAGCATATAATTCTTCTTAATCTAAAGAAATCCTTTATGAAAAAGGATTTCTTTTACTTCTTAATGCTTTTTAACCATTTTTCAAAAATTTGTACCATCCCATGTTTTCCAGCTAATTTCTCTTCCCCTTGTTTCGTCTTATATGGATATAACTGCAAGAAAACACCGCATCCAGACTCAATTTTTTTACTATGCATATGGCTTCCTGGATATACACAAATGACTTCATAAATTGACCTTCGATAATAGACTCGCTTTCCATCCTGTTCTTCTACATACTTTATAGACCAGTACTTATACATTTGCTCAGTTGCTTTCGTATTTCCGACGTGCTGAAAAATATTGTACATTGGACTATACTTCACTTCAATAATAATAGAAGATTTATATACGTATTTCCCATCTTCTTTTACATAACAGTCTAAGCGAATATCTGGCTTCTTCGTATCCTCACCATTGTAAAAATTACTACCTTTACTTAATGCAATAAGAGGATGTGTTTCAATTAAGTCATTAAATGCAACATGCACCTTTATATCATCTCGTTCTAAAACTACTGTCGTTCCATCTTGTAATCCATCTACATAAAAATGTTCTTGTATTTGTTCACGGATAGAGTTTCTAGCTTCAAAACCAATTTGCTCTAAAATTGAAATAACGATAAAAAAAGCGTAATATTCATACACTAAAAACGTTGGCTTATAAACAAATAATAACGATGGAGATTGATCCGTATATTGCGGGAGTACTTCTAAATGATGTAGTAATTGTTGATGTGGTATCGGTAAATCATGTAAGTTCATGTTACTTGTTTCGGTAACTTCCCTCCAAAACGAAGAATGCATTAACATTTGAAAGTATTGTACATTTTCATGCACAATATGCGCCAATATTTTATATTCTTGTATTTTCATTGAGCTCTTTCGTAAATCGGCTTCTTTTAGTAAATGTATATTTTTATATTTTTGCTTCTCTCTATCAGTTACCGATCCATTACGCTCAATTGTTTGTATAATCGTTTTTACGGCTTGAAACTCTTCTGATTTTTTCTTTTTTTCTCTTTCTAAGATTTCCATTGTTTGACGTAAAAAACTTTTTGCTTCAATTAAATAATGATAAAATTGCATCGCTTTATATTTAAGAAATGCATTTTCCTTACTATTTTTTTGTTCCATAAACTTACGATTATAATGTTTGGCATAAGGTTTTCGTTCTGCCACTATAGTTCCTTTTCTTGTTGGCCTTCGCTCTTTTCCTTCCCATTTATATTCATTTATAAATTTTGAGCTTGATTCTATTTTCTTAAAGATTTGCTTTATCATTTTCATTTTTTGGGGTAACTTTCTAAGTAACACTAAATAAGAAGAATCCTCAATATCGCTAAGTGCAGAGAAGGTCTTTTTATAGTAACCTCTATCCAAAATCAACTCATTTAAAATTGACTTCACATAGTCTTGAATCATTTCAAATTGATCATCAAAAAAGTTTTTCGGTACGATTTGAAATGCGCCATAATACGTTGTCTCTTCTATACGCACTTCAAAATGGTATAAACCACAGCGCCATGGATAAAAGAATTCTGTTTTCCCATGTTCATATATTAATACTCTTTGTTTTTTTTCATTTATTTCATATTGAGCCTCTTTTATATTTTTCTGTCCCTCATATACTTTATTCCATATAAAAGTAATATTCATTGGAATTTCATAATTGTACTGCAATCTTATTGGTTTTAATTCTTGTACTTTATAAATACATTGAACTAATGCTGTAGTAGATGTACAAAGACGATTTAATAAAATATAATCTCCTTTCCCCTCATTTCCAATGATTAACTTTAATACAAAAGGGAGCGTTTCATTCGTATCAACGATTTTTGTTTCGTAACGCCCTTCATTTTGCATATCCATACAGCTCCAGTTCTCTACGTTTTTCTCGTATATATGCTAAAGAGTGTTCAAATGTAGATACTCTGTTTGCAAGTGCAGATTGCAAAAGAGGTACTAAGGTCGCCCCCCTTTTTGCTTCTTCAGAAAGTAAAGGCCCAACCATCATTTCGGTCCCTCTGATTTTCGTCAATACACGCTGCTTTATTTGTAAATCAAACCCCTCTTCTCTACTGATCATATAGGTATGATTATTTTGGAACGGTATGTTTTGCAAATAAGTCGCAATTGCATTTGCACATCGGAAAGAAATTCCCTTAGACGCGTCATGTGATGACAATACGACATGCAACTTATCTAATAGCTCTAATTCTTCTTCAGAAAACACTTCAATCATCGCTTTATTTCTCATCCAATTTATCCGAAATTCTCCCGCTGTTACTTTCAAAGGTGGATGTAATACGACTTTCCCCTGTTCCATGTCCATCTCACAAAACGGAATTTTCTGTAACGTTATTAGGTTCGTTCGATCTAATAATCGATCAGAGAGCTCTTTTGTTGTTTCATCAAAATTCACAGTACCTACAAATATAATATTTTCTCCAATTTCAATTGTTGATGGAATTGAATTCTCTATGTCCTGTACACCCTCATACAAGTTTAAAATACGATTTTTTGTTTCAAGTTCAAGAACAGATAGAAACGGAGTAAACCAATGCTCAATATAAGACATGTTCATTTCATCAAAAACGATTATATACAGTTGATTGGGATTTTCTTTCGCCTTCATTAACGTTCTAACTAACTTCGTTTCACTTTCAATAAAAGTACCATTTGGATGAAGGTAACCAAGTAAATCATGTGGTTCTTGATACGATGGCGAAATCGGAATCCAAACCAACTCTTCCCCATACTGTAACCCTAATGCTTCTGCATAAGTTTGCACAAACCGTGATTTCCCAACGCCCGGTATACCACCAAGAATCGTTAACATATTTGTTTTTACACTTATATGGAAATTATAAATATCCGTTTCATCCAAATATAACCCTTTATTATGCACCATACTTTGTACATACTGTAAAAAAGACGATTCACGCTCATCCCATTCCCATTCATCTTTTTGTACTTTTATATCCTCTACTTCAACTAGCTTACCTTCTTCATGCATTCGTTTTTTTAATTGCTCATACACATAATCACTTACAAAATATAATTGATCTTCTACCGCTATTTCTACATACTTCGTCCAGTCACTGCAGTTTATATATTTACATTCACGTTTCTGTTCAAAATAGGCGATTGAGCTAATTGATGACTTTAGGGATATGTTTCCGTAAAGTCTTCCATCGTGCCACAATAATTCGGGAGGCTCAAAGTCTTTCGGAAATTTTGGCATAAGAAATGATAAATAACCGTTGCTAAGTTTTCGTTCTAAAGATTCTCTTTTTTTATTATTTGTAACTTTAGGTGCCGGAATCATTTTATAGCTGCTTGCTATTTCTTTCGGTTCTTCTGTACATATTAACTCCACGTATACATTTCCTCTTTCATAATAAAGACGAAACATTACTAGTTGCTTTTCTAATTTCCTCTTCTTTAATTCCGAAAAGATTTTTTCATTCTTTTTATTGCTACATAACCCTTCAAATACATATGGTTCATTTGTAAATTGTTCCTGTAAAGTGAATGGTATTGGCGATAAGCATTGTACAAAGAAATTCTCTCCACTCTTCTCTTTCTCAGCTTTTGTAAATTTCCCTAAAAATCTCATATAGTACATTCGTTTTATAAAACTTGGCTGAAGAGCTTTATGTAATTTCACCTTAGTCACCTTCTTTTTTCATACTATTCTTAGTGTATGAAAGAAACGAAAAACTAGAAATAAAAAACCTGACGTTATCCGCCAGGTTCAAAATAAAAACTTATATTAATGAGAAGGAAATGCTTTTTTCTCTTGTAAAATTGCATTATGAGCAATTTTCATTTTCGCAAGTACGTAACGTAATCGATCTTCAGCGTTTTCATCTTTACTTATTTGTAATTCCGCCAAATTTTCAACAGAACTTGCTAAATTTTCAATGACTCCTCTCAGTTCAGGATGATGATTAAAAAAAGATTCTTGCACTAATACTTTCCTTAACTCACTAGCTAAATCAATTATTCTAGACAACTGTTCTTTTTTTTCCATTCTCATCCCTCCTGAATATCTTATGTAGTAAATATTCTCTAAACAAAGAAAAAAGCCCTTTAAATGAAAAGGACTTTTTACATTTTTATATTTCCAGTTAATAACATATATATGGATGTGATAGCCGCAACAATAATTGCCCACATCACATATTTCTCTGCACCTACAAAGCAACGGTTCCCTTGTTCTTTTCTTGCAAACGTATAAACAATAATTCCAATTCCATACACAATTGAAACGAGTAGTAAATTCTTTAAACCAGCTGCATAAAGAAGCCATACAGAGTAAATAGAAGCAATTAAAGCCAACGCTCCGTTTTTTAATTTTGCGTCTTTTAGCTCGTTTGTAATGACTAATTTAAATTGGAATAACGCTGATAATAAATATGGTAATAAAATTGATGTTGATGCAATGAAATACATAATTTGATATGTCGATTCCGAAAACAAAACGATGATAAATATAATTTGGGCAACACCATTTGAAATCCATAATGCCATGTGCGGTGTTTGCTTTTTATTTGTTTTCGTAAAGACTTTCGGAAATACGCCATCTTTTCCTGCTACATGAGAAATTTCAGAAACAAGTAAAAACCAGCCAATTAATGTACCGACAAGTGAAGCAACTAATCCGATGTTAATCGCAACTGCACCCCATGGGCCAACAACGTGCTCTAATACATGTCCCATTGACGGAGTTTCTAACACAGAAAGTTCGCCTCTTGTCATAGCTCCCATTGACAGGACAGAAATTAAAATATAAATGGACATTACTAAAATAAGTCCCAATACTGTTGCCTTACCAACATCTCGACTATTCTTCGCTCTTCCAGATAATACAACCGCTCCTTCAACTCCAATGAAAACCCAAAGTGTTACAAGCATTGTATTTTTCACTTGACCAAGTATAGCGGAAAGTGAGATCGTTCCTTCTCCCCAAAAATCATGTGTAAATGTGTCCCAGCGAAAGGCTGTTACCATTACAACAATAAATAAAACGATTGGAACTAACTTCCCTATTGTTGCGATAACATTCATAATAGAAGCTTCACGGATCCCAAATAAAATTAGAAAATGAAGTGTCCATAATAAAAGTGATGCCCCAACGATAGACGCAACATTATTTCCTCCTTTGAAAATTGGAAAGAAATAACCTAATGTACTAAACAGTAACATAATTGTTGCGACATTACCTAAGATTCCTGCTAGCCAATATCCCCAAGCACTATTAAATCCAATATATTCACCAAAACCAGCACGTGCATAACTATAAATTCCACCTTCAAGTTCCGGTTTTTGTCTTGCTAACGTTTGATATACGAGCGCAAGGGGAATCATTCCCATCGCTGTAATACACCAGCCAATTATTATTGCACCACTGTTTGCTCCTACTGCTAAATCATGCGGTAAACTAAAAACACCGCCACCAACCATTGTTCCAACTACTAATGCGATTAATGGAAAAAATCCTAACTTCTTTTCTATTTGTACCACCCCATCTGTCATTCTAGGTGTTATGTTCGTTCAACTATTAAAGTCACCTTTTTCTCTAATAGACGTTTCTCTTATATTTTTTCAGGAAAACATTACTTATTCTAAAAGAAAATGAGCAAAAATGGAATACTTTTTTGAAAAAATGTATAAGTATGCACAAAAAAACCGCTCATTTTGTAATGAACGGTCATTTCAAACATATAAATTTGTATATTTCTTGTAAATTTAACGAAGTAAATTCTCTTTTTGTAAAAATTGTTTTGCGACTTCTTCACTACTTTTACCATTTACGTTAACTTCATAATTCATTTTTCGCATTTCTTCATCTGTAATCTTTCCAGATAATTTATTTAATACCTTTTCAAGTTCAGGATATTTCTGTAACGTTTCTTTTCTTAATAATGGTGCTCCTTGATAAGGTGGGAATAACCCTTTATCATCTTTTAGCACTTTCAGTCCGTATTGCTCCAATTCACTATCTGTTGAATATGCATCAATTACGTTAACATCTCCAGATTCAATTGCGCTATAACGCAGCTTCGGCTCCATCGTTTTAACATTTGAGAACTTATAGTTATATAATTTTTGCATTCCTTTATAACCATCTTCACGATCAGCAAATTCCAATGTAAATCCTACTTTGGCTTCCTGCGCAACATTCCCTAAATCAGAAATTGTATTTATATTCTTTTGATCTGCTATTTTTTTCGGCATGGCTAGTGCATATGTATTGTTATACTCCATTGGCTTCAACATAATCATATTATATTTCTTTTCCATTCCAACGCGAGCCTGCTCATATACTTCATCACGATTTGTACTCTTTGGTTCTTCTTTCACGAAAGTAGATAAAGCTGTTCCTGAAAATTCTGGGTATATATCTACTTCCCCTGATTTCAACGCTTCAAATACAAATGCTGTTTTCCCAAGACCTGGTTTTAATTGTACGTGTAAATCTGTATCTTGTTCAATAAGCTGCTTATACATTTGAATTAAAATTTCAGGTTCTGATCCAAGTTTGCCCGCAATAACAATATCTTTCTTTTCTGTACTCCAAAGAAATGGAGAAGCAATCATTATACAAACAATACATATCGTCAATATAACACGCTTAGAAGAGCGTTTCGGCCGTTCAAGTATGCGAAGTACTATATCAAAGAATAAAGCGAGTAACGCGGCTGGTACGGCCCCTAAAATGATAAGTGCATGATCATTTCGATCTATACCTAATAATATAAGCTTACCGAGCCCACCAGCACCAATGAGAGCTGCTAATGTAGCCGTTCCAACAATTAATACCATCGCTGTACGAATACCGGCCATAATAATAGGCAATGCAAGAGGAAGTTCTACCTTCCACAATCTTCTCCAACTATTCATCCCCATAGCTTTCGCGGCTTCTATTAGAGATTCATCTAATTCCCTTATTCCTGTATATGTATTTCGTAAAATAGGTAATAGTGCATACACAACTAATGCGATAATCGCTGGAAGTTTTCCGATTCCTACTAACGGAATTAAGAGTCCAAGCAATGCAAGTGATGGCACTGTCTGCATTACTGCAGAAGTTCCTATTATAAATTCAGCCATTCGTTCTTTTCTTGTTAATAAGATGCCAAGTGGCACTGCTATAATTACTGCAAAAAATAATGAAATAAGCGATATTTGTAAATGCTCACTTAATGCAGTTAGTAATTCTATTTTTCGTTCTTGGAACGTTTGTATAAAATTAGTCACTGTTTAGCCTCTTTCCTTCATTTGTTCAACAATGTAATTGACAATATGACGACTTGTTAACGCTCCAATATATTGACCGTTTTCTTCAACTGGAACGACCTCTTCATCACGCACACGAACTAGTGCTTCTTGTAAGGAAGAATGTAATGATAGCGCCTGCCCTTCTAATTGCACACTTTGATCAAGTGGCAATACATCTGCTACACTTTTCCCCTCATACCAAGTTCGCCCATGATTTCCAATGAACTCCTCTACAAATTCATTTTTCGGATTATGTATAATTCCTTCTGGTGTATCTAGTTGAACAACTTTTCCTTCTTTCATAATACAAATGCGATCTCCAAGTGATAATGCTTCTTGCATATCATGTGTTACGAACACGATTGTTTTTTGAATCTTTTTTTGCAACTGTACAATATCCTTCTGAAGCTGTTCCCTACTTAATGGATCTAACGCACTAAATGGTTCATCCATAAGAACGATTTTCGGGTTTGCGGCTAATGCTCGCACGACACCGACACGTTGTTTTTGTCCTCCTGACAATTCATCAGGCATACGATCTCGATATATATCCGGCTCTAATCCAACCATATGTAACAAGTCATCGACGCGTGCTTTAATTTCTTTTTTGCTCCATTGCCTCATTTCAGGAACAACTGCAATATTTTCAGCGATTGTCATATGAGGAAACAAAGCAATCTGTTGCAACACGTATCCTATATCCCAACGTAATTCGTTTATATTATATTGTTGAATATCTTTTCCATCGATTAAAATCGATCCTTCAGTCGTTTCGATTAAACGATTAATCATCTTCATTGTCGTGGTTTTCCCGCAACCACTCGGACCGATAAGAACAAAAAATTCTCCCTTTTTAATTTCTAAATGCAATGAATCCACTGCTTTCGTGCCATCTTCATACGATTTTGACACATGATTAAATTGAATCACAAATACAACTCCTTTACTGTTGTTTCCTTTATTTTGATGGAATATGGCATTCATTTCAAATGATACGCTTTTAAATAAAAAAAGAGCTCACATTTGAGCTCTAACGGTCGAACAATATTGTTTTCATAATAGCAGCATATTCGCGAACATACATTTTTCTCTTAGAACGAATTGGTGTTTCAGCAGCTAGTGCCTCCATCTTCATGCCTAAACGCTTTGCAATTATTTTCGTTCGATATAAATGATACGTATTACTTACAACTACCGCATGTTTCACATTATATAAATCCATACTAAACTTTAAGTTTTCATACGTATTTGTAGATTGATCTTCTATTAAAATACGACTCTCATCTATACCGTGTACCATTAAATAGTTTCTCATGCTGTGAGCTTCCGGTATATCTTCATCTTCTCCTTGACCACCTGAAACAATTACTTTCGCTTCAGGATGGGAAAATAAATACTCCAACGCTACATCCAAACGATTTTGAAGAGATAAAGACGGTCTATCTCCAAATAACTTTGCACCCAGTATAAGAACGTACGGAGAGTGATAGCTCAACTTTTCACGAGCAACTTTGTTCATTCTAAACGTCATATAAATGATGTATAGTGGCGGTAATAATAAAATGATAAGAAAGATCCATTTGTTCATAAATAAGTTTGCACTCCCTTTCTTTTTATTATACAGAAAAAGAAAGGGCGGCAGAAGTGTTTTTTTAAACGATTGATTTATTAGAAACATTCGCCGCTACTTTACGTTGTGATAGTACATAATAAATAGCGATTCCTAATGAGAAGATCAATATGCAGCTTAATACGTAAAATGGAAGCATTACTCCGGCTTTAGATACACCCGCTGTAAACAGCATTAATAATACAATTCGTATTCCAGTACCAATTAGGCGAAATAAGCTGTCTACACGTCCCATTACTTCGTTTGGAATTTCCTCCATCATCAATACATTTCTCGCCACTCTTGTACCCGCATTTCCAACTGCTTGAAAAATTGCAAGTCCATATAAGAAAATTACGGAAGGTTCAATAATCATTGCGGTAATTGAAATTACATAAATGAACATCGTCATAACGATTGAAACTTCTGTTTTTACATATTTCATTATGAGTGGAATACAGATTCCTGCAACAACCGCTCCGACACCGTACATCATTCCCTCTATTGCGTATACAGAGGCATTGGCTTTAAGTATATCCGAAATATAAACTGGTATTAAATAATTTGCCATCATAACACCTATAAACGGCATATAAGTGGCCAGTAAGAACCAAAAGAGCTTAGGACGTTTTTTCATAAAGTGAATTCCTTCAAACAATTGCTTCTTAAATGTTATTTTTCTTTTCACTTCTTTTTTCTTTACGTACGGTATACATAAGAAAAGAAAAAATGCTCCAACAAAAGTTAACATGTCTACTAACAAAATCCACTTCAAAGATACAATTTCAATTAAGAAGCTCGCGGCCGCTCCAGAAATAACTTGTGTTAACTGTCCTTGTATTTCCATCGTTCCACTTAAACTTTTATAATGTTCTGCTTGAAATATCTCTTGGTTGAACGCAAATATTGTAGGATAAAATAATAAATAGTAGAATGATCCGGCTATATAAATAAGAATATAGTGAATAGAATGATAAGGTTGCCCAGCAAATCCCCATATAACCATTATTCCGATTACGGCTATTCCGATTCCTTCGTTACATAGCAATAAAGATTTTCTTGAAAAACGATCAATACTTTGCCCAATGAATGGTGTTAATAAAAACATAATGAGGGTTGCAATGATAGAAACATAACCAAATGTTGTCTCTCCTCCACTCTCTTTAATTAACAGCCAAGGAATCGTTATCATAACAATTCCAGAACCAATAGCAGATAGACTATTGGCTCCTAGAATGTAATACAAGCGAGAATCATGATAAAGTGAGGACATATCATTCCACTCCTAGTTGTTTTTTCACCTCTTTATATACGCTCATATATGCTTTCAATTCTTTAACTACATCATGAATTAATGGTTTTGCATCTTCCCCAAGTTCACCATCTTGCACATGTAATCCATCAAGCACAACTTGTTTTGGAATTGCATTTGCATAAACACCTCTAGCGACCGTTCGCATGCTGTTTAATGCATTTATTCCACCTTTACCGCCACCAGCAACCGCTAACAACGCAACTGGTTTATGAATAAATTCACTACTACTTAAGTAATCTAAAGAGTTTTTCAGCGCACCGCTCATCGCATTATGATATTCTGGTGTACATAATACAACCCCATCCGCAGCTTTCACTAACGTTTTTAATTTTTTTACTGCCTCTAAATCACGTTGCGACTCTTCTCCATTGTATAAAGGTAACTCCTCAATTGCTAAATCATATAATTCTCCTTCAAATTGATCCGCAATATATTTTGCCACCACGCGAGTTCTACCAAATTTTCTTGGTGTACCGTTAATAACGACTAGTTTCATGATTATTTCTCCCCTTTGTTTTCAAGTTCAACTTATATATTATCAGAAATTTCTATACAAAACACAATATAAAGAGTTAACTTGTTTCATAAAATAGTATGATAAACAAAAAAGAACTCATACTTTCGTATGAGTTTCGTACAATTACTTTGATTCATCTCTCATGCTCAATGTACCTAAACTTTCATTTGCTTCAAAATGATTATATGCTTTTTCCGCTAATCTTTTCCGTTCTTCTGGTAATTCTATATATTTCATTACGTTTTCAATTATTTTTTCGTACGGAGTAAATACAATTCCTGGCCACTCTACCTCATCTTCTGGATTACTATTTTCGGAAATAATAAATTTCTTATTCGCGACTGCATAAGACACGCGAGGTGTTTCAAGAATTCCTGATAAGTAAAAATGAATATTTAATATAATTTTAGCTCTAGCAATCAATTCATTTCTAACAATTCCCCACGCATTATTTTTAAAAACTATATTTAAATTCGGGGCAATCGCTTTTAGATGATCAAAAATAGCTTGTCGCCTCGGATTAAGAGCACCTATAAACAGAATATCAATATCTTCAATAATCTCATCTTCAAACGCATCTTTTTTTATTTCCAAAGTTGGAGCATAGTTCATTTCTACATGTTTTATTTCTTTTCCTACCCCTTTTTGTTGAAGCCATTCTATATTTTGTTTACTATAATCCCAAATCACTCTATCTTTTAATAATATTAAATAAAGGGGATGCGCATATGGACTTCCTTCGTATAGCTGTTCTAAATTATAAATAATTGCATCTTTCGGAAGAAGATTCGGGTTATATGCGTATGTATGTGCTCCAAAAACAACTGTATTCTTTGCATTTTCCAGTATTGTTTCTGATATAATTACTGTATTTCCCTCCTGCTCCAACCGCCACTTTAAAGCTCGCGCAACATCTATGAAACTACCGTATGTCTTTGGGCATATAAAAAGACAATAATCATATTCTTTATTCAAATAAACTTCCATTAATCTTAAATTATTTTTATATAAATCTACATCTGGATGTTTAAGTACCAACTCATTTGCATGTTTTCTTGCTACTTTATATAATCCAGCATAATAAGCAGCGATGCATCTTCTTAATTCGATTCTTTCCCGGTCCTCATCTAATACATCCATGTTTAAAAGAAGATTTGCGATACAATACGCTTTTAAATGATCACGATCATAATAATAGTCTAGTAGTGGCATCAATTCTTCATACGTATTTCCATGCACCGATTCTCCTAGTTCAATCGCCCATCGCATTAATTCCATGATTACTCCACTACTCCTTTAATCGAAAATGTATTTAATAAAATTTCGCATTATTCTCTACTATATTTGCTATATGAAATGGAATCTTTTCTTTTATCGATTCCAAATACTTTTGCGACACCGCCCCTAAATGTTTCTTATGAGGTATATAGAAAGCACTAATAGAAATTTCATAGTCAAATAAGTAATCATACACATGATAATCTACAAATAGTAGATCATCCTTTGGAAAAGGAATTTCCTTCCCTTGCAGAGCATACATCAAAGCAATATTGTTTTGAGATCGTAATCGATACAACCTTGCAAGTTGGTATAATGGTTCAGCCCGGGTTGGTCTATATTCCCACGCTTTTTGAAAATAAAAAACAGCTAACGCTAAATATTGCTCTTCTTGCCCTTTAACAGTTTCTTTTTCATCAGCATCTGTCACTTCATTTTGTTTATTTGCTGAACGATTTGCTAACTGCTCATAACAAAATCCTATTCGCAATAACGAATAGAATACCTCTTCAACCCATCCTCCTGCTTCCACTCGTTTTTTATACCATTTAATTGAATTCTCAAATTGACTTAAATGAAAATAAGTCTGAGCTAAATAAAATAAATATCTTATATGCAAATCTGGCGTTGTTTCTGGGTCGTTTATTCCTTGTAACAACAACCTCTCATCTCTTTCAAATTTATCAGCTTTGCTCCCGCCATCTCCGGGATCATTCACGACAAGAGTCTCTAACCGAGCTACCCTCGTATTGTAATTCGCTCCAACTTTTGAACGATCTATATCCCAATACTCATGAGTAACACCGACAGATTTCCATGGTAAAGAAGCTTTTAAAAGACGCGTAAGCCAATATTTAATATGAACATCATATTGTAATGTAAGATAATGATCTTCCGTTAAGCTCGTTTTATCGAAATTCGGATCAACCTCTAAAATCATATCCGCATCTAATATTAATAAATAATCTGCTTCTGGGTATGTTTTTTGCGCTAACGAAACAGCTAAGCTTCTGTTATAACCAAAGTTTTTAAACGGCTCATGATGAACCGTCCCAGGTATCTCATTTTCCTTACACCAATTTTCAATAATTTCAGGCGTATTATCCGTCGATCCAGTATCACAAATAGAAACAAAGTCTACAATTGATTTTGTTGCATTTAAACATCTTTCCATAATTCTAGACTCATTTTTGACGATCATACAAAGACATAACTTTTTTTCTTCCTTTACAGACTTCACTTGCTCATTTCCCATTTAACCACCTCATATTTTATTAACACGCTCTTCTCATATGTAACAACATTTCTTAGCTATACTGATGACATAAGCACCCTTTTACTATTTATGAAAACTTCATTTTATTTATTCTTACTTTTATGTTGGGACATATTTCATGTAGCGCTTTATATTTGATACAATCAATACAAAAAACATAATGCGGGAATCCTTACATTTCAAAGTCTAAGAGGAGGTTAGTGTCATTTGTGACAAAAAAACGATGATTGATTGGTATTTTTAAATTAGTAATTTCTTAAACTATAAAAAAGAAACTTGCGCTTATGCACAAGTTTCTTTTCAAAAACATCCTTATTTTTTCACAACTTCATGTCCACCGAACTGATTACGTAGTGCTGAAACTACTTTTCCATGGAATGTATCATCTTCCTGAGAACGATAGCGCATAAATAATGACATAGCGATTACTGGTGCTGCAGCTTGAAGTTCAAGTGCAGTTTCAACAGTCCATTTTCCTTCTCCTGAAGAGTTCATTACACCTTTAATGCCATCTAGTTTGGGATCTTCTGCAAATGCTTTTTCAGTTAAGTCCATTAACCAACCACGGATAACTGATCCATTCGCCCATACTTTTGCAACATCTTCATAATTGAAATCAAAGTCACTCTTATCTAGTACTTCAAATCCTTCAGCGATTGCTTGCATCATGCCGTACTCAATACCGTTATGAACCATTTTTAAGAAATGACCACTACCAACACGGCCAGCATAAGAATAGCCATTTTCTACTGCTAAATCTTTAAATAAAGGTTCTAATTGGTCGTAAATTTCTTTTTCTCCACCAACCATTAAGCAAGCACCGTATCTAGCTCCTTCTACACCGCCTGATGTACCGATATCTACATAATGTAATCCGAAGCTTTTTGCTTCTTCAGCACGGCGTAACGTATCTTTATAGAATGAATTTCCGCCTTCAATAACGATATCACCTTCATCTAATAACGGATATACATCTTTTAGTACTGACTCTACAACTTCTCCTGCAGGCACCATTACCCAAATTGTACGAGGAGCTTCTAGTTCAGCAATCATTTCTTTTAATGTATGACGTGCAGCAATTCCTAGTTTTCCTGCCTTTTCAACAAGCTCTTTATTTACATCGTATACTACTACTTCATGCTTGTCTTCATGTAAGTGTTCAGCTAATGGGAATCCCATTTTTCCTAATCCAATTAAACCTAGTTTCATATTAATCAATCTCCTATTCTATACAAATATATTTAATATCGAAATTAGCCCAAGTGCTACTACAGATAATATAGTCTCCATTGCAGTCCATGTTAATAACGTTTCTTTCACAGTCATTCCGAAATACTCTTTAATCATCCAAAATCCTGAATCATTTACATGTGATAAAATTAATGACCCTGCACCAGTTGCAAGTGCTAGTAGTTCAACATTTACACCTGGTGTACTTGCTGCAATCGGTGCAACAATTCCAGCCGCTGTCATCATAGAGACAGTAGCTGATCCAGTTGCAATTCGAATAAGTGCCGCAATTCCCCACCCTAATAATATCGGTGAAATATGTGATTCTTTCGCCATATCTGCAATTGTCGTTCCAATTCCAGAATCTAATAATACTTTATTAAATGCGCCGCCTGCACCAATCACTAACAATATGTTTGCAATAGGTCCAAGGCAATCATTTGTAAATTGTAACACTTTATCTTTTGAGAAACCTTTTGCATATCCAAGACTAAAGAAAGAGTAAATGGTTGCAATTAATAAAGCCACAATCGGATCTCCAATAAAGTGTAATACTTGTGCTAGTTGACTTGTTTTATTTAATGCAACTTCTGCTATTGATGCACCAAGCATAAGAAATACTGGAAGTAAAATTGTAAACAATGTATTCCAAAAGCTAGGAAGCTCTTTTTTATTATCTTTTTCAACAAATTGCTCCGCTATATCTAATGGTACTTCCTTATGTATACGAGCACCAATCCATTTCCCGTAAAGTGGACCTGAAATAATTGCAGTTGGAAGTCCGACAATTAACGCATATAAAATTGTCTTCCCTACATCTGCTTTAAAAATACCAACTGCCGCCATTGCCGCTGGATGCGGTGGAACAAGTCCGTGTACGACTGACAGTCCTGCTACTAGCGGAATACCAATTGTAATAAGTGATACCCCAGTTTCTAACGCAATTGTAAATACTAACGGAATTAATAGTACAAATCCAACTTGGAAAAATACCGGAATCCCGACTAAAAATGCAACGAACATCATCGCCCAGTGAACTCGTTTCTTCCCAAAACGATTAATTAATGTGTTAGCGATACGTTCAGCACCACCAGATTCGGCCATCATTTTTCCAAGCATCGTTCCTAGTGCTAAAACTATCGCTAAAAACCCTAACGTATTACCAAGCCCTAGTTTAATAGAATCAATAATCCCTGGATCTTTTGGTGAAGTTCCAATTAAAGGCATTCCCATTGCTAATCCTACACCAATTGCTGTTAAAATTAATGCGACAAATGGATGCCATTTTACTACCGTAATAAGTAAAAGTAGTATGACAACTGCCGCTAGTACGATCCCAACTACCATTTCTCCCAATCCCCCTATTGTTTACGTTGGAAAGCAGCTATACAATCAAATTCTTCTTTCAAGCGATTGTAAAGTCGTTCATACATATAAAACATTTCTAAATATATAGCCGTATTTTCTTTATTTGGTACATGGTGATGGACAATATCAATCCAATCCTTTACCTCTTCAAGAGAATCGATTTTTCCTACAGCATATAAAGCAACTGCCGCTGCCCCAAGCGCAGATGCTTCATGGCTTTCCGGAACAAGCAATTCTTTTCCCATCATATCGGACAACATTTGTCTCCAAAATGCAGATTTTGCAAACCCTCCTGAAACTCGTATTTCAGTAAGTGGCCCTGTACAATCCCTGATTGCTAGTGCTACTGAATATACACTCATACAAACACCTTCCATCACTGCACGTATAAAATGTTCTCGCTTATGTTGAAGATTGATTCCAAAGAATGTACCACGAGCATTTGCATTCCAGTAAGGTGCGCGTTCTCCAGATAAGAAAGGTAAGAACAATAGTCCATCCGCTCCAGCTGGTACGCTTTCTGCATATTTAATTAATAAATCATAAGGATCAATGCCGAGCTTTCTTGCTACTTCTTGCTCTGGACTACCAAATTCATCACGTAACCATCTCAGTAATATTCCGCCGTTATTCGTTGGACCACCGATTACCCAGTGCTCATCTGTTAATGCGTAACAAAACGTTCTCCCTTTCTCATCTGTATTTATATTTGATGAGATTGTTCGAACCGCACCACTCGTTCCAATCGTAATTGCAGCCGCACCCGGTGATATCGCACCAACTCCTACATTTGCAAGAACCCCATCACTTGCTCCGATGACAATTGGTGTTTCTGCACTTATCCCCATCTTCTGTGCTAATTCTGGCTTCATACCTGATAAAATATATGTAGTTGGTACAGGGGTTGATAATTGTTCTGGTGACATATGTAACATAGTTAAAACATCTTCATCCCAGTTTAATGTTTCTAAATTAAATAACCCCGTAGCAGAAGCAATCGAATAATCAACTACGTAGCGTGAAAATAATTGGTAAATCACATACTCTTTAATGGAAATGAATTTATAGGCACTTGTATATAACTCTGGTTCCTCTTCTTTCATCCATAACAATTTAGAAAGTGGTGACATCGGATGAATCGGTGTACCTGTACGTCTATAAATTTCATGCCCATTCATTTGTTGTAATAATTTTTCTGATTGCTTCGTACTTCGATTATCTGCCCAAATGATAGAACGCGTTAATGGCGCACCATTTTCATCTACTGCAATTAATGCGTGCATAGCTGTACTAATACCGATTGAAGAAATATCTTCTGGTAATACATTACCTTTTTCAATGGCAACGCTTACACTTTTGTATACAGCGGCACATATTACATCAGGATCTTGCTCAGCCCATCCTACATTCGGTTGAATAATTGGGTAATCGATTGCATGTGATGCAATGACTTTTCCTTTTTCTGTGAACACAACCGTTTTTGTACTTGTGGTACCGATATCAATCCCGATTACTCTCCCCCTTGTTTCCATGCGAATCTTCCCTTCATTTCTAGCAAAATACGATTTAGTAAACCGTTTACATGAATTAGTATATAAAATATTTTTTCATTTATCAATTTATAAAAAGAAAATTTTTTTCATACCAAAAAATAAATCCCCTCATTCCATTTCACTTATATACTACATTTAGCTTTTCCATGCGGTAAAATTACGTTATATTCGTTACGCAATACACTCTTTCCTCTCATTAACAACACATACATAGTCCTCCATACGTTCTACTTATTTGCTTGAAGAAAGAGTTGAAAAGCAATATTCATTTTTAGCGGTCACGTAACATCACCATCAAACCAAGAAAAGTAACTAACCGCAGAATGAGAATTCTGTGCATTTTGCTCTTATTTATTGTTTTAAGTTCACTAGTCTTTTATCTTGATAAACATAGAGCGTGGCCCCCTACTATCACTTTTTTATCTTGTAAATATATCTTGCATACTATAAAACCGAAGTGTATTTTTATTTTTCAGAAAAATAAAATAATAATACAGAATTTATTGTATAATGTTGTAAAAAGATGTCGGAGGGATTTAATGTTAAATAAAATATCTCAATTCACAATTAAGCTTTCATCAATTCTTTTATCACTCTTACTATTATTAAATTTACCTTATTTATTTATCACTCAACAAGGATTTACCTTTCAACCAATTTATTTTTTTAATCAGATCGTTACCATGTTAAAACAGGTCTTCTCCCCTGAATCATTAGTGATTATAGGATCAGACCCGAAGTTTGGCCATTTCAAAAAAACACCATTATTTCCAACTGTTTTAGAACCTTACCTATATTCATTTACTATATTATTTTCAGCCTTTTTTCTTGCTCTCTTTTTATCATCCAGCATGGCATTTTTTTATTTTTTAGCAAAAGATTATATAAAAAAATGGATAAACCGAATTGTGTTCATATTAGAAGCTGTCCCTGATATGATGATGATGATTTGTTTGCAAATATTTTTCATATGGGTACTTCAGAAATTTGGGGAATCTCCTGTCACTATTATTTCTTTTAATGAAAATCGAGCTTATTTACTCCCTATTTTATCATTAGCTGTCTTACCTACATTACAAATGTTTCGGATGATTGTGTTATACATAAAAGAAGAACAAGGAAAACATTACGTAGAGGTTGCATATGGAAAAGGCCTTTCATCAAGTTATATACTATGCATTCATTTATTCAAAAATATATCTATCCACTTCTTCCACCATTTAAAAACGATTTTTGTTTTCTTACTTTCTAATTTATTCATTTTAGAATTTGTTTTTAATATGGAAGGCATTATTCAATTTTTATTTAATAAGGCGTTTGTTTCACCTCCAGCTGCATTTATCATACTTGTTATGATTATTTTACCGTTTTATGCCATTTTCCAAATAGTCTCATTCATGATGAATAGATGGAAAAAGCAATTGAAAGGAGTATCATTATGAAATCTATTTGGAAATCAAAACGCTTTTTAATCGGCTTTACTTATCTATTCATACTTATTTCAGCTAGTTTTATTTATAGTTGGTTCTTTAAAGATAACATCCCAAAACCTCCTCAGTTACTTTACAATGACAATAACGAATTACTTGGAAAGGCCCCCTTTCCGCCATCGTTAATTCCACCTTTTGGATCTGATCGTTTTGGAGAGTCTGTTTTCTTACAAATTGTAGAAGGAGCAAAATTCACTATTTTATTAGCAGTGGCAATTAGCTTCTTTCGAATTTTATGCGGAACATGTATAGGAATCCTCTTAAGTTTATTTGCTCCAAAACTCAAGAGATTTTTCCAGTCATGCTCAGAAGTTTTTTATTATATTCCAACTCTATTTATCGCATTCATACTCATCACGCCCGTTAATATTATAATCACATCAAATGCTGATGGGGTAGATCCAAATATTTCATTTACGTTTTATCAAGTACTCGTACTTATTTTCGTCGCTCTGCCTACACTTTCTTTATACATATCCTCAGAGGTTGATGAATTTATGAAACGAGATTACATCTTAAGTTCACAATTACTGGGTGCTAGCCGTTTTCATATTATTAAAAAACACTTACGAGTCTTATTACTTGACCGCTTATTTGTATTATTTATGGAACATATCGTCCAAACACTCATACTCGTTATCCATTTAGCGTTGCTTAACATTGTAATTGGCGGGATACAAATGCGTGAACTCTATGACGGAGTGCTTAAACCTGTTTCTCTATCTAATGATTGGGCAGGTCTTATTGGATTAAATCGTAATGAAATGAATCTTTCATGGTGGATTATTTTTTATACTCTCGCTTCATTCTTTATTACGATTCTATTTATTAAGCTTATGACCATCGGGATTCAAGATGCACTGAAAGCAAGAGATTCGCAAATTGTAGCAATTCAAAACGTTCCAGATCATAAAAAATTTGTTAAACATAAAGATTCCTTTTCGTTTGCAAATAAAGTAAACCTTTAATCATTTCTCATTAATCAAGTATTAATTGGCATTGATATTAGTAGAAAATAAAGAAGATGATCCCTATTAAATACAGGGATCATCTTCTTATACTGTCTAACTTTTTTACATGTCCTTTGCTAGACTCATGCTTTTTATATTTAAAGTGAATTATTTGCAAGCACAATTATGTTTTTTAAAATCAATTACCATACGCCCTTGAATTCTACCTTGTTCCATTTCTTCGAATACATTTTGTACTTTATCTAGAGAACAAGTTTGAACAACCGGCACTACTTTTCCTTCTGCCCCGAACATAAACGCTTCTTCCAAATCTTTACGAGTACCAACTAGAGAACCAACTACTTCAATTCCATCCAGTACAAGTCGTGGGATGTTTAAGTCCATTGTTTCTACTGGTAGCCCTACTGCAACTACTTTACCGCAAGCACGTACTGCATCAACTGCTGAGTTAAAGGCTACTTTAGAGACTGCTGTTACTACCGCAGCATAAGCGCCACCAAACTCCTCTTGCACAATTTTATCAGCAGGACCTTGAGAAATTGGATTGATAGTCATATCAGCACCAACTTCTTTTGCTAAGGCTAATTTGTCATCATTAATGTCTACTGCGATTACCTTTGCACCAAATACATTTTTAGCATATTGGATAGCTAAGTTACCTAATCCACCGCAGCCATAGATTACAATAGGTTGACTAGGTTTAATATCTGATACTTTAATAGCTTTATATGTAGTTACACCAGCACAAGTAATTGATGATGCTTGAGCAGGATCTAATCCTTCTGGTACTTTTACCGCATAATCAGCTGTAACGATACATTGTTCAGCCATACCACCATCCACTGAATAACCAGCGTTTTTAACTTCACGGCAAAATGTTTCTCTACCAGTTACGCAATATTCACAACGTCCACAAGATTGGAACATCCATGCAATACTTACACGGTCACCTATCTTTATTGAAGTAACATCATCAGCTATTTTCGTAACAATACCTACACCCTCATGACCAAGAATACGGCCATCAGTGTTACCAAAATCATGATTCGCAACGTGTAAATCAGTGTGGCAAACTCCACAATATTCTACATCTACTAACGCTTCACCTGAGTGTAACGGACGTAATTCTTTTTCAATCACTTCGATGTTTGCTTTGCTGTTTTTATTAACCACTACTGCTTTCATATGTGATCTCCCCTTTAGTGTTTTAGCATTTTAATGAGTTTATCTCACAACTACTTTCTTCACTACTTTGGCTAGTTATTGTACCAAATTTAAGTGTTCAATCATCATTACATCTTCATCATAACATGACACTTCATAAACAACTTGTGAAATTATGAACAATATTTGAATCATTACACAAATCGGTCTTTATTTTAAATTTTTAAAAATGAGAGTTTATCATTGACTATAAGTAAGTCACATATTTCTAAAAGAAAATAAATTAACAAACTTCTTACCGATAAAAAAGCTCTTCACTCAATATTTTCTACATGTAAACACTTAGTTTCACAGTAATATCCTTTGCCACCAACATAAACTTTTTCTATTTTATTTTTGCTATTGGTTGCTAATTTAACTAATATTTCAGAAGGCGAGTGTAAAGAATAGCCTTGTTCAAATACATAGACTTCTTTTTGCAAGTAGTGCTGTTCATAAAGGTAGCAAGCTAATGCACCGTTTGAAGTTCCAGTCGCTGCTTCTTCATTGATGTCGTATAGCGGAGCAAAATTTCTGCATATAATTCGATTGTCATTAAAAGTATATAGATGCATCCCGACAACATTATAATACTTGCTGATTTCTTTAATTTTTTCAAAATTAGGTTGCAGTGCATGTAATTGTGTTTCACTTTTTATAGGAATTAAAATATCTTTTAAGCCCGTGGAGACAATTTGAATTGGGTATTTATTTTCTATATCTTTACTATCAAAACAGTCGATGAACTCGTTTGGAGATACAACATCATAGAATATCGGTTTATTTTGTTCCATGAATATGATGTCATCTTTTATAGTAATAGTAAGAACACCGCTGTTCGTTTCAATCGTATAGCGATTCCTGAAAAGTTTATTTAAATGCATCAGTATCGCGAAAGAGCCAATTGTGGCATGACCACATAAATCAACTTCTTCTTTTGGTGTAAAATACTCAAATTTATAATCAGCAATTTCAGATTCTGATATAAATGCGGTTTCCGCATAGCCCAGTTGTTTGGCTATTTCCATTTTTTGAGTAGTGGTCAATGTATTCTCAATAAATACCACTCCTGCTTTATTTCCGCCTTTATGATCCTTACTAAATGCACTTGCAACATAAACAGATATTTTCATAAGACACCTTCCTCACTTATAGTAAATTATAGTATAGAAAGCACTACATATAAATTCCATTGGATAAATTATCCCTAAAATAAGAAACAAACTATTTTTAGCATTTGAACTCTCCAAAAATAGTTTGTCTACAGTCTGAAAGCTCTTCATTTGAAGAGCTTTTTTTATATTCGCTTCATCGAAATCGTTTCACGTATACTTTGTAAATTTTTTAGAGTTTCCTCTTGTCGTTGCAACGACAACCCTACATACAAAGTATCTAATAAGCTTAACTGTGCTAATCTTGATGAACTTGCTTCTGTGCGGAATTCAGTCTCACGTGTTGATGTATATAACGTTATATCAGCAAGTTGACTTAATGCTGATTTCTTATAGCTCGTAATCGCAATAATTTTGGCCCCTCTTGCTTTCGCTACTTCTAATGCTTCAAGTAATCCTTTATTGCTACCAGAATGAGAAATACCAATAACAACTGAATTTTCCGAGAGTAAACCTGCTCCCATAATTTGAAAATGCGAATCAGTATGAGCGATACAAGAAATACCCGTTCTCATAAACTTATGATACGCATCCATTGCAATAATACCAGAGCCACCATTTCCATAAAACTCAATTCGACTTGCTTCTTGTAAGGCCCGTACAGCCTGCTCAAGTGCCGTTTCATTAAGCAAATGTAAAGTATCTTGCAGTCCTGTAATATGCGAATGAAAAACTTTTTTAGCAACAGTTACCATACTATCTTCTGCTGATACCTCTTCATGGATATTTTGCATCGGTGTATGTACAATTTCACGAGCTAATGTAATCTTTAAATCTTGAAAACCTTGCAAACCAAGGTTTTTACATAAGCGGAATATCGTAGCTTCGGAACTATTCGTAACTTCAGCTAATTCTGTAATAGATTTATGTACAACATCTTGTGGATGTTTCAAAATATGTTCGGCAATACTTCGCAATTTCGGTGATAAACCATTTAACGAAGCCTGAATCTTTCCAATCCCACTTCTTGTACCAGGCATAGCATATCCTCCCCTTCCATCGTAGCTTTATCCTGTAAAAACCGATTAGTTAAACTAATCATCAGTGGGGATGGTCCTCCACTGATTAGAGTTTCACTTTATTGTACCTAATTATCGAAAGAAGAAAAACCTATATTAGGGATTACTATAATTTTTAATTGCTCCTATGTATTCTGTCATACGATATAACAGAATTATTCATACTTATGAGTAATTCTCCCCATGTTTCACTGCGTATAATGCGGCTTGCGTACGATCATCCACTTCCAATTTAGCTAAAACGTTTGAAACGTGTGTTTTCACAGTTTGTTCTGTAATATGAAGTTCTGCTGCAATCTCCTTATTGCTTCTTCCTTTTGCAATTTCGCGAAGTACCTCTTGTTCTCTTTTCGTTAACATTGAAAAAGGATTTTCTATTTCCTTCTTTACTGCGGAACGCCCCATTAATGCAGGTGTTACTTTCGGGTGAAAATTCGCATTTCCTTGCTGTACTGCAATAATAGAAGCGACAAGTTGCTCAGGTTGTACTTCTTTTAATTGATAACCATCTGCTCCAGCTTCAAGTGCTGGTATAACATAATCTTGCTCTGAAAAACTACTTAATATAAGTACCTTTATCGTCTCATCGTATTGCTTTAGACGTTTTGTTGCCTCAATTCCATCCATTTTCGGCATCGATACATCCATTAGTACGACATCCGGTCTTTCTTTTTGCACGAAATGTAATGCCTCT
This sequence comes from Bacillus cereus group sp. MYBK195-1, assembly GCF_051916605.1. Taxonomy (NCBI): domain Bacteria; kingdom Bacillati; phylum Bacillota; class Bacilli; order Caryophanales; family Bacillaceae; genus Bacillus; species Bacillus cereus group sp. MYBK195-1. Next base: position 1,054,739 of record NZ_JBQAGZ010000002.1, on the reverse strand, counting down.
TCGCCATTTTCCGCTTCCCCAATAATTTCAAATTCTTCTCTCGTTTTCAAAAAGAATACAAGTCCTCTTCGAACGATATGATGATCCTCAACTAGTAGCAATTTAATCTTCAATCTTATTCTCCCCTTCAAATCGGCAATTGAATTTCTATTTTTGTACCCTTTTTCAGCTCCGTTATAATTTGAAACGATCCCTTCATTAACTGAATACGTTCCTTCATACTTTTCAGACCAAGTGCTGATTCCCTTACTTGTTCTTGTATAAATCCTATTCCATTATCTTCTATGTAAAAATGTAACTGGTTATTTTCTATTTTCAAAAGAATATGTACCTTTTCACACGAAGCATGCTTTTTACAATTATGTAGCGCCTCTTGGCTAATACGCCATAAAACTTCTTCTATTTCATCCCCAATTGAAACCATCCCATCAATTCGAACTTCCACTTGAACTCCTAATAACTTCCCGTAATTTTGAATTGCTTCTGCTAACCCTTTCTCTAATCCTTCAGGTCTTAATTGCCAAATTAATAGAGTCATCTCTTGTAATGCTTCTTGTGATAATTCTCCAATATAACTTAACATCTCTTGCAATTCTCTATCTTGCGTCATATTCAGAGTACCTTTCGCTGTTAGCATAATAGAAAATAACAATTGTTTTACTGAATCATGTAAATCACGTGCAAGTCGATTTCTTTCCGCTACCACTACATATTTACGTTCTTTCTCAACTAACTGAATACGTTGTATTGTCGTTCCAATTTGAAATGCAATTGATTCTAATAATGCTAACTCTTCCTCTGAAAAATGAGTCTTATGAGGTGCAGACACATTTAGTAGACCAAATTTTTCTGATCCAGACCTAAGCGGAATTGTCGCATGATGTGTAACATCTTCTGTCTCTCCCCAATTACATTCAATTGCATCTTCTATTCGCTTACATTCAATAATATTAGTCGCTTTTTCCAATCTCCCATTTACAAAACGTTCTACACACCAACAGTTTCCTTCACACATCGGCTTCTTCTCTTGCCACGTAAGAGCTTCTGGTAAATTTTCGTCTACAAGCATGCTATGCTTTCCACTTTCATCAATAAAGAATATCCACCCTGTTTGTAAATTCATTACTTGTAACAATGTATGCAACACTTTTTCTAACATATCCTGTAAGTTTGTTGCTTCATTTAATAATTCAGCAATTTCTTTTAATGCTTCTAAACGACGCATCTCTTTTTCTTCAAAGTTCATTCTCATCACCAACTACAATTATAACATTAAGAAATTTCTAAATTCTATAAATAAAAAAAGAACCGAATTCCTTCAGCCCTTTCTTTATATCAATCATTTTATTATTGTTATTCTATCCAATTTTGGAAGCAGAATTTTTGTTAACAAACGATTCTACTTTAGCTGTCCGATAAAGATTGTCCACCATGGATATGCTGTAAACCTTCAGTAGTAACAACCATATTCGCTGCTGGCATTTGCACTTGATTTTTATGGAACATAGACATTAATTCAAATCTTACTTGTCTAGAAGTTTCAAAATAATCTTCTGGCTTTATTAAACCTGTAATACAAAATTCATAGCCAACATATTTCAAGTTAGGATTTAAGTCTGTAACACCAACGTATTTAAATGGTTCAACAGCCTCATCCTCTACTCTATAAAGAGTTTGATTCAATTTTTCATTGCATATAACACATACTTCTTCTAACAATTCCTTCACTCTTGTTGGATCTTCCTGATAACTTACCGTGATGCGTTCAATTACACGCATCCATCCTTTATTAAAATTTTGTATCGTTCTAATCTCTCCGTGCGGGATGGTAAGTAGTTTTCCTGACCATTCACGAATTTGCATAAAACGAATACTAATCTCTTCAATAGTTCCTGAATTTGTTCCGTTAAAAGTTACAAAATCACCAACCCGAAACTCTTTGTCCGCTAATCTTGCAAAGCCTAATATAACATCTTTTAGCATCTGTTGTGCAGCAAAACCGATGACAACTCCAGCTATCCCTGCACCTGCAATAATACTTTTTATATCTATAAATTGGCTAATTAAATATATGATAAGACTGATGATAATGATATATCTAAAAATAGATCGAATTACACTTTGAATCGTCTGCTCTACCTCTTCATCAAAAAAGCTTGATTTCCTAAAAAACCAATCAATAATGCGGTTTATTACAAATGAAATAATGATTAGAACGAAAGCAAATAGTAAAAATCTTAAAAGTAAAAACTCTCTTACATAATTAAAAAATTCTTCCGTATACGTTAATAAACTCATCTAACCACTTCCTTACTAATTAAAAAATTCATAATCGCCTAAGTTTGTTCCAGAAAAATCTATTATCCTAATCTAAAATGCCACTACCCTTACTATGTATTTTGACTCTATTACTAATTCACTTTAAACAGTATGTCTAGCTGTTCTTTTTCCTGTCCCTTTAAATATACCCTTTTTAATAATCTAAAGGGAGCAAATCGTGAAATTTTTTAAACGTTAAAACTTTATTCATGTCATTACGATTTCAACTAATTTATTCATTAACTACGTAAAAAAGAGCTGAATTTATCAGCTCTTTTATTCGATATTAATTGTTGTCTTACTGCTCTTTTCTTCTTTCAATTTTGGTAATTCTATTGTCAGTACGCTATCTTTATAATTTGCTCTAACATTTTCTTCCTCAACTTGTTTAAAACTAAAGCGTCGAGTTACAGAACCTATAGAACGTTCTTTACGAATATATGTGCCATTCTCATTTTTTTCTTCTACTTCATTATGGTTAGTTGCTTGAATCGTTAATACATCTTGTTCAAAATCAACTTGAATATTTTCTTTTTGAAAACCTGGTAAATCTGCTTTCACAGTATATTTATCAGATTGCTCATGAACATCTACTTTAAAAGTATCCATGTTTAGTGGCTTAAAGAAAGCATCTGTCATCCCTTCTAATAAAGAAGGCCCAAAATCAAAAATACCATTTTGACGTTTTGTTATCTCTGGAAATAAATTACGCATATTTTTTCCTCCTTATTATTTATGAATGAAAGATTATCTCTTTCTGCCTTTATTATAACATTTGGTCAAAAAAGATCAAAGGTTTTGTTTGACCTTTTTTGATGTATATTTTACCAAATAACACAAATAAGTTATATGTCTTCTCTCCCCTTATAAAGAGGAATATATTTACATAATAACGAATAGTTTATTTGCTCTTATTTTTTCTTACGGAGGTTACATACAATGGGATATATTGAAGAACTTAGAAAAGTTGTCGGATCAAGACCACTCAATTTATTAGGCGTTGCGGTAGCTGTTTTCAATGAACAAGGACAAATAAAAGAGACCTTTTTTAAAGGCCTCTTTTTTCACTTCACTTCTGCATGTAAGCATGACTTAAAATGTCCAAGTGCAAATTCATGTCCTTGCGCATTAAAAGATGCAACCGCCTTTTCATAAACAACAATTTTAAACCCTTTATTATAAGCATCTACTGCTGTATGAAGAACACAAATATCAGTACAAACACCTACAAGATGAACTTCTGCTATTCCTCTTTCTCTTAGCTTCATCTCTAAATCCGTTCCAGCAAACGCACTGTATCGCGTTTTATCCATATAATATACATTCTCAGCATTTTTATATGTTTCGTATACTTCTTGTAACTCACCGAATAAGTCTCTACCATTTGTACCTGCTATATTATGAGGAGGAAATAATTTCGCTTCGGGATGATATTCATCATTTTCTTCATGTTTATCAATTGCAAACACTACGTAATCCCCATTTTCAATATATTGCTTCGTTATATGTACAATTTCATTCTCAATTTCTTGTCCTGGTTTTCCGCAAGTTAAAGCACCTTTTTCCGCTACAAAATCATATGTATAATCAATATTAATAAGAGCTCGTTTCATTACTATCTCTCCTTCTTCTGTTTCACAGTAAACAATAGAAAATTTGTTATTACGACATCGTATGTACTATTCGACATTTCAAATGAAATACCTACATTTTTCTTGCAAAACTCACCTTAATCCGAGTTTATCATAAAGTGAAACTTTAATCATTGGAGAGGTTGTTCATCTCCAATGATTATCAGCCCTCATCAATCGTGCATTTACAGGCAGTTGATCTCCCACCTAATCTCCTCACCTATACCGAGTTTTAAGGTAAGGTCTTACTGCCCGTTAGTGCGGGATATAATAGATAAACAATGGTAAAACAAATAGCTCCTATTAACAAGTCATGAATTTGATAATTGAGCGTTATTTGCATAAACTCTTATATCGTAAACCAAATTACTGCCATCATTAGGCTAATCAAAATGATACGAATACACCGATTCACGTATTCAGCCTCTTTCTCTGTCATAAGTAACAAGTGATTTCTTCCTATTTAATTGTATTAGAAAATGAAATAAGTTATTCACTCTTGCACACTCTAGTCCAAACAAAAAAGCACACTACTTTTTGAGTAATGTACTTTTTATTCATATTAAGACGCTGGTTTTGTCTCAAATGTTGCTTGATTAAAACTAATAACCTTTCCTTTCGGGTCATTGTTTTCATACTGAACTGCAGTAATTGTATGACTACCTGTTTCCAGCGTTTTTTCTTTTAACTGCACTGTTGTCTGCGTTGTACTAGTTACTTGATGTTTATCCGTATACATTTGATCTACAAATACGAATGTTTCTTTATCACTTTGAAAATTAGAAAGTTCTAATTCAACTTGCTGAATTAACGTATCCTTTTTGATGAATACAGTCGGTATATTGCCGTTTTCAGAAGTACCATCTGGAGTAATAACTTTTACTTTCCCTTCTCCAATTGACATTGCTCCTTCAGGAAATACAACCATATTCTCATCACTTGCGTTTACAACTTGTTCTTCCTGGTTTGATTGCGCGTCCTCTTTTTCCTGTGGAGCACCGCAACCAACTAATAACAATACAGACAATCCAGTGATTATGAATTTTTTCAAAATTCATCCCCCCTGTAACTTCATTATAATTTATTATACAAAAATAACTTTTAAATTTTGAGACTACTTTCAACACTTTCATGAACAAATAGAATCTTGCTCACGATTAATGTATCATACTTTCCTTAATAGAACATTAATTTTTTTTATGAAATAAATAGTAATTCCCTCTTATCTATCATTTTAGCCCAACATATGAATTACATACCCTCAAAAATAAAAAGACATTGTTAGTTCAATGTCTTTTCTATACAGCAATTAAAAAACAAACGTTGTAATCTCATCTACTTCTTTTCTTGTAAGTTTCTTCGGTTTATCTTTCGGAAATCCGAGTGAAATAACCATATTTATTTGTTTTTCAGGCTCAATTTGTAAATATTGGCGCAGTTCATCTTGAGCTAGCAATACTGGCCCTGTCATTGGACAAGTACCAAGTCCCTTTGCATGTGCAGCTAACATTAAGTTTTGTGCCGCTAAACAGCTACTCTTAATGCCTTCTTCTTCCCAAACTGAATCTGGAACAAAAGCAATTGGATCAAATATCTTTTCACGGAACTTTGATTCATATGGTGTTGCCAAACATACGATTAATACTGGTGCCTCCGAGAAAGCTGTTGCATATGGTCCGAAAGAACGTGTAAGTAATTTCCCTGCTTTCTCTTCTCCATTTTCTGCTGCTTTTGTCGCAAGTTTATGTAATGCATCCCATGTCATTTGTTCAATTTCTTTAATCTTCTCTCGATTCATGATAACTAAGAATTCCCACGTTTGTGAATTCGTATCACTTGGTGCGTAACGAGCACAATCAATTATTTCTTTTATATCATTAGTAGATACTTCTTGATCTGTAAACTTTCTAACACTTCGTCTTCCGTGAATTACTTCTTTAAAATCTTCATAATTCATATATTAAATCCCCTTTTTACAGCGTTTTCAAAACTTGTCCTATGCTTGAATTATATCATGAAAAAAAGCCGGAAGAATACCAGCTTTTTTCTTCATAATTAATTTGTCACTTTAAATAAACGAATACTCTCTTCGTATGCAGCTTGTAGTTTTTTCGTAATTGGTCCTCTTTCACCAGCCCCGAACTGTTCATCACCAATTTGAACGACTGGGAATATTTCAAGCGGCGTCGCTGTAAAGAAGCACTCCTCAGCGTCATATACTTCTTGTAATGAAAACTCTCGTTCCTCTACATCGATATGTAACTCTTTCGCTAATGTAATTACGTAGTGACGTGTAATACCATGTAAAATGAAATGATCCGCTGGATGTGTAATCAACTTATTATTCTTCACGATAAAGAAATTGGAATGACACCCTTCAGTCACAATGCCATCTCGTACTAATATTGCTTCTTGATACCCTTGTTCATTTATTTTGTTTTTGATCATGATATTAGGAAGCAAATTTAAAGATTTTATATGGCAAAACTTCCACCTGATGTCCTCTTCTACTGTCACCTTAATCCCTGCCTCCATTGAAGCAACTGGTCTTGGGAACGAAACAAGATTTGCAAAATATGTCGGTTGTAAATCTGATTCATATACATGATTGCGCGGTTGTGCACCTCTTGATATTTGTAAATATACATTCCCATCTTCTTGAAATTGATTTTTTTTAATCATTTGATATAACTCTTCTACTAATTCTTCCTTCGTAAATGGTGGAATTAGTTTTATTTCCGCCATAGAGTTAAAGAATCGTTCCAAATGTAAATCTAATAAATGAGGCTTGCCATCGTATAGTCTAAATACTTCATAAATCCCATCACCAAATTGGAAGCCTCGCTCTTCTAATGCGACCATCGGCTGTTCTTCCTTCGTATTAATCATTCTCCCATTAAACAAGATCCAATCTTTATGAGTAGCTTTCATTCTTCCCCACTCCTTTATCACATGATTGATTTTATTGTACAACTTATGACACCCTGAAAGAAGGAATTTTCTGTATTTTCACAAACAAAAAATACATCACTTCGTAAAAGTGATGTATTTTATCATTTATTTAAGGAAATATTTTTCAATATCATCTAACATAAGGTTCGCAGCTTTAATACCGCCTGCTGTATTCCAGATTACCTCATCTACTTGGAATACTTTGTTATTTTTAGAAGCCTGTAGTTGCTTAAAGAGTGGATCTTCTGTCCATTCCTTTGCTAACGAATTTCCTTCATTATTCTTATCTGCATCTTTATCAGACGTGAAATAGAATAAGTAGTCTCCGTCCATATTTGGAATCTGCTCTTTTGTAATTCCTTTTATCGCAAAATCATCTTTATCTTGTAATGGTGGTCGTTTAAATCCAATATCATTTAAAACAACGCCCGAGAATGAGTTTTTTTGATAAATACGAACATCACCTGGCACGAAACGAATAATAGAAACTTTAGAATTCAATTTATCGCCTAACTTCTCTTTCATTCCTTCAATGCGTTTTTTATAATCATCAAGAGCTTTTTGCCCTTCTTTTTCTTTATTTACAGCTTTTGTATAAAGTGTAAAGTTTTCTTTCCAATCACCGCGTAATGTTTCTGCATAAACAGTTGGTGCGATTTCTTTTAGCTGATCATATATTTTTTCATGACGCATTTTATTTCCGATAATTAAATCTGGCTTAAGCTTCATTACAGCCTCTAAATTAATATCACGTTCAGTTCCTACAACTTCCGTGTTTTTTAACTCTTTCGCTAAATGAGGATACCATTCATCACCAGCACGTGGTTTCGTAGTCCCCACTGGCGTTACGCCCACAGCTAGGAGAGCCTCTGCGCCTTCATTTGTTAAAACAACAACTTTTTTAGGTGTACCATTTACTGTCGTTTCACCCATTGCATGCTTTACCGTATATGAATCTTTTGCTTTCGCTGATATATTATTTTCTTTTTTCTCTTCTTTACTACATCCTGCAATTACAACCATGAGTATCATAATGCAGAACATAATTAGTTTTTTAGTATGTATCATATGTCCTCCCTAGATGAAATCGATTATCATTAACATTTAAAGATTAATGTATCTTACATACATTGTCAATGTATATAAGATAACTTTTTTAATATATACTATTTAGATTCTATCCGCTTTTCTAATGTTTCTTTTTAAAACATAGTGCATAAGTATGAAAAAAAATGTTGTTATTAAAATGCGTATCCTTGTTATACATAACAAGGATACGCATCCATATTGCACTATCATTTCAATTCCTAATATTGAGTATACTTAATATACGCTGAGTCATTATATACCCACTGATTTCCCCCAAGGTTTAACCAACCATTTTCATTTATATATACTAAATAAGATTCTGGAGAATTTAATTGGCGGATAACTGCAGATGTAGTTGATGGACCACTTCTTAAATTTACATTCATCCCTTGTATATATGCAACCCCAATCGGGCTTCCATCACTATTGCTTGTCTTTACAAAATTAATGTACGAAGGATCATTATACACCCATTGTCCATTCCCCAAATCTAGCCATCCGTTACTTTCCTGATATACAACGTAAGATTCTGGAGAATTTAATTGACGAATAACTGAGGAAGAAGTTGATGGACCATTTCTTAAATTTACATTTTTCCCAAGAACATAAGCGATTCCCTTCGTTTGAGGTGTCGGTTGTGGGTTAGGGGGTTGTGGATTTGGAGCTACTCCCAAAATAGCTGCTATTCCATTTGCATACGCTTGACTTAGATCTTCAATAAATTGTGGATTTTTTAATAAATTCGCATCAAACGCTGTATCAATAAAAGCAGTCTCAGTTAAAATTGCATCCATTGCGGTTTCTCTTAATACCGCATAATTTTCTTTTTTTGCTCCTCGATCACGAAGACCGTATTTTATTAATACAGGATTGACAGCTGTATGCATTTTTTGTTGCTTTGCATATGCAGTGCTGCTATTGGATAACGCATTATAAATATAACTTTCAAAACCTGTACCCCCGCCGCTATTAATATGAAATGAAATAAAATAATCCGCACTGAAAGCATTAGCAATATTAGCACGTTCCGATAAAGAAATAAACACATCACTATCACGTGTCATTTTAATTGTAATTGGGTAATTTACCGTTAAAATGTCTCGAACGCGTCTAGCAATTTGAAGTGTTAAGTTTTTTTCTACTAAACCATTACCAACAGCACCAGAATCATATCCACCGTGCCCTGCGTCTATAACAAGTTTCATTTTATTGCCCCGCCCCTTTCTTGTAATATGTTCGCATTTCTACTCGTCCTATTTTATGTGAAATGTACAAGTTCTGTTACAATTGCAAATAAAAAAACCGCCTTATGTAAGGCGGTTTCTATCATCTTGCTTTAACCAATTTAAAATAAATATATACGATTGATAGTGAACATAACGTATGCAAAATAAAATAAATAAAAGTGCTATTCCAACACCACTATAAAGTAAACCAAACTTTAAAAAAACATTTACAAGTGGTGGAAAGTTCATTAGATTTTGTAATGTACTAAGCATACAAAACATAATGAAAAAGACAGGGATGTATTGTAATTCATATGGCTTTTTTTTCTTACTCATTCTTTTCCGAATGATTATATGACATAATTCTGCTACTATAAAGCACCCTCCAATTAATACAAGACCAGAAGTCATCGTCATACATCCACCTGCCTTATATTTATTGTATCGCATAAATAATCATCGTTATATTTTCTTTACATACTCTTCATCTTCTGAAGTAAAACCAAAACTCTCTATGAAAGACTTCGCCTTTTCTGTTAATTTCTCTTGTAGCACTTTTATTTCTTTCACATTTCTTTGTTTCATCATTTCTTCAAATGTAAAATACGTATTTGTACCATAACCGTAACCTTGGTAATCAAAATGAATAATTAGCTGTGATAAAACAGCCCGTTCCTCTTGTACACTATAATCTATTACACCAATATATGTATCATCAACTTTCACACAGTACTGTACCTTTTTCTCACCTAAACTATGCGATTTAAACATTTCTTTAACAACGCTTTCATTTTCTACAGTAACTTTCTCAAACGTAATCATATGTTGTCCATCCTTTTACTATTATTGTATCAATAATACTTCCTATTTATGAAAAAAACCTTAAGACCGTATGCGATCTTAAGGTTTTTCTAATTAAACTAAGCTATACGCACGTTTTGTTTCTTCATGGAACTTATTCGTATCGTATTTATGCTCAACATAAATTTGGTGCCATACCATAAACGCAAGTACAGTCCAAATTTTACGGCTATAATCGCCTTTATCTGCACAATGTGCTTCCAGTAAGTTTAATACATACTGTTTGTCGATTAAATGCTCTGTCTTACTTTCGTTTATAATATTTATAGCCCAATCATGCATTTCGTCTTTTAACCAGTGACGAATTGGTACTGGGAATCCAAGTTTTTTACGATCTAATACGTGATCTGGAACGATTCCGCGTGCTGCTTCACGTAAAATAGCTTTCGTAGTTCCGTTAGCAATCTTAAATTCAGTTGGAATTTTAGATGCAACATCGAATACTTCTTTATCTAAGAACGGTACACGAAGTTCTAATGAGTTTGCCATTGTCATTTTATCAGCTTTTAATAAAATGTCACCGCGTAACCATGTGAACATGTCAATGTACTGCATTTTACTTACATCATCATAATCTTTAATCTCGTTATACAATGGTTTCGTGATATCCATATAGTTAACACTTTCATTGTAATACTTCATTAATTCAGCTTTTTCTTCTTCACGGAAGATTTTAGCATTTCCATAGTAACGCTCTTCAATTGGTGTACATCCACGCTCTAAGAAGCTCTTACCTTTAAATCCTTCTTTAAGAGCACCACTTAATGCTTTTAGAACGCTCTTACCTGGGCTAGGAATGTAAGAGAACATTTTTAGTGAGTTTGGCTCACGGTAAATGTTATAACCACCAAATAGCTCGTCTGCGCCTTCACCTGAAAGAACAACTGTTACATGTTTACGTGCTTCTTTCGCAACGAAGTACAATGGTACAGCTGCTGGATCAGCTAAAGGATCATCCATATGCCAAATGATTTTTGGGAACTCATCCATAAATTCTTTCGCTGAAATGAATACGTTATGGTTTTTAACGCCTAATTTCTCAGCTGTTTCTTTCGCAACATCAACTTCACTGAAACCACGTTGCTCAAAACCAACAGAGAATGTTAAAAGATTTGGATTCATTTCTCTTGCGATAGAAGCGATGATAGATGAATCGATACCACCAGATAAGAATGAACCTACTGGTACATCACTACGCATATGCACTTTTACTGAATCATATAACACATCACGAATTGCTTGGATATGCTCCTCTTTCGTTGCACTTGAAGCGTTGAAATAAGGTTTCCAGTAGCGATGGATTTCCATCTCTTTACCGATTTCTTTTACGAAATAATGACCAGGCTCGATTTTATTAACATCAATTGTTAACGTTTCTGGCTCTGGACCATATTGGTACGTAAAGTAATGTTGTAGTGACGTTGGATTAACGCCTTTATCTTCCATCACATGCATAATACTTTTCTTCTCAGATGCGAAGAATGTAGTATCACCTTGTTGTGCGATGTATAAAGGTTTAATACCGAAGTGGTCACGTGCACCGAAAAGTTTCTTTTCCTCACGATCCCAAATCATAAATGCAAACATACCACGAAGGTAGTCTACACATTTTTCTTTCATATGTGCATACAATGCAATGATAACTTCTGTATCAGATTGCGTTGCAAACGTTGCACCTTTTTCAAGTAACATTTCACGTAATTCTACATAGTTGTAAATTTCACCATTAAAAATAATTACATATCGATCATTTTCATAAGTTAGCGGCTGATGTCCTGCCTCTAAGTCAATGATGCTTAAACGGCGGAAGCCAAATTGTACATGTTCATCACGAAAATATCCTTCGTCATCTGGACCACGGTGGAAAATCATCGTGTTCATATTTTCAAATTGATGTTTTTCTGTTTCTGAAAACTCTCTAGGGTTTTCACATAAACATCCTACAAAACCACACATACTTCTTACCCTCTTTCAGTTTTCATTCTGTCTCTATACTACTATATCAACCCTATTTATACTAGCATAATCAACTGAATATGGCGACCAAAAACTATAAAAAAATCACTCCATTTCACATTTTTAACAATTTTTTATGAAAACATGAAAACTAGGCACTCACCTTTCTCCGCTTTTGTCATATGATATTGCAAATTGATTTCTAGGAGGGAATACCATGAGTGAAGAAAAAAAAGATTCTTCTCGCCCACCGGTTCGTAATTACTTAAAGCAAATTGATGATTTCTTCGAGCAAACACCTCTTCGCAATGTAATCGCTGATTTAAATCATTTTTTCCAAAAAGGAAACCGTTTATTAACATTCCCTGTAGATTTATATGAAGTTGGTGAAGAACTCGTTGTTACAGCTGAACTACCAGGTATACAAAAAGAACAAATCCAAATTGAAATACAAAGTGAATACTTAAAAGTCTCTGTAAAAGAAGAGATACTTGAAGAGGAAGAAGAACAAACATCCCATAACTATTATCGCCGAGAACGTTCCATTTCAGAAGCATCAAGATTGATTAAATTGCCGTATTCAATTAATAAAAAAGCGGCAAAAGCTTCTTATCAAAACGGCGTATTAGAAATTCGTGCACCGAAACTTCCCCAGCAACATGACATTTTATCGATAGACTAATACAAAAAAAATAAGGGTGCTATGCACCCTTATTTTTAACCCACTAATCGCTTCATATCACGTATAATGTCTTCGTATGGCGTATTACTAATGCCACTATACTTTTTCATTACTTTTCCGTTTTGATCAATTAAATAAAATGATGTCCCATGCATGACCTGACCGTTCTCCGGCTTATCAACAAGTGATTGGAAATTATCTTTTGAAAACTTTGTAATATCTTCTAACGAATACCCCGTTAATAAATTCCAGTTACTAGTATCCTCTGTAAACTTTTGAATAAAAGCTTTCAGATTTTCTGGCTTATCAAGGTCTGGATCTACACTAAATGAAACAAACTGAACGTCTAATTTCTCTTCTTTTGCCATCTTTTGAAGCTTGGCCATATTTGCAGTCATTGGTGGACAAACTGTCTGACAATTTGTGAACATAAAATCTGCAACCCAAACTTTCCCTTTTAAATCTTTTGTACCAAATTTCTTTCCATCTTGATTTGTAAATTGGAAGGTTTCTAAATCCCAATTTAATGGTTTACGAAGCTTTGAACCTGATTCACTACATCCAGCAAGTACAAAGAGACAAAATACAACCATAAGACCAATTATTTTTTGATAACGCTTCATTTATAAACCTCTTTTCTCTATCCTAAATTTAAATAGGTTATGTTTATAATAACAAAAGTTAACACTACGAGAAAATTGTTTACTACATTTGTTCACGAAATCGTACGAATTTACGTATGTTACTTCTTTATTTCAAGCGAATTACTAGACAAAATATATTTTTTTACTATTATTTCTCTAAATAAAAGTGATAAAACTAATTTCATTGTTACTTTTGTAAATACCTCTCCCTATTTTTTAACAATTCCTTAAACATTAATCCATGTTTTACACTGTATTCCTTAACAACATTTCGGTACAATACAAATACAACGATTTTAAATGAGGTGATGTTCATGGCAAAGCGCTATGAAAATATGGATAATGTTAGTACAAAAAAATCAATTCGCTCTTTTTTACGCTGGCGTAAAGAACGAAAGCAAAACAAAAAAGATTTTTCTTTCTTAGTAGAACAATCACCCGTTAAACAAAGTGCATTTTTGCAAAGTAATGTTGAAAAAACGACTATCACATGGATTGGGCATTCCACTTTTCTTATCCAAACGAATGGACTTAATATATTAACAGATCCAGTATGGGCTAATAAATTAAAGCTAGTTCCAAGACTTACAGAACCTGGACTCTCTATAGAAGCACTACCTAAAATTGATATTGTCCTTATTTCACATGGTCATTATGATCATTTAGATTTTTCAACTCTTCGTCAGTTGAATGATGATGTTCTATATCTTGTACCTATTGGATTAAAAAAATTATTTACTCGTAAGAGATTTAAACATGTAGAAGAGTATAAATGGTGGGAAAGTACGATAATTAACGAAGTTTCTTTTCACTTCGTACCTGCTCAGCACTGGACGAGAAGATTCTTATTTGATATGAATACGTCTCACTGGGGCGGATGGATTATTGATAATGAAACGACTATGGAAACCATATATTTTTGTGGCGACAGTGGCTATTTCCAAGGTTTCAAAGAAATTGGTGAACGCTTTTTAATTGATATTGCTCTTATGCCCATTGGCGCTTATGAACCAGAATGGTTTATGAAAGTATCTCATGTTTCACCTGAAGAGGCCGTGCAAGCTTATTTAGATTTAAACGCTACACATTTTATACCAATGCATTACGGAGCTTTTGCACTCGCCGATGAAACACCTCGTGAAGCAATAACTAGACTTCGAAATAATTGGAATTTGCGCATGTTACCGTGGGAACAACTGCATGTACTCTTTTTAGGTCAAACTTTTATTTATAGTAACGCAACAAATGATAAGCAAATAAACGAAAAAATTGAAACTTTACATGTGTAACGTAATGACTGATTTTCTATATCCAACATATAATATAGAAAATCCTATAGTGAAACTTTAATTAGTGGGATTTCTTCATCCCCACTGATTATTTGCCTTCACCAATCAAGCTTTTACGGGCAGCCCGCTACCTAACCTCTTTGCTCCAGCTAAATTTAAGGTAGAGAGTTTTACTGTCCGCAAATAGCGGGATAAAGGGTGTTTTCTATGAATGAATATTTACAGACTCGCTATATCATTAGCGGTAGTGCCTGTGTAGCTCTTCTTATTTCTTACTTTCTATTTACATAAAAAAGCTACTTGAAATATATTTTCAAGTAGCTTTTTTATTACTCTGCTAAATACATAAATCCGATTGCGCCCGGACCTGTATGAGTACTAATAATAGGCGTTGTATAAAAAATTTCTGATTGAGCAAATCCACTCACTTTTTCAACCGCCGCTTTCATACTTTCAGCTAAAGGAATTGCTTTCGCATGCGGAATTGCAACAGCTTTTACGACTTTTCCAGCCGTATCTTGCTCAAATAACTTAGCTAATGTTTTTACAATTTGGCCTTGGCTACGAACTTTCGTTACAGGATTATAAACACCGTCTTCAAGACTAGCAATTGGCTTTATATTAAGTAGCGAACCGATAAACGCTTTTCCTTTACCGATACGTCCACCCTTCACTAAGTTTTCTAATGTATCCACTACTACATATAAACGAGTATTCTTTCTTACTTCATCTACACGTTTTAAAATTTCTTCTAGTGAGCGTCCGTCATTTGCCATTTTTGCAGCTTCAATTACTTGATATGCTAAAGCATGTGTAATAAATTGAGAATCAACAACCGTTACTTTTGTATCAGTCATTGATGCAGCGCTATTTGCAGTTGCTACAGTACCGCTCATTCCACTTGTCATATGGATAGAAAGGACTTCGCTTCCATCTTCCCCTAGCTTGTCATACATTTCTACAAATGTACCCATAGCTGGTTGTGATGTTTTTGGTAATTCCTCTGATTTAATCATTTCTTCAATAAATTCGTCAGGTTGTAAATCAACGCGATCTAAATATGTTTGTCCATTTACAGAGATTGATAATGGTAAAACATGAATGTCATACTTTTCGATTACGTCTTGTGATAAATCTGCCGTTGAATCTGTTACAATTTTAATTTTTTGCATACTATACTTCTTCCCTTTCCAATACGCTCTCCTTGTTATTATACTAGTATTCCCATTGCTTTCAACAATTTGGAACGAAATTTCATCAAATTAATTATATTTTCATATCTAAAATGAAAAAGACAGAGTTTACTAACCCTGTCCGTACTTCGTATCATGCATTTTTTTCAAGGGTATTTGTTTTATATACATTTAAATAATCATTCCACTTCAAACAATTTTGTAAATATTCACGGAAAGAATACGAAAATCTTGGGTGTTTTTGTCTTTGAATTTTTGCAATAAATAATTGAAGACGAGACTGAATTAGAAACGATAATGGATGCTGTGCCTGTAGGACAGGGATTTCGAATATTTTAATGCAATCCCCTGTTGAATGAGTGAAATAAAAACTTTTCGTAATCACAATATCAATCCTCTTTTTCATTGGATTTTTGAACTTCCTCTACTTTGCGCTGTAACACGTTGTTTAAAGTGGAGTAAAATCAGACTTATATGATTTCTGTAGTCCTTATGGCTAGAAGATTTATACTCTATTCATCTCCACCTAATTCACCTTCCCGTCCTAAATATCTCTGAGACGGGAATCTCATTATCCATCAATTGTTTAATACATTTAGTATAAGCTTATAAAAGCGCAAAGTTTGTCTAAATTTTGGAGATTCTATAATTTTTTTCTTCTATATATTGTATACGTTTATAGCTATAGTATAACAAATAAATAAAAAAGTGCCTTTATAACGAGGCACTTTTCGACTGCATTTCTTCTCTTTTCTTTTTCCTCTTACTAACAACCTTTGATAACGCAATACTTACTTCATAAATACAAATAAGCGGCACTGCAACTAAACTATGAGATAAAAAGTCTGGCGGTGATATACAAGATGCAATGATAATTAATGCTACGTAAGCATACCTTCTTATTTTTATTAAAAATTCCGCCGTAAGTATTCCAATACTAGTTAAAAACATTACAACGACTGGCAATTCAAAAATCACAGCAAATGGAACTGTTAAATTAAGTACAAAATGAAAATACTTTTCTGTCGTAAACATCGTATTAAACATTTCATTACCTATCGTAGTTAAAAAGTGAAATAGAAACGGCATTACAATGAAATATCCAAAACATAAACCTGCGAGAAATAATATAGACAATACCGGTATATACATTATTGTCATCTTTTGTTCATTTGGATGTAAACCCGGTTTTACAAATAACCAAATTTGTATAGCAGCAAAAGGAATTGTACAAACGATAGCAAATACTGTAGCAATCGAGAAAAAAATCCACAATACATCACTTGGACCGAGAACAGTTAATTTCATTGGTAAATCTTTTACAAGCCAAAAATAAATATCCTTTGTAAAAGTAAATCCAATAATTAAAAATAGTACAAAGGATAACACCGTATATATTACTCTTTTTCGAAGCTCAACAATATGTTCTACTACGCTCATTTCCCGATCTTCCATCTCGTTCACCACACTTTATTTATCCATTACAAGGAAAATACACTACATTTTTTCTTTCTTTTCCTTTTCTTGAAATGCGTCATCTGTCAATTCTTTCGTTGATTTTTTAAACTCTTTTAACGTTTCCCCTAAAGCCTTCCCGATTTCCGGCAATTTTTTAGGTCCAAATAAAATGAGTACTGCTACTAAAATTAAAATTAACCCTGGAAAGCCAATATTTGAAAACATTTCCCCATCCCCTTTATTAGTAGTTTCCTTGTCCTACTATTACATAATTTTATTTTGTCAAAAAAGTTTGAAAACGTCAACAAATCCATTGTCTTTTATCAAAAAAATTCAAAAATATAATCAATTATACAAATTTCATTTTCTATTGCTCTTGTGTATGATATGGTAAGGGAAATGACATATTATTTTATGATAGTAGAAAGGATTTGCATTATGACTGAAAAAATGACACGAATGACCCAATTTGTAAAAGAAGAAATTGCAAATGCAATTACACATGGTATCGGTGCCATTTTAAGCATCCCTGCCTTAATCATATTGATTATTCATGCTTCTAAGCACGGTACCGCATCAGCTGTAGTTGCATTTACTGTTTATGGTGTAAGCATGTTCTTACTGTACTTGTTTTCAACATTACTACATAGCATTCATCATCCTAAAGTAGAAAAAATATTTACTATTTTAGATCATTCAGCCATTTACTTATTGATTGCTGGCACGTATACTCCTTTTCTACTTATTACACTTCGTGGCCCATTAGGATGGACGTTGCTTGCTATAATATGGACACTAGCAATCGGAGGTATCGTCTTCAAAATTTTCTTTGTACGTCGCTTTATAAAGGCTTCAACCTTATGTTACATCATTATGGGTTGGCTCATAATCGTTGCCATTAAACCACTTTATGAAAATCTAACTGGACATGGTTTTTCACTACTTTTAGCAGGTGGAATTTTATATTCTGTCGGAGCTATATTCTTCCTTTGGGAAAAGCTACCTTTCAACCATGCCATATGGCACCTGTTCGTTTTAGGTGGTAGTGCGATGATGTTCTTCTGTGTACTCTTTTATGTCTTACCTACAGCATAATAAAAAAGGATTCAGCTTACTATAAGCTGAATCCTTTTTTATTACTTATGTAATTGTGATGCGATAACTTCCTGTGTATGCTTCGTTAATTCTTTAATATCCATATTCGCATAATCTTCAGGTGTAATCGGCTTAGAAATTGTTACTGTTGCATGAGCTGGCTTCATACGATTTCCATTCGCTTCAAACATCTTATATGTACCATCTAACGTTACAGGTAAAATTGCTACACCTGACTTTACTGCAAGATGAAAACTACCAGCCTTAAACTCTCCAACTTCGCCACCCTTACTTCTCGTTCCTTCAGGGAAAATTACGATAGAATGTCCATTCTTTAATAGTTCAATTCCATCTTTAATCGCTTGAAGAGATTGACGACGATCGCTACGATCCATAAATACACAATTCATAAGTTCCATCCAAGTTGGTACAACTGGGAACTTTTTAATCTCTGCTTTTGAAACGAATCCAATTGGTTTATTTAAGTAACCTAGTAAAACAGGGATATCCATATTACTTTGGTGATTACTTACAACTAGTACTGGCTTGTCTTTCGGAACATTTTCAAGTCCTTTCACTTCTACTGCCCCTCCAGCTACACGTACCATTTTCTTACCAAACCAATTTGTCGTTTTATACACAGCATTATCTTTTTCTTTTGGCGCCATCGTATTTACTTGTCTTTTAAGACGCCACATTCTCGGTGTAATCGCAATTACGATTAAAATTAAATAAAAGATTTTAAAAAACGTTTGAATCATACAGAACCCCCACCTATTATCATTCCGACCTTCATTATACTAGACAAACGAAGGAAAAAGAAGAAAAAAAGTCCAAACAGCAAGTGTTTGGACTTTTTAAGCATTCTATATTAGAAACGTTTTGCTAATTCACGAGCATTAGCAATTGCTGCTTCTTTAATTTCTTGTGCTTTTTCAGGGTTTGCATTCATACCTTCAACTGCGATATATTCAGTATCATTTACACCGACAAATCCTAATACAGTCTTTAAGTGATTGCGACCGAAGTCTACAGCTGCGTATGCTCCTTCAGAATATACGCCACCTGTTGCCTGAATGTGAAGTGCTTTTTTACCTTCTAATAAGCCGACTGGACCATTTTCAGTATATTTGAATGTTTTACCTGCGATTGCTACGTTATCTAAGTATGCTTTTACTACTGGTGGATAGCTAAAGTTCCACATTGGAGTTACGAATACATAACGATCTGCATTCATAAATGTTTCTAAGTTTGTGTTCATTGCTGCTACTTTTTGTTGTTGAACTTCAGTTAAAGCTTCAAAGCCTTCACCTGCTGCAAATTTACCCCAAGCAGCAAATACATCTGCATCAATTGCTGGTACTGTAGTATTGAATAAATCAATTGTTACAACTTCGTCTTGTGGATGTTCATTTTTATAAGCTTCGATGAAAGCTTCCCCTACTGCCATTCCGAAAGAACCTTCTGCTGAATTTGGATTTGCTGTAATAAATAGTACTTTTGTCATTGTATTCTCTCCCTTTTTTCTCTTTATCTTTAATTCAAGATTTATTTTTTAAAAGTTAACAACTTACCTTATGTAAGTATAATACAAAAAGTTTTAATCAATGTCAATAAAAAATAGCTACTTTTTTTTCGTAAGTTAATGATTTACTTTGTTTCCTTAAAATTTAGTATACAGATATTAAGAACTCTTTCATATAAAAAGGCTACCTCTACAACTTATAGAGATAGCCTTCTATTACATATTATTTTTGAAATACATGTTTTACTTTTTCAGCTGGAATATTACTTCCGCCTCTACCTTTTACATCTTCAATCATCATTGTAATGACCATATCTGGTGAATTTAAATCAAATGCAGCGAACCAACCTAGTTCTTTTCCTTCGGCCTCTTTTGATACTTTTAATTCCGCTGTACCTGTTTTTCCAGCAAGAGTCATGCCATCAATTTTAGCAATTTTCCCTGTACCATCTGGATCATTAATTACTTTCGTCATTGCAGTTTTTAATATATCCTGATTTCCTTTAGAAATTACATTTTCTTTCCAAGCTTTTGGTTGTTTATCTGTTTTAATAATATACGGTGACGGAATCGTTCCATCATTTACAATTGGCGCATACGTTAAAGCTAAATGAAGAGGAGTCATTAATACTTGTCCTTGTCCATATCCTGTATCTGCCATTTGAATATCATTTTTAATGCCGTCATTTGCAATTTTAGAAGCAGGGAATCCATATTCAATTGGTAGTTTCTCATCGAATCCGAATTTTTTCGCTTCACTCATAAACTTGTCTTTTCCGATTTTTAAAGCTTCTTGTGCGAAGTAAATATTATCCGAGTATTTCATCGCCTTATCAAGATCAATCGGATTTGCATCTTTCACACGCGTTACATAGTAATTACCCCAAGAAGAATCTTTTGTCCATTTTAATCCTTCAATTTTCAACTCTTCTTTTGGATCAATCGTTTTCGTTTCAAGACCAATTGCAGCTGTAATAGGTTTAAATACAGAACCTGGTACCGACAATTGTGTAAAGCGATTTGTCATTGGTTTTTTCGGATCATTATTCCACGCTTCGCGTTGTGCCTTTGATGTCCCTCGTGCAATTATATTAGGATCATATGCTGGACTACTTACTAGTGCAATTGTTTCTCCACTTTTCGGATTAATTGCTGCACTTGAACCAGCTTCGCCCTTCATTTCATTATACGTTTTTTCTTGAACAACACTATCAATAGTTAAAGTTACATTTTCTCCATCAACAGCATCTGTTTTTGCTAAATTTTTAATTTCTTTTCCTTGCGCATCTTCTACAAAGACACGGCCACCTTTTTTACCGCGTAGCTTTTCCTCTAATACTTGCTCTAAGCCAGCTTTACCAACTGGGTCATCAGCTTGATAGCCTTTCTTTTGTAGCGTTTTTAAATCTTCAGCATTTACCTTTCCAATATAACCAGTCAGATGAGCTGCCGCTTCCCCTAACGGATATGTACGAACATTTACAGGTTTTGTTGAAACACCTGGTAAATCAATGTACGTATTTTGTGTTGCCCCTTCAGGCAAAATTCCAATTGGTACGAGATACCCTGGTTTTACCCATTTAGCAGCTAATTTTTGATCAATTTCTTCTACAGACATATTTAATAACTTCGCTACTGTTTCTTTCGTCTGCGGAGCAGTATCGCCTAACTTTTCAGGAATCAATCCGATTTCAGAAGCTTTCCCATTCGTTGCAAGACCTTTTCCATTACGATCGTATATTTCACCACGTTTTGGCTGTGTTGTCTGCATACGCACTTTACTATCTTTCGTCATGCCAGGGAAAATAAAATCAGGAGTCCAATCTATTTTCCAAGATTCTTTATCTCCATCTTTTTCTTTCACCATTTTTGCTTCATGACCAAATGTGATTTTACCACCAACTGTATCCATGCTTACTTTAAAAGGAACAGGACCTTCATCTTTTTTATCTTCTTTTACTTCCCCTGTTTCTACCTTTAAGTCTTTCACTTCGATACCAGAATAAATTTTTTCATATTTCTCAGTAAACTCTTTCTTTGAAATATCTTTTTTTGCATTTTTTGATAGTTGATCATACATATCTGCAAATTTTTGTTTATTCCACGCTTTTACATATGTATCAAACGCTTCTTGTGGTTTTTCTTCTTTACCACATCCAACTAACATGAATGTTAAGCAAAGAAAAAGAATCCCCCATATCTTTCTCAATCGATTCTCCTCCTCTTTCTATATTAGTACTTTTGAAAATTTTAGCATTTTTACATGCTACCTATCATTATAGCACTATCGAATCTCATCTATAAACTTATATTGGTGAATACAAATAAAAAGATTGACGTGAATTCTCACATCAATCTTTTTTATTATTGTTGCTTCTCATATACATGGTAATAATACGTATACGGGTTTTTTTCATCCGTTAAACCTTTTTCTACAAAAATCTCTTTCCAATTTGTCATATCCATTTCTGGGAAGAATGTATCTCCTTCAAATGCATAATGGATTTTTGTTATATATAACTTGTCTACATAAGGTAAAAAGAGATCGTAAATTTGCGCTCCGCCAAAAATAAAAATCTCTTCTTCATTTTTACATAGTTCAAATACTTCTTCTACAGAATGAACAACTTCACAGCCTTCAACATGATACCCTTCATTACGAGTTACAATAATATTACGTCTTCCAGGCAGTGGTCTACCAATCGCTTCATAGTTCTTTCTTCCCATAATAAGCGGGTGGCCCATCGTTGTTTTCTTCACGTATTGTAATTCACTCGGTAAACGCCAAGGTAAATTATTATCTTTACCAATTACTCTATTTTCGTCCATCGCGACCATAAATGAAACAATCATTTTTTCATCTCCTCTACAATTATACTGCAACCGGTGCTTTAATTGCTGGATGCGGATCGTATCCTTCAATCATTAAATCTTCCATTTCAAAATCAAACACAGATTTCACATCTGGATTTAATGTAAGTTTCGGGAATGGACGTGGTTCACGTGCCAATTGCTTTTCTACTTGTTCAAAATGATTTGTATAAATGTGTGCATCTCCAATTGTATGAACAAATTCTCCTACTTCAAGACCACATTCATGTGCAATTAAATGTGTTAGTAGTGAATAACTTGCGATGTTAAATGGAATTCCAAGGAATATGTCACCACTTCTTTGATATAGCTGACAAGAAAGTTTTCCGTCCGCTACATAAAATTGGAATAATGTATGACAAGGCGGTAATGCCATACTCGGTACGTCTTCAGGATTCCAAGCAGAAACGATTAAACGACGTGAGTCTGGTGTTTTTTTAATCATTTCAATTACATCTTTTAATTGATCAAGTGTCTCACCAGCTGTCGTTTTCCAAGCACGCCATTGTTTACCGTAAACGTCTCCTAAATAACCATATTTATTTGAGAACTCATCATCTTCTAAAACGTTCTTTTTAAACAATTCCATTTGCTCATCGTACTGTACTTTAAATTCTTCATCTTGTTGTGAGCGAAGACCAAAATCAGTCATGTCAGGACCAGCATACTCATCACTTTCTACCCAGCTCTTAAACGCCCATTCATTCCAAATGTTATTATTATGCTGCAATAAATAGCGAATATTTGTATCACCTTTCATAAACCAAAGTAGTTCACTTGCTACAAGGCGAAATGGTACTCTTTTTGTCGTTAATAAAGGAAATCCTTTGCTCAAATCAAAACGCATTTGATATCCAAATACAGATACAGTTCCTGTCCCTGTACGATCTTCTTTCTTCGTACCATGTTCCATTACATGGCGGCATAAATTTAAGTATTCATTTTCAGCATGTTTCATATGTAGGAAAACCTTCTTTCAATCGTATATGGAATTTATCATAACATGAAAAATGGTAAATTTAATAATCTTAATTAATAAAATTTCTTGCGCTAATTCTTACAAAATTATTAACTTTCCATATTTTAAAAGGTTTTCATTTTCTATTACCGAAAGTATAGTGCGGTAGATCAAAATTTATATTTGGAGGTTAGAAATATGTCTAAAATTGAAACACCTGTTATGACTTCTTTACAAACCACGGTTGAAAAAATGATGAAGGATTTAAATGTTCCTGGTGTTGCTGTCGCTGTTATAAAAGACGGTGAAGTTATTCTTTCAGAAGGTTTCGGCTATCGTAATATAGAAACAAAAGAGGCTGTTACACCGAATACTCGATTCGCAATCGGTTCCTCAACGAAAGCGTTTGGTACACTTTCATTAAGCTTGTTAGCACAGCAAAAAAAGTTTAATTGGGATGCTCCTGTCTCGTCTTATATACCTAACTTTACTTTATCTGAACTACTTGCTAGCTCACAAGTTACAGGACGGGATTTAGCTTCTCATCGAACTGGAGTGAGTCGTCATGAGGCTCTTTGGTACAGTTCTTCCTTATCTCGAAAAGATCTCGTTGAAAAAATAAAACATTTACCACTTGATGCACCGTTCCGGACTGCATTTCTATATAACAACTTAATGTATGCAACAATTAGCTACATTGTTGAAAACATTACAAATCAAACGTGGGAGCAATACACTACAGAACATATTTTAGAACCTTTAAATATGAGACATACAAACTTCTCTGTTAACGATTCACAAACTACAGATGATTACGCTTTACCTTACATTGAAAATGACGGTGAAATAAAAGCAGTTCCATTCCGTAACATCGATACAGTTGGCGCTGCTGGGTGTATTAATTCCACAATTGAAGATATGACAAATTGGGTACTTCTCCACTTAAATGAAGGAAAATTTGGAGATCATGAATTAATCTCCTCTGAATTATTACAACAAATGTATACACCACACAATTCAATTCCAGACCAACCGGTTTTATCACTCCCTGAATCTCCATTAAATAGTTACGGTCTTGGTTGGTTTATTAGCGCTTATCGTGGTAAAAAAGTGATTCATCATGGCGGTAATATCGATGGATTTTCAGCGCTTGTTTCATTCATACCAACAGAAAACATAGGCCTTGTCATTTTAACGAATGCTGGAGGAACATTACTTCCTACTTATCTCGCTAATCAAATTTATGACGAACTACTTGAATTAGAATCCATTGATTGGCATAAACGTGCTGTAGAAGATACTAAAAAAATGAAGGAAATGATGAAAGAAGCAACTGAATCCCTCCCTGAACAAATTAAAGGGACTACACCTTCGCACAAGTTAGAGGATTATACTGGTACTTTTGAACATCCTGCATACGGAACATTACAAGTATACAAACGAGATGATTCGTTATATGTACAATTTATGGAAATGGATATTCAATTAGGGCATCATCATTACGACATCTTCTCCACAAAAGTTGACTTATTCCAAATGAAAATGAGCTTATTATTCGCTTATGAAATGAATGTAAGTGGTGAATTCCCATCCCTTCAGTTACATGTACCAGCTACATTAAGTACTCAGCCGCTTACATTTAAGAAAATTAAATAAGTATCTTGATGGTAAAAAATAAAGGTAGGTGCGAATCACACCTACCTTTTCTATTTCATATCAATCTTATCTGGTTGAAACCAAATTGGCTTGGATAACTCAAAGTTATTATGATCCTCTAAAACTATAGTAAGACGCTCTAACATATCATCTAACATATGCGGCGCTGCTCGTAATGTCCAGACAACTGAGGAGAAAACTGTCATGCCAACATACACCGTGTATAATTTCCAGAACTCCTCTGGTATTTTCCTATTAAAGTATCCTTCTATTTGTCCAATTGAATACGGAATACTAATATCCCTTGCAAACAGTGCAATTTTTACGAAATCATGAATTGGGTCGCCCCAGTCATAGCCATTAAAATCAACAACACCTACATATTTTCCATCCCGTACAATTATATTTTCTAAATGAAAATCATCGTGTTGAAATCGATTCGGGCGGCTCTTTAAATATATTTCATTTTCCTCTATAAACTTTATGATTTTATCATCATTTTTTATTTTTATTCCGCATGTTTTGTATACCTCTACATATTTACTATGTTTTTTCATAGCTCTTTCATACCATGGAAGTATATCCTTAGGAGCTTCAAATGTATGCATTTTTGCTAAATCTTTTCCTGCCTCTATACCAATATCATATTGTTCTTTTGGTGAATACGTAGGCAATAGCTTCTTCGCATCTTCCCCTTCTAAATATGAAAAAATACTATAGCATACACCTTCTTCTTCCAATATACCTATTTCAATTGGCCTTTGTGCCTGTACGTTACGTTTTACCATTTCATTTAAAATTTGAAACTCTATTTTCTTTCTTTCATACTCTTTTATATCGCCTGTCCGAAATAAATATTTTTCATTATTTGCATTCGTAATTATATATTTCTTATCAGGCGAAAAACCTTTAGAAATTTCTTCAATATTCGCTGCATCTTTTACTATTTGTATATTGCTTTGCCGTGCTGTAATTATCTTCATATCTATTCCCCTTACATTTCTGCATTTGGTGTATAGGCAACTTCTACAATAAATCCATTCGGATCGTAAAAATCAATCGTATAGTAACCTTCCGAATAATGATTCATTTCAATTGGACCACGTATTACCTTCACTTTCGTACTAGAAAGAAAATCTGCTACTTCATCAACTACTTCTCTATGAATAGCTTGATAACAAATATGTCTAGGCCCTAACGTCCTTACAATTTCCTCATCTACTTCTTTAAAGTATATTTCACTTTCTCCTGTGCTATATGCTACTTCATTTAACTTTCTCCACCCAATTATGGAAAACAACTTATTATAAAAAGAAATGGACTCCTCTAAATTTGCTACCCAAAATTCAATATGATGAATGCCTGCTCGCAGTGTATTCATATTAAGAATACGCTCCTTGTACTACTTGCACAATTTCCATCGGCTTATGAACCATGTAATCTGGTGCATCTTTTTTCACTGTTTCAATAACATCATATCCCCAAGATACCCAAATTACGTTCACTCCAGCCTTTTTACACGCTGCTACGTCTCGCTGTTCATCACCGACATATAACATATCTTTCTCTGTTATCTTTTTCGATTTTAAAAATCTTTTTATCATCTTGTCTTTACCGAACAAATTTTTAGAACAATACACTTCTTGTATATTTTCTATATCATTCTTTTGTAAAAACGCCCGAATATGCTCTTCTGAGTTCGATGATATGACTGCAATTCCGTAGCCTTTTTTATGTAGTTCATCTAATACTTCCTTCATCCCATGGAACAAAATAAGATCTTTTATAGCAGGTTGATACAATTTATAAAACTCCAGCGCTAATATCGGTAGTTTATACAGTGGTACATCGAGTTGTTTACATCTCTCCGCCATCGTTAACTTGCGTAAATACTCAATTTCTTCTTCTCTTACCGTTTTATATCCGTGCTTTTCAGCAATTTGATTATAAATTGGTACAAATATATTTTGTGAATCTACTAATGTGCCATCAAAGTCAAAAACAATATATTTTTGCATTCCCATACTCCCTTTGCTTCTTTTTTCTAAACCTATGTTATTCAACAACATGGTTGTCTGTCCCTTCTATAAAAATAAAAAAGAACAAGATTTTCTCTTGTTCTTTTTAAGAAAGCCATTTCGGCGGTACATTCGTATTCCAATAAATATTTCCTAACTCATGATGTCCTGAGTATCCATCATCAAAACGATGATAATGGAAATTAAAATAATAACCATCTTGCGGTGGATGATCTCTTCTTACATGGAAACGCAATAAATCATTTCCTGATTTCGTATCGTAGACATGAAAAATCTTTTCATTATTCCCACCAGCTGGTTTTTGAGAAATCGCTAATGATTGTAGTGAATCTTCTGGTACATCACTAGCAAGCTCAGCAATTGCCTCTTCAATCTTTGGTAATATTACATCTTTAAATTCATCTTCAATTACTGGACCAATTTTAGTACCAAACTTTTGCATCGACTGCTTCTCTGCTTCTTGCATCGCATAAGTAATAAAAGTATCGGTGGTTAACCTGTCATTCGTTTCTTCATATGTATAGGACGTACTCTCCAAACTTTGTTGCCCAGCTGTGCTCGTAGGCTTGTCCGCAGCTTTGGCATTATCAAGCAATATGGAAGGAGGCGTCACTAAACCAAATGTAAATACGGTAATTAATGCGACTAAGGTTTTTCTAAACCAATTTGGCATTTATGTTCCCTCCCCTTTCACTCATTATTTTTTATATAACGGTGGTTTCTTCTATTATACAAAATGATTATAATTTTTGCACTTTACAATTTTGTTAACGTTCACATATTTTTCACTTGAATATGAAATTGTAAGATTTCATACAATATTAATACCACGATATTGAGGAGGCACTTGAATGACTTTAGACGTCATGTATTCCGCCGCAAGCATACTCGTTTTAGTATATTTTATTTATCAATGTGTTACAGACTAGAAAAAGAGCCATCAATGGCTCTTTTTTAATGGTAGAAATACAATCCATACAATTAATAAAATAAAAACAACGCTGCCTACCACAGCTGGCAATAAATAAAACTGTGAAAGTATAACTATTCCATATAAAAGTATTGCTGGTAGTAGTAAATAACGATTTGCCTTCCATCTTAACAATAGTAATTTCCCTTCATCACAATATAAACGAAGAAACATCTTATTCGTAAATTCATTCCAATAATCACGTGCATAGCGAGAAATTGCAACTACAGCAAATACGAGAACAATAGCTGCAATCCACCTTGGAGTCATAATTATACTTGCAGTACTGATACATACAATTTGAATATAAAATATTCGTGCAGTACTTGTACGGAAAAATTCTTTCAAAAAAGATTCGACAATACGAGAATCAGCTTTTTTCCCTAAAAGTCTTTTAGAGCGCGGAAACATCCACGGTTTTTTATTCGAACTACTCGGTTTAGCCGCATGACCACCAACTTGCATAATTCCGCTCGTCCAGCGCATGCTTTCCTCCTTTTCTTTCTCGATTTCTTTAAAAAAGAACTTTTTATAATTCATTTTCTCTTTTACTAATACACTACTTAAGAAAATTACTAGACCGATAAATAAAATTGAATACAACGGATTTTTATAAATAAAAAATAAACTAATTCCAAAAAAGGACACGCTCATAGAAAATACTACATTTTTTACAATCCATAAAACCCATCGTTTCCCCACATGTACATGAACAAATCTCGTTAACAACGACAACATAAATCGAAATATAGTAAAGAATACCCAAAATAATAGGACTTGTATCTCTGTTACTTCGATACTTTTCATCAACACCGGTAACATAATAACGACTACTATTATATTCGTTATCGCTATTCGAACAAATGTGTACATCATGCCATACTGGACTAATTTTCGCATATGTGTTGCATACGAAATTAAAAATAAACTATCCGCTTGCTCAAAAAATGAACGAACTCCTCTTGGATATGTTACTAAATAAAATGCGAGTAATCCTAATCCGAAATAAATCGTCTCTTCCGTTGATAATTCATTTATCCATAGCGATCGATAATAGATTCCCATAAATATAAGTGCTGGAATAATAATATATAATGCGACTGTCCAATCTGTTACCGAACGTATAGACTTCCATTTCCGCTCAAGTTCATGGCGTAATCTCTTATAAAATTGTTGTTTAATCATGTTGTTCACGCCTTACAATTACATCAAAGCAGTCTAATAATGAACTACCCGGCATTTCCGCTAATATTTGAATAGATTCTAAATGTCCATCTGCGACTAATGTACCTTGTGAAATGAGTAAAAATCTTTCACAAATTTTTTCAGCAGTATCTAATACGTGCGTACAAAGTAAAATTCCTGCCCCGCGCTCTTTTTCTTTATATAAATAATTTAAAAACTCTTTCGTAGCTACTGGATCTAAACCGATAAAAGGTTCGTCAATGATATAAAAATCTGGCTCAGTTAAAAATGCCAATATTAGCATCGATTTTTGTTTCATGCCTTTTGAAAACTTTGATAAATACTCATGTTTATGCTTATTCATTCGAAAAGTATGTAATAATTGTTCCGCTCGTTCTTCCCAACTTCCCATTTCACTTCCACGAGCTGCCATTAATAATTCAATATGTTCCCAGAGCGTCAAGTAATCATAGTATGTTGGATGTTCTGGTACGTATGCATACGGATTTTTCTTTTCACCGAATGATATTTCACCGTCCATATTTACAAGTAATCCGAGTATCGTTTTAATCGTCGTACTCTTCCCAGCACCATTTGCTCCAATAAGAGCAACTAGTTCACCTTTTTCGATAGAAAAAGCTATATCATGAATTATTTTTTCACCTATTTCATATCCAGCTGAGCGGATATTTACTTTTAACATGCATTCCCCTTCTTTCCATTTCTAATACAATCAAGGAAAATAATAATATATAACTATCTGTATATCATTATAAAATATTTATTTTCATAGCAGGAAAAAACATTTTTTAACAGAATACAAAATGTTTGATTACATTTTATTGGAGTTGATAATATGTCTTTTCAAATTCGTGAAGCAACGATAGATGATATAGACGCACTTTGTTCTTTAACGAAAGAATTAAAAGGTTCCTCTATTTCCTATGAAGATATGAACAACCGCCTACAA
Source organism: Bacillus cereus group sp. MYBK195-1 (assembly GCF_051916605.1). Lineage (NCBI taxonomy): Bacteria > Bacillati > Bacillota > Bacilli > Caryophanales > Bacillaceae > Bacillus > Bacillus cereus group sp. MYBK195-1. The sequence goes on along the minus strand of NZ_JBQAGZ010000002.1, from coordinate 1,024,170 downwards.
TTCGTACAAATGAGTCCGTTTGATTTTTTATATGTTTACGAGGAAGAAGAAGCTATATTTGGATTACTTGGATTTCGTATACGTGAAAATTTAGAAGATGTAACACGTTATGGAGAGATTTCAATTATTAGCGTTGATTCTAACATACGACGGAAAGGCATTGGACAAGTGTTGATGGATTATGCCGAGCAATTAGCAAAGAAACATAATTGCATTGGCACATGGCTAGTTAGTGGAACAAAAAGAGTAGAAGCTCATCCTTTTTACAAAAAATTAGGCTATGAAGTAAATGGCTACCGATTTGTAAAACATTTTTAAACTACTTATAAAGTGAAACTTTAATCAGTGGGGGTCTTACTCCCCGTTAATACGGAATAAATTGAAGGGACTATAACTATGACAAACATTAAAGCATTTTTCATTGATCGTGACGGTACAATTGGTGGTGACACTACAATACATTATCCAGGATCTTTTACATTATTTCCATTCACAAAAACATCTTTGCAAAAACTAAAAGCTAAAAATATAAAAATTTTCTCTTTCACAAATCAACCTGGTATCGCAGATGGAATAGCCACTGTAGCCGATTTTGTACAAGAATTAGAAGGCTTCGGTTTTGATGATGTTTATGTATGTCCTCATAAACACGGTGATGGTTGTGAATGCCGTAAACCAAGTACAGGCATGCTGCTTAAAGCAGCAAAAAAACATGGGCTTGATTTAACACAATGTGCTGTAGTTGGTGATCGCTGGACTGATATTGTTGCAGGGGCAAAAGTAAATGCGACTACGATTCTAGTCCGAACAGGCGCTGGGTATGATGCTTTGCATACGTACCGAGACAAATGGGCACATATTGAACCAAACTACATTGCAGATAACTTTGAAGATGCAACAAACTGGGTTTTAAATCAACTATAATACAAATGAAGATTTTGATTCACTCGAAATAATTTAAAACATAGTTTAAATAGCCTTTTTGGCAAATAATTGTCTTCCACAAAACGGATCACCTCAAAAGGTAGCAAGTTCCCTTTTGATACGCAAACATTGCAATTCAAATTATATTTTTTATTAGTAACAGCAATTAACGTAAAGAAGGAATAGCTTAGTGGCTATCCCTTCTTTATTGACTTCTATTATTTACATTTGTTATCTGTTTTTATTGAGTATTCTCATCGTTTTTATACTCCAAAATATCCCCTGGCTGACACTCTAAAGCTTTACATATCGCTTCTAATGTTGAAAAACGAACCGCTTTTGCTTTCCCATTTTTCAAAATAGAAAGATTCGCCATCGTAATTCCAACCTTCTCCGAAAGCTCCGTTACACTCATTTTTCGTTTTGCTAACATGACGTCAATATTAATAATGATTGTCATATCCGCCACCTCAGACCGTCAAATCATTTTCTGATTTTATGTTAATTGCCTCTTGTAGAAGTCGTTGGAGGATAGCAGCAAAAACGGCGATAACGAGCGAAGCAAAAACGATAATGAGTCCCACTAGCCCAATAGGAGGGTCCATTTTTTTCGCTATAAAATGAAAAAGTGGCAAACTTAATACATACAAACCACTGATTGTAATTGCACAGCGCTTTATATTCTTTAACGCCTTTACTGATAATTCCGAGAACGCTGTGTTCTCATCAATGTACTGTAAAAGATTGAAAGCCTGATAAAGAGCAACGTAAAAAGGCACAGCTGCTCCATACATCACAATGAAAACAAGATATTTCATCGGAGCAATATTAGGATACAAATTTGCTGCGAAATTCGCCATTTCCGGCACTAAAAATATGCATAAAGCAAGCACTGAAATTCCAGCAAGAAAAATAATTACTTTTAAGAACGTTGTTGAACTTCGTTTAAGATTCATTTACAATTCCTCACTTATTTAATGACAACATAATTTTATCACAACATTTATTGTTTAACAATAAATAAATATCGTTTTATTTTTGTCATGTTTTTTAATTTAGGCAAAAATAAAAAAGAATTTCTCATTACAAAGAAATTCTTTTTCTTGAAAATGTCTCTTTCAACTTAATTTTTTAAAACGTTAATTCGTAATGGAAATAACGATTATCTCTCAAATAACCATTTTCAGCGTATAATCGTTGTGCTGATAAATTATCAATCTCTGTTTGCAGCTTTACACCTTTTGCTCCATTTTCTAATGCGTATTCTTTAGCAGCTTCTAATAATTTTTTACCTGTTCCGGCTCCACGCTTCGCCGCTTGTACAAATAAATCATTTAAAATCCATAATTCTTTCATTGAAATGGAAGAAAATGATGGATATAGTTGCGTGAACCCAATATATTCGCCGTCTTCAACTGCTACGAAAATAACGGACTCTTTTCTCTCAATTCGATTTCGTAAAAATACTTTTGCCCCTTCTAAATCAGAATCTTGTCTATAAAATATGCGATAGTTATTAAAAACTGATGCTAGTCCATCTAAATCTGCAATTGTTGCCTCATATATTCTCATTTTACTCCATTCCCCTTCCAATACTGTCTCATTATATCCGTTGCCCATTTAGGCTGGTGTATTTCTTCTGTCGGCATAAACCCTTTCATTATTGGTTTTATATCCAATATAGGAGTGCCATCAATAGCATCTAATCCCTCAACAATAATTGATTTACCTTCTCTTTTGATTACCTTGACAATTGTTACACCTATGCGATTCGGACGATTTTTCCCGCGCTGTGCAAAAATACCTACTTCAGGATAATCCTTATTATTTCTAGGATGTCTAGCAAAATACTGAATTTGCTCGTCAGTTACTTTATGAAAATAAAAAACAACTTCAATATGAGAAAAATCTTCAATCCCTTGTATACTTTCTTCTGCATACATTTCAGTTAAAGTTATACGGGATCTTACTTTCCCCCACTCATCATCTTTTATTTCCTTTCTTTCATTATGTACAAATGCGATTGGTTGAACTGAAAACATACGCATTCCCCCTTAAATGTAACCACTTACATTATAAAATATTTTCTGAATGTTTTCCAGATATACGAATCAAGTTTACATAATATAATTATACTCTATCTAGAGCTACCTTGACTGCTTCAATTGCATGTATATGAGTTGTATCAAATATCGGGACAGATACGTTTTCTTGCTTTATTAATAATCCTATTTCTGTACAACCTAATATGATTCCCTGTGCTCCTTTTTGCACTAACTCTTCGATGACTCTTTTATAATATTCTCTAGATTGAGATACTATTTTTCCTAAACATAATTCTGTATATATTACTTTATTTATTTCTTTTCTATTTTTTTCTGATGGTACTATTACTTTTATATTATTTTCTTCTATACGTGACTTATAGAAATCTTGCTCCATTGTATATTTAGTTCCAAGCAGACCAACCTTTTGAATGTCTTTTCTTTTAATTTCTTTTGCAGTTGCATCAGCAATATGTAAGACTGGAATATCAATTTTCGCCTTTATTTTTCCAACTACCTTATGCATTGTATTTGTACAAATAATTATAAAGTCTGCTCCTCCCTTTTGTAATGAATATGCCGCATTCCCTAGAATTTCTCCAGCACCATCCCAATCTCCGCTAGACTGACATCGTTCAATCTCTTCAAAATCCACACTATTAATCAAACATTTTGCTGAATGTAGCCCTCCTAATCTCTCTTTTATTTCTTCATTAATAATTCGATAATATTCTGAAGTTGATTCCCAACTCATACCACCTATAAGACCTATCGTTTTCATATAAACAAAACACCTACCTAAACTATTTTTATAAAACTAATAACAACGTTTTATTATGTATATTATACACAATAAAACAAGACTTTAAGTTTGGAATATAAAGTCTTATATAAAGTCTTGTTTTAACGGAATAATAAAGAATAATTCTACTTTCATTTCCAAGGAAATTTTTATAGAATATTCTGAAATTAAAAATTTGATGTTTTTATAAATTCTTTATACTTATAATTAAAACACTCTCGATACAACTCTTTGATTTCATCATATGATGGAACACGTGGGTTATTAGCTGGGCTACCACTTTCAATTGCATCTAATGCCATTTTAGAAATAGCATTTTCAAATTCAATTTCATCGATTCCATATTCTTTTAAATTTGGAATACGAAGATCAAAGCAAAGTTTTTTTATTTCCCCAAGCGTGTAGTTTGCTACTTCCTCATCAGAATTCGAATACAAATCCTTATTTAAACTACGCCCAATTTTTGCTAACCTTTTCACTGCACTTGTTTTTGTAAACTCTAACACTGTAGGTAATAGTATGGCATTTGATATTCCATGCGGTACATGAAATAATGCTCCCACTGGCCTTGACATTCCATGAACTAATGTAACTGATGCATTCGAAAATGCAATTCCAGCTTGTAAGGAAGCAATCATCATCGCTTCTCTTGCCTCCATGTTATGTCCATCTTCATATGCTATACGTAAATATTTCATAATACTTTCAATAGCTGAAAGAGCAAGTACATCTGTAAGTGGTTGTGAAAATTTAGAAATATAAGCTTCAATCGCATGACATAACGCATCTATTCCTGTTGCTGCCGTAATTTGTGGTGGTAACGAACTTGTCAAAACTGGATCTATAATTGCTACTTTCGGTATAAAACTAGGATGCTTCATCATCATTTTTACATCTGTTTTTTTATTCGTAATTACTGCTACACTTGTAACTTCCGAACCAGTACCAGAAGTTGTTGGAATTGCAATAAGTGGTAGTGGATTGTTTTCTATTTCAATATCCTTTTGGACATAATCCTCAACTTCTCCACCATTTGTATATAAAACCGCTACCGCTTTCGCAGCATCAATACAACTTCCACCACCAATACCGATAATAAAATCGCACTTTTCCTCTTTACAAAGAGATAACGCTTCTAATACGTGTATATTTGTAGGCTCAGCATCCACTTTATTATATGTGCTAACAGTAATACCTTTCTTATTTAGTTGTTGCATACACTTTTCAACATATCCTAATTTCTCCATAATTGTATCAGTAACTATAAAAGCTTTTTTCCCTAACTTTTTTGATTGTTCTCCCAGTTTTTCAAGCGAATTTCTTCCATATAATACCGACTTTGGCATACGAAACTCAGAAACCTCTTGCAAGTCCCCCACCCCTTCTTATCCTAATTAATATTTTATAATATAAATTATCGATTTGATGAATCTTTACGATTCAAATTTTTTAATAGAGTCCTGTTAAAGTATAGAATGCGATAACTAAAAATACAGCAACCGTTTTCAAAATTGTAATAGCAAATATATCTTTATATGACTGTTTATGTGTTAATCCTGTTACTGTAAGAATAGTAATAATAGCCCCGTTATGTGGTAGTGTATCCATTCCGCCTGATGCCATTGATACGATACGGTGCATAACTTCTAATGGAATATCAAATTGATTGGCCGCTGCAATAAATTTATCTCCCATTGCGCTTAATACTATTCCCATTCCTCCTGATGCCGAGCCTGTAATTCCAGCTAAAATATTCGTCGTTACTGCACCATTCACTAACGGATTTGTGAAAGTAGCAGAGATGCCATCTCTCATAATTGCGAAGCCTGGAAGTGCTGCAATGACACCACCGAATCCAAACTCAGCTCCTGTATTCATCGTTGCAAGTAGCGCTCCACCAATACTTGTATTCAATCCAGCTTGGAAACCTGTTACTACTCGCTTCCAATACAATAATAACGTTGTTAAGATCCCTATAATAAGTGCCAATTCTACAGACCAAATTCCTACTACTGCACTTAATTCTACTTTTCCAAATGCTTTCATACCAATTGCAGAAAAATCAAAACCGCTTGGATACCACTTCGGTATCATAATAGTAAACACTTTATTCATTACACCTACTAAAATAAGTGGTATAAATGCAATAAGTTGTTGCGCTCTTGTGATTTCAATGTTATTAATTAATGGCATATTTTTTTGTTCTACTTGCAAAGATGCTGCCATTTCAGTATTTCCATCATTAAAACCAAAATATCCTTCACCTGCTGCTTTTGCCTTCTTACGTCTACTCTCTAAATATAGTAAACCTAATGTAAGAACAAAAATTGCTCCTACAATCCCAAGTATCGGTGCAGCATAAATATCCGTTTTAAAAAATGTTGTAGGTATTACATTTTGAATTTGTGGTGATCCAGGTAGCGCATCCATTGTAAACGTTACTGCTCCAAGAACAATCGTTCCAGGGATTAAACGCTTTGGAATATTAGCTTGTCGAAACAACTTAGCTGCGAACGGATAAACAGCAAACACTACTACATACACACTAACACCACTATACGTTAAAATAGCCCCCATTAATACAATCGCTAATATAGTACGTTTTTCACCAACTAACTCAATAATTGTTTTTGCGATAGAATCTGCAATTCCTGACATTTCCACTACTTTTCCAAATATTGCTCCTAATAAAAACACAGGAAAATATAATTTTATAAATCCAACCATTTTCTCCATAAAGATATTAGAAAAGAAAGGTAATACATAACTAGGTTCTGTCAAAAATACTGCAAATAATGCAAATATCGGCGCGAATAAAATAACAGAAAAACCTCTGTATGCTACGAACATAAGTAAACTTAGTGCTAATAATATAATAACTAACTCCAATTTTACCCCTCCATTAAACAGAATATTCTAAATTTTATTGATAAATTTCTACTAACCTTTTAATTCTGACATCCCTCCTCTTATTCATACAAATTTTTATGCTAAAAATGTCTAATTATAATTATTCGATTACATATGAAAAATCCCTTTAAACAGAAACGAATTCATCGTCATACGTTATAAAGGGATTGCTAGAATCTATATTTACTGCTGTATTAAATTTTTCTCTACACAAAAATGATACAGTTCTTCAACATCTTTCACTATGTAGGTCGCACTAACTTCAGTCAGTTCTTTTTCACAGCCATAGCCATATAAAACACCAATTGAAGCAATTCCATTCTGATTTGCACCTATTATATCGTGCTTTCTATCACCAATCATTATCATTTCTTCTTTATTTAATTCTTCATGTGTTTGTAAAATATGAGCAATTATTTCTTCTTTTTTTATTCTCGTACCATCTAAATTACTTCCAATGATGTCTTCGAAATAATTCGTTAATTGAAAATGCTCTATAACTTGTTTCGCAAATACAGTGGGCTTTGAAGTTGCTACGAATATGCGATTCCCTGAACTTTTTAATTGTTGCAAGAGCTTCAGAATCCCCTCGTATACATTATTTTCAAACAATCCACGCTGCTTTAAATACTCACGGAAGTAAAAAACAGCACGTTCAACCTCTCCTTCACTCATATTATATCTCTCTATGAATGATTGCTGAATAGGAGGACCTATAAATGAATCTAACTCACTTATATGTACTTCTTCAATTCCTACTTTTTTTAATGCATATAAAACCGAGTTTACAATCCCTTCTTTCGGATCCGTTAAAGTTCCATCTAAATCAAATAGAAATGTTTTATACATGCTTCATTCCTCCACTTAATTTGCTGTATAAATAAGTGCTAACATCTCTTCCACTTCTCCTTATTATACTATTATTATCTATTTTTTCGAAAAATCAATTTCCATATGTCACATACTTTCAGTTACAAAATACGATAGATATGATACAGTAAAAAAGTTACAATTATTTTAATAGAAACTGGTGAAACAAATGTCAATTACGTTAATTTTTATAATGGCTTTCACAATTGTGATCCACGCAGTTGAAACAAGCTCTTATAGTATTCGATTAGCTGGAGTACGTTTAAAGAAGATTGCGGTTTCCTTGTCTGTTGTAGGAATGGTGTTACTTATTTCAAGAACATCAAACTTACTACAAGCCTTTTTAATCGGTGGTATTGTCGATGAAGCAAAACTAGATTCTTCTATTAATTTAGAGCATATTATACGACTCGTACTATTATCGGCTTCTATCGGTACATTAATCGCGATCATTCTTTATCCAACTTTGACAAAATTATTTGGATATGTCATTCAAAACTTTGAAACAGACGGTTCTTTCATTCGAATGATGAAAACGAATAACATTCAAAAATTAAAGTACACAAAAAAATATGTCCGTTTTCCAAAGTTAGAAATGATTCATAGACTGCGTATCGGTGGTATTCCAAAGCGTATTATGCTTATTAACATGTTTGCTACTGCTATTTATACAGCAGGGGTACTTTCAGCCCTTTACGCTTCTTTTTTAAATCCAGATTATGCAACAAATGCAAGTACAGCTTCTGGCCTTGTAAATGGTTTCGCCACTATTTTATTAACTGTATTACTCGATCCACGCATTGCTCTTTTAACAGAACGTGCTCTACAATCAGAAAGCGGTGCTGAATCTATGAGTAAAATGTATGGTTGGCTAATGATTTCTAGACTTCTCGGCACATTATTAGCACAACTGCTATTTGTACCAGGTGCTTACTGGATTTTATGGATTATTGAACTGATGCATTAATTTACTAGAAAGGTGAATTTATCAATGAAGATCAAAACAGAGAAAGATATAATTCGCTTAATAGAAAACGACGAATGGATGATGAATGTATTACAAATGGCAAAATCACTAGAGCTACCTGATTGGTGGATTTGTGCCGGATTTGTTCGTTCTAAAATTTGGGATACTTTACATGACTATGAAGCGAAAACGGCTATGCCTGATGTTGATGTGATTTATTATGATAGTCTACATCAAGATGAGATATACGAACAATCATTAGAAACGAAATTAATGAATATTGATGCTACTATCCCTTGGTCTGTAAAAAATCAAGCTCGTATGCATGTAGTGAATAATATGCCACCATATTCTTCTTCTGTTAATGCTATTTCTAAATTCCCTGAAACAGCAACGGCTTTAGGAGTTACACTTGATGAACTAAACAACGTTATCTTAACAGCCCCATGTGGTATTGAAGATGTCCTTTCCTTACAAGTGAAACCAACAGCTCATTTTCTTAAATCGAAAGAACGATTACATATGTACAAAAACAGAGTTATAAAAAAGAATTGGCAAAGTAAGTGGCCTAACATCACAATCACATATCCAGAAATTTAGAAAGGGTGCCTCTCATTTATAGAAGCACCCTTTTCTTCATTTCAAAAAATGTATGACTGTTTCTGCAAATCTATCCGCTTCCTCATAATGAGGTGAATGACCGCTCTCTTCAAATACGATATACTTGCCGTTTCGGGCATCTTTATTAAATGTTTTAATTTGTTCTTCACACGTTACTACATCATGTTTTCCTACAATTAATAACATTGGATTTTGTACTTCTTTTATTTTATATAATAATGACGTATGACATGAGCCCTCTAATTTTAATCTATCAAAATGAATTTGAGAGCGATTTGAAAATTTTTCCCACTCTTCATCACTGTATAAACTCTCATCTGTCCTATCTTCCTTATTATTGTAAATCTCCATTCTTTTTTCTTCTAATTCATTGCTTAGTCTTATATAAGCTTCTAACAACTCTTTTGAACTAGCATTGCTAGATGAATAAGCAAGAGACTCTTCTGCTACTTCTTCTTTTCCATACTTTTTTAATAAATGCCCTGTCTTTTTTAACAAAGCCCTACTTGTTAATGCAAAATCAAAAGTTGGTCCTTCAAATATTATTTTCTCTATTGAACTTGGATATATCGACGCATAAAGCAATGCTACATATCCACCGAAAGAGTGTCCAATTATAGACCACTTCTCAATTTGTAATACTTTTTTTAATTCCTCACAGTCTTCAATCAAATCATTTAATCCAAAAGCTTCGTCTTCAGTAATTTCTTCTGAGCGACAAACACCTCTTTGATCTATCATAATTACATATAGAGAATCTTTTAAACGTTCCGCTTGATGAAATGAAAAATCATAACAACTTTCTCCTGGTCCACCATGCAAGTATAAGACTGGCTTATTTTTAGGATTTCCATGTGTTTCAACGTATAGCTTTTTCCCTCTAATATTCATATATTTCCCTGCTTCTATCAAATTTTCCTTTATGATCATCGCCCCCTTTTTTACTGAATATTATAACATTTAATATTAAATAATCCCTATTACATTTAAGAAGACGATAATTATTGCAAGTGGTGCTACAAATCGAAGTAAAAATACCCAACAAGTAAATACTTTCTTTCCATAATTTCCACCTACAAAAAACTCTGCTTCTAGTACCTTCTTCTCCATTTTGAATGAAACGAAAATACTAATAAATAGTGCTCCAAGTGGCATTAATATATTACTAGATAAAAAGTCTACTGCATCAAAAATATTCTTTCCAAAAATCGTAATATCACTCCATACTCCAAATGATAACGCAGATGGTATACCTACTAAGAAAATGCAGAAGCCGATCATCCATGATAATTTCGTTCTTCTTTCTTGTTCACCATTTGCTAATGCTGAAACAACAGTTTCTAGTAGAGAAAATGCTGATGTTAATGTCGCAAATGTAAATAGTGCAAGAAATACTGTTAAGAAAAATCCACCGAATGGGATTTGACTAAATACAGATGGTAATACGATAAATAGTAATCCAGGTCCTTCTGTTGGCTCCATTCCTAATGAAAATACGGCTGGAAAAATAGCAAGACCTGCAAATAATGAAACAAATAAATTTAATCCAACAATTGTTATTGCTGATTTTGGTAAACTTTCTTTTTTATTTAAATAGGAACTATACGTAACCATAATTGAAATCCCGATACTAATTGCAAAGAATGATTGCCCCATTGCGAACAAAATACTTTCCGAAGTAATCTTTGAGAAATCTGGTTGTAAGAAAAACTTCACACCTTTCATTGCATCATCAAGTGTTAACGAACGAATAATAAGAGCGACAAATAAAACGAACAATGCTGGCAACATATATTTACTTGCTTTTTCAATTCCGTTTTGTACACCCTTTGATACAACCCATATCGTAATGAACATAAAAGCGAAATGTCCCATAATAGCCCAAGCAGGATTCCCAATTGTTTCAGTAAATAATGTACCGTAATTTTGTCCTGGAGTAATCAGTTGTCCAGTTATTCCTCTGAATAAATAAATTAATACCCATCCACCTACAACACTATAAAACGAAAGTAGTATAAAACACGTTCCAACGCCAAGGCGTCCAATCCAATGCCATCCTGTATTTGGTGCGATGCTTTTAAATGCTCCAACTGCTTGTTTCTGCGTACTGCGTCCAATCATAAATTCAGCTATAAGTAGCGGTAGTCCAATTAAAACAGTAAATAATATAAATATTAAAAAGAACGCTCCTCCCCCACTCTTCCCAGCGATATAAGGGAACTTCCATATCGCACCAAGTCCAATTGCTGATCCGGCTGCCGCCATTATAAAACCTAATTTCGAAGTCCATTGCTCCGTCTGTTTCATCTCATTTTCCTCCTAATTAAATCTTTTTATACAAATAAATAAATTTTATAAACCTATTCAAATAAACCCTCCATTTCTTCTTCCATATAATAAAAAAATGGCCTAGCATCTCTATATAAAGAGACGCTAAGCCATTTACTTAACGCGGTACCACCCTTATTGATTCCATTATGAATCCACCTTAGTAGTAATCGTTTGATTACAAACCTAATATCGAAGGTTAACCGTTAAGATTTACTAAGAATGTAATTCCGTTCCACCTTACTGCTCCTAGGCGAGTTCAGGATGTCATTTGACTATGTCACACCAACCCATAGCTCTCTGTACAAATACATGACCTTACTACTCCTATTCAACACATTTTAATATTTAGAATATATTTTCTTTTGAAATTAATATGAAGTATATCTGTTATATTTGTAACTGTCAAGGGTATATTGATTTTTTTGTCGAAATGGTTCATATTTCAACTGACTTTTACTAAGCTTATTAGAAAAAGAAAGAGTCTATATTTTCACCTTTTTAAACGAACTATAAAAAAAGAATCTTCGCGATAATCGCGAAGATTCTTTTTACGGTATGAGACGAGTACAATCTCTCGGAAAAGCACTCGCCTCTCGTACATTTGTTAATTCTAAAAGTTTATATACAACCCTTTCTAACCCAATTCCGAAACCTCCATGTGGTGGACAACCATATCGAAATGTATTTAAATAAGATTGAAATTTATCTGGGTGTAATCCTTTTTCTTTAAACGAAGCGAGTAACATTTCATAATTATGAATTCGCTGTGCCCCTGACGTTATTTCTAATCCTTTATATAATAAGTCGAATGAATCAGTAATAGATGGATTCTCTTTATTCGGCATCGTATACATCGGTCTCGCTTCTTTCGGATAATGCGTAATGAAAACAAATTCACTATTATATATTTCCTTCACATATTTCCCTAGTAACTTTTCACCTTCTGTATCTAAATCCCCTACAGGAGATTCTTTACGATACTTACTTTTCAAAATTTCTTGTGCTTCTAACAATGTAATTTTAGGTATTTCAGTAATAATAGGTACTTCTATTTGTAATAGTTGTAGTTCTATTTCACATTTTTTCGCTACTTGTTGAAACATATATCGTAAAACATCCGTTTCTAGTTGCATCACTTCATAAAAATCATGAATAAAACCAAGCTCTACGTCTAACGATATATATTCATTCAAATGACGGGAAGAATTATGATGTTCCGCTCTATATACAGGTGCAATTTCAAAAACTCGTTCTAACCCACCTGCCACCATCATTTGCTTATAGAACTGTGGTGATTGTGCTAAATAAGCTTCTTTTTGGAAGTATGGAAGCTTAAAAACATTTGCTCCTCCTTCTACCCCTTGCGAAACAATTTTTGGCGTAAATATTCGTGTGAAATCGTTCTCTATTAGAACTTCACTAAAGCTCTGAACGAGTGTAGATTTCACTTTAAAAATCGCTGCAGTTCGCTCATGTCTTAATGAGAGTACCCGCTCATTCAATAATTGATCTAAGCCAACTTGTAATTTCTTTTTATTTATTTCAAATGGAAGTGGCTCTGCACCGTTTATTACGTTCACTTCATGAGCAAGTACTTCAACACCCAATTCTGTTTTCGACGTCTCGACTATTTCACCAATTACGTGGACGACACTTTCTACATCAACTTTATATCCAGCCAATTCATTTTCTAATACACATTGAATTACTCCTGTTCTGTCCCGTAATAATAAAAAACTAACATTTCCAAGATGCCGAATTTTTTTTACCCATCCTTGAAGTAATACAACCTTTCCGTTTTGCTTTGTACATTCTTTTGTGAGTGAACGCTTCATTATTGAATCCATTATTTTTCCCTCCAGTAATTTTATATTTATTTACGTTATTGTTGTCATCGTCATCATCCACGGTCACTCACCCCCTTTCAAAGAATACAAAAATCCGCCCCTATAAATAGGGACGGATTTTTTCCGCGGTACCACCCAAATTGTCATACTGACCATCTTAGCCCTGATAACGGTAGGTACCGTTTGCTTTTACTAATAATCACGTTCAAAGCAACACTCACAGGTGTCTTTCCATCATGCGGTATCGCAACCTTCCCAGCAACCGGCTGCTCTCTGTAGACCTTTGCACCATGTACTTTTCCTGATCATCACTTTTTATATTTACAGAGTATTCTAACTCCTTGCCTTATAAAACGCAAGCTTTTTTTGAAACATTCTGGTTTTCTAACTCCTAACTTCTTCTAAAGTGTGAAAAGTTAATTTTGTAATACACATTCTTATGTATTACATCCGAAATTACCCCTTTAATATTTTCCAATTTTTACATAAAAACTAATTCATTTACGCATATTAATAAAAATTTTAAAGCGAGGTGTGTATATGCAAAAAGCAATTAGTTTCTTTCTCCTTTTGTTTTGCTTAATTGTAGTAAACGAAACGTACGCCTATTCACCAAAATCTTTACCAATCTCTCAAAACTCTGATCAATGGCAAGTGAATATTGATAAACCGAAAAAAACAAACAAGAATATGCTTCAAGCTAAAAAAGATGAATTTCAAACATATCATTTTTCAGTAAAGAATGTCGGGAATAGTGAAGTATATAATGTAAACGTAGAAGTATTCCGCAACGAACCAAATAAGAAAACGAAATATGAACTCTTTTCCCTAAAGGAAAGTCGTTTGGCAAGTGGAAAAACTGGATTTGAACACGCTAATTTACCTGTTGCTACAAAAGCGGATGAAGTTGATGTTATTATTACATGGCAAGAACACCCATTCCGATCGATGCGAAATGGTCAAAAAGTTGAATCTAGAAAATTTAAAGAGCATTTTGTTTTTAAAGAAGCTAAAAAGTAAATGGGATATGGATACATTCACACTATCATTGATATAGCTTTATTTACTAGTACCAGTTCGTAAGCAAATTAAAAAGTCGTGGCTTATAAATGCCACGACTTTTTATATTAATTCGTACTAATGCCTCTCGCTGCCCAAATGCGATCGATATCAGCAGCATGTTGTCCGCCATATAAAAGAGCATCCGCTTGCTTAATTGCTTTTGCTCCATCACTGAATTTAGAGTTTGGTGTTAATGACCAGTGCGATTGTAAAATAATTTTCGTTGCTACATCACGTCCAAATGCTTGTGCCATTTCATATTGGCCTTGTGCCCAAATTTCCCCATCATCATGTACCTCATTTGTAATATCTTTCGGATACACTTTATTCGTATCTAATCGGCGTAAGCACGTCGGATCTGAACTAGAATAAGCAGTCGCATCCCATTCTCCAACACATGCTTTTCCGTACCCTGTCGTCGATACTGCATCTTCATACGTAGCACCTAAGAAGTCGCCAAATCCTTCTCCCATCGCTCCACCTTCTGCTGAACTACCAAAGCCAGGAACTTGGTTATCTTGAATCGAATGCCCATATTCATGTGCGATAATACCAGCATCTTCTGCATCATCAACACCGCCAGTACCGAAAGTTAAAGCTTTTGTTGATGGAGAATAGAATGAGTTATCATCAGTTGTACCATTAACATTCACTTTTATCGAACGGTTATTAATATTTTTAAAACCTAGACTTTGAATGTAACGTTGCAATGTATCAATATGATAATATGACATTACATCTTCAAAGCTATCATTTGCACGTGTATAGTTGAATTGTAAGTTTGTAGATTTTGTTTTCGCTTTTGAAGAAATCGTTACATATTCTCCAATTAAAAATCCTGTTCCATCTAAACCTTTTAACGTAACAGTTTTTAATTGGTTCGTTAGAGCTGTTGAATCTGCATCGTTATTATCTTTTAAGCCTACTTTACTACCGCTAGATACGACTGGGTTAGGTAAAAATACTTTTCCTGACCCTTCAGCTTTTCGGTTTATATCAACCTTTTTAATTAACTTTCCATTTTCTGCATCAATAAATGTTTCCCATGCACCAAATGGATTATTAGAATGGACTACAACTTTATATACTGGACGAGCAATTCCTTCTTCAACAATATATCCGAACTCTTTATCTGTAGGAGCCCATAAATTTTGCTCACTTGCTTCTCCAACATACGCCATTGATTTTTGTATTGCATCTTTTTCACTAATTTTTGTCGTTACTTCCTTCACACCTGTAACAGGCTGATAATCAGAAACAGCGAGTACTCCCTTTCCCTCTCCGTTAAGCGTAACTGTTATTTGTTTTGAAAATACAGGTGCACCATTAACAACTTGTTGGAACCTAACATATGACGCTACTGACGTTTCTGTTGTAGAAATATATTGCAAGTCTGAAAGATCTGTTTTCAATCCATACTGCGCAGCATTTTCTTTTAAATATTCAGTTGCTTTTTTCTGTGGCGAATAAGCTTCTAACTTTACTTGCTGTTGTTTTTCCAATGCCGAAACCGTAGTAATTGTCCCCATTACTAACGGCACAGTCATTGCCATTGCCACCATTTTTTTATTAAACATAGAACCACTCCCCCTAATAAAGTAGCTCAACCTTATCCCATTACCACTAGGCAATCATTCCCCGCAAAACGGATGGATAAAAATTGAATCTACGAGTAATTCTCTATGAACACTTCTATTACCTTTTCATTTAGGGTAAGTGAAATTTTCTCAATATTTATGTATAAACCGAACACAATACTGTAGAAATATATTTCTACAGTATTGTGTTCGGTACGCTATGAAAAAAGACAATTGCTAGTGGTCCTATCGAATGTATAGTCAAATAAATTCTAATCATACAAAAAGGAAGTTGGAATCATTCCAACTTCCTTTTTTCTTTAATTAGCTGCACTTAATTTAATTCTAAGTTTTGTTTCACCTAAAGAAAGTTCATCGTCTTCGTTCGTTAAGTGACCAAATGTAAATTGTTTAACGAGTAAGTTTTCTTCCAATAAATCTTTATGGTTCGTTAACGTTCTCTGTAGCTCTACTTCTGTATCAAGAATAACATCGACTCGTAAATTAACTGGTAAATTCAACTGTTTACGATATTCTTGAACCGCACGAATGAATTCACGCGCTACTCCTTCTTGTAACAATTCTTCCGTTACATTCGTATCTAACATAACTGTATATTGTCCGTTAGTCGTATTAGAGAATCCTGATTTTGCAACTTTCTCAACTAACACATCTTCAGCAGTTACAACTACTTCTTCTCCTGGTATTGCTTCGTAAACTGCTCTTCCTGTTGATACAAAGTTTTGCACTTCTTCTTGTGATAATTGTTTTAGCCAACCATTCACTGCATTCACATTTTTACCGAACTTCGGCCCCGCTGTTTTAAAATTAAGCTTCAATTGATATGATGTGTATTTTGTTTCATCGAGTTCAACATGGAACGCTTTTACATTTAACTCATCCATAACAATATCACGATAAGATTCCCAATCCATATCATTCTCGTTATGCTCAAGTAATACAAGTTCTGCTAGCGGCTGTTTTACTTTTAAAGAATGCTGATTACGGTTACTTCTTCCAAGTTCAACAACTTGTAAAACAGCATCCATTTCCACTTCTAATTTCGGTTGAAGTAGTGATTCATTTACAACTGGATAATCGGCTAAATGAACGCTGCTTCCTTCTAAATTTAGATGAATGTCTTCCGCGACAAATGGTGTAAATGGTGCAATTAATTTACTAATTGTTACAAGTACTTCATGAAGTGTCTCATACGCAGCTGCTTTCTCAGCGTTCATACCAGATTCCCAGAAACGATTACGTGAGCGTCTTACATACCAGTTACTCACTTCATCTACAAGTGTTGCAATTTCACGAGCTGCATTCGTAAATTGATAATCATCAAGTCCAATTCTCACTTTTTTCGTTGTACTATGCAACCTTGATAATACCCATTCGTCTAATTTTGTAAGCTTTACATCATACGTTTCTTTCGGATTATACTCATCTAAATTTGCATATAAAACGTAGAAGCTATACACATTGACTAATGTATCTACAAATTTAGATTTCGCTTCCAGTACTGTTCTTTCAGAAAAACGCTTCGCATTCCACGGGGCACTATCAACAAGTAAAGCCCATCTTAGCGCATCTGCACCAAACTTATCTACTAAATCAACTGGGTCTAGTGCATTTCCTTTGCTTTTAGACATTTTCTGCCCTTCTTCATCTAAAACATGCCCTAGTGATAACACTCGTTTATACGGTACTTTTCCTGTATATAGTGCTGATACTGCTAATAAACTATAAAACCAGCCGCGTGTTTGATCAATTCCTTCTGCAATAACATCCGCTGGAAACTGCTCTTCAAATAACTCTTTATTTTCAAATGGGTAATGATATTGTGCAAATGGCATAGAACCACTATCAAACCAAACATCAATTACTTCTGGTGTACGATTCATTGTGCCTCCGCATTTCTCGCAGCAGACTTGCACTTCATCTACATACGGCTTATGCAATTCCAAATCTTCCGGTGTTTCTTTCGTACTATGCTTTCTTAATTCGGCAATGCTCTTCGGTGCGAACTGATGATTACAACTTTCACATTCCCACACGTTTAATGGTGTTCCCCAATATCTATTTCGGCTAATATTCCAGTCCACCATATTTTCTAAAAACTTACCAAAACGTCCATGTTTCATATGATCCGGATACCAAGTAACAGAATCATTATTTTGTAAAAATGTATCTTTAATTGCAGTTGTTCGGATTAACCAACTTTCTCCTGCATAATAAAGTAGTGGTGAATCACAACGCCAGCAATGCGGATAGCTATGTTCATATTTTTCTTTATGATACAGTAAACCTTCCTTCGCTAAATAACGAACGATATCCACGTCACAATCTTTTACAAATTTCCCTTTCAAAAATGGTACTGCTTCTGTATACTCACCTTTTTCATCTACAACGTGCAAAAATGACAATCCTTCACTTTGAACGACTCTATAATCGTCCTCTCCATATGCTGGAGCAATATGAACAAGTCCTGTACCACTATCTCCCGTTACAAAATCTGCTGCAATAACGCGGTAACCATTTGTAACTTCTTTCATCGGAAATGGCGCTGTATAAGATGTGTTTAATAATTCTTCGCCTTTATGAACAGATAATACTTCATAGTTCTCTTTTAATACTTCTTGTACACGTTCTTTCGCAACAATGTATACATGACTTTCTTGTTTTGCTTTAACGTATTCCATATTTGGATGGACAGCAAGCGCAACGTTTGCTGGAAGTGTCCAAGGTGTTGTGGTCCAACCTAAAAAATACTCATTTTCACTATCTTTCACTTTAAACTTCACAGTTGCACTTAAATCTTTTACTGTTTTATACCCTTGTGCAACCTCATGTGAGCTCAATGAGGTTTGGCAGCTTGGGCAGTATGGTGAGACTCTATGTCCTTTATATAACAATCCCTTTTCATGGATTGTCCCCAAAATATGCCATACACTTTCGATATATGGATTCTTTAAAGTTACATATGGATCATCCATATCTACCCAATAACCGATGCTTTCAGTGAATTCACGCCACTGCTTTTCATATGTGAAAACACTCTCTTTACACTTTTGAATAAATGGTTCAATGCCATATTCTTCGATCTCATGTTTACCAGAAATACCAAGTTGCTTCTCAACACCTAGTTCTACAGGTAAACCGTGTGTATCCCATCCTGCTTTTCTTACTACTTTATAACCAGCCATCGTTTTATATCTTGCTACTAAGTCTTTAATTGTTCGTCCAAGCGCATGACCTACATGCGGTAGTCCGTTCGCCGTTGGTGGTCCTTCATAAAATACGAAAGACTGTGCGCCTTCTCGATTCTGAATTGATTGTTCGAAAATATTTTGTTCGTTCCACTGTTTGCGAATTCGCATTTCTCTTCCTACAGCTGATTCTTTTACATCTACTTTTTCCATATACAATCACTCCTTTGAATATTTTAAAGCACACAAAAAACCCGTCCCTATAAAGTAGGGACGGGTTTACCCGCGATACCACCCTAATTCTATTAGCTTTTTCACTAATAGCACTTAGCAACGTACTATCATACGTGTTCTTTGTAACGGTAGACATCCGTCCGGGCTTACTTACTTTCGGCCTCGGCTCCTCGGAGATGATTTTCAAATAACGTCTGCACACCGGCTTTCAGCAATATACCGGCTCTCTGGAGAACAGCTCACTATTTTACTCTTTCTCGTCTTCAGATTTGTATACTTTGTTAATAGTTATTTTATGCCATTTAGCAACTAATTGTCAACTAATTCAAAATATATCCTTATCTTTTTCCCCTATTCTTATACAATTACTTTTCAAATTCTCGCAATGCTGCTAAATTTTCATCATCCTCAATAAGTTCAGCAAAGAATCCCGATTCATCCTCACGAAGGACAAATTCAAGCTCTTCCTTCGCCTCTTCATTTCTATTTAACTGCGCTAAATAACAAGCACGATCATATCTTGCTAACAAATCACTCGCGTCAATTATTAATACTTCATTTGTTATTTTTTCTGCCTTTATCGTTTGGCCGACACCATGATATGAAGATGCTAAAGAAAGAAGAATTGCTGTTTCATTTGGATGATGTACAGAAGCATTTTCTAATACATGAATTGCCTCTTCAAACCTTTCTTGACTTTGATATATTTCTCCTAAAGCAAGAAATGCTCTACTTACAAACGGTGTTTGCTCTGTTAATTGTAAGATAATCTTTTCTGCTTTTCTTTCTTCCCCTGCTTTAAAGAATACTTGTGCTTGCAGAAGAAGAGTATCATAATCATCTGGTAGTTCTCGAACCATTTGTTTCGTTAATTCCAAAGCATCTCTTAACATATCTTCTTCCTCGCACTCAACGAAAAGATTTACAAGTTGCTTCGCTACGTCATAATTCCATTTATTTTCTAGTGACGTGTGCAGAATCTCTATTGCTTCTTTATTCATCTCTACATTCTCATAAAATAGCGCAAATCGCTGTGCTGCCATACTATTTTTCGGATTTAACTTTAAAGAGATTTCATATAAATCAATTATCATAGTAACCATTGAAATTTCTTTCGCACGATTTTTCATACGATAAAAAGCTCTCGTAATGATAGATCGTTTCGGCTGTTCATGCAGCTGGCGTTCAATCCATATTTCCGTAACCGCAGCTGCAGCATACATGAATGCTGTACTTCTTTCTGCTTTTTTCACCTTTAATGTATGAAGAAAATCTCGTATGTTAGACAATTTTTTATGTTGCTCTACTGCTTTTACATAAACATCAAATATACGTTCATTATCAAAATCTTTTTGTATTACTTTCATTGCAACTTCAATTGCTTTTACATTTCTTTTTTTCACTAATACTTTTGCATAATGATATAGTACTTCTATATGCTCACCATCTAATTGTAGCGCGTATTCAATCTGTGCTTGTTCTTTATCTGTTTCATTCATCGCTCCGTACACATATGCAATCGCATCTAAACGCCATATTTCAGGTACTTCGTCCGCTAATTGTTCTAGTTCAATCAGCAATTCTTCCTGAAGGTTCATTTCTACTGAAAGCTGTGCCAAATATTCCATATTAATATGCAACGGCTCTTCTTTCATCGCCTGAACCATATGACTTTGTTCTTTAGAACGGTTTTCTTCTTTTTCGTATATTTCCGCAAGCTGTAAATGTACACCTACGAAATTCCCATCAAGCTCTAAGCATGTTTCATACGCCTGCTTTGCTTCCGTCAATTGCCCTAATGCCATAAGTGTTTCGCCAATTCGGTAATACGGTAATGCCGTTTCCATTTGTTCTATCGCCTTATTATATCTTTTCATCGCTTGGCCGTACTGTCCAATAGATTCATATAAAATACCTGCATAACAACCGTACTCACTTACTTCATTTCTTTCTTTGTGTAACGTTCTTAAAAATGCTATACCTCGTTGTACAAATTCCGTTCCTTTAATTCGATTCACATATTCATCTAACGCACTTGCTACATTATAATCACTTTTCTTTATACCATTTTCTAACTTAGATAGCGCTACTTTAAACCCTTCTTCATTTCCACCAAGTTCAATTTCAGCATCCCATAAAACCATTCCTGCATTCATGAGGAAATCTTGGCTCTTTTCAATTTGCTTCTCAAGACCAAGAATATATTCTTTTGCTTCCTTATATTGTTCTCTTGCCATATAAACTTGTGTAAGTCCGAAGTGAGAATAAACATCCTCATCATTTTCTTCTAAAGCACGCTTATACAATACTTCTGCTTCTTCCAAGCTATCATTTTGAAAATGATAGTCACCTAATTTTACGTAAAGAGGTGCTTTATCATCACAATTCTCAATACCGTTTAATAAAATTTCTTTCGCACTTTCCTCATCCTTCAAATCAGATTCGTATATTTCCGAAAGTTTCGTATAAATGTAAGCTGCATTACTATCCAAATGAATCGCTACTTTAAGCCCTTTTATTGCTAAATATAATTTCCCTAGTTGATGTGCACATCTCGCTCGTTCATACCATACATGCGCTTCATATTTATACTCTTTTAACAAGTCATTAAAGATTTCATATGCTTCTTCATATCTTTCTAAATCTATTAATATTAAACCGTGATTTGTTAAAGTGAACCTTTCAGGACTACGCTCTAACGCAACTTGAGAGTATTGCAATGCTTTTTCAGATTGATCAATATACATATAGGATAAAGCGAGAAAACTCCAAGCAATAGGCTGATCTGCGTCTAATTGTAACGATGAACGAAAGCTTGAAATCGCTTCTAGATAACTTTCCTGTTCAAACGCATATCTTCCGTTTATTAGATGATATAAAGCACGATTATTTTTCTTCTCAACGCTTGTCAGCATTTGCTCCGCTTTCTCTACTTCTTGAAGACGAATAAAACACTGTGCACCATGCAATTTAACAAAGTCCGAGTTCGGAAACTTTTCCATTAACTTATCGATACAATATAAAATAAATTCTTTATCTACTTCAACATCTAAGTGCTTTATCGTATATAACCACGTATTTGGATTATCACTCGTTTCTTTTAAAAATTGTACTAAGTTACTAATTCCCTCTTTGTCATGTTCATCTAAATGATCCGTAAGAGAAAAAATAGATTTAAAATAACGATTTTCTTCTTCACTTAGAAACGCTAGTTGCTCCTTCTTTTCTTTCGGAACAAACGTGATTGCTAAACAGCCTGTATAACGATATTTTTCTTGTAATTTACTATATTCCACAAGAACTGGTTCTATAAAGTTTGGATCTTGAACATAGAAAGCTTGCAATGTATCATCATATCCAGATAACACTTGTACGTGTGAAGCATGCTCAATATCTATACTTAATAAAACAGGAATCCCTTCGTCAATCAGTCTCTTATAATTCTCTTCATTTCCTTTAAAATAACGATATTCATAACCTAATTCTTCTAAATAAGAAACAGTATCTGAAAACTTCGAACCTGTCATATCAAAAATAAACTCTGCTATTTCATCTTGTGTACGTTTCTCTCCCCATATACGCAACATCATCTCTAAACTTGTCGGAACACAATAATTATCCTTTTGTACAATAGGAACTATCGGCAAGTGAACCTTTTTTCCATCCGGATTTTTTTCTAAATTATGATATAAAGATTCTTTTAAACTCTTTTCTTCTTTTAATAGTTTTTGTAAATCTGCAAATTTATTCATTTTGTACAGTGCTTCTGCACGTAAATGTACAAAGTAAGTATTATAGGCATGATATGGCAGCTGAGTATTTATGTTATCTATTACCGCTAACATCTCTTCATATTGCTCTAAATCTAATAAATACTTTATCTTCTCAAAATGAAAATATGGTACTTGTGGGAATTTTACAATCGCATCATCGATTAACTGTATCGCGCGTTTTTGGTCTCCTTTATTCGCATACAATTGTGATAATAAATAGGTAGATAACTCTTCACAATCTTCATGCTGCATGCCAGCAATAAATTGTTCTTCCGCTTTCTCCCATTCACCTGTATGCATATAAACGTAGCCCCATTTATCAAACACTGCGCGTGCACTGTACTCCTCTGCTTTTTGCATATACATTAACGCTTCTTCGTTTCGTTTCATTTCTAAAAGACATCGTACTAACGTAAAATATGTTTTCGCTAAAAAATCTGCATCTATTTCTTCTTTACTTAACTCTTCTAAAGAAGATTTTAACAACTGCTCCGCTTCAAGAATTTTCCGCTCATCAATTAACTCATCACAATATAAAGAGAGCGTTCTCATATTTGGGAATTTTTTATAAGCGTAACGAATGAGGAATGAACTGTATTGGTGCATAAGCCCTTCATCAGTAAGGCGAATTAATATATCGAACTCCTTATGCGAAGGAATATTGGCAAGCCAATTCTTCACATAGGATAAAGTATTCGTTTCTTTTATATATGCAATTTCATTATTTATTTCCTGTAATCCATCTACAAATCTCTTGTCTTTTAAACAAGTTTCTAACTGCTTAAAATCTAGCATGCATTCACCTCGAATTTATATTTAAACTGCTACTTGCTTAGATTTTACACACCATATAGTATGTATTCAACTAAAATCTCTTATAATGGATGGTATTAATTAATATTATTCAAATTTATAACAAAATATAGTAAAAATGATTGTTTTTCTCCGTATTTTGTTTAATTATATGGAATAACGTAACATGCGGTTTTAATCTTGTAGAAGCTGAAATTAGTACATAAAATTATATCGACGATAATTCAAATATATCAGCGATTCTTTCATTTTATCGGCGATTTTCAAATTATATCGACCGATTCTTAACATTTATCAGCGATTATATGTCGAATATCGACTTATCGACATTAAACGACAATCCTTATACATCATACCTTTTAACAAACTATGTCACCAAATGTAATTTTCATATTGGGAGCGTATACAAAAGAAGAATACACATGAAATATTTTAAAAAATCGTAGTTCAGCTTCATATTGAGCTAGCGCATTATCATATGTTAATCCTCTGGCTATTAAACGTTCTACAAATTGTTGCTTATCACCCGGATCACCTGCAATCCCCTCTTCTTTTAATGATTGATACAAATCGTTTTTATCATTGTGATGCATATTTGAATCTAAAAAGTTCACTTTATCGCTTACTCTACATTCAATATTTTTCACACCTAATTCACTTAAATATATCGGTATTTTCATGCCTATATTGCCATCTTTACCATTTCTTTGCGTATCACTTTCAAATAATTTCTGCAAAACACCTAGCTGAATAAATTCCGATTGTTTCTCCCCATCTAGTAAATAAGAAGCCATATTAGAAATCCAATGTGGTTCAAAACAGATTATTTTCCCGCCTCCTTTTATATACAAAACTAAAGTTCTCTATATAATAGCCGTATTCCTACACTTTTCTTAAAATTTCAAAGCAAAAAGCTAGTGTATTATTAAAAATAAACTAGCTTTTTATTTGGAAGAAAAATTTAACAAGTACAATCACAATCAAAACAATCCGTACAGTCTAAATCGTCACAATCTGCTTTTCTCTTTCTTTTGTTTCTTTTAAGATAATAATACAGTAGCCCAAACAATAGTATACAAATAACAAAAGCTATTATTGCTTCTGTATACTTATTTTGAGTCATAAAACCAATTCCACTTCCGCCTGAAATAAAAATTAGAATTAAATAAATCCAGAACATCTATGTAAATACCTCCATTACTATATATCTTAAGATAATATCCATATAACACTAGAGGAAATGAATAATCCCATACCATTACCGCTTAATACACCAGTAGTTATTCTTAGCAAATTTGAGCTACTTCTCCATTTCCACTTTTGGGTGAACCCATCGATAAGTAACGGAATTTGAGCGAAAAATGATAGTATGATTGCCAAAAGAAATGAAGGTGTCATATAAAAATAAATTGGAAACATTAAAATACCAATAAGCATGCCTGTACAACGCGCACATAAAGGTATGTACTTTTGTAGTTTAAAAAAACTCCTATCTAATCTTCTATGACAAGAAATTTGTAAAATAAAAGTTCGAATCAATATGAATCACCCTCTCTAAAAAGATTTTAATTGATTTTGCAAAAAAAATATATATCCAATAAAAAAACAAACCAGGTTTATACTAGACCCAGTTTGTCAGTTTACTACTATGTTACATTTCCTCAGGTGCCTCCACCCCAAGTAAACGTAATCCTTCTTTTAATACAACCGTCACAGCATAAACCAATGCGAGTCTGCTGTCTTTTTCTTCGCTCTCTTCTAATATACGAACATTACCGTAATATTTATTGAATGATTGTGCTACATCTAATATATATTTCGAAATAATAGATGGCTCATTTTTATTGAAAGCTGCTTCAATTACTTGAGGGAATTTATTAAGTAATTTTACGACACTCCAGCTATAATCATCTTTTAAAGCAAACGTACATGTTTCAAATTCTACACTTTCTTTTCTTAAAATAGAGCAAGCACGTGCATGTGTGTACTGTACGTAAGGTCCTGTTTCTCCTTCAAATTTCAGCATATTTTCTAATGAGAATTCGATATTATGCATACGCTCATTTTTTAAATCGTGGAAGATGACTGCACCAACACCGACTTGCTTTGCTACTTCTTCTTTCTGTTTTAAGTTTGGATTTTTCTCTTCAATATTTTGTTTTGCAAGTTCGATTGCTTCTTCGAGTACTTCTTCAAGTAAAATAACTCTTCCTTTACGTGTCGACATTTTCTTACCATCTTTTAAAATGAAGCCAAACGGTACGTGTTCCATACCATCAACCCAAGTATAGCCAAGTTTTTTTAATACGGTGAAAAATTGATTGAAATGTAAGCTTTGTTCTGGACCAACAACATATAGCGCTTTATCAAACCCATAAGTGTTTTGACGATATAAAGCTGCCGTTAAATCACGCGTTGCATAAATCGTCGCACCATCTGATTTTCTAATTAAACAAGGCGGCATTCCTTCTTCTTCTAAATTAACGACTAATGCACCTTCTGATTCTTCAAGCAACTCATGTTCTTCTAAAATCCCAATAAAATCTTCCATTAAATTATTATAAAATGCTTCTCCCTGAAAATTAGTAAATTCTACGCCGAGAAGTTCATAAATGCGAGAAAATTCTTTAAGGGACTCATGACGGAACCAATTCCAAAGCTCTACCGCTTCTTCATCACCTTCTTCTAATTTCTTAAACCAAGCACGTCCTTCTTCTTCTAGTTCTTCGTCGTCTTTTACCTCTTCATGGAATTGGACATATAACTTAAATAGCTCACGTATTGGATCTTCTTTAACTACTGCTTCATTTCCCCATTTTTTATAAGCCGTAATTAACTTTCCAAACTGTGTTCCCCAATCTCCTATATAATTAATCCCTACAACTTCATAGCCACATTTTTCAGCGATATGTTTCAGCGAATTTCCTATCATTGTAGAACGTAAATGCCCCATCGAAAAAGGTTTCGCGATATTAGGAGAGGAATAATCAATTACTACTGTTTTTTCACAGCCAAAGTGGTTTTGACCGAACTCTTCTTTCTCCGCTAAAACTGTTTTTAATACTGCATCACTTACAGTTTCACGATTGAAAAATACATTTACATAAGGACCAACGGCTTCTACTTTCGTAAAAAACGGATCATTGAATTTCTCAGCAACTTCCTTTGCGATAAGAGCTGGTGCTTTTTTATATTGCTTCGCTAATGAAAAGCATGGGAACGCTGCATCTCCAAATTCATCTTGTTTCGGTGTTTCAATTAAATCTAAAATTTGTTTTTGCGTTAATTCATTCGTGAAAATATTAGATAAACTTTCCACAAACTGCATGTTATAATCCATGATACAACCTCCTTATTTTTTAAAACACAAAAAACTCGTCTCTAAAAAAGAGACGAGTTTTAACCCGTGGTACCACCCTTGTTGTTCGTTACGAACCACTTTCCCGTTTATAACGAGGACAGGGGGCCTCGGCTTTCTCTACTATTCGTTCAAGAAGCATCTCCGAAGTGCGCTTCATCTTTTTCTTCCGTACTAGGCTCACACCATCCCTAGCTCGCTTTCCTTCTAAAAAAGACTACTCTCTTCATCACAGACAGTATATTTAATTAATTATTGCTTATTATACATCTTTTCAAACAATTAGCAAGGGTCAATTACACCAAAGTGAAACTTAGCACTTTTTCTTTTGTATACATAAAAATTGTGTTTTTCAAATCTAGAACTACGAAAATGATCTTTTAAAACGACACGTTTTCTCGCCACTCGTTTTGCCTCCGCAATTGTTTCGTCAGTAATATCATGATACAAAGCGAAGTGTTTTAATCCTTTAATTCCGTCGGATTCTATGACAGTTTCTTCAAACATCGGATCAAGGTAAACGACATCGTAACTATTGTCTTCACATTGCGCTAAAAATGAAAAATGCTCCGTTTTCTTTACTTGAATTCTTTGCATTGCTTCATCAATTTCAGAAACGGATGAAGACCATGTTTTCAAACCATTTTCCATAATATAAGCCATATACTCATTGCCTTCAAGTCCTGTTACTTTTCCGCTTTCACCAACAACATAACTAGCTACAATACTATCTGATGCCATCCCGAGCGTACAATCTAACACTGTCATTCCTCTCTCTAATTGCGTGGCTTGTACAAACGGATCGTGTTCTCCACGCATTAACCTTTTCACACGAAACATCGCTGAGTTCGGATGAAAGAAAAACGATTCTTCCGTACCTTTTGGATAAATAGCTAATCGGTTCTTCCCTACGACAAGCACATCTTGTTCATACTGCTCATGTAGCTTATGTACTGGTATGTCATTACGTTTAACGAATGAAGCATTTAATTCTGCTGCTACCTTGTTTGCATAATCTGTCATTTCTTTATTCGTTCTTCCTGCTGTTGTTACGATCATTGTTTCACCTCTATATAAAGAAAAGAGGGAGATTTACTCTCCCCCTTCTTTAGCAATTCTTTTCGAAAGCTTGTTCTAAGTTCGTAATAATTTCGTCCATAGTTGCACCTTCAATTTCATGACGGTGAATGAAGTGAACAACTTCTTTTCCTTTTAATAATGCCATAGATGGTGAAGAGGGAGGAATTTCTCCGAAGTATTCACGCATTTTTGCAGTAGCATCTTTATCTTGACCTGCGAATACAGTTACAAGATGATCAGGTTGTTTTTCAGCACGAACAACCGCTTGACCTGCTGATGGACGTGCTAAACCAGCTGCACAACCACAAACAGAGTTTACAACTACTAAAGTTGTACCTGATGTATTTTCCATAAATTCTGTTACAGCTTCTTCTGTAGTTAACTCTTCAAACCCAGAACGCACTAACTCTTGGCGCATTGGGATTACCATTTGGCGCATGTATTCTTCATAAGCATTTGACATCTTGTAATCTCTCCTTCAACTTTCATTCCAAATTCATCATATCACGCTCTATTAATAGGTGCAAAAGAAAGATAACGATGATTTCATTTTTTTGTAGGGATTTCACAAACCCCACCGCGGCAATGTCCCACTGGAACAAGTTTTCTATTATTAGCGATATAATCGTATACTTTACTTCCAAAACCAAGTACGATAGATAGCTTTATAAAAGGAACTGCAAACCAATAAGATGGAACGGCCTTTGCTAATACATCTATGCTCTGAATACCGTCATACCACTTATTATTTTTAAAAATATACAGTCTTTGTTCCATCTTGCTTTGTAGTTCTTGAGAAAGCTCATACTTCTCAACTACATCTTCATTTCGAAATGAAACAAATTTCATCTTACCCTTTTTATCTAATTTTTTCGTACGTTCTGCAACGGCCGTACACATCGGACACCAACTATCATAGAAAACAATCATACATTATTCCCCTTTACGTGACTCCGTCATTTGTTTCCATACAGAACCTTTTGCTTCTTCTCCGCCTTCAATACGCTCTAATGCTAGACGTGCTTGCATCGCTACTTCAAACTCTGGATCATCTTGCGCTGCTTTTAATGCCGGAATCGCACTTTCATCTCCAAGTTCAAATAAGAACATCGCTGCACGCCAGCGTACTAATTTACTTGGATCTTTCAGAGATTTAATCATAACGAACATCGCTGCCGGATCACCTACATCTGATAAACAATCTCCTGCAGTACGGCGAACACTTACAGAGCGATCTAACAACGCTTTATATAATAACGGTAATACTTCATCACCTTTTACCATACCTAAATACGCTGTTGCTAAGCGGCGTATTGAAACTTTTTCATCATCTAACGCCATCTTCAACACTGGAATATCTTCTTCAGTAGGATCCATTTGTTCTAATGCTGCAAAACGGTTTTTCCAGTCAGAATCTTTCATCATCTCTTCTGTTACTTTATATGGCTCACGCTTTTGAATCGTTACTTCAACAGCACCTGCTTGATTTAATAATTCTTTAACCGTTTCATTTACACGTTCTTCTGAATAAGCAGCAACAATCTCTTCCACTACTTCTTTCCCAATTTCTTCAAAATTACCGTAACGTGTACTTTGTTCTACCCATTTACGCTCTTTTACAACGTTTGGTGCAGACATTTGCACTTTCATAATTGATTCTTTAAAACGATCTGGTAAACCAACACGTTCTTCCGTCGTTCCATCTGTTAACTTTACTTGCATTGGAATTGTAAAGAACATTTGAACAAACACTTTCACTTCTCCAAAATGAGCAAGTTGTTGTTCTTCACTTTCTTCCAATACTTCTTCGCCGAAAACAGCACGAACTTGTTGTAATAAAACTTTCCAGTCATACTTCGCATTTCGCTCCACTGCTAAAAAGTCGGCTACATGATATACACCTTTAATGCCTTCAATTTTCAAAATTTCTTGCACTTGCATTGGTGCTTGTTCTTTATTTTCATTTGTATAATTATTACGCGCTCCTGATGGTAATACTTCATTCAAAATAACTTTCATTGTATTTGGACTTGGCGTCGGTTCAATTGCTTTAATCTTCACGTAAAAAACTCTCCTTTATTGCATGTTCTTAGCTGTATTGTAACATGTTATCACTCTATACTCCTACTCGGATGCTTAATTTTACTACTTTCGTCCCGCTACCATACTATTTCATTCTTTTTTACATTTCAAATTAGGAATGAGATTTTAAAAGATTTCGTTTCCGATGATTTTTATTTTTCATCCATTTCTTGAGGCATCGCCAGTATTTTTGAAAAAAACACGCTAAGCAAAAAAATATAATAAGCTATCCATATGGATAGCTTATTTACATAATTTTCGTTATTGGAAGACAACTATTTTTATAATACAAAAGGCAGAAAAGTATATAGATTCTACAAAATATTTTGATTATGATACATTTACAGAATCTCTTATTTTGTAATTAATGTCTTATTATTTTTTGGAGGGAATTCGATGAAAAAGTTTGTTTTGATATTTGGGCCACAAGCAGTTGGGAAAATGACAGTTGGACAAGAACTAGCAAAGATGACTGATTTAAAATTATTTCATAACCATATGACAATTGATTTATTGGAGCCATTGTATGGATTCTCTTCGGAAATGTGGCGATTGACCCATCTTTTTCGAAAGGAAATATTTCAATCATTTTCAAAGAGTGAACATTATGGAATGATTTTTACATACGTATGGGCGTTTAATGAAAAGAACGATTGGGATGATGTTGAAAGTATATGTAATATTTTTCGTTCCCAAGGGGTTGATATTTATTTTGTTGAATTAGAAGCTGATGTAGAAGAAAGACTTCAACGAAATAAAACACCTCATCGACTTGAACATAAGCCAACGAAAAGAAATATTGAACAATCTGAACAAAATTTATTAAGCACATTTGAAAATTTTAGATTAAATTCAAGAGAAGGAGAAATTACAGAGAAAAATTATATAAGGATCAATAATACGAATTTAAATGCTACAGAAGTAGCTGAAATTATAAAGAAAGAATTTCAACTATAGTTTTTTTAAATAAATTGAACAGTTCCAATTTTATGAATATAGTATACATTTCTAATTAACATAACGTCCTATTATCGGTAGCAACAAAAAGGAGGATTCCTTACTCTCAGAAGGAATCCCTTTTTTTATTTTCTATCACTCGATTCATCTTTTTATACATTCCTATCCTGTGATGGGTTTTACGATTCTCGTTTGTTACTGGATTAGCCAAAAAACGTTATAAAATTTTGTATACTCTTTACTTGTTTTTTCAAAAAAGCTGGCGGTATCCCCTCTTTAAGTTTATTAAAATACTTTCCACAATTTTTTCCGAAGCTATTACTTAAAATCACCTTTTATTACGATGCCCCCTCCCGCCTTCTCTCCAAAAAGGTAATACTCTCAATCACAACTTCAGTTCTATATATTCTCTTGCCTTGTTCATCATCGTAATTACTAGTCTGAATACGCCCTGTAATCCCAACGAGCGACCCCTTCTTACAATATTCAGCTACATTCTCAGCCGATTTGCGCCAAACGACACAATTAATAAAATCGACTTGTTGTTCACCTAAACTATTTCGAAATCCTCTATTCACCGCAACACATATTCGTGCATAAGCGACGCCTTGTTTTGTGTAGTATAATTCTGGCTCCTTTGTCAATCTACCGATTAATACAACTCGATTCATCATAAGTTATACCACCTCACATGTTTTTCTTCATTGTAAGGAGAAATGTTTGAATGGTAAAAAGCACAAAATGATATATCCGTAAGTAGAAAGTATTATTTTGGACCTTACAAAACAAAAAAAGAAACCATACATAGTTCAAACATGTATGGTTTCAAAATTTATTACACTTCAGTACAAGATATGTAATATCCTCCGCGAGCCATCTTTATTTCAGCACGGTACATTACATTTTCTAAGTAGAAAGTAATCGGTTTAACTTTACTCTCAAATTTTAGTCTTTCATTGCATTCAGTTGCATATCCTTCAATCGCTGAAGTAATAACTTTTGATGATGGATACGTTAAAGCTTCATCTAGTTCTATGAAAAAACTTTTAGAAAATAGTTTTTTCATAATCCCTTTCTTCTCTTTCATCATATTCCATCCCCCCTTAACTCAAGTTACCAATATCCATATTATACCATAAAATCAATTTATCTTTAAAAATAAAAAAATCCTGCATTTCTCATGCAGGATTTTTTTATTAGTCATTTTTCGTAAAGTAAGAAACGAAACGAAGAATTTCTAAGTATAACCATACTAATGTAAGCATTAGTCCCATCGCAGTATACCACTCCATATATTTCGGAGCTTGACTACGTACACCATTTTCGATTAAATCGAAATCTAGTAATAAGTTTAATGCAGCAACTACAATAACAACTGCACTAATAATAATACCGATTGTACCACCTTGGTGAATGTATGGAACAGTTACACCAAACATATTTAGTAGGAATACGACTAAATACATAACCATAATTCCAAGTGTTGCTGCCATAACGCCTGTACGGAATTTATCCGTTACTTTTACTACACGTGTTGCATATAACACTAACATTGCAAATAGAATTGAGATTGTTAGTAATACAGCATTTAAAACGATAGAATCGCCAAATTTCATTGTATAAACTGCTGAAATACTTCCTAACACAACCCCTTCTACCGCTGCATAGATTGGTGCACCAAAAGGTGAAATGCGCGGGAAGAACATAGACGCGAATGCGATGATTGCCGCAACGATTAAAGCACCAATTAATACTGGCATCTTCATCGTCCCCTGCATCATCTGTATGTATGAATAGACAGACGTTGCAAGTAGCAAGATAAGCATAATAAACGTTTTGCCTACTGTTCCGCCAATCGTCATCGCAGAAGCACTTGCTCCCTCTTTACGGAATGCCTCTTTTTTCAGCATTGGATTAGATGTTCTCATTTTTTCCCTCCTAAAATAGGTTCTACCAATAGTGTAAAGTTTTTCTCTTTACTTTTCAATATATGCAGCTTGTTTTTATTTTAATCCTTCAACGATGTCTGATAGTTCACTCCATCTTTCCATCTTTTTTTCTAGCTCTTCTTCTGTTTTCTGCTGTGCTTCAGATAATTCTTGTGCCTTTGTGAAGTCAGATCCAACTTTCGCAAGTTCTTCTCCAATTGACTCAATTTTCTCTTCAAGTTCGGCAATTGTATCTTCAATCGTTTCCCATTCACGCTGCTCATTGTATGAAAGTTTACGTTTACGTTGTTGTTTTGGAGCTTCTTCTACAACTTTTTTCTCTTTTTGAACTTCCGCTTTCTCCATAAGTCCTCTCGTTTTTTCCATTTCTAAATAATCTGTATAACTACCTAGAAACTCACGCACTTCGCCTCCGCCAGTAAAGATGAACAGTTCATCTACTACTTTATCTAAGAAGTAACGGTCATGCGATACAGTTAAAACGACACCTGGGAAATCTTCTAAATAATCTTCTAGTACTGTTAATGTTTGTGTATCTAGATCGTTCGTAGGTTCATCAAGTAAAAGTACGTTTGGTTCTCCCATTAAAATACGTAATAAATATAAACGTCTTCTTTCACCACCAGATAGTTTACCAAGTGGTGTACCATGTGAATGCGTCGGGAATAAGAAACGTTCTAACATTTGAGATGCACCAATTACTTTTCCATCTGTCGTATGAATAACTTCTGCAATCTCTTTAATGTATTCAATCATACGCTGATTTAAATTCATCTCTTCATTTTCTTGCGTATAATAAGCAACTTTTACAGTTTGCCCAACTTCAATTTCACCACTATCAGGAGATAACTTACCTGCAAGCATATTTAATAGCGAAGATTTCCCGCTTCCATTCGCTCCAATAATTCCGATGCGATCGCCTGGTTTCACGATATGATTAAAGTTGTTTAATACCGTTTTATCACCAAATTTTTTCGTTACATCTTTTAACTCAAGTACTTTTTTCCCAAGACGGCTACCGCTAAGTGCAATATCAACTGACTGTTTTGCAGCTGGTCCTTCTTGTGCCTTTAGCTCATCAAAACGCTGAATACGCGCCTTTTGTTTCGTAGAACGGGCTTTTGCACCACGACGAATCCAAGCAAGTTCACGACGATATAAATTTTGGCGTTTCGATTCTTGTGCCAATTCTTGCTCTTCACGAAGTGCTTTCGCTTCTAAAAATGTACTATAGTTTCCTTCGTAGCTATATAGTTTACCATTATCTAATTCAAAAATACGATTCGTCACACGATCTAAGAAATAACGATCATGGGTTACAAGTAATACCGAACCTGTATATCTCGCTAAATATTCTTCTAACCATTCAACTGTCTCATGGTCAAGATGGTTCGTAGGCTCGTCTAAAATTAATAAATCCGGTGTTTCAATAAAACATTGTGCCATTGCGATACGTTTTTTCTGTCCACCAGATAAATTCCCAACAATTGCAGTGAAGTCCGTAATTCCTAATTTCGTTAAAAGAGATTTCGCATTTGCATTTGCTTCCCATGCACTCATTGCATCCATACGTTGCTGCACTACAAATAATTGTTCCTGTACTTTTTCATTACTTGGATCTTTTTCAATATTTAATAGTGCTTTTTCATAATCACGAAGAAGACGAATTAAAGGTGTATCACCATGGAACACTTGCTCTAATACTGTCAGTTTTTCATCAAACTCTGGTTGCTGTGATAAATAACTAATTGTATACCCACGTGAATGCGTCATATCACCTGTATCAGGAGTTTCTAATCCTGCAATTATTTTTAATAATGTCGATTTACCAGTTCCGTTTACACCAATAATTCCGACACGTTGTCCTTCTGTAATACTACATGATAATCCATTAAATAACGGCTTTTCCCCATATGATTTTGATAAGTTCTCCACAGTTAACATTTTCATATTTGTGCATTCCACTCTTTCATAAATTGTTCAATAAACTGTTCCATATAACGATGACGAATTTCAGCCTCTTGTTTTGCTGCATTCGTATTCATTAAATCTTTTAATTTCAAAAGTTTTTCATAAAAATGATTTAAAGATGGATCATTATTTTTTCTATACTCTTCTTTCGTCATTTCTTCACGCGGCGGAATAGTTGGGTCATACATTAATCTCCCTTTCGCCCCGCCATATGCAAAGGTACGAGCTATTCCAATTGCTCCAAGGGCGTCTAAGCGATCCGCATCTTGAACAAGCTTCCCTTCAAGTGAATCCACTTTACCGCCATGACCACCTTTATAAGACATATTGGCGATGATATGAAGAATATGTTTACTTTCCTTTTCTTCAACACGTAGCTCTTCTAACCAATCAGAAACTTTTTTCATTCCTGCTTCTTCACTTTCATTTAGCTTTTCATCTGCCACATCGTGAAGTAATGCTGCCATTTCAATTATAAAACGATTTCCACCTTCTTGCTCAGATAAAGAAATCGCCATTTTATGTACACGTTCAATATGATACCAATCATGCCCACTCGCATCTTTTTCTAAAATATGTTTTACAAAAGTAATTGTTTTTTGAATTTTTTCTTGTTTTGTCATTTTATCTTCACCCAGTTACTTATTGTAACACGCCCGCATTTTTTCATCACATATTTTCTTGTCCGCCCATACACTAGGTGGTAGGCATCATCATGAAGGAGGAATAAACATGTTCTATAATAATCAACCGCCTTATCCAAGGCAACCATTGTATCCTCAACAACAAGAACAGAGATACACAGAACAATACGAAGAACAAGAGTTACAACAGCAAGAGCCACAATATGACGAAAACCCATATGCAACAAAGCAAAACCTAGAAACTGAATTTCAACAAAATCCATATGACACACGTCCAAATTATGAATATCCTCAAAATCCATATGCAGCACCACAAAATCAAGAACAGCGATATCCTCAAAATCCATATGTAATACCACAAAACCAAGAACAACAATATCCTCAAAATCCATATGCAGTACCACAAAACCAAGAACAACAATATCCTCAAAATCCATATGTAGCACCACAAAACCAAGAACAACAATATCCTCAAAATCCATATGTAGCACCACAAAACCCATACACAACTCAACCACAACAACCGCAATACCAACAACAAATGTATCAACCAAACTACGACGCACGTGTCTCACCACCTAAACCACCAACAATAGATCCAACTCAACCACAAATTTTACCGCCTGGACCAACACTAGACATTACACAACCACAAATATTGCCACCTGGACCAATTACTGAACCAACACAACAACAAATTCAACAAGTTGTCGGTACACAGTTTTTACCTTTCAAGAAACCCGTACTAGATTTCGTAAAACCATGGGTAGATTACGGTTTAAATGAAGCAAAACATACATCACATGAACACGCATTAACAGAAGTTGCTGCGATTATGTTTTTAGTTGGTAAAGGCTTCAATCCGACGATTGCACATTATATCGTTGAATCTTGGGAGAAGAATGAGCAGTTTTAGGGTTGTTTATTTGATAAAATATAAAAAACACAAAAGTGCCAAACCCCTTATACCACAAGGGTTTTGGCACTTTTTAATATCTAAAA
Source organism: Bacillus cereus group sp. MYBK195-1 (assembly GCF_051916605.1). Lineage (NCBI taxonomy): Bacteria > Bacillati > Bacillota > Bacilli > Caryophanales > Bacillaceae > Bacillus > Bacillus cereus group sp. MYBK195-1. The sequence goes on along the minus strand of NZ_JBQAGZ010000002.1, from coordinate 987,142 downwards.
CAAATTTTATTGAAATAATTATTTTTATAGATTTTCATACTTTTTTATATAGTACGTGAACATATACAGTACAAAAATACACCTTTGTATACACATTTTTAGAAACATCCTACGTTTATCAAACAATAACCAAAAGACGTACCTGCAACCTCATCATATAAATAATAGATATTAAAAAGAGGACACTATAAGCGCCCTCTTCCTTAGGTTTTAAATATGTTCTCCATGATCCATAAACACTTCAATTGCTTCGTTTTGTGGTATGTCTTTTACATTAGTAAGACCAAAAGTAAAAACAGCGGATAACATCATCATTAATAAGATTGCTTTTTTCATTTTAGCGCCCTTCTTTCTATGCTCTTTTTGTCTGCATCTAAAGCGATGTGCAAATACTTGCTTGCTTTTCTGTGATTTTCTGAACCATAGAATATTTCACCTAAAAGAGAAGCATATTCTTTTACCCAATCATATAATTCTTCTTTTTCAAAATACGAAATACCTTCTATAACCACATTTTCTAATTCTTCTTGCGGTACATAGTTATGTACTGCTTTTAAAATTCGGAAATGATGACGGTAACATAAGTCGCTAATCTTATAGCCATTCTCAATATATTCATTAGCGATATGACTATAACCTAACTTAAAATGTTCTCTTGCTAAAAGAAACATAGTTTTAGCGTTATTTTCTAATGAATCCTCTAAGTGTTTAATTGCTAACTCTGGCATGTTTTGACTTGCGTATAAAAGTCCTAAATTATGCTTAACTCGTTTAATAAGAAGTTCATCATTAGATTTTTGGAAGGTACCTAGTGCTGAAAGTAAATATTCCTCTGCACTTTCGAATTCATTTAGTCGAATGTGTGCCATTCCTAAAGTATTTAAGCATGCTGCAGTTTTTAATTCATACCCTGGACTAATTGAAAATACTTCATTCGCCTTTGTAGCAAATTGAACTGCTAAGATCGGTTTTAATACGTGATAGTAATGGACTGCAAGCCAATAATTAAATTCAGCTTTTTCAATTTCATCATGCATGTACTCTAAAAACGTTTCAGCTTTTTCAAATTGCATTCTTGCTTCACTATGGTTTGCTTTATTAATAGCGTAAATTGCTTTAAATAAATGATGATAGTACTCTAAAAATGTTTCTGTAGACTCTGGTAAAGGCTCGATTTTGTCCAGAATATCTTTTGTACTATCCATATCCCGAATTAGCAGTTTATACCGTGCATTCAATAAAGCGTAGTAGACTAATATTGTTTGGTCTTCCTTAATATTATTGATTTTATTTGCAATATCCTCTTTTATTTTCTGAGACTGTAATACACGTTGTGAAATCATAGCTTGATACCAGTCGTTTAATAATTTTGTGATTTCTTCTTTAGAAATAATGTCAACACTCATCTACTTCTACCCCCTTTTGTTAAATGTTACCATGACATGCTTGTTTGCATAAATAAGTTTTTGAATATTCTAACTTGAAAAAATTATTTTTGAATATTCATGTTAACAAATTGGTCCCTTTTCAAACCTTAAAAAAGAACACACGTTTGTTTTTAGTGGAGTTAAAAAAACAAACGTGAGGTATTACATCATGGAATATAACGGCTTTCCTGTAGTACGTGGAAGAGGTATGGTGAAATGGAATCCGTTTGCTTCAATACCGGAGCAATACGAGGAAATACATAGTATGTTTGAGGAACAATATAAAGTACCTAAACCTTTTTTAACACAAGATACTATGGAACGAATAGAAAGAGCGTTAATGCAATCTTTTCACGAGGAAGAAGAAATACATATCTCATACTATCGTGATGGAATGGTGCAAGACATGTACATAAATGTATTACATATTGAACCGATGACGAAAATTATATATTGTACAGATGCTTTTGGTTTGAATACTAAGTTTAAGTTTGATGAATTGGTGAATATAAATTAAAAGAAGCCGCCCGACAGGACTGAAGTGCACCCCAATTGTTAGACACAGCCTAACAATTGGGGTGCACTTCACATATATAGGTGGCTTTTGTACGACAAAAAAAGAGCTCTGCTATACAGCAGAGCAAAAGAAATATATATAACCCTATAAAAATAATACAAATTATTGATACTTTCAAAAGACGAAATTTAAATTTCCATCACAATAATAGCTATGTTTAAGTATGAAACATTCTACCTTCACTATAGCTATGAATATTCTTATTTTAGAATTCCATAGTATCCAAATAGCTCTTTGAGAGATACCTCAATACCGAACTTCTTCAAAGAATCTTTTCTTTGTTCAAAGAGAAGTTCTAAAACTTTTTTCTTATCTTTGTCTCTTCCATAATGAATCAACCTATGACAGTTCGGACATATACTAACTATATTTCCAACAACATCTAAACTATTTTCAAAATCATGTTGCATTCTTAACGGTATTAGATGATGGGCCTCCATATAATTTTTTCGGCTGGCTTCCGATACAAATGTTTCATGTGTGTCATCTATTTCACATTTAAATTCTGCCTGTTTAATAGCTTGTTTAGCTTTTTTCGGATCACGAGGCCATACTTCCCTACCAGATTCCATTTTAGTTTTTTTTCGATTTTCCGGTTTCTCTTCTTCTGCAATCTTTACTTTACTAAAATCCGAATCAATATTAGCCTGATACATATCTTCCTCTTGCTCATCCTCAGAAAGAATAAAGCTCTCATTCAACGCTTTAATAATATTATCAATAGATTTATATTTTGCTAATTTAATTTCTAATTTTGTTGAATCAATATTAGTAAATCCTTGTGGTGTATGGTTCAATTTGTAGCCAAAGAAAGCTGCGAATTCGATTGCTTTAATGTTTACAGGTTTTAGATCCTTAATAAAATAGATGTATTCCCAAGTTTCATCATTATCGTTTGTTTTCCAAATTTCCCTAGCTACATCTGGGTTATGAGTCTTAGCAAAAATTGTCCCGAAAAACTTAAATTCCCCTTTAGAATATGCTAAAATCCCGTCACCCTCTTTTAACTTTTCCCATCTATCAACATTTGAAGAACCAGGAGTTGCTCCCCACATACATTCTCATGTAATTCATTATCTTTAAGTTTAGTTACTGTATCGGCATCTAAATCTGCTAAACATTTAGAAATAGGATATGGTTTTTCAATAGTAGCTTCCAAATTTTTTATAGCACTATCATTACTTGCAGTAAAAAGATATAACATATTTAATTCCACCTTTTTAAAATTTCATTATATTTCTTTTTAGAGTCTCGAGATTTCTCTACTGGATATTTTTTATTATTTTTTTCTATTTTGTTTATAATAATCTCTTCTAAATCAATATCCAATTGATCTGCCAACAACATTGAATAAATGAGTACATCTGCCAACTCATCTTTCATGTCTTCTTTTTTTGTTTCTACAGCTTCCTCACTGCTTTTCCACTGAAAATTCTCCAACAACTCACTCGCCTCTAAAGAAAGAGAAATAGCTAAATCTTTAGGATTGTGGAACTGCTTCCAGTTCCTATCGTCCCGAAATTTTAGGACTTTCTCTAAAATAGTTTGATTCATTTTTTGAATCCCCCAGTTACTTTTCATTGGTAAACTCTTCTATTTATCAGGTAAACTATCATAAAAACGTTCAATGGCCGCTACTAAAACTAAATCTTCTAAATGAGCAGTTTTAGGGTTGTTTATTTTTAAAAACATCAAAAATGCCAAATCCCTTATATCACAAAGGATTTGGCATTTTTAAGTATCTAGAACACGCGCTAAATTTAAGGAGAAATTAACAGACATGAGTCCGGTATAATGCCGTGTCCACACCCAAGGATCGGTTACATAAAATAACGTATCTAACCTGGGAAGTCTATTAGCTTTTTCCCTTATAGTAACGCTCTCTTCTACTAAGACCTTTTCTTTCTAGGGCCTACAATTAATTTAATCGCTGTTCTCTCTTCATTATTGATAGAAATCTCTTGAAACGCTGGAACAAAAGCTAAGTCAATACCACTTGGAGCGACGAACCCTCTTGCAATCGCAATTGCTTTAATCGCTTGATTTATAGCTCCAGCCCCAATCGCTTGAATTTCCACATTACCACTTGTTCTTAGTACTCCTGCTATTGCACCTGCGACTGAATTTGGGCTTGATTTTGAAGATACCTTTAATATATTTTCCATGTAAGTTGCTCCTTCTATTATTTAATCTCTCTTTCGTTACAATTTTAAATATTTTAGCGTATCTTTAATTACTATTCACACCAAAAACAAATGATGCTTCATATGTACATTATTCTATATTTTCTGACTTTTTCCTGCTCAGCTACGCAAATAAAAGATAAACTGAATAGCCTAATATACATACAGTTAAATATCATAACTTCACCAAATGATAACATCCATACAGCTAAAGGTAATATTTCTGTTTTGTCAGACTAAATAAATATAGTAAAGTAAAATTTTAATGAGTGGGGGTTTAATTCATCCCCCACCTAACTTCTTTGCTTTCGCTGAATTTTGAGGTGGGAGTCTTACTGCTCGGAAAATAGCGGGATAAACGTTTCCTCGTTACTTCAATCTATTTAGAAATGCCATTTATTTTTCTATCAAATTATAAACCTTATCATCTTCAAAAGGTGTTACAGGTAATACCCAAATACTACACTTCATCATTTGACCACTTTATATTCCAAATCTATCTCCTTTTATAGTACAAGCATACACGCCAATTGTGATTTATCTTCATAAACTACTATGTGATTTAAATTTATTAAGAATAGGAGGTAATATATTGGGTTCATACTATCATTCTTCAAACTCGTATAAAAAATGCTCATGCAAATCTTCTTCCAGTTCAAATAAAAAATGTTCATGTGACCATTCACATAAACGAAGCTGTCCTGCATACGGAACTTTTTGGCAAACTGAATTTATAACTGTTCCTTTTGGCAATCCTTTTCCATTTAATCACGTTGGACCTTTAGCAGGAGGTGTTTCCTTACTAAACCCTACTACTATACACTTTAGACAAGCTGGTGATTATAGAGTTTCGTTCATTTCCAGTATTAATACTACTTTAAATCCTGTATTTCCACATATCCCAGTCATAACTATATTTTTAAATAACAATCCACTTGCTGATAGTCAAGGTGATTTCGCTATTCAAATGAATACTTCATCAAATAACGAATGTCTTCAACTCGTTGGCGAAACGATTGTTACAGTGCCTGCTAATTCAACTCTTCAACTTAGAAATAATAGTGGTTTTAATCGTCAAAGTATTGTAACTTGTGACAATGGTATAAATTCAGTGGAATTAACAGTTACAAAACTAAGTTAAAATTATTTCTTCACATTCAGATGCTATTTCAGCATCTTTTTTTATTGAATAACAGTTTTTTCAACTTTTATTATCTCTCCCCACATAAAAAAGTGCAGAATTCTTTCTAACACAAGATTTCTGCACTTTTTTATTATACTTATTTATTCTTCCTTATTTCTCTACATAAACCGACTTAACAATCGTACGATTATATGGTTTTCCTTCTTTATTCATCCCTTTTATATCCATCGTAACGTTATATACTCCCGGTTGTTTTATATCTTTCAAAGCACCTGTAAATGTATTCGTATTAACATTTTGTAATTCATTAAATTCAGAGACTAACTTACCTTCTTTATTAACGACTCTTACTGTTATGGAAAGATCCCCTTTCATTTCAGGTGCTACAGGTGATTTTTTCAGTTTATACTCAGGTTTATTTACTTTAACTTTTGTAGGCATTCGAAGAACAAATGGTGCATCATCCTTGTAATCGCTTACAACTAAATATGCATCTTTCGACTGCTTCGCCATCATTTTGATTTTCCATTCGCCTACTTCTAATTTATCAAACTTAAACGTTCTAATTGTCGCCCCATTAAAGAAAGATTCGCCTTCACCAGTAGTTATAGCGCTATCTTTATTTGCATAGATTTTTCCTTTTGGAGATACCATTTGTACTTCTACATCAGAAGAAGCAGTTAGTACAGAAACTATTCCTTCAGCCTTTTTATCAACAGAAATACTTTGCTCTATCCACTGATTTTGTGGTAATTCGCCTCCTAAAATATTTTGATTTGAAGTTGTATTTAATTGTTCTAGATCTTCATTTGAACTAGTGCTGGATGCTACTAAAGCTGGTAATCCCACATTTGTCGTACGTAAATATGGTTCAATTCGTGCAAAAACAGCTGATCCTTTTCTTATATTGTCATGATCAAATCTGGAATCTGTAAATAAATGTGTACCGTACGATAGCTTCGTACTCCATTCATTTACTAGTCCATCATTTGAACCGTACGATGATAAATATAACCCGCCCATAGATAATGCAGAAAATGTTGGTCCCCAGCTAGTTCCAGTAGCCGTATAGTAACGGTTTAATTTAGCTGCTGGGTTGTTATCTATTATTGAACGAAACTTTGCCATTTCACCTATTTGTAACGAATACGTACCATCATCTTTTTGACCTAATATAGAAGCAAGCCACCCTGCCCACCAACTATATGACAAATCTGCTAAATTTGAGCCGTGATGCGGTGTAGCAAGTGTAATAACATTTCCAACAAATCGATTCGCACCATATTCAACTAATGCGGCTTGTGTATCAATACCACCTTTACTATGCGCTACAATATTAACTTTTTTACCGAAATGATTATATATTTCTTCAAGTTTTTGTGCTAACAATTTTCCGTTATCCCACTGACTAGCCGAACCTTTCCCTGCAGCATCATACAATTGTATAAACACTGTTTGATAGCCTGCTTTTAAAGCATAATCATACATATCATTTATATCATGATATACTGTCTTTCCATACCAACTATCAGCATTACCATTTCTTCCTTGTACAAAGAGAATTGGCGGTTTATTCTCATCATAATTAGCAGGTTTTTGGCCTAAAAACCATTCTCCAGGTGTGAATACTTCTGTATCAGGAAACCCCTTTCCAAGCTCTTTTACAACTTCTGCCTGTACATTTGTGCTAATCGTTGGAGCCATGATAAAAAATACAATTAGTAAGGCCACACATCTTCTCATCAGTCGCATATTACTCCCCCTATTTTTTTGAAAGAAGGTGTTCTTTATAATATTTTATATTTTCCCTTCCTTAATAATAGCTAATCTTTTATTTTTAAAAGATGTTAGCCCTATTTTTAGAAGGTTACTAGTTGTATACCCTCTTCCTTAACTCTCGTTATTCTCTTTGTTTCTACCTCTTCCTTTTGATAGAATACGACAAAAAAGTTTCTCAATAATTGTTAACTTCGCTACACCCAGATATTTTTTAAATCATTATTGTTTATATAAAGCATACAAATCTTGAAAAAATTTTAGTAAAAAAACATTTTATTACTAGTTAGTTATTTAAAAATATAATAAAGATATGTACTTTCTTTTCATTAAATACAAACTAATTTTAAAGGAGCTTGTATTATAAGACTTTCCTACGATTAAAAATTAAACTGAAATTTCCGAATAGAAAATCATATTTCCAGAAACATATATTATGATAATTTCCGCACACTTGAATTAACTTTTTAGAAGTACTAACCTATCGGTGAACAGAAGAAAATTCTGTAAAAAGAAAGGAGAATACTTTATGATGACCAAATTACAAAAGGAGTTTTTTAAACGCTTAGAAATTCCTGCAAAAGAAATAACATTTGATGATTTAGATGAAATTCTCTTGAAAATGGGAATGATTCTCCCCTATGAAAATCTTGATATTATGGCTGGTACTATTAAAAATATCTCAAAAGATAACTTAATAGAAAAGTTACTTATTCAAAAACGAGGTGGACTTTGTTATGAATTAAACTCCCTATTGTATTATTTTTTAATTGATTGTGGGTTTCAAGTATACAAAGTAGCCGGTACTGTTTATGACCTTTACGATAATAAATGGAAACCCGATGATGGTCATGTCATTATCATATTAAGTCATGAGGATAAAGATTATGTTGTGGATGCAGGTTTTGCATCTCATCTCCCTTTACATCCAGTCCCTTTTAACGGAGAAGTCATCTCCTCTCAAACAGGAGAATATCGAATTCGTAAGCGAAATACTCGAAAAGGTACGCATATTTTAGAAATGAGAAAAGGAGCTAACGGGGAATCTACAAGTTTCTTACAATCTGAACCTTCAAACGAATGGAAAATAGGCTATGCTTTCACTGTAGATCCAATAGATGAGAAAAAAGTGAATAAGATTCAAAAAGTGATTGTAGAGCATAAAGAATCTCCTTTTAATAAAGGAGCTATCACTTGTAAATTAACTACTTATGGTCACATATCATTAACAAATAAAAATTATACAGAAACCTTTAAAGGCACCAAAAATAAACGACCAATAGAATCTAAAGATTATGCTCGCATTCTTCGTGACTCTTTTGGAATAACGCAAGAGAAATATGTAGGAAAAACACTAGAAAGAGGCTAGTTGACTACAAGTATTTCATAATAAAGCAGATTCTATATTTAGAATCTGCTTTATTTTATATTTTGTTATAAATTAATTTAATTTTGTTGTTACCCTTTAATTTTCAATTATATACTCATCATCATATTTATCGTATTGTAGCCCTTTCCCTATCTTTGACTCCGTAACTTGATCTCTTAAAAACGGTGCAGCATCCATTTTACTAGTTGCAATTTCAATTCCATATTTTTTCGTTAAATGAGCTAACTCTATTAAAAACCACTCTCTTCGCAATGTAACTGGAATATCCAATGTTTTTCTTTTCATATATAATAGCACCTCTTTTATTTTCATAGCTTAAAAATATCACTGGATGCACTTATTAAAACTACCTTTCACCGCTAACATCCAATGAAACATTATAGTATATGCATGTCCATTTCAAACGTGCTATCACAAATATGATATTTAAATTTACATAATTATATTATGTAATAGTAGGAAAGGAAGACATGTCCCTTCCTCTTCTACTATAGAGATTTAAATTAAGAACATCTTGGTACACCTAAAGCTAAAAATAAACCTGCTACTCCCGCAGTAATCGGTACTTTTAACGTAATAACATCATCTACCTTCGTTACTAAAAAGTAAGCATTACCTTCTTGTAATATACAAGTTACCAACAATTGAAATTCCATTCAAATCTCCTCCTTTCAATCGATATACTATAATTTATGAAATCTCTTTCAAAAAGTAATAGGAAATATATCCATTTTTTCCTTATATACAAAATAAATGTTTATGAGTCTATTAAAAATATTAATTTTCTAAATTTATACAAAACGTGTAATATCCAATAAATTCCTATATAATCAATAAGAAGAATCTTACAAATGGAGGTATGAAAATGTCAATTTTAAGTAATATTGGTGCAGCTTTATTTTTTATTGCTTTTATTCTTTTAATCTTATGTATCATTTCATTCTTTAAGAAAAATGGAAAAGCAAAACAATATGGACGTCCTACCGTTATTCTTTTTATGATTTCTATTATATTAATAACGGCCGGTACAACAAAATCGGAACACCCCGTCGTCGAGTTTTTTTCTACTTTAAGTTTCATTCTATTTATATTCTTCCTTGTTCTAGCAATCTTATCTGTTATTAAGAAAACAGGTGTAGCGAAAAAACAATTTATTATTACAGCTGTATTATTTGTCATTTTTGTTGCGTTATTAGGTATTTCAGCTCCTTCTTCTGAAAAAACGACAGCAACTAGTACAAAAGTTGCCTCTAATAATGAAGAGCCAAAAGATAGCGAACAGAAAAAAGAGCTAGAAAAGAAAGAGGCGGACGAAAAAACTCAAAAGCAAGAAGATGAGAAGCGTCTAGCCGAAGAACAAGCTCGTAAGCAAGAGGATGAAAAACGTCTGGCTGATGAACAAGCTCGTAAACAACAAGAAGAACAAAAACGTCTGGCTGATGAACAAGCTCGTAAACAACAAGAAGAACAAAAACGTCTGGCTGATGAACAAGCTCGTCAACAACAAGAAGAGCAAAAACGTCTGGCTGATGAACAAGCTCGCAAACAACAAGAAGAACAAAAAGCACAGCAAGCTCAAACACAACCAGCTAATGGTAATACTGATAGTGCATACTACAAAAATTGTGCTGCAGTTAGAGCAGCTGGGAAAGCTCCTTTACATAAAGGGCAACCAGGTTATAGCTCTCATCTTGATCGTGATGGCGATGGAATTGCATGTGAAAAATAGTAATAAAAAAGAAGCTTTTACTAAGCTTCTTTTTTATTAACGTAAAACATTACCACTTATTACTTTCCCCCTTATTTTAATAACATTCTTCTTATTATTCTCAAAAACGACACAGAATAAGTGATTTCAATCACTACATAGATTTTAATTTATCGCTATTCTTAATTCAGATATTACATTAAAATTTTATGGAGGCATTCATATGGAACATACATTTACTGAAACTTCAATTGTTGGTGAGATTGTTACACAATTTCCGAAAGCTAGTGATCTTTTTAAATTATATAGAATAGATTTTTGTTGTGGCGGTAATAAGCCACTTATTGATGCAATTCATGAAAGAAATTTATCAGCTACTGAAGTGCTTACAGAGTTAAATATGCTTTATCATAATACGAAACGATTAAATGAATCGGAAATTGATTGGAAAAATGCTTCTTATCGTGAATTGATTGATTATGTTATAAATAAGCATCACCGCTATTTAAATGAAGAATTACCACAGTTAAGTCCATATGTGACAAAAGTATTACGTGTTCATGGGGCAAGTCAGCCTCATTTAGCTCAAATTCATAAGCTATTTCATGAACTTAAAATGGAATTAGAACAGCATTTAATTAAAGAAGAAATGGAAGATTTTCCATTAATTTTAGAATTTGAACAAAATCCAACTAATGAAAACTATGCTAAGTTACGTAAAGTAGTAAATGAACTAGAAAATGAGCACAATCATGCTGGAAATATTATAAAAGAACTTCGTAAAGTGACAAATGACTTTACTCCTCCAGAAGGTGCTTGCGGTACTTATCGACTTGTTTACCAACGCCTCGAAGCGCTAGAGTCTGATTTATTTGAGCATATTCATTTAGAAAATAATATTTTATTTCCGCGTGCCATTACGAAAGCATAAATCAAGTGCAGGACATGAGTGTAAATACTTATGGCCTGCTTTTTCGTTTCGCGAAAAATATTCACATCCCCTTCACATAAAACCGAATTTTAACAATTTGTGAATCATTATAAAAATGTGATAAATATCACATCTCCCCCTTATTTGATTTTCTATAATAAAAATATAATCCTTTGTTCAATATTTCACATAAAAAGGGGAAACGAAAATGAAAAAACGTTTAGTTATGATCGGAAATGGTATGGCTGGCATTCGCTGTATGGAAGAAATCTTAAAACATGATAGTGATTCATATGAGATTACTATTTTTGGAGATGAACCGCATCCAAACTACAACCGCATTATGCTCTCTCATGTTTTACAAGGCAAAACAAATATGCAAGATATCATTATGAATGAATACAGTTGGTATGAAGAAAACGAAATAACCTTGTATACGAATGAAAGAGTTCAAAGTATTAATCGAGAAGAAAAAATTATTATTACAGAAAAGAAGCGTACTCTTACATACGACAAGCTCATTATCGCAACAGGTTCTAGTGCTTTTATTTTACCTGTTGAAGGTTCCGCACTTTCTGGTGTAACAGGATTTCGAACTATTGAAGATACACAATTTATGATAGATACCGCTAAAGAAAAGAAAAAGGCCGTTGTCATTGGTGGCGGGTTACTCGGTTTAGAAGCCGCAAGAGGTCTAATTGATTTAGGAATGGACGTACATGTTGTTCATTTAATGCCTAGCTTAATGGAGCAACAACTAGATACGAAAGCAGCTGCTCTTCTGCGTGAAGATTTAGAAGCACAAGGCATGAAGTTTTTAATGGAAAAGAAAACTGTAAAAATTCTTGGTACAGACCATGTTGAGGGCATTCAATTTGAAGACGGTGAAGTTGTAGATTGTGATTTAATCGTAATGGCTGTCGGAATACGCCCAAATACGCAAATAGCAAAAGATGCTGGTCTAATTGTAAATCGCGGTATTGTAGTCAATGACTATATGCTAACAAATGATGAGTCCATTTATGCAGTTGGAGAATGTGCAGAGCATGACGGTATCGCATATGGACTTGTTGCTCCTCTTTATGAACAAGGTGCGATATTAGCAAAACATATAACAAATTTACAAACTGATGGATATTCGGGCAGTATCGTCGGTACACAATTAAAAGTTGCTGGTTGTGATTTATTCTCTGCTGGCCAAATTTATGAAGATGATCAAACGAAAGCAATATCCATCTTTAATGAATGTAAACGTTCCTATAAAAAAGTATTAATTCGTGATAATAAAGTTGTCGGTATCGTTTTATATGGTGACACAGCTGATGGTACACGCCTCTTTAGCATGTTAAAGAAAGAAGAAGACATACAAGAATATACAGCCGCTTCCCTTCTTCACAAAGCTGGTGAAGAAAGTGAACTCGATGTTGCTACAATGAGCGCGGATGACACGATTTGTGGATGTAATGGTGTTACGAAAGGTACAATTGTTCACGCTATTTTAGAACAAGAGTTAACTACTTTTGAAGAAGTAAAAGGATGCACGAAAGCCGCTGGTTCTTGCGGTAAATGTCGTCCGCTTGTGGAACAAGTTTTATCTCATACACTCGGAGATGCTTTTGATGCTTCTGCGCAGTCTACTGGTATGTGCGGATGTACAACGTTATCACGTGATGAAGTCGTAGCAGCCATTCACGAGAAAGGTTTAAAATCTCCAAAAGAAGTACGAAATGTGCTTGGTTTTGCACATGAAGACGGCTGTTCAAAATGTCGCCCTGCTTTGAACTATTATTTACGTATGGCGATTCCAGAAGAATATGAAGATGATAAATCATCTCGTTTCGTTAATGAAAGAATGAACGGTAACATCCAGCACGATGGTACATTCTCTGTTATTCCACGTATGTACGGAGGCGTTACAACAGCTGATGATTTAATGAAAATTGCTGAAGTTGCGAAAAAATATGATGTTCCCCTTGTGAAAATTACAGGCGCGAGCCGAATCGGATTATATGGTGTTAAGAAACAAGATTTACCTAACGTATGGGCCGACTTACATATGACTTCGGGATATGCGTATTCAAAATCGCTTCGTAATGTAAAATCATGTGTTGGTTCTCGCTTTTGCCGTTTCGGTACGAAAGATTCATTAGGACTTGGTATGCTCCTTGAACAATCATTAGAAATGGTAGATACACCTCATAAAATGAAGATGGGTGTAACGGGCTGTCCACGTAACTGTGCGGAAGTACTGACGAAAGATTTTGGCGTTGTATGTGTCGAAAATGGATACCAACTTTATATTGGCGGAAATGGTGGTACAGAAGTACGCGAAGCTGATTTTGTAATGATCGTCCCTACTGAAGATGATGTCCTTCGCATCGCTACAGCTTACATGCAATATTATCGTGAAACTGGTATTTACGGAGAGCGTACTGCCTACTGGACAGAACGATTAGGCTTCGATCACATAAGGGAAATACTTCAAGATGAAAGTATGGTTACTACATTAAATGAACGTTTCCAAACAGCTCGTAGTACATATACGGAAGCATGGGGACAAGCACTAGAAACGAAGTCATTAAAAGCGATGTATGAAGTCGAAACTGTGAAATAAGGAGCTGTGATCTATATGATACAAACGAAAGAAAAAATAAAAGTTATGCGTGCGGAAGACCTTCCTATTCAAATCGGTAAAGAAGTACAAATGAAAGGTATATCTATCGCTCTATTTCGCCTGTCAAATGGTGATATTCGAGCTGTAGAAAATCGTTGTCCTCATAAAAACGGACCGTTAGCAGAAGGCATTGTATCTGGAGAATTCGTCTTTTGTCCACTGCATGATTGGAAAATCTCATTAATAACAGGTGAAGTTCAAAAACCTGATGACGGCTGTATTCAAACGTATGAAGTAAAAGTTATTGATGGTGACATTTATATATACATGTAATTTACGAAAGGAAGCCTCCTCTGGCTTCCTTTTAAATAAAAATTGATGAGGTGCGATGATGAACGGATATGTATATTTAGTTGGTGCAGGACCAGGTGATGAAGGGCTTATTACAAAGAAAGCGATAGATTGTTTAAAGCGTGCAGATATCGTTTTATATGACCGTTTATTAAACCCTTCCTTTCTTCGCTATACAAAAGAAACATGTGAACTTATTTATTGCGGAAAAATGCCAAAGAATCATATTATGCGACAAGAAATGATTAACGCCCATCTCCTTCAATTTGCGAGAGAAGGAAAAATCGTTGTCCGCTTAAAAGGCGGAGATCCATCTATTTTTGGCCGTGTCGGTGAAGAAGCAGAAACTTTAGCAGCAGCGAACGTTCCATATGAAATTGTACCAGGTATTACATCTAGCATCGCCGCTAGTATCTATGCAGGTATTCCCCTCACCCACCGTGACTACAGTAATAGCGTCACTTTATTAACCGGACATGCAAAAGGTCCTTTAACCGACCATGGAAAATATAATTCATCTCACAATAGCGACACAATTGCCTACTACATGGGTATAGAAAACTTACCTACAATTTGTGAAAACTTACTACAAGCAGAAAAAAAAGAAGATACGCCAGTAGCAGTCATTGAATGGGGTACAACTGGTAAACAGCGCGTTGTCACAGGGACACTGTCTACCATTGTTTCTATTGTCAAAAACGAAAATATTTCTAATCCTTCTATGACAATTATTGGTGATGTCGTTTCCTTACGGGATCAGATCGCTTGGAAAGAACGTAAACCATTACACGAGAAAAAAGTTTTATTTGCATCTGCAACGAATAAAACAAGTTCAATGAAGCAAAAGTTACAAGAAGCCGGTGCAGAAATATATCAAATTCCTACTTTCAAAAAGGTAGAATACACATTAACACTTGAACAAATCAATGAAATTTTTAACGTTAATCGTCTTGTTTTTTGTTCAGCTGAAAGTGTAGAAATATTGATGCAATCATGTAGTAAACACCAAAAAGATATTCGTTCTTTACAAGCGCAACTACAACATATGAACGTTGCCACTCAAGAAAAACTTATGCAATATGGGCTACTAAGTAAACAAGCAGAGTTCTCTTCCAATACAACAGTTTATTTAGGACGAAACATTAACCGAATTGCTGTTATTCAAGAAAAAATTGGTGCTGGTTCCTATATGATGACTCATGAGTACACAATTGATCATCGCTTCGATGAAATTCATTCACGTATGCTTTCTGAATTCTCATGGGATAGCATTGTATTTGAAGGTCGTGCTTCTATTGATACGTTTCTAGTAGAAATAAAACGCCTTGGCTTTATCAATATTCTTACTCTCCCATTCTCGTATACCGATGTTCCAACTTTATACTATGCAAATAAAGTTGGGTTTCATAACGTAGATCATCAATTACAAGAAACTCTTATGAAGAAAGACATGGTGAGACAATGAAAGGAATTGTATATGTTGGACATGGGAGCCGGCTACAAGAAGGTAATGAACAATTCATTCAATTTATTCAATCTGTTATGAAAGAGCGAAACGAAAGAATTCAAAAAATAGCTTTTCTAGAACTAACGACACCTACTATTTCGGATGCAGTTACAGAAACGATAATAGAGGGAGTAACTGAAATAATGATTGTACCTGTTTTATTATTTGCAGCAGCTCACTATAAACGTGATATTCCTTTTGAAATAGAACAACTACAAAAGAAATATCCACAAATAACATTTTCAGTTGTACCTCCTTTTAGTACACATCCACATATGGTGGAACTTGTAGTGAAAAGAATACGTGAAGCTATGCCAATGCAAAATAGTAGTATTTTACTCGTAGGACGAGGCAGTAGTGATACACAACCGATATATGAGTTACAACAAATCGGAGCAGCTATCGAACGAAAACTTGGTATGCCAGTATCCTGTTCCTTTTTAACGAAAGGAACTCCCTCTTTTACTGCCGAGCTCAAGGCTATAACATCGACTGCGTCCCATGTATATGTCATGCCATACCTTCTCTTTACCGGATTATTACTTCAAAAAATTGAATTGCATACAAAAAAATACAATCATGTTACGACTTGTAACTGTCTTCAGTTTGATACATATATGAAACTAACATTGTTAGAACGAATGGAGGAATGCATATATGTATAACATGTACCCTCTTATGTTTAATCTACAAAATAAAGTGGTTGTTATCATTGGTGGAGGTAAAATTGCATATCGAAAAGCGTCTGGATTAAAAGATACAGGCGCTTTCGTCACTGTTGTCAGCCCAGAAATTTGCGAGGAAATGAAGGAACTTTCTTATATTACTTGGAAGCAAAAAGCTTTTAGTAATGATGATATTAAAGATGCTCACCTTATTTATGCAGCTACAAATCAACACGCTGTAAATATGATGGTCAAACAGGCCGCTCATGATTTCCAGTGGGTTAACGTTGTAAGTGATGGTACAGAATCATCTTTTCACACACCTGGCGTTATAAGAAATAATGAATATGTTGTCACTATTTCAACTTCTGGTAAAGATCCATCATTTACGAAGCGTTTGAAGCAAGAACTAACATCTATATTGCCTAAACTTATAAAAAAGATTTCTCGTACACATAAATTGTAATCTATTTCTTAGTTAAAATAGTAATTACCTTTGGACAAACGTTTTTTAGGGGACGTTTGTTCTTTTTATTGTAGTTCTGTTCTTTTATTTCACAAGCAATCTATGAAGAAAATAAATGGTGTTTGCAACTTGTAAACAAATAAATTTCATGACAAGTGTAACATTACGAGCAACTCTTTCTATTCAGTTTTTATATTGGATATTCATTCAACCAAATTAGCGCTTGTTCATAATCATCAAAAAACTCCACGGATTCTTTTGTATTGGATTGTTGTAAATACTTCAGTATCTCTCCTTCTTCAAGAAGAAATGCAATTGCCTTACTATGATTCAAAATGGTTTCATTGAAGAACTTATCTTTCCATACTTTTTGAACAGAAAAATGATTTGGGGTATACCCTTTTCTATCCACCAACAATTTGTATTTCCGACCCTCAGAAATAAATTGCTGACAAACCTGCTCAAAATCATTAAACCATTCATACACATCCTCTGTATTAATCTGGCCAATTAGATGGGTAACAATCAAATCTCCTGAAACTATTGTGCTGATATTCTGTTTACTCAACTTTTAATCATCTCCCTTAGTGGCAATTATGCATAAAATTCTTACTTGACACTCCCACCCCATCGCTATCACCCTAAGCTCATATAACTTTAATTATAAGCGAGATTGTGTCTTTTTTTCGCAAGTCTATATGTAAATACTTTAAAGATTTCCATACGAAATAAACCCTAATAAGTTTCTTTTTTTGAATTAAGTCACTAGATTTTGAAACATGGTACAATTGTAAACGACACCCAATATATGAAAGACTGCTTTCTTCTCATATCTATAGGACTTCTGTCCATCATTTACCGCCTCAAATCTTTTCGTTTTTGCACGTATATTCAAAACAAAATATATGATAAATAAATAACGACAGTTACTGTAATAATGCTGAAAATTGTTGAAAATAAAACGATTTGTGCATGTAATTCAGGCTCTATTTGATATTCCATAGCAATGGTTGATGTATTTCTTGAAGTAGGAAAAGAACTTGCAATAAATAACGATTGTGCAACAATACCATCGATGTTTAGTATGTATATTACAGCAAGTGCTAATAATGGTCCCATCAGTAACCTTCCAATTAAAGCCCATGTTATGACTCGATGGAAAAAATTAAGTTTAATGTTGGATAATTGCGCCCCTAGCAATATGAGTGCTATTGCAACAAAACCATTCGCAAGCTGATTAAGAGGTAGCAAGATAGAATTAGGTATTTGAATTCTAAAAGATTGAAAGAGAACCCCTAATACGAGCGCATGAAATACAGGCAGTCTTAGAAATGATTGAATAATACCTCCGATTGTTTTTGTTGCTGATAGTAAGTTATATATCCCATATGAATAAGTTAAAAGATTCTGGAAAATCACAATAAAAATCTGAATGGAAACCCCCACTGGATTGTGACTGAAAATCAATTGACTTACTGGTAACCCATAATTACCGGAATTCATTAACGAAATGCTATTTTTTAGAGCTGCACTTTCTCCTTTTTCTAACTTTAATGTTTTTGAAATGAAATGACTTACTATGATTAGACTCAGACTATAAAGCATTAAATAGTATATTATTTGGAGCAACAAACCTGTCTCTATACTAATATCATATATATTCACAAATACAGCCGCTGGCATTAAGCAATAAGTAATAAGTGTAGAAAGCTGCTTTAAGTTAAATTGGAACTTTCTTTGTAAGATTGCACCAATTAGCATTAATATTAATATTGGTAATATTACGTCTAGTATAATAAAAACAAACATGTAAAACCTCATTCTAAATATATTTTAGTTGGATTAAACACTTTACTAAATATGAATCACATTTAATCAGTCGGAAAACCCCTTCAATTCTCAATAATCAGAAAAACTTAAACCAATAATATGAAAATGTGCATCAAAAATTCTTATTTCATTTCCCTCTCCTCTCTTTTCTTTAACATACCAAATATAACTCATAAAGAAAATTATGGATTATTTATACAAATTCATAATTTTATCTTATTGACCTAAACTATCTTCTTTATTTTAAGTATACTTTTTCACAATATCCATTAACCTTACCAAAAAATTTGGCCCTAAAAAAATCTGATAATGCAGTTACTATGCGAAGGATACTTGCATCAATCCTATACTTGTCGCTTAAACTACCTAACACACCTGATACTTGTTTATCTTGAGTGGACTTATATTTTTTTCATCTAAACATCCCGATTCAATTAAATATTTGCGTTCTAAAAATGAGTTCGATCTTTAGAATAGATTTAAGATTTCCTTAATTAATCTGCCCTTTAATTGAATAACTTTTGACATCTTCATTTTAAAAGCACATTCTTATAGAAAACAAGCGTTTATTGAGAGATCAATAAAAACATGTTGAAGCCTATTACTAAAAGAACCATCCCAAAATACTTTGGGATGGTTCTTTTTCCTTATTAATGATTCTTTAACATCACTAACAGCTTTTCTTGACTATACATCCACACTGTAATGATTAAACAAGCAAGTGCGACTTCTGATAATGCCATAAATCCAATTGCATAATGGCCTGTTAGTTGGAATAGTAATGTTAAAATTAGGGGCGGGAAGAACCCTCCTAGTCCGCCTAAAGCTGAAACGAGTCCATTTACAATACCTGCTTGTTCTGAGAAGTACATTGGAACGAGTTTAAAGATTGTACCATTACCAATGCCTGCACAAAATGCGACTAGTAAGCAACCAAATGTATACACGTTCATACTAGGCATGAATGATAAAATAATACCTGAAAGTGTTAAACCGATAAATACGAAGATTAATATTTTAAATGGATTAAACTTATCGCCGAGCCAACCACCAATCGGACGCATAATTGTTGCGAGTACGATGAATCCTGCAGTTCGCATACCAGCATCTACTTTCTCTAATCCGAAGTGAGATACTAAAAAGTTTGGTAAGTATACTGTAAATGCGACAAATGATCCGAATGTTAAAAAGTAAAAGATACATAAAAACCAAAGTTTCTCATTTTTATATACACCTTTTATTTGTTCCATTAATGGTGTATTCACCTTTTTCTCCTTACGATCACCTAATAAAAAGTTCATAAGTGCAAATGCTGCAAGTAAAACTAAATAACATTGTACTGTCGTTCTCCAGCCAACTGAAGTTGCGATAACAGGCGCTAAAAATGAAGTAATTGCTGTTCCGGCGTTACCGACACCGTAAATACCATTTACAAAACCATGACTCTCTTTCGGAAAGTATTTTGGTAAAGAAGTTACTCCTACAGAGAATACAGCACCACCGATTCCTACAAATAATCCACCAATAATTAAATCCATCATAGAATTGGCAACACTAATATAAAAGACAGGAAGTAATAATAGAATAAAACTAATAAAGAATAATTTTCTTGCTCCGAAACGATTTGTCCAATAACCAATTGGAATGCGAAGAACAGAACCTAAAATAACGGGTACTGCTGTGACCATAGAAATTTGCCCCGCAGTTAATGGGATATCCACTTTAATATAAGGCATTAATGATGATAAAATGACCCATACCATAAAACCTATAATTAGATTAGAAGTTTGTAAACTTAATTGAAAATTAGGACTTTTCATCCTGTTCCCTCCTATGTATGCATAGTTATATTCATTCTCTCCAGCCTAATCACGTCGTAACATGATTAGGTCGAAAAGAATCAACCACCACTTACTGGCGGAATCATCGCCACAGTATCACCAGTTTGAATGATGTCATTCTCATTTGCATACTCTTCATTTATAGCTACCATGATTTCATTTGAAATCGCTACGTTGTATTTCTTAATGAGTACCTTCTTTAGTTCAGCAACTGTAATATTTTCACAATCGATTTGTAATGCTGGCTTACTTACTTCTTCTTGTAAATGTGCAAATAATAGTACTTCAATCATATTCTCATCTCCTCTTCAGGCTCACCATTCTCATATGCTACATTCTCTAACTGATCACCAATCCATGATTCACCATCTTCCCAAAATTCTTTCTTCCAAATTGGAACGATTTGTTTTATACGCTCCATAATATATTCGTTCGCCTCATAGGCTGCTTTCCGGTGTGGTGTAGAAACAGCGACGACAACAGCAAGATCAGAAATTTGTAATGTACCAATGCGATGTGTAATGGCGACAAATGTCCCAGGCCACCTCTCTCCTACTTCAGTACCAATTCTCTCAAGTTGTTTTTCTGCCATTGTTTTATATGCTACATACTCTAAATGTAGCGTACGACGTCCTTTCGTAAATTCTCTAACAGTACCAACGAAAGTAGTAACTGCGCCACACTCACGACGAATTACTTTGTTTGTAACTTCCTCAATTGAAATAGGTGTATCAATTACTTCATAATACGTTTGTATCATTTTGCACCTCTTATCTTTGTATAAGTTAGTAATCTATTTTTCTATTATTTGTATGATCGAAGTGGTTCTTCCCAAGGCCACTCACTTCCAGCGTTTGATTCTAATAACAGTACCGAAACAGTTATTCCTGCTTCAAATCCTCTCGTTCCTCCCGGCAGGACGATAAATGCGTTCGCCTCTGCAAGTGAAGAAATTGCACTAGATTTATCTAAACCAACTGGTATAGCTTGCAATGTTCCATCTACAATTTCCACTTTCCCTCTTACAAATCGAGTAAATGGATTTGCTTTCGGAAAGTCTTTTTGTAATATTGCCTCTGCACGAAATACGTGCGGATTTTTCTTATACAAGTATGTTCGAATAACTGGCCGAACAAATAATTCACAACCGACATAGCAAGCAGAAGGATTACCAGATAAACCAAATAGTAGTTTTCCTTCTACCTCAGCTACAGTTGTCACACTTCCTGGTCGCATCGCTATTTTGTTAAAAAGTACATTAGCTTGTAACCTCTTATGAATAGCAGGTAAATAGTCATAATCTCCTACCGAAACGCCACCAGTTGTAATTAAAATATCGACTTCTTTCATCGCTTTTTTTACAGTGTTATAACACGTCTCTAAATCGTCAGCGAATTGCCCATAATACTGTACAACTCCGCCGGCTCGTTCAATTTGAGCAGCAATCATATAAGAGTTACTATTTCGAATCTTTCCTAGCTTTAATTGTTCATGTACTTCAAGCAGTTCGCTTCCTGTCGTTACAATTCCAATAACCGGCTGTTTTATAACATGTACGGAACTATAACCAAACGTAGCAAGAAGCGCTGCTACTCCAGGATTAATAACAGTCCCTTTTTTCACAAGGATGCTATTTTGGTTTACATCTTCTCCTTTAAAAGAAATGTTATCGCCAGAAGAGAAAGAACGTTTTAATACCATATAAATCTTTTCGTTTTCTTCAAATCCTTCCGTTAGCTCTAACATAACAACCGCATTACACCCTTCCGGAATTGCGGCACCTGTCATAATACGGACAGCTTGAAATTCTTTCACTTCTTCTGTAAAAACAAAGCCTGCTCCAATTTCGCCAATTACTTCAAATTGAATGGGGTTACTACTACTCGCTTCTTTTGTATCTTCCGCTCGAATCGCAAACCCGTCGTACGGAGAGCGATCAAAATGCGGAACATCATGATCTGCAATAACATCTTCTCCAAGTGTTCTACCGTAGCTTTCTATAAGAGAAACCTTTTCCATTTCACCTTGGTAGGCATATTTCATTACACGAGCAACTGCTTCTGCTACTGGAATTGGTATACGTTTATCTAACATTCTTTTTTCACCTCGTTTTAATAAGGAAAAAACGATTTTTCTGTTCATCCTATATATTTGGCGTATAATCGTTTTGCTATTTTTACATCATTTGTCCCATGAATAAATGCCCTACCGTCTATAAATAAAACAAAACGATATTCATCAACTAGAAATGATAGTAAGTAAGGCGTTTTTTTAACATGTACACTTTTTTGTAATCGTTTTTGAATTTCGGTTAAATTAAGATTTCTCTTTATTCCTGAACGGATTTGAACTGTATTCCGTCCGCATAACACTTCCGTTTTCATTTGCGCTTCAAATATTAGGCTTGGATACGTTCGTGATTTCCCACAAGAAGGACATGTACTTTTCTTCTGTCTATTTACTTTTAATGAGAGATATTGATTGTTCCAAATATCAAATGACAACATCGACCCTCTTAATGATTCATAATCACCCACCAATATTTTCATCGCCTCTGTAACTTGGTGAGCAACGACCATTTGTACAGCTGGCTGAATGATTCCGGCTGTATCGCATGTTGCACCGCCCATAGGATGATCCATTAGACAGCGAAAACATGGTGTTTTCCCAGGAAGAATTGTATACGTTACACCGTAACTCCCAATGCATCCGCCATATATCCAAGGTATATTTTCTTTTTGTGAAATGTCATTTATAAGTAGACGCGTATCGAAATTGTCAGTCGCATCTAATATGAGATCCACATCTTTTGTTAACTCTTCTATTTCTCGCATTGTGACATCTGTTACAACTGGTACAATTTCCACTTCAGAATTAATCTTTCTTACATGTTCTGCTGCTGCAATTGCTTTTGGTTTACACTGCTGCGCATCTTCTTCTGTATATAACTGCTGCCGCTGTAAATTACTCCATTCGACGTAGTCACGATCAGCAATTGTCAATTTCCCAATTCCCATCCTAGCAAGTGCTTCTGCATTCGCAGCTCCTAGCGCACCCGCACCGATTAGGAGCACATGCTTTTCTCTTATTTTTCTTTGTCCCATTTCACCAATTCCAGAAAACAACACTTGTCTTGAATAACGCTCTTGCATAAGAAATCCTCCTTTCACTATCCACCAATGTAAGACATTTCAACTTTTGGACGTTTACTTGTATTCTCAACCGTTCTTTCATCTGAATATCGATCTGTTCTATATCGCCATGTATCATTTAAAATTTTTAATAGTGATGCATCAGAAATATTTTCTCGAAGAAGCGTTCGCAAATCCGTTCCTTTCGCTCCAAATAGGCACGTGAAAAACTTGCCGTCTGCCGAAATACGAGCTCTCGTACAAGAAGAACAAAATGACTCAGAAACAGAAGTAATAAATCCAACTTCTGCATTACTCCCTACATATCGATACAATTTCGCAACCTCTCCAAAATAACGAGGCTGAGCGGGCTCAATTGGATATACACGATTAATTTTCTCTATTAATTGTTCCTTCGTAATGACTTCTTCAAAATTCCATCCGTTTGTACTGCCTACATCCATAAACTCAATGAAACGGAGCTGAATTTCTTTTTCTTTAAAATAACGAGCCATATGAAGAATTTGACTATCATTCATCCCTTTTTTTACGACCATATTTACCTTTACTTCTAATCCAGCAGCATTTGCTGCTTCTATTCCTTTCAGTACAGGTTTTGTACTTACATTTCTTCCGTTAATTTTTTTGAAGACATGGTCCTCTATCGCATCTAAACTAATATTTACACGTTTTAATCCCGCGTCTTTTAGCGCCTTAGCTTGTTTTGCTAAATGAATTCCGTTTGTTGTGAGTCCAATGTCTTTTAAGCCTTCTAGATTTGTAAGTCTTGCAATTAATTTCGGTAAGTCTTTACGCAATAAAGGTTCACCGCCAGTAAGCCTAATTTTATTAACTCCCATACTTATAAATAATCTAGCTAACCTTTCTATTTCATTAAATGTTAATAAACACTCTTTCTGTAAAAAAGCATAATCAGGTCCGAACACTTCAGCAGGCATACAATATGTGCACCTAAAATTACAACGATCAATAACTGAAATGCGTAAATCTTGAAGTGGCCGCTTTAAAGAATCTTTCATGTTCTCGTGCATCTATATCCCTTCTTTTCTGCTGCAATCCTTAGTAAGCTTTCATTTTTTTATTTGCCTTCATTATAAAAAAGAAGCTACATATTCAATGTGACTTTTCTCACATCACTTTCCCCATTCAAAAAATTTTCACAAATCCGTTCGCATTTTGTTCACATCTTTAGCCACTCCTCCTTACGGTCATTGAAATTTCAATTTATTTTTAAATAGCTCTTGCATTTTCATCATACTTACACTCAAAATAGGAAATGTATTGCTTATAAGAAGAAAGGTGATCACTGTGGCAAACAGTATGACATTATCTCAAGATTTAAAAGAATTACTTGCATCTGTTGAATATAAAATGCAGATAAAAAAAGGTAGTTTTATTTTTCAAGAAGGTATGGAGGCAACAGAACTCTATATCATTCACTCAGGGAAAGTACAAATTAGTAAACTTAGTGCTGACGGACAAGAATTAACACTTCGAATTTGTTCGGAATATGACATTATTGGAGAATTAACATTGTTCACGGATAATGCAAAATATTTATTAAACTCAAAATGTCTTGAAGATGTTGAAGTAGGTGTAATAAAACGTGAAGCGTTAGAAAAAGCATTACTCCAAAAACCCGCTCTTGTATTTGAATTTATGAAATGGATTAGTGAACATTTAAGAAGAATGCAAACGAAGTTCCGAGATTTAGTATTACACGGCAAAAAAGGTGCCCTGTACTCTACTCTTATACGAATGACAAATAGTTACGGTGTATTAAAAGAAAATGGTATTCTCATCGATTTACCATTAACGAATCAAGAACTCGCTAATTTCTGTGCAACTTCACGTGAAAGTGTAAATCGAATGTTAAATGAATTAAAAAAGCAAGGTACAATTTCAATTCATAAAGGAAAGATTACAATCCACGATTTACAATTTTTAAAATGTGAAATTGCTTGTGAAGATTGCTCTGCTTCTGTTTGTAGCATTGATTAGCATCTTATTTAGATGCTAATCTTTTTTCAATTTAAACTACTTATTAACATTTATTCCCTATGTAAACAAAAACGAGGCCTTCCATATTAGACCTCGTTTCGTTTTAACCATTAGCTCCTATCCGTTTACAGCAGTATTATTTTTTCAACTCATTAGGAATACGTCTTCTGTAAATCACATAACTACGGCTTACATATTTAATTGGGGCACTAAATACATGTACAAGTCTTGTAAATGGCCACACTGCGAAAAGCCCCATCCCTGCGAGAATGTGAATTTTAAACCATATTGGTACTTCCATCATATATTCAACTTTCGGTTGGAAAATAAAGAGACTTCGGAACCAAGGGCCAATCGTTGTACGATAATCAAATCCTTTTGAATCGATATTTAAAAATGTTGAGGAAAGTCCTGCTAGCATTACGATAAGTAATAAAATAAGCGCAATATAATCTCCCTTTGTACTCGTTGCAATGATACGTTTTACAGTTACGCGGCGGTACGTTAATATAATTAAACCGCTAATAGAAGCAACACCTGCCGGAAGCCCAAAACTAATTGCTACTACATGATACATATGCTCAGAAATACCTACTGAACGGTATACAGCTTCTGGAATTAAAATCCCCATAACATGACCGCCAATTACGAACATGATCCCAAAGTGAAATAATAGACTTCCGAGTCGGAGCATTTTCTTTTCTAATAGTTCACTAGATTTTGATGTCCATCCAAATTGATCATAGTTGTATCTAAAAATATGTCCACCGATAAAGATTGCAAAAATGATATAGGGAAACAATACCCATAGAAATTGATCCATCATTTTAACAACTCTCCTTTCTAATTTGTCTGTACACCCCATGTTTCGATAGCGAGTAGAACAGCCGCAAGAATTGGTTCATACATACTGTCTGCTTCTTTTAATTGAACGTGTAACGCTTGTATATTCTCCGTGTATTTACTCATAATTGGTTCACTGTCTATCTCATTTGCATTTGCAAAGAACTCAAGCAATAGCGGTAAATAATCAGGTAATTCTTTATCTGTTACTTCAAAACCAGATTTTTTATAATGCTGTTTTAACTCCAGTAATTCAATACCTCTTTCTCTTTGTTCACCAGTGTTCATATAAGTAAGATACATATTTGTTTTCTTACCAAAATCGAATGTATATACGTAACTATCAATGAGTTGATCATTCGTTTTATCTAGCACTTGCTTTATAAAGGCTGTAAGTGACGCTTTAACGTCTTCCTGTTCTATTGTTTCAACCTCTTCTTGCAATTCAGTTACAGCTTCTCTCCACCCTAGTTCAGGATAGGAGAGAAGAAAAGAAGAACAAGAAAAAGCTGTTTGTAAACTTTGTCTCATAATTTTCTGCCCCCTTTATTTAAGAAATTGTCATACAAGAGCCTGGACCACCTGTGAATGATAAACCACAGCTTCCTTGTTCGCTATATAAATCTGCCACTTGTTCACGGTGAGATGTCGGGATAACGAAGCGATCTTTATATTTCGCAATGGCAAGAAGACGATACATATCTTCTACATCCTGTTTCGTTAAACCAAGTTCTTTTAATACAGCTTCATTTGGCTCTTTATTAATTTGCAGTGCTCTCATATATGTTCGCATAACAGCCATTTTTTTCAATGTAAGACGAATGTGTGATTCATCCCCTGCAGTGAGTAAATTCGCTAAATATTGAATTGGAATACGCATATTATCAATTGCAGGGAAAACCTCTTCTGCTTGCCAGTTACTACCTTTCCCTTCCACCATGTTCATAATTGGGCTAAGCGGAGGGATATACCAAACCATCGGCATTGTACGATACTCCGGGTGAAGAGGCAGAGCAATTTTCCAATCGATAATCATTTTATAGATAGGTGAATGTTGTGCTGCTTTAATCCATTCTTCAGGAATGCCTTGTTTTTTCGCTTCAGCTGCTATTTCTGGATCATTTGGATCTAGGAAAACAGTAAGCTGAGATTCATATAAATCTTTTTCGTCTTCAACAGAAGCTGCTTCTTTTACTTTATCAGCGTCATATAGCATTACTCCAATATACCTGATACGTCCTACACATGTTTCTGAACAAATTGTTGGCATACCAGCTTCAATACGTGGGAAGCACATTGTACATTTTTCAGCTTTATTCGTTTGCCAGTTAAAATACACTTTTTTATATGGACAAGATGATACGCAGAATCTCCATGCGCGACATGCATTTTGATCTACAAGAACAATTCCATCTTCTTCACGCTTATACATCGCACCAGATGGACAAGATGATACGCAAGATGGATTCATACAATGTTCACATATGCGTGGTAAATACATCATAAAGACGTTTTCAAAATCTGTTTTAATTTCTTCTTCCATTTTCTTTACGTTTGGATCTTGCAATCCAGTTATATGTCCGCCTGCTAAGTCATCTTCCCAGTTTGGACCCCATTCAATTTTGTCGATAAATTCGCCTGTAATTGCTGATTTCGGACGAGCAACTGGCTGATGCTTACGCTGCGGACTATTTGTTAACGTTTCATAATCATAGTTCCAAGGTTCAAAGTAATCATCAATCGTTGGTTGATCTGGATTGTGGAAAATATTCATAAGACGTTTCATTTTCGAACCGGATTTTAGCTGAATTTCACCATTTTTCAATTCCCAGCCGCCTTTATATTTCTCCTGATCTTCCCATTGTTTCGGATAACCAATACCTGGTTTCGTTTCTACGTTATTGAAATACATATATTCAGCACCTGGACGATTTGTCCAGGTGTTTTTGCATGTTACGCTACAAGTATGACAGCCGATGCATTTATCTAGGTTCATTACCATTCCGACTTGTGCTTTAATCTTCAAGCCAATCTACCTCCTTCAGTTTACGGATTACAACATTTAAATCACGCTGGTTCCCAGTTGGACCATAATAGTTAAATCCATAACTTAATTGACCATATCCACCAATCATATGTGTCGGTTTTACGTGAATTCGAGTTGGACTATTATGCGTTCCCCCGCGATTACTTGTTAATTTCGTACCAGGTACGTTAATGTGACGATCTTGCGCATGATGCATAAATGCCATTCCTCTCGGTATACGGTGCGTTACAACAGCACGCGCTACAACAACACCGTTACGATTAAAGCACTCAATCCAATCATTATCTGCAACACCCGCTTCAGCAGCGTCCTCTTTATTCATCCAAACAGTTGGACCACCTCTAAATAGCGTTAACATCGGTAATGAATCGAAGTACATACTATGAATCGACCACTTATTATGCGGTGTTAAATAGTTTAATGTAATTTCTTTCCCTTCTACTTCAGGTCGTGATTTACGGAACGGTTTATGTTGCAGAATTGGTTTAAATGTTGCCATCGTCTCACCAAATTCTTTCATCATGTCATGGTCTAAGTAGAAAGATTGTCGACCAGTTATCGTTCTCCAAGGGATGAGACGTTCCACATTTGTTGTAAACGGTGAGTAACGTCGTCCACCTTTTTCTGAACCTGTAAAGGCCGGAGAAGTAATTACTGTTTTCGGTTGTGCTGTAATTTGTTCGAATGTAAAGCATTCTTCTTCACGTTCTTCTGCTAAATCACGTAGTTTTAAATCTGTTTGTTTTTCAAGTGCTTCCCATGCTTTTACTGCCATATGACCGTTTGTTGTAGAAGATAGTGTTAATACCGCTTCAGCAGCATTGATTGCTTCTTTGATGTCTGGACAACCTTTCGCGATAGAATCCGTTCGAACGACTCCTAATTTGCTCTTTAATTGCTCATACTCTTTTTCTGCTGACCAAGAAATCCCTTTCGTACCAATCGGTTGTTTTCCGGCATTTGGTCCAAGCGCAGTCATTTTGTCATAAATCGTTTTATAATCCCTTTCAACAACGTGAATTTGTGGCATCGTTTTACCCGGGATTGGTTCACATTCACCTTTACTCCAATCTTTAATCTTGCCAAGTGGTTGCGCTAATTCTTGCGGTGTATCATGAAGAAGTGGTGTTGCAACAACTTCTTTCATTGATTCAAGATCAATTTTCTTCGCTAAATCTGACACAGCTTTAGAAAGTGAAGTGAAAATATCCCAGTCAGAGCGCGCTTCCCACGGTGAACCGATTGCCGGATTAAATGGATGTACAAATGGATGCATATCTGTACTGCTTAAATCGTGTTTTTCGTACCAAGTTGAAGCAGGTAAGACGATATCAGAATACAGTGCTGTTCCAGCCATACGGAAATCTAAATTAATGAGTAAATCAAGCTTCCCTTCTGGCGCTTCTTCATGCCACTTTATTTCTTCTGGTCGTAATGAATCACTGTCGTCATTCATTAACCCGTTTGTTGTACCTAATAAATGTTTTAAGAAATATTCATGTCCTTTACCAGAACTCGAAATTAAATTTGCACGCCATACGAATAAGTTGCGCGGGAAGTTGTTTTTGTTATCAGGATCTTCAATTGCGAATTTCAGTTCTTTTTCTTTTAGTTTTTGCGCAACGTATTTTCCGATTTCTTCTTGCGTTGTTGCACCAGCAGCAACAGCCTCTTTATATAATTCAATTCCATTTTTCTCGAATGTTGGATAAGAAGGTAACCAGCCAAGTCGTGCAGCTAATACGTTGTAATCACCGTGATGTTGATAACGAGAGTTACCTTCAACTGGTGATGCTAAATGTCCAACAGGTGTATCTTCATAACGCCATTGATCTGTTACGAAATAGAAGAAGGATGTACCGTTTTGTAATTTCGGTGGACCTTGCCAATCTTTTGCCATCGCGATTGTTTGCCATCCTTCTGCTGGTCTTAATTTTTCTTGACCAACATAATGAGCCCAACCACCGCCGTTTACACCTTGTGCTCCAACGAGAAGAACAAGATTTAAAACGGCGCGATAAATCGTATCAGAGTTAAACCAATGGTTAATACCTGCTCCAACAATTATCATTGAGCGACCATTCGTATCAACAGCATTTTGTGCGAACTCACGAGCGATTTGAATAATAAGCTCACGTTTTACACCTGTCATTTTCTCTTGCCATGCAGGTGTAAACGGTATGTCATCATTGAAGTCTTTTGGTCCTTGTCCGCCAAGCCCTCGGTTCACACCGTAATTTGCTAACGTTAAGTCGTATACAGTTGTAACGAACAATTCGCCCTCTTCTGTCATAACCTTTTTCACTGGAATCGTACGTTCTAATATTTTGTTTCCATCATCAGAGAAGTACGGAATTTGTACAGTTTGAACACTATCCTCCATTCCAAGTAAAGAAAGACGTGGATCAATCTTTTCACCTGTTTCTTCATCTTCTAAACGCAAGTTCCATTTCTTTTCATTATCCCAACGTGATCCCATTGTGCCGTGAGGTGTTGCAAAATCATTCGTATTCTCGTTCCAAAGAACAGGTTTCCATTCCCCTAACTTCGTTTCTCGTCCAATATCAGAAGCATTTAAGAACCGATCAGCAACGAATTGATCTCCTTTTTGTTTCAATGTGACGAAGAAAGGAAAATCAGTATATTGCTTCGCATAATTTGTGAAATATTCCACTTGATTATCTACGTAAAATTCTTGTAAGATTACGTGCCCCATTGCCATCGCAAGTGCACCGTCTGTACCTTGTTTCACACTAATCCAATCATCCGCAAACTTTGTTGATTCAGCGAAATCAGGACTGACAGAAACGACTTTCGTTCCTTTATATCGAACCTCTGCTAAAAAGTGTGCATCTGGTGTTCTCGTCATTGGTACATTTGAACCCCATGTCATAATGTAACCAGAGTTATACCAGTCACTACTTTCTGGTACATCTGTTTGATCGCCCCAAATTTGAGGAGAAGCTGGTGGTAAATCCGCATACCAATCATAGAAGCTAAGCATCGGTCCACCCATAAGTTGCATAAAGCGACTACCAGCAGCATGACTTAACATCGACATAGCTGGAATTGGTGAAAAGCCAACATTTCGGTCTGGACCGTATTTCATTACTGTGTACAGTAAAGAAGCTGAAACGAGTTGTAACACTTCATCCCAATTCGTACGAATGAATCCCCCTTTACCACGCGCCTGCTTATACGTACGTGCCTTTTCACGGTTTTCCACAATGCTTTTCCAAGCCTCTAATGGTGACTCGTTATTTTGCAATTCTTCTTGCCACATATTCCAAAGAACACCACGTACATACGGGTATTTCACACGAAGTGGACTATAAATGTACCAAGAAAAACTTGCTCCACGTGGGCATCCTCGCGGTTCAAAATCTGGCATATCAGGACCTGTAGTCGGATAGTTAAGCTCCTGCCCTTCCCAAGTTACAATTCCATCTTTCACATATATATTCCAGCTACATGAACCAGTACAGTTCACGCCGTGTGTAGAACGAATTACTTTATCATGCTGCCAACGCTTTCTGTACACATTTTCCCATTCGCGATCTTCATATGTTTCTTGTGTATGATTATCGTTATAACGATCTATTGGTGAAAAATATTTTAAACGTCTCATTAGTGCTGAAGTTTTTTTCTTCATACTGTTCACTCCTTTAATACGTCTCTCTTACATACCCTTACTATAAGAGAGGTTGTAAAATACAGATGTGACATTTCGCACAGTTCAAGAGATTGTCAAAAATTCCGGAAAAAATATAAAAAAGTGAACATCTAATCAGTGTGGAGGGCTCACATCCTTCACTGACTGTTAAATTACTTCCTTGCTTCTAGCAAAGTTTAAGATGAAGTACAGATAATAATGAGCTTGCAAAAAATTTCTTATATAATAGAGACAGTAATTTGGGAGTAGTTAAATTTAATATACCTAAATCGTTAAATGAGTTAATAAATGAAAATACAATACTTTAAATCCACCATATCAAGGGCAACTATCCTGAAAATAGTTGAACAAAAAACGCCAGGAAATCCATATGAATTGTCAGCAACTTGGATTGAATCAATAGAAGAATACAACAAGAATGGCAGGATTTTAAGATAATAATACAAGGAGTATATTATGAAATTAGAACCGCTTTACGCAGAAAACATTATAGTAGCCGTCATATATAAAAATGAGTTTAAATGGTATGTAACAGATAAAGAACTATGGTTTTTAGATTATAATAAATTAGATAATGCATATAAAAATTTAGGTATAAGCATTGAAGATAATGACGAAACGGAAGAAAGAAATGGAATAAAAGTATTAGATCATGAAAATGTAGAAGTATTTTTAGTAAGGATTAATCAATATAAAACAACTAAAGAAGAATTAAATTATTTACTACTTGAAAATATTAAAAGGAAAAATGCAGGAGAAGATCTATTAGATTTTAGTCCAATCTTATTAATTAACTTTGATAATAAAATACTATATTCAATGTTTCCAGAACCGGCATCCTACGAAAACTATGTACCAAAAGATTGGAGTGGTACATATGAAGATTTCACTGAATTCATACCTACATCAGAGAAATATTGGATAGATAAGTTTAATAATAATCTACTTTTACTATAATTTAAGTAGGAAAATAGTGATGATAGTATAAGAATTTATTACCTTAATAGAGCTTATGAGATTAATAGAGAAGTAAATAGAGTCACTAAAGCCAGAAATAAAGGAGTAAAATAGTCATGAAATATCCATATAGTTTTGAAGTGCTTAACAGTAGTGATTTAGTTATGAGACTTCCTCAAGAAATTAAACTTGTTGAAACTTTTTTAGGAATTGAAGTTACAGCTTTTGGAGATTGGATTTTAGAAGACATACATAATGTTTTAAACGGAGAAAAAAATTATGTAGTAGTAAATGGCAATATTTGTGGTTTAGAAATTCGGAACGACACAACTACTGTGTTAGACAATTTAGCCGAAGATGGTAAAGGAGAATATTGTGAGATTGAAACAATGGAATTGGTAGAATTAATTCATATTTGGTTAAATAAACGAAAAGAATATAAGAAAGATAAAAAATAAAAGAGTGTAATAATTTAAATAGCTGACCTCTTCATGTGAAGTCGACTTTATTTTTTATTCATATACATTTTAATCACAAGGCATATTAATATATGTTCCAAACTTTACGCGTAGGGTTTCCTACGCTATTTATTTTGCTCATTGAGGACAATCTTTCCTTCCCTTCCTATATGTTTTACCCACAACAATAGTTTATATCAAGATATATTTTACATAAAACTACAAATCATTATTTACTGTATTGCCCTTAGTTACGGAAACAATTATACTAGATATAATCAAAATAAATAATCTGAATATTCTCAGAATTAAAGTTGGAAGTTTTACTATCTACAAATAGAATTAGAAATATGTCCACTAAATAGATTAGAAAACGATAATAACATTAGGAGGATTACGATGCCCCAGCTTGATTCATTACATCCCACTGTAGAAAAAATAATCAATAATATTGAAAAAATAATGGTCGGAAAACGAAAAGAAACCATCTTAGTTTTGACAGCTCTCTTAGCTGAAGGTCATGTGCTATTAGAAGATGTTCCTGGTGTCGGGAAAACAATGCTAGTACGTGCTCTTTCTAAATCCATTGATGCTGATTATAAGCGAATTCAATTTACACCTGATTTATTGCCGTCAGATGTAACAGGAGTTTCTATTTATAATCCGAAAGAGCTCCAATTTGAGTTCAAGCCTGGACCAATTATGGGGAATTTTGTACTTGCTGATGAAATTAATCGTACATCTCCAAAGACACAATCTGCTTTACTTGAATGTATGGAAGAAGGCAATATTACAATAGATGGTATTACAAGACCTTTACCAAAGCCGTTCTTTGTCATGGCTACACAAAATCCGGTCGAATATGAAGGAACATATTCTCTACCAGAAGCTCAGCTCGATCGTTTCTTATTGAAACTAAAAATGGGATATCCTACACCAGAAGAAGAATTTGAAATTTTAAACCGGATGGAAAAAACAAATCCACTCTCTCAATTACAGACCATTACTACAATAGAAGAATTACTTTATTTACAACAAAGCGTACGGGTAGTAAGTATGGACAAAGCAATTAAGCATTACATTGTAAAGCTTGTTAATCAGACTCGTACGTACAGTTCTATACAGCTAGGTGCAAGTCCACGTGGCTCAATTGCTTTAATGAAAGCTTCACAAGCTTATGCATTTATCCATGGCAGAAATTATGTTATTCCAGACGATGTTAAACTTTTAGCTCCTTACGTTTTAGCGCATAGGCTCATTCTAAAAATGGAAGCAAAATTTGAAGGAATAACTGGCGAACAAGTTATCGCAAAAATCGTTGCACGAACTACCGTGCCTACTCAAAGGGCGATGAACCCTTGATGAAACGAATGCTGCGAGCGCTATATCACGTTATGAAGTTATTGCTACTCCCTTTATGCCTAGTCTTAACATTTGTGTACGCTATGTTTCAAGGAGGGTTTGTCAGTTGGTTTTTATTTTACAGCATAATTCCCATTGCTCTTTATTCACTACTACTCCCCTTCTACGCTTTACGGGACGCTGAAGTAAAGCGAATAACAAACCAAAATGGATATGTAGTAGGAGAACAATTTGTAAGCACGATTACAATAAAAAGAAAATTTCCTTTTCCCTTACTTTATTTAGTTATAGAAGATGAACTGCCACCACAATTTATAAGTTGTAAACAAATAAAGATGAATAAGGTAGCACTCTTCCCAGGATTGAAACGAAATATTTCGTTTCAATATGTTATTGACACAATCCCTAGAGGCGAGCACACTTTTTCAAGCGTTCGTGTCAAAACTGGCGATTTATTCGGCATGATGGAGAAAGAAGTAACTTTTTCAGTTCCAAATACATTTTTAGTCTATCCCCAGTATGTAGATATAGCGTATCGACAATTGGAAAATCATTTCGAACAAGGAGCGCTTTCAGCAAATATAAATTCAGCAAAAGACTCTACAATCTCGGTCGGTGTCAGAGACTATAAACCTGGCGATCGCTTTTCATGGATCGATTGGAAAGCAACTGCACGAACAAACAATATTATGACAAAAGAGTTTGAACAACAGCGCAGCCATAATATCATGATATTCATAGACAGAACCGAGTCTCCTCTATTCGAATCAGTCGTCACATTTACTGCCTCTATCGTAAGGGCTGTCTTGAAACAAAATTCACCAGCATCATTCGTGTCTATCGGAAAAGAACAAACTATTTTCCCTTTAGACAATGGAGATACGCAGTTACAACAAATCCTTTGTCATTTAGCAAAAGTACAAGCAGACAGTGTATTCCCGCTCTCCCAGAGTGTAGACATGGAACTAAGAAAAATTTATGAGCCCGTCACGGTTATACTCGTGACCAGTAATCTTTCTCCCGATATTCAAAAGGCGGCTGATTGTGCTGCTATAAGAAATAGAAAATGTATGGTTTTTGTCGTGAAAGAAAAAGCGAATCAACTTTCACACCGAGAACTCAGTATACTAGAAACTCTAAAAAAACGACAAATATTTGTAAACACGGTTTATGAAAACCGGTATACAAACGTGTTTTTTGAGGTGAACAAATGATGATATTACAAGCAAAATACAAGTGGGATACGAACAGATTCTTCATGCATGCATGTGTATTTCTTCTTTTACTAGAATGGCTAAGACCTCTTATAGGTATTACAAATGTAGGTAGATTAGATATTTTCGTAACATTTATAGGAATTTGCTTCGCTCTCTCTTTTTTTCAAACGAGGTGGCAGATTCCTATAAAAATTGTCACAGTCTTATTTATCATTCATTCCCTATATTATAAAAATGCTTTTATAAATCCATCTTGGCTAACAACATTCTTTTCTGATATGTTTCGAAATTCCTCCCTGTTTTTCCAAGGGAATTTACTAGATATTTCTCCAGTTTTTCCGACGTTTTTATTTTTTCTCTCATTTTGGTTTTTGAGTTCTTTCACTTCATTTTGGATTATTCATAAAAAACGTGGGTTTCTATTCCTTGTATTGACTATTATTTATATCGCAACTTTTCATAACTTACATTTATACAATGCAAACTACGCTATTATTCGTACTGTTGTCATCGGCTTTTTTATGCTTAGTCTTCTTCAAGTAGAACGAATAAAAGAACGTGAACACTTACAAAATTATGCTAGAGAAATCTCAAAATTACTTAGACCACTTACAATATTTATCGTATTATTAGCAACCATTGCATACTTTGCTCCAAAATTTGGCCCTCAATGGCCAAACCCAATGGATTTTTTAAAATTCAACACATCTGAAGCAAGTAAAGAACAAAAAATTTCTACAATTGGGTATGGTTTAGATGACTCGCGATTAGGCGGTCCTTTTAAGGCAGATCCTACAGTTGTTTTCACAGCACGAACGCAAAACAAACAATATTGGAGAGTAGAAACAAAAGATTTTTATACAGGAAAAGGCTGGGAAATTTCTGAAAATCCGAAAAAGATTTCTTTTAAAAATAAAAACGACGTCGTAAGCTGGTACGAACAAAATACAAAAATGAAAACGACTGAGGCAACAATTACCATGCAAAAAAGTTATCCTCACCTTACCTATCCAGCAGGATTAGTATCAGTTGAGGCTGCTTCTGATGTATCATACAGTGTTGACCCGTTTTCAGAAAAAATTTATACAATGAATGGAGACTCTTCTACTACTTTACATTCGTATAAAGTAACATATGAGATCCCTGAGTTTTCCATAGAAAACTTGAAAGCTGTAAAAACAAATGAAGGTCAAGAAACAAATCCTTATTTTATGACAAAGTACACACAACTTCCCAAGTCATTACCACAGCGCGTAAAAGACTTGGCTGTCAATCTTACAAATGATAAAGACAACCGATATGATAAAGTATTAGCTATTGAAAATTACTTTACAGACAACTCTTTTACATACGAATCAACGAATGTCTTATTCCCTGCCAAAAGCCAAGATTATGTAGATCAATTCCTTTTCGATACAAAAAGCGGCTACTGTAATAATTTTTCGACGTCTATGATTGTACTACTTCGTTCTGCCGGGATTCCTGCTCGCTGGGTAAAAGGCTATACAGAAGGAACTCTTGACAATACACTTGCCTCTGCAGAAGGTGAGGATGTTTATACAATCACGAACGATAACGCACACTCTTGGGTCGAAGTATATTTCCCAGGATACGGATGGATTCCATTCGAACCAACAAAAGGATTTACTAATCCCTATAATTTTATAAATAATACGCCTGCTCCTATTTCACAAAATAGCGAAGCAAATAATTCTAATAACACGCAAATACAACAACGAAATAATGAAGCAAAACTTAAAAGTTTAATAAAAAATACAGAAGAAGCTTCTACTAAAAAGGTCACAAATTCTCAAACTAGTTTTTCTTGGTGGTACGTATTCCTCTCTACGATACTAATTAGTATTATGGGATACATTCTCTTCACCACTAGAATGATATGGAGGACATTTCTTATTATTCATTTCTATAAATACCGAAAAAATGATGCTGTTTATCAAAAAGCTTACGGTGCACTTTTAAAACAATTTGCAAGAATTGGCATACCACGGGGTGAAAGTCAAACATTCCGAGAATACGCTCTCCATATCGATACACTTTACAACTCGGCCGATATGCAACAACTTACTGCCAGTTATGAGAACGCTATGTATAAACAGGGGCAGGCTGCAGCAGAATGGAAGAAATCCGTACACTTATGGGAAGTGCTTATGAAAAAAGCAGCTTCTCTACCTAAATCAGATGGCTTTGATACAGTAATTTAATCTTGAAAATGTAAGTTTAAAGAAAACGTCTCAAAGAACTACATTGTTCTTTGAGACGTTTTTTAATAAAGTGAAACTCCTAATTATTCTCCAAGTACCTTCTCAATCTCAACCTCTAAATCTACCGGCTTCGTCTGTGGCGCAAAACGCCCTACTACTTTCCCGTCTTTTCCAATTAAAAACTTCGTAAAATTCCATTTCACTGCTTTCATACCGAGTAAACCTGGTGCTTGTTCTGTCATGTATGTATATAAAGGATGAGCCTTATCACCTTTCACATCAACCTTTGCAAACATTGGGAAGTTTACACCGTAGTTTAATTCACAAAAACTAGTAATATCCGCTTCTGTACCTGGTTCTTGTCCTCCAAATTGGTTACAAGGGAATCCAAGTATTTCAAGTCCTTGGTCTTTATATTTATCATACACCTCTTGTAATCCTTTATATTGCGGTGTGAAACCACATTTACTAGCTACATTTACAATAAGAAGTGCTTTTCCTTCGTAATCTTTTAACGATTTTTCTTCACCGGTAATTGTTTTAGCTGAAAAATCATAAACTGTCATTGTCTTTGCCCCTCTCTTCACTATCATTCTATGTTTATACTATACTACATTCGTGAATATACATCTCTTATTACGTACTTATAAGATATAATGATAACGCTTTATTTCCGTTCAAAATTCGACACATACTACTAGACTTTTATGATGGAAAGTTTTACAATTGAAATGTGAACAAAATGTGACAGTTTATATTCCATTATAAAAGAAAAGGATGGTGTCCATTATGAAAACTGCACAACATGAAACGATTTCAAATCGCGAGTTTTATTTCGTACTATATATGATGTTATTGTATGTTACTGGCTGGGTAATCGATGTAAATGGTTTATTCTTAAGCTCCTACTTTAATTTAGCAGGAGAAATTATGCTTCCATTAGTAGGCGGGATTGTTGGACTGTTCATTATGTCTATTAATAAACAACAAACGAAATAATAATATTACAAAAAGGCAGAAGACGAGCTTCGTTTTCTGCCTTTTTTCTATTTTAGCGTATAATAGAAACATGCAGTATATAAGGAGTGGTAAATATGAAAAAAGTAGAGCAATTATCTTCTCACCTATATCTGATTGATGATTTCGATTTACAACATAATGAACGAACTGGTACGTACGTTTTATTAGGTGACGATATTACTTTAATTGAAACTTGTGCAGCCCCTTCTCTTCCGTATATTTTAGAAGGCTTACAACAATTACATATTGATTTAAACGCAGTTAAAAACATTATCGTTACACACGTTCATTTAGATCACGCAGGGGCTGCTGGTTTAATGATGGAAAAGTGCCCAAATGCTACTTTATATGTGCATTCTCGCGGTGCTCGTCATATGATTGACCCAACAAAACTCATTTTAGGTGCAAAAGCTGTATACAAAGAAGATTTTGATAAACTATTTGATCCAATTCTTCCTATAGAAGAAGAACGTGTTCGTATTGTACAACATGGTGATACGTTAAAAATTGCCGAAGAACGTATCCTTACATTTTACGATACACCGGGGCATGCTAAGCACCATATTAGCATTCACGATTCATTAACAAACGGGATTTTCACTGGTGATACAATTGGAATTTATTATAGAGAACTCGCAAACGTTGGTGTAGAACTGTATCTACCATCAACGTCCCCTTCACAATTTCAACCAGATGCGATGATTGCTTCTAAAAATCATATTCAAAGTATGGATGTAGATACTATTTATTTCGGTCATTACGGCGCATCCTCTCATGTTACAGAAGTATACAATCAACTGGAATATTGGCTACCTATTTTCGTTCAGACTGGTAAGGAAGTCTTTGAAAAGTATAATGATTTCGATGAAGCTACTAAAGCTTTACAAACTTTGTTAATGGATAAAATCTCTTCTCATCTTACAAAGTTAAACGTTCCATCAGATCATTCCGTTTATAATATTTTACATCTAGATATAGAAATTAGTGCAATGGGCATTATTGATTATTTCACGAAGCAAGAAAAAGCAAACTCCACTATTAACTAACAGTAAAAGAAGAGATATACAACAGTAGTTATTGTATATCTCTTCTTTTTTTGAATATATTTTGAGTAAAGGATGGTGGAATATAATGCAAAAAGTGATGCTATACCTCTGCTTTACATTATTTATCGTCTTATTATTATTTGTAGGAGTAAAAATTCAATTTTATTTAGATACAGACACGCAAGTGAACTTTAACGTTTATCCAAGATTATTCTACTTTACACTCTTCCCTCTTATAGTTGGCATTTTATTACGATTCCTTCAATCTATTAATCGCGAAACAAGTAAACAAAACTGGAGCTTTCAACCGGATAAATTTATTGCTATTACAGTGCCTACACTATTCATTTCCTTTTCCCCAGCACTACTCTTTTCACCACTTGCAGAATACCTACCTTATTTAGTTAATATTATTCTAATAAATACAACTTTTGTTACGATAATTAGTTTAATAGCTGGTTATTCACTTTTAGATTGTTTTATACAAAAAGATACTGCAAATATGAAAAAATATAATTGAACACTCTTTTTTTGTTTTAATAAAAAAGCTCAAAGCTAAAGCATTGAGCTTTTTACTTATCTCACCTTTTCATCTACATACTCCATAAACTGCTCCGCTTGAATAAATCTTTCTTTGTACGCCTCAGGTACTTCTTCTACTTTCATCCCACCAGTTGATTTTGTCTTCACTTGTACGATTTCATATGTCATTAAAGCTTCCACATAACGGTCAAACTCTTTTTGTGTTAATACTTCTTTACTAGACTTATGACCATTTAATTTATCAAAGTATGGCTGAAGACCCATACTTACCTTTTTCATTTCTTCTCTTTTTGCTGGTGATAATTGATCATAATCAATATTACCGTTCGAATCTCCGTACGTAAGTTTTGCATTTGTTAATTTTTTTAGTTCTTTTGTAAACTCTTCATATTCCTTCGTACCCATTTCATCTTTCGCCTCTGATAATTTTGCACTAAAACGCATATACGCCTCTAATGTCATCGTTCCGGCATGTTTTTTTAAATTCTCGAAAGATCCGTATATACCATCCGCCATAATAGATTGATACGCAAAACCAGTCGTCGGGATTAAAAATGCTGCCGCAAGCACTCCTGCAATAAGACGCTTCTTCCTTTTGTTCCCTCCGCGATTCATTTTAATCTGAACAATTACTTTTTCTTTTAACTCCGGCGGGGCAACAATTCCCTTTGCTTCTTCTTGTATAGATTCTCTAACTCTACAATCTAAACTCATTTCACATTCCCTACCTCTCCTAAAAAGATTTCTTCTACTTGCTCTTTTTGACGTAGTTTCTTTAATGCTGCGTGAATTCTAGATTTCACAGTACCAATTGGAATATGTAATATTTGTGCTACTTCTTCTTGTGAATAATCGTGTAAGTATCTTAAGATAATAACTTGTTTCAATTTATACGGTAATTTATGAATGAGTTCAATTAGTTTTTGGTTTGATATTTTACTTACAACATCGTTAGAAAAATCAATTTGCACTGACTTTCTTTGCTCTTCTGCTTTTTTATAATTCGTAGTCGCATCCACCTCTTTCTTCTATAAGAGTGAATTTGTTTAATCGCAAGTCCAATTAGCCAAGGACGAAATGGCTTCTCGCTATCATACTTACGAAGCGATTCATATAGTTGTATGTATATTTCTTGAACGACATCATCTACATCCGTTTTATCCTCTATTAAAAAATGTGCTGTTTTAT
Source organism: Bacillus cereus group sp. MYBK195-1 (assembly GCF_051916605.1). Lineage (NCBI taxonomy): Bacteria > Bacillati > Bacillota > Bacilli > Caryophanales > Bacillaceae > Bacillus > Bacillus cereus group sp. MYBK195-1. The sequence continues at coordinate 945,003 of NZ_JBQAGZ010000002.1, read as the reverse complement.
ATACTTCTTGAATCGTTTTATCATACAACTTGCTATATGCTTCTTTATTTCCTGATAAAGTTAATTGGATTAAATGTGCGTAATCTATTTCACCCTTCATATTCCAGCCCTCCTTTGTCTTACACTATATATTGGCAGGTAATTCATATTTCGTTCGATTTTTTTAAAGTTTTTTTATATAAATTAATATTATGATTCATTGAGTTCATAAGCTTCACTTATAACCACACATAACTATTATATAATTTTCCAATTTCTGATAAAGATTTAAAATAATTTATATAGTCAAATTTAGGGGGATATATGATGAAAGCTATCGTTGTAACGTCGTTCGGTGGTCCTGAAGTGATGAAATATACAGATTTGGATATACCGGCTATTTCAGAAGATCAAGTTTTAATTCGCGTTGTTGCTACTAGTGTAAATTTCGCTGATATTAAATCACGTTATGGTAAAAAAGGAAATAAAGCACTACCTTTTATTCCAGGTATAGATGCCACTGGTATTGTAGAACGTGTCGGTTCTCATGTGAAAAATATTCACCCTGGACAACGTGTCATTGCTTTTCCTCAAAATGGATCTTACGCAGAATACGTTGTTGCAAATGAAAATCTTACTTTCGTATTACCCCATGAAGTTGACTTTCAAACTGCAGCCGCTTGTCCAATCGTATCTTTTACAAGCTATAATTTACTCGCAAATGTTGCAAGGCTTCAACAAGGTGAATCTGTACTCATTCATGCGGCTGCTGGCGGAATTGGCACTACTGCTATTCAACTTGCTAAACTATTAGAGGCTGGAACAGTTATAGGCACTGTCGGAAGTGAAGCAAAAAAAGAAATTGCTTTAGATGCTGGAGCTGATTATGTTATTTGTCATCAAGATGAAGATTTTGTAGAGAAAGTCAATGAACTGACAAATGGTGAAGGGGTTGATGTAATTTTAGACTCTATTTCTGGAACGGTTTCTGAAAGAAGTTTAAACTGCCTTGCTTATTACGGTCGCCTCGTTCATTTCGGTAATGCTAGCGGTGAAATTGGTAACTTTCAAACGAAAGATTTACATGCAAGTTGCCGCTCTATACTCGGTTTTAGCTTTGGAACCACACGAAAAAAGCGTCCTGAACTGCTCCAAGAAACTGCAGATGAAGTTTTCCGTTATTTGCGTGACGGACGTTTACAAATTAAGGCTACGAAATCTTTTCCACTTCAAAATGCAGGGAAAGCACATGAATGGGTCGAAAGTAGAAAAAGTACAGGGAAAGTAATACTAACTGTTTAGTCCTCTTCCTGAAATGAATACTGGAAACAGAGGTGGCATTCATGGGATCACGAATTATGCATGTTATTATCGCTAGTGGTATTGCTGAGAAACTATCAATTCACGATAAGACTTCTTTCTTACTTGGAGCTGTAGCCCCTGATGCTGTTCATTCAAAAAAAGAAAAAGGAACCTCACATTTTTATGCCGGTACAACGAAGAACTATACGAGAAGAATAGATTATGATTCATTTTTTCATAAATATGAATCACATATAGATTCCCCATTTATTTTAGGCTATTATACCCACCTCATTGCCGATGATAATTGGCTAAGTGGATTTTTTCTACCTTGGCTAAAAAATAGAATAGAGAATGACGAAACTATCGCACCCCTGTACTATAACGATTTTAAATTGTTAAATGCAAAGTTGCTTCATCATTACGATCAAGAACAACAGCTTTTCTCTCTTCTCAATCAAGAGGCTCACATTGTGGATATTGAAGAGGTTTCTAAAGAAAACGTTTTAGCTTTTCGAAAGTATCTTTTTGAAGATATGTTGTATCCAAAGCAACATTTGCATGAAGACTTACAAGTATTTACGTTTGACCAAATCGTTGGCTATATTGAGACAGCTATTGAAAAAGGAGTATTTTTTATTAAACAACTCTCTAATGAAAAATCCACTTCAAAAATTTAATCCCCCTCAAATATATTTGAGGGGGATTTTCACATAGCAATATTATTATTGGTTCTTCTCCATAACCGCAAAATAATTCCCTTCGCTATCAGCAAAGTTAAACACTTTACCAGAAGGCATGGTTACCATTTCTCCAACAGTAACATTTTTATTTGTTAAATCTGTATATAGTTGATCAAGATTTTCTGAGAAGAACATTAGGGACGGTGTACCAAGATTCAATTCTGGGCTCATTTTCGAAATAACTTCTTTATTATGTAATATAATGCTCGTTTCCGCACCGCTTTTCGGAGCGATTTCAATCCATCTCATTCCTTGCTTATTATCTTCTTCTGCAACTACATGAAACCCTACCTTCTCCGTCCAAAAATTTACTGCCTCATCTTGATTATTTACATATAACATAATTTGTCCTACTTTATGGATCATTACATTTCCCCCTAATGGTTTTTATATTCTATGTAGCTTTCTACAAATACTATCGTTATTCCTTTTGAGTTGGTATGTACTTCTTTGCAAAATTTATCGACTGACTCATCCCATCCAGTTCATCAAAATAATCATTTCTTTCAATCATGTTATATCCATCGAATCCAATTTCATCTAATACTTTGAAAAATATATCGAAATCCACTTCACCATTTCCTGCTGCGACTTCTATATACTTAGTTGAACGATCACTTTTCACTTCTTTACAATCTTTAATATGAGTTTGTACTATATAATCTTTTAATAGTAATAAACCTTCTCCCGGATTTTCATTTACATCACTTATTAAATTTGCTGGGTCAAAGTTAACAGCTAGTCCTTTCGAGTTTGCAGTTTCTAAAAATCGTTTTAATACTATTGCTTTTTCAGATCCCGTCTCAATGGCGAAGAATCCTCCAAATCTGAACGCTAAGTCCCCTATTTCATTACAAACACGTAGCATTTTATCATAGTAGGCACTTTTTTATCATCTGGAACTTTCCCAATATGAGCTGTTATGATCTTTGCCCCAAGCTCCAAACCTCTGTCAGTAATATATTTAAACTGATCTATTGCACTCTCAGCTTCTATTCCCATAATTCCATTTTCTCCAAAACTAATTGCTAATGATGGAATCTTTATTCCATTAAAAGATACGCTTTTCTTTAAAGCATTCCACTCTGCCATTGGAATATTAGCTAAGTTAAAGTTTTTATTCATAGCATATAATTGAATATATTCTAACCCCCATTCTCTCGCCTTTTTTATTCCTTCGTTTACTTCAATATATTTTGTATTCAAAAACATTCCTAATTTCCTATCCATATATGTACCTTCTTTTTATTATTTCGCATCATTTTAATATTCGACTTTTTTATATTATTTCCTCGTATAAACCAAATAAATAAACTACCCTTTTTTCGATACTCCCAGTAGAAGCATATATATGATAGGCACATTAAAAACACTAATACAATTCCCATTATCACTTGTTTACAAACAAAAAAGACGTAACTACAAATAGTTACGCCTTCTCCATCATTTATCTAGGCTTTTTCTTCCCAGTAAATGCTGGTTTCTTTTTCTTTGGTGCTTTCGGTTTCGTTTCTACAAATGATCCTTTGAACATTTCTTGCTTCGTAAATACGATGCCTAGTTTTTTCGCAAATTGCAGTAATTTGCGCTCTTCTTGTGGAGTTACAAGAGATACGACAGTTCCTTCTTTGCCCATACGTCCAGTACGTCCTGAGCGGTGAATATATTGGTCTACTGTGTCTGGTAATTCTAGGTGAATTACGTGTGTTAAATCGTCAATATCGATACCGCGCGCTGCAATATCAGTAGCAAGTAGAATTTCTAATTTCCCTCCGCGGAAAGCACGCATTGTCGCTTCACGCTCTTGTTTACTTGCTTCTGCATGAAGAGCCGCTGCTTTCATTTTACGGAATTTCAATTTCTCAGTAATTTCATCTAAACGGAATGGGTCGTTTAAGAAAGCAACTGCTTTTACATCGCCCATATGCATAATTCTTCTTACGTAATCATTTTTTTCGCGTCGCTCACAAATGATATACGTATGCTCAACTAAGCTTTTTGATTCTGCACGTGTTACACGTACTAATTGTGGTTCCACTGCTAAATCACGTGCCGCATCTTCTGCCGCTTTTGTCATTGTCGCCGAGAAGAATACTAATTGACGATCGCGCATCGTTGATTTAATTACATCTTGCACTGCGCCCATCATTTTTTGCTTTACAATTTGATCAAACTCATCAAATACAATTGTTTTTACTTCATGCATTTTTAGCTTTTTCATACGAATTAATTCTAAAATACGGCCTGGTGAACCGACAATTACTCTTGGGTGTTTCTTTAATTTTTCAACTTGGCGCTTAATATCTGCACCACCAATTAAAGATGCACCTGAAATTTCAGTTCCTGCTGTAAACTTTTGAACCTCTTCATGAATTTGCATTACAAGTTCACGTGTTGGCGCTAAAACAACAACTTGTGGCTGTTTTACTTCAGGATTAATTTTATGTAAAAGTGGTAATAAGTACGCTAATGTTTTTCCTGTTCCAGTTGGAGATTCAGCTATAACGTCTTGTCCTTCTAAAATAGTTGGAATCGCTTGTTTTTGAATTTCAGTTAACTCTTTAAAACCAGCCTTCTCCCAAGCTTGTTGTAAAAATGGTTGCATATCTTTTATCATTTGTTTTTCTCCTTTATCTCTATTTTTGAAGAAAATGCTGTATTGTTCGCACCGTTTCTATCATGTGTGAAATAACAGCTATTAAATCATCAACATGGTCTTCTGTAATCGCTTTTTGAAATAGAACCTCTACCTTATTATGATATGAAATCGCTTGCTTATTATATTCGTATGAAACTTTCTGCATAATCATTCTTTCTTTTCCCCATATAGAACGCATTAATGTTTCAATTTCTTCGCATTTTACTTCTGGTTGTTCTAACGGGAATGAAAATGCTAGCTTCATTTCACAACCTGGTGTAAACTGAGGCACTTCTAGTATTTCACCAGACAAGTTCTTTGCATCCACAGATAATGAAAATGTTGCTTCTACTAATGGTTCAAACGGTTCTGTTAATTGAAATGAGATATGACATATACGACTTAATGAAGCAAGATCCATCATATCTTTTCGATCTGTTACAAGAATATCTCCATGTAGATCAAAATCATACACAGCACCTTCTACGATTACTTTTAAATTGTCAAAAGCAGTTGGATCAAACATAATTTCCTCCAAAAAACAGGCGCCTTTCGATGGAAAGGCGCCACTTGATGTATATATAGTTTACAGATAAACGAGATGAATTACAACCTTTTAGAATAAACCTACTGCTTTTCCATCTTCATTTACATCCATTTGAAGTGCTGCTGGTTGTTTTGGAAGACCTGGCATTGTTAACATTGTACCTGTTAACGCAACGATAAAGCCTGCACCGATAGATGGTTTTAACTCACGAATTGTAACGATAAAGTCAGATGGACGACCTAATTTTGTTGCATCGTCAGAAAGAGAGTATTGTGTTTTCGCCATACAAACTGGTAGGTTACTCCAACCTTCTCCTTCATATTGAGCTAATTGCTTACGTGCTTTCGGAGCAAATTCAATATCTTTTGCGCCATATACTTTTTGAGCAATTGTACGAATTTTTTCTTCTAAGGGTAATTCTAATTCATAAAGTGGTGCGTAGTTGTTTTCACCTTTTTCGATTTCTTTTAGTACTTTTTCAGCAAGGTCAACTCCGCCTTGGCCACCTTTCTCCCAAACTTCTGTTAAGGATACTGCATAGCCACGCTCATTACACCACTCTTGTAAGTATGTAACTTCTGCATCTGTATCTGTAATGAATTTATTAATTGCAATTACGAAAGGCACACCGAAGCTTTGAATTGTTTCAACATGCTTCTGTAAGTTTTCCATACCTTTTGCTAATGCATCTACATTTTCTTCTTTTAATTGATCTTTTGCAACGCCGCCATGCATTTTAAGCGCACGAATCGTCGCAACAATAACAACTGCTTCTGGTTTAATGCCAGCTGCACGAGCTTTAATATCTAAAAACTTCTCAGCGCCTAAATCAGCACCGAATCCAGCTTCTGTAATAACATAATCACCTAATTTTGCTGCCATTGTTGTAGCGATAACACTGTTACAACCGTGAGCGATATTCGCAAATGGTCCGCCATGAATGATAGCTGGTGTATTTTCTAACGTTTGTACTAAGTTCGGCTTTAATGCGTCTTTTAATAATAGTGTTAACGCACCTTCTACACCTAAATCTTTAACCGTTACAGGTTGATTTGCAAAGTTATAGGCAACTACGATGCGAGATAAACGTGCTTTTAAGTCTTGAATATCTGTTGCAAGGCAGAACACGGCCATAATTTCAGATGCTACTGTAATGTCAAAACCGTCTTCACGTGGTACACCTTGTACAGGTCCACCAAGACCAATTACTACGTTACGAAGGGCACGATCATTTAAGTCAACGCAGCGTTTCCAAACGATTTTACGCGTATCAATTCCAAGTGTGTTTCCTTGTTGGATATGATTATCAATAAACGCTGCTAATGCGTTATTGGCAGTTGTGATCGCATGGATATCTCCAGTAAAGTGAAGGTTAATGTCTTCCATTGGTACGACTTGTGAAAAACCGCCACCTGCTGCTCCACCTTTTAATCCCATCGTCGGTCCAAGAGATGGTTCACGAAGTGCAATTACTGTTTTCTTACCAATTTTGTTAAAAGCTTGACCTAAACCAACTGTTACTGTTGATTTACCTTCTCCAGCTGGAGTTGGGTTAATTGCTGTTACTAAAACAACTTTACCGTCTTTCTCATCTTGTAAGCGCTTAAAAATATCAAGAGATAACTTACCTTTATAATGCCCGTATGGCTCTAATTCATCTTCTAAAATATTTAAATCAGCTGCAATTTCTTGAATCTTCTTCATACTCGCTTCTTGTGCGATTTCAATATCGGATTTCACTGTTGTAGTAGTTGTCATATACCCTAGTCCCCCTTTAATTGGTTCTGATGATATTGTATCAGTTTTTTGTATTTTCTGCACTTATTTACCTCCTAAAAATTCTTTCATTTCTTTATACGTTTTTTAACATAAATACCCATAAGAATGTTAACGATTGTTGCAACTCTGTAGGTAGTTGACCTAACATCTTCTCGTTTACTCCGCGCTTATATACGCCGATGCCATCTACAACTTTAAAACCTTGTTCTTTCGCTAACTGTTCAAATTCCCAAGGCATCATTGTATTACAAACAACGTCTTTTCCGTACAAGCGAGGATAACTATTCTCTCGTGGCTTTGCTGTCGGTCCTAAAATTGCAATACATGCATATCCATCTTTCTTTAACACACGCTTTATTTCATTTAACGCTCGTAATGGCTCTTCCGTCCATTCTAAAGAATTAATTGCCATAATTGATTCAAATTGCTCATTTTCAAATGGTAATGCAGAAAGATCTCCTTTTATAAAAGATAAATTCGGTCCTTCTCCGCGTTCCTTACCTTTTTGAATCATCACTTCCGATAAATCTACTCCCACTGCTTTATAGCCTGCGCGACTTAATTTATATGTACCGTACCCATCACCACAACCAACATCGAGCACTAGTGCTTCTTTCTTCACGTATTGTTCAAAAAACGGAATAATTGTGCTCCTACTCCCGCTGTCCCACATCTCTTGACTATTTTGATTCCAAAACTCTGCACTACTATCCCATTTCTTTTCTGCTGATTCATGCCAATTAAATTTCGTCATACATTCCCCTACCTTCACGTATTATCATTCATTTCATTCTACATCATTTTCCAAAATTCCTGTTTTATCCCGCTTGCAGTAAGATACCTACCTCAAAATTCAATGGATGCGGACCAGTTAATGGGAGAGAACTGCTCATAAAAATCCAATTGTTGCTGGCTGATAATCAGTCCTAGTGGAAAAAATCCCACACTTTATCTTCACTAGGAGATGGATATGTTAACGATGGAATGCGTATTCTCCAATTTTTGCTTTACTTGGGTTTAACTCATACTCATGCTCTTCTCATTTTGAAAGATACTATAGATACACCCAATTGAAAGAGAGGGATGTACATGCGAAGAAAGAGAAATCATCATTTTAAAAGTGGTGAAAAAAACGAAGAGTATGCTGCTGAAATATCACCAGCTGGCATTCCAATTAGACATAAGCGTAAAGAAATTGCAAATGAGATAGAAGGTACAAATACCGGCGCAATGGTAGGCTATGTCGCTTTATTTCTTTCGTTATTCTCCATTGCTTTTTATCCCGTTACGCTCGGCTCCCTAGCAATTTTAGTTGGCTTATTAGCTGTCAATTTCGGAGCAAGAACACTTGGATATACAGCAATTGGTTTTGGTAGTTTTTCTGTTTTATTTACTTTACTTTATCCGCTTGCTTTGTCAGCGTTTTAAAAAAACACACCAAGTTATACTTGGTGTGTTCATTCGTGATACAACATAATATGACCGCATCCACAACAATGTTTCGCTGTAATTTCTTGAAACACTGGATAATTTTCTTCATCTCGATGCTCAATAAATACTTTTTCAAATCGATACATGTTTGGTGCATATGCCCAATCTTGTTTCGTTCGTGCATATAACGTTGAGGAAAAAAACTCCTCACCACCGCAAACGATACATGTGTTCTTCATCGCTATCCCTCCTATGCTTGTCTTACTTCATCTATATGAACATAAGCATAAAAAAAAGACCTTCTATTACTAGAAAGTCTTCTCTGAAACAAAAAGAAATGTACCAAACATTCCTACTCCGCTATATTCTTTTGAAACACCAGCTTCTGTTTTAAATGTTTGCTTTACAGTCATAAAGAATACACCATTTCGTGCATCTGTACTTTCAAATTGTAGTTTTTCTTTTTTACCATCTACATTTTGCGTGCATTCAAAACTACTCTCATTACAATTCAACGCATACTTATCCTCTACATACACTTTAAAATCTGATTCTTTCGGACAAGTTATAAGTAATATTGCCACGAGAATAATACTTATAATACCCACAATTGTATAATATTTCTTCATTTGTACTCCTTTCAAATGACAAGAAAACTTGACTTCATACGCCAAGTTTTCTTAGTCAACAACCCATTGCCACTCTTGTTCTTTCTTATCAAAAATGAGCCAACCTGTTTCTGTTGCTTCCTCTTTCAATTCATCGATATTATCTAACACCTCATCCGTACTTTCATACGAACCAACTACATATACCGGAATTTCAAGACCTCTTCTTGACTCAATCTTCCCTGCTAGATCTATGTAAAGACCATCTTCCATTAGTGGAATCAGTCCCATGATCAATTCTTTTGAAATTGCTGGGAAAATTTTTGATTTTTGGAAGAAAGAAAAACGTTTCTTACCGAAAGCACCGAGTTTATACGGAATGACTTTACTTAACATTCCTACAAAATCAGCAATTCTACGATAATACACTTTGTTGTACCATCCGTCATCATGTGAAAAATAAACAAATCGATTTTTCAACAGCGGAAAGAATGTTCTTGCAAGTGGTTCTTTTTTGTGAGCCAAATATAATAATTCTGCAATTTCTTTCGGCTCTAATTCATCTAAATCGCTTGCATCATCAAAATCTACCCAACAAAATTCATCAAATTCATCAATCTCTGCTTGAATTAACTTATGTATATTTTCTTCCTCAACATATTCAAATAAAGTATGATAATGAAAATCCGTCCATTCAAAGTTGTGCTTCAAAAGCAACACTTGATGAAGCGGTGAAGGGATGTTACTCGCAAACTCTTTAAACGTAATTCCTGATGTAATAAAACAATGACCTCGACGATTACCATTAATATATATCATATTCTTTACTTGGTCAGATCCTCCAGACAAAGCACCTAGCCACCTTCGTTTTATATGTTTCAATTCTATAGCATATTTTAACATGAAAAATTTTAGAAACATAGAAAAAACTTCAAAAACTATTTACAATTTCATGTGTTTTATTACATAGTGATTACAAGAAAAAACGCCTGCTCATAAGCAGGCGTTTTTAAAGGATTTCATCTGGGTTTTGAGGATGATGATTTCCCTCTTTCTTTTCTTCTTTTTGGAACATCGATTGAATTTTATCAATTGTTTGTGGAGCTAATTCAATCATTTTTTCTGCTAAATGTGTCGCATTTTGTAGATGAAGAATATTTACTCCATCTTTATTCACCACAAGAAATGCTACTGGTGTAATCGAAACACCACCCGCGCTACCGCCACCAAATGCAGCGTTACCGTTCGCTCTTTGTCCATCATTCGTTTGGAAATCAGAACCTCCTGCTCCAAAACCGAACGCTACTTTAGAAACCGTTAACACCACACCACCGTCAGCCGTTTGAACAGGCTCTCCAACAATCGTATTTACATCAACCATTTCTTTTAAATTTTCCATTGCTGCTTTCATTAACCCTTGAATTGGATGATCCACCGTTCATAACCTCCTTTGTCATATCTTTCCTAGTTTTTCCGAAAGTTTGTGAACTAAACATAAAATTTTATATTGATTTCAAAAAACTTAAGTTGTAATATTTAGAAAAATAAAAAAGAGGTCGATTCGTTATGATGCGAAAATTAACAAAGAAAGATCATGAACAAGTATTCACTTACCTAAAAGAAGAAGCAGCCCTTAACTTGTTTATTATTGGAGATATTGAAGCTTTCGGTTATGACACAGATTTTCAAGAACTATGGGGAGTATTTAAAGAGAATGGAACATTAAAATCAATTTTACTCCGATTCCACGATTCATTTATACCATATAGTAAAGAAGACTTTGTTACCACTGATTATGAGGCACTTCTTTCCGCATATAAGCCACTTAAACTCTCTGGTAAGTCAACTATTGTAGAAAAGTTTGAAACTGCTCCAAGTCTACAATTAGGCGTCAAAAATGAAATGTATTTTTGTGAATGTCTAAATGACAACAACTTACCTGACACGCCTATTCATGAAACGATTAAACTTGCGTCACTCGATGATATAGAACGAATTATGAAATTACGAAGTGACATTGCTGAATTTCCGACTACTAATGAATCAGAGAAGATATTAAGGCAGGCTATCGAAACGAATACAGGACGCACATACTATATTGAAAAAGACGGCGTGATCATCGCATCCACCTCTACTTCCGCTGAAAATTCATTATCCGCTATGGTAGTTGGTGTATGTACACACCCGAATTATCGTGGAAATGGATATGCTTCACTCATATTACAAAAAATGATTCAAGACTTTACGAAAGAAGGCCGAACACTTTGTTTATTTTATAACAATCCAGCTGCTGGACGAATTTATAAACGTCTAGGGTTTAAAGACATCGGGATGTGGACGATGTATCGATAATAAGAAGTACTCTATAAGAGGAAATAGTTGTAACTTAGCAATAAAAGCCGATTACACAAAAACTTCACACCGTTATTATGAAGATGGAAAAACTACTTGCGGAGCAATACTCTAACTAAAACATGTTATGTATTCAAGCTAAATTTAGATAGATACACGCCCCAATTGTTGCATCTACTCCAGCAATTGGGGCTACATATTTATACTCAAATTCTTTCCACTACAAATAGAAATATTTATGAAACATTTATCACACTTATGTTGCTATTATCTTTACGTGCAAATACCCTTCTTAATATTACTGCTTCTTATTATACTGTGCTTTAAAATCAATATATTCCTGTTTCGCATCTTGGTTATTACCTTGGTGACTATCAAAAGATGTATGTATTTGTGATATATATTTTACTAAGTTGCCCTCATCATTTCTCTTCTTATAATTCACTACGATACTTACTTCCAATATCTGCTTTGAACCATTTTTAGAATCAATATGCAATGCGATTGATCCACCATCATATTCATCATATTGTATTTTCAACTTATCATTAATGATACTCTGAAACTCTAATTCAGTTAGTTTGTATCCAACAGTACTAGGCTGATCAAACTTTTTTATATCATCCCCGGGCTTCATCTTTAGTTTCCCTATCCCTTTTAAACGATCTACAATTAAGTTCACATATGAAACATCCAGATTCGATTCCGGACTTTGTACCTGTCCATTTTTATACATAATATTGGTACGATAAACAACTTCTTCTTTATTATCTTTGCTGTCTACTGCTGAAGTAACCTCTTGTGTTGTATTTCCATATAAACTTTTATCTTTCGTATTATATATCCCTTCCGAAGTTTGATAGATTGTTTTTCTATGCTCTCCATCTTCCTTTTGCTCATATGTACTATATATACCTCTTTGTTCCACATACGCATATCCATCATCACTCGCAGACATAACCTTTTTCATGTCACCTTCATCCAATGCCTTTACTAATCTCTCATACTCTATCTTCGTCTCCCCAAAACCACATCCACTTAATAAACTTGATACTATTGACAGAACTATCATCATCTTAGATTTCTTCTTTAACTTCATACTGACACCCCGTTGATTTCCCTAGGCATTTTTAAGTTCATTATGTTCCTTTTTGGAAATTAATACATTTCACCTTTACTTACTGCTATTTATTTACTCATACAGATTATATTGAAGATGCTTTAATTTTTAATAGCATTAATTTATATACAATCCTTAATTGTTTATATATTCTATTCGAATTTTCAGAAACCAAAACTTATTTTATTTCTTTAGTTTTCTTTTTTCCTTCTCTTCATAAAGCTTTAGTCTTTTCTGACGTTCCCTTTCATGTTCCTCCCACGAAATATAAAATGATGGAAATTTAAATCTACAATAGGCTAATAATTGGAACTCTGCTGCACCTATGGCTACCGCGTACATGATGAACGTAAATATAAAGTAACCAAACATTATGCTCAATGAGTAATTATTTTGTATATAAATTAAAACAAGAAGAATTAGTACATAAATTACCACACCAAACATTATATTTTTCTTTGCCTTATTAAAAAATGAAGTAGATCTTTCTCCCATACTAAATGCACCTTTACTTGCTTGTTTAAGAGTATCAACTGTTGTTACACCATGAACAAGTATTGCTCCTAATACTAGTAAGCCTACATAAATAAGCGTAATAAAATTAATAGAATAATTACTCATCCCTGGAAGAACAAATGCCGTAAGACCTATAGTACCTAACTGAAACGCATATAATAATATCACCAATGTCTGGAGTTTTTGAAATTTAAAACGTACCTTAGGGATCAGATATATAATAAAAAAGATTACTTGTAGGCTATATAACAACAATTCCATTCTGACTATTACTGTGTCAAAAAGAGTCGGATAGTAATCCCAGCCAAATCTAATTAATGCTCCAAAAATAAAAAGCATCAATAACGAACTATAAAGCATTCCACCAAACATAAACAACATAGCTCTTTCAGGGCTTAAACGATGTCTACATGTAATTCTAAATTCATCTAAATCTTCTTCTTTTATGTTCCACATTTGTTAACTCCACCTTTCCCCGAACTATAGTATATTACCAAAATAAAGATGCAATTTTCTTAGTCACTGATTTTATACCTTTTTATTTTCATCGCAACTCTTAACAATCTCTTTTGTTGTACTGCGCCTTGTATTTTAAATATTCCTGTCTCGCATCTTGGTTATTATCCTGTTTTCTATTAAAATACGTTATTATTTGGAACATATTTTCTATTAATTTTCCATCCTCATTCTTTTCTTTAAAATCTATATCTATCCTCATTTGCAAAATTTGTTTTGGATTATTTGGGGCATCCAGGTACAATACGATTGTTGCTCCATCAAATTCATCGTATTGTATCTTTAATTTATTATTAATAATATTTTTAAATTCAGATTCAGTTAGTCGATATCCCACTGAATTAGGCTGATCAAACTTTTTCATATCATCTTCAGGCTTCATTTTTAGTTTCCCTATCCCATTTAAACGATCTACAATTAAGTTTACGTATGAAACATCTAGATTTGAATCCGAACTTTTCACCTGTCCATTTTCATACTTAACATGAGTACTATAAATAGTTTCTTTTTTATAATTCTCATTTGTCCTTTTTCCCTTGTCTTTTTCTATATCAGTCGTAACTGTTTGTATCGCCTCTCCATATAAACTTTTATCTTTTGTATTATATACACCTTCCGTAGTTTGACGAATTGTCTTACTATGCTCTCCATCTTCTTTTTGCTCAAACGTACTATAAATACCTCTTTGTTCCACAAAAGCATACCCATCATCACTTGCAGACATAACCTTTTTCATGTCACCTTCATCCAATGCCTTAATAAATGGCTCATACTCTACCTTTTCTTCAAAAAAACTGCATGCTTGTAGTAGGCTGATTGTTATTATGATAGTAATCATTTTAGAAACCTTTTTTATGTTCATTTCATCATCACACTACCCACTCTACATTTTCGATCAGATAACCTTCTAATCACTTTAATCACCTTACATAATTAAATTTTCTTTTAGAAGTTAAAATACTCTCTTGTAAATAATTACTTTTCTATCATCAAAACGTACAATACGCACTTTCTTTATGCCTTACGTTTCGTTTTACCTTTTTTATTTTTCTTTCGATATCTTGGAGTCTCTCTTTTATGTTGCTCCCACGTTTTATTAAATGATGGAAATTTAAATCTGCAATATGCTAATAGCTGAAATTCAGCTGCTCCTATGGCTATCGTATACATTAAAACAGTTCCTATTACATATCCAATAAAAGTATCAAACGCATAATCATTATGAAAATAAATCAAAATAAGAATGATTAATGCGTATATTGAAGCAACTTTCATCATAGTTCCTTTTGTTTTACTAAAAAAGGATACGGATCTTTCATCCATACTAAACGCACCTTCACTTGCCAATTTAAATGTATCTATTGTTGTTACAATATGAAAAATTACTGCTCCTAAATATAGCAAACATACATAATTTAACGTAATACGATCCATTGAATTATTAGCTATTTCAGAAACAACTAAAACTGTAAGTAATATAGTAGCCATTTGAAGTGCGTATAATAATACGACAAGTGTTTGTAGCTTTTGAAATTTAAATTGAGCTTTTGGAAATAAATATAAAATGAAAAAAATTACTTGCAGAGCATATAACAACACTTCCAGCTTAACAATTCCTATATTAAGGAGAACCATACAGTAATCCCAATCACCTGATACAATAATAGAAAAGACGGCTATTGAACTATAAAGTATTCCTCCAAACATAAATCCTGTAGCACCCTCAGGACTTAAACGATCATTACATGTCATCCTAAACTTATCTAAATCTTCTTCTTTTATATTCCACATCCTGACGTTTCACCTCTATACAGCTTAAATAATTTTCATTCAATAACATCCCATTACATTCCTAACTTTTTAAATACATTCATCTTCGCGTAACTATATTCAGATAATATTATCTCTACATTAATTACCGTACATAATCAGAATGCTTTTGATAGTTCAAATAGCCTTCTTTCTCCTCAAAAGCTCTAAATATTCTTCTCTCTTTCACTTAAGCATATCCCTCATACTCCCTGAAACTCCACTCACTTAGTAAAAACGTTACTGTCATCACAATTGTATCGAGATAATATAGCTCTTTAATTTTATCTTCAGAAAGGTGATAACCTCCCATCGACAATATGCTAGGAGGTTATTACAGTTATTTAAAATTTGTTTTTTATTTTAATGGATTCGATTTTTGCAAATAATAATGTTGTTTAATTTGAGGAGCAAACATTAAAAACCTACTGCTTAATAACTCGTAATTAAGTCTTCACCCTCATATCTAGGGTCTTTCTCAACTTTACCATCTTTTGTTTTGATGACTTTTAGTCTACCTAACCACTCTGCTCCGTTATATGTCTCTTCACTTACCCCTACATTATGCTTTTTACCATCTACCTCAACTACTAATGTGGGGTGTGTAAACATGAATTCCTTCTCTACATGCCTACCTACAATTTCTGCATGTAATGATGTACCTTCTTCAACTAGTTTACTATTTTGATACCCTTCGATAATAGGTAATCCAATAAATACAAAGAATATCAGTCCAAATACGATTACTTTCTTCTTTGTACTCCATTTATTCTTTTCTTTCAATTCCTTCTGTCTCGCTTCTCTTTCTTCGCGTTCATCCAAACTCTCATTTAAAGCATCTTCCCATGCCTTAACTTCCGCTTCGATTTCTGCTTCAGCTCTTGCTAGTTTTTCTAGTTGTTCATCGGTTGCTACCATCTCATATGAGTTATCTCCAACCAAACGAATTTCAGTACCATTTTCTTTTACTTTTCGCAAGTCTTTTTCTGTACAATTAAACTCTCGAATGATTTCCCCTTGTGTGTTTACCAATCTAACGTAAATGTTTTTTTCTCCTTCTTCTTAAACATCTGAACTCCCCCTTATTTGTTTCCTATCATAGATAACCCTATTGCAATTAAGAGAAAGAAAACGATAATAAGGAAAGTCTTCCCTTTGCTTACTTGTGTTGTACAACCTTCCAAGACAGCCCATATAAGAATTGGAAAAAGAAGAATACCTAGGAGAATATCAACTAACTTGTTGCTACTCTTCTTTAGTGGTTTTTCTTCTACTATCGGTTTTATCTGAACAGCTTCTTTTCTTATTTGTTTCGGTTTCTTTTTCTTGCGTCTATGATTCACCCAACTTACTCCTTTTAGAATAACTTTTTCCTAACTATAAAAATACCGAAATATCCCCATTTTCATCGTACAGGATAAAAGGTATAAATTCTCATTAATACCATTTTTCAAAACATCTATTTTATTTTTTAACAAACTCATTCCGCCACATTTTAAACTTAGCTGCAAATTGACCTTCAATTCTTCAAAACAAATCAGATCCCTTTAGAATGATTTATTATTTTGAAAAGACTTTTCATAATTCATATAATCTTGCTTAGCTTCCTGATCATTATCCTTTTTACTACTAAAATTCACAGATATTTGCTGAGTATGTGTGAATAATTTCCCCTCACTATTTTTCTTTTCATATACAATTGAAATTATTAATTGTATTATTTGCATTGGATGCTGTTTCGTATCTTTAAAATCGTTAAAATTAAATACAATTGATGCTGTTTCAAAACTATCATATTGCAAATTCAATTTATCGTTAATTATTTCTTGAAATTGTGATTCCGTTAACGTAAAACCAACTGTATTTGGTTCATTAAATTTCTTTTTATTTCCATCTACTTTCAGTTGTAAACTCCCAACACCTTGCAATCTATTAAAAATTAGTTTTACATGTGAAACATCCAAGCTCGAATCAGTACTGTAACCCTTTCTATCTTTATACATGAACCTAGTGCTATATTTTTCTTCTTCTTTATATTTATTATCCTTATGTCTATCTTTTATGTTCTTAATATCACTTGTTATTTTTTGAGTGGTCTCTCCATACAATAAATTTTCTTTCAAATTATATATACCTTCAGTAGTTTGATATAGTGTATTATGAATTCTGTCATCACCATTTTTTTCTGTCGTAAAATCAATAACCCGTTCCTTCACATACGCATACCCATCATCACTCGCAGACATAACCTTTCTCATGTCACCTTCATCCAAAGCTTTGACAAATGACTTATAATCTATTTGATTTCCCAAAAAATCACATCCACTTAATAAACTTGCTACTATTGACAGTACTATCATCATCTTAGCTTTCTTCTTGAACTTCATACTGACACCCTTATTCAATCAAAATAAGCTTTCCTCTTTCCATTTTGGAAGAGGAAAGCTTATTTCCTTTTAAATTTATTTTTTTCCCTTTATTTCTAACTCTTGTGCTTGTTGTTGCTTTTTATTTTTTTCAATTACTTTTTCAAAAAACTCATTCCGCCACATTTTAAACTTAGCTGCGAATTGACCTTCAATTTTATTTCGATACCCTTCAAATTTAACCTCTGCAATATCCGTGTGGTTAAATAATTTATACGTCTCTTCGGTTAAACCCACTGGATGCAACACTCCACCATAATCATAGAATGTGTTTTCATCAAGTAATAAACCTCTCGTAGTGATTACATACTCCACATCTTCCTCTTCTTTAAGACCCAATCTTACAACACTGCCTAAAGGTAATACTTTATCCATATAGTCTTTCATATTAATTCACTGTCCCTTTTAGTACGCTAATTTTCTCTTCTATTTTTTGTCTTTTTTTCTCTAATTGACGGATACGATCAATAAATGCCTCACGTGTTTTTCCTTGTAATGTACTATCAATACTACTCTCTAACCTTCTAATATCTCCCGTTAAAGATGCAGCTGCTTTTTCCAATTGCACTACAACGTTTATAATTTGTTCTCGTCCACCACTAGCTGGAAATGTACTATGAACCCTTGACATTATCGTATGTAAATCCACCTTCATACCCCTCTCTTTTAAATTTATAAACTTGGAGTTTTAATAATATGAAACTGCTCCTAATTCTTCGTCTTTTGCAAACATAGAAAATACCGCTTCTGAAACATCGTCGTTTAATTGCTTTAAATCTTTTGATAACTCCTTTACATCTTTAGCAATTTCACCTAATAAAGAACGGTTTATCCCCCTGCTGTTGTCATTCATAAAGAGATTTAACAATGAGTGACGATGACTTAATATATGTTCAGATACAATTGCAGCTACATTTGTATCAACTACAAAATCTCCTTTAAACAAATCTAGTAAATCTTGCACGTAAGAAGCTGCAACTTCTTTTGCAATTTCTAAAATTTCACTTGTAGCTAAATATACTACAACACTTCCAGCTAAAAAATTTATAGCAGTATTAAATACAGACTCTAATACTTCTAAAACTTTTTCCTTACATTTCGCTAAAGTTGTTTCAATCCATTCTACAGCGATATCTACCGCTCCTTTTATTTCAATTGTAGCCATTATACTAAATTGGATTGCTTCTCCTGTAATTTGAGATTTTAGTCCTTCATACTTTTTATTGAGGTTATAAATACTTTCTGTCACTTGATCCTTTATTTTTCTATACTCTCTCTCAGCTTGTACAGCATCTGAATAAGTAAGTACCGCCCATAAAATCGGTGAAATCGGTGTTCCTTGTATGATAAAGTTTATTCCTATACCTGCGACTTGTTCTTCCGCTAAAGAAACTTTTCTTCCAAACTTTTTATTTATAAGTCCTGTATAAAAAGCACCTGCCGATTGGGTAAACTCTACAAAACCTGGAATTATATCCCCTCCAGTATCATTAGTACTGGTTAATTTATCAAACCATATTAACTTGCCATTATTATCATAATCTTTCTCAGAAAAAACGTAAGAATGCCATGCTTGGTTTGGAATTATATACATTCTCCCAGGGATTGTAAAGTCTGCCACTTTTATTCCGAGATGTAATGGATCCTTTTCGTTAATAACATTCCTAATATTATTCATATCAAATCCATTACCAAATTTATCAATATCTCGGTTTAATACAGGTGCTGGATTTAATGTTAATGATTCAATATTATCTTCTTGGTGCCTTAACGATACCGTATTAGCCAAACCACCACCTAATGAATGCCCTGTTACACTAATTTTGGCAGAAGGGTTATCATGTTTAACCTTCAAATAAAATTCTTCTCCTTGATCATACTGTCTAACTGTAAAATCGTGTTCCCAATTACCTAACACCATTTTATTTGCACCCGTTATATTATGTCCCCCAATTTCACCATCTGTTATTGCATCCGTTGCATCTTCCGTTCCTACATATGTTATTATAATTTCTCCTGTAGACCTATCTTTAAAAGCATATGCAGCAAATCCTGTATTTTCATCAACTTTATCATCTATAAGTTCTGCGTTAAAGTTCTTTTTTAATGTTTCTTTATTTGTTTCACTTGATTGGTCATAAGGATATTCCCCAGCTTTAAATAGATAAATATCCTTTCCAGCTAGCTCCAATTTTCCCCAATCAGAACTTATCTTTAGTTTTTTATCTAGCTCCACATCCTTACTCATATTCTTCCCTCCTAATCACTTATAGTTTTTATACTGTTCTTTGTAATTTATATACTCTTTTTTTGCATCTTGATTATTACCTTGCTGACTATCAAAATATGTGTGTATCTGTGATATATATTTTACTAACTTGCCTTCATCATTTCTCTTCTTATAATTCATTACGATACTTACTTGTAATATCTGCTCTAAGCCATTTTTAGAATCAATATGCAGTACAATTGATCCACCACCATATTCATCATATTGTATTTTCAAGTTATCATTAATAATGCTCTGAAAATCTGATTCAGTTAATTTGTATCCAACAGTACTAGGTTGATCAAACTTTTTTATATCACCTTTGGGCTTCATCTTTAGTTTCCCTATTCCTTTTAAACGATCTACAATTAAGTTCACATATGAAACGTCCAGATTCGATTCCGGACTTTGTACCCGTCCATTTTTATAACTAATATTTGTACTATAATTAACTTCTTCTTTATAATTTTTATTGTCTACTTCTGAGGTAATTTCTTGTGTTGTATTTCCATATAAACTTTTATCTTTCGTATTATATATACCTTTCGAAGTCTGATAGATTGTTTTACTGTGCTCTCCATCTTCCTTTTGTTCATATGTACTATATATACCTCTCTGTTTCACATACGCGTATCCATCATCACTAGCAGACATTACCTTCCCCATATCCCCTTCATCCAAAGCTTTGACAAATGGCTTATAATCTATTTGCTTTTCTCCAAAACCACATCCACTTAATAAACTTGCCACTATTGACACGACTATCATCACCTTAGCTTTCTTCTTTAATTTCATACTGTCACCTCGTTAGTTACTCTAGGCATTTTTAGTTTCATTATGTTCCCTTTTTGATAGTAATACACTTCATCTTTACCTAATGGCGCTTCGTTGCTTATATATTTTATGTTGAAGATACTTTGATCATTTAATGGCATTGCGATAATTGCTGCTGTTAGCTTACTTCTCATTTTCATAGGTAGAGCTTCACGATTTCGGTCCATGTAGTCGTGGTGACCTGCTAATACAAAGTAAATGCCTACTGTACGAGATAGATCAATTAAAGTTGCTGCATCCTCCATTTCTAAATAAACAAATTTACTAAACTCTTCAACATTTGTCATGATAATGAGTTGTTTTGTGAATGCAGGAATTTCTCTACCTTCTTGTCTTGCTTGCGCTAATTCAAGAGCTCGTTCGCGAATTACTTCCATCCAATACTTCGCATGCATATTGATTTCATTTTCGTCTACAATGTAGTGCGTCACATTATCTTTATATTGAACGAAACTATACTCTGCTGTATCCACTAACGTCACACTTTCAAAATAATCTTTATTCAATTGAGATAGGATGCTAGATACAATTTGTTTTCTCATACTATCATCTACACTATAAATCATTAAATGATCATTCCCTGCAATATCATGAGCTACAACTTCTACGTTTGCAAAATCAAGCCCCATTGGAATTCTTGCTGCTTGTAGGGCTTTTGTAACGTCTTTATTTTTACGATAAGTAGCAATATCAATAATTTCTGGCATCATTGGAATTGCCTTCGGACGTTCTCCATCCCATTCTCGGTCCATATCATTTGCTTCTTGTTGTAATAATTGAATTTGCTGTAATTCATCTTCTGCTTTCGTAGGTAATGCAACCTGGAATAATGTAGGCGATTCTAGTTTTATTAACGCTCTTCCTGCTGTTTCTTCCACTTTTATATCAGATCTCCCTACAATACTAGCTACTTCACTTTGATCAATCATATATAGGCAAGTTTGAATTTTAATATTATTGTACAATTGAATTCTAAGTGCATTTTGTCGCCCTGCACTAATTAAGGTATGAATTCCTAAACTTGCACCATCTCGGACAATTTGCATAATTAGCATTTCAAAGCTTTCATAGAACTTCGCTTCTTTTACTGCATCATAATTGTCGATTGCAATAATAATATGTGGTATTTCTTTCCCACTTGCCTTTTCATACATTTCAATATTTGCAACGTCATATTCACTTAATAATCGTTTACGATTTTTCATTTCTTGAGTTAATCTTTCAACAAACTTTAAACATTTTTCAGATTCATCAATCGTAATCGTATCCGCTACATGAGGTAATCCTTTTAAAGGTAGAAGACCATTTGTTCCAAGGTCCACTAAATACACATGCAAATGCTCCGGACTATGCTGACGAGCTACATCCATAATGACTGATTGTAAGAATGTTGATTTTCCGTAGCCTGGGCTTGAGAAGACCGCTACGTGTCCGTCTTTACTAATATCTAGTGTTAATGGTGTTTGTGATTGTAATTCAGGCTGATCTAGTAGACCAATTGTTGCTTGTAATGGTTTCTTTTCTTTCGTCCATGCTTCTTTGAACTGAATAGCATGTAAGTCTTGTAAATATACGCTTTCTGGAAGTGGTGGTAACCACGGTCTTGCTAATGCTTCAATTTCATTTATTTCTGCGTAATCGTGAATGTAGTCAATAACAGCATCCAGTTCAGATGGTACGCTTATTACTTCTTTACTGCTACCAAGTCCACTTAAATCTTCACTTAATATTTCATATTGTCCTAGATCATTTATTGCATAGATTGTTGCGTCTAAATGTTCTTTATCCTCTTTGTTTTCTACATAGTCTGCTCCGCTCCAAGCTGATTGGAATAGTTCATAAATTTCATTATTCCCAACTTGTAAGTAAGCACGTCCTGGTAATGTAATTTCAGCGGCATCTGGCGTTTTTAAGATTTCATTACTATCTGACGTATTTTGAACTTTTAGTGCTAGTTTGAATTTCGAGTTACTCCAAATTTGATCATCTACAACACCACTCGGTTTTTGCGTAGCTAATATTAAATGGATCCCGAGTGAACGACCGATACGCGCTGTTGAAACTAACTCTTTCATAAATTCTGGTTGTTCTGACTTCAGTTCCGCGAATTCATCACTAATTAAAAATAGATGCGGCATCGGTTCACTTACTAAGCCTTCTTTATACAGTTTTTGATACTGATTAATATGGTTTACATCATTTTCCCCAAATAAGCGTTGTCTTTTTTGCAATTCAGCTTTAATTGATGCGAGCGCTCTCATACTTTGTGCTCCATCTAAGTTCGTAATTGTTCCTAATAAATGCGGTAAGTTTTTAAATAAATTCGCCATTCCGCCGCCTTTATAGTCAATTAGTAAAAAGGCTACTTCGTACGGGTGGAAATTGACTGCTAGAGATAAAATATACGATTGTATAATTTCCGATTTACCTGAACCTGTTGTACCTGCTATTAATCCGTGTGGTCCGTGTGCTTTTTCGTGTAAGTTTAAGTTTACGATATCTTCTTTACCACGTAATCCAAGTGGTACAGCTAAAGATTTATGCGCTGCATTTTTCTCCCAACGACTTGTGATATTCAGTTCTTTTACTTTTTCAACGCCGTACATTTCTAAAAATGTTACGCTTTCTGGAATACTATTTTTTAAGTTTTGCAAATGATTTAATGGTGCTAATGCCCGTGAAATATCTTCTAAATTGAACCCTTTCGGTACGTGATTTAGTTTAAATTGACGGTTAACAAGCTCTCCTTGCTCTAAGATGATGTTCCCTTGTTTTGCATCTCTTATATCTATTACCGTTTTCACATGCTCCGGTAAACTTTGCATAACATCTTGTACAAATACAAGTGATACACCTAATTGACTCGGATCATCATTAAAAAATTCCATAACAACATGGTCTAATATTAGTTTTTCATCTGTAATGAGAACGACATAGTGCGGTGCAAAGTACATTTTTTCATTAGTAGAACTTTTTTCATCTAGTTTTAATTTTCGTTCTTTCAATATTTGATACAAACTATTTAACACTTGATCACGGCTACGATCATGGTATACAAATCCACGTACATTTATATCGCGAACACTTCCATGAGGTAACCAGCGCATCCAATCCCATTTTTCTTTTTCTTCTTCCGGAAAAATAGTAATAAACTGCAAGTCATAATAACTATGGAATAAAGCCGTTTGTGCAACTAATAATTGTAATTGCTCTAACACTAAAGAGCGTTGGCCAATATAACCGACTGGTCCATTCATTAAATCTGTTACAACTGGTACATCTTCTAATGATAGATAACGCTGTCTTAGTTCACGCGCTATATCAATTAACTCATCTTTCGTTTGACTAAATTCTTCTTCATTAAATTGAATTTCAAAACTCGTATTAGCTTGTCCTGTTCCAACGCTAAATGTTAAGAAATCATGATGTAACATTGTTTTTTCATAAATTCTAGGATTTACTTGAACTGCCATATTACGTATTACTTCTATATTTGGATTGTGATAATGTAATGCGTGACGCTGTTTTTCACTTTCTGCATGTAAATCTTTCGTTTTTTGTTTTATATACTCTCTATAGCTTTTATCTCGTTCAACAATGTCGACTTTATATTGCTTTAAATTTTTTATATACGATGTGACAGAAACAATGATTGTTACTAAGGTCATCGCAATCGATGCGATAATAAACATTCCATATTTCATGAAAATTGCAAGTAATACGGTTACGACAATCATGACAAGTGAAGGTGCAATGATTCTTGCTAAATGCTCCGTTGGTTTTGATGGCATACTTGAAGGCTTTGCAATTGTCATTTTCTCTTCTGGTTCACGGTAAATAATACGTGGTGAACGATGATAGTCTGGATAACCACTTTGATAATTCGTTTCTGATTCTACTAAAATAGGTAACGCAGATTTCACTTTATTTTCTGAAGAAAGTACTTGAATGTCTTCACTACCAATCTCCAATAAAATACCATCAAAATATAATACGTCTCCTGATTCCAACATAACGCTATCTTTTAACTTCGTATAATTATGAAATACATCCCCGCCATACACGTTCACTTTAAAAGAATCGTACAACGTTTCGCGAGATAGCATTAAATCTACACTAGTCCCGGTAATAGAAATATCATCGTAATCGTTTTGACTCACTGTAAGAGAATGTTTCGTTCCGATATCAAACACTTTAGTTGTGCCAACAATAGATATAAAGATTTTCAAGCTCACATCTCTTGTTTTCCCAATCTCAATTTCCTTATTGAATTCTATTAATTGATCCTGTACCATCCAAGCATTTACTTCATTATTCCACTTTAACTCTACTTCTTGTTCTAAACTTGGATTCGTAATATCATTTGTCCACTCTTTTCCAATCGACACTATTGATTGCTCATTTGGATGTAATGTGCACTTATATATTTTGTCTCCATAAGTCAATACTAATAGTTGCTCCATCCGTGTTCACTGCTCCTTTTCAACTGTCTCATCAAGTGCTTACTCTTTTTTCTCTGTGTCCGACAAATTTTTATCGTTTGATGAATTGCCATATTTCTTTTTATATTCATCTAATTGTTGCTCATATGTTTTTAACTTTTGATCACGTTCTTCCCCTGATAAATCAGGATTATTTTTCAGTGATTCAATTTGTTTAACAAGGCCGTACATAATAAGCTGAGGATCATCAAGTGTCTTAGCTAAATCTAATGATTTATCAAAATTACCTTTTCCGTTATACATCCAATACAGCAAATACTTTTCATCACTTTTCAAACTAATGTTTTTCATAATCGATTTCTTTTGAGCTTCACCTAGTTTTTCAGCTGTAATGTATGCAAATGCTAACTCATATTTAGATGCAATCGGTAATGATTCAAACTCCTCTTCATTCAATTGCGTAATGACTTTGTCATAATCAGTTGCTATGAAACTTGCATTTGCTTCTAACAATTTATTTTGATAAGGAAATTTTATAAAAGTGAAATATATTAAAGGAGCAGCTAAAATAACTGTCGCCGCTATGAAGGAAAAAGCTAAGTATTTAAATGATTTATAGCTTTTTTTAGGTACTAACTGCATATTTTTTTCTGTTTTTGTTTGTTCCTTCTCAAAGCTGTCATCAAGAAACTGCAGTAATGCATCTAAGCTTTCCATTTGAGCAACGGTCTGTTCAAATGTTGTTTCTTTTGCATCTTTTAGTAACCCAGCATACAAATCATCAAAGTTATGTTTTTGGGAGAATAAAGCAATAATTAGACACTTATATTGTGTTAAAAATTGCTCTTCTAATAACGGGGTTGGCGGAACAATATCTCGAATTCCTCTATGTATAATACTTGGTATTAAATTAGCATTAAAAACTATATTGTCTGGATGTAAAAAGAACGTGATTCGTTTATTTAAATATTTACGAAACTGCGCAACATTCCGAAGTAGTCTTAATTTCTCATTTCTTCCAAAACGGCTAAGATCGTCCCACTTATATAATTTTTTATCTACTTGATATAGAAACGTAAACATATCATCCGTTTCTTCTATTGTTAATGGTACAAATTCAGATGATTCGCCCGTAATTATATCGAATTGACGGAAGTCTTTTATACGTGTTTGAGATTTGGTCATCTCCAATTTCCAATTTTCTTTTTCTATTTGAAATTGATAGTTCATTGCATCAATTTGAATTATTTTTTCCGTCATGTTTATCCTCTTCTCCTTTTCTTTATAACCCGTAATAACTTATTTTCAAATAACTAAAAGTAAAAAATATTCTTTATAAAACTTGCAAAATATCTCCATCTGTTATTTGGTGATCAATTAAACGATCATTATCTGTTAAAACAATTGACTTATTTTTCACTTTAATTACAAAATGTGAACCTTCATGATTATCAATCTTTAGCGTATCTAATAAGTTTTTTAATAAATATTTAATAGATTGATGATTCGGAATACGCAAATCATATGTATTTCCATTCCATTTACTAAAATCTACTGTCACATTGATATGTGTTTGTATTGCCATCGCTTTACCTCCAACTTTTACGAAGAACCGTATAAATACCGATGCAAATAAGTAGAATGCCGCCGCCAAATAATAATATTATTGTTATACTAATTGGCTCTTCATTCATTGTTTCATTACTCGCTACTTCATCTGCACTTTTTCTGACAATGTATTCACTGCTAAACAAACTATTTTTCGTATCTTTAACACTATTATTCTCTTTTGGTTTTGTAAAAAGAGAATCTCGCAAAGCTTCCATATCTTTTTGTTCTTTCTTTTTCTTTTTCTCAATTTCTTCTTCTATATCTTTGTTAAATAACTCAATCGATGCTTTATCTAATTCTGTTTCCTTATGTTCCTTTTTATTTTTTTCTTGGTCGCTTTCTTCAAGTCGATCCACTTTAAACTTAATCTTCCCATCATCACCAAGATAACTGTCAGCCGCGCTCCTTATCGGTAGCGCGACAAACAGTAAAAGGATAGAGAGAAATGATAACTTAGCCACTATGCTCCATTGTTTGATCATTTACTTCTTTTTCCTCCCATTTCTTATGCCATACAAATAGATTACTAACCAATCCAATAATGGCAATTACAAACAATACGACAAAAATAACTTTCCCAGTATCTTTACCACTAATAAAATCATTTAGAAAACTTTCTATATACTGAAGCGGTGAGAATTGACGTATCTTTCCGACAGACGACATTTGATCTACTTTACTTCCAACTGCCTCAGTTAAAAATAGGTACATGCTTAAAAATACTAATAGTATAAACATTCCTACCATTTTTATTTGTCGTAATAAGTAGGTTGAGACTAATACAAACGCCATCATAATAAATGTGATGAACGCAATCCATAGTAAACTTTGATCCTGACCGAACTTTAAAAGACGCCCAGAAATGATACCTATACTAATCCCTTCCACAATTGATATACCGAAAGCTACTACTGTAGTTGGTACATTCATATCAATTAATGAGAATTTCTCTTCAAAATGATCTGATTGCATTCGTTTCTTTTCTTGATTCGCAATTGCGTATGCTGTAAATAATGCAACAATGAAACAAGTTAATACAATTAAGTATGGTGTAAAAGCATTTCCTGCTACAATTACTCCATCATTTTGCTTTTGAACTGGACTAGCTAAAAAGTCATATAGCATCTCATTTTGACGATCTCCAATACGGCTATTCGCTAAAATTTTCGTAAAGTTTTTGGAGAATGATTTATCATCTTCCATTTTCTTCGTAAAGTCATTTAATAATAGATCAGCTTTTGAAACAATTGTCGTTCCGCTGTCTTGAATTTCTTTTGCTTGTCCATTAATTTGATCAAATGTTTTATATACATCGTCTGAAGTTGCTAAGCTATGCTTCGAACTTTCGACCAATGACTGACTTTGCATCATTAATGATTTAATACCAGAATCTAACGATAAAATAGCTGTTTGCTCACCAGCATGATTTGTTGTTAATACTTGCTGCTCTTCAACTAGCTTTAAGCTATTCTCACGCCATTTCGCTAAACCTTTTACATACTCTCCTAAATTTTCATTCATACTAGTTGCTTGTTGCGTCGTTCCATTTAATTTCTCCGCTAGTAGCATAGAATTTTGATCCGCACTAGTAATAGATTGTTGATAAGAGTTTATTTTTTGTTTTAAACCTGACATATCTTGCTTTATTTCTGTAGTAATACTTGATGAAACAAGATTTGAAATTAAATCAATTAAACTTTGTTTATTTAATACGTAGTACAAAGATTGATCCGTCGCAATTGCATCTAAACTTCCCTCTTCTAACTTAGGACCTACATCTTTCGTTCTTAAATCAATCCCATAATACATTTCGTAAAGGCTCATTAAACCTTGATAACTTTCGACTGTATCTACTGCTTCTTTTATTAATACACTAGATATATTTTTTGTTAATACTTCTGCTTTTTGATGTACTACTTGATTCGTTGTACTTTCAGTAACTTTACCGTTATCTGTTCCCGTTTCGCCTCCTGGATTTCCTCCGGTCCCGTTGTCTGTTCCCGTTCCGCCTCCTGGGTTTCCTCCGGTTCCGTTGTCTGTTCCCGTTCCGCCTCCTGGGTTTCCTCCGGTTCCGTTGTCTGTTCCCGTTCCGCCTCCTGGGTTTCCTCCGGTTCCGTTGTCTGTTCCCGTTCCGCCTCCTGGGTTTCCTCCGGTTCCGTTGTCTGTTCCCGTTCCGCCTTCTGGGTTTCCTCCGGTTCCGTTATCTTTCCCCGTTCCGCCTCCTGGGTTTCCTCCGGTTCCGTTGTCTGTTCCCGTTCCGCCTCCTGGGTTTCCTCCGGTTCCGTTATCTTTCCCCGTTCCGCCTCCTGGGTTTCCTCCAGTTCCGTTATCTTTCCCTGTTGTGTTTTCCATTTTTTTAATAATAGGGTTTTTAGCACTGTGTACTAACGGCATTATGCCATACTGTGATTTATGAACCACATTTTCCACCTTGCTATTTTCCGTTTGTGTTCCTTTATCTTCTTTGTTAGGTTTTTCTTTTTCAGGACTAGTTTCTTTTGTATGAGTCCCACTCAATTCCCACTGCCACATTACAGGAGAGAAAACATCTATATTGATGTTTGGATCTTTTAACTTCACATGCAGATCAATCTTTATATCCCCTTCATTACGAGGAGCTATTGTAATTTCTCCTGCTTCGCTTTGAAGAAAATCACTTGTACGATCCACATCATCAATATATAAAGCTTCTGTACTTCCATCTAGTTTAAATTCTTCTGGAATCTTTATCTTCAAAATTTGCGGAGATTCCATTTTAATTACTTTCGCAGTATCACTAAATGTAATTCCCTCTGTATAAAGTCTATCCTTTACTTCTTTAATAGCGTTTCCTAAAGATATTTTATTTACAGGATCATAATAAAAATTATTTTCTTTATTATATTTTTTTGTAAATTGAATTACATTTTGCAGTTGTAATTTCGTCGCATCTGGTAAATCGCTTTGACCGATTTCTTCCATGTTTAAACTAGGTAATTTCGCAATTAAATTCTCGATTTGTTTCTTTATTCGAGCATCTGGTTGTTTCATTAATGTATTTATGAAGATTTCTTGCTTTCCATCATTCGACATAGATTGCTTTAACTTCTTAATTACCGTCTCTTGAATATCACTTTCTAACTTTCCTGCAAGTTCTGTATCATATTCAGATACTTGTTTTTTTACATCTGCTAAATATTTTTGAATCGCTGCAGCATCAGTTAAAATATTCGGTTCTTTCTCTGAAAACGTAAATTGATTTGAAATAATTTTATTAGCGGATTCCAATGCACTTAATTGCTTTAAAGCATCGCCTGTATTCATATCATTCATATATTGATTGAATTGATTTGTGAAATTATTCGCTAACAAATTGTTATCAGTTTGCATTTTTTGAAAGTTATTAAAACCATCTAAGTACGTACTGTTAGATTTATTCCCTTCATCTAACGCTTGACCGAAACCTTTTAAAACATCCTGAAATCCTTTGAAACTATTAACAGAAACACCTGTATAATCTTGTACTGTTTTAAATTGATTTGTGTAATTTGCTAACGGACTATGTATATCTTTTTTATACATAGTTGTTTGAACGTTTCCTTTTTCAATTATTTTACCTATATTATCTTGTGCACCTTGTAGCTTACCGATAATACTCGCAAAATAAACGTCGATTATTTGCTTATTGAAATCTTCTAAAATAACAGAAGCTGTATTTTCTGCCTCAGCTTTCAAATCCTTATTCCCAGTTGCATTTACTTTGTAGTTTAACGTTAATTTCTCTGGAATCTCTGAATCAATCGCAACTGCCTTCCTAGAAAAATCATTTGGAATAACAATCATCATATTGTAATTATTATTTTTCAATCCATTTTCCGCTACCCCGCGGCTAACTACGTACCATTCTTGTTTCGTATTTTTATTTACATTTTTAACAAATTGATCTCCAAACGCTATTTTATTGCCCTCAAATACAGTGCCCTGATCTTCATTTACCAACGCAACTGTCATTTTTGGTGTAGTATTCTCATTAGCTTTCTTAACATTTTGATTTAATGCTAAATAGGAGACCCCTGTTGATAGTACAAGAGCTAAAATAATAAACAACAAGATGCTCCATTTGAACTTTTTCACTACTTATCACTCCTGCGACTGCGAGTCTATCTAATGAAAGACTTCGTATCTTACTCTAGTTTTAAAGTAATTTAGCCATACAACGTATGGTTGCATGGCTAAATTATATATTTCTTTTTATCTGTCTTATTGTAGACCGAAATTACGAGAAAGATCTTCGTCATGTCTAGCAACAGCTTCTGCAGTTTTATTAAGCTGCATATTAATTTCTTGTAATAGCTGTGCGAAGTTTTGTACTTTTGGCTTTAATTGATTGAACTGTTGGTCAAAACCTTCGAAAGCACGACCTTCCCATTCTCCTCTTAATTCATTTTGTAAGTTTTGTAGTTGACGTAAAATGTCCTCAATTTGATTTGCACCTTGTCCATATCGAGTCGCTTTCGATTTAAGCTCCTCTGGTGACATACGAATTTGTCCTGCCATTATTAAATCCCCCTTAAAATTAAAAAATAGTAAAATTAACCAATAATCAATTCTACAAATTGATTATATCAATAATTTAAAAATTTCTAAACAAAAAAATGATATTTTTCCAAAATTTCTCTTTTACTATAATAACGATATATTGTATAATACTAATTTATTTATTTTTAAGCACACTCTATAAATCTACTATAAAATAAAGGCAAACCATCTATTTTATACTTATTCGCTTTAAATTCCAGCGATAAAGTAGCCACTAAATCATTATTTTCTCTTCTCTCATTCAGACTATTCTACTCACTTCAAAGTCATAATTACCTGCCTTTCAACAAACCCAAACTCTTCGTACATCTCTTTTGCAAAATTCCCAGCAAATACATTCAACCGAATTTCTGAATACTTCTCCTTTAATTCCTTAATACCAGCTTCCATCAGTTCTCGCGATAATCCTCTCCCGCGATATTCTGGGAAAACGTACAATTCATATATAAATCCAAGTTTTTCACGAGAAAAATAGTCTGTATTTTCCCCTATTAATATCCATCCCATTACTTTATTTTTTTCTTTAACGATTAAATAGTATGCTCCTTTTTCTACAATCGGCTTTGTAATCTCAATTGCTTTCTCGGTACTTAATTGACAATTCCCTCTCGTCCCTTCAAAAAGCGATTGAGCCGAATATTTTAATATTTCTTTGGTATCTTCTTGATTCGCCTTAATTATCATTTTTCACAACTCCCCTTGAATAATAGGCATTACTATCGCTTGTTCAAGATTCTCCGCTTCCATAACAATTGCTGTTAATCCGTGTTCTGTACTTGTTTCATGGAGCTCTCCCTTTTCCCAAAACACAGCTTGTCCCGCCTCTATCTTTATCTTTTCTTTATTTACCCCACATACATATCCTGCTCCTTTCACAATAAGAAGCAGTTGAGATACAACTGCTTCATGATTACCGATGATTCCATTCTCGTGTAAATGCATAGCACCGATATGTATATTCCCTCGATGGTTTAATATTTTCGACATGATGAAATTAGATTGAAATACTGATAGGTGCTTTCCTACTTTTTCACTAAAATCAAAAATTTTCATTACTAGTCCTCCTTATACGTATAAAACCATCCTTACTGTCTGCATCATATGTCCTTCAAAGTCTTCTTCAAATTGCTCTAATTCAGCAAAACCTTTCGCTTCATAAAAGCGTTTTCCTTTTTCATTTGCTGCCTCTACATGTATGTACAATTTCCGTATCCCATTTAATTCCTTAATCCCTCTTTGTAATAAAGCACTTCCGATCCCTTTTCCTTGCTGATTTGGTAACAGATAAATCGCACCTAATTCCGCTTCGTTTTGTAGTCTAACAGGTGAAAAGTTCGCAAACCCTATTACTTCTCCTTCTTCTTCCGCAACGAATAAATGTGTATTTTTAAGACGATATTTCATTTTTTCATCAGAGTATGCCTCATCTAAAAAGCTATCTTGAATTTCTCTTGGAATAATGCCTTCGTATGTATCATGCCAAGCTATTTTTGCTACTGATTGTACAGCGTGAATGTCTTCTTGCTTCATTTCTCTAATTATATATGTCATCTCGATGTCTCCATTCTCTTTAAATTATATTCTGCTAATATACTAGAAGAAACGGCAAAACCATTTTCATAATTCATCTTAATTAACTTTAATTTCTCAATTGAAGCTGTTGCAAAATCAAACTTTCCATAAATATATTCCATTACACTTAAAAACTGCTTTGTATGTAATCTATTTGCAATTGTACAATGCGGAACCCATTTTCCCGGTACGTAATATGAATTTGGGTTGTCATGAAAAGTTTTAAAATAATCATGATAAGAATAATGAAGTTTTAACAATTCATCAGTAACGGTCGGCGCTAGAAAGACCGTTCCATTAGTAGGAAAAATTCCAACAGAAGGAAAAGTTACTGCGTCCATATTTTCTTGAATAGCTACAAACTTCCCTAGTTTCTCAGTATACAAATGGACATCTAACTCATTATAATCCGCAATCGTTATATGAGGTTCTACTCCAGCTAATTGATTTGTTCCAATTACATTTGTTAATTCATTTTGCAATTCTGTAATTTTATTAGTAAACACACGATCAAATGTAGCAATAATAGCGTACAATCTTTCTCACCCCTTCATTACACATAGTGCTTCCCATTCTTCACGAATCATGCCCATTCGAATAGAATCATAGTATGTTCCGTTATAATAACGACACTTTCGCATTCTACCTTCTAAGCTCATTCCTATTTTCTCCGCTACTTTCATCATTCGTTCATTGCCAGACCAAGTCGTGATTCCTACTCTACCAATCTCCATTTTTTCAAATAGCAAATCTCTATATAATGTCAATGTTTCTGTACCGTATCCACCATTCCAGTATGTTGGGTCATAAATCACAAGCCCCATCTCTAACCAACGCGTCGGTTTGTATTCCCAATAAAACCCGACTGTCCCAATGATTTGACCGTTATTTTCTATAATTAAATTTGACAGTGGTTCTTCTTTCAAACGAGTTTGCATCTTCTCTTTATAGGAAGAGTATTCTTGCATTGAGAACGGGAAATATGGCGCATCCCATTTCTTCCATTCTGGGCTTTCTTCTTTAAATATGAGATTCCATAATGTTTTTATATCTGATTCTTCAATTGTACGAATTGTAACTTTCTTCCCCTTTAATACAACGTTTTGCATAATTCCCTCCTGCATTCCTCTTTATTTCATATATAATTATAATATTTTTTCTGAAAAATCAAAACAAATATCATTTATTATATTGTATAATTTTGTTATAAGGTACCAATTATTGATTTAGAAAGCTGGTGATTCAATGAATAAACGATTTAGTATTGCTTTATTTCTTACTATTATTATGACAAATATTATTCTCTATTTCTTCTTACCATTAAGTATTGTTACGAAATGGGACTTTAATGGAACGCCTACATCAACAATGGATAAAAGCACTTTTGTAATCATAAATATAATTATATGTTCCTTCTTATTCTTTGTATTTTTAGCTTTATCTAAAGCAGCGAGTAACCAGAAATTTCTCCATTGGATCGGCAACACAATGTTACTATTCTTATTTTTTGTCGATATTGTCATCGCCCTCATCGCTCTTGGCTTTTCACTTCCTCTTGATCATTTCATATTTTTAGCATTAGGGCTTTTATTTATATTAATAGGTTATTTCAGTTCCAAAATTGATACGACTAAATCAACCGTTTCATTAGAATGGAATGATAAGTACCTTGAAAAAAGAGCTTCAAATATTAGTAGTATTTCAATGATGATAGCAGGTATTTTTTTAGCGATACTTCCTTTTATCGTTTCTGCTCCCTATAGAGGTTATGCTATACTAGCAATTCTTTTAGGAATGACGCTTATCATTCTGCCGAGTACGATTTATTTACTTATTAAAGACAGCAAGCAATCTACTCCTTTAAAAAAATAGGAGGTTATATCCCTCCTATTTCAGCTTAATGTTTTATTTTTCACTTTTTCTATCTCAACTAAAATCCCTTTCTCTATCCAACCCTCTACGCCATCTTTTTTAATTAAATCATATCCTGAACAGCTATCATCAATGAGAGAAACGATATCTCCCTTCCTAACGCTTATTTGCGCACAAGAAATATCAGTTTTCACTGTATATTCACCTGACTTAAGTTGTTTCATATATTCATTTTTTACAGTGAGCACATTATTCGTTTCCTTTTGTTTACATACGGTGTAATCTTGCACCTTCTCGATAGGCTCTATGTAATAATACGGATATGTCACTCCGCCCTGCATTTCTGAATTCGCATTAAAATCCGCTATTACTTCGTACTCTGGAAAATAGTCTACATATGTATAAGAAAACGTATCGTCCGTTTGTTTCCTCTGAATAATAAATACGTTTAACTGCCCTGCTTCTTTAATTGCATTTCCTCCATCAATTGCAATAATTTTTTTCTCCTTATCAATAACTGGATTATTAGACGGTGCTTCTTCAGAATAGTTCACGACAGGCCAATGACCGACTATTACATACTTATTTGCTTTATGTGATTGATTGAAAAACTCCGGCATTGCTATCGCATTTTTGCGCTCAGTTTCTTTCCAATCTACTCTATCTTCTAGACCGGCATGCACAAAAATATAATCTTCTGTTTCAATCGCTGTTGGCAACTCTGTTAGCCAATATAGTTCTTGTGAAAATTCACTTAACAATGCTTCTTTCACTTCACGAATTGAAGTGCCCTCATGAACTGAAAAACCCAATTGCTCTAGCTATTCATTAAAAATTGAATGCTTCCTCGTACATAAATAATTAATAAGACCAGGATTTTCATTTAGAAGAGCATCAACTAAAACTTCACAATTCCCTTCAACAACGTGAACCTTTGAATTGTTCTTTACAAGATTCATAACGTAGTTTACTACGCCTACGCTATCTCGTCCTTTCTCGCAAAGATCTCCATTAATAATTAAATAATCTTCATCTTTAAAGTTAACTTTATGTAGTGCTTCTTTTAAAAGATTTAATTCTCCATGAATATCAGATATGACAATAACTCTAGCATCATTAGGGATTGATAGTTTCTTTATTTTTTTCAAGTATAAGCGCTCCAATCATTCTCTTTATTAAATTAAAACAATTCGACAAAATACACTATATAACCTTTTCAAATACATATACCATAACTTACAACCTATTTACGGTTCAATAATAACTTAAAAAATAAGAAGAAGCTGTTCCCAACTTTTGCAGGACAGCTTCTTCTTATTTTTTATAGTTCTTTATAAAAAGAATAACTCACCTTATCATACCCTTCTCTTTCATAAAAACGATGAGCATCAATTCTTGAAAATGCTGACGTGAGGACGATAGACTCACATTCGTTTTCCTTTCCCCAGTTCTCTATATACGAAAGTAATACTTTCCCATGTCCTTTTGAACGATGTGCTTCTGCTGTTACAAGGTCATATACGAAAACGTGTTTCTTATTATAAAAGTTCGTACAAATCGCTACACCTGCAAGGCTAACAACTTCATCATTCTCATTACGCAGCGAAAATAGTTTATAATTTTCTTCTTTCATATTTCGAAATAAAGAGCTTGTTTCCTCTTTTGAAAGTTTCATTCGTAATTGCTGTAAAACAGGTAATACTTCATGTAATTGCTCTTCTGTTACTACTTCTTTAACATTCATTTTTAACTCTCCTCTAACTATTTATTTAATTTTCTAAATGTTATATCATTATTATAGAAAGTAACTGCCCTTCACTTAAGTGACAGTTTAAGTGTTTTTTATAAGGCCAGTTTTAAAGGAGAGTTTTATATGGATTTTACTATCCCATTGCAATTACAAAGTAACACACCTATTTACTTGCAAATTTACGAATATATTAAAGCTGAAATTATACAAGGGACTATTTCTGTCGGCACACGTCTACCCTCACACAGAAATTTAGCATCACAACTTAATATTAGCCGCATTACTGTTGAATCAGCTTATCAACAATTATTAGCTGAAGGTTATGTAGAAAGTAAACCGAAACGTGGTATTTTTGTAGCAAATTTCGATATTGACGTTATCCCAAATAAAAAGCGAAATGCAGCAAAGAAGACGAGCAATTTGATAGACGAAAAATTTGAATATGATTGTAGCCAAGGACTTATTGATCAAAATACATTTCCGATTACAAATTGGAAACGAGCATTACAAGAATCCATACTTACATACGAAAATGCACTATTTGCCAAAGAAGACCCTCAAGGTGAATTCGCTCTTCGAGAGCATATATCAACATATTTATATCATTCTCGCGGTGTCCATTCTTCACCTGATCAAATTGTGATTGGCGCCGGAACGCAGCCAATTCTCTGGCTACTACTTCAACTGCTTGGCCCTACAAAAGAATACGGCATTGAAAACCCTGGATTTCACCGTATACACGCAATCATTAAAAGCTGTGATAGACAAATTCATCCCATACCATTGGATGAAAAAGGGATTGATATTTCTAGTTTATACAATACAAATTCCAATGTCGCATACGTTACACCATCACACCAATTTCCGCTCGGGATTATTATGCCTTTATCTAGAAGATTAGAATTGTTAAAGTGGGCTAATGATTGCAGCGGATACATTATTGAAGATGACTATGACGGAGAGTTTCGCTACGCTGGTAAGCCGATTCCTTCTTTACAAAGTCTTGATTCAAATGAACGCGTTATTTATATGGGAACTTTCTCAAAATCTTTTTTACCTTCTTTACGAATGGGATATGTTGTTTTACCACCACACCTTTTAAAAACATATCAAGAACTGCATGGAATTTTCAAACAAACAGTCGCTACAATACAACAACTTGCTTTTGCTAACTTTATACAAAGCGGGAATTGGGAACGTCACCTTAATCGGAGTCGTACACTATATAAAAGAAAACATCATGCGTTAGTAAAATCCATTATGAAAGAAATGGGGGCTAATGTTCAAATTCTTGGCGAACAGTCCGGACTTCATATTGTTTTATGTGTCCATAACAGTATGAATGAAAATGAACTGATTGAATCCGCTAAAAAACAAAGCGTTAAATTATACCCACTTTCTCCATATGATTTCGTGAATGATTTACGTAAGGAATCATACGTATTACTCGGCTTTGGTAGTATTCCAGAAAATAAAATTGAAACGTTGGCTACATTATTAAAAGACGCTTGGTTTCCTAGTTGCAAGGAAACTTTTTAACAGTGGATTTAACTTGTAACATGTTAACAATTCAACAAAATAAAAAAGAAGGCTGTCCAAAATAACTTTTTGGACAGCCTTCTTCTAGTTATTCACCTGACCTAGCTTTCCTTCCCGGACGTTTCACACCAGTCGTTTCTGTTGAATAGGAAGCTTCGATTATAGCAGCTGGATCTACAGAGAGAACGAGATCTTTCATTTTCGGATAAATGAATCGGTTTGTAATGCAATAAATGATTCTCTTATGCTCCCCTAAAAAACCACCTTCTCCATGTAGATACGTAACAGATAGTTGCAATTCTTTCATAAGTAAATCGCCTATTTCTTTATTCTTACCAGAAATAATCATAACGCTCTTACCTTGATTAATACCATCTAATATAAAATCAATCATCTTCGTAACAATATAGAAAATTGCTAATGAGAACATCGCTTGTTCGATTGAAAATAAAATGGCAACAAAGATGAAAATAACTGCATTTACTGCAAGTAAAAATGTACTAATCGGTACATTAAAGTGTTTATTCATCCAAACTGCTAACATTTCCGAACCGTCAATTGCTCCACCCATTTTAACAACAATCCCAACACCAATTCCAAACAGTACTCCACCATAAAGTACAATTAATAACTCAGAAGTCGTAATTGCTGGAAATGGTTTTAAATAAATTAATCCGAGTGTTGTAACTACATTCGCATAAGATGTACGGATAAAAAATTTCTTTCCCATTACTTTTGCAGTAAATAATAAAATTGGGATATTAATTCCTAAGAACACACCATAAAGCGGCAATCCTGCAACTTTATTTGCCATAATAGCAATAGCCGTTACCCCGCCATCTACTAATCCATTAGGTGCTAAAATAAGCTCTAATGAACCTGCTACTATAATTGAGCCAATTGTTAATAATACGTATTCAAATACTTTCTTCATTCATTACCCCCAAAACTTATATATTTTCTTAGTATTATTTTAACGTAATTTTACTACTAATTCAAAGGTATCGATTTATATACACAAAAGTTTCTCCTTTATCACTATTTTTATGTAACACATGTAACGCGTAATACTAAAAACACACTTACAAATTAAAAGTAAGTGTGTTTTTAACATCTATTTAATCTTTACGTACGGCTTCATTTTTAATTTGAATATTTCCTCAACTGCCCTTTGATATCCACCGGCATTTCTAAGCGACTCTCCCACTTTACGACTATTCTCCTTAAACGTCACATCATCCATTACTTTCTTTACAGTCTCACGTAATAATTCAGAAGTTAACTCGTTGCGATTAAGTCTTATTCCTGCCCCTACTTCAGTCAATCGTTTTGCAACGAATGGCTGATCTCCTGTTACCGGAATTACAACTAATGGAACACCGTAATATAACGCTTCACTCGAACTATTCATACCACCATGTGTCACGAATACATCAGCATGCTGTAAAACTTCTAATTGCGGGACATAATTATACAACTTAAAGTTTTTCGGGATATTTTCAAATTGACTTATATTTATCTTCTTACCAACGACTAATACGACTGTCGCATCAACATCTTTAAACGCTTCAAAACATTTTTCATACAAAGCAGGTTGTTCATTAAAAACTGTTCCCATAGAAATGAAAATCACTTTTTTATTTTTTAAATCTTCGGTAGGAAAACTCCCCACTTCTTTTCGAGTAGCAATTGATGGACCTACAAATTTATACGATTCATCAAATACCTCTGAACGCGGCTGATATTCTTTTGAAGTATATACAATCGTAATATCACCAGGATGGTTCATAATATCATACATACTATTACATTTCATTCCATACTGCTTATTCCATTTTTGCATTCCCGTTAAACAAGATTGATATAATGGATCCATTTCATCTACTTGTCTCGATTCTTGCTCATCATGAAAATTAATGTACTGATTAACAGCAAACGTTGTACAGGATGAAACGCTTGGTAATTGTAAAATATTCGCTATAATACGTCCTACTGGAAAATGATTATCATATATTAAATAATCGTATTTTTCCTCTTTTGTTTCTTCTACAATTTGAGTAACAATACGCTCTGATGCTTCAATCATATGAGATAGCATCGTCAAAGGGCTCCCACCTTCATTTACTCGTTCCATAATATTAATTTGAGAGAGAAAATTCTCAAACACTCGGAATTCCGCACCTGTTGCTTCAACCTTCTTTCTATAATCTTCAATACAATAAGAAACAACTGTTTCCCCTCGCTGAATTAACTCACTTACAATAGCTAAAGTCGGATTAATATGACCTTCCCCAGGAAAATTTATTACGAGTACATTTGCCATAAAATTCTCTCCTATCCAATTAATATAATAAAATTAACAATTAATTATATTAATTAATTTAAGTCTATTATAAATGAATGCATTCTACTTCTTCATGCTTTTCTCTTCATTTTATTATTGAGAAATATTTTCTATAGCCTACATTATTGTGATTCACAATCTTATAAATGAATGCTTAATTTTACTTTTACTCTTCATAGATTTAAAGATACGAGTCTTACATTAAAGTATTACCACCATTATTTTTAGACAATTCATACAAAAATAGAGAAATATAATATTTTTAATGAGTTTTCACTATAAATGTAAGTATGCTTTCAATCTTTTTATCTTTATCCTCATAACTCATCATCTGTTATATAATGAATTTATAGAATTTCCAGA
This sequence comes from Bacillus cereus group sp. MYBK195-1, assembly GCF_051916605.1. Taxonomy (NCBI): domain Bacteria; kingdom Bacillati; phylum Bacillota; class Bacilli; order Caryophanales; family Bacillaceae; genus Bacillus; species Bacillus cereus group sp. MYBK195-1. The sequence goes on along the minus strand of NZ_JBQAGZ010000002.1, from coordinate 904,063 downwards.
AAAAGGAGTCTTTTCATGTTACAACAACTATTCAATTCACCTATTCTATCCGTTCAAGCCTTGCACCCAGGTTATGAAGATCATGCAAGTGATGTTTTTCTCGTTCAAACAGAAGATACAGAAATTATCGTTCGTGCTTCTAAAATGAATGAAGAACCAAATAATGATTTTTGGTGGGGATGTAAAAATCTATTTGGAATTGATCCAAGGAACGTCCATCATTTAGAAACTGTACATACATTGCTGCAAGAACATACGAATCTTCCTATCCCAACAATATTAGAAAAACATGTTTTAAATGGCCGTGAATTTGTGGTGGTCGAAAAGTTAGTAGGTAACACAGTTCAATCTTTTATCGAGCAACCAGATTCTATTTTATTCAGCCTAGGAAAAGGACTTGCAGAAATACATAAATTTAAAGCCGATTTCATAGGAAATCCGTCAGGCAAGTTCCAAGTTCCACTAGATGAATTCCAATCACATATTTTAAACGTGAGTAAAGAGCTTGTGAATATGTTTTATTCCGATGATGAAAGCATACAAAATGCATTCCCTACTTTTGAATCACAACTTTCTTCCCTGTCCGTACCAAAGGAATCTACACTCGTCTTAATTGATATGGATCCTACTCAATTTTTATCTGACGGTACAACTATTACGGGTTTAATAGATACTGAAGCTTACGCTGTTGCTCCGCGAGAGCTTGATTTTATCGGACTAGAATATGTACTTACCGAAAAAGAAGCACATGCCTTTAAAAGTGGTTACGAAACAATTATGTCTATTCCTCAATTAGAAGAATATAGACAGCCTTATCGTTATTTATACCGACTGTTATCTGTGCAAGGTAATGTGGAATTAAAGAAATGGTTAAGTCACCCATCCTATTTTTAAATACAAATGAGAGGGAGTATACAATGGATATTCAGAAAAAGCGTTCTGTAACAGAAAGTGAAATACAGCAAATGAAGGATTTGGCTTATATTTGTGGGCAACAAGACAATCTTGATTACTCTTCAGATTTACATATCAACTTTTTAAAAAATCGAAATGAAGATTATATAAACGATTTTCTTCTTTATAACGGTACTCAATTAATTGGCGCTTTAAATATGTATGATTTCGAAAGACCAACAAAGCTTGAACTAATAGGCTTTGTACATCCTCATTTTAGAAAACAACGTTTCAGAACTATCCTTTTACAAACTGCAATGAAAGAAATACAAAATAGAGAGACAGATGAAGCTCTTCTTATTATTAATGGGGATTCTATTTCTGGGAATGAATTTGTAAAACATATGAAGTTACCATATTTATATAGTGAATATAGTATGGAGTTCAAAACAAACGAAATTCAAAAAACAATAGATAATAATATACAGCTTACTCTTGCACCTTCAGAATCACTTCTTGATCTTATTGAAATTTCTGGTAAAGCTTTTGGTGATTCAGTAGAAAATACGGCTACATGGTTACAAAAAATGATGAATTCATCTTCCCATCAAGTTTACAGTGCCCTTATTGCTGGAAAAGTGATAGGAACAATTACAGTTTCTAAACAAGAGCAATCTACTACACTATCAGGATTCGCCGTTCATCCTTCTTATCAAGGTAAAGGATACGGAAAAGATATTCTTTGTAATATAGTACATACTCTTATTACAGAAGGAGTTTCAACAATTGAGTTAGACGTCGAAACGAAAAATATCCACGCTTTAAAACTATATACACAATGTGGTTTTGAAATTAACACGAGGCATGACTATTATAATTTAATTAATTTTTAGGTGAATACATATGTTAAAAAACAATTTATTCTAATTATGATATTTTAGCAGACATCTATAATAAACATTGGGGACATTTTGTTGAATACTCCTATCCAGCCTCGTTTTACAAGATGCTCTTCCCTACTCTCGTATATTAGATCTTTGTTGCGGGACTGGTCATCTCTGCCGGTGATAGTTTAATTTAGTTGAACTAAAAAGTGTGTTTCGCAAAGTTTACTCCGTATTACATAACGAGGGTATATTCGCATTTGATATGAATAAAAAAATAAAAAAACTGAATCGAAATGATTCAGTTTTTTCTTAATATATTTACAATTGCAGTTGTTTCGTCATTTTCTTTATAGACACGCGGAATTCTTCTATCTAGCATACATGTAACTTCATAGTTTATTGTACCTAACATATCCGCTATTTCTTCTACTGCGATATTTTCTTCACCTTGTTTACCGTAGAATACTACTTCGTCTCCTACTTGTACTGGCATCGCTTTTGAAACATCCAACATTAACTGATCCATACAAACACGGCCAATAACAGGTACTCGAACCCCGTTAATTAACGCATAGCCTTTATTAGATAATTGACGATTATAACCATCAGCATAACCAATTGGTACAGTCGCAATCCATTCTTCACCAGTTGTTACATACGTATTCCCATAACTTACACCACGATTCTTCTTCGCATGTTTAATATGAGCTACTTTTGATTTTAACGACAACGCAGGCTGTAAAGAAACGACTGAATGATCCACTTCTTTTGATGGATACATACCGTACACTCCTATTCCAACGCGTACCATATTTTGAAATGTGTTACTTAATTCCATTGATCCCGCACTATTTGAACTATGAATATATGGTATTTGAATTCCTAATTCTTTCGCTGTATTAACAGCCTTTTCAAATAAACTTGTTTGCATATTCGTATATGATTTATTGATTTCATCTGCCGTAGAGTAATGCGTAAATATCCCTACTACCTCTACATACTCCATACGGTTTAATTCTTCTAAAAATGGTTTAACTTCTTCTTCTTGTAAACCGATACGACTCATTCCTGTATCAATTTTCACTTGAATTTGTACTTTCTTTTGAAGACGGTTTGCAATTTCATTTATACCATGTAAATCTTCTACTCTATAAACAGTCATCATAACGTCATATTGAATTACATCTTCTACAGCCGCTACTGGTGTGTATCCTAAAATTAAAATTGGTACAGTAATTCCTGCTTCTCTTAATTCTATTGCTTCATCTACAAATGCAACTGCAAGTTGATGTATTCCCGCTTCAATTGCAGCTTTGGCAACTTCAACTGCCCCATGGCCATACCCATTCGCTTTTACAGCAGCCATCATCTTAATTTCTTCATCATTTACATGTTTTTTAAATTCTTTTACATTATGTTTTACAGCGTTTAAGTCAATTTCTACAATTGTATCTCTTCCATATTTCAAACTCATTGGTCTAACTCCTAACTCAATAATTGCATTCCATTCTATTTCACGTTTCATATGACCTTTTACAATATAATACTTTTCATTATGCTAGTCAAACTACTAGAATTTTCGGAATTTTGAGTATGATATAATATCCTCAAGAAACTATTATATACGGAGACGAGGAGAATTACAATGTTTGTTCAATCTGCATTGCATCAACTAAAAGTTGCTATTGATACTTCTATTTATATGCTTAACCAATATAGTGAAAACGATTTAAAAATACAACCGATTCACTCAAAACGATCATTATTTGAAATGTGTGCACATCTTTCTCTTATTTGTCATGCTGATTTACTCATTTTAAATGGTATTTCAGAAAAAGAATTACATACCTTTTATATAGAACATACGCCCGTAACAGTTGCTCACATGCAACAAACGATGATTGAAGGATACAACCTTCTCTCTAAAACATTTCTTTCCTACTCCCAAATAGAATTAGCAGAAGTTATGACTGCCTATTGGGGGATTTCTTATTCGCGCTTTGAATGGTTACTTGAAATCGTTGCACACTTTTATCATCATCGTGGACAAATTCATATTTTATTATGTGAGCATATGAAAGATCCTCGCATTCCTTTATTTGAGTGATTTTCCACTCATTCATTAATTATAAATAGAGAAGCTACAAAACCAATAAAAAGTATCATTCCTAATAAAATAAATGTTTGAGCATAACCTCCTATTTTCATAAGATAAATAGAAATGATAGGTCCTATACTAGTGCCTAAAAATAAAATAAAAGTATATTCCCCTTGCTTTCCCTCCTAATTGACCTACAAGAGAAACTAAAGACGGAACGGATATAGCAATACCTATTACAAAACAGACACTCATCATTACAAGTAGAGATAGATCCGAAACAAAGCCCATTGAACTTAGACTAAAAATAGCAATCAACAATCCTCCTTGAAGAACCTTTCTTACTTCAAACCTCTTTGTTAAACGACCTGCAAGTGGTGACAGCAACATACCAAACAGCCCTGCTAAGCGAAAATAAAGGATTTGTTCTGCAGTTAAATTGTAAGTAGGAGAGCTCAAATAATTCCCTAAAACAGTATACATATTAACAAAAGCCATTATTAAAAAAGGATTTTTCACACTGACTAACTATTAGTTTTAAATAATTCGTAACTTCTTTAAGGCATAAGAAATTCCGCCTTCACTCGCCTTCGTTGTAACGAAATCAGCCCTTCTCTTCAACTCCTCTCCACCATTTCCCATCGCAACTCCTAATCCTACATACTGCAACATCTCAATATCATTTCCACCATCGCCAAAAGCAATGGCTTCTAATTTACTAATGTTTAAATGTTCCAATACTTTTTGAATTGCAGTTAGCTTCGATACTTTACTATCTTCCAATACATTTATAACGTAACCATGAAAACGCTCAAACGTAAGTGCTGGATATCTTTCAATGAATTTTTGAGCTTCTGTATCATCAGCATACAGACATATGCAATACATCTCATCTGATAAGTTTCTAACTTTGTCAGGATACCGCTCTAAATTTAAAGTTTCATTTAACGCTCGTATGACACGTTCATCTTTGGAAGCAATATTATTCATTGCAAATTCTTCTGTAAAGTAAGAAACACTGTGACCATGTAATTCAGCAAAATTTGAAATATCATGAACGATTTCGCTTGAAAGTACTGATTTATGTATAACTTCTTCCCCACATTTTATATGTGCACCATTTGCTGAAATAAACGTATTTATACCTAGTTCCTTAAATTGTGAGCATAAACTATATGGTCTTCCAGTTGTAACAACTACGTGAATTCCTTTATCTATTAATCTTTGTACCGCTTCTTTTGTACTTTCGTGCATGCTTCTATCAATCTCACTTAATAACGTACCGTCAACATCGAAAAATACAACTTTGTACATAAGTCTTTACATCCCGTCCAAATGATTCGTATCATTAATGAAATGCACCGTTTTTTGTTCACCCTCAATTTCAATTAAACTTATTCCCGTATCTCCCATTTTGAAATAGTAGTCCATTGAAATTGGCATTTTGAAAAATGCACGTAATAGACTATTAATTACGCCGCCATGGGCAACAATTGCAATTCGATCATATGTATTCTCTATCATAATTTTAGAAAAGATTCCTTCTATTCTCATTCGAAACTCAATAAATGACTCTCCGTTTTCAAAACGGTCATGAAGAAACTTTGGCTCTGGGTATTTCTTTGCTTCTTCAAATGATAAGCCAGCTTGTATTCCATTATTAAACTCCATTAATTCCTCTTCTAATTGAATTGGACAACCAATTGCTTCTGCTAATATTTCACCCGTTTCGCGAGCGCGTTTTAATGTGCTTGCCCAAATGAAATCCGGTGCAAAATCTTTTTTCACTTTCTGTACAAGTCTTTGTACTTGTTGTCTCCCTTTTTCAGTTAACTCGAAATCAGCTCGACCTTCATGCACATGTAAAATATCAGCTTCTGATTCTCCGTGGCGTATTAGTAGTATTTGCATGTTTCTCTCCCCCTTTATTTAACATTCATAAAATTCCATTATATCACATTTTAAGATTCCAAAATAAAAAAGGAACGGTCTCCCGTCCCTCATCCATTCACTTTTTCCGCATCATTCCAATAATATTTACTAAACGCTTCTGTTAACACATCAATTGTGTTATATAATTCATCTAACGTATTATCAACACCACCAACTTCAATTAACATCGCATTTTTCGATAAATCTTGATTATAAACGCCATTTCCATCTTTTTTATACTTTGGAAAAATCCCTCTACTTAATCCGTAATAGTTTTCATCTAAATAACTATTGATCGCTCTTGCAATTTTTTCATTTTCAGCATGGCCTTCATTTTCCATCCCAATTATAAAATATAATCTTGCATACGATTTTCCGTTAATTACTTTTGTTGTTACTTTCTTACGCTGATCGTCACGGTGTATATCAATCGGAAACCCAATTTTATTATTTTGTGCTAATGCTTCTTTTACATATTCATGAGACGCTTTATATGATTGCGGCCATTTCCATTTTTTACTCGCTAATAAATCACCCATATTCGTTTTATCATGAACTACCGGAATTCCTTGTCCTTCAAGTTGCTCTTTCATACGTTTCCCTAGTAAAGACACATTTACATCTGGGCTAGATGAATCAGTTGCCCCTGGTAATAATGGAAAGAAGGATTCCCAGCTATGTGTATGATAAATATATACTGCACTTTCACCTTTTTTCGCTCCGTTCTTTTTCTGAACCGGATTATTCTTTTCCGCTTCTGTAACTTTATCTTTTGCTATTTCCCGTTCTTTCGTTACTTCTTCAATCGGTACACTAGATTCATTTGGGATATTCGTCAAGTTTGTCCCTTCCCCAGCTACGATAATATTAGAATAATACTTTGACATACCAGGTACTTCTTTACCGACGAATGTTCTTAAATCTTTAATTTTCAAATCTGTCGCGATAGAGAACATTAAATTCCCAACTGACTCTCTTTTATTCTTCTTAAAATAATCAAATCCGTAATAGCGATTCTCACTTTCTATCATTTGAACAAAACCTTGCATCGATACTTTTCCAAACCATTGATTTGCATAATTCGATTTCATTGTATGTAAAAATGACGTCAAAATCGACGCTATCATAATTACTATTAGCGCATATAAAAGGAGTAACGAAATCAGTTTCTTCCCATGTATTCGAGTTGCATACTTTTTCACTGCATCACCTTCTTTATACATGGATATGTACAAGCTTTTCGGAATATACGCAAAAAAAAGAGAAATGGTATCCCATTTCTCTTCCTCACTTTTATTGTTCTTTTCCTGTATCATTTGAAGGTAGTTTCTTCACTTGTTTTTCTTTAAATATTTCTCCAATTGCCCCAAGAGTACCAAGTGTTTCAATTGCATTAGACGGAATAAAGACTTTATTTGCTGGTCCTTTTGCAACTTCAGCTAATGATTCAAATGATTTGTAAGCAAGTATACGCTCATCCAAATTCGCTTCACGAAGCAATTCAATACGATTTTGTTCTGCTTTTGCGATTTCTTCAATTGCCCTTGCTTCCCCTTGCGCTTCTAATTCTTTTGCTTCTTTTATACCTTCAGCTTCGCGAATACGCGCTTCTTTATCCCCTTCAGCCATCAAGATTTTACTTTGCTTTTCCCCTTCAGCACGAAGGACTTTATCTTGTTTTGCTGCTTCAGCTTCTAAAATAATCGCACGTTTATTACGCTCAGCCTTCATTTGTTTTTCCATTGATGCTTGCACATCTTTTGGCGGGTTAATATCAACAACTTCGACACGTTCAATACGTACGCCCCATTTTTCTGTTGCTTCATCAAGCGCTAAGCGGATTTCTGTTGAAATTTTTTCACGACCAGATAACGTTTCATCCAGTTCCATTTTACCGATAATTTGACGCATCGTTGCTGAAGTAATATTACGAACACCATATTCATAGTTTGAAATACCATATGTCGCAAGTTCTGGTTCAACAATTTGATAGAAAATAATAGTATCAATTTCTACTTGAACATTATCTTTCGTAATTACCTTTTGCGGTGGTACATTCGTTTGTTGAATACGTAAGTCATGATATACACGAACACGATCTACAATTGGTATTAAAATATTTAACCCTGGGTGCATGATACGTTGAAACTTACCAAATCTTTCAACAACCCCAACTTTTTGCTGAGGAATAATTTTAATTGTTAATGCGATAAATGTAACTACAATTAGTGCGAATATAATCGTTAACGTTAATGCTACCATATTTATTCACTCTCCTTTTTCACTTGTAATATAGTACTATGCCTCTTTATAACAACGACTTTTTCTCCAGCATCAATTGAAGAATCTGCAATAGCTGTCCAAGTATCTCCATCCACTTTCACAATACCATTCGCTTCATTTGTAATCGCTTGCATAACAATCCCTTTTTTACCAACAAGCATATCTACTGTATCAGTAAAACCTTTTGCTTCTCGAAAGTTTTTTGAAATTCTTTTCGTAAAGAATGTCAAAGTTAAACTTACAATTGCACCAACAGTAACTTGTAACAGTAGTGCATCAGGAGCAAACAAAGCAATAAGACCTCCGACAACAGCTCCAATTCCAAGCCAAAGCATGTAAAATGTAATCGACAACATTTCTGCGATAAATAAAATACCAGCTATTATAAACCAAATTACCCAAGCAGCCATATGCAACCCTCACTTTCTTTCTCATTTTCTATATGTATATGAAGAAAAGAATGGTTTATCCGCCCTTTCTTACACTTGGGCGTTTGCTACAAGCTATTGTACATACTCACTGTTACAATGATCATTAATATAATACTATATCAATATATTCTTCATTATACATGAAAATCCCTTTCAAAAAGTGACAAAAAATTAAATTCTTTAAAAATTTTAATTTTTAAATTACAATTATTCTAATTAGTAAATACTATTTTTTATAGAGGTGATAATCTTATTGAGAAACCTGTCACTAATCTACTATTTAGGTTCCAAAATATGCATTACTCTCGCTGACATCGTATATGTAATGATTATTACAACTCATATTTATATAGCAACTAAATCAGCTACTATTACTGCTCTTTTTCCATTATTACAAGTTATCACAAATCTAATTGCTAACATCTCTGCACCACTTATAATAAATCGTTTTCCATCTTATACGCTGTTATATACGCTCCAATGGCTGAAAACAGTCTTTTTACTATTATTAATGATTTTGTTCCCGGTCTTATCCACAAACATTATAGCTCTATTAACTTTTATTTTTGTCATTTCATTATGTAGTGGGTGGAGTGCTCCGTTATTATACGGTATTCTCCCGCGCCTTACACCGAAAGAAAAATTAGTAAAAGTAAATAGTATCTTTTCCTTTTCAACACAAATTGTGCAAGCCGTTGCTTATTCATTTACGAGTATTGTCGTTCTTGTCATTGGCGCTACTTCTACACTCATGATTAATAACATTTTAATGATTTTCGGATGCATTGCATTACATTTTTCATTACGTTCCATACATACTGAAAGAATAGCAGATTCTCCCTCTTCCAAAAGTACTGTTTTATTGGAAGGTTGGAAACTCCTATTTCAAAATCCTTCTCTCCGTACCGTTACATATATGGACTTAATCGAAACTTTCGCAGGGACAATATGGATTGGTGCTATTACGATGGCATACGTTACGACTATCCTTCATAAAGGCGAAGAATGGTGGGGATATATTAATACAAGTTATTATGTTGGCACGTTAATCGGTGGTCTATTAGCATGGAAAATGAGTTCCTATATTCAAAACAATTTAATACGATCTATGTCGATTGGCTCTCTTATATTTAGCATTCTTACATTTTTATATGGTATGACGAGCAGCGGATTTATTGCGCTTTTTCTATGTGTTCTAATGGGACCATGTTATCAAATTAGAGATATTTCCCAAACGACTGTTTTACAATCAAGTATCGCCCCTGCTTTATTATCCAAAATGTATACAGCACATGGTGCACTTCTTTCAACAGCCTCTGGACTATCTATGCTTAGCATTGGCATTATTACTGATATGTTCGGTGTTCGTACAATTTATATCATCGCTTCTATTCTTATTTTATGTTCCGCTTGTTTATCTTTTAGTTTATTAAAATATCATAAGACAGAGCAGAACGATATTTCACTTTAATCACTAAAACAAAGAGAACAGGGATTCCTGTCCTCTTTGTTTATTCTATTCATGATAAGTTGGGGATTTTTCTATGCTTTGTCGCTTGTTCAAAAGCATAAGCTAGCTTAATTAATATCCCTTTAAAGAAATTCACTTTCCTTATTTAAACACCTTTAATTTCCCGAAAAATAAAAAAAGTCTGAAGCGGATTAAACTTCGCTTCAGACTCTTACATTACTGTGCGTATACTTCATCTAACAAATGTAAAAACTCACCTTGTTTCCCAGCTAATTCAGGGCATTTTGCAATATCAACCCATTCGTAGCAAAATACTAATCCTTTATCTTCCTCACCAGCACTTACAATATGTTCCCAAGTATCCTTTACATCTGTTAGTAAAGTTACATGAAAAAAGTGGCGTTTTTCATATTCCTGTTTTTCTTTCATATGTATGATGTAATCTGCTAAAAAACGTTCTATGCATAAATGACGCAATCCGGATTCTTCCTGTACTTCACGCAATATAGCCGCTTCTAACGTTTCACCTTCATCAACCGTTCCTCCTGGCACTTGAATACCAGCTTCATGTATATCACGATGTTTAAAAACAAGTAATTGCATAACCCCCTCTTGTTCTCTTGTAATATATGCATGTACTTTTTTCTTATATAACATCGTCATTGTACGTCTCTCCCCTCAATTGTTCACTCTGTTACTTCTTCAAGCGTCAGTTGATTATCATACAAATATGTAGCTTGTGGATTTCCCACATACCTTACGTGCCATGGTTCATATCGATAGCCCGTAATCGTTTCTTTCGCTTTTGTGTATCGAACAACAAAACCAAATTTATGGGCATTTTCAGAAAGCCACTGACCTTCTTTCGTTTCCCCAAAAACCGTCTCTAACTGAAATTTAGCAGATTGAGACGTAATATCCATAGCTAGTCCAGTTTGATGCTCACTTGTGCCAGGAACCGCGCTAGACATTGCTGTTTTTGCTACCCCGTCTTGTTTTTTATACATCGTATTTAATGCTTTTTGTCGATCAAAAGATCTAAATCCAGAAACTGCAAAAAGAAAAATACGCTCGTTGTCAGCCTGCTGAAACATATCCTCAAGCGCCCTCGCAGCCTCTTTTCTCATCTTTTTCTTTTCTTGATCACCTTCACTAGAGTAGCGCACTTTCGGAATAATTAAATCTGGCGGTCTATACCCATCTGGTAAACGCCTACTTTTATTTACAAGTACAAGCATTGAATTCGGATTATTAATTACCGCAATATCCCCATCCATATTAGCAATCGTTTCTTTCGCTTTCGGAAATATGCTATTTACACTTACTTCCCGCGCCTGCTTATCCTTATACATTTTATAATTGATTCCTGCTACTCCAATAATAATTATTGCAGCTACAATACCAAGTAGTGCCCATCTTTTTTTCATATAACGACCTCTTATTTTAATAATTTGGCCATTTCATACTCATCGATGCCCTTTCCATCGATAATAAGAGCAGCTTTTTTGACACCTTCTTTCTCAAATCCAGCTTTTTTATATAGTGCCTGAGCTCTTGTATTGTGGGCCATTACTGTTAATTCTAAACGCCATACATCATGTAATTTTGCCCACTTCTCAACCTCTTTAAACAATCTCGTTCCAATACCTCGCCCGTTATACTCTTGCAAAATACCAATTACAATGGTTGCCACATGCCTCTTTCTTTGAATGTTATTTCCATTCACTAATATAAAACCTACTATCCGCTCATCTTCAACTGCTACAAATATTGTTGCATATTCATTTTCCATAAATCGATGGATCATTTTTTCTTGTTGCTCAGCTGTAGTTTTCCTTTCTCCTGGTTCATATAACATAAACTTCGTTTCTTCATCTAATTGCTTACTTAATTGCAAAAATGATGCTGCATCTTCTATTTCGATCTCCCTAATCACTTCAATCACCCTACCAGTTTCATAATAAAAAGTTTTCCTTATAAAAAGATTTTCTCTACTTTCCCGAAAATACCTTTGTAAATCTCCTACTATAAATTGACAAATTTCGATATTACTATAACAACGACAAATTATGTCTATTCTGTGACGTCTCATCATTACAAAGAAAAAACGCAAGCATTACACTTACGTTTTTTCAAAAATACTGTGAACTCATCCTCATCAGGTGAGGTCTCTCATCAATTTAAATTTCACTTTATCCATTCACTTTTTCTGCCTGCCAAAAATATTCACCAAATGCTTTAGCAAGTGCATCAATTGATCGATTCAATTCTTCCTCTGTATTATCTACACCGCCAACTTCTATTAATATCGCTTGTCCTGATAGGTCTTGATTATAGATTCCATTTCCTGTCTGGAACCCTTTTTGAATGACCCCACGGCTCACTCCTGGATATTTCTTATTAATCGCCTCATGTAAAGCTGTCGCTAATTGTAAGTTTTTTTCATAGTTTTTATTTCCTTTCCCTACTACAAATGCAAGCTTTGCATATGATTTATCTCCAATTGTTTTTGTCGTTACATTCTTTCGGGCACTATCACGATGCAAATCAAAAAAGTATTGAAGATCTTTATTTCCAGCCATAGCTTGCTGCACAATTTCTCGTGACATTTTATACGAACTATTACTGTTTAAACCTTTACTTATTAACTTTTGACCAACATCACTCTTATCGTTAGTAGCTCCAATCCCTTCACCTTCTAGTTGTTCACGGAAACGATCTCCTAATATAGAAATATTCGATACAGAACTCGTTGCTTTATTCGGATTCGGGTCATTCGTTAAGTTAAGTAAAGGTAAATAAGATTCCCAGCTATGTGTATGATAAATAAACGCAACTTGTCTCTTCCCAGTCGTTTGGGACGGCTGTTTTTTCTCTTTACTCGTATCTTGTTTAGGTACTTGTCCAGTTCCACTAGTCCGTTCCTTCACCACTTCTTCAAGAGGAACACTCGACTCTATCGGTAAGTTAGAATAATTTGTACCCTCACCCGCAATAACAATTTCTGTATCGTACTTACCAAACCCCGGGAGCTCTTTCCCGACGAAACTGCGTACATCATTAAAGCGAATATTTGTAGCCATAGAAAAGAGAAAAGAAGAAATTGAAAAATCTTGATTCAAATTTCGATACTCCTGTGTAAAATAATGATTCTCTTTTCCAAGTACATACATGTAACCATTCATCGATAACTCATTTAACCAATTATATAAATACGTTGACTTTGTCTCTTTCATAGAGGTTACCATCATACTAATAAGAAAAAAAGTCGCTAGCATTGTAGTAATAACAAATAAAACTAACTTACGCATACTTGTAAACTTCATAAAAAAAAAGCCCCGATTCATACTATCACCTCTCTATTTCAAGTTATGTACAAGCCCTAGAGAATAGACCGTTAAAATTTCGGCTATATTGTTAATGAGGTGAAATGAATTGAAGCTATTAATAGGAATATTACCAATCGCTCTATCATTCATTTTTTATTTGTCCGCTAAGCAACCAAAAATCTCTATTGTGCTACATATTTCTGCGTACTTGGCACTGTATGTACTCGGTATAATTATTTCCATTAATATATACGATGTTTTAATACAAGATTTAGTTTTCATGACGAGCATTCATGGAATTTTACTGAATCCATTTTTCCTTATTGCAGGAGCGTATATAGGAACATACACTTTGTACCTACTTTTGTCTCACATTATTATGAAAATAAAAAATGGAGCGTAATGAAATGCAACCACCATTTATCTGTCATACATGCAAAAAAAGAATTATGAAAAAGAAAGATCTTATTACAGCCACATGGTACTTCCGCTTTTATTTATTTCACAGTGATTGTTTTAAACGACAGCAAGTGTTCATCTCACGATTTCTCCCTGTGAATACACTTTTCAATTCCTTTCTTATTATATATGGACTTATTTTTGGCAGTATTCTTATGATTACAGAACCATCTATTATTTGGCTGACTTTCTTTTTTCCCATTTTTTATCGGTTTCTTTCTTATTATTATGTTGAACGTTTTTTCTCTACATAACGCGCAGACTGACCTCTCGGAATACTTAAACATTCCCACTCATTTTCTTTTAACATCTTCCCAATGTATATAATCTGACCAATATGCAATGCATAATGAGCAATTTGCCTTTCAATTGCTTGCATGACAGTATGTGCTTCACCGCGAATGTATACCGTCTTCAATAAGTGTTCCGGCGTTAAAGTATTCATCGTATTAAAAACATATTTCCATCCTTCTTGCCAAGCTATAAGGGTTTCTTCTTTTGAGTGATAGCATCCTTCAAATTCACCATCTCGATTACGATCTGTTTTTTCACCATCAGACGTTAAAAAATCCGTCCATCTAGAACGCATATTACCGTGAAGATGCTTAATAATAATCGCTATACTATTTGTTTCTTCATAAGAAGACCATTGTATTTGTTCATATGATAATTGAGAAAGTGCCCGCTCCCCTTGTTTCTTTGTTGCTTTAAAGTTCGAAATCGCACATTGCAAATATTCTCGTCCGATATCCATATTAGCCCCTACCTTCACCCTAGCTAATTTTTGTTCCATTTGGCAATTCCATATTAGGCTGAAGTAACACAACATCACCAGCTTCAGGAACACCACCAAGCACAAGTACTTCTGATTTGAATCCAGCTACACGCTTTGGTGGAAAGTTTACAACAGCAACGATTTGTTGACCGATTAAATCTTCTGGACTATACCTTTTCGTAATTTGAGCACTTGACTGCTTTATCCCGATTTCTCCAAAATCTATTGCTAGTTTAATCGCTGGTACTCTCGCTTCTTTAAATTCCTCTGCATGTATTACAGTTCCAATTCTCAAATCCAAATTTAAAAAATCTTCAAAATTAGCCATTTATCATTCCCCCCAATTATTACTTAGACAAAATACAAAAATCCCCTTCAAAAAAAGAAAGGTGCCTAAGCACCTTTCTTTTGTAATTCACTTGATTCATTTGATTTATAGAAGAAGAAACCGAGAATCCCGCCAATACATGATGGAATTAACCATCCGATTCCTTCGTTATATAACGGTAACATTTGTAGTACATTAGAAATCGCGTCAATTTTAATTTTCGCACTTTCTAAACCGTTAAAGAAACTAATTAACAATGCACCTAAAATAGCTCCAATATAAATTGTATTACGCTTCCCAATCCACTTATGGAAATACGAAAGTACAATTAATACAATTGCAACTGGATAAATGATCATTAACACAGGTAATGTTACTGCGATTAATTGTGTTAAACCTAGGTTAGATACAATTAAACTAAATACACATACCATTGTTACAATCGTTTTATGCGAAAGTTTTGGGAATAAGTTTGTAAAGAAACCCGCACACGCAGATGTTAACCCAACAGAAGTTGTTAAACAAGCGAGTATAATAACAAGCCCTAATAAAATTTTACCACTCGTCCCATATAGCTCATTTACAACATTCGTTAAAATAAGACCACCGTTTTCTGAGATACCAAGTGATGTGCTTGTTGAACCAAGATAAGCAAGCGATAAATAAATTAACGTTAAACCAAGTACAGCGATAATACCTGATACTACTGTTATTTTTGCAATTTGACTACTCTCTTTTATCCCTTTAGAGCGGATAACTTGTACAACGACAATTCCGAATACGAGCGCGCTAATTGCATCCATCGTTAAATATCCTTGAATAAATCCACCAAAGAAAGCATTTTCTTTGTAAGCAGCTAACGGCGCAGCTGGCTCTCCAATTGGATCAATAATTGCCTTTCCGACAATAACAGCGACAATTAATACTAATAATGGTGTAAGAAACTTTCCGAACCAATCCACTAATTTAGATGGATTTAATGATAAATACCACGTTATTCCGAAGAAAACTATCGTGAAAAGAAATAGCATGTACCACTCTGAAACCATTGCCTCTGATAAAAACGGCTTCATACCCATTTCAAACGAAACAGCTCCAGTACGAGGAATCGCGAAAAATGGTCCAATTGCTAAATAACTAATCAATGGGAAAATAAACGCAAATATAGGGTGGACTCTAGAAGATAGCGCTTTCAAGTCCCCCTCTACAAACGCGACAGCTGTTACAGCTAGTAGGGGTAATCCGACTCCCGTTACAAGGAATCCTATTGTAGCAATCCAAACATTCTCTCCTGCTTGTTGACCTAAAACTGGCGGAAAAATTAAATTTCCTGCTCCTAAAAATAATGCAAATAGCATTAAACCAATTGCTACCGTATCACCTGGCCTTAAACGTCCCTTCATGCTCTTCATTTGCATAGCACTTTTTCATTGTTTATCTCTATATTTTACAATATGCTATGCATCCTCCTCTCTGCTCAAGATGATAAAATATGCCCCTTACAAAGCAGTGTCTTTCTCCATAATTTCTCCATTCCCCTTATTTTTACTCTAATCATTAATATAATTATTATTTTAATTTTTGATTTTTTTGAATTTTTAAATCATTAGAGTGTTATTACGTGGAGTATAGTTGTCAGACCTCTTTGTTTTTATCACACATATAGTAACATATTTAGTTGCAAAATAAAAACATATTTTCAAATTGATTTTTTTGAAAATCGAAATTGTCTACATTTTTTATTCTCTTACACAAATATTGTTATAATCTCACCTATTATTCAATCGTTATTTTCAAATAACTTTATACCCGTAACATACAAAAGCCATCTAATATAATTTAGATGGCTTTTGTATGTTACTCTATCGTTTCAACTTCACGTGGATTTTTCATCTCTTCCACATACACAACTCTAAATCCGTGATCTTCTAAATCTTTCAATAATGTCTCTAATTCACCGTCGTTAAACTCTTCTCCTAATGTAAACATAATTCTACGAACTAATAAGGCATCATTATCAAAAGTCATCAAACTTTGAATACCAGTGTATTTCTTTAAAACTGTCGATAACTTTTGGATTGCTCCATTATAGTCTTGCGTTCCAATCATGACAGAGTATTTACTAGAGTGAACACCCCATGCATCCTCTAATAACTCAAAAACTTTTTTATGCGTTAAAATTCCAAGGAAAACCCCTTTTTCGTCAACTACTGATAAATAAGGCAATTTTTTTATTGTAAAAAATACTTTAAAGAAAGATGAATCTTCTCTCACAAATCCTTCTTTATCGTTTAATAATTGTATTACACTCTCATCAAGTGATCCTTTATATTCTAAAATATCTACTTTATATATATTCCCTAAAAATTTCTCTTTTTTTTCATCTAAAACTGGTACACAACGATACCCCGTTTTATTTAAATGCTCTAACGCTTCCCCTATCGTAATCGAACTTGAGCACAGTAAAACTTCCCTTTTCGGTACGTAATTCCCTTTAATCCTCATAAATAGCCTCCTTATGTTAAAATACTTTCTGTGCCATAACTATATTATATTTTCAGAAAAAAATAAATAATTTATTTTATTTTTCTGAAAATTATTCATTTTCTTGTCATAATTTATTCATGAATCCTTCACTTGCATATTTTTGCTATCAAATCTTCTCTCTGAATTACTGAATGAAAAATATATTGTAACTTCTTTCAAAAAAAGCTAAAATAAGAATAAGAATTTTCTGAATATTCTAAGAGTAGGTGGTTATATGTCCTTATTACGCTCACATATATGTAAATTTATAATTGGTATTATTGTTATTTTTGCCATAAGTCCTATTCCAGCTCTTTTTATTACACACAATTATTCTTATCAAAATGGATTTATTAGCATTTTTCAAAACTTCGCACAGCTTTCTTCTATATCAATTCCAAAGGTTGATTGGATGCATGAATCTATCTTTTTCTCAGCAAACCAAATGATACATACTTCTAATCATTCAACACCATTATTCCCTTACATATGGGAAATATATTTTATATCGATTGTTCGTTTTACTTTTACCCTTGCGATCGGATTTTTCATAAGTTTGGGTATCGGCCATTTATTTTTCAAAGTACCTAACTCGTTTAAAAAGTTTACTACTGTATTGAAATGGATACCTTACTCTTTTTGCACTGTAGTATTACAATGTTCAGTCTTATTACTACTTCTATACATCGCACAATTTATAAACCTTCCTTACTACTCATCATTTATCATCGTATGTAGTACTTCCATGATTATCGTTATACAAGCAGTAAAAAAATGGATTCCTTTCTTAAAAAACACAAATGAATATGAAATAAAACATGATTCTTTTCTTGTGGATACATTGTTTTTGGCGCTTACTTCGAATCATAAATCAATTTTAGGTTCCATTATTCTTTCATTCGTTTTTATGGAATGCGTTTTTCATGCAAATGGACTGTTACAATTTATCGTTCAATTTGGCGGAAATTCACCCATAATTGTTACAATCGGCTTATTACTACTCTATATCCCATATAGCATACTTTCTTTCCTTCAAACACTATGGACCACAAACTACTCCAAGCAACAGTCATACACTTTAACGAGAAGTGTTCCAAAACCTTAATTTAAAATAACCCTCTATAATCTAAAAGTAGGGGGTTATTCCTTTTGTATAGCGGACAAAATAACAGCAAATTCAAAAACTATTACAGAAACATACCAATATTTACCCTTTTCCTTTGACTATTCTTTTCATTTGGATTTATTATAAAAGTATAACATAATTGCAGGAGGTGACATCTTTATTCCAAACCTTGGAATGGAGAACACGCTTGGACATATTAAATATTTTTCTCATCTTTGTACTTATTCTTATTTCTGGCTTTTTCGTTGCATCAGAATTCGCTGTTGTAAAAGTACGAAAAAGTCGAATTGACCAACTTGCAAATGAAGGTAATAAACAAGCTTTAGCTGCAAGAAGCGTCCTATCTAATTTAGATGTTTATTTATCAGCTTGTCAGCTCGGAATTACAATCACTTCTTTAGGGCTTGGTTGGCTTGGTGAACCAACTGTGGAGCATATACTACGACCGCTCTTTGAAAAAATTAATATTACTGGAACAATGGCTAACACTTTATCTTTTGTTATTGCCTTTAGTGTTATTACCTTTTTCCACGTTGTATTAGGTGAATTAGTTCCAAAGTCTTTCGCAATTCAAAAAGCAGAAGCAATCACACTCAAATTTGCAAGACCGCTTATTTTATTTGATAAAATTATGTACCCATTCATTTGGCTACTCAATAGTACAGCTATATTTTTCACAAAATTACTCGGATTAGAACCTGCGAAAGAAAGTGAACTTGCTCATTCTGAAGAGGAATTGCGACTCATTTTAGGTGAAAGTTTTAAAAGCGGTGAAATAAACCAAACCGAATATAAATATGTAAATAACATTTTTGAATTTGATGATCGAGTTGCAAAAGAAATTATGGTTCCTCGTACCGAAATGATTTGCTTATCTACTGAAAATACGTTAGAAGAAAATATGAATATCGTCGCTACTGAAAAATATACACGCTATCCAATTATCGAAAAAGATAAAGATGATATCATTGGGATGATCAATACGAAAGAAGTATTCCATGATCAAACGAAAGGTATTTATAAACCACTTGAATCTTATATACATCCTGTTCTAACTGTATTTGAAACAGTTCCAATTCGTAAAACATTAGTCCACCTTCAAAAAAATCGCGTTCAGATGGCAATCGTTATGGATGAATATGGTGGTACTGCTGGACTTTTAACGATGGAAGATATTCTTGAAGAAATCATTGGAGAAATTCAAGATGAATTCGATGCGGATGAATCACCTATGATTGAAAAGCGTACACCTAAGCTTACTGTTTTAGATGGAAAGGTGCTTATTTCTGAAGTAAATGATATGTTTGGCCTACATATTGATGATAGTGATTTAGATACAATCGGAGGATGGCTTCTTTCTCAAGCAGTTGACTTAAATATTGAAGCTGGCTACTCCATTGAATATGCTGGTTTTCAATTTAAAGTATTAGAACTTGATGGACATCAAGTCAAAAAAGTTGCTGTACATAAACTAGATATTAAAAAGGAGCTATAAAGTGACTGTTTTATTAACAATTTGTATCATTGCCTGTTTCATTGTTTCATTTCTCGCCTTCATTTATCCAATTATCCCTGGCATACTAGCTGTCTGGGCTGGATATTTGATTTACCATTTCGGTATAAATGGAGGCGAATTAACAACTTCTTTTTGGATTATTCAAGTCATTTTCACTCTTTTCA
This sequence comes from Bacillus cereus group sp. MYBK195-1, assembly GCF_051916605.1. Classification (NCBI taxonomy): domain Bacteria; kingdom Bacillati; phylum Bacillota; class Bacilli; order Caryophanales; family Bacillaceae; genus Bacillus; species Bacillus cereus group sp. MYBK195-1. Next base: position 883,844 of record NZ_JBQAGZ010000002.1, on the reverse strand, counting down.
TTTTCGTTGCTGATTTTATTGCAAATGGATATTTCTTAAAAAAATACGGTAGTTCTAAATGGGGCGAACGTGTCGGAATGATTTCTATCATTGTCGGATCGTTCTTCTTCCCGCCATTCGGACTTATTATCATACCGTTCTTATCAGTATTTATAACAGAACTAGTGCATAAAAAAGCGCCAAAAGATGCCTTTCTAGTTGGAGTCGCTACTGTAGTTGGTTTTTTAAGCAGTACAGTAGCGAAAGCAATTCTCCAAATCATTATGATTATCATCTTCTTGTGTTATATCATCTTTTAACCATCCCGACTTCGGGATGGTTTTTTTAATATGCAATACCTACTCGACTATTTTCATATATGTTTTTCTTACATAGATCCCATGCAAAGTGTGCTGTATCACCCACTGTAATTTTTGATCCACCCTCTGGCAATATATCTTTTTCAGTTCGATATACCTCTGTCGCCTCACCATCTATTAAATGTGTCGGACAAACAACTGTCCAACATAAATTATTACTATTACTTAGTACTTTATATGCAGCCAAATGATCTTCCGCTGCCGTTGTCGTTTTCCTTTTTGATTCCGTTGATTGAAAACGATATAAATTTAGATTTGTTCTTGCTTGTAAAATACCAGCTGTTCCTATTGTTATGATTCTACGAACCCCTTCTTCTTCCATTTGCTTAATGATTTGTGGCATACTCTTCCCTAATGTTCCATTTTGATCCGTTCCAAGTGCACTAATTACTATATCGCTTCCTTCTATCACTTTCTTTATATCATTTTCGTTCAATACATTACCTTCTATCACTCGTAGCCTTTCATGTTGTATTTCTATTCTATTTAAATCACGCGCTAATGCATTCACTTCAGCTGAATCCTTTAATGCTAAATTAATTATGTTTGAACCTACTCGTCCTGTTGCTCCCAATATACATACTTTCATTTGTTTTCCCCCTCTTTCATTCTCTTTCTATTTTTCAATAATCTCAATAAATTTACAACAAAAAAGCTTCCTCATATATGAGAGGAAGCTTTATTATTACTTTATTTCTTTTCTTTAGAATCAGTAGACTTCTCGGTTCCGCTTGTTTCTTTATCCTTTTTATCCTCTTGTTGTGTTGTTGTGTCGTCTTCTTTCTTCTTGTCCTCACCTTTACTACAACCTACCATTAATAAAGAACTTGCAAGTGCCATAGCAGTTAATGATTTAACCCATTTATTCATTTGCGTTTCCTCCTTGTGATAGAATATGTACAACCTCATATTACTCTCTATTTTTAAAGGAGAGATTGAAAAACAGTAAATATACGGTAAATTTTTGTAAATTTTCTGATAACAAAACCTGATTTTATTTCATTTCCAATCGATACACAATAAAACTAGTTTTTTCTCTCAATGGACGTAAAAAAACTAAGGCGCATACCATTTCGCCTTAGTTTCTCATGCAAACTTTTCATTTTCATATAGATGTGTAATCTTATATTCCTTCTTCATAACATATTGCCACACACTATAAGCGTAACGGTTCATTTTCAGGAAACAATTTTCCAAAAATGAGCGAAACTCTGGATTAGCAACTTCCACTGCAACTTGAGCAAACTTTAAAGCTAATCGTTTCAAGTGCGCAATATAACTGATTGCAATATGAATATCCCCTGTATATTTACTAACTGTTTCCTTTTCCATTTCATGCAAATCAAACTCCGTTGTTTCACAGGTTATATGCTGCACATTCTCTCCTTCTTGAAAATTTACTTGTTCATTATATGCTTGTAACATATATGGTAAATGGTGCTGTAATAGATTTTTTAATTCTTCGTCTCTGACCTTTCCAGCATACTCTCCAACCTTGTATATTAGCATATAACTATATCTCATTAATTCTTTCATACAGTCCATTAAAGCGCCTCCCTTCTCTTTTGTCCATATACTATAAATATGATGCTAAAACATTCGCTATTCTTGCTAAAAACCAATCCCATCTACTAATTTCCTCAAAATCTTCTTCAGAAAATCGTTTTGATTTATGAAAGTCTACCTGTAATCGACTCCATACTTCATCAACAACTGTTTTATCATATATGATACAGTTAGACTCGCAATTTAAATAAAAACTTCTATTATCAAAATTCGCTGTCCCAATATCAACAATTTCTCCATCTATGATTGTTACTTTCCCATGAAAAAATCCATTTCGATATTGATAAATCTCCGCTCCAGCATGTAACATATCTTTCAAATATGGATAGGCAGCTTGTTTTAACAATATGGCATCACTTTTAAATGGCACGAGAATTTTCACATTAACACCACGATTTAATGCAGCTTTTAACTCTTTCACCATTTCTTTACTTGGTACAAAATATGGTGTAGCTATAATTAAAGACTTTTTAGCTTTTTTTAAAAGTGCCCCATACTTTTCCCATAAGCCTTTTCCATTTGAAAATAAATATTGATATTTTATATTCCCTAATGTAGGTATACTTTCATGTATAGGCATTTTTTCTCCTGTATCTTCTTTCCAATCTTCGGCGAACTTTCTTTCCATATCCGCTGCACCCTCACCATGGATACGCACGTGATAATCACGCCATGGCCCAAACTTTGGATTTTGTCCAAGGTACTCCTTTCCGATATTAAAGCCACCGACGTATGATACCTTTCCATCTATCGTAACAATACGTCTATGATTTCGTTGATGCAAAGAATAGAACACATTTTTCAGTTTCGGTTTTTTACTAAATGTAAACTTCACACCGTTTTCCTTTAATCGGCTAATTACCTTTTTCTTCAGCTTATATCCACCTATCCGATCGACTGACAATTTCACTTCTACTCCGCTAGATGCTTTTTTCTCTAATAACTGTAAAAATTCTTGGCTTATTTCATCTTTTCCTACAATATAAAAATGGATATATATATATTTTTCTGCATCGTTTATATCCTCAAATAATTTTCTATATAACTCTTCACCGTTCGTATATAGTTGAAATTCACCTAATCGAACTTGTCCTAATTCATATTCACTAGCCATTTCCTTCCCCATTTCTACATCGATGTTCATCCAAATGAATACACCTATTAAACAAAGGATTATAGCGAAAAAGTGCTTCATGGATAAATTCCTTTCTCCACTTACTGTTATTTCTATATCTTCCCTTTTTTATTACATTATCATTCAAGAAAATATGTCATTGCATGATATATGTCCATATCAAACAATAGCTCATTTGCATATTGTATGTTGTATCTTAAAATAAAAGGAGGAAATAACAATGGGCTTCGCACATGGTAATGGATTTGCGCTATTAGTCGTATTATTTATCCTCTTAATCATCGTCGGTGCTGCTTGCTTCTGCTAAGTAGCTACTGCCATATGATATGTGGATGAAAAAACTATAAAAGCGGACACCTATTTTTAGGTGTCCGCTTTTCATTTTAAAACCATTTCTGACTGCTATAGTAACTTAAATGGCTAAATATTCATCTCAAAAGGTTAACAATGTGGCTACTTTCTTACTCTCTGCCTTACGTATATGACGCTGTTCTGCACGTAACACAGCAATACGATGTAATTCTTTCTCTTCTTCTGTTTCAGGGATAACACGCGGTACTGGAACTGGATTATTTTCCTTACTAAGTGCCACAAAAGTAACGAATGACGTTGCCGCTATACGCTTCTCACCTGAAATTAAATCTTCAGCCACTACCTTCACAAACACTTCCATCGAAGTTCTTCCTGTCCAAATTACGAAAGATTCATAACTAACACAATCTGAAGAACGAACAGGATGTAAGAAATCGACCCAGTCCATAGATGCTGTGACACATTCCTTTCTTGAATGTCTGGATGCTGAAATAGAAGCAACCATATCCATCTCCGCTAATATCTTCCCACCAAATAGCGTGTTATGATCATTTAAATCTGTTGGGAATACTCGGCTCGTTTTGAACACCCTTGACTCATTGGCTGTTTTCCCCTTTACTTCTGTCATTGTTATCACCCCTTTAATGAACTATCCCTAATATTTCAATAATCACTATACTAAATGAACTACACGTTTAATATTAACAACATTCAGAACTTTTAGTCCACAAAAAAGAACCGATTTTATCAATCGGCTCCTCTAAATACATATTGTTCTTTCGGCTGTTCAACTTTATTCCATTTTGTTACTTCTAATACAGGAATATTCGCATGAAACGGCTGATAAAACTCAGTAGTTATCTCTCCTTCTACTTGAATCCAGTCATCATTATTCCACTCTACGCCTTCTGGCTTTTTCACTAACATACCATACACACCAGAATCTGCTACGCAATGTATAATACCGAAACGGAATAAGAAGTATTGTTCTTTTTTAGAAGAATCATCTCTAAAAACAAACCCTTTAAAAGATAATTTTTTCCCAGTAAACTCGCCAGGATAATTATAAATTGTTTCCATACCCTTTAGGAAGTCTTCATCTTTCAAATTAATATTATCTTTCGTAACAAACTCTTTCTTCCCTTTTTCCATTACACCGCGGTATCCTTCTTTCCCGTAATAAATGCTCGTATCAGGTCTTAGAAATTGTCTTGTCATAAATGGATCCTTACTTTCTGCTTGTGCAACAGGAAAGTGAAATCCTTTCGCTTTAACAATATCCGAATCTAGCGTCGCAATTGGGAAAAATAATCCTGAGATAATTGGAAAACAAAACAATGAGTACGAAAATGCTTTTTTCCACCATGTATTCTCATCTTTTGAATGATCATGCCCGCAATGGCTATGGTCACAACTGCAATCATTTCTCTCTTTTTCCTTTTGGTGCTCTTTTTGGAAAACGACGATAATTTGTACAATCGTTAAGAAACCTAAAATAATTGCTGCTGTTGTTGATAAATAGGCATACTTCATATTGATATACTTCGTAATGTTACCGGAAATATGAAGTTGCGCAATTAATATTGTAAAACCTAATAATATATATGCTCGAAACATAACCTACCACCCCATCGCATAAATGAGTAGTGAGCTTGCATAAACAACAAGAGTAACTGTAACTATAACAACAATTACAAATTTCGTTTTAAATGTCGCAAGCATCATAAACATATTTTTAATATCCACCATCGGTCCGTAAACGAGGAACGCGACAAGTGAAGCTGTTGAAAACGTACTTTGGAACGAAGAAGCGATAAATGCATCTGCCTCTGAACAAAGTGATAAAATGTAAGCAAGTCCCATCATAACAGCTGATGAAGAAAACGGACCTTGTCCAATAGCAAGAAGTGTTGAAGTTTGTACAAACGTTTGTACCGCTGCTGCAATTAACGCACCTAGTACTAAATATTTTCCCATTGAGAAGAACTCCTCAACAGCGTGTGTACATACATCCCACATTTTTTTACGCAGTAGACGCTTATTATTCACTTCTGGGAAGTGATCATCTCTTAATTGATGTTCTTTAAACATAAAGGATAATATAATTCCAACGATAATGGCTACGATAATCGCTACAATAGAACGATACCATACCATGTGCATACTACTCCCAAAGGCAACATAAGTAGCAAATAATACAACTGGATTAATAATAGGTCCAGTTAACATAAATGCAATCCCTGCGTATGGTGGAACACCTTTTCCAATTAATCGTCTTACAATCGGAACAATTCCACATTCACAGCCCGGAAACAACATACCTAAAAAAGTAGCTAATAAAACAGACAGAAATCGGTTCTTCGGCATCCATTTTGCCACCATATCTTCTGTCACGAACATTTGAATGAATCCTGAAATAAATACACCAATGAGCACGAAAGGAAGTGCTTCGATCAATATGGAGATAAAAATTGTATTCATTTGCAGGAATGCTTTCGGTAATTGAAACAATTCCATGATGTATTTCCTCCAACTTTTCATTAACAATATGTAATTTTAACCCCATTTCATTAATTGAACAAGGCTTATATGGAATACATACCCTTTATATACATTACATTGTACAAGTTATATTCTATTCAAAATTTGAGATTTCATAGCAAAAAAGCTGCTCTAGCGTAGTTGTATAACTATGCTAGAGCAGCTTTCTTATCGTTAAAAGTAACGTTTCTTCCAAAAAACAAAAGCTAACGTGAAAGATAGTGTTACACATATGATGAGTACAATTACAAAACCGTGGGCTTCCCCTTCAAACGGAACCTTTACGTTCATTCCAAAGAAACTAGAAACCATCGTCGGTAAAGATAAAATGATCGTAATTGACGTTAACAGTTTCATAACACTATTTAAATTATTTGATATAACGGAGCTAAAAGTATTCATCATTCCACTTAAAATGTGACTATATATTTCCGCCATTTCAATAGCCTGTTTATTTTCAATTAATACATCTTCTAATAAATCTTGATCGTCTTCATACATTTTTAAAAATGTACTATTACGCATTAACTTTTGAATTACAATTTTATTAGCCTTTAATGACGTTGTAAAGTATACTAAACTTTTCTCAAGGCCTAACAATGTGAAAATCTCTTTATTTTTCATTGACTGATTTAATTGATGCTCTAAATCAATTGTTTTTCGATTTATTTGCTTTAAGTATCTTAAATAATAAGTAGAAATTGTATATAAGAGCTGAAGTGCAAAGCGCGTCTTCTTAAACGTATAAAATTCTTTAATACGTTGATTAATAAAACGTTCAAAAATTGGATTCTCTTCTAAGCAGATTGTAACAAAACAATCCGGCATCACAATCATACCTATTGGAATCGTGTCATAAATCGAATTTCCTTCTTCGTCATGTCTAACTGTCGGAATATCGACGATAATTAAAGTATTATTGTCTTCCTTTTCAATACGAGAGCGTTCTTCATCATCCAAAGGGTCTTTAATGAAATCTAAGTCTACATTTAAAGTTTGTACTAGATATTGAATTTCTTCTTCTGTTGGATGAAGTACATTAATCCAGCACCCCTTTTGCATTTCCTCAATCTCTTGTAGTTTTCCGTTTCGGTCTGTTAAATATATATTTAACATACTATCACCCCGATTCTTTTTACATGTAGGAATCTACCTCTCTTAAATCACAGTTTTTAAACCGCCATTCTCAGCATATGAAACATACGTTTAAATTTCAATAGAAAAATTATTTTGAAAACGTTTTTATAAGAAAAATATTATAAAGTGAAACTTTAATCAGTGGGGGCTTCATCCCCCCACTGATTTTCAGCCCTCACCAATCGGGCTTTTACGGGCTGCCCGCCCCCAACCAAACTTCTTTTCTTTCGCTGAATTTTGAGATGAGGATCTTACTGCCCGTTAGAGCGGGATAAACATAGAAAAAGACAGAGTGCTCTCTGCCTTAAAAGCTTATGTTGCCTTTATAACATATTTAGAAAGCATCCACAAGTTAAACCCAACTGAAATCGTATAGCCCGCGTATGTTGAAATGATAAAACTTACATAATCGAAATACGGAAGCAATACAATATTTAAAACTATCTTCACAATAATTCCAATCACTAGTCCTAGCACCGTCTTCTGCTGTTGATTGATTCCTTGTAGCATAGCAGCCGTTACTGTAAAAAGAGAAAATAGTATGCAAGCAGGAGCATAATACTGTAAAATGATTCTCCCCATCTCTGGATCATTTCCAGCACCAAATAAAAGGGTATATACAGGCTTGGCTAACACCATCATTCCAATTGCCGCCGGTACCGTAATCGCTACTACTAATACATTTGTTCTCGTAAAATGTTTGTACAATAGCTTCGTATTTCCTGCTGTATAAGCTTTCGTCATCTCTGGTACGAGAGACATACTAAAAGCTGTCGCAACGGATACCGGGATAAGCACAACCATTTGAACAAGGCCAATTATTGCATTAATTTTTTCCGCTTCGCCTTGCATATACCCTATCTGTATAAGTAGTTTATTAATTGTAAATGTATCAATCGTCTGATACAACGGAATTGCTAAGCCTACTACAACAAAAGGAATAGAATATGTAAAGAGCTCCTTATAAAGCGAGAAAAAAGATTTCGTTGTTTGTGGTATACTTGCCATTTCTTTTTTCTTTAAGTGCCTTCTCCTTCTCATATAATACGCACTTAAAACAGTTAATCCACCTACAGCTCCCATAAAGGCACCGAACGTTGAAATACCAACTGCTAGCGAAACAGAAGCTTTTAAAACATATAAAACGACAAAGCTTCCTATTAAAATGGTTAAAACCCGAAAAAATTGCTCTACAACTACACTTAATGCAGAAGGCCCCATCGATTGGAATCCTTGAAAGAAGCCCCTTAATAAACTCATTACTGGCACAAGTATTAACGCAAAACTTACAATTCGAATATTAGTAGTAACCGCTCCTACACTATTCCCCGTTTGATCATTCCCATCGATGACAAGTTTAGCTAAATGCGGAGCTAGCATATATAACGTAAAACACGAAATGACTCCCATTATAAACATAAACACGATTCCACTTTTCAACACTCTCTTAACCGTATGATAATCATTCAGTTGATCATATTTTGATACCATCTTTGAAACAGCTAGCGGTAATCCCATTGTTGCTATGCTGAGCATGATGGTATAAGGACGATATGCGTATGTGTATAGAACGTAACCACTCGTACCGACCATCGCTGTAAATGGTATAACATATATAAACCCTAACATTTTTGATATCATCGTTGCCATCGTTAAAAATATCGTTCCACGTATAAACGGTGACCCTTTCATCACATTCCTCCGCTACGCTTTATTATTACACATTATGGACAACTCCTTTTCTTTAGAACTGAAACAAACAAAAAAAGCCAATGAATTATCATTGACTTTAACGCGCTGCTTTTTTCTTTTTGAAATACTTTAAACCAAAGTATAGAGCAATAAAAAGAACAGCTCCTATAATTATGTAATGTGTGTAATCAGATGCATACTCTTTAATTTGTCGCCAATTCCCACCAAGTTTTTCACCTAAGTATATAAATAGAATTGACCATGGAATGATCGCTACAACCGTATAAAGTGTAAATAGTTTTAATGGCATCTTAGCTAGTCCTGCTGGAATAGAGATCGCATGACGTACTACTGGGATAAAGCGCGCAGAAAATATTACGCCTGCTCCATAACGCTTAAACCAACCTTCCGCTATGTCTAAATGATGTTTATTAATAAGTAGATATTTCCCATATTTCTCTACAACCGGACGCCCTCCGTAGTATCCAAGCCAGTATAAAAAGATTTGCGCTAAAGTACCACCAATCGTTCCGGCGATAACTGCACCCACAAAACTAATTTTACCATTCGCTACTAAAAAGCCAGCATACGAAAGTACAATTTCACTCGGGATTACTTCAATCATTAAAGCAAGAGCTACTCCAAAGTAACCTAAGCTTGCAAAAAATTGCAATAACTGATCTATTATGTTTGCTAACATGTTCTTTTTTATCTCCTTTTTTCTTCACATACCATCCCATTATTACATAAAGGCTGCAATCTGCCAATATCTTCATTTTAACAATATGTACAATTCAAGCAGGATTAATCTATTAATTTCTCTTTCTGTGGATCTTTCATGTAGGCAAACATCTCTTTAATTTGGTCTTCTGTATTTCTAGCAATTGATAAATTAGGCAATTCATTTTCACCAAAAAACTCCACCTCTTCTGTTTCAATGCTAGTTTTCTTTTCTCCACCAATAATCTCGCATCCAATGAAAATCTTATATACATGCGTCGCCGATGGAGATGGTTGATGTTTTTCTTTATCAAATATAGCTAGTAACTTAAAATGATCTACCTCATAACCAGTCTCTTCGAAAACTTCTTTTGCTGCAACTTCGGTTGGCGTATAACCGACATCAGCCCATCCACCTGGCAATGCCCATTTCCCATCGCTTTTTTCTTTCACAAATAATAGCTTTTCATTTTGAAAAACAACAGCTCTTATATCAACTTTAGGTGTTTGATAGCCTGTCTCACTTGCAAATAATTTCTCTACGACTTCCCAATCTGTTTTCGTGTAATGTGACATCATTGAAATAGAAATATCTCGTAATTGCTGGAAACGCTCAATATCATACACATCCTTAGAATACGTTAAACCCGCTTGAGCTATAGATTGTATTTGTTTTACCCAATCAATCCATTTAATCGTCATATATCCGCATCCCCATTCTCTATCAAATATATTACTTCATTTTTATTGATACATCTTTATTATACAAAAAAAAGAGAGTGATAACGTCTCAATCTCTTTCAAAATTAATCCAATTCATGTAAGTGGTCTTGTATATACTTTCTTCTTTTATTTATATATTCATAAATCATATCAGCCTCTTGATCAAATGTTTCTAATTTTTCTTTCATGTATGGATCTTGTAGTAAATATGGACGAATCAATTCACACAACCCTTCTACTTTCGGCCTCATAAACGAAACTGTAAATTGATCTTCTAATATTTCTTCTAAAATACTTCGATACTGCTTTCTAAATACAGGTATGTCTAGCAATCTTGCACTCAACGTATTATAACCTTGAATACGAATATATTCATGATTAAGCGGTCTCCCTTGTACATCTCGCCCCCAAGTCGCATCATAATCCCACGGTATAACTTCAAATAAATTTGTTTCATCGTTATGATATAGTGCATAGTTATGAACAAAACCATCAAAGTTTTGCGTAAAAATAACTCCTGCTAACCATCGTAAATATTTATCTACATGTAGAAACTTCCCAATTTCTTTTTCATAGGCTTCCCTCGTCAAAGTATTCGCTTGAAATACAAATTCACTCAGTTGTTCTTCACTATTTTTATTCGAATATTTAAATTCATAACCCGCAAAGAGCTCTGTCTTAACATCTTTATCTCGTTCACTCATTAATGAAAAATTCGCATCATCATCTATCGCATAATAAATAGAACCACTCGGTAATCCTCTATTTTTCAAAAAATTTTCATCAACCGATTCTAACTGTAAGTACACACCTTGAATTTGACCATTAATTTTTATAAATACATGTTGTGATTTTGGCGAAAGTACACCAATATCATGAAAAAAATCTAAAGATAATTTATTTCGTATGAGAGACGGATCCATAAACTCCGAATTCAAATGAAACTCTTTCGCACCTTGAAATTTTTTAGGCTTATAAAACATAACATGATAAGACTTTTTCTCAAATTCGCGAATATGAGCTCCTCGGTATACGATATCAATATCATACTTCTTTTTTCCATAAGTTAATTTTGCTGGCACTGGACTATCTGACCAAATGTCCTTTTTCAATTCCACTAAGTACATTGGATGAACAAAAAAATCATATGAAGGCAGCATGTTTTCTCATCCCTTCTCAGTTCTCTTCATTCAATGTATGCGCCTTGTCTTGTCCATACATCCGCAATCATCTATTTATATAAAATTACACTCTTGTCCTGTTCAGAAAGATGCCTACATACATATCATGTTAAGGAAAAAGAATACCTTTTCACTTTAATACATGATAAGGAGGATTTCTATGAAACGTGATATTAGAAAAGCTGTTGAAGAAATCAAAAGTGCTGGGATGGAGGATTTCTTACACCAAGATCCAAGTACTTTTGAGTGCGATGATGATTGCACTACAAAAATAGAGTGTAACGAAGATTGTAAATGCCCAAGAACAAGATGTACTCGCGTGAAACATTGTACGTTCGTTACAAAATGTACTCACGTTAAAAAGTGGACATTTGTTACAAAATGTACTCGTGTTCGCGTGCAAAAATGGACGTTCGTTACGAAAGTAACGCGTAGAAAAGAATGCGTTTTAGTTACAAAACGTACTCGTAGAAAGCATTGTACATTCGTTACAAAATGTGTACGCTTTGAAAAGAAATTTTACTGGACTAAACGATGTTACTGTAAAAAATGCGAATTCTTCCCTAATGGACACGGTGGCTCTTGCGACGATTCGTGTGATGACGGAAAGAAATGGAATGATTGCAAAGATGGCAGACATAAATTCCCATCTTGCAAAAATAAGAAATTCGATCACTTCTGGTATAAAAAACGTAACTGCTAGTTTTTATACCACCAAAAAAAGGCCGTTTTGCGGCCTTTTTTACATTTATTGAAAGTGACTTATATCTGCAAATTGTTTCACTTTACCGATACCCTCTTCAAATTCTATTATGCTCAAACTGGCACTATGCATAAATGGATCATCCCACACATTTTCTATTTCAATTCCCGCGAAATGCCCTACAAGTAATTTTGCTGCTGCCGCATGAGACACAATCAATATGTTTTGTCCTTTATGCTTCTCTAAAAGAAGCTGCATCCCTTCAATTACTCTTTCATAAACAGCCTCAAAATTTTCGCCTGATGTTGACTGAAAAAGATGTGGCTCATTCCAAAACAGATGTACTTCTTCTGGAAATTGCTTTTCTATATCCGCGATTGTTTGTCCTTCCCATATACCCATGTTGATTTCATAGAAATGCTCATCCGCTATAATGGGTATATCACGTTCCCCCTTTATTAACTCTGCCGTATGAAGTGTTCTTTCGCTCGGACTACTATAGATCGCATGGATTGGTAAATCTTTCATTCGATTCCCTAATTGTTTCGCCTGAACTATACCATTTTCAGTTAAAGCAGAATTTTTCCGTCCCTGCATTCGCTTCGCTACATTCCACTCTGTTTCACCATGCCTTGTTACATATATAGTTGTTTTCATTTCTTACTCCCCCTCACCATGTTGGTCGTAATTCCCACGGTTCAACTCTCCCTACAATCCACTCCGCTCGTTTACTTTCAATCCCTTTTATAATTCCATCAGCTATCTCTTCATGAGTAAGCCATCTTCCATATGTATCTTCTAAAATAAAGCCTAAAATAATTCTATGATAAATACATCGCGTACTCCCTATTTTTTGTGCAGGCATACGTGATGCTTTACTACCTAAAACATGAAATAAACTATATGTTTTAGACGACAAATCTAGTTCTTTACAAATATTTGATAGTGCATGCTTTGCACTTGTGTGTACCCATGCAACAACTAATGTGATTGGGCCATTTTTCTTAATTGTACTTTTAATAGCTAGCTTTACATCTTCATCATTATGATAATCTAACGAAAGGCATGTAATATTTTCTGGTGCAGAACTCATTCGCTTAACATTTTCTAATTTCACTTCATCTCGCCCGATAATAGAAACATAAAATCCTTTCTCACAAAGCCACATAGAAACTTTCTTTAGCATTCCTGTTCCACCAATTACAAGTGCATGCAAATGCTATCCCTCCCTAATAAAATGTCATATGAGGTTTCTCATCTCTATAATAATTTAAACGGTCTTGCAGTGTCCCTGAGTGAAACTCAAATTTATGACCGTCAGGATCAACAAAGTATATAGATTCGCAATCTCTTACATCACGTTCTCTTCCTTGTAAAATATGAACATCATTTTCTTCTAATCGCTGTATTAGACATTTAAAGTCTTCTTGTTCAACAGAAAATGCAATGTGCGTATAAGATTGATGAATCTCATTTCTCGGAATATGCGTCTCTTCATTAAGCGCTATCCATACTCCACATATGTTAAAATAAGCTAATTTTCTTCCTTTAACTAATAATTCTCCTTCTAATACTTTTTCATAAAACATAATAGAGTTTTCTAAATTAGATACCGAAAAACAAATATGATTGATTCCTCTTAACAACTATAATTCCTCCTTATACAAATAAAAGATGAGCGAAAATTCACTCATCTTTTATTATACTATTTTTTTGTAATATATGCCCATTTATAACTGAAGTCCCCGCCAAACGTATGGTTAGCAATGCCTTTTACAAATGGCTTCTCTAAATAAGCTGTACTTTGTTGGTACGTAGGAGAAATTGCTGCGTCTTGACCAATTAAGATTTTTTCAGCTTCCGCAAGTGCATTCCAGCGTGCTTTATCATCTTTTAATAGCTCTCCTTTTGATTTCGCTACTAAATCATCATACTTCGGATTAGAATAATCCATTTCATTAAATGAGCTTCCAGTAACAAACATATCAATATAAGTCATTGGATCCGGATAATCAGGGCTCCATGCAGATAATGAGAATTCATATTGGAATTTCTTTTCTAAATCTAGCTTCTGCTTGTATGGTTGCTGTTTCAAATTCACTTTAATACCAGGCAAGTTTTTCTCTAGTTCTTCCTTAATAAAGTCGCCTACTTTTTTACGGCTACCGTTATCATCGTTTAGTAATTCAACCGTAATTGTATCTTGACCAAGCTCTTTCTTCGCTTCTTCCCATAATTTTTTTGCTTTCTCTGCGTTATCTTTACTATCACGGAAGTTTTTATTTACAGAGCGGAAATCTTTTCCATCCGGACCTGTCGTGAATTTTTCAGGTACTAAGAAATATGCTGGCAATGAACCGTCATTTAAAATGACATCAGCAATTCCTTTTTTATCGTATGCTAAATCAATCGCTTCACGTACTTTTTGGTTTTTAAATGTTGCATTTTTTTGGTTAAAACGTAAGAAATATATGCGTGGATCTAACTTCGTTTTAAATTCATCTGGCTTATTCTTTTTATATTTATCAACAAATTCAGAAGTTAAAATAACTCGATCTGCTTGATCACTATCATATAAATTTACTCCCGTGCTTGTTTCCTTCACAATACTTACATTAATTTCGTCTAACTTTACAGTATCTTTATCCCAATAATTAGGATTTTTCTTTAACTGATAATTTTGTTCATGTTTCCATTGACTCATTGTAAATGGTCCATTATATACTAATTTATCTGCTTCTAATCCGTATTTATCTCCTTGCTCTTTCACATATTTTTCATTTAATGGGAAAAATGTAGGGAACGACGTAAGCTCAAGAAAATAAGGTGCTGGTTGCTCTAATTCTACTACCAACGTTTTATCATCCTTCGCTTTAACACCCAATTGATCTGCTGGTAATTCACCTTTATTTACTTTCTGTGCATTTTTCACATCAAATAAAATGAATGCATATTCTGCCGCTGTTGCTTTATCTAATGTACGTTGCCATGCATATACAAAATCTTGTGCTCGAACTGGATCACCATTTGACCATTTCGCATCACGTAATTCAAATGTATATGTCTTTTTATCTTCACTAATCTTCACATCTTTTGCCATACCTGGTGTTGGTTTATTATCTTTATCTAGACGATATAAACCTTCCATTGCATTTACAAATACACGGAAAGATACAGAATCCGTTGATTTAGACGTATCCATTGAAGGAATTTCAGCTGTTTCTAGCAAATTTAAAACTTGTTTATCTGCCATTCCCTTATTCGATTCTTTCTTCGTTATCGAAGCCTTCTCACCATTCCCACACCCTGCAACCAATACACTCGTCGTTAACGCAAGTGCAGCAATTGTTGTTGTCTTTCTCTTCATTCTTCCTTCCCCCAATCTATATGTATAAGTTAAATCCTATATAATATATTTTATTATACAAAAGATTCTGATTATTTTAAATATTTATTTTAACAAACATAGAAAAAAGCGATCGGAAATTTCTTTCCAGCCGCTTTCTTGAATAGCATTTACTTGTAATCCATCCTCTATATCAAATGGATTTTGAACTTTAAATATTTCTTCCATCAGCTTCAAAAACTCTTCTTCAGTTTTAGATTCACCATTAACCATAAGTGAGTATGGTTCCACTTCACCTAATTTATAATCGACAACAAATTGAATCTTCACCTTTTGTCTTGGCGTTCCGGTGTTATATCCTTGGAATTCTACTAATTCTAACCCTTCCGTTCCACGATAATATATCCAACCTGAATTTTGAAAATAATTTTCGAAAGATTCACCTATTGAAAAGAAAGGATATTCATAAAGCGAGCTTGTACGAACCTTTTGAATAACGTCTCGATCAGTTGGAAAAAAGAAATGACTAAAAAATATGCTAGCAACTGCTAAAATAGTAACAATTGTCGCTCCCATTTTGCTCGTTCCGCCGCTATCATTGATTAGATAGTTTTCAACTGATTTATCTTTTATTTCTCTTGCTTTTATTCGGTATATACGTCTTTCCGCAAATTGATAGTATAATCCATTTGCAAAAATCCCCATTCCAAACAGAATAAAAATGAGTAATAAAAACGTAAGAGGCACCATATTAATGATTGGCAACGCTACATTAAATCCCATATAATACGAAAATGCATCACACGCTACTAATAACAACATAAATAAAGCAGCTGGTACATAATACTTACGATATCCTAGCCAGCCTATATTGAAAATAGCAGCCCAACCATTCCAACTCCACCTAGCAATCCGCTTATTCTCAAGTTCCCATTTCCTTTTGTAATACGGATATTGTCTCCCTACATATACTTCTAGTTCTTTATCTATTAACGAGCTACCTTCCTCTTGTTCATTATCCAAGTTTCGCTGACAACTTGCACAATTTAACTGTTCCTCCTCGCAAGATTGCCCACAATTTATACATTTCAAAACAATCCCTCTTCCCATTCATACGTCATTTCAAAATACCTTCGTGTTTTAATAACCACTCTTTCCTCCATAAACCACCAGCATATCCAACAAGCTTTCCACTCTTTCCTATTACACGGTGACATGGAACAATTATTGAAATTGGATTCCGACTATTTGCCCCTCCTATTGCCCGTACAGCTTTTGTATTTCCAACTTTCTCTGCAATATCTAAATATGAAGCACTTACGCCGTATGGAATAGTATAAAGTGCATCCCATACATTTTTTTGAAATGCTGTTCCCTCCGCAGACAGCGGGACCGTAAACTCTTTTCTTTTCCCTTTAAAATATTCATCTAACTCATTTATACATTGTTCTATCATTTCATTTTTATTTTCTTCTTGTCGTTCATCAACAAATATAACAGACGTAATTCCTTCTTGATTCGCTGTAATTTCAAGCAAACCTACTTCGCTTTCATAATAAGCCTGGTACATATGCCATCCTCCAATTCAGTTCATATTAGTCATTGTAACACGAATATACAAAATTTTTCGTATAAGCGTTTTATTAGAGAAACAAAAAAGAGAATGATACAATGTAAGAAAATTCAATTTAGGAGGCTATTGGATGAATTCCGAACTTTTTTCACCTTATACAATTAAGGACGTTACATTAAAAAACCGGATTGTTATGTCACCTATGTGCATGTATTCATCGGAAAACGGGGATGGCCAAGTAACGAATTTCCATCTCATTCATTATGGAACAAGAGCTGCCGGTCAAGTTGGTTTAGTTATGATTGAAGCAACAGCCGTGTTACCTGAAGGTCGAATTTCAAATAAAGACTTAGGCATTTGGGATGACAACCTAATTGAAGGCTTACATAAAACGACTACTTTTATACATGATAATGGTGCAAAAGCTGCCATTCAACTCGCTCACGCCGGAAGAAAAGCAGAATTAGAAACAGATGCGTTAGCTCCTTCAGCCATTCCATTTAATGAAACAATGAAAATGCCAATAGAAATGAGCAAACACCAAATTAAAGATACTGTATTAGCTTTTCAGCAAGCTGCAGTACGATCAAAACAAGCTGGATTTGATGTTATTGAAATACACGGTGCTCACGGTTATCTTATTAATGAATTTCTTTCTCCGCTTTCCAATGAGCGGACTGATGAATATGGTGGTTCACCTGAAAACCGCTATCGTTTCTTACGCGAAATCATTGACTCGATAAATGAAGTTTGGAACGGACCGTTATTTGTCCGTATTTCAGCAAATGATTATCATCCTGACGGGTTAACAGTTCAAGATTATGTTCAGTATACAAAATGGATGCAAGAACAAGGAGTAGATTTAATCGATTGTAGCTCTGGAGCTGTTGTCCCTGCACGCATCGATGTTTATCCTGGGTATCAAGTACAATATGCTAAACATATTAAAGAGCATACTAAGATTGCAACTGGTGCAGTTGGATTGATTACGACTGGGCCACAAGCAGAGCAAATTTTAAATAATAACGAAGCAGATTTAATTTTTATCGGACGTGAATTACTTCGCAATCCGTATTTTCCGAGAATAGCGGCCAATGAACTTGGCTTTGAATTGCAAGAACCTCACCAATATAAGCGAGCACCAGGAAAAATTCATACGAATAAATAAAACCGAGAAGTCATTCTTCTCGGTTTTATTTATTCTATCGTTGTAATTTCATTTGAATTATAAGTATGGATACCTGATTCTTCTCGCAGCGCGGTTATATACATCCCTTTCGCCACATCTTTAGCTGAAATTGGTTTATATTTTTTAAAAGCTCCTTTAAAGATAAACGGAATAATACGAGATAACTTTTCAGCCATTCGTTCGCCGAAACGAAATTCTTGTCGATTTCCTACTAATAATGATGGTCTAAAAATGTGAATACCACCAATCACTAACTTTTGCAATTCTTCTTCCATTTTTCCTTTCACTTGTGAATAAAAGAAGAATGATTTAGGATCCGCTCCCATAGAAGACACGACAAGGAAATTTTGTACCCCTTGTTTTTCAGCTAAACACGCAGCTCGTAACGTATATTCATAATCTACTTTTTTAAAATTTGCTTTTGTTTTTGCTTTTTTTATTGTTGTTCCTAAGCAACTAAAAACATCATCCACAGCAAAGAACTCTTTATATTCCTCTAATACCGAAAAATTAACTTGTTTCTGCTGTAACTTCTCATGTTGCATTTGCATTGGCTCTCTTACAAAAATAGTAACCGAATCGTAGTAATCTGATTCAAGTAATAGACGCGTTATCTCTTGTCCAACTAAACCACTTGCACCGAGTATTAACGCTGTTCGCTTATTCATATATGCATATACCTCTTATTTTACTTTTCTCTCCTTCAGTAAAATACAACCTTTAGGAGTTTCCTGCTCTTATTTTACCACAAGTAAAACACTATGCGTACGCATAGTGCTTTACTCACTCTTTTTTCTCATCTCTCTCTTGTAATTTCGTTATTGTTGTAGCGTCCCCTAAATTACTTATTAATCTTCTTAAAAAAATTAATACGAAAGATAATGGCAATACTACCGCTAATATTAATAAAATAGCTTCCATTAAGTAACCCAAGCGCTCATCCCCCTCTTTACCTCCTTTTCAATATATGAAAACAGCGTTGTCACATATGCATGCATTTGCAAAAATAATACACCTATATTTGACAACTTTATAACAAAAACAAATCGGAATGATTATTATTTATTGCAACTTTATTAAAGATGTATTATACTAAGTTCGCAAACTAAAACGTAATTATTCCGTTTTGCATTAAAATGATATTTTTCTTCTATTATTGGGGAAAATATATCCGTAAAAAAGAAAAGAGGAGAACTTCATGCCTAAAAGATTGACTATATTTTCATTCTTACTTATTTTTACCTTAATTTTCGCTGGCTGCTCAAATAAAAAAGAAAGTAATGCCAAGAAAGATGGAAAGCTAACAGTTTATACAACGATTTTCCCACTTGCTGATTTCACAAAGAAAATCGGTGGCGACTATGTAAATGTTGAAGCGATTTACCCACCTGGTGCAGATTCACATACATTTGAACCAAGTCAAAAACAAACAGTACAAGTTGCAAAAGCCGATTTATTTGTTTATAACGGCGCTGAATTAGAACCATTTGCTGAAAAAATGGAAAAAACATTACAAAAAGAAAATGTTAAAATTGTAAATGCATCTAAAGGTATTGAGCTTCGTGCTTCTACTGAAGAAGAGCATCATGATCATGGAGATGGCCATAAAGAAGATGAACATCATCACGATAAAGACCCGCATGTTTGGTTAGATCCTACTCTAGCGATGAAACAGGCAGAAAAAATTAAAAATGCACTTGTAGAATTACAACCTGAACATAAACAAGAATTCGAAAAAAACTTTGCAGCACTTCAAACTAAATTTACTGATTTAGACGATGGATTTAAGGCAGCTGTAGCGAACGCAAAAACGAAAGAAATTTTAGTTTCTCATGCTGCCTATGGTTACTGGGAACAACGATACGGCCTAAAACAAATTCCTATCGCTGGAATTTCAGCTTCTGATGAACCATCTCAAAAGCAGCTTGCTGACATTACAAAAACAGTAAAAGAACATAATCTAAAATATATTTTATTCGAAACATTCTCTACTCCAAAAGTAGCATCCGTAATTCAAAAAGAAACTGGTACAAAAGTTTTACGCTTAAATCACTTAGCTACTATTTCTGAAGATGATGCAAAAAATAATAAAGATTACTTCACTTTAATGGAAGAAAACGTAAATACATTGAAAGAAGCAACAAACTAATCCATTATACTTTCTAGGCAGCTGAATCTGTTATTCAGCTGCCTTTTTATGTATTTATCCTTGACTTGACCAAAATAACAAGTAAAATTATCCATATTAGCTTTAAAGCTATATTAATTTAGAAGGTGAGTTGGAATTATGAATCTTCACATTTGTGAAGTAACAGCAAAAAATTGGCGTTCAGTAGTTGCTTTAGACGTCGCAAAAGATCAGCAACAATTTATTGAAAGTAACGCGTTTTCTTTAGCAGAATCATTATATGAAGGAAACGGAACGTCAGTAGGTTTATATGATGGAGAAACACTTGTAGGATACGCAATGTATGGATGGTATTCAGTAAAACATAAAAGTGTATGGCTCGATCGCTTTATGATTGACCAACAATATCAAGGAAAAGGATACGCAAAACGTTTCCTTCGCTTACTCATTCAATTATTACAAGAAAAATTTGAATGCAAAATAATTTACTTAAGTTTACATCCAGACAACAAACTTGCAATGGGACTGTATGAATCATTTGGTTTCCGCTTAAATGGGGATATTGATGATGAAGGTCCAGTTGTAGGTGTTGTAATGGAGTTACTAATAGACGAAAATACAAGCCTGTGAAAACAGGCTTTTTATTATACATTTATCAATTTTTAGTTTCTCCCCCTTATTTAATTCTGTTTTGCAATCTAATAGAATGCTCATAAAAAATAAGCCTGCAATTTACGCAGACTTATTTCACACACTCCTCGAAATGTTCTTGGAACCACTCTTTATTAATATCTCTTCCGATAAAAACTACTTCACTTACTCGCTCTTCGCCCTCTTGCCACTCTCTATCGTACGAAGCAGCAAATAACGTATGTACACCTTGGAAAACGATACGTTTATCTACTCCATCTATTGATAAAATTCCTTTGTAACGATATAAATATTCCCCTAGCTCTTGAACGACAGCTGACATCCACTCATTAAGCTTTTGTAAATCCAGCGGACGTTCTTCACGTAATACAAATGATTTCACACCTTCTAAGTGGTTATGTTCTTTATGAGGGTAAATTTGCAACGTATCTTTCGTTTTAAATGTTTGGATTTGTAATAAAGATGGTATATCTACCTCACAGTTAGTCGCCTCAATTAACTTTGCAGTCGGGTTAATCCCTTGAATTTCATGCAAGAGATGTTCTTTCTCATTCTCTTCAATTAAATCTAATTTATTTACTAAAACGACATCAGCAAACGCAATTTGCTCTTTTGCTTCTAATCCTTTTTCAAAATGTTTATGTATATGATAACTATCTACCACCGTTACAACACCGTTAATTTGGTAAGCAGATTGGATGACTGGATCTAAAAAGAATGTTTGAATAATCGGCCCTGGATTTGCAAGGCCAGTCGTTTCAATTACTAAACCATCAAAATCCATTTTCCCTTCTGCTTTTACGTCCAGTAATTGTTTTAAAGCGACGAGTAAATCTTCACGTACAGTACAACATAAACAGCCATTTGTCATTTCCATAATTTCTTCTTCCACATTCATAATCAACTGATTATCAATGCCAATTTGCCCTATTTCATTTACAATCACCGCTAATTTCTTACCGTGATTTTCTGATAAAATACGATTTAATAAAGTCGTTTTCCCTGATCCAAGAAAACCAGTTAATATTGTTACTGGAATCATTTCGTACCTCTCCTTATACCTATATGTTTCTACATTATAGCATATGAACACTCCCCCACTTAACAAAGCTTGAAGTGGGGGTTTCTAACGTTTCGACCTAACGAACGATTAACGTCAGGGGAGTTAACACATTAGCGAGCTGTTTCACGCCTAACCCCTCTATCCCATTTGTCCATGCATTTGGGATTACTTTTCGTAAAATGTTAGCCGCAGCATTTACATCTGCATTAATTAAAGTTTTATTTGCTGAACGATATATACCGCGCTTTATTCGTTTTCCTGAAAAAGTTGTATTTTGGTCATTTTCTCCATACGTTGGAATGAAGTCGTTATCCAGAAAACTTGCTTTCGATGTATATGATTCTTCAGTTACAACAACTTGAATGCCTACAGCATTTGCTTTGTATGTAATCATTTGAATCAGTAAATTATGCGGGATATGACAAAACGATTGGTTATTTCTTTTTCCCATATTCGTTTCTTGTTTCCAACTTTTGTTTTGACCAATAACGATTTTACAAACTTCTTCTTCTTGAGCTAGTTTTACGATGTGGTGACTAACTTTATGGAAGACGTCTTTTATTTTCAAGTAACGTTTTTGATGAAGTTTTTCTATCCTTTTAGAAGTAAAAGGTCCTTCATTCGTTTGTTTTCCATTTCTAAGAATGCTTGTAAAATGACTCTTCATTTTGTTGTAATATTGATTTATGCTTTTGACATGTTTGCCCTTAACAAGGACAGGTTTCATACCTGTGTTTGTTACGATGGTTGCAAGGTTATCAATACCTAAATCAATACTCATATAACGAGCATTCTCTTCAATCATTTGTTGTTCAGAAGGAACATCAATTACCAATTCCACTACATATTCATTGTATTTTGGAATCACACGAACTTGTTTCAGTTTACCTTCAGTGAAACCTAATTTCCCAATATTTAATTGCAATTTCGTCTTTGGAAACTTTAAAAATCTATCGTTTTTAATGATGCAATCTTGGTTTGTATACAGAATCTCTTTTTCAGAAGAACGAATATACTTTGGAATCCTAGGCATTCCAGCATATTTGTTTGGATTCTTTTTATAGTCTTTTAAACTAGCAAAAAAAGATTTCCAATTTTGGAACAAACCTTTCATGATTGACTGGCTACATTGCGTAGGCAAAGCTCGATAATCATTTTGAATCATAGCCTTAAATAGTGCATCTAGAAAGTTGTAATCTACATAAGGTTTTTCAAAATTAGGTTCTGAAAACAAATTACATGTAATCTCTTTCTGTTCTTCTTTAGGCTTTAATTTCTCTTTTTCCAATTTCTTCTGATAGGCAAGACGTTGTGTGTCATTCATCTTACCAATATTTTTATGAATATTATCCAGAACTTCTTTTTGCAAAGGCTGCAACTCTTTTTCTTGTGTTAATCCAGTGTACACCTGGCGTATATAAAAGTTTGTGGTGTTGTACATGTTCTTAGCGTTATGACAACATTCTTGAAAATAAGAATACATACCATGCCCTTTTTTAATCCAAATTTGAAGAGTTTTATAGTTTGACGGATTTTCCTTTGTCATTTTATTCACCTCCTTGTTAAGGATATTATAGCAAAAAAGAACATACGTTTCCGTTTTTTTCTCAAAAATAAAATATTTCTTTCGATTCACCTCACCACCTTCATTTACGTTTAGAGATGGGAGTCCTCTCGAAAGGCATGATAGAAAAAATCGTTTTTATAGCAAAACATATTTATTGTCTGTACACCTAATTAACTATATAATAATATGTAGTAAGAAAGCCTTTTCAAAACATTATTATTCATCAAGGGGGTACTTATAATGGAGCGAGTTCAAATGGCTGAGACGCTAGAATTTTCTCGTATTATTCAAGGATTTTGGCGTTTAGCAGAATGGAATATGACGAAACAAGAATTACTTTCTTTCATTGAAGATTGTATGGATATGGGAATTACTACTTTTGATCACGCTGATATTTACGGCGCATATACGTGTGAAGGGTTATTTGGCGAAGCTTTACAATTAAAGCCTTCCTTACGAGAAAACATGCAAATTATTACAAAGTGTGGAATCGCTCCCCCATCACCGAAATTTCCAGAGCGATATGTTGCTCACTACAATACTAGTACAGAGCATATTATGCAAAGTGTAGAAGCATCACTTAAAAATTTACATACAGATTATATTGACGTATTACTTATTCATCGTCCCGATCCTTTTATGGATCCAAATGAAGTGGCAAAAGCATTTTCACAATTAAAACAAGAAGGAAAAGTTCGTTACTTCGGTGTATCTAACTTCTTACCTTCACAATTTAATATGTTAAGTTCGTACTTAGATTTCCCACTTATTACGAACCAGATTGAAGTTTCTGCATTACAGCTTGAGCATTTTGAAAAAGGGACAATTGATTTATGCCAAGAAAAACGAATCAATCCAATGATTTGGTCACCTCTTGCTGGTGGGGAGATTTTTACTGGTCAATCAGAACGCGCCGTACGTGTACGTGAAACTGTGCAAAAAGTTGCTACTGAGCTAGGTGTTTCTAGTATCGATACGGTTATGTATGCTTGGTTACTTGCTCATCCAGCTAATATGATGCCAATCGTTGGCTCTGGTAAATTAGATCGCGTAAAAACTGCCGCTCTTGCTACAAAAGTTAACTTAGACCGTCAACAATGGTTTACAATTTTCGAAAGCTCTAATGGACATCCTGTACCATAATGCATAAAAAGAAGAGCTGTTTTTTTACAGCTCTTCTTTTTCATATGTATTTCTAGTCATGGCAAATACACACATATCCCTTAATCCGTTTCCATCTACCGCAACACTCGCACTTTCTAACGTACCTTCTAACTTAAACCCTAATTTCTCAGGTATCGCTCTACTCTTCTTATTTAAAGAATCACAACGAATTTCTACACGGTTTGCTTTTAATTCAGAAAAAGCGTAATCCGTTATACCTTTCGCAGCCTCTACCATATAGCCTTTTCCGCTAAACCTTGTATCAATCCAATATCCGATTTCAAATTGAGGTATATCCCAATTAATACGATGTAATCCGGCTGAAGCAATAAATTCACCTGTTTCTTTCGAAAATACTAGTAATCTTAAATCCTCACGTTGCAAAAATTGAATATGTGATTTTCTAATACTTTCTTCTACTTCTTGCTCTGTTTGCTCTTTTTGTGCAAACATCATCCAAGGTTTTAGTTCTTGTATTGAAGCCTGAATTGCATCATATACAACTTTACCATCTCCTGGTTTCGGCATTCGAATAAAAAGCCTGTCAGTATAAAATTCAGAAGGAAAATCGAATAATAACGGATTCACTGTAAACACTCCCTATATTTCTTTTATATATAATAATATCCATCTCAAGTTATATAGTAAAGAATTTTCTGAATTAAAAACCTTTTACTCATTCACTTCCACCGCTACACGAATTCCAGATTCAATCGCACCTTGAATCCATCCGTGATATAGCGTTGTATGATCTCCAGCGAAGAATATTCTCCCCTCTGGTTTGACAATCGCTGGTTGCAGCTCAGATTCTTGACCTGCTTGAAAAAGTGCAAATCCTCCAAGCGCATACGGATCCAATGTCCAGCTTTTTGAAATTCCAGATATGAACTCATCATACACTTGACCACCTAATATTGTTGCTAAGTTGTGTAATGCGTAATAAATACGATCCCCTTTTGATAAACCATCCCATAACAACGCGTCATAAGACCATGTATAGCTACCTAACATCATAGCCGGTCCTTTCTCCCCAATTCCATAACTTGGATAATAGGCATAACGAATTGGCAAATCTGTTATAATTCTGCCACCTAATTGTCCTTGTTCTTCCCAAAATCGGCTTTTAAATTGAATTCCTATTTTCGTTGCAGGCATATAATGTAATTCACGAATTGCTTTCCATTTTTCATGAGATATAGAATCAAACGGATCTACTTCTACAAAACGCATTGTCGAAAACGGAATGGTAACAATAACTAAATCTCCTGTAATACTACTATATTCAAAAGTTTCCTCGTTCCGATAGAAAGCTGTCACACCATTATCGTGTTGATGTAACTTCATTAATTTTTGATTATATATAATATTTTCTTCTAATTGCGGTAAAAATGACTTTGGCAATCTATCATTCCCGCCCACAATTTCACAAAATCCGCTCTCCTCTTGCATAATGTATAGAAAGCGTAAAGTCTCTACAAACGATCGTTCCAAAAAACCTTCTAAATCTAATAGAACACCAATCATCTCAATTGTTACTGGCGAAAAGTAAGTATTATACTGATAAGGATGATACTTTAAAAATTGCCCAGTAGAGTATCTTCCAAAATCCTTTACAACAATATCCCAATTTTTTTCTGGGTTCTTTTTTATAAAATTTATAATGGGCTGTACCGCTAACATTAATAATTCCTCTGACGTTTTTCCAACTTCATTCATTTCCACAGGATATCTTAGAATACTTGGATCTTTTTCATATTGTTTTAACGTCGTTTTCCGTCCATTTACGTATATAATATCCGTCTCATTCCTATTAATAAAAGGTCTCACCTGTAGCCCAAATTTTCTTATATATGCCATCGTTAATGTATGCGAATACGGAATCCTCATTGCTCCAACATCTAAATATAATCCGGTATCTTCCATTCTCACTGTTTCTATACGGCCACCTACCCGGTTATTTGCTTCAAAAATTTTCACATCATGTCCTGCAGCCTTTAATAAAGATGCTGAAACTAACCCAGCCATACCAGCTCCCACTACAATAATCTGTTTTGGGCTTATCGTCTTCTTCAATCCTTTATCTATAACTTTTAACGCTTCATCCATTTCAGTGTTATACATTATATCTTTCTGCACAATTCCACCCCTTACTTCATCAAATGGACGTTAGTGGTTTAGTGCATTTTATTCATAAATCCCCATAAACATAACACCATTGCAATTTGAATATTCACTAAAAGTACATAAGAGACAGATCTCACTTTTCTTTATACTTCGTATAATATAGCAACTACAAAGAAGGAGTGGTTAAAAATGAAACATACTTATGACTACGATGCTACAAAAAAACATTTAGAATTAAAGAAACAAAACTTATGTAAAAAACTTAGCAATATGACACTATCTGAAAAAGAACGTGAACAACTAAAGCGTGAAATTGACAACTATGAATATATTTTAAATCTAGTCGAAATGAATCATTATGAACGCGGATTTTCTCGTTAAAAGCGGAAATAAGATTATCCGCTTTTCATTTTGAGCATTTCACTACGCATTTTTCATAAGTAAATATATAATAGGATGTACATTAAGATTGAGAGGTATATTCTATGATCAAGTTAAGTGTATTAGACCAATCACCTATTTCAGATGGTAGCACAGCAGCCCAAGCTTTTTCACATACAGTTACGCTTGCACAAGAAGTTGAAAAACTCGGATTCACACGTTTTTGGGTATCCGAACATCATAATTCCGTAAGCTTAGCTGGTTCAAGTCCAGAAATACTTATTTCTCATATTGCCGCAAAAACGGACCGTATTAGAGTCGGTTCAGGTGGTGTTATGTTACCGCATTATAGCCCATATAAAGTTGCTGAGAATTTCCGTGTTCTAGAAGCATTGTATCCGAACCGCATCGATCTCGGTGTTGGTAGAGCGCCTGGTGGTATGCCAATAGCAACTCGCGCACTTCAAGAAGGGAAAATGGTCTCACTTGATCAATACCCAGAACAAATTGCAGACGTTGCAATGTACTTACATGATCAAGTACCAGAAAACCATCACTATGCAAACTTAAAAGCCACTCCAGTTATCCCAACGTCTCCTGAAATGTGGATGCTCGGTTCTAGCGGAGAGAGCGCTAAAATTGCTGCAAACAACGGAGCTTCTTTCGCATTTGCACAATTTATTAACGGCTTCGGAGGCCCTGAAGTTATGAGGGCTTACCAAGAACAATATGAGCCTTCATTTTTAGGAGATAAGCCTAATTCAATCGTTGCCATCTTTGTTATATGCGGAGAAACAAATGAAGAAGCGGAAAAAATTGCTTCTAGTTTAGATTTATCAATCTTATTATTAGAGCAAGGAAAACGAACTACTGGTACACCTTCTATTGAAACTGCTCAAAATTATTCATACAGCGCTTATGATTTATTCCGTATAAAAGAAAATCGTCAACGTATGATTGTTGGTGATTCGTCTTCTGTAAAAGAAAAAATAATAAACTTAAGCAAAGCATACAATACTGACGAATTTATGATTGTCACGATTACTCATCAATTTGAACATAAATTAAATTCTTATCGCTTACTAGCAAATGCTTTTAATTTATAATTCTAAAAAGAGATGCATCACATGTGATGCATCTCTTTTTCTTACTACTTATTGTTTTCATTTCCTATATATTCAATAGCTTCTTTTAATAGCTCTTCAAAGTTAATAGGATAATCATGATCTAAGTCAGGCACAACTTTATACTTATGTTCTATATTTTTCTCTCTTAATAGTTGTACAAATTGCTGCGTGGATTCGAAACAATCTTCATCTTGATCCCCGCATACTATATATCCTTTTATATGTTTATCCTTCAGCACTCTTAGCAACTCATCCCATTCTTCAATCTCCGGAAGCCATGGTGCCATAAAAACAAAACCATCTACATTTATATCTTGTTGTAAAATCGTATATAAAGCTACTCTCGCCCCTGCAGAAAAACCACCAATGATTACACTTTCTACTGTATGATTTTCTATAAACTTATTGTAATGCCCTTTTAATTCCTCGTTCCCTCTCTCTATATCATCCCAAACAAATCCATCTGAAAACTGAATTTGTGAAGACTGTGGTAAAGCTAACGTGTAATCTTGTGTCAAAACTGATTTCCAATATGGCTCTACTATTTGAATATTTTCTTGGTCACCGTGCAATGTAAGTAGTAGATTTCCTTCTTTCTTGCTGTATATATATTTCACATCTGGTCTTTCCTTTTTATGTGCTAATTCTTCTCTTTCTTTACATAATTGCACCATTGTATGAAATTCTTCAAATTTATGTAGTGATTTTAAATCTTCGTCGGAAATTAAATACTCATTTCCATACCAGAATCCCTTTTCTATAATGGCCTCTCTCATTAAATGTAATGCTTCTTTTTCAAGTCCCGATGCACTTGCGAGTGCATACTTAAAATTATATATTTGCGCCTCATTCCCTATTACACCTGTAGCGTTTTCCATTATATAATTGTACGCTTCAAAACTTCCTTTATTTGCATAACAACGTAACGTTTCATTTAATAATTGAATGTAAGTCATACTATTTTTCATGTACCAATTCCCCCGCAACTTTTTATAATATTTATTTTGCGAATCTTTATACCACTTTGTATAACCCACGCTAACAATACCTTATTCTCAGAATGATGCTTAATAGTTGCTCTTCCCTGTCCAATACATTTAGTATAAATAAGAATAGACTGAAAAATCAATATTTTAACAAACAAAAAAAGACAACAATATATGTATTGTTGTTTTCATTACGTCTACCCACTCTTTTGTTTTTTTCTATCTGGTTTACTTGAAACTAAATAATGTTTTTCTGAAATATATAAGTCTCTTTTTAAGCTACGATTTAAGTAAGGTCCTAATTTCATTCCACATATGAGGCGATCTTCGCTACCTTCAACAATTGGGAACATTTCTTTTTCTGTTACGTATTGATCTACTGCTTTTTGTACGACATCAATTTCTTTCACTAGGTTTAAATTTTCTGCTGTATGTTCAAATACCTCAAGCGTTTCCTTCGTTATGAGAAAAACATTTGTTGGAAATGCAGGTAAATATGGTTTTAACAAATCATAATTTACTGTATAATCATCATTTACTAATACTGTATAAACGATATTAGCATTCGTTTCTAAAAACTGAGCCATCGCTTGTTCTAATTCATCTTTCGTAATTTCCCGCTCTTCTTTTCCAGTTCTGAAAAAGCGAAACATCGCATCGCCTCCTTTTTACTATATTATAGCATAAAAGAAAACTGAAAAATCATAAAAAAACCCATTGAAATAATTTTTCAATGGGTTTCTATATATTTATCGTTATTTTAAGAATGCACTTAGCATCCATACATGCTGTTCTAATGTTGTATGAATTGCTAACAGCATGTCAGCTGATGTTTCATCGCCAGCTTCACCCGCAACTTCCATACCTTCTTTTAATTCTTGAATAAGTGCAGAATAATCATTCACTAATGTTTGCACCATTTCTTCTGCAGATTCTTTGCTTGTCCCTTCGCTGACACTAGATGTTGCGAGATATTCTTTCATTGTCGCTAATGGTTTACCTTCTAAAGCTAAAATACGTTCTGCTAACTCATCAATATACGTTCCAGCCTCATTATAAAACTCTTCAAATTTCTCATGTAATGTAAAGAAGTGTGGCCCTGTCACATACCAGTGATAATTATGTAGTTTAACATATAACACATTCCAGTTTGCTACCTGCTTGTTTAATACTTCAACAACATTTGTTTTCGTACTCATACAATCACTCCTCTTATCATTTTGTAATGTTTATCTTTTAATAACTTAATTACATTTTACCATACATTCCCTTTCCTTTCGAACAATTGGCTTATATGTAACAAAGTTTTAACACCTTTAATGCTTCCCTAATATCATTTAATTCATGTATTTTTTCAAACACTTCATACGTCTAATTGTCCAAGCTCATACATATGCATAATAGTACATCAAGCTCATCATAGTAGAAAGAGGGATAACATGGACAATCAACAATGGCAAGTAGCAAAGAAAGTAGCTGCTACTTATATCGGAACTGTCGTTGGAGCTGGATTTGCTACTGGACGAGAAATTGTTGAATTTTTCACAGTGAATGGATTATACGGGACAATTGGCATATGTGTAAGTGGATTTTTTTTTATTTGGCTTGGCACAAAGATGATGTTACTTTCATCACAAATCGGGGCATTTTCAGCGCAAGAATTTAACAAATATTTATTTGGGGATGTATTTGGGAATGTTGTAAACACATTATTATTACTCGTTTTATTCGGCGTAACGAGCGTTATGTTATCAGGGGCTGGTGCAGTATTTGAAGAGCAACTTCGCTTACCAAGACAACTCGGTATTCTCATTACAGTTATCGCTTGTCTCATTATAAGTAGCCGCGGGTTACAAGGTGTTTTTGAAGTAAATACACTTGTCGTACCTATTATGATGATTTTTATTATAGGACTTGCTATTACAACCTTTTTTCACGGTACACCTCCTATTAATAACACTATTCCTGCAGAGAGCTGGAATATGAAATGGATTACTAGCCCTATTACATATGTCGCCTTAAACCTTTCTCTCGCCCAAAGTGTTCTCGTCCCATTAGCCAGTGAAGTAAAGGATCGAAAAGCCATTTTTTGGGGTGGGATTTTAGGTGGTGCTGGACTTTCTTTAATTTTATTATGCAGCCATTTAGCAATCTTATCAGTCGATCAATTTTATCAATATAACATCCCAATGGCTGAAGTCATAAGAAGATTTAATGCAACTTTTCACTTCTTCTTCGTCCTCATTATTTTCGGTGAAGTTTTCACAACTTTAGTTGGTAATGTGTTCGGAATGACAAAACAGATGCAATCTATTACTGGGTGGAAGAATCACAATATTATTTTCTTCATTTTACTAATTAGTTATTGCTTTAGTTACATCGGTTACAGTGACTTACTTCACATTCTATATCCTATCATCGGATGGGTAAGTATTGTTATACTTCCAATCATTGCGTTTAAACAACTTCAAAAAACATAAAAAAGCATCCATGTTATTGGATGCTTTTTTATGTTCATTCACAATCATCACATACTTCCCAGTACAGTCCCATTTCTAATGCTAAATACGGCTTTAACTGCAACCGAATCATTCGACTAGGCATGCGTTCTAAAACAAATTGAATACCTTCTTCATCTTCGTCTAATTCAACTTTTGAAATCGTAATTTTTTGCATAGTCGTAATGGGAATTCCATCTTTATATAAAGTGATTTTCACCTCATCGTATTCATTAAAATACAATTCGACACTCATTTGATTTTTCAGTATTTCATCACCAATTTTAAATGTATCATTTTGTTCTTGGATTATATATTTCCATCCGCCTCTATCTTCTTTCGGAGCTGTTTGAAATAATGTCTCCAAATCCTCGTATAGCATAAGATAACCCCTCTCTTACTAAAAAACGATGAGTATTTTATATACCCTTTATCTCTATCACTATCCATAGCTATTGTACCATATATCACCGTTCTTACCGTATTCATTTGCTTCATACACACTTATAAAATAACTAATTCTATCTCCATTATTATGTATATTACCTCATTACTCCATACACTCTTATAAGTTCAAATAACGACAGACTTTAATCCATGCAAATATTGTCTACTCTCCGCTTTTATTAGCTCACAGCATTCACAACTTTTACATATAGTAAGACTACCACAAATAAAAAAGGAGAGTGACTTATACCACTCCCCTTAAAAGAACTTCCCTATAGCTACTAAAACTAATACGATTATTAAAATTGCAAATAATAATGAGACAATGAAACTAAAAATAGGTAACGCTTTCTTTTCATTTTTCTTAAATAGTAACTTTAAACTAAGAAAAATATTTACTGGTACAAGTATAAAATAAAAATATTTAACAATTTGCACCGAGCTATTCGAAAGTGTTTTTAATATAAACACTTCAATTAGAAAAACAATAAAAAATGAAATACTTAGCCAAAATGAGACGTAACTAAGCCAAGAATGTCTTTTTGTCCCCCAATACACTCCCATAATACTCTCCTTTTATTTGTATTCTATAGGTTAATAATTATACACAAAGCTAACAAATACCTCTATTTTTCGACAAATATTATACAAAATACCATTTTAAACGTCATAAAGGAAGTTTACATCTCCATTTGATTTTACATAATAAAACAGACTACCCTCTAGTGTCATAATGCTACTAGGGGTAGTCTGTTCTTTATTAAACTTTAAATCTCTCAATTAATACTTGCAACTCTTCAGCCATTTGAGATAGCGTACCCGCCGCTGATCCAATTTCCTCCATCGAAGCTAGCTGTTCTTCAGCTGAAGCCGCAACATTTTGTGTGCTTGTCGCATTATTTTGTGCTGTCATTGCAATTTGTCCTACTGAAATAGATACTTCATTTGCCCCTTTTGACATTCCATTAGCCGTTTCAACCATCGTCTTAATTTGATTAGCTATTTCATTTGTAGATTGTAAAATTTCAGCAAAATTTTGCTTCGTTTCATTTGCAATAACAAGTCCAGATTGAACTTCTTCATTTACATGATTCATTGATTTGACTGTCTTACCCATATCGTCTTGTATTTCGCCTATTAATTTACTAATTTCACTGGAAGATATGCTAGACTGCTCTGCCAATTTACGTACTTCATCTGCAACAATTGCAAAACCTCTTCCATGTTCACCAGCTCTTGCAGCTTCAATTGCCGCATTTAAAGCTAGAAGATTTGTTTGATCTGCAATGTTTTGAATTACTTCTAATATATCACCAATTTGTTTTGATTTATTATTTAATAACTGTATAACAGCATCTGATTGTGAAACCGATTCTGCAATAGACTGCATCTGGTTTACTGTTCTTCCTACTAGTTTCCCACCATCTTCTGCTTTTTCACGAGTATGAGCAGAAGCGATATTAATAGATGATGAACTATTTGCTACATGCTGAATTCCTTCCGTTACATCAAACAGTAACATAGCACCATTTTCTACACTTGTTGTTTGCGTCGTTGCCCCACTTGATATTTCATCCATTGCTGTTGTAATTTGCTCAGTTGCTTCACTCGCTTGTCTTACACTTGCAGTTAGTTCTTCTGATGCTGCTGCAACATGTCCTGCCGAAGTGTTAATCCTTCCAATTAACGTCCGTAATGAATTTGTCATCTCGTTAAAACCTTTCGCAAGTTGACCAATTTCATCATTAGAATGAATTTCAATTGTTTGCGTTAAATCCCCTTCACTTATTTCTTTAGAAGTGATAACTAATCTCTTTAAAGGCTTCGTAATTGAAAGTGTCACAAAATAAATAAGTACTCCACCTACTACTAACGAAATAAGCATAACAATTAACATATTATAAAATACAGGTTGAGCAGCTTCAATTACTTCAGTTGCGTACATCGTCCCACCAATTTTCCAACCTGTTTTTACGTTTGTAGCAAATACCATATTCTTTTCACTACCACCATAAGAATATGTAAAAGCACCATGATTATCTTCATAAATTTTCTTTGCCCAAGAATCAGCTGCTTTATCCCCTGATTTTTCTTGTGGATGAGCAATGATTTTTTGCTTTCCATCTAAAATGAAGGCATATCCTTTTTTACCAATATTGATTAACTTTGTTGTTTTTAATAAATTGTCTAAACTTAAATCTAGCGCAACAACCCCATTTTTATCTTCTGTTTGTTTTGCAATCGTTACGACAATATGTCCATTTCCTTTTGCCTTATATGGCTCGCTAACAACAATACCACCTTGTTTTGCCACTGCATCTTTATACCAAGGTCGTGTTGTTGGATCATAATCTGCTGCCATTTGTATATTTGGTTCCTGTACAAATTTCTTATCATTACCGGCAACATACACTTGTTCAACATCTATATTCAAATTGATATACTGAGATAATGTCTTTCTTAGCTCATCCTGATTATCCCCTTGATACATATTCCCTTGAATTACTCGTGCAAAGTTATTCACATCGTTAAATTTTGCTTCAATCATTTGATTGATTAAATTATCTAATATTTTTATATTATCGTTAGCACTACTCGTAATTTGTGATTCAAAATTCTTTTTAGCAGTTTGATAAGACATGCCCCCGATTATAGAAACGGCTGCAATTAAAATTACAAAGAATGAAATTAATAGCTTTTTTGCTACTTTCATATCACGAAACAAATTTAATAGTTTACCCATTATGAACCTCCTAATTTTCAAATTTAAAAGTTAAATTGAGTTAATTATGAATATTTCCCATTCCTTAATTATTATTTTCATAACCTATTATGGTGAATACTTTGTAAAGTTTAAACAATTAATTTCCCTTTGTCTATATATATGAATAATATTATTATAAAATTTACAAATAGAAAAAACCAAAGGGGCCCCTTTGGTTTTTACATTTTTTTATGTTGTTTAGAAATTTTCTTCCATTTATCACGCTCTGCTCTGGCAAGGATGGCATCTTGTTTCCTCATAAAATACGCCAGTTCTCTTTGTAATTTTTTATAGCTTTTCAAACGATCTATCGTAATAAGTCCGTTTTCAATTGCACTATACACCGCGCATCCTGGTTCATTCTCATGCTTACAATCACGGAAACGACATGTTGTCGCAAGTTCTTCAATATCAGAGAATGCTGTTTGAATCGCTTCGCTGCCTTCCCAAAGTTGCAATTCCCTCATGCCAGGCGTATCAATAACGAGAGCGCCACTAGGCAATTGGAATAATTCTCGATGCGTTGTCGTATGCCTCCCCCTACTATCCTCTTCACGTATATCTCCCGTTTTTGCTACATCAATTCCTATTAAAGCATTTAACAAAGTTGACTTTCCTACCCCTGATGATCCAACTAAAGCAATTGTTTTCCCTGAAGAAACGAATTGTTTCAACGAATCTATACCTGTATGCTCTAAACTATCAACAACGAAAATAGGAACACCAATTGCTATAGCTTCCGTTTCTACAATTTTCTCTTCCACATCATTACATATACTACTCTTTGTTAAAACAATAACTGGCATAGCGCCGCTTTCATACGCTAATAATAAATAACGTTCCATCCTTCTAACATTAAAATCATGATTAAGTGCATTCACTAAAAATAAATAATCTACATTTGCTGCTATAATCTGTTCTTCTGTTCTTGTTCCAGCCTCTTGTCTTGAGAAAGAGCTTCTTCGCTGGAAAATACGATGAATAATCGCTTTCTTTTCATCTTCTAATTTCTTTATATACACCCAATCACCAACTGCTGGATAATCGCCTTTCGTAACCGCTTCATGCCGAAACTTCCCAGACAGTTCTGCCATATATTCACCATCATTACAAATAATGCGATATATATGCTTATGCTCAAGTAAAATACGACCTACTTCATAATTTTTCTCTGTAACTTGTTCTTCAAAAAATGAATCCCAGCCGAAAGATTCTAAAATATTTTGATTCAAATAAATATCCTCCCTAGTTTGTACTAAGTGGAAGGATTGCGAATTACCTTATATAATATCGCCCTTTCCATCCACCTTTGTATTTGGTTGATTATTCATATAAGTTATTTTCGCCATAATACATCACCCCGTTCTTATTTTAATTATTCTCATTATATGGAATTCTCCTATAAAAAGCTACATTATTTTACGTAATTTTCAAATAACTTTTTTTTGAGCATTCTAATTTGTCCTCGATGACTAATTTCATCTTCTAGCACATGAAACCATAGATAGTGCTGGTTATATGCTACACCGTTAGGCCACTTTCTTTCTGACATGAGCCACTCATCACCTTGTTCACTTAAATACTTCAGAGATTCTTCTCGAACACTTTGTAGAAGTTGTACATAATATTGTATTTCATGACCACGGATTGCTCTACCCGCTTCCCCTAAATACAGTGCATCTTCCCATATTTCTAATTCTTCTTTTGTAAAGTCACGATCTTGAAATGAAATAAGCTGATGAACTTTTTCAATAGCTGCTATATGCTTTAATAAGGCGCCAATTGAATTTCCGCTGCTTTGCATAATTAAATCTAATTGCTCAACTGATAAATTTTTACTTCGCCTAATGTTACAGCTCTCGTATGCTCAAGCAGGCTTACTAATTCCCCTATTTTTTTGTATAACCATCTACACTTCTTATTCGATAATCTATATTCATATCACGCACCCCTTTCTGCATTCATATTATTGTAAAAATGATTCATATAATAGACTGAAATCTATCTAAATTTTCTGTTATAATTAATTTGAATACAAAATATACCCAAACAAACTTTCTCAATATGCTTATATGAAATATTAAAAGGAATCAATATAAAATAATCGAATCTTATTCACTAAAAGGAGTGGATTCGATGGAGATGTATCAATGGCTAACCGCTGTTCTCGTTGGTGGCATTACCGGCTTCGTTTCCCATCTAATCAATAACCAAGGTAAGTTATTGCTTCCACGCCGTTTGAAAACATTTTTTCATTTTGGATTTTTAACTGATATTTTTACTGGTAGCCTAGCCGCACTTCTTGGGCTCGTTTTATTCGATGTCACCGCAATAAAAGAAATTATAAAAGTATCCATTGTAACTGCTATTTCCGGTCAAACTTTTTTACTACATCAAGCTCTTGGTGGCGAACAGGCTAAAAATACGCAAATTGGGAAAGCTGATGAGAAGATTCAAGAAATTGACAAATTATTGCGACGTTAGTGTATACTTTCTTTTAAAATTATTGTTATAATGAGAAATAAATATTTTCTATTGCGTCGTTTGTCAGGAGAAAGGGTGTTTCGTATGACAAAAAAGAAAATAGAAGATTTCTTAACAAACTCCGAAAAAGAGGAACTGCTAGAAAACTATAAATGTTTACGAGAAGCCCGCACAAAAAGCGAAGCTAACTATTTTGGCGAAGCAGTAAACCATCTATTAAATAAAGCAAAACAACGAATTATAAAAGATGCAGGTATACATGATGAAAATGCTGCAACTGTTCAATCAAAGAGAAAAGCACTGTTTTAGCTAATGTAGCTAAAACAGTGCTTTTTATTACAATACTTTTCACATTACTTTCACATCTATTTCACAAATATAAGTAGTCCGATATGCTAAACTAAGTATATCCTTTTCCAAGGAACTATATGCCGATATATAAATCCCTATCTTTATAGGGATTTTTATTTTTTGATTCCTCATAACTTTGTTACAATACATTTCTTCTACTATCTCTATACTTTTAGTAACCACTTTAATTAAAAGCACATTCATGTATTCACACTCTTATTAATTCTGATTTGTGAAATATTTATACAAGCTTTATGATGCAATTCCTGTTTCACTATTTTCAGTAAGTTTTTCACTTTTTCTAAACAAAAATAAAGCTCCTATATATAGTAACGCAGTAAAACTACCTATAAGGATAAAATTGTGAGATATTGCAAATAACATTCCAGCTATTGCCACACCAATCATTTGACCAATGTACATAGAAGCATTTGCAAGCGCGGCTCCTGTTCCTCTTGCTACACT
This sequence comes from Bacillus cereus group sp. MYBK195-1, assembly GCF_051916605.1. Taxonomy (NCBI): domain Bacteria; kingdom Bacillati; phylum Bacillota; class Bacilli; order Caryophanales; family Bacillaceae; genus Bacillus; species Bacillus cereus group sp. MYBK195-1. The sequence continues at coordinate 845,467 of NZ_JBQAGZ010000002.1, read as the reverse complement.
AGACATGTTTTGTAAGTGCCTCATCATTAATACAAACAAAATTCCTGTCACAAAAAATAAAGCAAAGAACAATAACTCCACCAATACAATGTTCTTTACATGAGGAAGTAATACATATAGCACTGCTGTAAATATAATTCCACCATAGAAAGAAAGGTTATAACCAATTTTATTTACGATTCTAGGACCAAAAATATTACCAATTAAATTTCCTAATCCTAATACGAGCATAGCTGTACCTACTTCATGAACTTGTAAGCCAAATTGAATGGAAAGCCATACACCAAAAAATGAAAATGCAGCAAAATTTCCGGTTTGAAAAACAAAGTATGCAAAATAAGAAAGTGAAACCTTTGAATCTGTAAGTAATTGTTTATAACGCTGTAAAATCGCTTTTTTATTTCCACCTATATGAACCGACTGTATTTCTGGTAATACAACATAAATAAGAATGACAAGTAGTGCTGATAATATACCAATGAAATAGAATGGAATTGTATAATGTATCGTTGCTAAATAAGCTCCCAGTGGCAGCCCTAAAATTTGAGAGATTGATACCCCTGCTGTTGCAACCCCAATTGCTTTCACAATTTGCTTCTTCTCTATAAGGAGCGGAATAGATGCCCACACTTGTGGAGATACAAAAGCTGCACTTACACCTGCTAAAAATCTAAATGTTAGCATCCATAAAAAACTCGGTGCAATTCCACAAAAAAACGTACTTATTGCAAAAAAACTCATACCTAGTACCATTACTTTTTTTCTGTTTAATCCATCTGATATAGGACCAGCCACAAGCGCAAATCCAGCATACCCTAAAGCATACGAACTCACCATCCATCCTGACAACTCAGTTGAAACATGATACACCTGTTGCAATGTCGGCAACAGTGGTGAAATTAAGAAAGTATCTGTACCGATCATAAACATTATCATAAAAAATACAGCTAGTACTCTGTTCATTTAGACCTTCTCCTTATATAAACAGAGGGTACTCTCCCTCTGTTTAACTAATCTTCTAAAATAGATTGGATTTCTTTCATGACTCTTTCATTCAATGCAACGTCTACCGCTTTCACACTTTCTCTTACCTGCTCTGCCCGCTTTCCACCAGGTATAACAGTATCAATTCCTTCTTTATTTAATAACCATGCTAACGCTAAATGAGACACTTCAATATCATTTTCTTTAGCTAGCCCTTTTAACTTATTCACTTTCTTAAAATTACTCTTATATGTATTTTTTTCAAATAGATTTACATTTTGACGCCAATCGACTTCATTCAATTTAAAATCTCCTGTATATTTTCCACCTAATATTCCAAAAGCAAGAGGCCCATATGGAATAAATGCAATACCCGCTTCTATACAATACGGCAACAGTTCTTCCTCAGCTGTACGTTCTAACATATTGTATGGAGATTGTACAACATCTATATGACCATGTTGATTCGCCTCTTTTAATTGTTCTATGTTTACGTTCGATATTCCAATTGAACGAATTTTCCCTTCTTCTTTTAAATGAGTAAGCTCTCCGATTGAATCTATGTAACTTGTTTCAGGATTTGTAAAATGTAAATAATATAAATCAATATAATCAGTCTGTAATCTTCTTAAGCTATTTTCCACAGCATTCCTTAAATAACTTGGTTCATTGTTAATATAAGTTTCTCCATTTAACAACGGTTGAATTCCACCTTTTGTAGCAAGTATAAACTCATGACGTTTTCCCTTTAATACTTCTCCTACTAATTCCTCTGATCTACCGAAACCATATGAATCTGCTGTATCAAAAAATGTAATCCCTTGCTGAATAGCTTCTTCTACTAATCGCTTTCCTTCTTCTTCATTCACATCAGCATATAAATTATGTCCCCCTACTGCATTTGTACCTAAACCCAACTTTGAAATATTTAATCCTGCCTTTTGCAATTTTGTATACTTCATTTCTTCTCCCCCTATATTTCTATTGTTCGAATATATTCGAACAATAGAAATATACCACTTTATATGTTATAGTGCAAATATCTTAACTTATACAAGTAGGTGAAATATGCGTACACTCTATCATCCAAATCGAGAAGAAATTCAATTTTCTTCTGTCTTATATGCACTTAGCGATCAAATTCGTTTACAAATTGTAAATATGTTACTAGAGAAAAATGAACAATCTTGTGGTGCTTTAAACATCCCTGTTGCAAAATCAACTTTATCTCACCATTTCAAAGTTTTACGTGAGTCAGGTGTTATGTACACGCGCCTTGAAGGAACACAACGTTTCATTTCAATTCGTGAAGAAGATTTAAATGCTAGATTCCCAGGTTTATTACAAGTTGTATTACATGCGACAGAGCCATATTAAAAAAACATCTCATATTCATATGAGATGTTTTTTTAATATGGCTATTCTTTTAATAAATCTATTAATCCATTCCCTTCAGATGTACGTTCGTACCCTAAAGGTACAGTTCTTTTAATGAGTTGTGCATATATTTCCGGCTCCGATAACTTTCGACCGTATTCTTTCTCACACTGTTTAATGAGCAAGGCGAGCGCTCCAGCAACATGCGGCGTCGCCATGGAAGTTCCACTTAACACAGCATATTTTCCTTCTGGATACGTAGATAATATTTCATCACCTGGCGCTACTAGATCAATTTCTTGATTTGAATTACTAAAACATGCAATCTTCCGCTCTAAATTAACGGCACCAACTTCAATTACCTCGGAGTACGCACCCGGAAAGTCTAGTTCCTCTGTTTCATCATCGCAATCTCCATTATTTCCAGCAGCACATACAACGAGAACATCCTGCTTTACCGCATTTTGAATTGCTTCATGTAATTCTGGCACATCTTGCGGACCACCAAGTGACATTGAAATAATTCTCACTTTCTCTTGATTCGGCCCTCTCCAATTTACAGCATAATGAATTGCCTCAATAATTTGCTCATAACTTCCAGAACCATCTCCCGCTAAAACTTTTAATACTAACATTTTAGCAAGTGGTGCAACTCCTAATACCCCGACACCATTTTCAGTCGCGGCAATCGTTCCCGCAACATGAGTACCATGTCCGTTATTATCAAGATACACATTTGGATCTGCTTCATAATCTTTTGTGAAATTTCTTCCGCCGATAATACGATCTTTTAAATCTATATGATTAGTATCACACCCTGTATCTAATACGGCAACGACTACATCTTGCCCCCTCACACTCTTTTCCCATACTTGCGGAGCGTGAATCAATTGTACACCTGGTGGAATTTCATTTACTTGTTCTACCACCTTATTTACGGTAAACGGAATCAATTGTATACCTTTTTGTTTATTCACTGTACTACTCATCGTAATCCCTCCTGAAAATGTATTATTTTCATTTCAGACCACTTTTGAATACGTGTAAATGTAACATTCGTTTTATTCTTTTTGTTTTCCTTCTTTTCAAATATTTCTCAACATCATTTACTACCTCTATAATACTTCTTTATTTTCCCTATGATTTGTAGGAAGTAACAACCCGAGTCGTTCAACTAATAACCAAAATAAGAGGACCAATTAATGGTCCTCTTACAGTCTTTTAAAAGAATGATATGTAATTTGAAAAATAATATAAATTAAGACTAAACCTCACTCTTGTTTAAAAACTTTTCTATTTCTTTTACTAAATATTCCGCTCCCTCTATACCAACTGTAATATTTCCATTTGCTAATGTAATATTCTGCCCTGAAACATCACCTGTGATTTGGCAAGCATTGTAAGGTTGATATTTTTGTAAAATGATTTTATCTGCTTCTACAAAAATTTCAAGCGGTGATTTGATTTGTATTCCCAATACATCGCGTAATTCTTTAGGGATAACAATTCGTCCTAATTCGTCTACTTTTCGAATAACTCCTGTTGCTTTCATATTTCTCCCCCCTTACTCTCTATTAATTTTTTCACCTCGCTTTTTCCATTTTATCACTTTTTGACAATACTTGCCTCTTTTTAGAAAATTTTGTACTCGAGTTAAAAAAACACATTTAATGCATACGTAATCTCTCTTTCAATTGTTTTACATAACGGGATCTTATAAGTAAGAAGTATACAACTTGAATACCTATGAAAATACTTAATACAACTGTATTTTCTTTAAACAATGAGTACTCAAACATTTGCCCTAACGCCGTTAAGGCTACTGCTCCATGTAATGTTGCAACACCAATTGGAACGAAGAATAAAAGGGCCAATCGAATTGTAACTACCTTCGATAATTCCCTACTTGTCAATCCAACTTTACGAATCATTTCGAACAAGCGAACATCATCCTCCAAATCGGAGAATAAACGGAAGTAAAGGAAACTTCCTGCGCAAACGAAAAATACTATACCAATAAAGAAACCTACAAATAAAATCGGTCCTGCAATTTGTAAACTTTGGTTTTGCTCGTACTCTTCCGCACTAAACGTTGAATATTCTTGATACGGTTTAATTTGATGCGTAAGCTCTTTACCAATTTCAATCTCATCTTTCGTTCTTTCAGTTTTATACATATAATCTTTTGTCTCTATAAACCCATCTTGTAATGAATCATATTGACTATTGGAGATTACATAAACATTTCCTCTTAATATTTTCCCCAATGAAGATGAAGTAACTTTTTTCACTTTTAAATTTTCATTCATATTAGGTAAAGTAATTTCTTTTCTTTCTTTCATCGTTGGCCCTGGTATATTAGCTGACAAAAATACAACTTCTTTATTTGCTACAGTATTAAATGGTTCTTCTGTTAACTTTGCATATTTCTTATAGTCTGATTCTTTTATAAAAATGGCGCTTCTTAACGACTGTTCCTCCGTTTTCTTTGTCGAAATATTAGTTTTTGAAGCTGCTATACTATGTTTCTTTAATCCTTTGTCAATCATTTGTATATGCTGTGATTCGTTACTATTCCCTTGCTTAGAATGGTAATAAAACGAAATCGGTCTCTCCATTATCCCTTTCGTCATGGATGCGAAGCCAACTAATGTCCCTATTGCGGAAAATGCTACAGTAGAAATAATGGTTACAATAAAGAACATTCTTGCGTTATCTCTCATGCGATACGCTAAATCTGATAACGTAATAATATTAGTCTGTGTCCAATAGAAACGTTTACTTTTTTTACATAATCGAATAATAAAGACACTCAGCTGCTTGTACAACAAATACGTCCCAATAATAACTACCGTTGTAACAGGAATCATCATAATAAATACCATTGCTCCATGTGATAGAAGAGCTCCTACATAGCCAGCACTAAGCAATACTACTGCTAATATGGAAGAAATGATTGATGCTTTCGGTTCCGGTTTCGCCTCTGCCGATCCTCTAAACAACTTCATAATCTTATTTTTACGAATCATTCCTGCACTAAACAATGATATGATCATAAATAAAATAAAAAACATAATACTCGTTACAACAATTGCTTTCATCGGTATGTAATAGGATAAGGAGATATCTAGTTTCAATATCATCGGAGCGAAAAATAGTAATACCCCTGAAAATAACATACCTGAAAGAATACCAAAAATAATTGCCCCTATTCCAATCATAATATTTTCAAAAAAGATTAGACGCTTTAATTGATATTTCGTCATACCTAACATCATTAAAATCCCTAGTTCACGCTTTCTCGTTTTTAAAAACATTCCCATCGAATATAAAATAAAGAAGAATGTAAATAAGTAAATAATAGACTGTGCAAAAGACATACTTACGAATACGTACTGACCTAATTCTCCTGCACTTAATGCCGGATGAAACGCAAAAAATGAATACACAAAAAAGGCCATAATTGCAAATGCACTACTCAAAAAATAGGCTGAGTATGTCCGTCTATTTCGGGTTACATTCCGATATGCTAGTTCTCTAATGTTCATATTACTTCTCCGCCCTTCTACTATCTATGTTTTTATATTAGTAAAGTGCGGAAATACCTTCCATCGATTCAAATGACAAAAACCTTACATTTTTGAAAGGTTTAAAAAAATTGCTTATACGTAGTACTTTATTTATAATGACTACATTCATATTCATACACACATCCTATTGTATATTCGTTAATTTTGCGAAATAATAAAGGATAGAAGTATGTACCATTATACATATAAACTTAATTACCGCTTTAATATGAATAGGAGGAAACATAATGACATTACAAGAACAGATTATGAAAGCATTACATGTTCAGCCTGTAATTGATCCAAAAATTGAAATTCGTAAACGAGTTGATTTCTTAAAGGATTATGTAAAAAAAACAGGTGCAAAAGGATTTGTACTTGGTATTAGCGGCGGACAAGACTCTACATTAGCAGGACGCTTAGCACAACTTGCAGTTGAAGAAATTCGTAACGAAGGTGGTAATGCAACGTTTATCGCCGTGCGTCTTCCTTATAAAGTACAAAAAGATGAAGATGATGCACAATTAGCATTACAATTCATTCAAGCAGATCAATCTGTTGCATTTGATATTGCTTCAACTGTTGATGCTTTTTCAAATCAATATGAAAACTTATTGGGTGAATCATTAACAGATTTCAATAAAGGTAACGTGAAAGCACGTATCCGTATGGTTACTCAATATGCAATTGGTGGACAAAAAGGGCTACTTGTTATCGGAACAGATCACGCTGCAGAAGCTGTAACAGGGTTCTTTACAAAATTCGGAGATGGTGGTGCAGATTTATTACCATTAACGGGATTAACGAAGCGTCAAGGACGTGCATTATTACAAGAGTTAGGTGCAGACGAGCGACTGTACTTAAAAATGCCAACAGCTGATTTATTAGATGAAAAACCAGGTCAAGCTGATGAAACAGAGTTAGGTATTACTTATGATCAATTAGATGATTATTTAGAAGGTAAAGCAGTTCCAGCTGACGTTGCAGAGAAAATTGAAAAACGTTACACAGTGAGTGAGCATAAAAGACAAGTACCAGCGTCAATGTTTGATGATTGGTGGAAATAAATGAAACATAAAAAAGAAGCTAATCTTCATTTAGCTTCTTTTTTATATGTTAACGATATACCCCTACTCTTTTCTCCAATAAATCTTGCAGGCAATCTTCATGTTGTTTACAAAATAACGGTGGCATGTCGTCTAACGGGAAAAACTTCAAATCCAACGTTTCATCACCATCTACTTTTTTGTCACCTCCAACTATTGAGAATGAAAAGAACATCACAATTGACTGGGCCTTGTCTCCATTTGGATATGATTGAAAATATTTTGTATACACTCCAATAAGCTCATTTATTTCTACATCATACCCGGTTTCTTCTTTTATTTCTCGGATTGCAGTTTCCGCAGCTGATTCTCCTATCTCCATTGCACCACCTGGAAATCCCCAAGCGTTAAAGTCTCCTCTTTTTTGCAGTAATACTTCTCCTTCTTTATTAAATACACAACCACCGGCAAAGTTTAAGAAAACATAATCATGTCCTACTTTTTCACGTAATTCTTTTATATAATTGGCCATTCTCTTTCCCCTTTTCATACCTCTTCTATCGCTATTTCTTATCTTTTTCAAGCAATTCAATGATTCGATCTAGCTTCTGGTTCATATTAATCACGTGGTGTTTCTTTGCAGCACTGCTTTGTAATACTCTTCTAATAAACAAAGTAAATGATATGAAAAACAAAACAATAAGTCCGATTACTAAACAAGTATATATCAATGTAAAAATATTACTTTCGAACAAGTTCATTCAGCATTCACATCCTCTCCTTTTTATTTTATCACATAATTCCCAAAATTTTAAAGTGATCGATAAATATAAAAAGAGCATCTTTTACAGATGCTCTTTCTCATTGCTTAATACGTAAATGTAATTGTCGCTAATGAATAACCCGCCAATGCACTGTAAGGCGCTACTTGATAAGACACACGCTTTGCACCTTTTGGCCAATTTATTTCATTTAATACTTTCTTTATATCTTGCATCGTCCCATCCATGGACTGCTTATATCGTACTTCTACTTTTTCTGGTTTAGCTGCAAACTGTTGCTGCAACTTTTGCTTAAATTCATTATAATTTTCTGCTCCGTATTCTGCAGATAAGTATTGTAAATTTGTTTCTTTTAACATCTGCTCATATACGACAGTTTTTGAGCTACCAGCTTTTATTTTATTTGTTAATTCACCAAAATAACTTGTAGTTGCCGCTGGATATTTGCTACGATCCCATTCATGATCTTTACTTAACTGTTCGTCAGACATATTAAAATATGAGTAAGTTGCACGCCCTGCTTTATCTGGTACTGGATCATCAAATGTAGTATCTAGGTGATACCATTTGTTTTCAATGTTCACTAAATTCCACGCGTGAGCTTGTCCATTTCCTGTGCCTGTTACAATATGATTTTGAATACCTGCCTCTTTTAACAACTCATACGTTAATAATGTATATCCTTGGCAAACGGCAGAACGATTCGCTAATGCTTCATATGCTGTATACGCTTGATAAGACGTATCATAAGACACATGCTTAACAACGTAATCGTGAATAACTTTTACTTTCTCATGCTCATCCATCCCTGGTTTTACAATTGATCCAACAATTGATTTCGCCTGAGCTTTTACATATTGAGTTTGTTCTTTTGATTCACGGTATTTTACTTGCAGTGTAAACGTATAGTCCCCTGGCATTCCTTTAATGGAATATCTAGTAGACGCTACATTATATTTTACATACTCATCAGCATCTACAATTTTATTAAACTCACCATACAATTGATCCATAATATTTCTAGCATTTCTATCTTTTGTTTTATATGTGATTGTAATATTTTCTTCTCGATTATCAATCTGTTTTTTTAATTCTTTTCTGAAATCATCTAATAACTTTACATCTGATTGTGCTGTCACTGTAGTCGGATTTGTAGCTGCATAAGATACAGATGACGCTTGTAAGCCTCCCATTACTATAGTTGAACAAAGTGCGGCAGCTGTCACATACTTACTTGTCTTTCCCATCTTGTCACTCCTTATATTCTATAACTATACGAAAAAGTATCGTATAGTTTCAGAGTATACAATACTTTTTCGTATAGGTCATATGAGATTATGCATATTAACTAATTCACATAAAAAGTTGTTCTTTTTAAAAGAACAACCTTTTTTTCATTAGCATGTTTGTAATACGCAGCATGTATTTTCAAAACGTTGATTTTTCAAATCTTCATTACTAATACAGAAATATAGCATCCCTAGTTCTCCCCAAACCATATTACAATTTTTATGATCTGAATCAATTTGGAATAAAAGAGTCATTTGCTGCGGGTCTACTCCCATATATTCTCCCGTCTCATATAACACTTCTTCTTGTACAGAGAATGGCTCACCAAACATTTGATGGTTATCGTAGTTATCCGGAATTAGCTCTTCAAGTAATTGCAAGAAACGATCTGAATCAGCCTCATCTTCAATGAAAAGTTCTGGTAATTTGTATGTCAGTTCAAAAGTAATTGCACACTGGTTATATTTCGCTTGTACTTCATTTCCTCTTCGTAATTGCTCTACAGGAACATCATAATAAAGTACACGCCCAGCCTCTGTTAGCTTCACATTTTCTTCAAAATAATTTTCAATGCAAAAGAAATACAGCATCCCCGTTTTAGGAAGATTGTGATCCATACCAACGTTTTGTAAATCACTTAAGTTAAATTGCGCGATAAATTGTAGTGGATTTCCTTTATGCTTTGGATATTCAAATAAAGCTGGTAAATCAGGAACTCCTCCCATTTTCGAACTACCTATCGCAACAGTTTCCTGCTGCTTTGGCACAACTTTTATACAAGGAAATACAGTATTAATAAGTTCCTCTTTCAAGTGTGTTAGTTCATATTTATCAATTAATACTTCAATTTTTTTATTCATAAATTCTCCTTACATTTACATACTTATTTATATCATAGTACAAAGATTATACTTCATTCTTTACAAAATCAACAAGCCTTCAAAAACGGGCTTATCCTTCGTACGCGAACAAGTTTAAAAAAGCATACTATACATTGTTCCTACAAACACGATAGTTCTTTAGTTCTTCCAGTACATTTTCCCCTCGTTCATTTTTATTTTTAATATAAGGAGGAATTCCACATGGGTTACGGATATAGTTGCGGCGGTTACGGTTACGGCGGTAGCTGTGGTGGTTGTGGTTACGGAGGTTTCGCTTTATTAATCGTTTTATTCATCCTTCTAATCATCATCGGAGCTAGCTGTTGGGGCGGCTTTGTAGGCTGCTAGTAAACTTAAAAACCATTGTAAAAAAGCACGTACAATACGTGCTTTTTTTCCATTTCCAAATCTTTTATTTGAAAGGAAGTATGTTTAATGAAGATTGATGGTGTTTTTGAAGGAGGCGGTGTGCGCGGTATTGCGCATGTTGGGGCAATTTGCGCGTTAGCCGAAAAAGGTTATGAATGGGAACGTGTAGCTGGAACATCAGCTGGTGCAATTATCGCGGCACTTTTAGCTGTAGGATATTCTTGTTCAGAGCTAAAAACCATTATAACTGATATCGATTATAACAAATTTACGAAGAAAACCTTTATTGACAAAATCCCCTTTATCGGAAAAGGACTAAGTGCATGGACTACTCTAGGTATATACTCTAATGTATTTATAGAAGAATGGATTGAAGAATTACTTCGAAAAAAAGGTGTTCATTTATTTACTGATTTACCGGATCTAAACAAACTCAAAATCATCGCTTCTGATATTAGTAATGGTAAAATGGTTGTCTTTCCTGACGACTTACCAAACTACGGATTTTTAAATTATCGCTTCTCTATCGCTAAAGCGGTAAGAATGAGTAGTACAATCCCCTTCTTCTTTGAACCCGTAAAATGGAGAACTCCAAAATGGAAGCAGCCTTGTTATATGGTTGACGGAGGAATTCTAAGTAATTATCCAATTTGGATCTTCGATTCACCTACCGCTCCTCGCTGGCCGACTTTCGGATTTCATTTTGTAAAAGATGAGATTCAAGCTGATCCCGCTCACTATAACGAGCCTATTTCCATGTTCAAAGGACTATTTAAAACAATGATGCAAGCTCATGATTTACGTCATTTAGATAAGGAGTCAAAAGCAAGAACGATTACAATTCCAACAGGAACGATTACAAGTACTAATTTTGAACTGACGAAGGAAGAAAAAGACTGGCTTTACAATTCTGGTTATAACTCTGCTAATAAATTTTTACAAGCTTGGAACTTTAGGCAATATATTGATGAATATAGAAAAGGAAATCAAGACCGAAAGACAAATCGATTTTTTCGTCAACTTGACTCATAATATTATTACTTTGCGTATAAATACGAGAACGTTTAACAACTTAATAGTAAATAAGCCTAGTAATTTCTTATATTACTAGACTTATTTACTTCCTATATAATCTCATACATTGTTTAAGGATACGTTAAGCCTTCGGCTTCTTCTGCAGTTATAACTATGTAACGATTTCCCGTTCTTAATCCTAACAGTTCTGCTTTTTCAATCGCCTCTTGCTTCGTCTCCGCATAAGTAGCTAAATATTTTTCTCCATTGATCATTTGGCAAATTACATATTGTTTCATTACTTTCTCCTCTTACTTTTTCATTAGTTGTGCAAGTTTTTTTATACCTATTTCAATTTCTTCTAACGTTGCGTATGAATACGATAGGCGCAAAAATTGATTTGCACTTCTATCATATAAAGTACCTGGGTTTAATAAAACCTTTTCTTGCAGAGCTTTATCAAATAAACTGCGATATGAAATGGGTACTTTTATATGTACCCATATATAAAATCCGCCTGTTGGCTCATGCCAAGTTGCTATTTCACGAAGATATTTATCTAACATTAGTAGCATAAAATCTCTTCGTTTTTTCAATTCACTTCTTACAAATCGCAAATGCTTATCATATAGACCATTTGTAAACCACTCTGCTGCAATTTGCTGGGATATAGTGCTTGAACCATAATCTGTTTGCATCTTTATGTCTGACAATCTTTGAATTACTGGCTCAGGTCCAACAATCCATCCAATTCTTAAACCTGGACTAATTACTTTGGACATGCTTCCAATATGTAGTACGATTCCATTTTTATCATAGGCTTTTAAAGGTTTCGAACTAGGTGCATCAAACCATAAGTCTTGATACACTGCGTCCTCTATAATAGGTAATCCAATTTCATTACATATTTCCATCACTTCTATTCGTTTCTTCGCATTCATACTAAAGTTCGTTGGATTATGAAAAGACGGGATTGTATATAAAATAGAGGCATTAAATTGCTTCTTATATTTCTTAATATATGATGTATGTAACCCGCTTTCATCCATTGGGATTCCAATTAAACGTACTCCTGCTGATTGAAAAACATTAAGCGAATATAAATAGGATGGTTTCTCTAATAAGATTGATGCCCCTTTCGAAAGAAGCCCCATAGAAATAAGTTGCAGCGCTTGAATTGCTCCTGAAACAATTAATATAGAGTCAGGAGATACATATACGCCATGCTCCTTTAAGTATTCGGAAATCTTTTCCCTTAAATAAAAATTTCCTTTCGGCTCTTCATACCCAAGCGTCACATTTGACTTTAAAAGATTATTCATAATTTCTTTCATCTTTTTCTCAGGTAAGAGACTCGGCGCGAGCTCACCTGTTCCTAACCGAATTACATGTGGGTAAAATTCAGCTTGATTAATCTCTTGAATAGCTGGGAGATTCGGATAATGAAGTCCTGTTTCTACATAAGACTGCCAATTAGGCGGGGGTGCGTAAGTTGAAACATTCTCATTATTATTTACAACAATTGTTCCTTTCCTGCCATTCCCTTCAATGTATCCCTTTGCAACTAGTTCATCGAAAGCCATTACAATTGTGCTTCGATTCACACCAAATGTATGGGCCAAATCTCTTTGTGAAGGTAATTTCGTTCCAACGGTCCATTCTCCATTAACGATCTTTTCTTTTATATACGTTTCTATTTGTTTATACAGCGGCGTCGCTAGAGACATATCCGGTTTCCAAACGAATCTTTCCATCATATCACCTTATATTCTTTTTGGTTGGTAACCTCCCCAACCATATGGATGGATACAAATTTTCATTTCTTCTATACAATATACACTATCATAATGAATTAAAATAGGAGGTAATATGATGAGTGAAGCAATTATTCATGGTATCATTCTTGCATTTGGACTTATCATTCCATTAGGTGTACAAAATGTTTTTGTCTTTAACCAAGGTGCGAGCCAACCAAACATTTGGAGGGCAGCCCCTGTAGTATTAACTGCCTCTATATGTGATACGTTACTCATATTGATTGCAGTGCAAGGTGTCTCCCTTGTACTCCTTACTTTTTCTTGGCTAACTAACTCATTATATATAATTGGATTTTTCTTTCTCCTATATATGGGCTTTGTTATTTGGAGAAGTAATCCTTCCAACGATGTAAAACAAGAAAAAAGTATGCCCTTAAAAAAGCAAATCCTTTTCGCAGCATCAGTTTCGTTATTAAATCCACATGCTATTTTAGACACAATCGGTGTAATTGGAACAAATTCTATTCAATACATAGGAAGTGAAAAATGGGCTTTCACACTTGCAACTATTATCGTTTCTTGGATTTGGTTTATAAGCTTAGCTTTAGCGGGGAAATTTCTAAAAAGACTAGACTCAACCGGAAAGACAATTTTATTATTAAATAAATTTTCTGGCCTCATCATATGGGGTGTCGCACTTTATATGTTAAAACAAGTTATTTATTCTTAATGAACGAAAGAGAATTGCATGTTTCTCAAAACATCATGCAATTCTCTTACAAATTATGAAGTAGGTTCCGGTTTCTGTTTTACCGCCTTTGCATCCTTTGCTGGTTTAATCCAAATGATTGCTATGACAGCACCAATGGCAGCGAAAATACTTGTCAAATAAAACACTTCATGGTCCGCCCCTTTCATGAAAAAAGAATATAAAGGTGGTCCAGCTGCTACACCGATAAATCGCATTGAACTGTAAAATGACGTAACCGTTCCCCTTTGCTCCTTTTCAATTCCTTGTGTAATGAGGGCATCTAAACATGGGAGTGCCATACCAATCCCTATCCCCATAATAACGAGACAAAGAAGTAGTAAATAAATCCCTTTTATAAATAAAGGAATGATGACTGATGCAGCTGCCATTAAAAAACCAATATAAATACACTTCTTCATAACATTTTGATTATCTCCAATTTTTTTACCGGCCATATATGAACTAAGTGACAGTACAAGTAACGGAATAGCAAGCACACACCCTTTCCATATACCATGAATGTCATACTTTGATTCCAGTATAGTCGACAAATAAAAGAGAATTCCGAATAAAATAAGCATAATAATTGCACCTAATGCAAAAATGGCAATTAACCATCTTCCTTTTTCTCGAAACGTAGACAGAATAGATTTTATAAACTCTTTAAGTGGTGGGACTTCTCCTTCTTGTTTCTTTGCCTTTACTAGAACAAGTAATAAAACAATTGATACTACGCATAAAATTGGAATCGCCCAAAATGGTAAGAACCATACAACGGCAGCAAGAGCAGACCCTAAAATAGGGCTCAGTACTTTCCCAAATGTATTGGATGTTTCTATGATTCCTAAACCTGTACTAACTTGTTTTTCGTCTTTGTATAAATCACCAACACACGGTATAACAACTGGCATTGCACCAGCAGCACCAATACCTTGAATCGCTCTACCAATCAATATCCAATTGTAGGGATTATCAACTTTCCAAGATACCCAACCAGTTATCGCTCCTCCTATAGCTGCAATCAGCAAACTCGGAACCATTACCATCTTTCGTCCCCATCTATCTGATAAATAACCAGCAATCGGTATAAGTAGAATAGCTACGATAGAGTAAATTGTAATAATCATGGATACTTGAAACGATGAAATATGTAATTTCTTTTCAATAGTCGGCAGAATTGGGATGAGCATTGAATTCCCTAATGTCATAACAAGTGGAACTGATGCAAGCGCAATTAAACAACAGTTTTCTTTTTTTAACATGTTGGCTTCGAAACCTTTCATCATATATTTCTTACCATATAATAGCCCCGCTGGAACGTAACTTTTCATTCCACCAGGGCTATTACATCTTTACTACTTCCCATTCACAACAAAAGAAATTGGGGAAATTATAGTATTATTCCTATTCTTTGAATCCAGTTCACAATATATCCATACCAATTAATTGAAAAAAAAAGAAAGGAAGAATCCTTCCTTTCTCCTATAACCTTCTACAATTAGCGAGTATATCCGCCACCAAGTTGTTGTTCTGCCATCGCTACAAGGCGTTTTGTAATTTCACCGCCTACAGAACCGTTTGCACGTGAAGAAGTATCAGCGCCAAGTTGTACACCAAACTCTTGTGCAATTTCATATTTCATTTGATCTAAAGCTGCTTGTGCTCCATGTGATGCTAATTGATTAGAATTACGATTTCTAGCCATTACCAATCACCTCCTTATTTATATATAAATTGTGTTAAATTCAAATTAAAATACATGGAAATTTTTGGTTATTTTTTACCATAAAAAAAGAGCCTCTAAAACGAGACTCTCACATCATTTCACATTACGAAGTTACTACTTCTAATTTTCTATTTATTAATACTTTCATTTCTTCTTTTAATATCTCTTTTGAATTATGTCCAAACCATTCTAAGGAAGCAAAAAGATCCGTACCTCTCACTTCCTGAATAATCTCATCATAATTTACAATACCTTCAAATAACGGAACCATACCAATACGACTTCCTGCTGCAGCATATACATTGTTAGGTTCAAACACATGCAAATAATCCGCTGAAGATATATTCTTAAAATGGTAATGTAGTGTCCACGGCTTTAATCGATGGAAACTGTCTATTGGATCTGCGCCAGACTCCCATATATGAAGAAAATCAAGATTTATTTTTAAATTCGGATGATTTACTTCTTCTAATAGTTCTATAGTAGAAGGCAATGTGTCCGTTAGTGTATTGGGATGTGTTTCTAACAGCACATACATATTGTGCTGAGCAAACACATCACAAATCTTACGTATTCGCTTCACATACTCTTTTCTCCCTTGTTCCGAGAAGTCCTTGCTCCCTTTTTGCCCAGCAAACGTGCGAATTTTATTCGTATTAAACCAATTAGCTAGTACTACAAGTTGTTCACTTTTCTCTATCGTTTTTTCAAAATCTGCTGATAATGATATATCTAAGTAATCACTTATCATCGTAATTTCTAAGTTTTTATCCTTTAGAAAAGTCAATTCTCGTTCTGTCGTTTCGCGTTCTTGTATATACAAATTTTGTGCATGAGTCCCCCACAATTCAATTCCTTCAAAACCGTTTTCATATGCAAATTGAACAATATCAGTAAATGAAATTAATTGATGACGAAATGAAATGGTACATAGCGAATATTTCATAGCATTAAACTCCCCTATCTTAAATTCAGTTAGCTTATTAAAAAGTTGCGACAGACTGATTTGTTTTCATACCTTTCCATGATAGAAACTGTCTCTCTAATTCCTTCTTAATTTGCAGTTCAATTGCATTCATTTCATCCAGTTTTTCAATAATCGATACTAGCATACCTTTATTATTCGTCATTGCCATTTTAATTGCACGATACTGTACATTTGTAAATCCTTGTACAATATCCTCTACCCGATCACACCAATAATCAAATTCTTGCTCCGAATATTGCAACGTTTCACGGAAGTATGCAAAGGCATGCTCATAACTATATTTACGAATTGCAAGTACTGGTATTTGTTTTACTGCTGCTACAAGTCCAGAAAGCGCATATCCTTCTTCCTCATTTGCCATTTTTACAATTAAATTTTTCAGCTCCATAGTCAGTTCATTGTCGTTCTTTTTGAATGTTTTTGTGAAATAACTAGCTACTGTTTCTTGCGTTGGCTCCCCAATTCCTTCTATATCAATAAAATACCCTCCACCAAATGGGTTATCTTGAATAGAGTGAAGTACTTTTTCTCTTTCCATATTTCCTTCCCAACGAAAATCAGGATCTAGCATGAACCACTCTTCTTCTTTCTCTGTTTTTGATATCATTAAATAATGTGGAAACGGTTTTTGATGAAATTTATTTTCCCTCTCTGGTAATAGAGACATATCAACCATTACAATGACATAACGATTTTCCGGCTTGTTTTCTACTAATTCTAAAAACGTTTCTACATTGCTATCTTTATCTTTTGCATGATCATACCATTCGTTTACTTTAATACCGTACAATTTTTCAAACCAAAGTAAATAATGATCATGGTTAATGTTTTCAGAGTGATATGAAATAATTCCGCCTTCTGTTATATCAAAATCTCCATCCCATAGTCCAAAATAAAATGGACGAAAATCAATGTCGCTACGCCTTTTTATAATTTCACAAAAACAACTCACTAAACAGTGCACTTTAATTGAAGTCATACTCTCATCCACTTTCCTAAAGGTTAGTTATTCACATTTACTTCTTGTAACTCCTCCATAAAATCAAGCAAAGATCCTACAGTAAGAAATGCCTTTGGATCTACCTCATCCTCTGGAACGCATAGCTTTACATCCATTTCTATGTATACAATAAGCTGTAACATCATTACCGAATCTATATATAAATCTTGATTTAAGCGCATCGTTTCTTCTAAATGCGTTACATTTTTCAGTTCCATTTTTTCAATCATAATTTTTAACACGGCATTCTTTAACGCTTCCCGTCTCATGTTGTAACCTCTCCCATCTCTAGTAACTTTCTACTTACTTTTCCAGTTTTATTTTTAGGAATTTCATTTACACTTTCAATTTCATGGGGAACTTTATAAGAAGGTAAGTGCTGAATACACCATTCTCTTATTTGTACTGGATCAACATGAGAGATCACTTTCGCTTTAACTATTTCGCCCATGACAGGATGTTTCCCTCGATATACAATTGCCTCTTGAACACCTTCCAATCGAAGCATCGTTTCTTCTACCTCTATAGGAAAGACTTTTAATCCCGAAACATTAATTACATCGTCCATACGCCCCATAAAATGAATGCCACGCTCAGATTTATACCCTAAATCTTTCGTGAAGATTTCCTTATCATTCATTTTCACGACGATTTCTTCCGGTGCATTTTCATCTGAACCTATGCTTATACTCGCATGAGGTAGAGGGTTTCCTAAATCTAAATGGCTCTTCATATCATGACATATACTAATACAACCTGCTTCAGAACAACCGTATTGCTGCATCATATATGTTGTCATTTCTTTTAGTTTATAAAATAGTGCTTCTGGCAAAGGCGATCCTGATGTCATAATTTTATGAAACTGGAACGTCCCTAATGGAAAACTCCCCATAATGTGTAACATAAGTGGTACTGCATATATAATATGTTTTTCTGTATTGCGAACTATATTTAATGCGAATTTAGGATTTTTATTCGTAATGATTACAGGCTGGCTCCCCCTCTTAATTGCTGATAAAGTACCACATATTAGTCCGTATGAATGTGAAACAGGAGCCATAACGATTGGCACTTCATCTACTTCACAGTTTAAAGCTTCATTATAAGCGGTAATTTCCGTATCAACTTCCGTCCATGCTCTACGAATTAGTTTCGGTTCCCCTGTAGTTCCAGAACTATATTGCAATAAAGAAGGCTCTTCTAGTAAAAAGTTCCCTACTTCTAATTTTGTAAAATCGCCATATTCTCCATATAAAATTCCTACACAATTTGCACGCTTTGCCATTTCAATAGCTGTTTCTTTTGGTGTATCTTCATGTATAAGTAATACTGATGATTTCTTTTCTTTTAAGAAAAACACAATCGTAATAATATCGAATGGATCTTTCAGACAAAGTGCAAATCTATTTCCTTCTGCTTCTTTAAATTTTTCCATTTCCTCATAAACTTGTAATCTCAATTCAAAATCACTTTTGCTATACTCTTGTTTATTAACGATTAGCATAATTTCCCCCTGTAACAGCTGATTTTTGTTTCATAAGTTGTCTTACTCTATACAATGGATTTGGAACTTCATGAACAAGCGATTCCAGATCCATATATAATCGACGTTTCGTTAATTGTTCAGCATAGAATGTAGGTGCATATAATTGAATATTTTCAAATCTACCTTTCAAATGTGGATATATTCTTAAATGATCTTCAATTTCTTCAACAACCATCATCCAAAAATGTTCTTCTTTCAATCCATATTCATCCGCAAGTACGAATGCTAATTCTCCTAAATTAAACAGGAATAGTGCATCTAACACCATCTCTTGCAAACATTCGATGCGATCCATTTCAAAGAAATCATTCATTTTTCCATTCGCATATGTTTTATGCATTTTAGTAAAGTCGGGACATTTGTCAACTTCTCTCAAATATGGACGATAAAACTCAAGCCCTTCATGAAAATCCTTTAACGCAATACGAACAGGCACCCCTTCTTTATGGACTAGAATCATATTTTGTCCATGTGATTCCAGTGCGATACCATGCTCTACAACAAGATGTATAACTGGTATTATCGCTTTTTGAATAAGTAATTGTAGCCAATCCTTCATTCCATATTTGTTCAACCACGCATCAATAATTGGTGTACCATCTTTCTCTTTAGCGTATAAACCATTAAAAGGAATTGCATCCTCTTTTGCATCTAAATACTTATGAATGCTTTCGCGCCAAATACATCCTAATGAACCATATATAGCTTTCTTATTCGTGTCATACGTTACACTTGAAAACTCATTTAACAAGATTAAACGTGCTTCATCCATTAAATAGGCGTCATTACTTACAACATCATTTAACCAATTTGATATTGCTGGTGCACTCACAACAGAGTATGGTTTCAGCGTACGAAGTGTTGAAGTGTTGAGTAAATTCATCGATAATTTAACGTACGGTTTCTTTGGACTCGTAATATTTCTTAACGTTCTCATTGACTGTTGCGCGCAATAATCGTCCTCTGATGTTCCTAAATAAACAATAAATTTACCCTGTATATGATCCGCATAATTTGAAATGATGAAATTCTCCCACTGCCATGGGTGAACAGGTATAAACACGTACTGTTTTGGATTACATCCCTTATTACGAATTCGTTCCATAAACTCTTCTAATTTACGATCGCCAATCTCCTCTTTTAAAAGGTTGTTATACATCACTTCATTCTCATAACCTACAGTCGCATAATTCTTATGCGCTGCAATCCATATGAGTTTTATTGGCTGCATAAATTCATAACCATATTGAAAATTGTCACGATATTGAAATCCAACACGTGCTTTATAACTAGGATGATATGGATGGCCGTCTATTAAATGGCTTTCAAACTCATCGTAAGATTTTTGAGTATATTCTCTCTTATTATTTCTTTCATATTGTGCAATCGTGTCTTTAAATATTGTTTGTTCTAATTCGTGTATAAAAGAATCTAATTTAGCTTGTTCTACACTAGTAACCCGAAAAACTTCTTCTAGAAATTGCGAGACAGATTGTATTTCTTGCTGTTCATCTTGAACTCTTACTATTAATGAGCCTAACGAAATACGTCCAAATGTCATCCGTTCCCTGCCATAGCATTTGTACGTGACACTTTTGCCTTCTTCATCAAGTCCTTGTATTAGAAAAAGAAGTTGTTCTTCTTTTTCTATGCGAACCGGTGTAATAATCCCCTCATAAATTAACGATTCTACTAATTGACGTAGCACTCTTCTTCGTACTGAAATGTAATCTTCTGATTCGAGCGCCTTCAATACTTTCGTATGATACATGTCCACTCTCATAAAACCCTCCACCTTATGACAAAATACCATTATTTGTATTACGTGAAATTTTAACGTTATTTATGAACGAACAGCCACTTCTCTAACGAGTGGATTATGTACTTGCACATAAATAGCTTGCTCCAATGGATTACTTAACTCATCGACATCGAAAAATCTCGTTAGTAAATTTGCTTTACACACTAACTTATCTTCGTCCAATAATTCTCTTAAAAATGTAGAAGGTTCCCGGTTATATGGAAGGAATGATTCAAGTACAGACCTTAATTCCGAGAGAAGAATTTCCTCCTTAATTAATCCTGCTGTGCCAAAACCATTAATGAGGCCAAACATATGATTGAAAATTAAGTAGTAACGAAATCTCTCATCCACAATATAGTCGTCATATAAATTTCCAGTACGTTCTCCAATACCAGCTAATTCATTATTAAGCATCTCTTTCATTGAATTACAGAAATAAAATCCTTGATTATCACGGAAATAATATTTGACCGGATAACCATCTTTTAGCTGAACAACGCTATTTTGCTGATGAGCTTCTAATGCAACACCATACTGTAAATACATCCATACCATTGGCTTTAAAGAAATATTCATATATCGTCTAAACCACTCTAAGCTTACTTCTTCACAGCTTTTACTTTCTAAATCTGCTAGGCGATGAATAATATTCGATAACCGCGTACGCTCCCCAGGTATAGCGTCTTGAACTAGCCCAGCAATTAATGTTGCGTCGTTTGCATGTTCGCTATAAAAAGGATTCTCACGAATAATCACTTCAAATCCAGATTCTTGTGTTCCATAATTTAATGTAATAAAGGCTGGATCACAAATAAAATCAAATCCTGGAAATCTTTCTCGTACTTCACCAATAGCCGTATTTAACATTTCCTTCCCTTCAAGACCACTCTCAAGTTCTTTCAGTTTATTAATACGCATTGAATTCGTTACTTTCACCGGAAATGAAAACTTAAGCATATACTTCGAATTGGGATGATATAGCGTCCTTAGTGATGATGTTGCCATATAATACTTACCTACAGGACCAATATACTCAAGCAATTCTTGAATTATCCAATCTTGTACGTAAGCTTGATGCAAGAGCCATTCTGCCTGAAGCGGATGAATTGGAATTAATGCATATTGATCTTCCTTACAGTACTTCGCTATAAATTCCTTACTAACCATCTCATCATTACTTAATTCTTCTTTTATAATCGTTGTTGTAGAATCTGATAATAATGATTTTTCATTTACTATACTTTTATGTGCCCGAAAATAATGAAGCTGACATTCCCCTTTTAATTCTGGAGAATACATTGCACTTTTCCAATCCAATATCCCCTGTCTACTCTTTGGTGTAGGATGAGTTAAATGCCCAAATAATAAAGACTGCTCCGCTTCTATAAAAGTTGTATGGAAACCGTATAATGCGGATGTATCTTCTATTCTCTCTTTTGTAAATTCCTCAATATTTTGACAACTACGGATAACTCGAAGCATAAGTTCCGCAGGATTCGTTCCTTCTCCGTAGTTGATCGACATCTCTTTTATTAAAAACGTAATAACTGTAACGTAATCTGCTGTAATAACAGAATTACTATCTCCAATTTGATAATAAAATTGTTCTCCAAACAAATGGCGATCTGTTGGTGATTTATATATAACTTCTCCATACAAAGTAACGTTCTGTGCCGATAGCCGACAACATAAATATGTGGGGACTGTATCTCTATTCAACGTATTACTGAAGATACTTTTCATTCTTTCATCCTCTGTAATCCATTCTCCACTCCCTGTTTCTCTTAAATAACAGTTTAAAAAGCTTTGTAATGTTGCATGTTCTGCGATTTGTTTCGCAAGCTGCATGTTGGTCCTCCTCTTTATATTAAAGCTATCGAAATTTTATATAATAAACGATAATTGAATGTCGTTATCAATTATGATTCTAATTGATAATAATATTCAATTCAAGAGTATATTTCAGAATTTTTTTATCTGATTTAATTTTCCTTGTTTTCCCCCTTTTCTTTAATCTAGTTAAAAATACACAAAAAAAATACTCAGCTTCAAACTACATACTTACTATTTTTCATTAGTAATCTATCCAAAATGGTTAAACAAAAGAGGTATACCTTAATTGGTATACCTCTTTCAAACATAAAGTTTACATAATAATATTATTTATATCTCTCCAGCAATATGCTGTCTCTTCTACCTGTAATCGCTCTAAAAATTTTGTATCAATTTTTTCTGGGTTAAATTTTTCATAAAACTTTTTAGAAGGATTATTCGTAACAACCCAAACTAAAAGTGATTGCATATCATTCTTTACACATTCTGATAGTAACGCTTGAAATAACTTTTGTCCTATTTTCATTCCTTGATACTGTTGTAAAAGGTAGATTGCATATAATTCTCCATCACAATTATATGTATCAGTTCTTTCTATCCCCCCATCGATGAATCCAACTATTTCTCCATTTAAATTCTCTGCTACAAATCTAAATTGATGATTACCTTCTTTTTGAAAAATATCTTCCCATTGTTTTTCTCGTTTCTCATATGCTATATTATCTAGAATTTCGTCAGCAAATATCCCTTTATACGCTGTCTTCCAACTATCGACATGCACCTTTGCTATACCTTGTATATCATCCTTTATTGCTCTTCTAATATGTATTCCCATCATTTCTCTCCCCTTATTACTCATCATTATATCAATTTCATTCCTTAAAAATCCAAATAAAAAAGAGTGAATTCACTTCACTCTTTTTTATCACAATTATCTACTTTCCACTTCAACTGAAACTACTCGATCAATCTCTTTCAGGGAACTATATAACTCTGTTGTATATAAATCTTCTGGAGCTAAAATAACCATCTCCAGTTGCTGAAATGCTCCACTATCTATATCTTTAATTTTCACGCGTTTCACATGCATGCCTAAATTTTTAATTTGCTTAAATATACCATCTAATTCATGATGCTCTTTAACAGTAATTTTTATAGATAAATCCTTTTGTCTTAATGAATACGGTCCTGCAATTTTCACAAGTTGCGGAAGTACATTAATCGCTAAAATAATTAAAACCATAGCAACTGTCGCTTGTAAATAAAATCCTGCACCAATTGCGATTCCTAAAGCTGAAGCAGCCCACACCATAGAAGCTGTTGTTAATCCAGAAATAACGTCATTACTTCTTCGTAAAATGACACCTGCGCCAAGAAAACCAATTCCACTAACAATTTGAGCGGCCAGTCGCATCGGATCCATATTTGTATGTCCTGGAACAGAATATACATGCACAGATTCAATTGAAACCATCGTAATTAAACAACTTGCTACAGAAATAACCATACTTGTTTTCACACCAAGTGGTTTATTCTTTAGCTGCCTATCTATCCCGATGAATAATCCTAAAAAGAGTGCTAAACCTAATTTGAGTAAAAATTCATATGACATATTCCCATTCTCCTTACTTTACAATGTTTCCCTTAGAATAACTCACTATAACTCTTTTATGATATCAATTCCAGTCTTTTCTATTCATTTAACGTAAAAAACCGAAAAAACATTTATAACGATGTTTCTCCGGCTTTTTATTACACTTTAGATTCTTCTTTATTTCTGATCTTTAATCTTAATTTCTGCATCTTTGTAGAATGCTAATTTACTGTCATTATACTCTTTTGTAAATTTGTTAAACTGCTCTTTCGACTTTTGTGCTTCCACATTTAATTCATTAACAGTTTTAACTTTTTCACCGATTTCTTTTAATTTCGTTTCTTTTACTTTTAATTTTTCATACAGTTCTTTTTCAGTCGCTAACACTTTCGTGTAATTTTCATTCATCTTTTGGAATGCATCATAACGATTCTTATACGACTCTTCTACTGCTTTTGCTTGTTTTTGTAACTTTTTATCTTCAAGCTTCTCTATATTTCCTTGTACAGATTTTGTTTCTTTCTGAGCTTTTTCTAGCATTTCTTTTTCATTTTTCAATACTTTTTCACGATCATCTACATTTGCAGTAGCTTGCTCTAGTTTCTTCACAACTGCTTCATTATGATCTTTGCCTTCTTGCAAAATTTGAGAATATAATTCTTGGCCTTGTTTCTCTAACTGCTCTAATTTTTTTGCTTCATCCACTAAAGATTTTTCTTGTGTTGCTGCTGTTTCAAAAGCTGTATATAAATTTTCTTCTGGCTTTTCACCGAAACAACCTGTTAACAACCCTACTGATAACGCTCCAACTACTGCTACTTTTCCATACTTCAACGTCAATTCCTCCATTACATACGGTTATCATGCCAGAAGTTCACTGGGAAGTGACTCTCTTCATGATAAGCTTCAAACTCATAACCTTTTTCTTTTAGCCCCTTTAAAATTGCTGGCACAGCAGCAACTGATTGCGGGTGAATATCATGCATTAAAATTACTTCTTGTGGTTTTGTTGCGTTTGTTAATACGTTTTGAGCAATTTGTGCTGCAGCTGCATCAACTGGCATTTTATTGTATCTCCAATCTAATGAATCAATTGTCCAATCCCATACTTTAAATCCGCCTTCTACCACTTTATTTCGAAGACCTTCATTCAATCCAGGCATCGAACCATATGGAGGACGTGTTAATTTAGGTGATTTCCCAATAATATTAGCGATTAAACCTTGATCTTCTTTCATCTCATTTACATACTCGCCATTTTTATATAACTTTGCGAAATTATGTGTCATACTATGCATGCCTACATAATGACCCTCAGCATTTTCACGTTTCACTAAATCAGGAAATTCTTTTACATTCGCTCCAATTAAAAAGAACGTCGCCTTCGCATCATGTTGTTTTAGCGTATTTAATAATTCAGCCGTATATTTCCCTGGCCCATCGTCAAATGTAAGATAAGCAACTTTTCTTTCTTTTCCATTAAAACGACTTGGTGCCGTTTTATTCATTTCAACTTTCGGCTGTTCACTTGCAAGCTGCACTACATTTTCTTGTTTCGCAACAGCTTTTGCTGGTGAAGTAATTGATTGAAACATGTAATACCCAATAGCTACTGCGGCAATCGCTATTAAAACGACTACTATTTGTTTAATTTTTAAAGCTTTTTCCATTCTATCGAATTCCTCTCCCTATTAATCTTATATATAAATCGCCCAATATAATTATACATCTATTTATTTTTATTTCACCATATAAATAGATTTTATTTGTATTATAATGGGAGTTTTATCAAAATTGTTGTTCCTATTCCTTCTTTGCTTGTAACACTAAGCGCACCGCCATGAAGCTCTACCATTTTTTTAACGATAGCTAAACCAATACCTGCACCTGCAGCATGATTATTAATTTGGTAAAATGATTGCTCAATATATGGTAAATGTTCTTTAGCAATTCCAATCCCTTCGTCTCTTACCTTAATCACTGCTTGTCCTTCTATTTTAGTTGCTTCAATGTGTATTGTGCTTTTTTCATGTGAATACTTAATTGCATTTTGAACAATATTCAAGAAAACTTGCTTTAGCCTATTTCGATCTCCCATCAATTCAATTCGGTCTATAGTAGTAATAAATTGAATTTCCTTCTCTTCCGATTTAGGAGTTAATTGCCAAATCGTCTCCTCTAGTATATCGTACAATTGCACCTTTTGTTTATATAAATTAAAATGATTTGATTGTAATCTTGAAAAATCTAGCAATTCTTCTACTAAATGAATCAACCTATCTGTCTCACCTGAAATAATGCCCATACCTTGCTTTATTTCTTCTTCTGTTAAATGATCTACTGTTTTTAACGTCTCACTCCAACCTTTAATTCCTGTTAAAGGCGTTCGTATTTCGTGCGAAATAGAAGCAATGAATTCATTTTTCATCTGCTCAGCCTTATCTATTTTATAGGCCATATAATTTAAACTATGTGCCAAGTCACCTAATTCTCCAGGATAATCTTCTTTAATTTTTTGCTTTAATGTGCCTTCTGCAATTTGTGAAGAGGCTTGAATAATGGATTCAATTGGCTCAACAAATGAATTTGCCAAACGTCTACTAATTAAGAAGGCGACTCCCGAAATAACAATACCTACAGAAATAGTAAACGTAATAATTTCAATAATCTTTTTATTTACATTTGTTAAAACAGTCGTATATTTTAAAACACCAATAGTTTGTCCTTGATGTATAAGTGGGCTTAGCACCTCTAGTTGTTTTTTATTACCTTTCGTAGTAACTTGATTATACATTTCACCTTCTAATAATGATTGTGGAATATTCACTTTACCTTCTACCTTTTCACCACTTGAAGATTGTATAACCGAGCCGTGACGATCAATTAACTGTAATTCTGTTCCTTCTAATTGAAAGCTACTAATTATGTCACCACTATATTCTTGTAATCGAATAAAGTATAGTGAATTGTATTCTGAAAAAAAACGTGTACTCGTTTTCGCATGAGACTCTATATATTGCACAATCCCATTATAATAGTATCGATAAATTGAGACTGAAAATACAACTTCAAATAATACAAGCATAAGTGTAATGACCGTCATAAAATATAAAGTCACTTTCCGTTTCATCTCATACTTTCCTTCCACACATATCCTTTTCCCCACACCGTAAGAATAAATTCAGGTTCTGATGGATTACATTCTATTTTTTGACGTAACCGTCTCATATTTACATCTACTACTTTCGTCTCACCTACGTAATTGGTTCCCCAAATCATATTTAAAATTTCATCACGCGAAACTGGCTTTGAAGCCTGATTCATTAAATACTGTAATATCATATACTCTGTAGGTGTTAAATCGACTAATTGTCCATCTTTATACAATCTTTCTTCTATAATATTTAACGAAAATGGACCTGACGTAACAATATTCGTTTTTTCTTCATGTACTTCTATTCTTCTTAATAAAGACTGTATACGTGCAGTTAATACTACTGGACTAAACGGTTTTGCAATATAATCATCTGCACCTATTCCTAGTCCTTGCACCTTATCTTCATCTTGTACACGTGCGGTTAACATAATAATACCCATTTTTTTATTTTCTTTCCTGATAGCCTTACAAACTTCTAAACCATCAATCCCCGGTAACATTACATCCAGCAGTGCTATATCAACAGTTTGTTCACTCAAAATCTGTAACGCTTCTTCTCCAGTAGTAGCTTCTATTACATAAAATCCAGCACGTTTTAAATTTAAAACAATAAAGCTACGGATCGTTAATTCATCTTCTAAAACTAAAATTTTTGACATAATTCCCACCTCCTACTCTTGTTGATAATCCGCTAGCGGTTTTATATATGCTTTCACTTTTTCAAATTCCGATTGCTTCGGTACTGCATATACGTGAGAAGCCGTTTTAATTGCTGCGCTGTAGCCTTTTATATTGAACCATTCTTTCCGCTTAAAAATATGAACTTCAAGCCATATTTTATTTGTTCTTGTATCCAAAAACTTTTGAGAATTTGATTCTTTTTGCTGATCTGGTATTGTAATTTTCCCTATTAACTCTTTAGGAATTTTCACATAATACCCTTTTTCTATATCTATATATCGTTCTTCAATTGGTTTAATTCCAGATTCACTCCACTGTATGTAACGTTCAAAAAGCGGACTATCACCATGTGATTTATCCTCCCAACCTTTTGGACGTACAGTACGAACAAATTCAATAATGCCGTCTTCATTAACATCTTTACTTTCTACAACATATTCATTAAATAAATCTTCTTTCCCATCTATAGGTAATACTTCATAATGATCCTGATCAAATTTTGCTACATAAGTTATACCTGAATGAGCCCCTGTTCCCGCATCGATTACAACTGCCTTTAATGATTTAGAAATACGGCCCATTTGTATTCTTTGAATACTATTTATATACGGATCAAATGTAACCTCTGACAATACCTTAAACTTTTCAATGAACTGAACCTTCAACTGTTCATCTTTCATATACGAAACAAGGCTTATGTCTTTAAAACCATTTTTGTTTAAATCATCTATAAATAACTTTGTATACTTCTGTCTATAAAATTCCTTTATATCGTCACTCTCATCGGAAAAAACATACATTGTGTTTTCTAATAAATCACGATTGGTAGTTATTCCTATCAATAGTTCCCTTTTCCCACTCCCTGTGAAATCTCCTACCTCAACAATATCTACTTCTTCCCCATCAAATGTATAGGTTGACTTCATATTCCATCCATTATTTTTCTTCTCATATACGGCTAAATATATATGATAATCTTCATTAGGTATTTTATATACGATGACAGCTTCTTTTTTATTATCTCGTTCGAAATTCATTGACCATGTCGTCTGTTTATCTCTATTAGACATTGGAGTAAGTAAGCGATAATTAACAGGTAAATCTTTATCAATTTGTTCCTTTAATTCATTAATCCATTTTTCATTTGTAGGAGCTTCCATTAGACTTGTTGGAGCTTCAGACATTTTACATCCAGTCAATATAAAGATAATTCCCATCATGCTTAACCATTTCTGCATATGATATCTTTCCTTACCACAAATTTTGAATATGTCCTTTTACTTTTTTACCTATCCATTATACTCATACATATGAGTATAATTTTTCTAAACTAAAAAATCGTTACAGAAAAGTTACAAATACATTCCAAAAAAAAAGATTGGCAAAAGCCAATCTTTTTTTATTATTCGTTTCGGACTGATTTTGGCGTTACACCTAAATGATCATTTAATTTTTTTGAAATATCTTTTACATTTTTTTCATTTGGAATGTAATAATAAATACCACCGATACGTTTATCTGTACCTTCTATTTGCAATTTTTCCATTTCCAAATTAGATCCTGCCATATTTTTTGTAATGGCAAGCATATCGTCAAATGTTAAGTTCGTTTTCATATTTTTATCAACCGCATCTAGTAAAGAGCCCATTTTGCTAATTGATTGAACAGACATCGCTTTTTTAGCAATTGCTTCTATTACAAGTTGCTGTCTCTGTCCACGCATTGCGTCACTATCAATTTTACGCGTTCTTGCAAGTGCAAGAGCTTGTTCTCCATTTAAATGTTGGTAACCTTTTTCTAAATGGATCATACCAGCTTGGTCTTTACTATCTTGTTCAGTGAAAGTAACTGGTACATCAATATCAATACCACCAATTGAATCGACAATTTGTACGAATGATTCAAAGTTAAACTTCACATAATAATCAACAGGTACATTCAAAAATCTTTCCACCGTATCGCGTGTGCTTTCTACGCCACCAAATACGTGAGCATGAGTAATTTTATCTAATTTTTTTCTAGTTGGAATGTAAACACGTGAATCACGTGGAATACTTACTAGCTTAACAGACTTATCATCTTTATTAATTGTTGCTAATAAAAGTGCATCTGTTCGAACTGCTTCGCCATATTGGCTTTTTCTCATTTCACTTCCATCTACACCCATGATTAATATTGAAATATTATCCTTTAAAGGTTCGACTTCTTTATCACGCTTTGATGACTTATCAATTTTTGCATACGCATCATTTACAACAGCTTTTGCTTTATTATATATAAACGAACCATATCCTACTCCTCCAAAAATAAGTAGGAAAAATGGAATTAATATGAACCATTTTATTGACTTTCTTTTAGAACGCTTTTTATTACTTCTCGTATTTTGTTCTAATTCAGAGCTCATACCCATTCGCCTCTCTTTCTCTTTACCAAGTATAATGTAAGTCTATTTATCTTCATATTGAATTTCCTTTCACTAACCTTACAATTTTGTAAGGTTACTACTTAAACCCAATACGTATTCCATTTCACATTATACTCTCGTACTTATTTTTGGCAAGTCACTATTTACCAATTTCAAAAATTTAGCACTTCGCAACATATGAATTTACAAATTTATTAACTCTTTCATTTTAAATTAGGATGTCTTTTTCTTAACAAACGATATGAATAAAGAATCCAGCTAATTATAAAATCTCTATGAATACAGTATATTTGACTTTATTATTTCTCAAACGGCGTATACACGCTTTTCTTCCCCTGATTATCAATGTAAGCCGACTTTGCTTTTATTTTCGTTTTTTCTACTTCCATGTCTTCATTTGAGAAGTTCACAATGATTTTAATATCTTTTCCATAAGAAACAGATTGTACTAGCTTATCTTCTGACAAATACGCAAAATTCGTCATCTCTTCTTTTACTGCTTTTTCATGAACTTCATTCCAAACTTTTAGATGCTCTGTAATTTCTTTTTTATGCTTATTCCACTCTACTTCATCTAAATGGTATAACGGAGGAACATTATACAATAATTCAGACAGCATTCGATTTCCAACTTCATCTTTTACCTTTAAACTTCCCCATTCCCAATGATGCGTTGTAATAACGGAATCATTGTATACTAATTTATATAATGGTACCGAATATACTGGGTTTAAATATACTTGTTTATATTCTTCTTTCAATG
Source organism: Bacillus cereus group sp. MYBK195-1 (assembly GCF_051916605.1). NCBI lineage: Bacteria > Bacillati > Bacillota > Bacilli > Caryophanales > Bacillaceae > Bacillus > Bacillus cereus group sp. MYBK195-1. The sequence continues at coordinate 814,130 of NZ_JBQAGZ010000002.1, read as the reverse complement.
GTACTTGTTTTGCATATTTTTCAGGCACATTTTGATTTGGTGACCAATATCCACCGACATAATACGGACTTGTTTTATTTTTCCGCATATCTTCATCGTCCCATTTAATAACAGGTGTTTCAATTCCATGTGCAAATGCAATCGTACTACTAGCAAAATCATTTCCGCCTTCAGAACCAACGACCATACCCTTTTCTTGCGCAATGTAGTCCATTCGTTTTAAACGTGCTTTTAAATCTTGCTCTTGTGTCGTTATATGTTTCGCTGAATAGTCATCGTAAATTTCACCTGTCGCATCACAATCAATAAACCATGAATTATATTTAGGGCCATTTTGTAATATATCATTCATGCGTTCCTTTACACTAGGTAGCGATAAAGTCGGGTTTAACTTGCGACCTCTACCTAAAAAGCCTTGCACCTTTTCTCCGTTTTTCTTCGTTACAGTAGCCTCTTCGTATAATGATGGGTCATTAAAGAATGCTGTGTTCCAATTTTTATCACTTTTTTCGTGAATGGAATGATATGAGTCATACGGACCAACTAAATATCCCATTTCCTTAGCTTTTGTCACAAAATTAGGTTGCATAAATCCTTGTTCCCAGTTCGGCAGACCAATCCACGCTTTTTCTATTCCTGTCTCTTTCATTTCCTTTAATATGTCCGTTCCATCTGCATTACCCCATTTACTTACCTCTTCAACCGCATCACCAAGTAGCGACTTTAATAAATGCTTATTTAAGCTATACAATTCTGTCTTCGTTAAGTGACCTACACCTTTCTTTATTAGCGCACCAGCTTCCTGATCAACGTTTTGGAAAATATCCTCTTTATAAAATTCCTTCATCGATAATACTTCGTTTATATAACGTAAAATAACATTTTTTTGATACTTATCAATGAAATCTTGTTTACTTACTTGATCTAATACATTCAGTTCCCCAGGCTCTGAACTATTCTTTTGAATAAGTTCTTTTATATGACTAAACAGCGGGCTATTTATTTGCTCCCTTAGTTTTGGCCAATTTATATTATTTTCTGATAAACCATTTTGATTCCAAAAATAAAAATGCGCCGCTCCATATAACTTTTCGATTTCTTTATTTTTTCTAGCCTTTTCTTGTAATGTTTTAAATTCACCTTTTCGAACAATATCATCCTTATATAGTTTAGCAATACTTACCGCATCATTATTTGTCACATATAATTGAAATCCATATGTTTTATTTTTATTTATGCTCGGAAATTCATGTGTAAAATCAAACCCTATTTTCGGATCCGAATGAAATTTCAATTCATTATTAAACATATTCTTTGCAATATATACAATTGAATATTTCGAACCATTTAATGCGAAAAACTTCATAGAAAATGATTCAGCAAATGAATATGCATCATCCTTTAAAAACTTCTTCCAATTCTCATCATTGCTCGGAATTTGCTTACCCTCCCATAACGGAAGTGTATAATTCTCAGCTTCTACTTTCGGCCATGTAAAGCTTTCTGCACCAGTCGATTCCACTTCAATGTTTAAGTGGTCTTTTTTCTTTTCTAATTTTATTTTTACTTTTTGATCTGGATATTCCCACGATGTACGATCCTTTTCTTTTTTTACATTCGATACCTTCATTTTCGGTAGGGGTTGTGATGCCTGTTCCTTTGCCCCCTCATGTTCTACAGTTAATGTGAATGTTTCTGGATTTACATCATAAGTAAAATCTTTATACGTCGCTTTCTTTATTTTAGACTCTTGTACAGCATTACTACCTTTTACGTCACAACCGACTAAAGTCGAAAACGACATAGTTGTAAGAAGACATATCGCTATCATTTTTTTCATCCTCTGCACCTCCACCAATGAATATACAGATGCTTTGTTACAGGAATGTGGCAAAAAATAATAGAGCTAGCATTTTGCTAGCTCTGTTTGGAGTATTAAAAGTTGATATGAACAACTATAATTCGCTTAGAAGATATGTAATACAGTAACTACATTTTTTCTCAACAATTATGAAACTAAACAAATCAAAATTTTAACAAGCATTCTTCAACTGAAAAAATAAGTGTATACAATGTATCCTAAAAGTAGTACTAAAATGATTATTCCTGTACCTTTCCAATTCATACCGCCTGCTATATCAACTGGACTACCCGTTTCCGCTCTATTGAGTCCGTCACGTAAAGAACCCGTAGGATTACTTTTTAATTCACTTTGTCTCATACGCTCTCTTTTTTCTTCTGGTGACTCTTTATTCATTTAATCACCTCCAAAATGAATGCACTCTTTACTTACATTATTCAAAATCAACATTTGTTTTATATTTTTCCGAAAAAACCTAATTTAAAATAGGTTTGCAACGTAAAGAAAGCTAGCCATGCCAGCTTTCTTTACGATCCAATATGCTCTTCCTTATTTACAATAATACCTTTATGGTCGATTTCAAGCTCACATACTTTCATATCTGTAAATACTCTCGCTAATTGCTCAGCGATTTCTTGACGCTTCTCATATGGCGTTAATATAAAAATAGATGGCCCCGCACCACTAAGTGCTGTGCCGTACGCACCAAATTCTTTTGCGCATTTACGAATAGATGGTAATAATGGTACGAGTTCTAAACGATATGGTTCGTGAAAATGGTCTCTCTCCATCATTTCACCTACAACTTCCCACCGCTTTTGACATAATGCAGCTACTAATACGTTACTTATCGCACTAGCTTTAACTGCCTCATGAAACGGAAACATCTTTGGTAATACAGATCGACTTTCATCTGTATTTAATTCTGCATTCGGAATGAGAGAAATTACACCCAATTCCTTGCTCTCAATTCTTACGACGGAAACATCCTTTCCATCAAGTGCTCCAATTACAGTTCCACCTAATATAGAAGCAGCAACATTATCAGGATGTCCTTCAAAATTTGTAGCAATTTGAACTTTTTGATCAGCAGTTAAGTTCAAATTGCCTAGTTGATTCGCAAGCTCTATCCCAGCTACAATCGCTGATGCACTACTTCCTAGCCCTCTCGTTAATGGGATATTACTAGTAACTTCTATTATATGGGGTGATATAGAAGGACATACTTTACATGCCGTGCTAACGATTAAATTTTTATCGTCTGTCGGAATTGATTCTTCAAAGGAATGGATTACTTGCCATTTATCAGCTTTTTCTTTAACCACCACACCTAAATACAATGACAAAGCTATTCCAACTGAATCAAATCCAGGACCAACATTCGCCGTACTAGCAGGGACACGAACGCTAAATGGTATCACGACATAATCACCCCTTTAATATGATCTTTAATTTGTTCTATATCATTTGACACACTTGCGATGTCTAGTTGATTTGAAGAAATAGCGATATCAGGATCCTTCAAACCATTTCCAGTTAATACCGCAACAACTGTTTCTCCCTTTTTGATTTTCCCAGATTGAACATGTTTAATTACGCCGGCTAATGAAGCATTTGATCCTGGTTCAGCGAAAACTCCTTCAGTTTTTGCCAATAACCTATACGCATGTAAAATTTCTTCATCTGATACCATATCTATTTCACCACGAGACTGCTCGGCAGCCTCTACTGCATACGACCAACTTGCCGGGTTACCGATGCGAATCGCTGTTGCAATTGTTTCAGGCTCTTCAATTACATGCCCTTTTACAATTGCAGCTGCTCCTTCCGCTTCAAAGCCATGAATTCTTGGCTTTTTATAACCTTTTTCTTTCTCATATTCACAGAAGCCTTTCCAATACGCTGTAATATTCCCTGCATTCCCAACAGGGATAGCTAGAACATCTGGTGCATTTTGCAATTGGTCACAAATTTCAAACGCTGCTGTTTTTTGCCCTTCAATTCGATAAGGATTTACTGAGTTTACTAACGTAATCGGCTCTTCTGCAGCAATATTTCTTACAGCCTTAAGCGCATCATCGAAATTCCCTTCTATTGAAATAATTTCAGCTCCATAAGCGACCGCTTGCGCTAATTTTCCATGTGCAATCTTTCCTTCTGGTATTACGATAATGCATTTCATCCCAAGACGTGCCGCATATGCTGCAGCTGACGCTGATGTATTACCTGTTGATGCACAAATGATTGCTTCTGAACCTTCTTCTTTCGCCTTAGCAACTGCCATGACCATACCACGATCTTTAAAAGAACCTGTCGGATTCGCTCCTTCGTACTTACCATATAGCTGAATCCCTAATTGTTTTGATATATTTAATAATGGAATAAGTGGCGTGTTTCCTTCCATTAAGCTGACATCAGGTGTATTTTCATTCACCGGTAAATAAGACGCATATTGTTTTAATAGTCCTTTATACATATTGTTTTTCCTCCTCAATAATGTAGTAACTGTTTATTTCACTTGCGACAGCTTCTATCGCTTCTAAAACTCGTTCAAATTGATACTTGGAAGTTCGATGTGTCACAACAACGACTTCTGCCAGTTCACGGTTTAAAGGTAATTGAATAACCTCTTTTAAACTTACAGAATAATTAACGAAACATTCTGTTATTTTTTGCAACATCCCAGGCTCATCTCGTAATGAAATGCGTAAGAAATATTTCGAAACTACTTCTTCATCACCTTGTAATTCATAAGGAACTGCTTCTTTTAACGCACTTTTATTTTTCGGAACTTGATTCATATTTTTAACGATTGAAATAATATCACTTACTACAGCAGAACCAGTCGGTAACTTCCCAGCTCCGGGTCCATAAAACATCACTTCTCCTACCGCTTGGCCATGGACATACACCGCATTAAATTCATTATTCACATTTGATAATGGATGCTGGCTCGGTAAAAGCGTCGGTTCTACACTTAAATGAATGGCTGGTCCTTGTTTTTCAGCTTTACCAATTAACTTCATAGTAAATCCTAACTTTTCAGCCATTTGTAAATCTTCTTTTTCGACCTTTCGAATCCCTCTTACTTGCACATCATCTAATGAAACATTCATCGAAAAACCTAAGTTTGCAAGTATTGCTACCTTTCTCGCCGCATCTAGTCCATCTACATCTGCTGTCGGATCCGACTCTGCAAAGCCTAATTTTTGTGCTTCCTGTAAAGCCTCTTCATAAGACCATCCATTTTGACTCATTTTTGTTAACATATAATTTGTTGTACCATTTACAATTCCCATTATTTTTTCAATTTGATCTGATGCTAACCCATCAGTTAGTCCTCTTAACACTGGAATACCGCCCGCTACACTCGCTTCGTAACATAAATCACAATCATTATCGTTCGCCAGTTGAAGAAGCTCTGCACCATATACAGCCATTAAATCTTTATTTGCTGTTACGACATGTTTTTTATTTCGTAAAGCCTTAACAATATGCTGTTTTGCTTCTTCAATTCCGCCCATTACCTCTACTACAATATCAATATTTGAATCATTTAGAACTTCATCTGCATGACTTGTTACTGCAATTCCATCAATACAAACATCGCGTTCTTTTTCCAAATCACGTACAACGACTGTTTTCACTTTCACTTCGTATCCTGTATCAAGTGCGATTTTTTTATAATGTTCTTTCAAAATATGAACAACACCACTTCCGACCGTACCTAAACCTAATACCCCAACATTTATAACGTTATTCATCTTCTAATCTCCTCCTAAAAGTTTAATTGTTACATCTATAAATCACCTTACTCTGCTTTTTTGTCATGCAGGTGGTGGTTATTTCCGTACTTATAAATCGTTTCATATTACCGCACCTCCTTTCAAAGTAAAAAAACACACCCATCCCTAGGAAAGGGACGAATGTGTTTTCGTGGTTCCACCCTTGTTCCAATCTAGACGTATTTCCTCCTAGATTGCTCAAGTTCAGATAACGGCTGATACCGCCAATAATTACTAGATTACTCGTTCACTATTGAAGTTCAAAGGTGGTAAAATCATTTCTCGTGTTAGGAAGCTCACACCCTTGGCTTCCCTCTCTGTAAACCGTAAAAATGATTTCGTGTCCTTATCGTTACTTTTTCGTTCATGTTTATTTGTTAACTCATTATACTCGCATAAAAAACAAAATCAATACTATTTTTTAATTATTTTAAATTTTCAATCTCTTATACCATAAAAAACACACTCATCCCTAGGAAAGGGACGAATGTGTTTTCGTGGTTCCACCCTTGTTCCAATCTAGACGTATCTCCTTCTAGATTGCTCAAGTTCAGATAACGGCTGATACCGCCAATAATTACTAGATTACTCGTTCACTATTGAAGTTCAAAGGTGGTAAAATCATTTCTCGTGTTAGGAAGCTCACACCCTTGGCTTCCCTCTCTGTAAACCGTAAAAATGATTTCGTGTCCTTATCATTACTTTTTCGTTCATGTCTATTTGTTAACTTATTATAGTTATCAAATTTTTAAAAAGCAAGCCTATTTTTACTAACTATTTTCAAAATAATTTTTTATTATATTTCACAATAGCATTATGCAACTGCCACTCAATTTACCTATTTTGTCATTTCTCCAGTTTATAAATCAACGGTTCATATATAAAGTGAAACTTTAATCAGTGAGGATTTTGTTCATCCCCACTGATTATTAGCCTTCACCAATCGGGCTTTTACGGGCAGTTGATCCCCACCTAACTTCTTTGCTTTCGCTGAATTTTGAGGTAGGGGTGTTACTGCCCGTTAATGCGGGATAAATCCCCATTCTAAAACCCGTACATACTCACCTTACAAAATTATATCAATAAAATTTTTAATACAATCTTTTTGTATAACTTTCTTCTAAAGAACGTGCAACATCTTCTTCTGAAGCATTCACTTTCGCATGCTCTAACAACATTTTTGCTGCTGAAGGTAACTCTTTTTTATTTAACCAAGATTCTGGATCCCATATCTTCGAACGAATAAACGCTTTTGCACAATGAATGTAACACTCTTCTATTTCAACAACAATTCCAAGCAACGGATTACGTCCATTCGCCTGCATTTCTTTCAAAATTTCTTCGTCGTTTGTAATATACGCTCGGCCATTTATTCTAAGTGTCTCCCCAAGACCTGGAATAAAAAAGATTAGTCCTACACGTGGATTTGAAATAATATTCAAAATGGAGTCTATACGACGATTTCCTGGCCTTTCTGGAATGATAATTTTATTATTATTGAGTACGTATACAAATCCAGGTGCGTCTCCTCTCGGCGAGGCGTCACACTCCCCCAACTTATTTGCAGTAGATAATACTAGAAAAGGAGATTTAGAAAGGAAATCTACACCATGGTGGTCTAATGATGAAATAACTTTTTTCAATGCTCGCTCACTTGGTTTCCCCAATATTTTCCGTAACTCTTCCTCTGTTGAAATAATCGATTTTATTTCCATACGCTCTATCTCCACTTATAATCGCCCCTTTTTCTTTATTTTCCCAAAATTCAATACGAATATTGTATAATAAAATTTGCAGAAAGGGGAATTAAAATGACAGAGTGGTTAACAATATTTGATTCTGAAAGAAATACACTTGGGAAGAAATTACGCGATGAAGTGCATCGTGACGGTGATTGGCACGAAACATTTCATTGTTGGTTTGTAGAAAAAGATGCTAAAGATATATTCTTATATTTCCAATTACGCTCTAAAAATAAAAAAGAAGCTCCACTTATATGGGATATTACTTCAGCTGGACATATTATGCATGATGAAGATGTACAAATTGGTGGTCTTCGTGAAATCGAAGAAGAATTGGGGCTTTCCTTTCAAACTACTGATTTAGTATACAAAGGAATCTTTAAAATAGATTATGAAATTTCAAATCTTACTGATCGTGAATTTTGTCATATGTATTTTCACAATGTCATCAATCCACTTCCATTCGCACCAGGTGAAGAAGTAGACGATGTGATGAAAGTACATGCAACTTCTTTTCTACAACTATTAAATGGTGAAATTTCATCTTTTACAGCTACTTCTGTTTTGAGCAATAAACCGATAACGATAACTTTTGATGATATTTATCCATATGATCTTGCATACTATGAATTTGTTGTTGAACAAGGAAAAGACTTACTAGAAAATAATAGTTTATAAATAAAATAGGACTCCTAGCATTATATTGCGTGGAGTCCTATTTTTCATTATTGCTCAAGTGCCTTCAATCTTTTCTCTACTCGTATGAATAAGCGAATGATTAGTACTAGCATAAAGATCATTATAGCTAACGTTGTATGGGAGTATCTAAACAGTATACTAATAACACTTCCAATTAACATCATGATGAATCCATTTTGCTTCATCACTTCTGCACTATACCTGTTACCCGCATCCCATAATTCCTTATTTTTCATAGATCGTTTCGTACGATAACCATATGCCGCATTAATATCGGTCGGTGGATTTTTTTGAAGAATAATTGCCGCAAGTATAAAAATAATACCAATCAATATGCTTATTCCTATGTTTACTAGTGCATAAATCAATTATATCCCCCCTAACTTACACTTTCATTATACGACACAACCCTTATTTTTCCAATTTATAACACATTCACTTTCTTTCTTTCGATGTCTGGAACATACTTGGAAGTGTTACAAAACGTGCCCCTTTCGTTTTTAACTGCGGAATGATTTTGTCTAGTGCATCAACAGATCCTTGTAAATGCCCACCTGGAGTAGAATGCTGCAGTATGACACTACCTGGAAATGAATTCCCTAACACATTATTTGTAATCGTATCGGCACTTACACCTTTCCAATCAACTGTATCAACACTCCACTGTACAATCATAAAATTTTGCTCAGTTGCCCAATTCAATTGATTTTCAAGTATTTCACCATACGGTGGACGTATAAATTTAGGAGCATAGCCGGCTAAACGTTTTAATATTTCTTCCGTTTTTATAATTTGATTACGGTACTCAGTGTCATTTACTTTCGCTAAATTCGGATGACTGTACGTATGATTACCAATTACATGCCCTTCATTTGCAATACGCTTTACTACATTCGGAAATTTTTCTGCGTTTTCACCAAGTAAGAAAAAAGTAGCTTTTACATTATGTTGTTTTAACTTATCTAAAATTTTTGGCGTAAATTCTAAATCTGGTCCATCATCAAATGTAAGAGCTACTTCCGCTTTATTGTACGGTCCGGAAAATGCGTACGCATATTTTTCGACCCATGAAAATGGTGTCCACGATCCACGCTCATATGCTTTCATTTGTACTTCATAGTTTTGAGGGGTATATACGTATGGCAATGAACTTATATAGTCTCCATAATAAAATGAGTTATATGGCATATAAGCATACGAAACATCTCGTTCTAGTCCCCATTGATATGGAGCAAACATTTGTGGCGAATAAAAATAATACATGATAAAAAAACCTCCCTAATTTTTCATATGTGATTCCTCTGCACTTTGTTAGAGAAATTGTTATTCATAAACAAAAAATAAGACTGTCCTTAATTAGGACAGTCTTGCTGCTTTATATTATTAATAAATCGATGTACTATCTTTCGGCAAAGCTTTCACATGTTTTAAATAGTTCGTCACTTTATCATCATCATCTTGCGGATATTGATATTCATATGTGTTAGCGATTTCGTTCGCCACTTCCCTAAATAAATCACCCATGACAAAGAATGACTCCCATATGTTTTCATATTCTGCATTAGAAAATGTCCTTTTAAATTGCTCCCACATATCTTCTTCAATATATTGCTCGAAATGCTTTCCAAACTTCCCTGTATTAACTGTAAAGTCTGTTTTCATACCAATATGCCATTCTAGCATTACAATGAACATATCTCGCACTGGTCCTTCAAGCATTCCTTTTGCATAAGAAAGCTCTTCTCTCCATAGCCCTTTTGCCACATTCGTACTACACCACCAAAATTCATTACAGCAATCTAAAAACTCTTTTTCTGTAGGCTTTTTTATTAAGTAATCTTTATCGCTTGCTGGTGGGAATTCTTCCAGACAATTATCTTTATCAAGAAGCAGTTTACTTAAACTATCTTGTCCAACGAACTTTTTTATTAACTCAACTGGAACTAGCGTTAAATCAATCCGATTTCCATCCATGAACTGCATTAAATATGGAAACTTTCCGTCTTCATCTGGTGGAACTAACGACATTTCTTCTGGCATTTGTACAATCATTATTTCTCCAAATCTATGAATCCAATTATGATTAGACGTAAAAGATTGTATATCATTTACAACATACATAATATCATAGTCTTGAAAACAATCTTTTTTCACATTTGGATTTACACGCGATCCATTCATGATGACAGCTCGAATTCTTTCATCCTCTTTTGCTATATTTATAATTACGTCTAGCGTTTCTTTTTCAGTTCTCATCTATTTATAGCCTCCAATTTTTTAATATACAATATAGTGCTATGTATACTGGAGGTCCACGAGCTAATCTCGTTATACACGATACATGTTATAATTTTTGAAACTTCTTTTTCATCCTTTTCCCTCCTTACATCACTCTTTTACAACTGCCATTCCTTTCAATTTACCAATGCTTTCTACCATTCACTTTTAATTATACCGAAAATTCTGTCTCGGATACAAAAAATAAAGAAGGGACATCTACCACTTACAGAATAGATATCCCTTCTTTTAAAGTTAAATTTAATTCCTATGGATTAGTAGACCAAAGCCCAGCAGATTTAATAAATGTACGTTTATTTAATTTCAGCTGCGCTACGATAAATTCTGCAATATCTTCCGCTTGCATTACTTTATCAGGGTTTCCATCAGTTAATCCTAAATCTACAGCCATATCAGTTGCTACTGTACTTGGAGTTAAAGCTGTTACACGAATGTTATGTTTGCGAACTTCCATCGCTAACGATTCTGTTAAACCAAGGACACCAAATTTAGAAGCACTATATGCACTTGTTACAGGTGCACCTTTTTGTCCTGCTGTAGATGAAATGTTAATGATATCACCAGATTGTTGTTCAATCATGCTCGGTAAAGCTGCACGAGTTGCATAGTATACACCCATTAAGTTTACTTGAATGATTTTTTCCCAATCAGCAACGTCTAGTTCTAAAAACTTACCGAATTTAGAAATACCAGCGTTATTAATTAAAATATCAATAGATCCTAAACCATTTTTTAACGTTTCAATCGCAGTTGTTACTTCTTCGTATGAAGAAACATCTGCAGTTGCAATAACAGCTTTTACGCCTTCTGCTTCTACTTCTTTCGCTACAGCTTTTAAGTTTTCTTCTGAGCGAGCTATAAGTCCTACATTTACGCCTTCTTTCGCTAATGCAATCGCTACAGCGCGACCAATCCCTCTACCTGCTCCTGTAATTAAAGCATTTTTACCTTGTAATAATTCTGCCAAGTATAACACTCCTTAATCATTTCAGTTATGTATTATATTAAAATTGTATCTATGTTTATGTAAAAAGGCAATGATGCACTTTCATGTGCGTAGGTTACTTGTAGGTAACTATAGAAAGTTTTTATTTATAAGTTTCATTTTTTTACCATTATTCATGTAAAATAAAAACAAATCCAGCATAGGGGAGTGTATGAGTATGAAAAGCGAAGGAAAAGCTTATCAATATAATTGCAGTAACGGTAAATGCATTTTTAAAGAGAAATAGTGTTAGAAGGTTCTCCTTCTAACACTATTTCTCTTCATGATTTGGCATACGCACAATAAATTCAGTACCTTTTCCTTCCTCACTCTCAACTTTTATTTCCCCATGATGAAGGTCGAGTACTTTCTTTACAATAGCTAAACCTAAGCCACTTCCTCCATAGGCACGATTTCGTGAAGAATCCGCTTTATAAAAACGCTCAAAAATATGTTGTTTCTGTTCTTCTGATATACCAATTCCTGAATCACGGATACGCACTTCCACTACTGTCTCATGTTCCTTTAACTGAATAGTAATCGTACCACCGCTTGGAGTAAATTTAATACTATTATGAATTAAATTAATCCACACTTGACTCATACTTTCTTGGTCAGCAATAACATGTACTTTTTCTAAATCTAGTTCTAACTCAATTTCTTTTTCAGCCCAGAGTGGTTCACTATTTAACACAATTTGCTTTAATTGTTGATCTAATCGATAGCTCACTCTTTCTGGTGTATACTCTTCTGATTCTAAAAGAGTTAGCTTTAGTAAATTTTGACTTAGTTTAGATAATCTCGTTGTTTCAGTTTCAATAATGGTAAGATAATGCTTTCTTTTTTCCTCAGAAAGATTATCGTCTTGTAGTGCTCTAGCAAATCCTTTTATAGAAGTTAATGGTGACTGTATTTCATGAGAAACATTTGATACAAACTCTTGTCTCATTTTCTCCATCGCATTCAGTTCATCTGTCATATCATTTATACTTTTTACGAGCACGCCAATTTCGCCATCATACTTTTCTTCATTTCGTATTTTTACGGAGAAGTCTCCTTTTGCAATTTTTTGTATCGGTTCAATAATAGTCCAAATCATTGCCTCTCGTTTTGGCCTCATTAATATTCCAATCAATGTCCAAATAAGAATAATAAATACAAAACCGACCATATCACTAATTAGAAAGGCAACAAACGGCGATACGTTTACGTCAAAAGCATTCAATATACTAGTTGCTACATAAAATGCGATAGACCAAATGATAGTAAGAAAAGAAAAGAGCGCTAATACCGCTCCAAATACTTTCAGCATCTTCAACTTACTCATTCGTTTTCTTTTTCTCATTTACTTACCTCTAAGCGATACCCTAATCCTCTTATTGTTTTAATACTAAATTTCGACTGCTCTTCTTGAAACTTCTCACGTAACCGATTAATATGAACGTCTAGTGTACGTTCATTCCCTTCAAAATCATATCCCCATATTTCTTCAATTAATTGCTCTCTCGAACAAGTTCTTCCCGATTTAGACCCTAAAGTAAAGAGCAGCTCAAATTCTTTTAACGGTAATGTAACCGTTTGTTCTCCAGATGTAACTTCGAATGTTTTACGATTTAATAATACATTTCCAACTTGAATCGATTGGGAAACTGTAATTTGGTAACGTTTCAATAATGCCTTTACTCTCACTACTAATTCTATAGGGTCAAATGGTTTTACAAGATAATCATCTGTCCCAAGGTGAAATCCTTTTACTTTTTGTGATGTTTCCCCTTTGGCAGTTAGCATCAGAACCGGGATATCATAGTATTTTCTTAATTCAAAACATACATCAAATCCATCCATATTTGGCATCATGATATCAAGAATAACCATATCGACTTTTACGTCATCCATTTTCTGAAGTGCATCTACTCCATCAATTGCCTCATATGTTTGAAAGCCTTCTCGTTCTAAAAATACAGAAACGAGTTCTCTAATGTGTGGATCGTCATCTACTATTAAAATTTTAGGTATCAAAGGAACCATTTCCTTTCTACTTAGCATCTAATATATTGTTTAAAAATGAATCATCAGTGGAGTAAAATCCCACTGATGATTCATTTTATAATGCACCCTCTTTAATTTTCAATTGCTGCGTTGCAAACTCACGATACATATCATGCGTCTGTAATAATTCATCATGCGTACCACTACCTGTAAGATTCCCTTTTTCAATAAAGACAATTTTATCTGCATCTACAACAGTAGAAAGTCTATGCGCAATCACTAACGTTGTTCTGCCTTTCATTAAGTTATTTAACGCTTTTTGAACGACAGACTCAGATTTACTATCTAAGCTTGAAGTCGCCTCATCTAGCATAAGAATTTGCGGATTTCGAAGTAACGCTCGGGCAATGGCAATTCGCTGTCTTTGTCCCCCAGAAAGCTTCACACCGCGTTCTCCAACTTCTGTTGCATAACCGTTTGGTAAGTCATGAATAAATGCATCAACATATGCCATTGCTGCTACTTTTTCAATTTCTTCATCCGTTACTTCGCCCTCGACGCCATAACAAATATTATCACGAATTGTTCCATCAATTAACGGACTATCTTGTGATACGTAACCGATTTGACGTCGCCATGACTGTAATGAATAACTCGTAATTGATTCTTCCCCTAATTTAATGGCGCCACTAGTTGGCTCATAAAAACGTTCCAATAATGAGAATAACGTTGTTTTCCCACTACCACTTGGTCCTACAATCGCTGTCACTTTTCCAGATTCAATTGTGAAATCAATATTTTTCAAAACTTGCTCTTCTTCGTTATACTCAAAATGTACATTTTCAAGAACGATCGGTTGCTTAGCATTTGTCACTTTCACACCAGTTTCATGATCTTCTACTTCATATTCTAAAATCGTACTAATTCTTTCCGTTGCACCAATTGCCTTTTGGAATTGTGTAAAGAACATAGATAATTGACTCATTGGCATTACAATTTGAACTAAATACAAAATAAACGCTACAAGTTCACCGGTTGTTAATGCACCGCTAGAAACTCGCATCCCGCCATACCCTACGATAATAACAAGTAGTGCCATTAAAATAAACGACATAACTGGCGAAATTAATGCTTGCACTTTTCCTTCTTTCAAACCAAATTGTAATAACTTTTGTATACCTGTATTACCCGTTTCATATTCTCTTTTTTCTGTATTTGAAGATTTCACTAAACGAATTTCTGATAACACTTGCGTTAACACACTTGTAAAAGATGCAGTTTCATCTTGAAGCGCTTTTGAAATCTTATACATTTTTCTTCCAAGTGGAACTAAAATTAACACAGACAACGGAATAACCGTTAAAAGTAACGCAGTCATTTTCCAATCTAAAACAAATAATACAATTAACGATCCAACAATTGAAATACCACCTGTTAATAAGTTTGACAAATGCTCAGAAATTAACGTTTTCACAACACCTGTATCATTCGTCATACGGCTAATAGTATCACCTGTTCTATTTTGATCGTAATAAGATACCGGCAAGATAAGTACCTTTTTCCACAAACGTTCTCTTAGTCCCGCTACAATCTTCTGCCCAATATAATTTAGTAAATATATAGACAACCCTGCCGCAATAGTTTGCATTACAAAGAAAGCAACTAACCCAACAATTTGTCCTGCACTAATTGAAGAAAGCGAAAAATTATCTACTAATCCTTTTGTCAGCATAGGAATAAATAAACTCGCTCCCGTAGAAAGCAAACTCATTAACAACGCAAATACTAAAATTCCTTTCGGAGGATTTGTATCTTGAATAAGGCGTAAAAACTGCCTCCAACTCCCTTTTTTCTTTATTTCATTTCTAACTTCCATTCCTGTTCATCTCCTCATGTTAAACAAAACTGTTCTTTCTAAAATTAGAATACGATACAAATGTAAACTGAATGTAAACACACTTTTTCTATTTTTACAAAATATACATAAAAACTCATCTTTACAACAGATATAAACATCTGATATTATTACCTGGTACTTAATATTATTCTATGTAAATTATAGATAAATAATTTAAAACACGATATAAATCTCCAGTTAGTGAAAGGAGTATCCTTTTTGCAAACAAATATACATTCTGAAAAGGAAACAATTATTTTTATTCATGGATTAGTTGGCAATCGTCGCGCCTTCAAAAAAGAGCAAAAACGATTTTCTGCCTCCTACAACATTATAACTTATGACTTATTAGGTCACGGTGATGATAAAGGAGAAGCAATCGACTTTTCATTACAGCGCCTCGTAGATCAATTATTAAACTTATATGAACAAGAAGGTATTAAAAAAGCACATATTTGTGCGCTAAGTTACGGCTGTTACATCTCTACAATTTTTGCACAAATGCATCCAGAAAAAGTATTAAGTATTTGTCATATTGGAGGACATTACAATAACCCTTCTCGTTTATATAATGTATTTCAAAATTTTTGGGAGAAGCGAGGAGATGAATACTCTAAATGGCTCTCTCAATACGCAAATACTATTTTTCCAAGCGGTATATTAAAAGCAAATCCGTTCGCAGTCATTTCAAGAAATATTTACTACCGTTTCGGATTACAATTACATTCATCCATAATTGCCCAGTCATTACGACATCGGTTAGAATTCGATTTAAAATCTAAATTAAAATCACTTCCTCACCCTATACTATGGGTAATGGGAGAGCATGATCATCTCTATAAATCTTGTCTATTTGATTTGAAATCTATTTTGCCTAACGTTTTATATAAGGAAATACCTTTAGCGGGACATGCAGCGAACTTATTTCGTCCTAACTATTTCCATGACTTATATGATCGATTTTTAAATGGAAAGTTAAAATAAAAACTATTAAACTTCCAATTTATTCAACTATAAAAAGGCTTCCCAAGTTTCCTTGGAAAGCCTTTTCTCTATACGAAAAGTATATAAAACTACTTTTTCTTAGTATGCTTTTGTGTAACCTAATAGGTGCTTGCTCCAGTAAGAGTTACTTACAGAACTAATACGTACACCAGTTGCATCTGTTTCTGCACTAATGAACTGACCGTTTCCTAAGTAAACACCCATGTGAGAAGGACCTGATTTATAAGTATTTTGGAAGTATACTAAATCACCTGGTTGTGGATTGCTAGTTTTTGTTTTAGAGCTCCAGTATCCAGCAACTGTTTGACGAGCGCCTTTATGACCAGTTTGATTTAATACGTAGTGAATGAATCCACTGCAGTCAAAACCAGCAGGTGTTGTACCAGCAGTTCTGTATGGTGAACCATTTAAAGATCTAGCGAATCCAGCGATTGAAGATGTATCTCCACCTGTTGTTGGTTTTTGTACGTCTTTACCTGGTTGTTGAACGTTATTTGTAACATTATTGTTATTTGTAACGTTGTTTACTCCGCCTTTTACAAACTTAACGAAGTCTGCACTTACGTAACCTGTGCGGCCGTTATGGTTAATTTTGTACCAACCATTTTCAGCACCAGTAACGTTTAATACTTTACCATTTGTTACTCCACCGATTACAGCGTTGTATGTAGCTGGGCCTGTACGTACTTTTAAAGCACCAGTGTTAACAACATAAGAACCACCAGTTTGAACTGTTGTAGTATTGTTGTTTGTAGTTGGTTGTTGTGTTTCGTTAGATACAGCAGAACCACCTTTTGTTACGAAGTCTTTGCTTACGTATCCAGTTCCACCATTGAAGTTGATTTTAAACCAATCTTGTACTTCACCTACAACTTGTACTGTTTTACCTTTGTTTACAGAACCTAATACTGTATGAGATGTACTTGGGCCTGTACGTACGTTAAGTGAAGAAACGTTTACTGTGTAAGTACCTGTTCCTTGTTGAACAGTCGTTCCTGTTTTGCCACCAGTCGTTACGAAGTCACCACTTACATAACCTGTTTGACCATTTACGTTTACTTTGAACCAACCGTTTTCTTGTCCAACTACTTGTAGCACTTGACCTGATTTCACTTTAGAAATAACGTTATGTCCTGTACCAGCACCTGAACGAACATTTAATACATCAGCAGTTACTGTGTATTTTAATTCAGAAGTTGTTTCTACAGTTTTTGTTTCAGTTACAGTCGTTTGAGTTTGAGTTTGAGTTTGTCCATTAATTTCTTTTAGCGCTTCATTTGAAACTTGTGCATGAGCAGAATCCATTCCTGGAACTGCAACGCCAGCTACAGAAGCTGCTGCTAAACCTGCAATTACTTTTTTCATAAGTTGTCTTTACTTCCTTTCCCTACTATCCTCTTAAAAAAAACTTAAAACTTTAATACTTTACAATATTATCAAAGTAAAATATTCATCCAGTTCCATTTTTTAGCAAGAGTTTTATTTTTCACACAGAGTTCATTTTAAATGAACAAAGTGAAATCCGTGTGAACTTCATGTGAACTTTATCATTAATTATAGTGTTTTTACAATGATTTTTTCAAATTTCTCATATATCGCATGAAAATTCGACATTTCATTTAATATCTCAATATAAAACATCCCTTTTCTATCTTCTATAAAAAATTCTATTAACCTAATACAAACCACATTATGTATTTCCTTATAAAGCTCCTTACATGAAGTATACTTTCATCATGACAAAAATCACTCTATTTATCAATAGTATAATATTTTTAGAAAACTAAATTTCTATACTATCTACATTTTTGAAATAATTTGACGAATTGTAAGATTTATTTCACAAAAGCCATTTCTCCTTTAAAGAAAACACACACTATATCAACTGTTCTCTTTTTCCCATAATGGAATTTATAGGATATTCATAGTATTATATACATATCTTAATAAAAAAGAATTTTAGCGAATTGATTAAAGTTTCATTCCCTTATAAAATGAAACTTTAATCAGTAAGGGTTTTATACATCCTCCGCTAATTATTAACCCTCACCACTCGGGCTGCCCATTAATACGGAGTTTTATTGGAATAAAAAGAGGAGGCATATTTGTGAGAAATATAATAGATGATCCAATACAAAAAAACATAGAGCTATACTATGCTTTTATTCAATTCGTTTCAATGATAACATTACAAAAAGTATCAGCTATTGAAACACGTAAAAATGAATTAAAAAACCAGATGAAAAATGCCGGACAAAAAAACCCTTATTACGTATAAAAAAAGGTGAACAGGTTATATTCCTGTTCACCTTTTTAAATTATTTATAAAT
The DNA here is from genome assembly GCF_051916605.1 of Bacillus cereus group sp. MYBK195-1. Lineage (NCBI taxonomy): Bacteria > Bacillati > Bacillota > Bacilli > Caryophanales > Bacillaceae > Bacillus > Bacillus cereus group sp. MYBK195-1. Next base: position 795,539 of record NZ_JBQAGZ010000002.1, on the reverse strand, counting down.
TTTCACACGGTCTTCTAGCGGTTGGAATTCTTTTTCACCAGCATGTACTACCGGTTTACCAAATGGCATTTGCGCAATAAGTTTCCAATTCTCTGGAACATCCCACTCTTTTCTCACTTCTTCATCAATTAGCGGATTGTAATGCTGTAACGTAGCACCAAACCCTTCAATTTCTAAAGCTGTCCAAATTGCAAATTGTAACATTCCTGATGATTGCTGAGACCAAGTTGGGAAATTATCTTTATATAATGCAAAGTTAGCTTGAAGGCTTTCCACTACTTCACTGTCTTCAAAATATAAAACCGTTCCATAACCACTTTTAAATGCATTCATTTTTTCTTCAGTGGATGCAAAGTTATTTTCAGGTACAATTTTTCGTAACGTTTCTTTCGTAATATCCCATAATTTATCATGTTGTTCTCCTAATAAAACAACAACGCGAGCACTTTGAGAATTAAAAGCTGAAGGTGTATGTTTTACAGCATGATAAATCACTTCTTGAATTTTCTCATCAGAAACTACTTGCTCTTTACTAATTGCATAAATAGATCTTCTGTCTTCAATTGCTGAGTAAAAATCTTTTGCCATCATAATTCCCTCCAATTTTCAATTGAGGCTATTTCATATGTATATATCATATTACGCCCCTCAAACTTATTATTAATAAGCTTATAACTTTATAATATCACAGCAACAAACAAACTCAAATAATACCACTTATATTTAGAAGCTTTTTCCTTTTTAAAATAAAAATAAAAAGACTGTTTGTTGTTATCTAAAATTAGTAACAACAAACAGTCTTACTTATGTAGCGATCTAGATTCGTATTTTACTTACTTAATTAACTAATCCAAATGCATACGACATTAACTTATTTGTCTCTGTAAAACGTTTTGGTTTATTTGATGTCCCCATGACCACTGTAATAATTCGATTATCACCTTGCTTTGCAGTCCCAGTAAAACAGTATCCTGCACTATCTGTAAATCCAGTCTTTAGTCCGTCCATTCCTTCTATATATAAACTTTTATTATTTTTATTTAACATGTCGTTTGTGCTTATAACATTAATATTATTAAATGCTAGCTGACTTTGGCGTAAGTGAGTCACTTCTAATATTTCCGGATAATCTTTTATAAGATGATACGCCAATTGCGCTACATCAGCAGCCGTCATTTTTGTTTCACTTCCATCCGGCTCTTGTAATCCAGAAGCATTTGCAAATTTAGCATGTTCCGACATTTTTAACTGTTTCGCTTTTGCATCCATAAGCTGAACGAAATCTTTCTCCGATTTTGCCATATGTTCTGCTAAAGCCACAGCTGAATTATTAGCTGACTCAATCATTAATGCATGATATAAATCTTTAACAGTTAATGTATCATTAACTTGTACTGGGATTCTCGCTCCCTCTGTTAGTGCCGCCTTCGCACTCATTTTTACTGGATCTTCCCAGCGAACTTTCCCGTTATGTATACTCTCTAGTAAGAGATACGCTGTCATCATCTTAGACATACTAGCCGGTGCAAAAGCTTCATTTTCATTATATTGATAAATAATATCTCCATCACTCGCATCGATAATCATAGCTGCTTTTGCGTTAATTTCTGGTGGGATGTACTTTGGCGGGACTACTTTTTCAGTAAATCCTGCTTTAGGTAGTTCTGCCACTTGCAAAGGTTGTCCCTCTACATTCGCTATGCTCTTTTGATTTCCTTGGAATAAGAACCAACATATCCCTAAAATAATGACTAATAGGACTGTCATCCTTCCCCATTTTAACCGATTCATTTCAAAACTCCTTTAGCAAACCTTTTATACGCTCACATTTAACCTTAACAACAATTCCTTTATACAGTCAAGGTAAAAGGTATATTTATTCATAGTACAGCAATGATTATTTTAATTTATTTATGTTAAACTTACAATATTGAAACGTAAGAATATTCAATAATAAAATCTCGTAAATAAAGCGAAACTTTAATCAGCCCCCCAATCGGGCTACCCGTCAAATAGCGAGATAAACTATTTAATAGAAGGGATTCATACAAATGCTACTTCCAAAATCATTAAAATACGGAGACACAATTGGGATCTACTCCCCTTCTTCACCAGTAACCTACACTTCTCCAAAAAGATTTGAACGAGCAAAATCTTACTTACAACAGAAAGGGTTTCATATATTAGAAGGTTCATTAACAGGTCGATATGATTTTTATCGTTCTGGTAGTATACAAGAGCGTGCTGAGGAGCTAAATGTCTTGATAAGAAATCCTAATATTTCTTGTATTATGTCAACAATTGGTGGGATGAATTCAAATTCAATATTACCTTATATTGATTATGATGCTTTTCTAAATAACCCTAAAATAATGATTGGATATTCAGATGCAACTGCTTTATTACTAGGAATTTATGCTAAAACAGGAATCCCTACATTTTATGGGCCAGCTCTCGTCCCTTCCTTTGGCGAATTTGAACCTTTTGTTAATTGCACATACAAATATTTTGCAGAAACTTTACTACATGATCAATCTCTTCCTTATCATATAAAACAACCATTATTTTGGTCAGATGAATTTATTAATTGGGAAGAAAAGACGAAGGAGAAAGAACTTCGACCAAACGATTGGATTTCAGTAATTGATGGAAAAGCTACTGGGCGTATTATTGGCGGGAATTTAAACACGATACAAGGAATTTTGGGTAGCCCCTATATGCCACATATTCAAGAAGGCGACCTTCTCTTTATTGAGGACAGTTCAAAAGATGCAGCTACTATTGAAAGAAGCTTTTCATTACTTAAAATTAACGGTGTATTCGATAAAATTTCAGGTATCATTCTTGGAAAACACGAGCAATTTGATGATTGTGGTACCAATCGAAAACCTTTTGAAATACTATTAGAAGTACTTCAAAATCAAAGAATTCCTTTTCTAGCTGACTTCGATTGTTGTCATACACATCCAATGATTACCATACCTATCGGTGTTCAAGTAGAGTTGGATGCAACAAATAAAATGATACATATTGTAGAACCTTGGAAAAAATGAATGCATAGCTTCTATTGTTTTACAATAAAAGCCATGATACTATATAATTTGGAATGTGAAAGGTTAAACAAAATACGTTCCAATATATATCATTAGAAAAATTAGGTATAAATATATATTTATATGCAAAAGAGAGTGAATAAATGAAACCAACTATTAAAAATTACGTATTTTTACATGTAGCTTTTTTGATATATTCTATCATTATGGTTTACATGAAATGGGCAGCTAAATTCCCCATTGCTTCCATCTCATTTTTTGTTGCTTATTTCGGACTAGTTATACTTTTATTCGGATATGCAATTTTATGGCAACAAGTAATTAAACATTTCGAAATTTCAAAAGCATATTCACATCGCGGAATTATTATACTATGGTCAATGCTTTGGTCAGTATTTCTATTTGGAGATACGATTCAGTGGAATCATTTACTTGGTGCGGCTATTATTATCGTCGGAATTGTGGTGGTGACAAAAGATGAATAGTTATATGTTATTATTTATTTTCGGGATAATTTTAGCTAATTACTCACAAATATTATTAAAAAAAGCTACTTTGCAACAATACGATTCTAGAATAAAAGAATATGTGAATCCTTATGTTATTATCGGCTACTCTTTATTTGTAATTAACGCCGGATTAAATGTTATCGCCATGAAGGGCATGGCATTAAAACAAGCATCAGCATTAGAATCCTTAAGTTATATCATCATATTAATTTTTGGTTGGTATTTCCTAGGAGAAAAAATAACGAAACGTAAACTCATCGGCAACATGATTATTATCGTTGGTGTAATCGTTTATTGTATCCAATAGTAAAAAGCTCCGTTTATCACAAACGGAGCTTTTTACTATTGACCTAAATTTTGCACTTTATCTTTCAAATCTCGAACTTGATCTACCGTCTGCATAAGCTCAGAGTTTTTAAATTGCTCTACATCCACTTTGCCTTCTTCTATCTTTGTCTTTGCCGTATCAATTAACGTATTTAACTTTTCGTTATATCCGACGATTTGTTGATGAAGATCCTTTGCTACATCAGGTGGCGTTAATTCATTGAATGCGGGTATATCTTGTTTAATTTCACTAAGCTTCGTTTCTAATTCTTTTCGAGCCTCGCTATCATTAACGGCCTTTTCTGCTAATGCTGGTGCATCATTTGCAAATGCACTTATTTCATTTACATAGTCTGTCGCCTTTTGCGCATAATCTATGGAGTTCTTTCCTTCTTCCACTATTGAACATCCCATTAAACCAATTGAAACTATGAATACTAATACAATTGATTTTATTTTCATTTTAGACCCCCTTCGTCTTTATCATTGTCTGTAATTTTCTCTATACATAACTTCTAGCTAAATTGTTTATAACCTTTTTCAAATAGCTATTTATCCTCTTACATGCCCTATTATCGTTACAACATCTATTTCTATATGTACGCTTATAATATCTTCAATTATATCCATATATCCTTGTCCTATAGCTGTTCCATAGTGTAATGTAAGCCCCTTCTTTTCATACACTGACTTTGGCACTGAAAAAATAAATCTCCTCAAGTTTCTTTCATCAGCTGGTTCCATAATTAAAACCATCCCATCCTCATCAAACATATACGCTCGCCCTCCAACTTTACATTCACTATGGCTCAGTATTGCCTTGGTCAGCAAAATTTAAAACATAATAAGTTAAGATACACTCCGCTCTATCATAAAGTGAAACTTTAATTAACCCTCACCAGTCGAATCTTTATCGGCGAATAGCGAGATAAAAATAAAAAGCATTCATTCTTTTTTGTTAAGAATGGATGCTTTTTAAAAAATCAATTTCTAACTCTAGCATCTTTTTTTGACGAGGTTTTACTTTCCTTACGGGAACTCCAGCGTAAATATACCAATCATCTAAACTCTCTTTTACCATACTCATCGCACCGACTGCCGTACCTTCTCCTACCGTTACATTTGGAAAAATAATAGAATTAGCACCAATAATCACATGTTTTTTTAAAATAACTTTTTCTGCTTTCACATTCCTATATTGATTCGGGACGGTTGGCCCCATTAATGTATTTCCACTGAAATCATCAAGTACTGCATATACGATTGTTTTAGCTGAGATGTTTGCAAAATCATGCATTTCAATCCCAACTTCCCCTCCATATAACGCTGTATACGCTGATATGTGCGAATAACTTCCAATTGTGATTTTACCACTTAAAATGCAAAAATCATCAATTCTTACATGATTGCCAACTGATATAGCACTCGGATTATATATACTTGCTTTTTTACTAACCAATACATTTTTCCCAACAGATAAAAATCCAATTCCCTTTAGTTCTTCTTGACTATAAAAACTATTCATCTACCGACACCACCTTCTGCTCTAAACAGATTACAATTTGCTCTACTAGTTCTTTCGTCATTCCTTCCCATAAAGGTAAACTTACGATTCGTTTTGCTATTTTATTCGTCTTTGTTAAATCTGTAGACTTATAGTTTTTAAAAAGAACTTGTTGGTGGCAAGATGGTGAAAAGTATAATCTAGCTTCTATTTTCTGTTTTTTCAATTCTTCTATTACTTGTATGTTGCGAACTTCTTCTGGACAAATGATAGGCATAAATTGGTGAATAACTGCTTCTGTCTTTTGGACTTTCCACCCTTTTTTCATTAACCCAGTATTTTGTAACAACTGTTTATACCATTCAGAAATACGAGTGCGTTCTTTTAATTTTTGATCCCACTTTTTTATAGTCGCAATCCCAATAGCTGCTGCGTATTCAGACATTTTACAATTAAACCCCATCATCGTACATTCACGATTTTTATCAAATCCGAAATTCCCCATTCTTTTAATACGTTGTATATCTTCTTCGTTTTTACTATATATGAGCCCTCCTTCACCAATTCCGAAAGGCTTTGTTGCATGAAAGCTATATACGATCATTCCACTAAAATCTTGACCGTAATGCACTCCTCCATTCATTAATCCAAATCCCGGCGCCGCATCTACGACAACCGGAATCCCCTTCTTCTCTAATTCTTCATATTCTTCTAAGTTCATCCATGATCCAAAAGTGGCGTACGGGACAACAATTGCAACCTCTTCTTTTAATTCTTCTATCTTATCCAAAAGTACGTTTTTATCCATATACCAATCATCTATTGAAATATCAATAAAGTAAGGTTCCAATCCACACCAAATAGCGGCTAAGGCAGTCGCAGGGAATGTAAAGCTAGGCATGAGAGCATACTTTCCCTTTCTTCTTTTCTTTAGTTGAATAGCCGCCATTAACCCTAACGTTGCGTTTGCTACTGTTGTAACAGCTCCCCTGTTTTGAAAAAATGACGACATAATTGTTTCCTCAAAACGTTGATTTATAGGTCCATAATTCGTATATATGTGAGATGTATCAATTTCCTTCAATTCATCCAAATACTCACTTACAGGTACAGTTGAAGCACGTAAAAAAGGAATACTCTCCATATCTATCTATTCCTTCCTATCATTTTCGGACAATATAGAGCATATCTGTTTCAGATAATCCAAATTCCCTAGCACTTTTCATTCCTTGTTTTTCCGCTATGTTATATAATTCTACCTTAAATCCTGCATTCATTAATCGTTGAATAAATCCCGATTGATTATAAATTCTCACATGATCTTCTTGACCAAAAGCTAATTTCCTCAATTGTGGTGTTACAATTAATTCATTCTCTACAATAAAATCTACATTCATTACGATTGGTACTTGAATAATTCCCCATCCATTTGGCTTTAACACTCTATATAACTCTCGCATTGCTTTGTCATCATCAGGAACGTGTTCTAACACATGACTACATAATATTACATCAAAAGTATTACTATCATATGTAATCCTTGTAACATCAATTTCCTTCATTAATGGATCCTTTGGTTCTAAGTCACCACATACATACGTAATATTTTTATACTCGTTAAACCAATCTCTTAACTTCGCTTCAGGTGCAATATGAAGCATAGTATAGTTTCTATTTAACAAGTCCGTTTCCGTTTCAATGTACGCACGATACAATCTTTCACGATCCATCGAATTACAAACTGGACATATCCCTGTATCTTTATTCCACATCTCAAATTTATATTTCGGAAAATCATAATGTGATGGCCAAGGTGAAAATTTTTCAAATTGTTGATTGCAATATTGACAATAACAAGATTCTTTCTCGAACATATGAGCAACTAACTTGTTTAACCCTTTTTTTATCTTTTCATTATAAATTTGATCTAGTTCGCCATTTCTTACTGCATCCTTAACTATAAATCCCGCATTTTCTAAACAATAAGATAAACTCTCTTTATACTCACTTTCGGAGCTTAAAAATCCACTATTATATGCATCTATAATTAATTCAATCCACTCTTCAATTGTCATTAAAATAAAATGCATTTGTTTTTGATTTTGTCCACTATGTTGTCTAAAATAACTAAGAGGTTCTTGTATATAAACTACTTTTCCTTTCCTCATCATATCTAGCCAAGTTGCAATGTCATTAATAGCAGAATAAGCCTTTCCTTTAAAATATCCAAACTTCCCGTCAAACAAATTCCGATTAAACAAAACAGTTGTCGGCTCACCAACTACATTTTTCAAGTTTTTTAACATATAATTCCCTAATTCTTTTCCTTCAAAAAGTGTAGTTTCTTTCGCGATTTTCATATTTAATGTTGAAGGTGGTAATATCTCTCCATTCTCATCAATCAGTTCACGATATGACGTCACAAATGAAATATTTTCTAACGTCAAAAAGTATTTCATCATTCTCTCGATCTTTTCATGATGAAATAAATCATCATCTAATAAAAAGTTTATATAGTCCCCATTCGCAAGTTCTACACACTTATTAAAGTTTTCGGCAACTAACGGCGTTTCATTTTTAACATATGTAATACACTCATATTCACGTAAGTACGGTTGAATCATAGCATTGACTTCATTATTTGTACTGTCGTCAGAAATAATAATTTCAATATTTTCATATGTTTGATTCAAAGCGCTGTTGAGTGCTAATTCCAAGTAATAAGGTCTATTGTACGCAGGAATAAGTATACTTACTTTCGGTAAAGAAGAATTATTATTTATATGTTGTTTTTTCTTTTCTATGTTTATTTTCTTCGCTCTAATTTTTTGGTAATAGTCTAATGTATATAATATCGATGATGGAACTATCCTTCTTGCATAATCTAGAAAATTAGTTATCGCTTTGTTTAACTCTTTTTCACTGGATAAGAAACCATATTGTTCTCCTGCTATAATACTGTGTGAAAAATCTTCTAACCCATCCATCATTTTATTAGATTCATTTAACTGTTGATCTGGATGTAATCGAAAGTAACTAAGTGTCTCTGCTATATATACAGCTTTTCCTTTACTTAATAAAGATAACCATGAAGCTATATCTACGTTACATAAATACCGCCTCTTATCAAAAATCCCAAACGGTTCTTGTAAATCATTTTTACGAAATAAAACTGTTGTCGGTTCTCCAATATAATTTTTTTGATCCACAATTACCTTATTTCCTAATTCTGTTCCCGCTATAATGGTATCCTCTTCAAATAAACGGACAGTCGAATAAATATGTCGTAGCTCTTTCCCTTTATCATCAATGACTTGACGATGAGATGTTACAAGCTTAATTTCATTATCTAAATCATCGAAAAAATACTTCATCATTTTTTCAATTTTATTCACATGAAATACATCATCATCCATTAAAAAATTTATATATTCACCGTTCGCTTCATTAAATAACATTAGCGCATTTTCAAATTGTCCGAGAGTTGATCTATTTTTTATATAAATAATATTTGAATGATCACATAAGTATTTTTGTAACACTTTTTCTGTTTCATCATTCGTGCTGTCATCTCCAACTATAATTTCTATATTAGGGTACGTTTGTTCTAACACACTACATAGCGCCTTTTCAAAGTAACGAGGACGATTATACGTAGGAATTAATACACTTACCAACGGAAGTTGCTCTACCACCTCTTCAGTTCTTTCAATACGAGTTCTCATTTTAACTCTCTCACCTCTTCGCATATTATTTATATACGCGACACAAAAATCACATTACTTTAACTGTATGGAGCCTATATACTTTTATGCAAACATGAAACAAATTATCATACTTTTCGTTCCTGAATAAACATATTTAATAATGCGGACATTTTATTTGCACCTTTTTTATTCATATGATCACTATCATAAAAATCATCGTCACAAAATAATGGCGAATCAAATAGATCTATGATTTGAAAAGAATATTGAGTTTGGAAATCATTTATAACTTTATAAAAATCTTCTTTTAATTTTTTACTACTACAATTGAAATAATGTGAAGTAACAGGGAACACAACAATTAGTGGCTTTATATCATTTTTTAACAGTAAATCTAAATATTTTTTAAAAATCATTTTATTTTCAACTAAAGTATGAGGGTACGACAATTTAGCATGTGAAGCTGCTCTTATTTTCCCGTGTTCTTCAAAAGGAATGTGAAGAGGAGTGGTATTCCACTCAGCATTTATCCAAGGCAGTATCAATGATTCATCTTTTAGTTCATCTAATAAAATATATTCAAAATGCAAATTAAAAATAGAAAGAAGTGGTTTCGGAGTATTTAGATGTGAGAATCCATCAGTGGGTAGAGGAGAGTGAACTACAGTATGATGACCATCTTGAAACAATGGATAATATACTTTGTGAATTCTATATGATTCGGAGGATAACGACATATCAAAGTAAAACGAGAAATAGGCTATTCCTATTAAACAATATTGAAATGAATGATTGTTTGATAAAAGTTGTGACGCTATTAAATAATCATAGTATAGATCTTGCGATGGAAGTGTTAATTTTATTGACTTTTTTGAGAGAAGCTCCGTACTTATGCCACAATGCGGATAAGACAAACCGGTAGCAAACAATTCATACGTCGGATCACTCTTTGCTTTTTTCATAGAAATGTATAAAGACATAAGATCCGGATTTATTTGATAGATAGAAATTAATTTATCCTTCCATTCATACATGTATTTTGTTAAATTAATAATTTTTGAACTTTGCACGCCCCTATTTATCAAGTCATTTGTAAGTTTTTCTGCGTCCCCTCTCCAAATGACTATATATTGAAAAGAACTTTCTATACGAACAACATCTGAAACGTCCACAACATGAACTATTGTTTTACATTTATTTTTGTCTAACGTATTTCGAATCCTATCCCCTGATAATTCATCACTTAAAACAATGATTTTATATTGCTCCTTCATGTACATCCCCTCCATTATATGTATAATATGAAATTCATTTTTAATTCGCAACAATCATATACACCTGCAATCTAACAAAAAAATAGCTCCACCATTAGGCGTAGCTATTTTTACAATTATTGCTTATTCAAATTATATTCCTTTATCTAACTCATAAAGTTTACGATACTTTTCATTTTCTTTCAGGAGTTGTTTATGACTACCTTGCATGACAATTTGGCCACGATCAAGGAATATAACTTCGTCTACATGTTCTATTCCTACAAGATGGTGCGTAATCCAAATAACCGTCTTTTCTTCCGTTGCAGAAAACATTGTTTCAATTAAAGACAATTCTGTTTTTGGATCTAAACCGATAGTCGGTTCATCAAGTACAATAATTGGTGTTTCTTGCATAAGAGTTCTAGCAAAAGCAACCCTTTGTCTTTCCCCACCAGAAAACCGCTTTCCCATTTCATGCATTTTTGTTTGTAATCCGTCTGGAAGAGAAGTAACATGTGAAGCTAATTGTGCTTTCTCTAAAGCTTTCCATATCTCTTCATCCGTCGCCTCTGGTTTGCCAATTCGTACATTATTTCCAATTGTCGTATCAAACAAATGCGGCTTTTGATTTAATACAGAAATATATTTAGATAAAAGATTCGTATTAGCTCGTTCACCATTTAGTACAACTTGGCCATTTACTGGGCTTAACGCCCCTGTTAACAATTTTAGTAAAGTAGATTTCCCTGTCCCACTTCTCCCTAAAATAGCAATTTTCTTCCCTGCTTTTATTTGTAATGATACATCTTTTAATACAATCTCATTACTATCTGGATAACTATACGATACGTGATTCAGTTCAATATCTACATGTTTTGGTTCAATATAATCTTTCTCTCCATGCAAATCCGTTTCATCATGTAAAACACTATCACTTTCTACGCCATTAAGACGATGGGTAGATTCTACATACGACGGTATTCGATCGATGGCATCTGCAATAGGAATAAGCGCGTTCGTTACAGATAAAGTCATTAATACGAAAGCTGCGATAACTGTAGGAGCAATTTGTTCACTTGCCGCTTCATTCCCAGTCCATATGATCATCGAAATAACTACAATACCTACTACTAATTGAATGATACTGTCCCGAATATGATACCAGCGTTTCACTCTCTTTTCGATTTTTAACAACTGATCATTTTGTTTTACATACTCATTAATAAATTCATCTTTACGACCACTTGCTTGCCAATCAGATAATCCAAAAACAGCATCTGTCAGTTGTTGATACAAACGGTTTCTTCCTTGCTTTAAAGTAACATGATGTTTCTTCATCAAAAGTAATGATACAAACGGAAGAAGAAAAACGATAATAGCTAACATACAACCTACAATAAGTGCAAAAACAAAATCAAATGCACCGATAACAAGTACGAAGATACTATAAACAACTAGCGCTAATATGCTAGGAAATATTGTACGTAAATATAGGTTTTGCAAATGCTCTATATCTTCGGATAACACTCCTAACATATCACCCGTTTGAAATCGAGAACGGAAAAATAACGCCTGTGGTTCTACTATTCTATATAGCCTCGTTCTCATTTTTTCTAATATACGTAGTACGACATCATGTCCGACTAAGCGCTCTATATAATGAAATACAGCTTGCCCTATACTAAACGCTCTTGTTGCAACAATAGGAACATATACAGCCATTACATTTTCTGGTCTAAGGGCAGATTTTGAGATCAAATAACCTGAAATAAAAAGTAACATCGCTCCTGAACTAACTCCAAGAAGACCAAGGAAAATAGTTAAAGTCATTCTACCTTTATTTTGTTTTATATAAGGTTTAACCCAGTTACTCATTTCTCTCCCCTCTCTTCCCTATGAAAATGTAATGTCTCATTCTCTAAAAGTTCTTCATACGTCCCACTTTCTTTCATTTCCCCTTTATTTAAAATAAGAATATAGTCCATTTGTTTCATCCAATGTAGACGGTGGGTTGCTAAAAATACTAACTTTCCATTAAATAGACGTAACATCGCTTGCTTTATTTCAAATTCGGTTTCAATATCAAGATGTGCCGTAGGCTCATCTAATAAAATGATTGGTTTTTTACTTAAAAGCGCACGCGCCATAGCAACACGCTGTTCTTGTCCGCCACTTAGCATACGTCCACCTTCTCCAATTCTTTCGTGCATCCCATTTGGAAGTGATGTAACGAGTGAACGAAGGCCGACTTCATTAATAACTCTTTCAACTTCTTCATCTGTTGCATTTGTTTCATAAAAACGAATGTTATCCTTTAATGAAAGCGGAAAAATATAAGGTTGCTGGGGAATATAAGCGATATTTTTTTGCCAATCTTCACGAGTAGATCCATCAACTTCTACACCATTTACTAACATCTTTCCACTCGAAGGAGATAAAAAACCTGCTAATACGTCGATTAACGTCGATTTGCCTGCACCACTTTCACCAATAACACCAATAGCACCGTTACCTTCCCAAGTAAAATTAATTCCTTCTAATATAGCCTTTTCAGATTCAGTATTATTAACTTTGATGTCTTGTAATTTCAAGCTACTAGAGGCATTCCATACTATATCTTCATTTAAATCTTTCTTTTGTATTCCTTTTTGTTGTTGCAAAATCTCTTCTATTTGCTCCATCGCAATTTGTCCATCTAATGTCGCATGATAATTTGCTCCCACTTGTTTAATCGGCAGAAAATATTCCGGAGCTAAAATCAAAATTGTAAGGGCTGGTAATAGTATAATCGTTCCATCTATTAAACGTATCCCTAATCCAACTGCCACAAACGCAATTGATAAACTCGTAAAGAAATCTAATGCAAAAGAAGAAAGAAAAGCAACTCGCAAAGTACGCATCGTTGCTTTTCTATATCTTTTACTTACTTTTTCAATCTTTCCTTCGTGCTGTTCACTTTTCCCTAAATACTTTAATGTTTCTAAACCTTTTAACGTATCTACAAAATGGTTCGAAAGTACACGATATATCTCATACTGACTATCTGCCATTTTTTGCGCTGCTAATCCGAGAAGAATCATAAATATGATCACGATAGGAATCGTTACAACTAAAATGATTCCAGACTCAATATCTAGCGTAAAAACATATAGTACAATTAGACCTGGAACAATGCTACTTCTAATCATTTTAGGAATCGTTAATTCAATATATGTTTTAAATTTCTCAATCCCTTCAATTGATAAGGTAACCAGATGACCAGTCCCAACAGTTTGAACATACCTTGGACCTAATGTGAAATATGCCTCTATTAGTTGTTTTCTTAGTAACGACCCTGTTTTTTCAGCAAAACGTTCCACTAATATTTGTGATGTTCGAACTACTATGTGACGCGCTGCAAACGCGATACCAAAATAAACAATTTCACTTAATATTGTTTGTACTGTCTCTCCATGAAATAAAAACGTAATAGCTCGTGCTAAAAAGATTGTTTGCGCAATAATACTAAAAGCTTCTAAAATACTAATAATCGTTAACGCTACATATAAAATACGGCTACCGGGATAAGACGGAAGTCCTCTTTTTCTTTTCATTAGTACTCCAAATCGTTGTCTGACTTAACAGGTTGTCTAAATACATAATAACTCCATATTTGACTTCCGATAACGAAAGGCAAAATAGCAATCGCAAAGTAAGTCATAAGTTTTAATGCATAAGCCCCTGATGCTGCGTTGTAAATTGTCAAATCATTCATTGCTCCTAAAGAGCTAATCATAACACGTGGGAACATACCGATAAATACACTCGCACTTAGTAAAATGATTGTTAAACTCGTCATAAAGAAAGCCCAACCATCTCTTCTTCTTTTATTTAATAAAGTGGACACTAATAGTGCTACAAAAGCTCCGATTGGCACCATAATCCATTCTGTTCCATGAGCAGTGAAAATGTCGGTTTTCCATAACCCCACACCAGCAAAAACAAGAAGTGTAATTAATGAAAATGGTGCAATTTTTATTGCAGCAATTCGTGCACGTTCTCTCAATTTACCAGTTGTACGTATCGTAAGAAATTGTAATCCGTGAACAATACATAGTAGGAGAAACATTACTCCTCCAAGTAACGCAAATGGATGAAGTAATTGCAGGAATCCACCTACAACATTTTTACTCTCATCAATAGGTACACCTACCATAAAGTTTGCAATCGCAACTCCCCAAAGGATAGGAGGTAACATACTTCCAATAAACATCCCCCAATCCCATGCACTCTTCCATTTATGATTATCTATTTTCGCACGAAATTTAAAGGAAACACCTCTTAAAATTAAAGCAAGAAGCATAAATACAAACGGAATATAAAAACCACTAAATAAAGTTGCATACCAGTGCGGAAATGCCGCAAACATGGCTCCGCCAGCACAAACAAGCCATACTTCATTCGCGTGCCAGAACGGTCCTATTGTATTTAAGTAAACTCGTTTTTCAAAATCATTCTTTCCTAAAAACCTCGAAACCATTCCTACCCCAAAGTCGAAACCTTCCAGTACAAAGAATCCAACAAATAAGATTGCAATAACTAAAAACCATAACTCATTAAGAGATAACATACTCTTCCTCCTTATCAAATGGATCATGGCTTTGATAATCCTTTTTCGTTTTCTTATTCTTGTGGCCCTTAATGGTACGAACAAATAAGTACACACAAATTCCACCCATAATTAAATACATTGATGTGAATGAAATAAGTGAGAATAATACTTCACCGAATGTTACATTTGGTGATACAGCATCTTCTGTTTTCATTACACCAAATACAACCCAAGGTTGACGACCCATTTCAGTCATAATCCACCCTACTGTATTACCGATGAATGGAAGAGAAATTGCATACACCATTAATTTTAAATACCACGTTTTTTCCGCTAAACGATCTTTTCTTGATAAGAACCATCCGTAAGCTCCTAGAAGAAGCATGAATGTTCCACTCATTACCATCGCTCTAAAACTCCAAAACATTGTATGCACTGGAGGAATATAATCTCCAGGTCCATATTTTTCCTCATATTGTTTTTGAATTTGATTCATCCCTTCAACTTGACCGCTAAACTTATCATACGATAATAGACTTAGCATATAAGGGATTTGAATTTCAAACGAATTTTCTTTCTTCTCTGTATCAATTTTCGAAAATACTGTAAATGGTGCTGGATCCTCACTTGTATTCCATAGCGCTTCGGCTGCCGCCATCTTCATTGGATGTGTCTTAATTAATTGTTGCGCTTGTGCATGACCGAAGAATAATACAAGCGCCGTTGTAATTGTTCCAACAATGATAGAAATTCGGAAAGATTTTTTAAATACTACAGTTTCTTGTCCTTTTGTAATTTTCCATGCACTTACACCAGCAATAAAGAATGCACCTGTTGCAATTGCCGCTGTAATTGTATGCGGGAATTGTACCCATAGTTGTGGGTTTTGAATAATGGCTAAGAAATCATTCATTTGCGCACGACCATCAGCTGCCATTTCATACCCGACAGGTGACTGCATAAATGCACTTGCAGTTAAAATCCAGAATGCTGATAACATCGTTCCAATTGAAAGGAGCCAAATACACATTAAGTGAATTCGCTTCGGTAATTTATCCTCACCGAATACCCATAAACCTAGGAATGTAGACTCAATGAAAAATGCCAGTAATCCTTCAATCGCAAGTGATGGACCAAATACATCACCTACAAAACGTGAATACGTTGACCAGTTCATACCAAACTGGAATTCTTGTAAAATACCTGTTACTACACCTACTGCAAAGTTAATAAGGAATAATTGCGTCCAAAACTTTGCCATCTTCTTATATACTTCTTGCCCTTTTACCACATACAACGTTTGCATGATCGCAATAATAAAAGCTAAACCAATTGACAGCGGAACAAAAAAGTAATGGAAAATCGTTGTTGATGCGAACTGTATTCGTGCCAATTCGAGCGTTTCCATACTAAAATCACTTCCTTCATAGTTTTTATAATAAAAGTTAATTGAGCAATCTTATCAAACTCAATTATTAAGAAATACGAAAAGACAAAAACATTTTGTATGTATTGTCGAAAAATATGAAGTTTCAGTTTTTCAAACTATTGTAATGCTATTTTTTACCTTTTCACTATTTCTGTAGTGTTTTATTCGTTAATCGAATTGTATAATATACCTGCATAGTAAATTCAGGTTATTTTTGACGTATTATTGACATCATTTTGTCTGAAATATGTCTTTTGTCATTTTTTTGAATCAGATTTTTTTCATTAGCAAAATGTGTTTTTTCAATATACGGCTTACTTTTATATCTATAAAACAATCGTTTTTTCTTCATACACTTGACTTTCACCCGAAAAAATGTCCTCGAAACCACCCACGATAAATGCTTGTTTTTTGTCAAGAGAAAAATGTATTTTCAAAATTCAAACTCGAAATAATGTTATTCAAAAATAGAAAATAACTTCCCTCTTCCTCGACTAAAAGTTCATTTTTTTGTCATTTTTCCAGAACAAATAAAAAAAACTGAAAGTCGATTAGACTCTCAGTTTTTTTATTTATTTTGCTGTATGTTTTCTAACGGCTGGTAAAATTTCAGTAGCAATTAATTCAATATTTTTCTCAATTTTATTAAATGGTACACCGCCAAAATCAATTTGTGCCATAAAGCGTTGTTGGCCAAATAATTCATATTGGTAAAGCATTTTCTCAATGATTTGTTGTGGGCTACCAACCATTAAAGCATCACGGTAATCTATTGCATTTGTAAATTGCTGTTTCGGATACCCACCACCGCGCAGTGTAAGCATACCAGCATTAATGTGAGGGTAATATTCACTAAGTGCATCTTGTGAATTTTTTGCCGTATAAAATAAACTCGTTGTCGCAACTGGTAAACTAGCTAGATCAAATCCGCTTTGCTGAGCAGCCTCGCGGTAAGCATCTACTGACACTTTAAAGTTAATTGCTGGACCACCAAGTGTTGTTATCATCATTGGCACACCTGCACGTCCTGCTTTAATTGCACTAGCTGGTGGACCTCCAACTGCACGCCAAATTGGTAAGTTATTATTTTTCGCTCTCGGAATAACCGATGCATGTGCGAGCGGTGCTCTGAACTGTCCATTCCATGTTACATGTTCCTCGTTATTAATTTTTAATAAAAGATCCATCTTCTCTTCAAATAATTCTTCATAATCATTCACGTCATAACCAAGTAAACTATATCCTCCAATACGAGATCCACGACCAGCCACAATTTCTGCACGTCCATTAGAAATCAAGTCAATGGTAGCGAAATCCTCATATACTCGAACTGGGTCAGATGTACTTAATATCGTTGCGGAACTTGCAATTTTTATATTTTTCGTAGTTTGTGCAATAGCTCCTAAAATAACTGTATGAGCTTGTGTTGTAAAATGCGTTTGATGACTTTCGCCTACAGCAAACACATCAAGCCCTGCCTCATCTGCTAACTTAGCTGTTTCAATTAGTTCGTGAATTCTTTTTTCTGGCGTAATTTTCTCCCCATTATGTGGATTTAAAACATGATCACCAATTGAATATAATCCAAACTCAATTCCTTTTCTTATATCTATACGGTATTTTTCCATAGTTACTCTCCTCTTTAATAAAGTAGTATTAGTTTTTTTCTAAAAACGTTGGTAAGTCAAGTATATCTCCGTATTACCTATACCTTCACTTGATTAGTCAATTGATAGTGTAAAAAAAATTACTCTTGCGGTAATTCTTTTTTTTCACTATGCTTATGAACTTTCGTCATTAGCTCGTATAATATTTTCTGCTCTTCTTCATTTAATACATCATCAAAAAACGAAGATTGAAATGCAAGTTGCTCTGGCAATGCTTTCTCTAAGGCCGATTCCCCTTGCTCTGTAAGACTAATTGTTTTCGTTTTCCAATCTTGTTTTCGTACAATATATCCTTCTTTTTCAAGACGAGTTAACATTCGAGAAATGCCACCTTGTGTAACAGTTACCTTTTCAGCTAACTCCATTTGTGTTAGTGGTTGATACGTACGTATTTGCAAAAGCACATCAAATTGAGCTGTCGTTAAATCAAAACGTTTTAAAAACTCATTTGACATTTGATTACTTTGGTTCGTAAATCGTATTAAACGTAACCATATTAATGATCCTATCGTATTATCACGCATGTTTAATCACTTCCTATCGTGAATCTTACTATCACTTTACTACGCAAGTGATAAAAAAGCAAGAGAAAATGTAATAAATATAGCGATAGAGTATTGTATAAATAATGATAAGTAAGAATTCATATAAACATGAATTCTTACTTATCATTATTCTTAACTTTTCATTTCATTCATTACTATATTTAAAGCTGCCATAGCTTTTGGCCAACCAACGTAAAAAGCCATATGTGTTATTAATGCAACCAATTCATTCTCCATAACCCCATTTTGTTTAGCTAGCTTCAGATGAAATTGTAATTGTTCTGTATTACCGAGACTGATTAGTGCTGACACAGTACACAAGCTTCTTTCTCTTAATGTTAAAGTGGCATCCCGCCACACTTCCTCAAATAATATCTTTTCACTATAATGAGCAAATGCAGGTGACATTTCTCTCATTTTCTTTTTAATATGTACTTCAATAAGTTCGTTTTTCATTTTTTTCTCCCTTTATTTTCACCATTTGTGCTATTCCTTGACCAAATGACCAGTTTTCAGCAGCTGTCTCATTTAGTGTAATAAAAATATCCGAAGTTTTAAAATCGGAATATTCCGTAATTTTCAAGGATACGGATTGATACAAATCTTTTTTCTGTTGCACCGTTCTTCCCGGTCCACATGTAATAGAAACATAAATCATATTCTCTGTTCTCTTTTCTCCTCTTTCCAACAAATAATATGGATTATATAAAAATTTGTTTTGTTGGTAAGGTAGGAACATTTGAAAATAATCATTTTCAGGGATGTTAAAATGTTCAATTAATGAAAGATGGATACATTCACCCATTTTTTCCAACTCTTCTTCATTTAATATGTTTTCAGAATAATAAATCTTCACAAAAGGCATAGACTTTCATTCCTTTTCTTATTTTTAATATACAACAAAATTTCATCGTGAAATGTGTAAAATCTCATATACTGTAACACCTTTATTCACTACAATATCAGGTTTCTCTTCATAAAACTCAAACCTACTATATCTCCATTTATCCGGATTATAAACGATTACATCCCCTAAACACTTTTCATTGTTTTGTACATTTTCATTCATCGTGTTTAATTGAGTCCCAACCAGCGTTTTACTTTGAGAAATACTTCCCGCATATTCAACAACATATCTACTTTTCTTAAATCCATCACTTAGATTAACAACTAATGGAACACCTATATTTATTTGTTGCCATCCAAAAGATTGTAAAATATTATCATAATATCCTTCAAAGATAAATTTGTTCATTCCTTCATGGCCATTCCAAATATATAAAGGTGCATAACAGTTATAGAAATTCCCGTCCTTACCTACCTCAGTAATTAAATAAGCTTTAAAATTCAGGTCTTGAAAACCATCAGTTTTATGCCCATTATCCTTTACCCTATTCCTAATAATTTTTATATTATAATCCTTTGGCAAAATGACCTTATATTGCATTCCAATCATGTTTATCACTCACTTTCTATCCTATATACATAATGATAAACCGATGATTGACTAACGTAAAATAGGTATAAATTATGTTTGGTATCATTTATAATGATAGTGCATAAGGGGCTGAGATATATGGAAATAAATGATCTTATCATATTCAAAACTGTTGCCAGTGAGGCTTCTATTAGTAAAGCTGCTAAAGAGTTAGGATATGTTCAACCGAACGTAACTGAGCGAATCAAAAAATTAGAACAAGAATTAGAAACGCCTTTACTACATAGAGATAACAAAGGCGTTTCCTTGTTACCTGCTGGTGACATTTTATTAGATTACACGAATAAAATATTAACTCTATTAGAAGAAGTAAAAGATGAAATTAAAACGAGTGGTTCTTCTTATATAATAGCGACGTCACAATCTATTTTGACAAATTATTTAAGTAAGCGTATTGAAGAAAACTTCAGAAATTATCAAATATATGTAGAAAGTAGTAGTCATTTGCAAAAATTACTTCAGCAACAAAAAGTTGATATGGTCATAACTTATGAGGATTATCCTGACGCATCGTTTAAAAAAGTGTTCACGACCTCAATTTCTGTAGGCTTATTAAAAGCGAAAGAAAAATGTACCATTGATTATTCAAAAGAAATTTTCTTCGTTAGCAATGACAAAAAGTGCCCTTTTAGAAATAAGACGATACAATTTCTAAAAGAAAACAATCTATCTCAGCAACAACTTCAACAGTTGGATTCTTATTCGCTTATGGAAGAGTTTATTGATGATGGAAAAGGAATAGCTTTTTTACCGATTAAAAATGATAAATTGGTACCAATTGAAGATGTTCCAGTTGAGAAATTAGCTGTTCATTTTTTTACAAATCAAAACTCTTTCAAACAAATCCCTGATGAACTATTTGGTTAATAAAAAATCCCTCCTTTATGAATCTAAAAGAGGGATTTTCATATTCTATACAATTGATTTTTCACACATTTTGCTCCACTTCTGCACTTTTCTCCTTCTTATTCCGTTTCATATTCTTCAGTCCCTTAACCGTGCCAACTAATCCTTTCGGGAAAACTAGCAATACGATAATGTACAATAAACCAAGAATAATCGTCCATCGTTCAAAGATCGGATACTCTGTAGCTAGTTCTGATAAATAATATTTTAGGGATTCAATAATCCCAGACCCAGCAATAGCTCCAATTAATGTTCCGACTCCTCCAATCATTGTCATCAAGAGTGCATTTAGTGTCATTTCAATTGAAAATACAGTCGTATTGACAAAGCGTAATGTAATAACAAATAAACCACCGCTAATCGCAGCTACTACTCCTGCAACAATGCTAGCAATAATTTTATAATGAAGCACTTTATATCCTAGTGCTTCAACACGTTGCTCATTTTGTGAAATTGCCTTTAATACTTTTCCAATAGAAGATTTGGTGAAAAGACGTAACAGAACAAAAATGATAAGTAAACATATAAGTGTTACATAATAAAACGTAAAACGATCACGGAATACGTCTGGTACACCAAATGTAAAACCATCTCCTCCGTGAGTGAGCCCACGCCATTTTTCAGCAAGGACGAAAAACAGCTGTGAAATAGCAAGTGTTAG
Organism: Bacillus cereus group sp. MYBK195-1; assembly: GCF_051916605.1. Lineage (NCBI taxonomy): Bacteria > Bacillati > Bacillota > Bacilli > Caryophanales > Bacillaceae > Bacillus > Bacillus cereus group sp. MYBK195-1. The sequence goes on along the minus strand of NZ_JBQAGZ010000002.1, from coordinate 773,886 downwards.
CATCGCATAAAAATGACTTTTCAGCCGTAAAGAAAGTAAACCAATTATATAACTAACTATTGCTGAAATGATAATTGCAGCTACTATTCCAATTAAAAAGTTCGTTATTGATACGCCGTGTCGATCAAATAAAAGCGCTACCCCATATGCTCCTATCCCAAAGAACATACAATGACCGAACGATACAATTCCTGTATACCCAAGCAATACATCAAAACTCATTGCAAAAATAGCAAAGATGAAGATTTGAGTGAACAAAATTAACAGGCTCCGTGAATCATTTACGAACGGAAATACACTTAAACAAATGAGCATACATACTCCGAAGTATACTTTAATTCGGTCCGATGTGTTGTTCACCATTTCACCCCTTTTCACCAACAAGTCCAGTTGGCTTCACTATTAAGAAAAATAGTAACATTAACATATTAATTGCAAGTGATAAATCTGGTATAAAATACGCTGTAAAAGCACCAGCTAATCCGACAATTAAAGAAGCAATAGCTGAACCTTGAACGCTTCCTAATCCACCGATAATTACTACTATAAAAGCTAAAATTGCATACTGCATGCCCATCTCGGCGAAAATAACGCCCGAATACGGAGCTAATAAGAATCCTCCCAAAGCTGCCATCCCTGCTCCTAATAAAAAGACGAAAGAAAATATCGCTTTTACATTAATACCAAGCGCTTGAACCATTTCTTTATCCATTACACCTGCACGGATCATAAGACCTATCTTCGTCTTTTTGAGTAATAGTAGTAGTGCAATGTAAATAATTATCCCAATCAAAATAACAAATAGACGATATTTAATTAATATAATACCTCCGAATGTAAAACTTCCTTGTAACCATAACGGTAATTTTGCACTAATAGGGTTTGGCCCCCAAAATATTTTAATACACTCACTAAGAACGAGCATTCCTCCAAGCGTAACGAGCAGCTGTCGAACATGATTTCCATATACCGGTCTAATAAGAAACCTTTCTAAAATAAATCCTAGGAACATTCCCATGGCTACTGCTCCAACTAAAGCTAATATATAACTTCCTGTCATATTAAATAACCAAACACCTGTAAATGCTCCCCATGCAAATAAACCACCGTGTGCAAAGTTTAAAACGCTCATTAGACCGAAAATAAGTGAAAGACCTGATGCTAACAAAAAAATGAGCATCCCTGTTGAAATCCCATTTACAAATAAATTGATTAACACATCCACCCTTTTCACCTCGGATTCATGTTAAGAGATTCCTAAATATTTATGACACATTTCCTTATCCTTTTTTAATTCATTCATAAAACCGTTATGAACAATTCGTCCGTTATCCATAATGTAAAAATAATCACCAATTTGACTAGCCATCATAAAATTTTGCTCAACAAGTAAAACTGTTGTTTTCTCTTTCATCTTCAAAATAGCTACCATTAATTTCTCCACCATTATCGGGGATAGCCCTTTGCTCGGCTCATCAATAAGTAATAATCCATCACTATTAATAAACGCTCTTGAAATAGCCAACATTTGCTTTTGCCCTCCGCTCAAGAGCCCACTTTTCTTATTCCAAAACTGCTTTAAATCCGGAAATAGTTCCAGCATCCACTCTATTTTCCCTTCTACTTCTTCACCTTTCCCCCTAGCAAGAGCGAATGTTTCTTCTACTGTCAAATCATGAAAAATACCTTGATTTTCTGGTACATACCCTATTCCTTTCCTTGAAATTAAATGTGTAGGTAATCCACTTACTTTTGCACTATCATAATAAATTTCACCATCTGCAATGCGGTGAAATCCCATAACTGAACGTAATGTCGTTGTTTTCCCTGCCCCGTTTCTACCAAACAGTACAGTAATCGTCCCTTTCTCAACAGCAAGAGATACTCCTTGCAAAATATGAAACTGATCTAAATACGTTTCTATATTATTCACTTGTAATAGTGCCACTATATAATCCCCCTAAATAAGCACTTTGTACACGCTCATCTTTCATAATTTCTTCTGGCAATCCTTCAGCCAATAACTCTCCATGAAATAAAACGATAAGATGATCTGACAAACCTAGTATCATATCCATTTTGTGTTCGATAAGTACAATTGTGCTCTCTGGATGTTTCTTAATATTTTCAATCACTTGTAATATAGCAGGGACTTCCTCAACCGAAATACCTGCCGTCGGCTCATCAAGTAATAACACATCCGTTTTTAAAGCCAATAACATCGCAAGTTCTAGCTTTCTTTTCTCTCCATGTGCCAAATCTTTCGCTAATATGTTCTCTTTCTCGTGAAGTAATACTGTTTTTAAGAAACGTCTCGCCTCTCCAACTTGTTGCTTTAATTTTGCTGAACTCGGGAAAAAACTATAGTAATCTTGTACGAATGATTGAACACTTAAACGGACATTTTCAAGTACCGTTAATTCTGGGAATATGTTTGTAAGCTGAAAAGAGCGACCGATTCCTAAGCGTGTTCGATCTGAAATCGATAGTTTTGTAATATCTTGCCCTTTAAAATACACTTCACCTGTTGTAGGTGAAATCTGTCCACTTAGTAAATTAAATAATGTTGTCTTCCCCGCACCATTTGGCCCGATAATAGAAATGAGCTTTCCTTTTTGGACAGTTAAATTTACATCTTTAATAACTTGATGTTCACCAAAAGATACACTAAGATTTTTCGTCTCTAGCAAATGTGTCACGAAATCCCTCCCTTTAAAGCCGTGAGTATGAAGGAAATATGTATAAAGAGGGTCCCCCCTCTTTATACAAAAACAACAGAAAATTCAGTCTATTTATTTTGAACTGGTGGTTCTGTTTCTTTCATCGTTAATTCTCGCTCTAACACTGGCACCGGATAATCAACACCATCTTGCTTTTTCAATGTGATAGAATACAGCGTCTGCATCGCTTGGTGGTCCTTCTCTCTAAACTTCATCTTTCCTTTCGGTGTATCAAATTCCATTCCTTCCATTTTCTTAATCAAGGTATCTACATCTGTATCACCTTTTGTTTTCTTTAAGGCTTCTACAATAGAAATTGCTGCTGACATTCCTCCCGCTGTAAACAAATCTGGCACTACACCATTAAAACGTTTTTTATGCTCTTCAACTAGCCAATCATTCACTTTATTTTTTGGAAGTGTGTGATAATATACAGAAAAACCTTGCATACCTACTAATGCATCCATTGTTTTTAATGCTGGTATATCTGGCGCACCTGTAGAAATTTTAATACCTTGCGCTTCCACATTCATATCTTTCAACTGTTTCCAAGGTGAATTTGCCCCTGCCCAAACGATAAATAAATAATCTGGTTTTGAACTAATGATATTTTGAATATTCGCTGTAAAATCTGTTGAATTTCTATCCGCGTATTGCTCATTCACAATGCTCGCACCTAATTTTTTCGCACCCGCTTTAAATGCAGCAATCCCTTCACGACCAAAAGCGTTATCTGGGGCAAATGTCGCAATCTTTACACCTTTTTTCGCAATTGCCGCTGCTCCTGCAATCGCATCTTGTGAGGAACTTCTTCCAGTTCTAAAAATATATTTATTCCAGTTCTTCCCGGTAATACTATCCGCAACTGCCGGTTCTACAACCATAATCTTTTCATATTCCCCGGCCAGTGGTAAAACCGCTAACGTATCACTTGAACTAGACGATCCAACTAAAAAATCAACTTTCTCTTCTTCTAATAACTTCGTAGCTTTTTTAACTGCTACATCAGCTTTCGTTTCTGTATCTTCTACAACAAACTTAATCTTTTTCCCATCTACTTTCCCAGTTCCACCAGTTGCATAGTCTAACCCTAATTCAAATCCGTTCACTGTTTGTTTTCCATACGATTCTAGCGGTCCTGTTAAAGAAGCAAGAACTCCTACCTTAATCGTTTTTTCATCCTCTGTACTTGTTTTCTTTCCTGAACAAGCTGCCGTTATTAATAACGAACCTAAAACACAACCAGTAAACATTGTCTTTAGCCACTTACGTTTTTTCATCGACATTGTGATCCTCCCCATACTTTACTTTCTGATAGAATCAAACACACCAAAATCCCCTGTCCGTAATCATGACTAACTAATTCGATAGATAATGGAAAACTCTTGTAGTACCCTCTACATTCGGCACAAATATATAATCACCTTCCTATGTAATGGAAACGGACATACAATCAATATATATTCTGCAATCCAATTGAAAATACTGTTTCATTTCAGTAATGACCATACAAAAAGACTAACTTATTTTTAAGTTAGTCTTTTCCCCTTAATTAGAGTTAAGTTCTACTTTCTCTAACCCTTCAGCCAATTGTTTCTTATCTAGTCCTTCTCCTATTACTACTAAGTTTGTCGGGAAACCGAAGTCTTGTTCTAATAAAGTTGGTACTCCGAACGAATATTGGAATAGGTGAGGGTATTTATCTCCACGGAATTTCACAAAACCTTTCACTCGATAAATACTATCTGGTAAATTCGAAAGCCATTCATATAATTTGTCTTGATCAATCGGTTTCGTAAATTGATATGTCATCGTTTGTATATGTAAATGCTGTTTGACATGTAGTGTCTCATGTTCCTCATCATTTGGAAATTCTGCTTCTTCTATATCTTTTAAAGATATATTACAATACTTTGTCTCATACATTTTCGCATGATCATTTATTGCCTTTACTTCTTCAAATACTGTGTTCTTATCTTCATCTGTTAGTAAATCTGCTTTATTAACAAGAATGTGACTACCAAATTTCAGTTGCTCATGCAATAGCTGTTGTACATTTGCACTTAATATACTTCGGTTTAACCACCTTACTGCATCTAAAACGACTACAATTGATTTCACTTCCAGAAAAGGAGCTAAAATTGGCGAGACACACGCGTCTAACACTTCAATTGGATGCGCAACACCTGTCGTTTCTATATAAATTACATCTGGTCTTTCTTGTTGGTATAACGAATGTAATTGTATTTCAAGCTCTTCTTTTAACGTACAACAAATACATCCTTTAAGAAGTTCTCTTAAAACATTCTCTTTTCCAATAATATCTGTATCTACTGAGTATTCACCAATTTCATTCATTAATACTGCAACTTTTCTATTCTTCTTTTTCTCTGCTAACAATAAATTTTGTAATAATGTTGATTTTCCACTACCTAAAAAACCACCTAATATATGAATCTCCACTTTATTCATTCAACCGACCATCCATTTCTTTACTTCAAATGTATTCAAAGCGTAATAATTACGATTTATACTTATTATTTTATTAAAAGAATGACCATTTGTAAATATAAGAGATTCACTGTTCATTTACTTCATATGCAACTCTAACTCCAGACTCAATTGCCCCTTGCATCCACCCATGTGTTAATGTCGTATGCTCTCCTGCAAAGTGTACTTTTCCAGATGGTGGTGTAATATACGGAAATAACTCGAGCTCTTGGCCTGGTTCGAAAGCTGTAAATGCACCGCAAGAATACGGATTTTTACTCCAGCTAAAAGATGTTCCAGTGACAAACTCACTATAGACGATGTCACCGTATATTTCCGCTAAATTTTTTAATGCGTAACGAATACGATCTCTTTGCGGGAGACTATCCCATGTTAACGCCTCATCTGCCCACGTATAACTTGCTATAACGATAGCTGGTCCTGGAGTATGAATGCCATAACTCGGATAGTATGTAAAACGTATCGGTAAATCAGTAATAGATTTACCTCCACACTGTCCCGCTTTCTCCCAAAATCTACTTTTAAACTCTATTGCAATTTTAGTTGCAGCAATATAATTTAATTCACGAATTGCTCTTTTTTTAAAATAAGAGAATAAATAGTATGGCTGAACTTCTACAAACCTTAACGCTGAAAATGGAATTGTAATAATAGCAAAATCACTTGTTATTGTAAATTGCTCTAACGTTTGTTCATGATTTCCTTGTAACATTACTTTATTATCTTCTTGTATAATTTTATCAACCTTATACTGCATTAAAATATGTTCCCTTAATTGTGGTAAGAATGCATTCGATAATTTATCCATTCCACCAGTTATTTCATAATATTTCGTTGTTGAAGTAAAGAAAATCATTTCACGTAATACTTCAATTAAGGACATTCCCATATAAGCTTCCATATCAAGAAGTACCCCAATCATATCTATTGCACCATCTGAATAATACTCCATTAAAAATGAACCAAGCGAATACGTTTTATACTTTTTTTCAACGATAAGCCAGTTTTTATCAGGATCCTTCTTAATATAATTTAGTATTGGTTCTAATACCTCAATCATTAGCTCTTCTGCCGTTTTTCCTCTTTCTTTATCCAAAACCGGATATTCAAGTACACTTGGATCATTTTCAAACACATTCAATCTCGTTTGAATGTTATTCGTATAAATGATATCTGCAAAAGTTTTATTTATAAAAAGGTTTAAAGGTAGTTTAAATTTATGAATATACGCTAAGGTTAACTTATGGGTGTCAGGGATTCTCATCGGTCCCGCATTAAAATATAAACCCACACTAAATGGTTCCCGAATCGTATACACTCTGCCACCTATTCTGTTATTTGCTTCTATAATCGTTACTTCGTGCCCAGCCTCTTTTAATAAAGAACCTGCAACTAATCCAGAAATCCCTGCACCTGCAATGGTAATCCGTTTTGGGTTATTCTTTTTAACAAGCCCTGCATGAATAATATGAAACATTTCTTCCATTGTTAATGGGTTCCCCATACCATTTCCCCTTTTACAAAGGATTTTACTGAATTATATTCGGTTCACTGAATTCCTATGTTTTGTTCGCAGATTTGCACGGATACATTTTCAAATACTTGAATATCTTTTATAAAATGTAATAAACTAGATATGACTCTATAGAAGTAAGACGTATTATCTTACATAACAAAACCAATGAAATTGCGAGGAATTTTGAAATGAAAAAAGGTATTAACCGTGTTGTATTAGTAGGAACAGGAGCAGTTGGATGTAGTTATGCTTACTGCATGATTAACCAAGCCGTAGCTGAAGAATTTGTTTTAGTCGATGTAAATGAAGCAAAAGCTGAAGGGGAAGCAATGGATTTAAGTCATGCTGTTCCATTCGCCCCAGCTCCAACTAGAGTATGGAAAGGCAGCTACGAAGATTGTAAAGATGCTGACCTTGTAGTTATTACAGCTGGATTACCACAAAAGCCAGGCGAAACACGTTTAGATTTAGTTGAGAAAAACGCCAAAATCTTTAAACAAATCGTTCGCAGTATTATGGATAGCGGATTTGATGGCATCTTCTTAATCGCAACAAACCCTGTAGATATTTTAACTTACGTAACTTGGAAAGAATCTGGTTTACCGAAAGAACGTGTAATCGGTTCTGGTACAACGCTTGATTCTGCTCGTTTCCGCTATATGTTAGGTGAGTACTTCAATATTGGTCCACACAACATTCACGCTTATATTATCGGAGAACACGGCGATACTGAACTTCCAGTTTGGAGCCATGTTTCCGTTGGTATCCAAAAACTACAAACATTGCTTGAAAAAGACAACACGTATAATCAAGAAGATTTAGACAAAATTTTCATAAACGTCCGTGATGCAGCTTACCATATTATTGAGCGTAAAGGCGCAACTTATTATGGTATCGGTATGTCACTTCTACGTGTTACAAAAGCAATTTTAAACGACGAAAATAGTGTATTAACTGTATCAGCTTACTTAGAAGGTCAATACGGTCAAAAAGATGTTTATATCGGGGTACCTGCTGTTTTAAATCGCGGCGGTGTTCGTGAAATTTTAGAGGTTGAATTAAGTGAAGATGAAGAATTAAAATTCGACCACTCTGTTCAAGTATTGAAAGAAACAATGGCTCCGGTTCTTTAATGAAAATAAAAAAGCAATCCAATTTATTTTGGATTGCTTTTTTATTTTCATTATCTCCTATGACTTTTTAGTGATTTTCTATCATTTCTTATTTTTTAGTCTCATCCTCATTATTTATATCAAGTACATCTAATAAAAAGATAAAGATTGGTATCCCGATAATAAGCCCCCATATTCCGAGGAAATGCTCTGAGAAGATAAGAATCATAAATGTGTAGAATATTGGTAAATTTGTTTTTGCAGACATAAACTTCGGATTTAAAAAATAACTTTCAAGAGCATGGATTACTGTTATGAATACGAGTATGTATACTACGTACATAACTCCGCCTACGTTGTAAGCAATGATACAAAGTGGAAACAAAGAAATAATCACACCTGCAACAGGAATCAACCCTAGTAAGAAAATCATAACAGCTAATACAAGTAGCTGTGGAAATCCTAAAACGATTAATGCAATAACAGTAAGAATACAATTTACAACGGCAATTAAAAACTGAGCTTCAATTACTTTGCCGAACGATCTTGCAAATCTTTCACCAAAATATGCAATTTCTTCATAAAAGATTTTTAACTTACTATCTTTAAACTTTGATGTAAATGTAATAATACGCTCTTTTTCTAATAAGAAAAATAAGCTTAAAATTAGAGATAATAATATTTGTAAACTTACCTTCCCTATATTTGCTATTGATTGATATATGACGTCTACACCTTGTTCTATATATTTTGATACTTCCATCCCATTAATTGTCGAAAGTGCATATTTAACGATTTCATTATCAGGTGGATTTTGAAAAAATAGTTTAAATTGATAAATTAATTGTGAAATTTGTATCGTCAGCACAGGTAAATATTTATATAACGTTGTGCCTATAAAGGAAACTAGTATTATATATAAACATGCAATAACAATTTTCCGGTTTACTTTCAATTTTCTTGAAATAAAACGTTGAAATCGATCCATTAAAAACGTCAGTATAAACGTAATTAATATTAAATTAATCATACTTTTTAATGCGTATAATACAAGCGCTACTATTATTAAAACGAGAAACCGTTGAAACCCTCTACTTCGAAAAAAACTCTTTACTTCATTCATTAAGAATTAACCTCCCCCTTCAATGGATGGAAATTGAATATATTACATTTTATGAACTCCTATAGACAATCTTTCTTACTAATTGAGAAGAATCCTTTTTTTCTTTTCATATTGTTAGATTCGTTTAACTAGAATCCACCAACATATTTCGGTGGATTCCAGTTATTTTTCATATAATCTTTTATAAACTAGGTAATTTTCTATTTTTAGACTGCTGTTCATACGCATATCCAATATTGAAAAGCTCTTTTTCACCAAACTGTTTCCCTACAAGCACTACACCGATTGGTTCTCCATTTTTATCATATCCAGCAGGAACCGCTAATTCCGGATAACCAGCTACAGCTGATAGAAGAACTTCATCGTTATTAATCATAACTAGAGCATCCAAACCTTTTTCTACTAAATACCTATCTAGCTCTTTTCTTGCATTTTCTTGACTCGTTTGCACTACGTTTTCAAACTCTTCTTTCGTTATAACAGATTTTTCAGACCCTTCAATTAATGTTTGTCCGTATTTTATTCGTCTTTTACTATCCTTTTTATTAAACGCTATAATCTCTTCTAACGATTTTACCGGTACATTCTTTTGCTGTGAAAGATAGTCGCTTGAACTCATATTCTAATGTTTGCAAATTATCTACACCCTCAGTACTTAACTGGATATTATCCGTTAATATCGCACCTGCATCTTGAAGGTCTTTTCTAATTTTTTCTGCTACTACTTTTCTATTTTCATCTTGTTGGTCTACAGAAAAAAGAAGCCCTATCTTTTTCCCTTTTAATCCATCTATTGATAAATCCTTTGTATAATCAATTCTTTCTTTATCTTTCATTTTTTCTGTCATAACATCTTTTTCGTCATAACCTATCATTGCATTAAATAACGTTGCTGCATCTTTTACTGTTCTTGCTATAGGTCCTGCTGTATCAAGAGTTTCAGCTAATGGAATAATTCCTGTTCTACTTACCATACCTAAAGATGGACGTAACCCAACTACTGATTGCTGCGCCGCTGGTGCAACAATCGATCCCGTCGTTTCTGTTCCAATTGCAAGCGGCGCAAAATCTGCTGCAACTACTGTAGCAGATCCTGAACTTGATCCTGAAGTATCGAATGTAATCGGACCGTACGGGTTTAAATTTTGTCCTTTCTTCCCGCTATACCCGCTTGGCATTGTAAAAGATAAATAGTTCGCCCACTCAGACATATTCGCTTTTCCTAAAACAAATGCTCCTTCTTCTTTCAACTGCTTCACAATTGTTGCGTCTTGATCTGCAATCCAATCTTTTAATACATAAGTTCCTGCACTAGTCGGCATCACTTTTTCCGTCTGTACATTATCTTTTACAACGACAGGAATACCATATAAATTCGAATTTTTGTTTCTACCCCGCTCTTGATCTAACTTTCTTGCTTCTTCCATCGCATTAGGATTTATCTCTGTAACAGAATTTAATGTTATTCCATTTTGATCATGTTCTTGTATTCTAAAGAGATAAATACTCGTTAATTCTTCATATGACAACTTTCCATCATCAATCATTTTTTGAAGCTCATCTACAGTCGCATTTACGACTTCTTTTTCTTTTATCTTTACATTTTCTATATTGATTCCTTTAAGCTGATTATGTATCGGTTGTAGCACTCTTTCTTTATCATATACAATACGCTCAGGTTCCTTTGGAAAATAATTTTTATACACGTAATATCCACCGGCACACGCTAATAAGACAATGCCTCCAGTGATAGACAGCGTTACCTTTACCCATTTCTTCATGTTGCTTCCTCCACTCTATAAGATGCTTAGCTATACAAAAAAGAGAGTTACCTTTTACTTAACTCTCTCCAATCAAAATGCTAAATGAAAAAATGAAAGATTTCAATCTAATTACTTCTTTTTTTGCATTTGCTTTGCTAACATTTCTTTCACTTGATTATACGTTAATCCTGAATTTTTATTTAAACGCTTTACTTCCTCAACATCAGTACCTACCACTGTATATTTTTTCTCATCATTCATTTTTCTAATTCCCTTCTCACCGTATTATTTCTTATATTTCTTCCCTAAATGCGCATAAATTAACACCACTACAAAAAAGGAAGCTGTTTTTAAGCACAGCTTCCTTCTCGTTACATATTGTATTTCTTAATAAAATTTCACTACATCTTCAGTAGGCAAGAACGTTCTTTCTGCTGGTTGTTCGTTTGGTTCACCAAATGGCATTTGACCTACTAAGCTCCACTCTGCCGGAATGTTCCAAGTTTCTTTCACTTCAGCATCTACGATTGGGTTGTAATGTTGTAATGACGCCCCAATTCCTTCAGCAGATAATAGCATCCACACAGTATGTTGTAACATCGCATTTCCTTGATGAGACCAGAATGGGAACTGATCTTTATATAATGGTGCATTTTCTTGCATTTTTTCTACAGTTGCTTGATCTTCAAAGAATAGAACTGTTCCTACACCTGCATGAAAACCTTTTAGTCTTTCTACAGTCGCTTCAAAGTTTTCTGCTGGTACACGGGCTCTTAATGTTTCTTTAACGATATCCCAAAACTTTTCATGCTCTCCATCCATTAATACAACCATACGACCACTTTGCATATTGAAAGATGTTGGTGCGTGTAAAGCTGTTTTTAACACTTCTTCAATTCTTTCTTTCGTAATTGCATCGTTTTTTGCTACTTTACGAATTGAACGGCGGTTCACGATTGCTTCTTTTAAGTTTGTTGTAGTTGCTGACATTTTAATTCCTCCAAATGTTTGTTTTATAATTTATTTTGTTATTTCATAACAAGCGAATTAGCAATATCCATCGGTATTACATTGCATACCTTCAAATGAATTTGTTTTATCCTTTTCAATTTCTTTATCAATGACCCTTTCTAGTGTTTCTTTACTAGCAAGCCCTTGAATGACTTCATCTCCAATCATGACAGTTGGAACAGCCATAATATTCGCTTCATCATATGCGTGTTGAATTGCTTCTTGATGCTTTTCTTTATATTTACGAGTTACTAAAGCATCTTTAAATTCCGCCTCAGGAAGTCCTACTTCTACCGCTAATTTTGTTAACACATCAATATCTTCAATGTTTTGCTCTTCTTGGAAAAATGCTGTGAATACGCGGTGATGATACTCATTACCTAGTCCACGTTCTTTCGCAAATTGACATCCTTCGAAAGCTAAATGTGTATATGGATGTGGTGAAACACGTGGCAAGCGCATATCAATTCCTAACTTCTTCGCTGTCGGAAGAATGAAAGCATCCCATGAACCTAATTTTTCTGGCTCATTCCATGGATCTATTTTTGCATATGGACTTGGACGTAATTCAAATGGCATCCATTCAATCTCTACATCTTTCTCTTTCGCTACCTCATCTAATGGACCTTTTGCTAAAAAACAAAACGGACATATAAAATCTGAGTATACTTTCATTTTTACAGTCATAACTTTTACACCTTACCTTTATAGTTGTAATCAAATCAGTTACATTAATGATAAAAAAATATAAATATTATTTAAGCATTCATTTTTTCTTGCAAAGTTTCAAACAACTGCCCCATCGTAATATTTCTCAAAACTTCTTCCATCGCGGATTGTGCTTGAATTAAAATAATTTCTAACACCGCTTGAATATTCGCCCCAATTGGACAATCTGGATTCGGTTGCTCGTGAATATGAAATAGCTTGTCTTCTTCGACTACGTTCACTGCATGATACACATCTAACAATGTGATTTCATGTAAATCCTTTAGTAATCCCGCGCCACCCGGTCCACGATTTACGTAAACAAAGCCAGCTTGTTTCAAGTACGACATGATTTTACGAATGACTACTGGATTTGTATTGACACTCTCAGCCATATAGTCTGAAGTACAAAGTGAAGATGGATTGTTTTTCAAAATAGATAAAATATGAACAGCTATGGAAAAGCGGCTACTAATTTTCATCGTAATCACCACCTCGATGTAATCATTATAGTTACAACTAAAAAATAAGTCAATCCTTTTCATAGATTTTTTATAAGTAAATTAAAAAGTGTCCCATTATGATATATGAGACACCTCTTTTTATTCTGCAAATAGCGATTGAAATTCTTCAATAAATAGCTGCACAGCGATTGAAGAATCCTTTAATGAAGGAACAGCTAAAGCAATTTCTCTCCATACTTGTGGTTCCAATTCTCTCGTTTGCACATTTTTTGGTAAATTCGTTAAAGATAATTCAGCTAATATTGCAATGCCTAATCCTTCTTGAATCATATTTAAAGCTGTAGTAACTGTCGAAATTACATACTCAGCCCGAAGTGGTACGTTTGCTTGTTTAAACATATCAATAATAGGTGGTTCGTATCCGCCCTTACATAATATGATCGGTTCATTCTCTAAATCACTAATTGTAATAGAGTCCTTCTTACAGAGAGGATGATCCTCTCTTAAGATAGCAACCATTTTCCCCTTCGTTAATGGAACAATCTCCATATCTTTATTAGGCAAAATAACAATTCCTATATCAATAACCCTCGATACTAACCAATCTTCAACTTCTTTAATCGTTCCTTCACAAAGAACTACTTCTAAGCTCGGATACTTCTCCTTAAAAAGGTTTATCATTTTGGGTAAGAAATGTGCAGAAGCACTCGGAAAACTACCAATTCGAATCGTCCCAACTTCGTGTCCTTTCTCCATCGCAACTTCTTGTTCAATCTTCTCTACACCGTTCAAAATCTCTCTAATATGTACAAGAATCCTGTTTCCTACATCCGTAACGAGGAGCCCTTTTCGTTTATCACGTATAAGAATAGTAACGCCTAACTCTGACTCAATACTTGAAATCGCATGACTAACAGCTGGCTGCGTCATATTTAATACCCTGGCGGCCTTCGTAAAACTACCTAACTCAACAGTTTTTATTAATACTTGCAGTTGTGTAATGGTCATAACTAATCACTTATACTCCTTATAAAAAAGATTCATTTTATTTATTACAGTCGATATCATATCATAGTGAAATGAATAACAACAAGGAGGTCTTTCAGTGAAACAGCTTTCTCGAACTAAGACGGCCATCATCCTTACCTTTCTCGTTTTCATGTGGGGAATCAATTGGCCTTTATCAAAGTTTGCCCTGCATTATACACCACCTGTTTTATTTGCAGGCGTTCGAACTTTAATTGGAGGATTCATTTTACTTCTGTTCGCATTACCGAAATACAAAGAGTTACATTTAAAAGAAACGTGGCATTTATACGTTATTTCTTCCTTACTTAACATCATTATATTTTACGGATTACAAACTGTCGGCCTTCAATATATGCCTGCTGGGTTATTTTCCGCCATTGTATTTCTACAACCAGTTTTACTCGGTATTTTCTCGTGGATATGGCTTGAAGAATCAATGTACGGCTTGAAAATTTTCGGGCTTGTTCTCGGATTTATTGGTGTAGGCGTTATTAGCTCAAGCAGTTTAACAGGACATATTTCTATTATTGGAATCCTTCTCGCGTTAGGATGCGCTATTGGCTGGGCACTTGGCACAGTATTCATTAAAAAGACTGGTCACCGTGTTAATGCCATTTGGATGGTAACACTTCAGCTTATTATTGGTGGTCTTTGCTTAATTGGATTTGGTTCAGAGTTTGAAAGCTGGTCTAGTATCGCTTGGAGTATGCCATTTGTTAGCGTACTTCTCTTTATTTCATTCTTTGTTATTGCAATGGGGTGGCTTGCATACTTCACACTTGTTGGAGCTGGTGAAGCAAGTAAAGTTGGGGCTTATACATTCCTCATTCCACTAATAGCTATTATTGTAAGTTCAATTTTCTTACATGAGGCTATTACCATTAGCTTATTCATCGGACTATTATTTATTGTTGTGAGTATTTGTTTTGTAAATATAAAACCGAAAACACTTGCTGTAAGGCAGCAAGTTGAATTGAAATAAACGTAAGAAAGAGCCTACTGTTTGTAGGCTCTTTCTTACGTCTTACTTTTTACGACGTACTACAAAAACACACGCACTTACCGACGATACTATCGCAAAAATAGATAAGACAATTGCTATCAATTGTATATTACTAGTACCTTCATTCTTTTCTACACTAGACACTTCACCATGTTCTCCTGTTAATGACGTATCTTTTGCAATTATAGTAAGTGAATGCGGTTTTTCAGCTTTTTCATCGCCTGTCCATTCAACAATTTCTCCATCTTTATATTGTTGATATGCGTCCCAAGCTATTTTTTGCTCTTTATCCGGATTTTTAGCGACGAAAGTAAATCGCTGGAACTGACCGGGTAAAATCCCTTCTCCTGTTGCTTCCCATACTACAGTTTTAACTTTTCCGGCTGTATCTTTTTGCTCCTCAACTTTCCATCCTGGCACTGGTTCATACTGCTGGAACTCTACTCCAGACGGTATTTTCAGTGTAACTTTTGTTGTTGCTACATTTTTTTCAACTGGTACTTTTATCGTATAAGTCTCCCAAGAACCAACGTCAGAAGTTGCTGGTTTTACAGTGACGTGCGCACTAACAGGTAACGAAAAAATTCCCATTGCAATAATTGTTGCGATCATTGTTGTTCCTAATTTTTTTATATGTTTCATTTTCTATTAGCTCCTTTTCATACATAGCTTCTTTTTATCTGCCACCGACAATAAATTTAAAATCTGTATCGAAACTATCAAGAGATTTTGTTAATCCATGAACATGTATATTCCAGTTTCCTGTCATGTTAATATACATACCTTCTGCTTCATATTCTCCTGGTGAAACTACTGAAACTTTAAATGAACCTTTTCCCATGTTCATATCTAATGATTGAGTCGTCAATATCATTTGTTCCATATCAGTAATAGGCTGTCCCTTTTCATCCTTTAGTGTAATATGGAATTTATTTTGTCCTACCTTATTCGGACTTACATTTAGCGTAAGTTCATATCCATTATCTAATTGCTTACTCTCTGTAAATGGTCCAGTAGGAGGCATCGGTGGTGTTTGTACGTTTGTCATAAAAGCTACGATTACGAAAATGATAATTCCAATGACAAACTCTACTTTCACCGTAGCTCCTAATCCTTGCTGCGCTCGCATTCTCCCTTTCATATAATGAATAATTCCCAATATCCCCATGAAAATGAATAAAAGTATCTTTGTTAATAAAGCCAATCCATACTTCGTATCAAATAACGAGTGGATTGTTGGAATAAAAAATGTACTGTTAAAAAGGCCTGTTATTAAAATCACGATGACAGCACCTGTTGCCCACGGTGAAAAACGCTTAATCATATCCCAATACATATGCCACTTGTTATCCTCTTTACGTAAAAGAAGAATAATAGATGATAAACCACCAACCCATAATGAAGCTGCTAATAAATGTAGAAAATCCATAACGACAGCAATGTCTTTAAACTTTAAACCGTATGCGTGACTATTAAAGGCCTTCATAACAAGTAACCCTATAAACAATAGTATTGGAATACTCCATACTTTAAACGACGAAAACTTCTCATGCTTCACCGCAAAATACGTAACAATTATAAGCGTACTAATGAGAACCATTTGAGTAATCCATACATAACCAAAAACAGAAAGCTGTAATGTTTCTTTTAATAGTAAAGGATTGAATGCTTCTAGCCATGAAACATCAGCATTTATTTTCGCTTGCAGTGGTAGATTGAATAACAAGCTAATCAATATCCCAAATAAAGAGATCCATATTATGTTCTTACTCCTTAATCGAACCGAGGTTGCATTGCTTTTATACATAATAAGATTAAAGAATAGCACTCCTATAAATAGTGAGAAACTTGTATATAAAATTCCACGTTCCATAATCATATCGATTTGTGGGACGTAACCCATCTCTTCCACTTGTATATCGTCTGTTTCCGCTTCCGCTAATCCAACCCGGAACGGGATAACTCCTTGAATTGGATGTCCATCAGCTGAAATAGCTTTCCACTGAATAGAGTAAAGACCATTTTTGAGATTGTCTTTTAATCCAGCTTCTAATAGCTTTTTATTTTTTTTATCAATATGAGCATCTTTTAAATCGACCCTTTTACCTGATGTATCTCTCACGTACAATGTATTAAAACTTGAAACTTGTATGTCCTCATCGAATTCGATTTTTACAACAGATGGTGCTTTCTTCAATGTTTCATTTTCAGTAGGGTTTGATTTCACAACGTACGCATGAGCAGATGCACTTTGCGGTATCAATATGATAAGCACACACACAAGTAATAACCATGTCCCTAATCTTCTCATTACTTTCACACTCATTTCACTTCTTTCTTCCTCATCGCTCTATTTTCATTACTTTAACTTCCGAAGTTTGATTCTCGGGCGAAATATTAACCTGATTAAATATAAACTTCTATAAAGTATAACTCTTATTTCTCTTCCACCTCTAAGCTTCTAATATAATAGTAACTATCACTATAGATACAACTTACATTTTTAAAGTCGATTGTTATTATATCATAAAATATATTTATGTAAGTTATCAAAGAAGAAAAGTTATCGTGAATCATTTGTGAAGAAAATGTGAAATGCATAAATAAAAAGGTGTTACGTAATAACGTAACACCTTTTTAAAAATATCCTTCTTCTATTTCTCTTCCGGATAATCACAATACTCGATAATCGTTCCTTCTGTATCCGCTGGGTTAAGATATATTAATCTTCTACCGTGCTTATTAATCCGAAGTGTATGCTCTAACGTTCGAATTCCTTGTTCTTTCAATTCCTCTAAAGCCACATCTAAATCATCTACTCGATACGCAACGTGATGAACACCTTTACCTTTTTGTTTAATAAAACGGGCAATTGGAGATGTCGTATTATTCGTCGGTGCAAGTAATTCTATTCTATCTCCATCCACTTCAAGAATGGCTACTTCGCTTTCCACACCAGGAGCTTCACTTACGTAACGATCTATTAAAGTTCCTAGTAACACATTTTCATAAAAACGTATCGTACTATCTATATCTCGAACTGCGATTCCGATATGATCAATTGTTTTTTTCATTTTATTTCCCCTACTACTTTATTTTTTCTCATTATTAATAGTAACAAAAAAAGCTATAGAAACAAGTCTATAACTTTTTTTATTTAACCTATTTTCTTATCCGCTCTAGTTGCTGGTTGAACTTGGTTTTTCACTTTTAAAATGCTAATGCCATATCCGATAAATCCACCGATAATCGCTGGGAAGATCCAGCCTAATCCTACTTCCTGCATCGGAAGGAATTTAGTGAACACTTGGCTTACTACTTCAATGTTAACTCCAGCTGCACTTAATCCATCAAATAAGCTGATGATAAATGTTACGATTAAGCTTACTTGATAAACTTCAGCTCTTCCTTTAAATAATGAATGGAAGAATGTTAAGAAAATCAATACGATTGCTAGTGGATAAATTGCTGTTAATACTGGAACAGAAACTGCGATCAATTGTGTTAATCCTACGTTTGCAACAATTGCACTAAATACACATAGCGTAATTGCAATTGCTTTGTAAGGAACATTTGGGAATAACTTATGGAAGAATGAAGAACATGCTGATACAAGTCCCACACTAGTTGTTAAACAAGCTACTGTAATCATTAATCCTAATAATACTCCGCCATATGATCCGAAATAGTAGTTAGAAACTTTCGCTAATACTTCTCCGCCGTTCTCTAAATGTCCAAGCTTTGCAACACTTGAAGCACCCATATAAGAAAGTGCTGTATAGATAATTGCTAAAATAGATGCTGCAATAATTGTCGCTTTTGCACAAACGACCATAATTTGTGTTTTCGTTTTCGCACCTTTTTCTTTAATAGCATTGATAATGATAATCCCGAATACAAATGATGCTAGCGTATCCATCGTTAAGTATCCTTCTTGGAATCCTTTAAAGAATGCATGTGATGTATAAGCTTCCACTGGTGCTTGCATATCTCCAATCGGATGTATAAAAGCAACGATTACTAAAATACCGATGAAAGTCAACTTAATTGGCGTTAAGATTTTTCCAACAATATCGACAATTTTCGCGGGATTTAGCGAAAAAAAACAAGTGATACTAAAGAATATAATTGTGAAAAGAATTAAAGGTGTAGAACCTACTCCTTCTGGCATAAACGGCTTAAGACCAATTTCATAAGAAACATTTCCTGTTCTTGGTATTGCAAATAACGGACCAATCGCTAAGTATAAAACTGTTGTAAACACAATCCCAAACACTGGGTGAGCACGACTAGCTAACGACTGCAAATCATCTTTACCTGAAAAACCAAATGCTAGTACACCTAGTAATGGTAATCCAACACCAGTTACTAAAAATCCAGCGTTAGCAATCCATACATTCTCTCCAGCTGATTGACCAAGCATCGCTGGAAAAATTAAATTTCCCGCTCCAAAAAATAGTGCAAATAACATTAATCCAATAACTACTATGAACGAAAACGGTACTTTATTCGCCATAATATAACCCCCATTCAAGTTTCCTTATCTCATTTTCCAATTTTAACTAATTGAATTTTCTGAATATTTAATTTGAGTATCAACTATTCTTGAATTCATTATAGTTTGCTATATAATATTTTGCAATACTATTTTCGAACTTTTCTTTTATTTTATAAATATACATTTTTTAACATGAAAAATAGACTAAAAAACCAACATAGTCATCCATGTTGGTTTTTCCATTTACTATTATGAATTAAAATTTTGCTGCTACTTTTTTAACGTTTTCTAGACCTTCTTCAACAATTTGTTGTGAACGATCTGGATATTGATTGTGTCCTTCAATTACAACTGTCTCTGGATTTGTAATTCCCCAGAATCCAAGTACAGTTGTTACGTAATTAACTGCCATTTCCATAGGAGCCATTTGCTCTGAAGAGTAATCTGAACCACGAGCACCTAACACAACTACTTTCTTACCACCAACTAAACCTTCTGGGCCATTTGCTGTATATTTAAACGTTTTTCCAGCTTGAGATAAGTATGAAATATATGTGATTAATGGTGCTGGTACTGTAAAGTTCCATAATGGGAATGCAAATACAACCTTATCAGCTTCTAAAAATTGATTTAAATATTGATCTACTGTAGCAACTGCCTTCTCTTCTTCAGCTGTTAACTCCATACCTTGGCTACGTTTATATCCACCTGAAATCGCAATATTTCCGTAATAAGGAAGATCTAATGCAAATAAATCTAATTCCGTAATTTCTGTATTTGGATTTGCTTCTTTATAAGTACTTACAAATGTTTCATACATTTTTGAACTAACTGCTTGCTCCGCTGGACGATCGTTTGCTTTTACAAATAATACTTTCGACATTTTTTTATTCCCCTCTACAGTCGTATTTTCTTCTTTTTTACCAAATAATGAGCTAAATAGTCCCATTTTCTTCACCTAATCTTTCTTTTCATATTCATTATTCATCATCATAAAAATTCTTATTCTAAGAAAAAGTTCCAATAGATACCTTAAGATACGCCATTGCAACTTTTTGTTATTTAATTACCTTATGTAAGTGATTGTAATATAGTCACTTACTTTAGTCAAGTAACTTTTAATGAAAAATAAAATCTCGACTTAAAAATATTAAGCGAGATACAATTGAACACCAAATACATCTTTATTACTTGTATAATAAACTTAGAGAGGAAAATTCATATATAGAAAGGATTTATTCATGAGCACTATAGAAAAGATTCAAACTTTTATTATTCTTTTTGCTGTTACATGCGGCATCGTACTCGGACAATTTAATATGATACATACGTATTCAGACAAATTTATTGTCCCCTTCTTATTCTTCATGCTATATGGATTATTCCTCAGCATCCCATTAAAACAAATAAAAAACGGATTTCGCAATTTAAAATTTGCTGGAACAAGTCTTACTATTAACTTCTTATGGACACCTTTACTCGCTTGGGGGTTAGGGGCACTATTTCTTTCCGATCATCCAGCACTTTGGGTTGGATTTATAATGTTAATGGTTACTCCATGTACAGATTGGTACTTAATCTTTACTGAAATAGCGAAAGGTAATGTAGCACTTTCTACTGCAATTTTACCTGTAAATTTAATTTTGCAAGTACTGCTCCTTCCCATTTATTTATTTTTATTTGCTGGTGTCATGAAAACTGTAGCGGTTTCTGTTTTAGTAGAAAGTATTGTTATCGTAATCGTCTTACCATTTATACTTGCACACGCTACAAAGTTCATTATGAATAAAATGAAAAAAGCTGAACCTCTCGAGAATAAACTCATTCCGTTTTTCAGCTCTGCTCAAATTGTATTTTTAAGTTTAGCAATAGTAGCGATGTTTGCATCACAAGGTAAATATTTACTACAAAATATGAATGTTGTTTTATTATTACTCGTTCCTGTTCTATTGTTCTTCATCATTAATTTTTTACTAGGACAATTTATCGGGCGCATGATGCATTTATCTTACAAAGATACAGTAAGTCTAAGCTTAACAACGTTAGCAAGAAACTCACCTGTTGCACTCGCTATCGCTGTGACCGCTTTTCCAGACGAACCTCTTATCGCACTTGCACTCGTTATTGGACCATTGATTGAGTTACCGGTACTAGCTTGTGTGTCACAAGTTTTGTTGCTTATTAAGAAAAAACGGCAATATGCATAATAAAAAACGTCCCATTTTGGGACGTTTTTTATTATGGAAAGATTACATACAACACTTATTTCTTATTTATCATTACAAATGAAATTACCGAAACTACAAACATAATAATACCAATTATAATAAAGTGAAACTTTAATCATTGGGGGTTTTGTTCATCCCCCAATGATTATTAGCCCTCACCACTCCCGCATTAACAGATCCTTTCTAATTAAAAATGATAGGAAACGTAAATATAACGAAAGCTGCCCAAAGTCCGTATATTGGCAAATACTTCGTAACGGCATCTTGGATAGCTTTTGGTCCTGATTTATTTTGCAAGAAACGCATATAGGAAAACATAATCCAAATTAGATTTGCCCAGATCAGTATGTTTACACCTAAAACAGCTAGTCTATTAGGTGTAATCCCGTAAGAAGAAAGTCTAAATACGATGGCTGACAATGCGACAGTGTCAATAATAAGTGCCAGAACAATTAAGGAAAAATTTATATAATCTGAAATGTTCTTTTTCTCGTCCGAGTCACTCTCAACGATAGAAAATATAGTAACAGCCAATACACCAAGCAGTATTCCGTTGAAGGCCATTAGGAAATTGCGATCCAAGAATGGATTTTTCCCGACCCAAATTACCGTTATAAGATAGATAAGCAAGGTGATTAGGACGAGAGGACTAAAAATTTTAGATATGTATGGTGTAATATTTTTAGCAAGCTTAAGATTCATTGATACTAAGTATGCAGTCACAATAGCGAGAGCGGCTGCTCCAAATAAAACAACATTACTAAAATAGAACTCTCCTATATCTAAGTCAACAAAGCTAAATAAACGCATGGTGAATACCGCTAGTATCATTCCGCTCACTGCCATGCTGGCATAGAGAAGACAATATTCTAAATTAAATTTAATATAGGCTAATCTTGTACTGCCTTTTGAATATTCATTTCCTGTAAACGCAAGCCCTACTAAGACCCATAAAAATATAGGAAGATGTAAATAAGCAAGTATGGTACTGTCTTTATAATTTATTGGCAACGTATTAAGATACACCCCGGAAACTAGGAATAACGCTATAAGGGAATAAATAATACTTTTTTTCGGCTTATTATTGTAAACAAAATAAGCAGCAATAAAGGGAATTACACCAAAAGCCAAGTTTATTGGAGCAATTGCTTCCTGCTCAACAAAGTGGAAAATGATCCTGGTGCTTATGCCGGCCAGAATAGCTAAAAGGCCCATGAATAAGAAACCTTTTTGAAACAAAGATGTTTTTTCTTTATTTACTTTCTCCTTGAAATGCAACCTTTCATACCAAGCACCTAGAATTTGAGAATCAGGGTTTTGGTCCCATGCTTGTGAGAATGCTTTTTTAAAAGCTTTCGGATCTTTTCTATACATCTTCTCCAACTCATGGGGGTTATCCATATTTTTAACAATCAAATTGTTACTGTTCATAGTTATACCTCCTCTAATTTTAAAATAAGGTTGTTACCTTTTAACAAAAGCACCTCACTCATTTATTATGATTTTGATTTTAATACAAAATTTATCGTTTTACAATAAAAAAATATTATTTAGAGGATTTTTTTTATCGTTAAATTTTATATCAAAGAAAAACAAAAGAGCATGACAATTTTATGTCATGCTCTTTTAACAAATTAATTCTCAAATACAAAATTAATCTTATTATCTTTCCACTCTAATTTCGCATCAAACGTTTTCTCGCCCTTTTTAAAGCCTTTAATTAAA
The DNA here is from genome assembly GCF_051916605.1 of Bacillus cereus group sp. MYBK195-1. Taxonomy (NCBI): domain Bacteria; kingdom Bacillati; phylum Bacillota; class Bacilli; order Caryophanales; family Bacillaceae; genus Bacillus; species Bacillus cereus group sp. MYBK195-1. The sequence goes on along the minus strand of NZ_JBQAGZ010000002.1, from coordinate 750,475 downwards.
TCAGTCTTTTCACCTTTTAAGAGCTTTGTCATATTCTTTTGCGAAATTGTTTTACTTAATATCTTCTTTGAAATGGTGAAATCACATTGCGTTGTATTATAGTTAGAACAACCGTAAAACGTTGACTTATCAATTACATCGCCATCACATTTTTTACAGCTACCAACCTTTTTACCCGTTGTAAATTTCGATCCTTTTCGTTCAATCGATTCAACATGTAGTCCCGTGAAATCCCACTTCTCAGACATTTCCACTGCGTCTTCAATAATTTTAGCTGATAGCTTTTTCGTCTGTTCCATAAAAGTTGCTGGTGAAGCTGTACCTTCACCAATTTCCGCAAGACGTTGTTCCCATTTCGCAGTCATTTCCGGTGAAGCTAGTATTTTGTCACCAATTGCGGTAATTAATACTTTTCCTTTATCAGTCGCATACACTTGGTTTTTCTTTACATCTATATATTTACGGTCTTTCAGCATCGTAATAATCCCTGCGCGGGTCGCTTCCGTACCTAAACCTTCTGTTTTCTTCAATACCTTCTCTAGCTCTTCATTCTCTAAATACTTACCAGCTGTTTTCATTAACGTAATAAGTTGTCCTTCTGTATAACGCTTCGGTGGCTGTGTTTTTCCTTCTTTCACTTTCACCTTTACAACTTTTCCTTCTTCACCTTCAGCTACAATTGGAAGAATGGTTTCGTCATCTTTATCGTCTTGGAAAATAACTTTACGCCAACCTTCTTGAATTTGCTGTTTTCCTTTTGAAATGAATTCAGCACGTTCATCTACAAGCGTTACAATCGTTGTATAGTCAAAGATTGCAACTTCATAATGAGCTGCAATAAGCCTTCTTACGATCATATCGTATATTTTCTTTTCATCACCTGATAGTCTGCTTGGGTTTGTAACTTGCTCTGTCGGAATAATCGCGTAGTGATCTGTTACTTTCTTTTCATTTACATAACGCTTATTGTTCATAATGGATTCAACCGGAGCCGGTAATAAACCTTTATATTCATCAAACTGACTTAACTTCTGTAAAATATCAGGGAACGTCGCTGCTTCTCCTTGAGTAACATAGTTAGAATCTGAACGTGGATAAGAAACAATCCCTTTTTGATAGAGTGCTTGCGTTATATCAAGCGTCTTTTTCGGTGAAAACTTAAAGGCTTTATTTGCCGTTGCTTGCAGTGATGATAAGTTGAATAAAAGCGGCGGCTGAAACTCTTTACGCTCCGTTTTCATTTCCTTCACAACAGCCGGTTTCCCTTGGCAAAATGCCGCAATTTTATTCGCCATATCAGGGACTTTTAAGCGGGATTCATTATCCTTCTCCCATTTCCCGTCATATTTCTTTCCTTCTATATTAAAGGTTGCAAACACTTCCCAGAAAGGCTCTGACTTAAAGTTTTCAATTTCTTTCTCACGCTTTACAATCAATGCTAACGTTGGTGTTTGGACACGACCAGCAGAAAATACATCATTCATTCCTTTTTTCTTTAGCAAAATACTAAACACACGTGATGCATTCATACCAACAACCCAGTCAGCACAAGATCTTGTGTATGCTTCGTAATACGTATTAATTGTATCTGATTCGTCAAGTAAATTTTTAAACCCTTGATAAATAGCTTGCTTCGTTAAAGACGAAATCCATAGACGCTTCATCGGCTTTTGCACGTTACAAAGATTAATAATATTTCGTACGATTAGTTCCCCTTCACGCCCAGCATCGCCTGCGTGAATAATTTCTGTTACCTGTGGATTATGTAACAGCTGTTTCACAACGTTAAATTGCTTATACTTTGACTTTGTTACTTCAAATTGAAAACGCTCTGGAATCATCGGTAATGTATTAAGTGACCATTTTTTCCACTCTGCGTGATAATGCTCTGGATTACATAACTGCGTCAAATGACCAATTGCCCATGTACAGTACGCTCCATTTGGAAATAACTCATTCGCTTCTACCTCTAAATATCCATCTTTCCGGCGATATTTAAACTGTGAAACAAGAGCCAACCCTTGATCTGGTTTCTCGGCAATAATTAATTTCATTTTATAACTCCCTATCTGTATTCCAGTGTTACTTTCATTGTCTATATGTTTAGAAGCGATGATAAAACAACAATCTTATTTATCATTCGCGGTTTGTCTCGCAAATGGGAGACCTATAATATTATACGCTTATTCTTTATGGCTTCACAATAGAAACTCATAATATAACAATTTCTTTCACATGCTTACAATTAAAAAAGACGCCCTAAAAAATCAAGCGTTCCTTTGCTTACATCTATGAAATTGTGCAGATAATATGCAGATATAAATTATCATAAGTACACATATGATGAAATGAACGATAGGACAAGGAGGTATCATAATGTTTGCTTATACGTTAACTGCCCTAACACTTTGCTGTACCTCAATTCTTATTGCATCCAATATTTCTAAACGTAAGGGTACCCTAATGGAGTATATGGTATTTATTATGTCTTTTAGTATGAGTATCGGTTTAAGTATTGGTTTTTACTTAGGCATTCTCTTTAAGGGGGAATTACTATATTCTACTTTACTTGCTATTTTAATTAGTGGTTTTATCGGTTTTTTAGTGGGTCTACGTTTTCACCTATATACTGCTTTAGAAGGAATGTTCTCTGGATTAATGGCAAGTATGATGGGAGCAATGATTACAGAAATGTTAAACGCTCAACAAGCTCATAGTATATTGTTCATTAGCCTTTTACTTACTATAACGATTACTATGTCCTGTGTGATTCAATTGTTATCGGAGAACTTTTCTACTTTTATCCAACAGCGTTTTTTGTTATTCCTTTCAATTAGTGTAGTAATTATCGTTGCCATATTCGCGACATTCCCAGATCATACTCCTGCACCTTCACCTGGGCATAATCAACATATACATTAGTACTTGCAACAAAAATGAATAAGCAGCTATCCATAGGATAACTGCTTCCTATTATTCTGGCTTATTAGGAATATTTTGGTTTGGAACATAGTCAGATTTATAATCTGTATAGTTCACTTCCGTTACCATCCCTGCTGAAGCATGATGTAGGTCGTGACAGTGGAGCATCCACTCACCGGGATTGTCTGCTACAAAGGCTACTTCATATTCTTCTCCTGGTTTTAAGTTCAATGTATCTTTTACAATTGGAGAACCTTCTATCGGTTTTCCATCTTTACTCAACACCTGAAAGAAGTGCCCGTGTAAATGCATTGGGTGATCATCCATTTTAGAACGATTTACCAACTTCACTTTTACTAAATCACCCTTTTTTACTTGAATTGGGTCAATATCCGGAAATACCTTTCCGTTAATTGTATATACCATTTCATTTCCATTCATTTGCGTATTTAAGTCCATATTATATGTGGCAGTATACTCTTGATTTAACGTGAAACTACCTAATTTTTTAGTACTATATTTCATTATATCTACTTTCGGTAATTTTTCTTTTTCGTCTGCTTTATCTTTCATCTCTTTACTGCCATCATATTCAATAACAGCTTTCATTCCTTTTGCACCTTTATTTTTCGAATGGTCTTCAACATACCATTTCCCAGTTTTATTAGCAGTAAATTCAATATCATAACGTTCGCCCGGTGCGATTGAAATTACTTTATCCTTTATAACTTTTGGATCGTTTATTGGTTGACCATCTGTCTCAATTACTTTTATATCATGACCGTGAACATGTATATCATGTGATAGATAACCAGCATTAACGAGTCGAAAACGAACTTTATCTCCCTTATTCACTTTCAATGGCACTACTAAATCACCGCTTTTTCCATTGATTGTGAATAAATCATACATACTCATATCATGACCTTCCATCTTCATATTTCCATGGTCCATTCCTGCCATATTGCCAGAGTCTTTTTGATCACTGCCCATGTCCATACCAGAATGATCCATGCCGTTCTTATCATCATTCTTTTCCTCATTTTCATTACCTTTAGATTTATTACCTATTTGCCCTTTTGTCATTTCTTTTAACTGCTTATTCATTTCTTCTTTATCTGTAACCCATTCATCCAACATTAATGTGTAATCTTTATCATATTTTTCCTTTGTATCTTCTACAATGAGCGCTCCATATAAACCTCTATCTAATTGATTTACAGAATCTTGATGCGAGTGATACCAGTACGTTCCTGGTACGTTCGCTTCAAATTCGTAAGTGAAACTTTTTCCTGGTTCAACTGCATCTTGTGTCACGCCTGGAATTCCATCCATGTTATTTGGTACAGGATATCCATGCCAATGAATAGATACTGGTGCAGATAATTCATTTTTTAATGTCACTTTCACCTTTTCACCTTTTTTCACCCGAATTTCTGGACCAGGAGATGATCCATTAAATGTCCAGACTGGAACAATAACACCGTTACTTAACTTTTGCTTTTCTTCTTTCGCTATTAAAGTAACTTCTGGTCCTTTTTCAACCTTCAATGGTTTTGTAGCTGTTTCAGTCTGTATTGTTTTTTTATCTTTCATATTTTTATGATCATTTGTTGTATTTGTGGCCAAAGAACATGCAGCAATTAAAAATATTACAGAGACCGTAACAGCTTTTAATACAAATCGCTTCATGGAAAATCCCTCCTTTTTCTTTTTCAAAATCATTATAGAAGTTGATTTTCAAGAAAATAAGGAGATGTAATTAGATCTTACGTAAGCTAATTGGAAGATTACTAAAAGTGGAGACATTACAAGAGGCGAATATTTTAGAAATACAAAATGCTTTCCTTGTAGCGACTATATTAGCCGTTCTCGTATTTGTTTTGACGTTATTTCTTAAGAAACAATAACACTTCTATTATTAAATAAGAAAAATGTAGCTAAAATGCTCTTCACAAAAGAACTTAGATTTTTGTATAATAAGAACTAATGTTCTTCACAGACAATAGACTCAAATTACACAAATATATCAAATAGAAGAGGATTGATATACGATGAAAATTGATAGACCAAAAATTTCACCAGAATTATCTTCAAAGAATTTTCAAGATATTTTTTATGAAGAAGATCCAACATTGGAAGTGTGTGAAATTATAGACTCCACTTTCGAAAATGAATCTGTAGATAGAGTACGATTATATGATGCGGTGATAAAAAACTGTAAGTTTACTAATACAGACTTTAGCAATATTGATATTACAGATGTTTGTTTTGAAAACTGTGATTTATCAAATGTTAATTTAAGCAATTCTTCTGTTCACAGAGTCGAATTTAAAAACAGTAAATTAATCGGAGTAAATTTCACAGAATCTAGCTTAGGAAATGTTAAATTTGAGAATTCAATTTTGAATTTAGCGGCATTTGGAAATTCTAAACTAGAAAAAATCATCTTCAATGAAACTTCATTAAATAATGCAGATTTTTTTGACTGTAAACTAAAAAAAGTTGAATTCCAATTATGTAGTCTTGATGAAGCTAATTTTGATCAGACATCACTGAAGGGGATAGATATTAGTTCTTCTAGCTTTGATACGCTTACAGTTTCAGTGAACGATTTAAGAGGATGTAAAGTATCAACATATCAAGCTGTTCAGTTTGCAACTTTATTAGGATTAATAATTAAAGATTAGTATTTCGAAGAAAAGAACCCTATCCCGAATCATGGATTTTTTAATTGTCCACGATTCGAGATAAAGTTCAAATAAATTAGTGATGACTTTTTATTATTTAACTACAGCTTGGTTTCCTTTTACATGTTCATTATTTATACTCATAAATTCTTCAATTTCTTCAACTTCTCTAATGATATCTTTTGACAAGTTTTCATACCCGTCTTTCGTTACAAGAATGTCATCTTCAATACGAATTCCAATTGATTCTTCTTCAATATAAAGACCCGGTTCAATTGTTATAACCATACCTTCTTCTAACACTCTATCTTTATATGTTCCTACATCATGTGTATCTAAACCAAGGAAATGGCTGACACCATGATAATAGTATTTTGATAACTCTTCATCTTCTTGAATTAAACCAATTGCTTTACACTCTTCTGCCAGTACCTTTTTTGTATGCTCATTTAATGCAGCGAACTTTAATCCTGGCTTAATAAGCGCTGTTGTTTCTTTTAATGCCTTTAATACAATATTATAAATTTGTTTTTGACGACTAGAGAATGTTCCATTTGCCGGGAATGTATAACTAATATCAGCGTTGTAGTAGTCTTTTTGAGCACCTAAATCTAGTAATACTAAGTCACCATTTTGAATTTGTGCATCATTATCTTCATAATGAAGAACTGTAGCATTTTTCCCACTCGCCAAAATTGTATTGAACGCATGGTGCTTAATGCCAGATGATTTCAGTGTAAAATCAAATTGTGCTTCTAATTCATACTCCATCATGCCTGCTTTTGCATGCTTAAGTACGTTGTAAATACCGTCTTTCGTTATAGCAATCGCTTCTTTAATAATTTCAATTTCTTCTTCTGTTTTAAATACTCGTAATTCACAAATGTTCGGATATACATTACCAATTGTTACGTGTGGGTATTTTTCTCTTACATGTTTAGCAAATGCTAATGTTTTTGTCTCCGTACCATTCCACTCACGACTTTCTATATCTAAATATAAATGCTTCGCATTTTCTGTAAAGAGTATATTTGACATTGTCTTTTCAAAGCTATCTAAATATACAACTTTCTTTATACCTGAAATTCCCTCTGCTTCTTCGCTAGAAACTGTTTTCCCAACCCATTTTTCCATTACTGGATCTGACTTTTCAATGAAAAGTGTCTCTTCTACACTATTCCCAACCTTTTTCAGCATAAAAATAACATTTGGTTCATCGATTCCCGTTAAGTAGTAAAAATTACGATTCGGTACAAATTTATAATGTGCATCAGCTGACATATGCGGTGCTTGTCCCGCAAATAAAATCGTAATAGATCCCTCTGGTAATGTGTTTGCTAATCGTTCTCTATTTTGAGCAAAAAATGTTGATTTCATAATAATCCCCCTAGCGTTTTATGTATAATTGTGAAACTAATTATTCAATACACTTCATTCTATTATTGTTATAATTTTTCGTCAATTTTTAACTAAATTTTAGATAGTATTGACACAGACAACTAAACAAGTTACAATAACTATAAATTAGTAAGTTACTAATTTGAATTTAAATAAGAGGTGAACAAAATGCAAAACATTTTATTCCGTATTAATGAATTATCAAAAAAAGAAAGAACGTCTGGATTAACAGTTGATGAAAAACAAGAACAACAAATGTTGCGTCAAAACTATACAGAAACATTTCGTGGAAGCCTAGATTCCATTTTATTAAATACAAAAATTGTTGATCCTAATGGTCTTAACGTTACACCAGTTGCATTACAAGATGCTCAAATACGTTTAAAATTAAGCAAATGAGTTCCGAGCTAAAGAATTTCAATAAAACATAAAAAGAGCTGGATTTCCTATATAGAAATTCCAGCTCTTTTTATTGTCTTTTTTAATTTAGTAAACGAGCGATACATCGCAATTCTCCACGACACAATCATCGCAAATGCAAGTAAGAAAAACATTCCACTTAACTCCGCTAAATCAATCGATTGACTTAAATATGATTTCAACGCTACTCGTACAGCTAATAATCCGACTAAAATAAATATAAATGCTTTTGACGGTTTCATATATATTTGTTCGTCTCTTATTTCAAACTTCGTTGTTTTTATAAGAAATACAGAGAAAATAAGCCCTGCAATAATTGCTTCTATTATTTCTAACGACGTTAATCGGAATTCCGGTAAAAAGTACATCATTGCTCCAGTACTCATAAAAATTGGCGGCAATATAATTTTCTTTTTCGTTACCGGTTTTTTCGCTGCTTTAAAGCGCAGAAACATGACACCAACAGCCATACAAACCGCTAAAATACTTGATAAAAGTGCTATCATACTCTTCCCACTCCTATCTATTTAAAAGACTTTTTGAGCAAAATCATAAACCAAACGAGCCCGATACTTATAATAACATGACCTAATCCAGCCATATGGCTTAAACCGTAAAAGTCAGTTCCATTTACTTGTAAAAGACCTCTCCATAGCATTGTAGCAATAGTAAAGATTACTCCTACATTATAAACAACAAACCATGCACAAAAGCTCTTTGTTTCTTGTACATGAAACACTTTACATAAAGCTAAAGCAATTAAAAAGAATACAAAACCGAGCACTAATACATGTGTATGCACTAATTGCAACATTGTGGATCCTTTAATTCCTTGTGCTTTCGTATACTCTCTTGCAAATACACCTGATAATAAACCAATAATTAAGTAAATAAATGCCGCATTATATAATTTCTTCATTCTATTCCTCCTGTTGTAAACTTTCTATATTCGCTGCAATTATTTTAAGCGAAGTTTATGAACGGAGTATGAACAAAATATTACATTCAATTTTTGAAAATAAAAAAGCCATTCCACAAATAATAATTGTAGAATGGCTTTTCAATTTATTTTAAATCTTCTATTGAGAAAGCACCTGGAAGTAATTGCTCAACAGTCACTTCTTTTTCATCACCTTTTACATTCGTTAATAATACAGGCATTTTCGGATCACAGAATTCAGCAATTACTTGTCTACACGCACCACATGGTGAAATCGGTCCATCAGTTTCTCCTGTAATAACTAAGTAACTAAAATCGCGCTCACCTTCTGATACTGCTTTAAATATTGCTGTTCTTTCTGCACAGTTACATAAACCGTAAGAAGCATTTTCTATATTACAACCAGTATAGATTTTCCCTTCTTTCGTAACTAACGCTGCGCCAACAGGAAATTTAGAATACGGAATATACGCTTTCGATAACATCTTGTTTGCTTCTTCAATATATTTTTTCTTATCCATATTATTTCCCCCTCAAAGTAAATGAAATGATGATTAGTCAGTAATAACTGTATGAACTAATTTAGGAGCCATTGCTGTTTCAGCGATAGAGATGTTCTCATAAATTTTTGCTTTTACATCTTCTACATTTTCACGATTTGCGTAGATTGTTACGAATGGCTCGCCTTCTTTTACTGCATCGCCAACTTTTTTACGTAACATTAATCCTACTGCTAAATCGATTTCATCTTCCTTCGTTGCACGACCTGCACCAAGTAACATAGCTGCAATACCAATCTCATCTGCAACAATGTTAGAAATAACACCTGAAGTTTTTGCAGGTACATCAATTACATACTTAGCTTGTGGCATTTTTTCTGGATTGTCTACAATTGAGCTATCTCCGCCTTGATTGCTTAAGAACTCTTTAAATTTCTCAGTTGCTTTTCCGTTTTTCATCACTTCAATTAGCATTTCACGAGCTTCTTCTAACGTATTTGCTTTTTTCGCAAGTACGACCATTTGGCTACCTAATACAAGTACTAATTCTGTTAAATCTTCTGGACCTTCACCTTTTAACGTATCAATCGCTTCTTTTACTTCTAGAGCGTTACCAATCGCAAAACCAAGCGGTTGTGACATGTCCGAAATAACAGCCATAGTTTGACGTCCTACATTATTTCCGATACGTACCATTGCATGTGCTAATTCTTTTGCATCTTCTTCTGTTTTCATAAATGCACCAGCACCTGTTTTTACATCAAGTACGATTGCGTCAGCACCAGCTGCAATTTTTTTACTCATAATTGAACTTGCGATTAAAGGAATTGAGTTAACAGTTCCTGTTACGTCGCGCAATGCATAAATCTTTTTATCTGCAGGTGTTAAGTTTCCTGTTTGTCCAATAACAGCTACTTTGTCACGGTTTACAATATCAATAAATTGTTCTTTTGTAATTTCAACGTGGAATCCTTCTACCGCTTCTAATTTATCAATTGTTCCGCCTGTATGTCCTAAACCACGACCAGACATTTTTGCTACTGGTACATCTAAAGCAGCAACTAATGGTCCTAATACTAATGTTGTAGTATCACCAACACCGCCAGTTGAATGTTTATCTACTTTAATTCCTTCAATTGCTGATAAGTCGATCGTTTCACCAGACTCAACCATCGCCATCGTTAAATCTGCACGTTCGCGATCTGTCATATCTTTAAAGAAGATTGCCATTGCAAGTGCACTCACTTGATAATCAGGAATACTTCCGTCTGTATATCCATTAATAAAGAATTTGATTTCTTCAGTCGTTAATTCTTTGCCGTCACGTTTTTTTGCAATAATATCTACCATTCTCATTACAATCACCATTCCTTTTTATATTATACGAATCTATTAAAATAATAAGCCAACGATTGTTGCTGATAAGAAACTTACTAATGTTGCACCGAATAGTAATTTCAAACCAAATCTTGCCACTACATTCCCTTGCTTTTCATTTAAGCTCTTAACCGCCCCTGCAATAATCCCAATTGAAGAGAAGTTTGCAAATGAAACTAAGAATACAGATATAATCGCTGTCGTTCTATCTGAGAAATTAAAGTTTCCTTGTGCTAAATCTGTCATAGCGACAAATTCATTCGATACTAATTTTGTTGCCATAATATTTCCGGCATTAACTGCTTCATGCCAAGGTACACCCATAATAAATGCAAATGGTGCAAATGCATAACCAAGAATTTCTTGGAATGAAATACCGATTACACCTTTAAATACTGCATTAATGAATGCGATAAGAGCAACGAAACCGACTAACATAGCTGCTACTGTAATGGCAACTTTAAATCCGTCTATAATGTATTCACCTAATACTTCAAAGAAAGTCTTTTTCTCTTCTTCTTGCACTTCTAACATATCTTCTTCCTCAGTAACCTCGTAAGGGTTAATGATAGAAGCGATAATAAAACCACCAAATAAGTTAAGCACTAAAGCGGTTACAACATATTGCGGTTTTAATAACACCATATATGATCCGACGATAGACATTGAAACGGTAGACATTGCAGATGCACATAATGTATACATTCTTTTCTCTGGCAATAACCCTAGTTGTTTCTTAACTGATATAAATACTTCAGATTGTCCTAAAATCGCAGAAGCAACAGCATTATATGATTCTAGTTTCCCCATTCCATTTACTTTACTTAATGCTAAACCGATAGATTTCACAATAATAGGTAATACTTTAATGTGTTGTAATATACCTATTAGTGCCGAGATAAATACGATTGGCATTAATACACTTAAAAAGAACGAAAACTCTTTTTGATTTACTAGTCCACCAAATACAAAATTCACACCGTCAGCAGCATATTTTAATAACTCTCCAAAACCATCTGCTATTCCGCTAATTAATATATTCCCTACACTTGTATTTAATAATAAAAATCCCAAAATGAATTGTAATATAACCATCGTTATGATTGGGCGATATTTGACTTTTTTTCTATCATTACTAGCAAGCCAAGCGATACCTAAAATCAATACGAGGCCTAAAACACCGATTAAGTATTTCATAAGCCGTCTCCTCCCATTCGTATCCGCTTACATTTTTTTCAATTATTAAAGCAATAGATACACTTTACTTTGTGTATCTATCGCTTTTGACTTCATTAATGATTAGTAGTTATCTGTAGCACCTTTTGCATCATTTAATACGATTGCAACACTAGCACTTGCTCCAACGCGAGAAGCTCCAGCAGCTACCATTTTTTCTGCATCTTCACGTGTACGAACACCACCAGATGCTTTTACACCAACGTTTGGTCCTACTGTTTTACGCATTAATGCGATATCTTCAGCAGTTGCTCCGCCAGTTGAGAATCCAGTTGAAGTTTTTACGAAGTCAGCACCAGCTTTTACTGATAATTCACAAGCGCGTACTTTTTCTTCATCTGTTAATAGGCAAGTTTCAATGATTACTTTTACAAGAGCTTTTCCTTTTGCTGCTTGTACTACTTCATAAATATCTTTTTCAACAAGTTCGTTGTCGCCATCTTTTAAAGCGCCTACGTTGATTACCATATCAACTTCAGTTGCACCTTTTGCGACAGCATCTTTTGTTTCAAATGCTTTTGTTTCAGTAGTGCTTGCTCCTAATGGGAAACCGATTACAGTACAAACGTCTACATCATGTCCAGCTAGTTCATCAGCCGCTAATTTTACCCATGTTGGGTTAATACAAACAGAAGCGAATTTATATTCCTTTGCTTCTTCAATTACTTTCATAACATCTTCTTTAGTAGTATTAGCTTTTAAAATTGTATGGTCAATTAACTTTGCAATGTTCATTATCTTCACTCCTCATATCTTTTAACAACTTCATTCTAACTCTTAGTTGAACAAATGTAAATACACTTTTGAAATTTTGTTCATTCTTTTTTAAAAGGAATTTTCTTGTAGTAAATAAAGCGCATTCTAACAAAGAACATTTCAAATATATAATCAAAATTTTTATGTTAACAATGGTAGTATGTATCTCCATATCCATAATTATTTTTAAAAAGGCAACTTGTGTTCAAAAAACTCCTATCATTCATACATAACAAAATAAAAGGCGTTCTCAAAATTAACATCTTGAGAACGCCTTTTATTTCTAATCTTTTTGATAATGTAACAATTCTTTTGCTGTATGCTGATCGATAATTAATACATTTGCATACCCGCCACGTAACGCACCATCAATTGCTTTGATTTTTCTATTACCACCTGCAACTAAAATAGAACGTTTCTTTAATTTCAGTTCTTCTAACTCAATTCCAATGGTCCGCTTATTAATTTCTTCACTACTAATATTTCCGTCCCCATCAAAGAATCGTGAACAAATGTCACCGACCGATTGTTTTTTGAGTAAACTCGTTTCACCCTTATCGAAATAACCTAATCGGAATAATAGCGCTTCGTCTCGCACTGTTCCTACAGTGAAAATTGCAATATTCGCTTGCTTCCCCATTTCGATAATATGATGAATATGTCGATCCTGCTCTACTAATTCTTTTGTCACTGCATTATCAAATATAACTGGAAGAGGTAGATTTCTTGGCGTCGTTTGAAAAGCATCTGCAAATAAAGCTATCGTTTCATTCGCATATGTATTTACACTTGAATGACTAATACCACCTTTTAGCTGGACAACCTCTACCCCTTTTACATGTTGCGGTACGATTTTTCTAGCGATTTCATACATCGTCATTCCCCAGCTTACACCAACAATATCACCGTTTTTAACTGTCTTTTCCATATACTCAGCTGCATATTTACTTATATACTCTGTAATCGTTGCATATTCCGGTACTGGAGAAAATACAACATGTGCCTCTAACAAGTTGTATTTTTCTTTCAGTAAATTCCCAACGTTATCTAAATCCGCAAATGGATCAGCGATGCTAATTTGAACAAACCCTTTTTCTTTCGCATACTTTAACAATCTAGAAATTGTTGGTCTTGAAATATTTAATTTGTTAGCAATTTCTTGCTGACTATAATCTGATTGATAATATAATCTTGCAACTTCAACGCTTAATTGTTGTTTATCTTTTTCCATAGTAACTCATTACAAATCCCTTCCTGTATTTCCCTTTCGTTACAAGCATTATACAGCTTTATGCAAAAAAATTCGACTACCGAATTTTATCTATCTGAACTTCTACTACACTTAATATATAATGAAAACTTATTGTGTAGATTTACAAACTCAATATAGATACGCTTGAAACATGTAAATCGATTAACATTTAATTCACATTTTTTCTGTAGTAACGATAACAAAGCCGTTCAATAAGAAACATGAAACATCATCTAAAAACTATTCAAATACCCCTTATAAACAGAAGATACTATTTATAAGGGGTATTTATTCAATTTAATTTTATAAAAATTGGATGGAAACAATGCAAGTTCTCACTTATTTAGAATAAGTGAAAAGATGATGTTTTATTTGTTCAATAAAATAATGATGGTGTATATTATCGTTAGATACTCGACTTGCCATAATAGCCCCCTCCATTGAAGAGGCAAGAAAGGAAGCGAGTGATATAACCTCTATATCTTCTTTAAATTCTTGTTTCTCTATTCCTTCTTTTATGAGAGAAGCCATTAACATTACTGTATCATCATAACCTTTTGCTGCTGCTTTTTGTAATTCTGGAAATACTCCAGTACTTTCAATGGCACTATTAAGTAATGGACAGCCTCCAGCAATAGGAGGATTATTAGCTGCATCTTGATATACAAGGAAAATTGCAAGGATTTTATCAATTGCTGTCTTTTTATTTTCCATTGCTTTATGAAAATGACTCCACATAATCTCACCACTTTTGTCGTAGGCAGCAAGGACAATTTCTTCTTTACTTTTGAATCTACGATAAATAGATCCTTTAGGTAGTTCAGTAGCTGTCATTATATCCTGGATGGATGTGCGAGTTATCCCATTAGTATTAAATAAATATAAAGATGTTTCAATAATTTTTTCTTTAACCTTATCAACTTTAGTCATGCTTTGTAATCCTCCTAATGAAAACGATCCTAATATTCTAGGTAATGTTTACCCTCTATTTTCTTAATTTTTTTGTAAGTATAAATAAGTTTGGAACAGAAATATCTTATCAATCCCTATCTTATGGAAACCTCAAACAATACAGTTTGAAAAGAAGTTAATCAAATTGTATTACCTACATAACTTAAGTGAATTTTCTATCAAAACAACATGACCAATTGTTTAATTCAGTCATATTATACAACTAATTTCATCTAAAATCGTAGAGGTGTAAAAATATATAGTTAATTTTAACGTATAGACATATGATTATTATATATAATTTTTATCAATATGTTTAGCTAAAGTGTTTGAACTACTCCCACTTTCACTTCATTCTATAAAAGATTAACCATTAATGATTACTGGAATTAAATTGTAACAAAGCAACTGAAATATAAATATATTTGCTTTTTTCCATTTTGATTTTGTTAATACTTTATAAAAAGGGTTTAAAAAACTAGAAACTTGTAGTATCATTAGATTTCGATTCGGACCGAACCGTCCGGTTTAGAATCCTATATAAATATATTTAGAAGGAGAGCGTTATGCAGAAAGAAAAATCAAAAATTATAGGTAATTTAATTATGGGGGCAATACAGTGAACTTTATAAAAATGAATAAAAAAGAAATCATTATGCTAATAATCTTTACACTGTTTGTACCATTTCAAATTGGCTTGTACATACTATTTGGCATATCACTTTTAGCTAATGTCAATTTAGTTGAATCAGAATTTGTTCTGAGTGCCATCGGTTTTACTGTACCTGCTATTGTAGGAATCATTTGCTTTAGGAAAGAAATTATTGAAAGTTTTACTTATTTTAAAGAGAAGACAATTTTGAAAATAGTAAGTATTCCTATGGTAGTTTTATTTACGTTAATTGTGGAACAGTGTGTTATGTATTTTCTAGCAACTGGTCAACCAGAGAACCAAGAGCAGCTCCTTGAAACGGGTGCAGAGGTACCTCTTGTATTTACATTGCTTGTATTTGGTATTCTGGGTCCAATACTTGAAGAAATTGTGTTTCGCCACATATTAATAAATCGTTTTTCTTACCATATTGGTACCGCTATTGCATCTATCATTTCGATTATGATTTTTACACTTCTTCATACGAACCAACTTTCGGATATTGCTATTTATTTACCTGGATCGTTGATACTTACTGCGGCTTATCTTATTTCTAAAAGATCCATTGCATATGTTATAGCGATACATATGTTAAACAATTGTCTTGGTTTCATTCTGTAAGAAACTAGACTTGTTTCTGGTGCCAAAAATACTTTTTCTATGACATAAGAAAGCTAATCAAAAATTATAAAATATTAGGAGAGTGTCAGTCATGATTGTAACAACAACTTCTGGAATTCAAGGTAAAGAGATTATTGAGTATATTGATATTGTAAATGGTGAAGCTATTATGGGTGCAAATATTGTCCGCGATGTATTCGCTTCCGTTCGTGATGTTGTCGGTGGCCGTGTTGGTGCTTATGAAAGTAAACTAAAAGACGCTCGTGATATTGCAATGGGCGAAATGAAAGAACTTGCAAAAGAAAAAGGTGCGAACGCTATCGTTGGTATTGACGTAGATTACGAAGTTGTTCGTGATGGAATGTTAATGGTTGCTGTCAGTGGTACAGCTGTGCGTATATAAGTAAATAAAAAACGGTTCCTCCCTTGGAATTTATACTTTGATGGGAGATCCTGGTTCTGTTGCAGATTTTAAAGAATAAAACGAGAAATAATCAACTTTTTTATTTCTCGTTTTATCTACATATTTATTTTTGGAAAAATAACCTAACTCCAAATACTAACAATACTATGCCCGTAATACCCTCCATTGTACGGTTCACTCTTTCTTTTCTTAAAAAAGTTCTTAATTGACGTATGAGTGAGATGTAAAGTAAATACCATATTGCTGTCAAAGTCGTAAATGTGACTCCTAATAAAAGAAATTGGAGGAAATGATTTTGATTACTCACAATAAATTGGGGTAAAAAACTAAGGAAAAATACAGCGGTTTTTGGATTTAAAATTGCCGTAGTAAATCCTTGTCTAAAGCTTTTAATTGCCCCAATATCCTTAGAGTCCATTTCTGCTGAACCTGACATATCTTCTTTTTTATGTAAGGCACTTTTAATTGACTTTACAGCTAAATAAATTAAATAAACAGCCCCAGCATATTTTATAAATGTAAATAACATAGCAAATTTCATTAAGATAGCAGAAAGTCCTAACGTAGCCATTATTGTATGAATCATCATTCCAGATATCGTTCCTAAAACAGTCTTTATCCCGCCATTTTTACCATGCGAGATAGTATTTTTTGTAACTAGTGCAAAACCAGGACCAGGCATCATTATGATTAGCATTGCTGTAAGGATAAATAATAGATAATTTTCCATGTTGTAGTATTTCCTCTCCAATTTTTAGTTTTGCTTACAGTATAGCTTTTTTCATTAAAACATTACATATAAAAGACTTGATCAGAAATTTATTTAGGTTATTCGTATCAATTTGATTAAATATTACCCAATAGCCACATTGATAAAACATATGACAAACTTATATATAATTACAAGTTCAACTCTCACAAAAAAACAGGATAAAAAAATAAACAGCAGAACTAGTCCACTGTTTACTTTGCCACACCTTCATGTAATTTTTCTGTATAATCCTTTACATCTTTCCAGCTATCTTTCGCTGTATGTAAATCTTCTTTTATAAACGTAAACTCTTCCGGACTAATCCCTTTTACGTTTTGTAGTAAATTATTATATTTTGCACCTACTGTATACCATTGATTTGATATGTTTTGTAGTGCTGTAATTGCTGCATCGATTGTTTCTGTCATGTTTGTTGTTTTATTTTTTACATCAGTCAAAATTACGACTTCTGCTTGTGCTCCTGAAATTCTATCTTTTAAATTGGCGATTTCTCTTTCTGCATTTGCGATATCTTTTTTCGCAACCGCAATCATCGGCCCGCCAGCAAGACATGTTATTAGAGCTACGCAAAGTACGCCACCAGCAATGACCATATCATTACTCTTTTTAATCGAATCGTTATATGTATTTATTTGTTGCTCTAGAGCTGGAATACCAGCATTCGTACTTGCCAATATCGCTGTTAACTGATTTGTATCCTCTTTGAAACTATTTGTATCTTTCGCCATTCTATCGCGAAAAGCTTTCAAATTTCCTAATAATCCATCTACCTCATTTTGATTCTTTACAATATCCGCATACAACTTTTCTAAATCCGCTTTTAATTTTCCGCTATCCTTTTGATCAATCGCTATTAACATGTCATTATAATACGATTGAAAAGTATTATTGTAATTTATAATATTTTGATCCGTTTTCATAATTTGAGGCTTCATATTATTTAACCAATATGCTGCATTAATTTTTGCATCTCTTTGATGCTGAATCATATTCCCTTTAAATTCACTATTAATCGAACTTATTTTACTTAAATCCGTCTCTTGTTGATTTTGAATTAATTTTGCATATGAATCCATTGCAAATATGCTTGATGTCGTTTGTGCCATTACATCTTGGAATCCTGCTGGTCCAAGAGAATAGTTTTTCACATTTTCTTGTAGCACCTTTGCATTTTGTTCTGCTGCAAAAGGATGTAAAGGAAATGCGTTACTCGTTGCCACCCCAGCAATCATTACCGCTAAAAGACATTTTTTATAAAATCGTTTCTGCATATTTTTCACCTATTCTCTTTATAAGGATATCAAAAGCTCCTGCTCACAACTGAACAGGAGCTTCAAATCATTCATCAACACTTAACGCTCTAACGATTCGTATTCAATTATGCTTTTTTCGTGTCTACTACTTTAATATCTTCAGCATAAATCTTTTCTGCATAGTCTTTAATGTTTTTCCAGCTATCTTTCGCAATGTTTAAATCTTCTTTAATGAAAACAAGATCGTTTGGACTAATTGAATCCACATTTTGAAGTAAAGAATTGTATTTTGATCCCATTGTATACCATTGGTTTGAAATGTTTTGCAACGCTGTAATTGCAGTATCAATCGTATTTGTTAAATACTCAGTTTGTGTTTTAATGTTCGTTAACCCAGCTACTTCTAATTGAGCAGTTGTAATTTGTCCAGTTATTTTTTGAATTTCAGCTTGTGCATTGTCAAGTTCTTTCTTCGCTAATACGATACCAGCTGTACCACCGCCTACAGCTGCTGCACCACCTGCAATTAATGCGACTCCTAGCGGTGTTCCTGCGCCCGTAGCAATAACTACTGCACCACCAATAATTGCAATTGGTCCTAGAGCTGTCGCAACAGATGAACCGATAATAATTGCATTATATTTACTAATTGCCTCATTGTACGTTGTAATTTGATTTTGCAGAAGCGGAATTCCTGCATCTTGACTAGCTAATATAGATGTAATTTGATTTGCATCACCCTTGAAGTTTTGCGTATCCGACGTCATTTTATTTCGGAATTTTTTCAAGTCTTCTACTAACTGATCCACTTGCGCTTTATTTTCATTAATACTACTTGATAATCTAGTTAGGCCTTTCGTAAGAGTCGTTTTATCTTTTGCATCTACCGCAGCAACTAAAGTATCATAATAGTTTTGGAATTTAGTATTGTAGTTAATGATGTTTTGATTCGTTGAAATAAGCTGTGGCTTTAATACATCTAACCATTGCTTCGCATTTCCTCTAGCTGTATCTTGGTGCTGAATCACTTTTCCTTTTAAAGCTGCATCAACAGTCGATACATTTCCAAAGTTAACATTACCTTGTTTAATAATTGTTAAAGCATACAGATCCATTACTAAAGCATTTGAACCTGTTCTTTCCATTGCATCTTTCAAGCCTTCTGGTCCTAATGAATATTCTTCATAGTCATTATAAGCTTTTGCTACCGCATGAACTGGAGCTTGTTTCACTGTACTTTCAGCTGCATACGTATGAGCCGGCATAATATTTCCTGCTGCAAATACTGCCATAAGTGCTGATAGAGCCATTACTTTATATGGTTTTTTTGTCATTTTTCTTCTCTCCCTATATCGCTAATTATTTTTCTATTTAATGTACTTCAACGTTTGTAACGTAATCTTCAAATTGATTTGTTTGCTTATTCATTTCATCACTTACTTTTTTAATTTGATTAAAATGTTTTTGAAGTAAACTACTGTCTGTATACGTGCCTTCTTCAACATTTGTTTGAATTTGAATCATATTATTATTTAAAACTTTCCAATCGGTTAATAACGTTTCTAAAGTTGTAATTTGACGATCAATTAATTCTGTAAAGCTATTTACTTGATCTTCAACGAATGTAATTTGAGTCGCCTCTGCTTCAGTTTGTGATAACTTTTGAATAAGTGGCAATAACTCTTTTTGCTTTTGCTGAATGCGAAGAGCTGCTTCTCTCGTTTGACTATCTGCAGCATTTACAATTTCATTACTTAAAGTACCGATAGAAACAAAATCGATTGTTTTCGTTTGTGCAGTTTGATTTGTGATTGTAAATACTTGTTTACCGATATTAATAGAACCTTTAATGATTTCTTGAGGTCTATTCAAAATAGTAGTTAGTTCAGCTTGAATTTCCCCTTGAATTCTTTTAATATCTTCTCTTAATTTCACAATATCTCCACTTGATCCTTGCAGTGTTTTTATTGCTTCATCGGCTTTAATTGATAAGTTGTTACTATCTTTGTCTAATACTGTTTTAAATCGATTTAACTCTAATAAATCTTGCTCCATACTCTCTTGGATGCTCTGTACTTGCAATTGTAATTTTCCATATGCACTCATAAAATCTGCTTTTGCTTGCTGATCTTCATTTACGTTTCCTGCTAGTTCATAGAGCTTACTATAATAGCTATTAAATCTATTGCTGTATCTCATCATCTCTTGATTTAAGTCAATTAGCTTCGGATTATATTCATCAATCCACTCTCGTACATTCGCCTTTGCAAACTTTTGATGATTCGTTAAGCTACTCATCGCATTTACCTTAATGTCTGGCTGTTGCAAAATAATTAATCCGTATGCTTGAATAAGCGGTGATTGTGATCCTAACATTCTAATTGAGTTGGATAATGTATTTGGAGCAATTACATTTTGCGCATATACTGTTTTCACTTCTGTTTGCCCCTCCTTAGCGTAAGCGCTTACAGGAATGAAGCAACTCGTAGATACTGCTGTAACCAATAACCCTGTAATTAAAGTCTTTTTCACTTTAACTCCTCCTATGTATTAGCAACTATTACTATCGCATTTTATTATTCTATTTTCTTGCCCATAATTTGAGATGGTTAAAATAGAGAACGTTCTCACCGTGATCCATGTATGAACCACCTCTCTCGTATTGCTACAGCACTTACTTATCGTCACAAAACATTTTATTATTTTTCATATGTGTTTAGTATGAATAATATTGTATAAATTTTCTATTCCATCGAAATTCTCACATTCACACAGTGAATATATTACTTAAAAATATTATTCATTTTAAACTAAACAACATACATAAATATGAAATTTCGTTTTGTTTTCATATAAGTTTTGTACTGTAAGGTCATTTAAACACAGCTGTTTATATAACGTAAAGAAGTATTTTCATTCCCTTTATTTTCAAGCTTTCATGTCCTTATTTCAAAATATAATCCGATTCACTTTATCGATTGAAATATCTACATATCAAAACAGAAAACACCACTTGCAAATAACCGATAAAATTATATTGATATAATTTTTAACCCCGTATGCAATTATGCATAGCATATACACAAAAAGGATAGCTTCATTTTCACGAAACTATCCTTAAAAAATCTTCTTATTTTTTCAAATGATATGGAACTGTCGTAATAACAACATTTCTTTTATAAAGTAAATACGCACGTATGAGTAAACTGGATTGATTATGAAGAATGTTATGCCAACCTTTTTTCGGAATGAACTGTGGTATAACGACCGTAACGCGGTAATTCGATTCACTTGCCTTATATTGCACTGTATCAATAAACTTTGTTAGCGGCTGAATAATACTTCTATAATGAGAATGTAATGTAACAAGCCTTACTTCAGGTTGCCACTTCTTCCATTTCTCTTCAAATTTCTTTTCCTCTTCTCTGTCAAAAGCAACATATACTGCGATAACTTGATCTGCTGAAAGAGATTTTGCATAGTTCAACGAATTTTCTACTACATGCGTCATACCTGCTACAGGAACGACAATTACATTCCCCTCAATTGGAATAAGAGGTTCGCAAGTTTTTAAACTTAATTGATCACCCACTGCATCATAATGCTTCTTAATTCGATGGAATAAGAAGATAATAACTGGTAAGAAAATAAGAATCGACCAAACTTGTGCAAATTTAGTTAAGAAGAACATGCTCATTACGATAAAACTAATAACTGCACCAATTAAATTAATTGTTAATCTTAAAGCCCATCCTTCAGGCTTTTCGCGAAGCCATTTTAATACCATCCCTGTTTGAGAAAGTGTAAATGGAATAAATACACCTACTGCATATAATGGAATTAAATGTTCTGTTTGTCCTTGGAAAGCTACAATTAAAATAATCGAAGCAACTCCAAGTATAATAATACCGTTTGAGTAACCCAGACGGTCTCCTCTAATCGTAAACATTCTCGGTATGAATTTATCTTTTGCAAGGTTAACCGCTAATAAAGGAAATGCAGAATAACCTGTATTAGCAGCGAGAATTAATATTAAAGCTGTTGTACCTTGTATGAAATAGTACATGAAATTACGTCCAAATGTTTGTTCAGCAATTTGAGAAACAACTGTTACTTCTTTACTCGGAGTCACTCCGTAATAATAAGCTAAAAATACAATTCCTGAAAATAACACAGCAAGTAATGCACCCATTGCAAGCAATGTTTTTGCAGCATTGTTTGGCGCAGGATCTTTAAAGTTCGGAATTGCATTTGAAATTGCTTCAACACCTGTTAAAGCAGAACTACCTGATGCAAATGCTCTTAATAATAAAAATAAACTAATCCCTGCAACTGGTGTACCAATCGGCGCATGTAAAGTAGGTGAAACATGACCAGTTAAAATATTATATATACCCACACCAATTAATATAAATAGTGCTAAAACGAATAAATAAACAGGATATGCTAAAACGGAAGCTGATTCCGTTACTCCTCTTAAATTTAATATCGTAATTAATATAACAAATATAACCGCAATAATTACGTTATGTGCATGTAAGCTAGGAAACGCAGACGTAATTGCATCTGTACCAGCGGACACACTAACGGCTACAGTTAAAATATAGTCAACTAATAAAGATCCTCCAGCAATTAAGCCTGGATTCATCCCTAAATTTTCTTTTGATACAACATACGCTCCCCCGCCATGCGGATAAGCAAAAATAATTTGTCGATAAGATAAAATAAGGGCTGTCAATAATACTAATACTCCAACAGCGATCGGAATGGAATACCAATAAGCGATCGCTCCAACACCTGCTAAAGCAATTAAAATTTGCTCTGGACCGTAAGCAACTGATGATAATGCGTCAGAAGATAAAATAGCTAAAGCTTTCGTTTTATTAAGCTTTTGTTCTCCAAGCTCTGTTGATTTTAACGGTCTTCCAATTAAAAATCTTTTAATAGATGAAACCAATGCTGTCCACTCTCCAATAATTTTGTACGAACTTTTCTGCTTGTTACAGCCAGTAAACTATTTCTTCAGAAAACAAAAAATGTCTACAAGCCATAGCGAAATAGACTTGTAGACATTATTTTTTTTGTCGCACAAGCTCCACCTTCCTTCTCAATATAACGCTTACGAGGTTAGCTGTCGGATTCGGGCCTATGAGTAGCCCTACCTTTTTCAAGGATTCACCCCATCGGATTATGTACCAATCCGTAAAAACGGGTCCCCCGTACCATGCGGTTTCAGCGATTTAGAAAATTGAAACTGTGGATTATAATACTCCTTTATTTTCAAAAAGTAAACAAAAATTTTTAATAAGAAAAAAATTAAAATGATTGTGCATAATCCACTGAGAAATATACATAATGAATACTAAAAAATCCACATAGGAGACCCATATGTCTAAAGAAAAGAAGCCTATTTTTTCCGATTCATATTTAGATGCAGTAGCACATGAAATTAATCAGTTATATGGTAAACGTGAACAGGAAATAAATTTGACAGATAGAACGAAAAGAAATAAATAATTTGTCATACAAAAAAATAAAAAAGATAGCAATACACTTATATATTGCTATCTTTTTTATTTTTTCATACATCTAATTCTATTACAGATCTGTTAAAGGTCATCTCTTCATACACCTTTAAATTTTGATATATAGTGCTTAATAATGGTGCCGTTATAGAAAATTGCTCTGCTACATCCAGTAAATATCCTTGCAAGTGCTTCCCTTCAATAAACGAACCCTTCTCCATATCACGTTGCATCGATGACTTCATATCATACGAAATTTTATCAATCGTTTTCATATGTTCCTGGGCAATATTAACCTTTATTGGAGCTCCTAATACTCTCATGATTTGTACAGATTCCTCAAACACATTACGGATAAAATCACGGCCGCCTTCACTTTCACGAATTGGTCCAATTGGTGCACGCATTAACGTTGTCACACCGGACATTACAGTAATAAATAAATATTTATGCCACATATCTTGCGTAATATTTTCACTTAAAACAAAACTAGATTTCGTACCTGCAAATGCTTTAGAAATATGCTTTACTCTCTCTGAATTTTGAGACTTAATTTCTCCAAACACAAGTCTGTTGGCAGCGCTAGTTTGTACAATTTCTCCTTGATCGTTTAACGTCGTCTCGATAAAGCATAAACCGCCAATTACTTTTTCTTCGCCGAATTCTTTTTGTAATAGTGATAAATGAGCGATACCATTTAACAATGGAATGATTACAGTACCTTCGCCAACAAACGGCTTCAAATCTTGAATTGCCTCGTTTAAGTGATACGCTTTTGTTGAAAATAAAATGACATCAAATGGAGAAGTTCTCTCTTCCTTCGTTATTAATTTCGGTTGAAAGGAAAAATCCCCGTTAACACTTCGGATTACAAGTCCTCTTTCCTCTAATTGTTTTTTCCGTTTACTACGAACAAGAAATGTAACATCTTCTCCCTTTTCGACTAATCTGCCACCAAAAAATCCTCCGACTCCACCAGCGCCTAATACTAAAATCCGCATACAGCATCCCCCTCTTCAAAATACAATTTTATAACTTTTTGTATACATAACATTATACATGTCCTCTGCTAAATAAGCTGAATTTTCACTCTCAATCGAGTATAAAACAGTGGTTATTTTCAAATAAATTTGGGCATGTTGTTTCTATAGCATATATGGAAAGGAAACAATGTAGATGGAGGCAATACAAGCAATTGAGGAAAAAGATGTAGCAACAGCTATATTTCAATTTATATTCCCGTTTTCGTTTAAAGCTGGATATGAACAAAATATGTTCCCTTTCTTACAAAAAAACGATTTCCGTCCTTTTCGGCTCGATCATCTCTATGATGAAAATACATATTATGGGGAGTTTAAAGTTTCACATCAAAATATGGAAGCATACTATCTTTCATTTACAAATAAAATTCTCTTTCCTCACTCAGAGCATCAAAAGGGCTTGCAACGTTATTCAAAGGACCTTAACTTAACTGGACATTTAACAACAAACCTTATTTCAACCCCATTCAAGATACACTCTATTGATGTAACACTTTGTCCTTATGAACTTGGCTTCTTAACAATTCGAACAGAAGTAAACACTGCTCCAAACATGACTTTATCTGAAGCAATCGAATTCGCTGCTCGCTTCCGTGTACTTGAAACTAAAAATGATACAAATGAGACTATTTGTATTGAATGTAACGGAAAAAAGTATTCCCAAGTTGAAAAATTCATTTTTGGTTATTTATTTCATGGCGTAACTGATTTCTTTGAAAAGAAGAGATTAAGAAGTTCATACTTTCAAACCTTCCCTTTCTTCGAAGACCAAAGAATGTACGTCCAAACTTTATTGTCACTAAAAGAAGGTATGGAACTTAATGAAGTGGATGTTTATCGTACTTCTAGTCTTTCCGGATTAACAAGTGATGGTAAGCCATATGTGAGTGCAAATAACCTTCCTTACATTCATGACTATTTAAAAAAACACGCTTACCAGAGATGGGCTCCAAATCGTTATTTCATAATGGAAGAACATATTTTTACATGTGTAACAAATGAAGGAGAACGCGAAATCGCTAAACTTGCTAGTCAAATGTACGGGGAATTTTATTACGCTTTATTATTAAACCTATTCCATAAAATTGTTTTATTAAAAATGGCAAACGCCTATGCTGAGCTAAACATTGAACAAGATACTAATGAAATAGAGAAATTAATTTATTCGATCAATTCGTTCACTGCTAATTATTTTTCTTTAGAATTAGTATCCCAATCACAAAGTGAAGATATTTTCTTCCGCTTAAGAAAACTTTTTAATATTGAGGTTCTATACTCGAACGCGAAACAAAATCTTGATAGTTTGTTTAAATATCAAGAAAATGTCGCCTCTAAAAAAGATAGCCTTTTATTATTAATTTTAACGCTCTACTCTGTAGTGGGCCAAATGTTAGGGTTTACTATGATTGACCTTTTAAGAAACACCGATTCAAACAAAATATCGTCACCTCTTGAATTTTTCGCTCTATTAATTGCGATTAGCGGCATTGTCATTTCACTTATTTTAGGAGCCCAAAGTTTATACCAATGGGGTCTACAGCATAAACGAAGAAAAGCTTGGGTAAAACAAACTGTACTTTCTGCCGTTAAAGAGAAAGAAGATAAAAATTAAAGAAGGGTATTTTCAAATTCTTGGCGCGCTGCAGTAAGTGAAATCTTTATCAGCGATTTTCCGATTATATCGGCGCAACTCGAAATATATCAGCGATTTTTAAGATATATCAGCGCAACTCAAAATATATCAGCGATTTTTTTAATATATCGACTTACCGACAAAAACCGACAAATAACAGGACCGGATAATAAAAAAAGGGTGCTCCAAAATTAAACTTGGAGTACCCCTTTTATTATACGAATTCAGTTTACTTCCCTGCTTCGATTTGCTCTAATGCAGCAGCTACTTGCTCTTCCGTTAATTCATGTTGTATTACGTAGCGGTTACGTGGACTTACACGACATTCATGAGAACATGCACGTAAATATTTCGCTTCGTTTTCTTCAGAACATAAAATTTTCTTATTACATTCTGGATTTGAACAGTTTACATAGCGCTCACAAGGTTCACCTGTAAAGTGGTCTTTACCAACGATAACATGTTCTTTTTGGTTTACTGGTACAGCGATACGCTCATCGAACACGTAACATTGTCCATCCCAAAGCTCACCTTGTACTTCTGGGTCTTTTCCGTACGTTACAATTCCGCCGTGAAGCTGACTTACATCTTCATAGCCTTCACGAACTAACCAACCAGAAAACTTCTCACAACGAATTCCGCCTGTACAATAAGTTAAAATCTTTTTACCTTCAAGTACTTCTTTATTTTCACGAATCCAATCTGGTAATTCACGGAAGGATTCGATATCAGGTTTAATCGCACCTTTGAAGTGACCTAAATCAAATTCATAATCATTTCGTGCATCAATGATAACTGTATCTTCTTGTTTCATTGCTTCATAAAAATCTTTTGGCTCTAAATACTTCCCAGTTATTTCGTGTGGGTTAATGTCATCTTCTAGACGAAGTGTAACTAACTCTGGACGAGGACGCACGTGCATTTTCTTGAATGCATGACCATCAGCTTCATCTATTTTAAATACGATACCGTCAAAACGTGGATCATTGTTCATTGCTTCCATGTATTTCTCTGTTTGTTCTACAGTTCCAGAACAAGTTCCGTTAATACCTTCTTTTGCTACAAGAATTCTTCCTTTTAATTCAAGTGAATTACAAAATGCTAAATGCTCTGCCGCGAATTCTTCTGGGTTTTCAATTGTTGTGTACATGTAATATAGTAATACTCTGTATGGTTTTGTAGTTGCCAATGTATTTCTACCACCTATCTAATTTTTAAAATCATGTATAAGTTAACGTTCATATCAAAACATATATAATAAGAAAATGAATCCCATTTTCTTTTCTTTATACTATTTTCTATCAGTTAACAAAAATAAAAAACAAGATTACACATCAAAACACTATGGTTATGTTGTAATCCCAATATATTATATATCATACAAATGCAATTCCATCAATTAATATGCTGGATTATCGGCTTTATGTTCACATAAATTTCAAAATTGACCCTTTAATTTATTATGTTTCCCCACGTCATCACACCATAAACTCCCAATTTATTTTACGTTATCACACCATCCATTGCGTAAAGGCATATAATTTGCATTAAGGAAACTTTCGTGTTCAAATGAAATTATCACATAACATATTTAAATGTATTGAAATAATGAGTAAGAATAAATACAATAATTTCATCAAGTTAACATTTTAAAGGGGAAAACTACTATGAATAAAGATATAACAAAAGATGAACATCTCCCTTCTGAAAGTACAACTGTACAATCAGCTCATTTAGCTTTAAGTGGAGAAACAAAAGGCTGGAAAAGACTGTTACCATTTTTAGGACCCGCTTTTATCGCGTCCGTTGCTTATATTGATCCTGGCAACTTTGCTACAAATATCGCAGCTGGTTCACAATATGGATATTTACTATTATGGGTTATACTCGCTTCTAACTTAATGGCTGTATTAATCCAAACGTTATCAGCTAAATTAGGAATTGCTACAGGAAACAATTTACCCGAAATAGCTCGTGAAAACTTTCCAAAGCCTGTGTCTATCGGCTTATGGATACAAGGTGAACTAGTTATTATGGCTACAGATTTAGCGGAATTTATTGGAGCTGCTTTGGGGCTTTACTTACTATTTGGAATCCCGATGCTACCTGCCGCTTTAATTACTGCAGCCGGATCATTTATTATTCTTGAGTTTCAACGTAGAGGATTTCGTCCACTAGAAGCTATTATTACAGGAATGATTTTCATTGTAGTAATTGCTTTTGGGATTCAAGTTTTTTATGCAAAACCAGAATTAAGTCCCCTTCTTTCAGGACTATTTATTCCAAAATTCCAAGGTGTAGACAGTATATTACTTGCAGCAGGGATTTTAGGTGCAACAGTTATGCCACATGCAATATACTTGCATTCTGCATTAACACAACGCCGCGTAGTCGGAACAACTGACGAACAAAAGAAAAAGATTTTTCGTTTCGAATTTATCGATATTATTATTGCAATGGTTATTGCTGGAGCAATTAATGCAAGTATGTTAATTGTTGCTGCTGCACTATTCTTTAAAAACGGCTTGCACGTTGAAGATTTAGATGTTGCTTACACTCAATTTACCAATTTAGTAGGTCCTGTATCGGCTGCATTATTTGGGATTGGACTTTTATCAGCAGGACTATCTAGCTCTTCTGTTGGTACAATGTCGGGTGATATTATTATGCAAGGTTTCATTCGCATGCATATTCCGTTATACTTACGCCGATTTATTACAATGATTCCACCATTAGTTATTATCGCTTTAGGTGTAAATCCAACTTACGCTCTAGTCATGAGCCAAGTCGTCTTATCATTCGGTATTGCATTTGCGCTAGTACCACTTATTATGTTTACAAGTAACAAAAAGATTATGGGTGCACTCGTTAACCACCGTATAACAACATTTATCGCTTGGATAATTGCAGCACTCGTTATCATTTTAAATATCTTCTTACTGTATCAAACATTTGTAGGATAATGAAAAAGGGTATTCCAATTTTAATTTGGAATACCCTTTTTGGATGAAATGATTTTCTTCTGGTTACCACTTATGTATGTCCCTCTTTCCGGCATCATGACACCATTTTCAGTTCGAAAGTAAAGTGGCAATCCTTCCGCAAAAAACATACTTACCTTGGACGGATCTTGCCTTTGATGATGAATATGTAAATGTGGCTCACTTGAACTTCCTGAGTTACCGACTTGAGCAAGAAATTCTCCTTCATTTACACGTTGTCCTTCTCTAACTTTAATGGACCCTTTCTTTAAGTGGGCAAGAATCAAAAATGTCTCTGTTTCATCTATCCGTAAATATATGTAATTCCCTGCCATTGACTGAAAATCATCCAATCCGGGAATTAAATCTTTTTCATCATTATTGATTGATACAACCGTCCCAGAAGCTGGTGCCATTACTTTCGCTCCATATATTCCGTAATCCTCTAACTTACTACTTTTCACTTCAGCAGGTGGAATGAGGATATCATATGCCCACCTTTCATTTGGCTTTATAACATGATAGTTCGTTTCTAACTGATCACCGCCCCAGCCTATTAATGCTCGTTCATTCAAAGGAACACGAACTACTGCTTTAGGACTCATAGATTGTATATCTGCTGGGTAAGCAATTCTACCTATATTAGCAAACCAACCGACAGGCCAAGCTCCAATGATAGAAAACAGAATGATTAAAAATAGCGTTCTATCTATCCGCTTTCTAAAAATGCCTTTCCAAAAAAATATTATTACTGATCCTATCAAGAGGAAAACTGAAATAAAACTAAAAGCCTGAATACTCCACCAAACAAAAACTGATGTAACACCATTAGCTACATAAACTAAGATCCAACTTATAATTAAAAAAGAAACTATAATCACTAATAAAAATTTCTTCCACATGTCGCATCCCTACTCTCATATCCTTTTTCTCAATGATACAAAGTAAAAATTACGACATATAAAAGAAATACTTACGACTTTCTTACTTTTTTATACTGCGGTAATTTCACAGTGAAAACTGTTTCTTTATCGTTACTACGTACAGTTAGATCCCCTTGATGGAGCTCGGCTATACTTTTTGAAATTGCAAGCCCCATTCCTTTCCCACCAGTATAAGAACTACGTGATTTTTCACTACGATAAAATTTCTCAAAAACGTAAGGAAGGTCCTCTTCCGGAATACATTGTCCAAAATTTTTAATTTCTACTTCAACATTCATTGTTTTATTGGAAATTCCAATTGCAATTTCCTTTCCATCTTTTCCATACATAATACTATTACCTATTATATTTTCAAATAGTCTCACTATAAGTGCCACATCAACTTCTACATACAGCACTTCATCACTTTTAATATAAAAGCTCATATTAGCATCATCTAATTGTGGTACAAAGCCAATCATGATTTGTTCAATTAATGCTTTCATATCTACTTCATCTTTATGTAATTCAATCTCTCTATAATTTATTTGACAGTATTCTAATAAATCATCTACTTGATGTTTTAATTCATAACTTTTTCGCTTTAATATACTTACATACTGTTCACATTCTTCTCCATTCGAATGGAGTTTATTTCCTAACAGGTCCGCATAACCGATTAAAGATGTTACTGGCGTTCGTAAATCATGAGAAATATTACTAATCATTTCATTTTTCATTTCCTGTGATTTTTTTTCATTCTCGATAGACTCTTTTAAACTTTTGACCATTCTATTTACATTCGTCGCTAATTCACCAATCTCGTCATTTTTTGAAATAGGTATATGTACTTCAAAATTACCATTACTTATTTCCTTCACGTTCTTATTAATTTCAGACAATCTTTTCATCATTGTTTTTGTCATACATGCAAAGTATGTCGTAGTAAAAATCAAAAAAACTATAAAGTATAAAAATGAATATTTTTCCTCTAACGCATTAACATGACTATATATATTTCCAACTAAAATTTGAAGCACTATTATACTTACAGTCGCTAACAAGATGCTACATATGAAAGCTAAAAAAAATTTCGCCCTAATACCCTGTAAAGATCTAATCTTCAATTTTATATCCGACTCCCCAAACATTTTGTATAAACTTCGGTTCTTTTGGATTCTCTTCAATTTTATTTCTCAATCTTGCAATATGAACCATTACTGTATTATTACTTTCATAGGCTCTTTCGTTCCAAACGCTCTCATATATTTCTTCAATTGTAAACACACGATTCCTTGCGGCTGCCATTAAGTGTAAAATATCATATTCAGTTTTCGTAAGATTCATTGTTTCTCCATATAACATTACAGTTCTCGACACTTCATCTATTTCTAAACCTCTAATATTTATTTTCTTTTCCATTACTTGGACAGCATTTTGGTTGAAATATGTATACCTTCTTAATTGAGCTTTCACTCTTGCGATAAATTCAATTGTACTGAACGGCTTCACAATATAATCATCTGCCCCAGTACTAAATCCAATTACCTTATCGACATCCGATGATTTCGCGCTTAAAAACATAATTGGTAAACTATGTTTCTCTCTAATCCTTCTACACAATTCTATCCCATCCATTTGTGGCATCATAATATCCAAAATAGCAAGTTGAATACTGTTATTATTTATTATTTCTAAAGCCTCTTCTCCGTTATGAGCACTAAAAACTTTAAAACCTTCTTGCATTAGATTCACTTTTATAAATTGAACAATATCTTGATCATCATCTACAATTAAAATTGAATTTTTCTCCATATACAAACCTCTTTTTGAAATATATTCCACAATCAATTTTATCATAAATTAAAACCATACTCCCCTCTTGAATAATCTTTATTTTCAGACTAGATTATATAATAACAACACATTCTAGTTTCAAAAGAAATGGAGTGAAAGCATGTTTCCTATATTGAAAACAGACCGACTCATTTTAAGAGAACTTACCGAAGAAGATGCACCGCGTATACTACAATGCTTTTCTAATACTAATGTACTGCGCTATTATGGCCAAAAACCGTTACAAGATGTTGATCAAGTGAAACAAATCATTCATAACTTTAAGTTGAGTTACAATGCAAGAAGCGGTATAAAATGGGGAATCGAATTAAAAGACACGAAAGAACTCATCGGTACCATTGGTTTTCATGATTGGTCTTCTGAGCATAAACGAGCCAATATAAGTTATGCCTTTTTGCCTGAACACTGGGGAAAAGGATATGCGACTGAAGCTGTTTCTGAGGTTATATCATACGGTTTCCATACGATTCATTTAAAGCGGATTGGAGCAATTGTATTTCTTGAAAATGAAGCTTCCAATAAAGTACTATTAAAATTAGGCTTTGAAAAAGAAGGCGTTCTAAAAAATTATATGTATCAAGATGATGTCCCATATGATACGAATTTTTACGCTTTATTAAAATCGGTTTAATAGAATTCATGTGTAAAAAACCTTACTTTTAAAAAGTAAGGTTTTTTATATTTATTCATTAGCAATATAAGCATTCTTATAAGTATAAATACCACCAAATTGATGCTTTTCAATTCCTTTTACATAATCCTTTTGTACATATGCTGAGCCAATATGATAAAGCGGCGCCACCGCAGCATCTTCTAATAATACCTGCTCGGCTTCTCGCAACGCTTCCCATCGATTTTCCGTATCTAGTACAAAATCCGTTTTCGCTTTCTTTATTAATTCATCGTAATGAACATTAGAATAATTCATTTTATTATTCGGATTCCCTGTCGTAAATAACTCTAAATAACTAATTGGGTCTTTATAGTCAGGTCCCCAATTTGCCATAGTTATATCGTAATCACCTGCTTGTTCTAACTGTAATTTTTGCTTAAATGGCTGTTGTTTAATTTGTATCGCGATTCCTTGCAAATTCTTTTCTAAATCACCTTTTATATATTCTGCCATCCGTTTTGCATTATCTTGTTCAAACGTTAAAAACTCGAGGTTTACTTGCTCTACTTCAAGCTCTTTTTTCGCTTCTTTCCAAATCTTTTGCGCATTTTGCAAATCATATGAAGAAAGATCTCCGTTTTCTTTTCTAAAATCTTTACCGGTCACTTCATTTACATGACCAACTGGTACAAGCCCGCTTGCAGGCTTTGCTCCGTTATTAATAAAGTGAGCAACGAAATCATCCTTATTTAACGCTAATGAAATAGATTGACGCACCTTTTTATTTGCTAACGCGGTATTTTTTTCATTAAAACGAAGCATAGCAATTCCAGGATCGCTCGACATATGTAATTCCTTATTCCCTTTATACTTGTCTACAACTTGCGAATTAATAGGTACTCGATCCAAATCTCCGGCTTCATATAAATTTACAGCTGTCATTGTATCCTTTACGATATGAAAGTTTATTTCGTCTAATTTCACTTTCTTTCGATCCCAATATGCAGCATTCTTCTTTAATTGAAACTCTTGTTCATGCTTCCATTTTTCTAATACAAATGGCCCGTTATATATGAGATTACTAGGTTCCAATGCATAATTGTTTCCTTGTTCTTTCAAAAATGATTCATGCTGTGGTAAGTATATAGGTAGTGCTAACAACTGTAAAAAATACGGAACCGGCTGTTCGAGTTCAACTTCTAACGTATAATTATTTATTGCTTTAACCCCAAGTGCATCAAGAGGCATTGTTCCCTTATTAATCTCTTTCGCATTTTTCACATAAAAGAGCATGTATGCATATTGAGATGCCGTTTCAGGGTTAATTGCACGTTTCCACGCAAATATAAAATCATTTGCTGTTACATTATCTCCATTTGACCATTTTGCATCTTTACGCAAGTTAAATGTATATTTCTTACCATCTTCACTTCTTTTAAACGATTTTGCTACTGCTGGAGTAGGCTGATCTTGATCATTTAATACATATAACCCTTCAAATATGTTTTGCATAACGTGTGCTGATGTACCATCCATCGTTTTCGCAGTGTCCAGAGAAGGAATTTCTTCTGATACTGTTACATTTAACACTTGTTTTTTAACCTCTGTATCACTTTTATTCGCTTTATTATTACAAGCTGTTAATAATAAAGATGTAACAAGTGCCATTACCATTAAATGGCTCTTTTTTCGCTTCATGAGTTGTTCTCCTTAAGTATAAAATATTATAAAGCGTTATATATTATAGCAGAAATATGAACAGAAAGATGCGACATTCTTTTGAATATTTATTCGTTCAAGAAAAAAGCTATCCTTTTAAAAGGATAGCTTTTTCAACTGCCACATAATTAGTTATCTTTGCAAACCTCGTTTATAACGACTTGCTTCAAATATAATACGCTCTTCATCTAACGTTTTACATTCGCCATTCCAAACGACACGTTTTCCGTTAATAATTACATCGCTTATATCTTTTCCACTAGCAGCATACACAAGATGTGATAACACTTCATCTGCTGGTTGTAAATGCGGCTTATTAGATGGATCAATCGTAATAAAATCAGCACATTTTCCAACCTCAAGTGATCCTGTTTGTTTCATCCCGATTACTTCAGCAGCCCCTTTAGTCGCAAGTGTAAGAGCTGTTTCAACTGGTAAAGCTGTTGCATCTTGGTGAATACCTTTTTGTAGTAAAGTCGCTATGCGCATTTCTTCAAACATGTCTAAATTATTGTTAGATGCAACACTATCTGTTGCAATTCCTACTTTTATTCCTGCTTCTAGCATCGCTTTTACATTCGCTATACCAGAACCTAGTTTTAAATTACTATTCGGATTATGAGCTACTCGAACGTCATGTTCTGCTAAAAATGCACGCTCATCGTCATTTAATACTACACCGTGTGCAATAACTGTTGGGCGTTTAAACAATCCGCAGCTCACTGCATATTCTACTGGACGTTTTCCATATTGTGCTTCAATATCACGTACTTCACGCTCTGTTTCAGAAAGGTGGATATGAACCATCGTTTGATTCTCTACTGCAATCCGTGCGCACTCTTCTAACAATTCTGTACTACATGTATATGGACTATGTGGTGCAACCATCGTAGTTAACATGCCACTTTCGTTATAGTAACGCTTCACATATTTCTCAGCTTCTTCAATCGCTTTCTTTTCATCGTCTTTCGTTCCGAAGCTAAATAAAGTCCTTGAAACAGCAGCTCGCATCCCGCTCCTTGATACCGTTTCCATAATTGCGTCTTGATCTACTCCAATTGGATTAAACATGTCAGAGAATGATGTTGTACCACTTTTCACCATTTCAAGTAATCCTAATTCCGTACTAGCGACCGCAATTTGGGGAGTAAATTGACTTTCCAGTGGCCAAATTCTCGTCTCAAGCCATGGCTGTAATAACATATCATCTCCAATACCTCTTAAAAGACTCATTACAACATGTGTATGTGTATTTACAAGCCCTGGTAAAACCCACTTTCCTTTCATGTCAATTACTTCACTTACTTCAAAATCATTAGCGAATTCTCCGCTCTTTACATCTATAATTTGATCATTTTCTACAATGATATATCCATTTTCTATCACTTCGTTTTGTTCATTCATCGTTACAATTGTAGCGTTTACATAAATTGTTTTCAAATGTATTTCCCCTTTCAACTCTATGAAGTTCCCTTTAATAAGTTACCACCATTATAGTAACTTATTAAAGATTAAGAGTCAAAAGATAATTTTAATTCTTTCGTTATTTTTCCCTTCAAAATGCTATATTGCTTTTCATTTGTATCTGCAAATGCTTCTTCCCGATTTGATTCCACACCCAAGTAATTCAGGTTTTCATTGAATTGAGACTCTGTAAAATCAAACCTCTGCCCATCTATAAAGTTATAAAAATGCCACACGCCCCCTATTTTTGTCTTTATAATTTTCCCTCCACATATATCTTGAACGACTAGAGCCGTTACACCACACTGTCCCTTTGCTGGATTTTCAATTGTCCACTTTGAACTTGTTTCAATCGACCACGATTTTATTAGTGCTCCATATATTCTTTTTTCCTTTACATCATCCATTCTAATCTTCCCCTACTATTAATAGTTTTACACATCATATTTCAAAAGAGGCAGTAAACGACCCTTAAAGACAGTTGATGGTGTCTCTCCTATTAACTGTGCTCCCATTTTCAAGTAATATCCTTTTGCATTCGGATCACTATCAATTGTAAAACTTTTTAATCCTAGTTCATTGGCTTTTTCTATTACATACTCCCAAAGTATTTTCCCGTAACCTTTTCCTTTGTAATCAGGATGAATGTACAAGAAATCGAGAGCTTTATCATTACGTAAAAATGAGAAAAAACCAATCTTCGCATTATCGTTTTCTAAAACATATACAAAATTATTTTTTATGTATTCTTCTGTAATTGCTAAATCTTCCTTACAAGCAAATATGAATTCTTCACTATAATCCCACGTTGCTTTTGATTGTAGTGCGAATTCACTTAATTCATTTGCTTCACTTAATAACGCTTCTCTTATCTTCATGATTCTTTCTCCTCACCTTCGATATGTAAACTACTAAATTGATTCGGAAAGCACTTCAAAAAACCTTTTTTTTCATAAATTAGAGATTATTTTTATAAATCTTTATTATAACCAGTACAATTTTTTTAAAGAAAAAGAACGCCATCCCTAAAAGTTGGCGTTCTCTTTTTCTAAAATTTAATCTTCAAACTCACTCATTCGTTTTACTATTTCGTACGATACAAACCTATACAGTTTCTACTACCGCTTCAAGCATTGTTCCATTTTTAGCATAATTCGTATGCCAAGAAAAAGCTTTTTCTAAAATATGAGGAGTTTGTCCACCTCTTGTTTTTGCTTCTTCGTAATAAGCACGTAGTTGATCACGATACATTGGATGTGCGCAATTCTCAATAATAAGTTCCACTCTTTCTCTTGGCGCAAGTCCCCTTATGTCGGCATACCCCTGTTCAGTAACAATAACATCTACATCATGTTCAGTATGGTCTACATGAGAAACGAAAGGAACAATACTTGAAATGTTACCACCTTTCGCAATCGATTTAGTAACAAAGATAGCTAGGCGTGCATTTCTTGCAAAATCACCAGACCCACCAATACCATTCATCATTTTTGTACCTAAAACGTGAGTAGAGTTAACATTTCCGTATATATCTAATTCTAATGCAGTATTAATTGAGATTAATCCAAGGCGACGAATAATTTCAGGATGATTGGAAATCTCTTGCGGACGCATCATTAATTTGTCACGATATTTTTCAAAGTTAGAAAATACTTGTTGCATTTTCTCTTCAGAAAGCGTGATAGAACAACAAGAAGCAAAATTGACTTTTCCAGCATCCATAAGATCAAAAACTGCATCTTGTAAAACTTCAGAATACACTTCTAAATCTTCAAATTCTGAATCTAACATTCCATGCAATACTGCGTTAGCAACTGAACCAATTCCTGATTGTAACGGCGCTAAACGATTTGTTAATCGCCCTATTTTAACTTCTTCTCGAAGGAATTCTATTAAATGCTGTGCCATAATGACCGTTTCTTCATCCGGAGGAACAATTGTCGATGGCGAATCCAATTGATTCGTAAACACAATTCCCTTTACTTTTTCAGGATCAATTGGAATACCGATTGTTCCAATTCGGTCATCTGTTTTCACAAGCGGAATTGGAAGCCTCTCCCCTTGTTTACCTGGTTCATATAGATCATGTAGTCCCTCTAATTGCGTGGATTGAGCCATATTCATTTCAATAATAATAGACTTAGCATTTAAGGAAAACGCTAAGGAATTTCCAATTGAAGTGGTTGGAATAATCATTCCGTCCTCTGTAATCGCAACCGCTTCCAAAATAGCGAAATCTATATCCAGAACGTCAGCGCGGAGTAACTCTGCTGTATGAGATAAGTGTTGATCCACAAATAAAAAGTCTCCGTTATTAATTCCTTTTCGCATCGTCGCGTCAGCTTGGAAAGGTAATCTTTTCCCTAAAATTCCTGCCTCAGCAAATAATTTGTCTACATCCGAGCCTAAAGAAGCCCCAGTATAAACATTTACTTTAAAAGATTCATCATTCTTAACTCGGTTTACAAGCGCAAATGGGACTGCTTTTACATCACCTGCACGTGTAAACCCACTTAAGCCTAAAGTCATTCCACTTTGAATCCAGGAAGCTGCTTCTTCAGGTGTAACTACCCGATCTTTTAGACGTTGATCTCTAATTCTATCTAAATTATTCTCCATATGTAATCCCTCTCTCATTGAATATTCATAATTATTTTACACATTTACACTATCAAAATAGGGATTTTAGTATACAATAACGAAAATTCAGACAGAACAGCAAATTTAGGTTCTAAAGCAGAAAAATTTAGAATCCTAGAAGCTTACGGAAATAACTAGCGTATGATTGACTAACTGGTACTCTCTCACCATTATCCATCGAAAGTACAAAAGTAGAATGGGTATCAGGATAAATCGCTTTAATATGATTAACATTTACAATAAACGAACGGTGACATCTAATAAATGAATCTTTAGGAAGCAAGTATTCGAATTCTTGCAGAGAGTATTTATGTGTTCCTGATAACTCTTCTGAATTCACATACGTCTTTTTATCTTTAGCCTCTAAATACATAACCTTTGAAAAAGGAACTGGAATCCAGCCATCTGTTGTTTTTAAAGTAACGACTGACTTTCCATCCGTTAAAGCTGGATAAATTGCCGTTACGCACCCTTCAAGCTTTCCATTGTTTGAAAATGGTACAGCCATTCCATGATAAGGAATACCAAAAACATCCCGATTCATAAACTCAGATGTTTTTTGATTCATCACCATCGCTTTATGAGCAATCGTTCCTTCCTTTATAGGATCCCCAGCGCTAATCTTTAAATCAATTCGTTTACTTGGCCGATAGTAAATATATTCTTTCGTATTCGAAACAGCAATTGAAATTTCATCTGAAAATAATTCACCAACAACATCTAGTAATAAACCTAATGTTCTATCTTCCATTCTATTAACACCTCATTCACTATTATACTACTATTATGAACAGGCATCTGTTTCTTTATAAATAGTTTGATTTTAAATTATTTTTAAAATTAGTTTTATTCACTATTACTTCGTTACTACAAAAAACCTCACTTCAGAAAAGTGAGGTTTCCTCTCATACAATATTTCTTTATTTTTTTAACGACTCTAGAATAAGATTTATTTTTTATTAAGTAAAGTAAATTTAAGAATTTATTGCCCGTATTTCTGTAAAATAAATAATCCCAAACTACAAACAGTTTGGGATTATCTTTCTCATTTATTATGCGCATCTAACCACGAAATTAAATCTTTAAATACTTCATCCTTATTTACTTCATGAAACATTTCATGTCTACCATTTTCATATAAACGTAGTGTCACGTCTTTCACACCACATTTTTTATAGTTTTCATATACTTCTTTTACACCTTTCCCCATATCGCCAACAGGATCACGATCACCAGAGAATATATGTATTGGAAGATTCTTTGGCGTCTTCTTGTATTCTTCTAGTTTATTTACTTCTAATACACCAGAAAATAATTCTCGGTAAAAACTCGTCGTACAAATGAAACCACATAACGGATCCACAATATATTTATCAACTTGATTATTATCTGAAGATAACCAATCAAATTTTGTACGATTTGGCTTAAAGTTCGAATTGAAGTTTCCGAAAGATAAAAAGTTTAACATTGGACTTTTCGTTTTTGCCCCGCGCAACTTCATTTCGATTGTTGCTACTTTATGACCAATAACTCCTAAAAGCCCTGGATTTCCACCTGTTCCTGAAATCAGAAATCCATCATATAATTCGCCCCTAAGTTGTACAGCACGTCTTGATAAAAAAGAACCCATACTATGTCCAAGTAAAAACAAAGGACTTGACTGCTCTTCTTTTATCCTTTCTGAAACAAAGATAACATCCGATACAACTTGATTCCACCCTATATTTGGTTCAAAATGACCATAATCTTCTTCTTTTTTTACTGTTTTCCCATGTCCTTTATGATCATGCGCATAAACACCATACCCTGCTTCCAATAAAGCATCCACAAATTCTGTATACACCCCTGCATGCTCTGTCATGCCATGTGCTATTTGAATAATTCCTCTCGGATCTCCTTCTGGTAACCACTTACGCAAATAAATTTCCGATCCATCCAATGCCGTAACGAAACTTTCCTGTACATTCATTTCGTCAGCTCCCAACTCTATTATGTATACCTTTAAGAGAAATGAATATCCATTCACTTTTCTTATTTTATATTATATGTAATTGCTTTCATTATGACAAATGATGTATTTTTCAGACTTGCTTTCAAACTGATCTCTTGACGAACCTGAAATAAAATTATATAGTTACTTACATAAAGTAACTATATAATTTTTAGGAGGTTTCTACTATTATGATGCCATCATTATTTTTAGCACATGGTTCGCCTATGCTCGCTATTCAAGATACAGACTATACACGATTTTTAAAAACACTTGGAGAAACATATAAACCGAAAGCAATTGTTATTTTCACTGCTCACTGGGAAAGTGAAGTATTAACGATTTCCTCATCAGATAACGAGTATGAAACAATTTATGATTTTGGAGGTTTTCCCCCTGAGTTATACGAAATCAAATATCGTGCGAAAGGCTCTTCTAGCATTGCATCTATGTTAGAAACAAAATTTAAGAACAAAGGTATTTCAGTCCATCATAATATGACAAGAGGTTTAGATCATGGTTCATGGACACTCCTGCACCGCATGTATCCAGAAGCAAATATTCCTGTCGTGCAAATATCAGTAAATCCATTCCTTTCTGCAAAAGAACAATTTAAAATTGGAGAAGCACTTAAAGGACTCGGACAAGAAGATATTTTAGTAATCGGGAGTGGTGTTACCGTCCATAACTTACGAGCACTGAAATGGAATCAAACTACACCTGAAAAATGGGCAATTGAATTTGATGATTGGATTATTAAACATATGCAGAATAACGATAAAGATGCATTGTTTAATTGGGAAAAAAATGCTCCTCATGCACAATTAGCAGTACCAAGAGCAGAACATTTTGTTCCTTTATTTATCGCTATGGGAAGTGGTGAAAATAGCAGTGAAGTCATTCACCGTAGTTATGAGCTTGGTACATTAAGCTATCTATGTCTT
The DNA here is from genome assembly GCF_051916605.1 of Bacillus cereus group sp. MYBK195-1. Taxonomy (NCBI): domain Bacteria; kingdom Bacillati; phylum Bacillota; class Bacilli; order Caryophanales; family Bacillaceae; genus Bacillus; species Bacillus cereus group sp. MYBK195-1. Next base: position 708,982 of record NZ_JBQAGZ010000002.1, on the reverse strand, counting down.
AAATTTTAAAGAAAAGGATGAAGCAATCATTGCTTCATCCTTTTTTTATTCACTTAGTTAACTAACTTCCAAATGTCGTTTCTCTGATACCTCTTCGTTCTTATTATGAAAATAAACCCAGATACACGCAATAAATAATAGTGATGATGTAGAGAGGAAAACATATTGGAAACCTGCATGCGCTGCAATTTGTCCCCCGAGTACTGGACCAATCATATTTCCTAAAAACTGAAATGATTGATTATATCCAAATATTCTTCCCGTAACATGGGTTGGTGTATGTTGTTTTAGTAGAGTTTGTACGGAAGGTAATAATCCTGCTTGTGCGATACCTAATAAAAATCGAAGAATTAATAGTTGCCAAGCTGAGGTTACAAATGCTTGCGGGATAAAAATAATTCCTGCAGCAAATAACGCTACAACTAACGTTTTTTGAGGACCGATATGATCTGATAATCTTCCTAGTCTTGGTGCTGCCAAAATAACGGCTAATCCTGTCGCTGACATAACTGCTCCCGCAATTGTTTCAATATGTGCAGTATGAGGGCCTACTAAATTTTTCACGTACAATGTAACAATTGGTTGAACTGACATATTAGCAAGTTGAATAATAAATGTTGTAACAAACAAACTAATAATTAAATGCTTCGCTGGGACCATCGTCCATACTTTTTTCGGCTGTGTTTTTTTTGCTTGAGCAGAGTGATTTTCTTCATGCAAGAAGAAAAAAACGATGAGAAAGGAAAGGAATAAAAAAGCTCCTGTAACAAGAAAGACATGACGCATTCCAATTAATTCAGATAAATAACCTCCAAGTAACGGGCCAAGTAACGAACCGCTTACACCACCAGTTGAAATTGTGGAAATTGCCCAACCTGAATGTTCTTTCGGAGTTTCTGCTGCAATAAATGTCATTGCGGTTGAAAGGAAACCAGATACTGCTCCCATTAAAAATCTTAGTGCGACTAATTGATATACATCCGTTACAAACCCCATAAGCGTCATAATAATCGCCATACCGAGGCTAGCACGAATTAGCATCAATTTCCGTCCATGTATATCACCAAGCTTTCCCCATATTGGTGATACGATCGCACCCATTAAAAATGTTACACCAAATGCAAGTCCCGACCACTGTGCAATGCTTGAAGTGCCAGTTACTCCCAATTCCTCAATATAAAAAGATAAGAAAGGGATTACTAAACTCATACCGGCTGCAGTGGTAAAACAACCTAGCCAACAAATCATTAAATTTCGTTTCCAGCTGGCCATTTTCACACCTTCTTTCTTTAGATACCCATTCTACACCCTTTCTTGTAAAAAGTTTAGTAATTTGCTTTATATGCAAGATTTACTACAAAACCCGCTATTTTCTAGTAAAAACCACTACATCTCTACATCATTTTCATAATAAAACCAACTCCTTTAGATGAAGTTGGTTACTTATTATCTATCGATATTAAACGAGCATTACAATTTCTCTCGTAAAACTCAATGGGACCTGCTTGTCCAATAATCGCATATTCATATCCATCTTGCTTCATATTATATAAACAATGATGCAATAATTCTTTTCCTACACCTTTCACACGATTTTGTTTCGCTATGCCCATTGGACCAAACAATCCTTTCTTTCCTCTCACTACATCGTAACAGGCGAAACCAATTATCACTTCCTCCTGCTGTGCAATATAGATAGGTAACTTTTCATTATATGTCCGAAATCCATAATCAACCGACTGTAACCACCGTTCACCAAATTCATCCGCCACAAATCGTGATAACTTATCAAAATCAGAAGGACTAGCTCTTCTTACATGACAAAATAATGTATTATAAATAGATTTAAAACTATTTAAATCAACCGCTAAGTCTCTCGGTGCAGCTGTAATACGTAATATATCTTCTTGCATTTGTGTATGTATAAATTCACCAATATCTGTATCTACACGAAATAATGCATACATAATATGTCCTTCATTGATTACTACTTGCTGAAAGCGTTCCATACGTTTCTTCGCTATTTGTAAAATTTCTATCGCATTATAAGATAGTTTATATTGCTCTATTTTTTTATACTCTTGATTATGTAAATCGAATCGTTTTCGTAACGAAAGTTTTTCTAAAAAATCTGGACCGACTTTATGAAACAAATACATAAATAACTCAGCGCAAACTCCTGTACCTTCTTTACACATACCTATAAACAGATGGACCGGGTGAATTATGCTACACTCACTCTCTTCTGCTGCAATCTCCAATATTTTATGCACACGTTTTGTAAATTGAAATTCCTCCATATGTGTTTCCATCCTCTACTAATTTACTAACAAACCGTAACCATAAATAATTGAAACAATTACACCCACTACTAATATACCTGGAAGTAAATTTGCCACCTTGATTTTAATAATACTAAGCAAGTTCAATCCAATAGCAGATATCATAATGCCGCCCGCAGCCGTCATCTCCACTATAAATTGGTTCATTAATTCTTCCGGGACAAAACTATTAATTTGTGTTGCAAAAACTGCAATACCACCTTCATATAAAACAACTGGAATCGCCGAAAATACTACGCCAATTCCTAGAGTTGTCGTTAATATAATAGAAATAAATCCATCGATAATTGCCTTGGTAAATAAAATATTATGATTTCCGCGAATCCCACTGTCAAGTGCACCAAGTATCCCCATCGCACCAATTGCAAAAATTAAAGTAGCTGTTACAAAACCTTCTGATATGCTTCCTTTCCCCTTCGATCCAACTTTATTTTCTAGCCAATCCCCTAAATGTTTTAACTTTTCTTCTAATTGTAACCATTCTCCAATTACCGTACCAATCACTAAACTCAGTATGACAACAAGAAAGTTTTCACTTTTTAATGCCTTTTGAAGCCCAAGCACAGTAACCGCTAAACCGATTGCGTGCATTATCGTCCCTTTCATACTTTCTGGAATCCTACTAAATAATTTACCAAGTAAAGTACCAAATATAATACAAATCCCATTTACAACTGCTCCTAATATAACCATTTCTCATTCTTCACCCTTCGAATTCTTTATTTCTATATTTTGGTTTATACATTGATTTACAGGTTATCTATATGTTAACTTAATATTGAGAATATTAACAAATGTTTTCCACTACATAACCCGCTGTTTTTTTGTAACTTTAATTACCTTTAATAGATTCAGTGTTAATTTAATTGCGGGATAATATTAAAAGGGAAGGTATATATGAAAACTTTACTAAAACGATTTTTGTTAATAGCCTTTTTCATTACACCGATTGTTTTATTAATCAATTACTCTTTTATTTCAAAAGCAAAAGACAAACCCGATTTGCAAAACAAATCTAGTAAAACCGCTTCAAAAAGCGAAAAGAAAATAGAAGACCAAGAAATCACACTCACCTTCTCTGGTGATACAATGTTTGATTGGCAATTACGTCCTATAATCGAAAAGAATGGGGCTGATTACCCATTCCAACATGTAAAAGAAGAAATAAAAAAAGCTGATATTTCTTTTGTGAATTTAGAATCGGCATTTACAACGAAAGAAAAGAAAGCACCTGGGCAATTGTTTTGGATTAAAAGTGATCCATCTACACTACAAGCTATTAAAAACACTGGATATGACATCGTAAATATTGGGAATAACCACACACTTGATTATGGGCAAGATGGATTATTGGATACGATTTCTCACGTAGAAAAATTAAAGTTCCCTTACATTGGAGCCGGAAAAAATGCAAAAGATGCATATACTGCACGAGAAATGACCGTAAAAGGGAAAAAGTTTAAATTTCTTTCCTTCGTTCGATTTATGCCTGATTCTAATTGGGTAGCTGGTGAGAATAAACCTGGCGTTGCGAATGGCTATGATTTAAATCTTGTAACAAAAACAATTAAAGAACAAAAACAAGATGCAGACTATTTAATCGTCTATATGCATTGGGGCGTTGAAAAATCAAACCGTCCGGTAGAATACCAAAAGCAATATGTACCTAAAATGGTTGAAGCAGGAGCTAACGCGATTGTCGGAAGCCATCCACATTGGTTACAAGGGTTTGAGTATTATAATAAAGTTCCTATCGCTTACTCATTAGGTAACTTTTTATTCCCAAGTTATGTGAATGGAAAAAGCGCCGAAACTGGCGTATTAACTTTAACTTTTAAAGGAAAGGATGTCCAAATGTCATTCAATCCTTATATCATTCGCAACAACCAAGTTTCCCCTGTAAATGAGGAAGAAAAGAAAAAAGCTCTTCAATATTTACAAACAATTTCAACTGATGTAGAAATTGATGATACAGGGAAAATAAAAAATAAACGAAACTAGACAGCTCAAGATCTATTTCTCTGTAATCTACTTTACAGAATAGGTGATAAATATGCTGAAAAACTTATTAGAAAATGTAAGTTTGTTAGAAAATATTTATAAAATGTCTATAGCCGTTCTACTTTTATGTTCAGTTTTTTCTGTTAGATTTCTAAAAAAATAAAACGTGAACGAAAACTTACTACCTTTGAATTTACTATGTATGTAATTATTCGCATTGCGATATTTTTTTGGTTAACTAGCTTTATTCTTCTTGAATTTAATGAGTATCTAGTTTAACTATAAAAAAGATAGAACAAGCACTATATTTCCTCGCTTGTATCTATCTTTTTTATTTAGATGCTTCTTCTTCCCTTCTATTAAATAAGCAAATCAAACAAAACAGGGTTTTTATTAAGCTCCATAAATTGAATATTATTTTCTTTAAAGCGAGTAATTAATTGCTCATAATCTTCTTTATGTTTTAATTCTACTCCGACTAATGCTGGACCATTTTCCTTATTATGTTTCTTAATATACTCAAAACGAGTAATATCATCTTCTGGCCCTAATCCTTTATCAAGAAATTCTCTTAACGCGCCTGAACGCTGCGGGAATTCAATGATGAAATAATGCTTTAACCCTTCGTAAATGAGAGATCGTTCTTTCATTTCTTGCATTCTATCAATGTCATTATTTCCACCACTTAATGTGCATACAACTGTTTTATCTTTAATTTCATCTCTGTATAAATCAAGTGCTGCAATAGAGAGTGCACCAGCCGGTTCAGCTACAATCGCATTTTTCTTATACAGTTCTAAAATCGTCGTACAAACTTTCCCCTCTGGTACTAAAACGATGTCATCAATTACATCTTTACAAGTTTCAAAAGTTAACTTTCCTACCTTTTTAACCGCTGCCCCATCAACAAAACTATCTATTTTCTCTAATGCGACATTATCATTTTGAAGAAAAGCCTCTTTCATAGATGCAGCTCCCATCGGTTCTACACCAATAACCTTTGTAGTAGGACTAACACCTTTTACATATGTACCAACACCTGATGCTAATCCACCACCGCCGATTGCCGCAAAGATATAATCAACCGGTTTCTCCATATCATGCATAATTTCAACTGCCACTGTCCCTTGACCAGCAACTACATACGGATCATCAAACGGATGAACAAATGTCATTCTATTTTCTTCACAATAACACTGTGCTTCTTGGAAAGAGCTATCGAATGTATCACCAACTAATACAATCTCTGCGAAATCACCACCGAAAAATTGTACTTGTGATACTTTTTGTTTCGGTGTTGTTGTGGGCATAAATATTTTCGACGGAATCTTCAATAAATTACATGTATAAGCAACTCCTTGCGCATGATTACCAGCACTTGCACAAACAACACCGTTTTGTAACTTTTCTTTCGGTAAACTTTGAATCAAATTGTATGCACCACGAATTTTGAAAGAGCGAATTAATTGTAAGTCTTCTCGTTTTACATAAACGTCACAATCATATTTCTCAGATAAAACTGTATCACGTTGTAACGGTGTTTTAATAACAATATCTTTCATGCAATTATGAGCCATTAAGATATCTTCAATTTTCACTCTCTCCTTTACCTTTTGCACCATTATATATCATCCTTATCTCTTTTAAATTGGCTCAATCAAAATTCGGGATTTTCAGAACAGCCCCTGTATTCGCCGATGTTACCATTTGTGCATAACGTCCAAGCCAGCCAGTTTTCACTTTCGGTTCTGGTCGTTTCCATTCTTTTTTACGCTTTTCTAATTCCTCATCACTCACACTTACTTCTAGCAAGCGTTCTTCAACATCAATACATACAATATCCCCTTGTTCAAGAAGTGCGATCGTTCCACCAGCTGCTGCTTCTGGTGAAATATGTCCTACTGAAATTCCACGTGAAGCTCCAGAGAAACGTCCATCCGTTAATAATGCAACCTCAGCACCTAATCCCATTCCAGCAATTGCTGATGTTGGTGCTAACATTTCTGGCATACCAGGGCCACCTCTTGGTCCTTCATAACGAATGACAACTACATCTCCTTTTTTCACTTTCCCAAGCATAATGCCAGCAAGTGCCTCATCTTGTGAATTAAAAATAACGCAAGGTCCTTCAAAACGCTTTACCTCTGTTGCACCGCTTTTAATAACCGCTCCATCTTTCGCAAGGTTGCCTTTTAATATACGCAATCCTCCTTCCTCACTATGAGGGTTTTCAAGAGAGTGAATAACTTCCTTATCTTTAATCTCTGCCTCAGCAATATTTTCTCTTAATGTTTGCCCCGTAGCAGTTATTCGATCAAGATGAAGTACTCCTTCTTTCCGGCTCATCTCTTTCAAAATTGCACTAATCCCGCCCGCACGATCAATATCTTCCATATGCCAATTGGAAGCAGGGCTTACTTTACATAAATGTGGTACACGTCTTGAAACGGCATCAATACGGTTCATATCGTAATCTAATCCAGCCTCTTGCGCGAGCGCCAATGTATGCAACACTGTATTTGTTGAACCGCCCATCGCCATATCAAGCGCAAACGCATCATCAATTGCTTCTTCCGTTACAATGTCTCTCGGTTTAATATCTCTTTCAATTAAAATTTTCAATTTCTCTGCTGCTTGTTTAATTAATTCTTCACGTCTTGGATCAATTGCTAAAATACTCCCGTTACCAGGAAGAGCTAAACCTAACACTTCACATAAACAATTCATAGAGTTCGCGGTAAACATACCCGAACAAGAGCCACAAGATGGACAGCCATGATCTTCAATATCTTTTAATTCTTCTTCCGAAATTTTCCCAGATTGATAAGCTCCTACTCCTTCAAAAACGGAACTCAGATCAACAACTTCTCCTTTAGATGTTTTTCCTGCTGCCATTGGGCCGCCTGAAACAAACACAGTCGGAATATTAATACGTAGTGCAGCCATCATCATACCTGGTGTAATTTTGTCACAGTTTGGGATACAAATCATGCCGTCAAACCAGTGTGCATTTACAACCGTTTCTACTGAATCTGCAATTATTTCACGACTCGGAAGAGAATAACGCATACCGATATGTCCCATCGCAATACCATCGTCAACTCCAATTGTATTGAATTCGAATGGTACCATACCTGCCGCACGAACTGCCTCTTTTACAAGTTTCCCAAACTCGTTCAAGTGTTTATGCCCTGGAATAATTTCAATAAAAGAATTACAAATCGCTATGAAAGGTTTATCAAAATCTTCATCTTTCAAACCAGTTGCTTTTAATAAACTACGGTGCGGCGCTTTATCAAAACCTTTTTTAATCATGTCACTTCTCATCTTGTCAAATCCCCTCTTACATATTTTTCATTTATACTCTCTTACTCTATTTCTTTACTAATTCTTTCGGTGCATGAATCCAACTCATCATTTCACGAAGCTCTGCTCCCACTTTTTCCAATTGATGATTTTGTTCTGCTTTTTTCATTGCGTTATACGTCGGACGCCCTGCTTGATTTTCTAAAATCCATTTCTTCGCAAATTCACCTTGCTGAATTTCTGTCAGAACACGCTTCATTTCCTTCTTCGTTTCATCTGTAACAATTCTCGATCCTGTTACATAATCTCCAAACTCTGCCGTATCTGAAATAGAATGGCGCATATTCGTTAATCCACCTTCGTACATTAAGTCAACAATTAGCTTTAATTCATGCAAACATTCAAAGTATGCAATTTCAGGACGATATCCACCTTCCGTTAACGTTTCGAACCCGGCCTTCACAAGTGCAGTTACCCCGCCGCAAAGTACAGCTTGCTCACCGAATAAATCCGTTTCGGTTTCTTCTTGGAATGTCGTTTCAATTACACCCGCACGTGTACAACCTACACCTTTTGCATACGCTAATGTTACATGTAGCGCTGTTCCCGTCGCATCTTGATGCACTGCGACTAATGCCGGAACACCATTTCCTTCTTGATATACACGGCGAACGAGATGACCTGGACTTTTTGGCGCAACCATTGCTACATCTACGTAACTTGGCGGATTAATTTGGCCGAAGTGAATGTTAAATCCATGTGAGAAAAGTAACATTTGTCCTTCACGGAGATTCTCTTCTACTTCTGTTTTATATACATGTGCTTGCTGTTCATCTGGCAATAACATTTGTACAACTTGTGCGGTTCGAACCGCTTCTGAAACAGACATTACTTCAAATCCATCTGCTTTTGCTACTTCATACGATTTACCAGGTCTAACACCAACTACAACTTCCACACCTGAATCACGTAAATTTTGTGCCTGCGCATGCCCTTGAGATCCATAACCAATTACCGCAACTGTTTTCCCTTGTAATAACTCTACATTTGCATCTTTCTCATAATACGTTTTCATACTCCATACACCCCTTATAATTTATTTACTTGCAGTACATCAATTAATTTTTTCAACTGACTAACAAGTAATGTCGCTTCATTTTCAGTACAAACTGCTGTGAGTTTCATTTCAGAAACGCCACTCGTATCTCTTTCGTTTAAATGTAAAGAAGAAATATAATAGCCACGCCGAGCAAAAATTCCACTTATACGTAATAAGACACTTGGCTCGTTATGAATAACGAGTGAAAAAGTATGACTCATTCTTCCCACCTCTTCATAATCATTTCGTTATTCCCTTTGTTTGGCGGAACCATCGGAAATACGTTTTCACCTTCTTCTACACAAAAATCAACTACGACAGGACCTTCGTGAGCAAATGCTTCTAACACCACTTGTTTCGCCTCTGTTGAATTTGTCGCCCTTAATCCCTTCACTCCATAAGCTTCTGCCACTTTCACAAAATCTGGTGAGCCAATTTTTGACTCTGATAAACGATTTTCATAAAACATTTCTTGCCATTGCCTTACCATCCCTAAAAATTTGTTATTTATAATAAATACTTTTACAGGGATATTATTTTCAGCAATTGTTTGTAGTTCTTGAATGTTCATTTGAAAAGAAGCATCACCTGCAATACAAATGACAAGTTCTTCTTCTTTTGCAAGCTGAGCACCAATTGCCGCTGGGAACCCAAACCCCATTGTTCCTAATCCTCCAGAGGTAAGGAACGTCCGAGGTTTTCTTGCTTTATAGAAGTGAGCAGCCCACATTTGATGCTGTCCTACTTCTGTTGTGACAATCGCTTCACCATTCGTTAATTCACTTACTAAGTTGATCACATGCTGTGGTTTTAACTCAGATTCTTTTTGCTTATAAGAAAGTGGATATTCTTCTTTCCATGCCTTTACTTTCTGAAGCCATTCATCTGTTTGTGTATAAATAGACATATGTAACAACATGTGTAACGCTTTTTTCACATCACCAACAATCGGATGCTCTACAGTTACATTTTTATGAAACTCAGAAGGATCAATATCAATATGTACTTTTTTCGAGTGCGGAGAAAAAAGTTCTAATTTTCCTGTTACACGATCATCGAAGCGTACACCTAATGCAAGTAGTAAATCACATTCTGTTACCGCCATATTAGCAGCGTATGTCCCATGCATACCAAGCATCCCTAGAAACAATGGATCTCCCGGTGGATATGCACCAAGTCCCATTAAAGTTGAAACGACTGGAATACGGTTCTCCCTTGCGAATTCGAAGAGTTCATCGGATCCACCTGAATGAATGACACCTCCTCCAATATAAAGAAGTGGACGCTTTGATTTTGAAATTGCTTTAGCCACCTCTCTAAGTTTCATGCTGTCTGGTACAAGTTCTGGTTTGTACCCCGGAATATCAACTTCTTCATTAAAGAAACTGGTGACTTTTGCATTTTGAACATCTTTTGGAATATCGATTAATACTGGTCCCGGTCGTCCGCTTTTGGCGATGTAAAAAGCTTCTTGCACAATTCGTGATACATGATTTACATCACGAACTTGGTAATTATGCTTCGTAACAGGTACTGTAATTCCGACAACATCCGCTTCTTGAAATCCATCTTTACCAATTAAAGGCGTTGCAACTTGGCCGGTAATGACAACTAAAGGAATCGAATCCATATAAGCGTCTGCTAAGCCCGTAACTAAATTTGTCGCCCCTGGGCCAGAGGTAGCAAAGACTACCCCGACCTTCCCAGAAGCTCTCGCATATCCTTCAGCCGCATGAATGGCAGCTTGTTCATGACGAGTTAAAACATGTTTCAAACCACTTTCGTATAACGCATCGTATACTGGTAAAATCGCTCCGCCTGGATAGCCGAAAACGGTCGTTACACCCAATTTCTTCAAACCTTGAATCACGTGCCCAGCGCCTGTCATTTCTTCACACTGTAACTTCTCATACGCTGTATACTGCTGCTTCATTTCAATTAACTCCTCTCCTTATTTATGCTAAGCTTTCCGTCAGCCCGGGAACACGTACTCCTCTTTCTCTCGTTAATTTTTTAAATTCTTCGGTCAATTGTTTCGTTACACTTCCTGGTTTCCCATCTCCAATTTCTCTCGAATCAACTTTTACAACTGGAATTAACTCCGCTGCTGTTCCTGTTAAAAATACTTCATCCGCTACATATACGTCATGGCGAGTGAATGGTCTTTCCTCACACGGAATACTCAGTCGTTCACATAGCTCGATAACACTATTTCTCGTAATACCTTCTAATGCCCCTAAATAGGATGGCGGGGTTAATACTTTTCCATCTTTCACAACGAAAACATTATCGCCAGAACCTTCACAAACATATCCTTGTTGATTTAACATAAGAGCCTCTAACACTCCTGCTTGTGCCGCCTCAATTTTTACAAGTACGTTATTTAAATAATTCATTGACTTAATACGTGGATCTAACGCGTCTGGCGTATTACGTCTTGATGCAACAGATACAACGCTTAGCCCATTATCATAAAATTCTTGTGGGAATAACTTTAATTGTTCTGCAATGATAATTACGCTCGGCTTCACACAACTTCTCGGATCAAGTCCTAAGTCACCTTTTCCTCTTGAGACAATTAAGCGAATATAAGCATCAGCGTATTCATTTTTTTGGAGTGTATGTAAAACTGCTTCTTCCATTTCTTCTACCGTCATTGGAATTGTTAGTAAAATAGATTTCGCTGATTCATACAATCGTTTCACATGTTCTTTTAAACAAAATACATTTCCTCCGTAACTACGAATCCCTTCAAATACACCGTCTCCGTATAAAAAACCGTGATCATACACTGAAACAACTGCCTTTTCTTTTTCTACAAATTCCCCATTCATGTAAATGTACTGGTTTCCCATCTCACATCGCTCCTCTTTTTTCTCTATTTTTGCAATCTATTTCTACATCGATTGCTGAGATGAGTATTTTTAACAGAATATTCAGTATATAACCCTTAAAAATATACTCGTCTCAACAATCGATTACTTACATACTTGTAGCAATCCATTGCTGAGACGAGGGAATCGTGGTACCACTCAGCTTCCTTATACTTCTCACGAAACATAAGCTCTGCAAGTCCAATTAGACTTTTGTTTTTCTATCGGGAACAACCCCGCTACTTTTTACTAGTTTTCAAAAGTAGTGCTCCAAGGTGATTTTCAATGATTGAATTGTTACCACCCTCACAGCCTCGGGGCAGCTCTCTGAAACAATCTTTATCATTTACTCTCCTCTTCTACGCATTCTCTTCTTCTATTTTTAAAAATAAAAACTCTCGCCTCAGCAATCAACTACTACAATTTAGTAGCTTTGATTGCTGAGGCGAGAGTTTCGCGTTACCACTCAGCTTCCTTATACTTCTCACGAAATATAAGCTTTGTAGGTCCAATCAGACCTCCGTCCTTTTACCGGAGACGATGCCGCCGCCCTCTACTCAGTTTCCCTTTCGCAAGCGATGCTCCGAGGTGATCTTCAATGATTCGATTGTTACTACCCTCACAGCCTTGGAGTAGCTCTCTGAAACGATCATAATCATCTACTTTCCTCTTCTTTGCATATACAACATATAAAGTTAGAAAATTCTTAATTAACTTTTATTTGTTACACGTATTATAGGACGTTGTTCTTTTCGTTGTCAACATGTTTTTTCAAAAAAATCAAAATTCATTCTATTTATTTTTTCTCAAATCAAAATTGGAATGCATTACTTACATACACTCATATATTACTTAAGTATGTTTGCATTACTACATAAAGAAAAACTTATAAAGTTTATGAGGAGATGAGGAAACTATGTTAAAAGGGAAAGTAGCGTTAGTTACAGGAGCAAGCCGAGGAATTGGACGAGCGATCGCTAAATGCTTAGCAAATGACGGTGCATTGGTTGCTGTTCATTACGGTAATCGAAAAGATGACGCTGAAGAAACTGTTCAGGAAATTCGATCAGATGGTGGCCAAGCTTTTTCTATCGGCGCAAATTTAGAATCCTTACACGGTGTAGAAAACCTTTATAAAGCTTTAGATACTGAATTACAAAAGCGCACTGGTGAAACACAATTTGATATTTTAATAAACAATGCTGGCATTGGTCCTGGTGCTTTTATTGAAGAAACGACTGAACAATTTTTTGATAGAATGTTTTCAGTAAATGCAAAAGCACCATTCTTTATCATTCAACAAGCACTGCCACGTTTACGTGACAATAGCCGAATTATTAATATTTCATCCGCTGCCACCCGCATTTCTTTACCTGATTTTGTTGCATATAGTATGACGAAAGGCGCTATTAATACAATGACTTTTACGCTAGCAAAACAGCTTGGAGCACGAGGAATAACGGTGAATGCAATACTTCCAGGATTTATTAAAACAGATATGAATGCAGAACTCTTGAGCGACCCGATGATGAAGCAGTACGCTACTACTATTTCCGCTTTCAATCGCTTAGGTGAAGTAGAAGACATTGCCGATACTACTGCATTCCTTGCTTCTCCAGACAGCCGCTGGGTAACTGGACAATTAATTGATGTGAGCGGAGGATCTTGTTTATAAAAAACATATATTTTCAAATCTTTTTTATTGCGCAATAAAACATTTTATATAATACTATATAAAACATATACATTTAGGAGGATTACAGCAATGTCCGAAAAAACATACGAACTCGCAACCTTCGCAGGCGGTTGCTTTTGGTGCATGGTAAAACCATTTGATGAACTTCCTGGTATTCATAAAGTACTTTCTGGCTATGCAGGAGGTCATGTAGAAAACCCAACATATGAACAAGTAAAAGCTGGAACATCTGGACATTTAGAAGTTGTTCAAATTACATTCGATCCTTCTATTTTTCCTTATCAGAAATTACTAGACTTATATTGGCCACAAATCGATCCAACTGATGATGGCGGACAATTTTTTGACCGTGGTCCATCTTATCGTACCGCTATTTTTTATCATAACGAAACACAAAAAGGGCTTGCCGAAAAATCAAAACAAGCTCTTACAGAAAGCGGTATGTTTAAAGATCCAATCGTGACTGAAATTCGTCCTGCTGCACCTTTTTACGCAGCAGAGGAATACCACCAACATTTCTATAAAAAGAATCCAGAGAAATATGCTACTGAGCAAAAGGAATCTGGTCGTGAAGACTTTATTAAAAAAAATTGGAAAAAAAAATAATAAAAACGCATCGTGCTTTTTTAATACGATGCGTTTTTATTTTTGATAAAAGTACCATACAATGATGAGAACAACCGCTGTTAATGCCCAAAGCGCTACTTCATTTTTCACTCTACTCTTTTTCTTAGTCATTTCATCTCCTCCTAATAGCAATACAACGTATTCAAGATTTCCTCTGTTTCATTGTCCACCTTATATACATAAATACATCCTTACCACTCCTTATAACAAGACCACCAATGATTCCGATTGCAATCGAAATTACTAACATTTGTCCAAAGCTAAAAGAATTTGTGTACGTTATGTAAAGAACGATACATATAAGTAAAACATCCGGTAAAGAAAGTAAAAACCTTTTAAGCATTCCTTTATCTCCTCTATACTTTATTTATATCTTCTACTGTAATTTTGAAATATAGTTTGTTCAAAAATTCCATTTAGACCCTCATTTTATGAAAAATAATAAGAATCCCTTTTCAAAAGAGATTCTTATTCAGTAGATTTAAGTTTAATTATTTTCTACATATCCTATTCCATAATTACTCCTAAAATAGAATAATATTACTAATCATTGATTGTAAATTGACTATTTGCCAGGCAACCGAATGTCGCGCCAGCTACCTACATCGCATTGGCCAAATTCATTATTACCTACCGCGACCACCGTGCCGTCTGATTTTAGTCCGACTGTATGTGCACAACCAGCCGCTATCGCTACAATATCGCGCCAATCACTTACGTTACATTGACCATACTCATTCCAGCCCACTGCCAGCACGGTACCATCTGATTTTAGTCCGATTGTATGATTCGTACCAGCCGCTATTGCTACAATATCTATCCAGCCACTTACATCACACTGGTTATGTTTATCATTCCCCACTGCTGTCACCGTACCGTCTCGTTTAAGACCAACAGTATGAAGATACCCAGCCTTGACCGCTACAATACCTCGCCAGCTACTTACATTGCATTGACCATATCGATTATTCCCCACAGTCGTCAATGTGCCGTCCAATTTGAGACCGACTGTATGCCAGTCACCCGCTGTGACTGCCACAATACCTTGCCAACTGCTTACATTGCATTCTCCTTCTTTATTTCGGCCCACCGCTACTACCGTGCCATCCGATTTAAGGCCAATAGTACGACGCCACCCTGCCGCAACCGCTACAATATTATGCCAATCGTTTACATCACATTGTTCATGCTTATTCCAACCCACTGCTACTGCTACCGTAGTACTGTCACATGTAAGACCGATTGTATGAGCATTACCCGTGTTCGTTGCCATATGAACATTGCCCACTGCGACTGCTTCAATATCTCGCCAGCCACTTACATTACATTCACCTTCTTTATTCCGGCCCACCGCTACTACCGTGCCATCCGATTTAAGGCCAACAGTATGACAACGCCCCGCCGCTATCATATCTTTGGGCCATCGCTTCACTTTTTCTTTCGATAAAAGGTAATCCATGTTTTACCTCCTTGCATATAAGCAACTGTATCATAATAGATATTTTTATCAAATTTCATTATAAATCTACATTTACAAAGAAAGCTTATTTTACTTCTTCAAAAAATAAAAACCTCCAGTTTAAATACTAGAGGTTTTCTCGTTATTTCTTCAAGCGGTCAATAAAATCGTTCAATTTATCTAGCGATTTCATATTCTGATTGCAAGCTACACCATCTTTGCAAATGTAGTTTCCCTTTTTAACGAAAGTTCCTGGTACATCGCCTTTAATTTCAACTAAAAACATTCCTACTTCTTCATGCCCATGACATAATGAACAAATGCTTTTTTTATTTAAACTTTGGAACGTTCCTTGCAGACCAACAAATTTATTTTTATCATTTTTCGCTATAATAAATTTCCTGCTTGATCCCTTATCAATCCAGCTTAAATAAGATATTTCTTTCATATCTATTTCTTCCATATCAGGAAGTTTTAACTTTTTCGCCTTAGGAAATAACTTTTTTAATGTTTGTGCTGTAACTTCTTGAAACGGAATTACATACGGATTTATTTTCATTAAAAATGATTCTGCATCTTCTCTATTTTGAACTGTTAATACCGTATCAATTAACTCTTTCTGTTCATCCGTTAAATTCTCAAATACATGTATTATCTTTTCAATCGCAAGCGATTTTAACGCTTGAATTACACCTCTATCATTTGCCGTTGCATGCCCGTTTGCTAAAATATAAGCTTGTGATTTTATAAAATTATATTGATCACTTCTAATAAACGCTTCCATCTTTATCACTCCATACAAATTGTTGATCTAGTTTTATTGTATACAATGATTACGTTTTTTGATATGTAAAAGATAACTTAGAAACAAACATTACATATATCACTTATTCTCTACCGCTGCATTTCCTGACAAAAGAAGCCATCATCTGTTTTCCATTCCGCATATAATACGTCTTCAAATTTAGTAATTCCTTTTTGCTTTATTTGTTTATAAAGCCACCCTTCATCAAATCCCGCTTCCCTCAAATTATCCTTAACTACTTTTCCATCACTAATTAATGAAATTGGTAAGTATACAGGCTTATGTTTTAAACTTAAATCATTTACAGTAGGAGATTCGTATTTACTTTTTTTCAAAACGCTTATGTTTCCGTTAGGTTCCAATATCATATATTCAACTTCTCGGATTGAAAATATATCTTTTTGTTGCCTAAGCATTTGTTGTAATTGGTTTATATCCAAATGATTTACGCTTAATTGTTCACGATCAATCTTTCCATTACGAATAATAATTGAAGGATATCCTTCAAAAAACCTTCTTGTCCCTCTTACTTTTTGTGTTATCACTTCAATAGTATAAATTAAAATTACCCAAACAAATACTGAATATAAAATAGACCATACTTTAATTTTAGGATCATATATTGAATTTCCAACGAGCTCACCTAGGACGATTGCAGAAATAAAATCAAAGGGCGTTAGCTGAGATATTTGTGTTTTCCCTAATATTTTTGTAGCAATTAATAGAACAAAAAAACCAATTAAAAGCTCTATCGTTATTTGTCCA
Organism: Bacillus cereus group sp. MYBK195-1; assembly: GCF_051916605.1. NCBI lineage: Bacteria > Bacillati > Bacillota > Bacilli > Caryophanales > Bacillaceae > Bacillus > Bacillus cereus group sp. MYBK195-1. The sequence goes on along the minus strand of NZ_JBQAGZ010000002.1, from coordinate 692,009 downwards.
ATATGATTCATATATGTTCACCTTTCTACTCTTCAAATGTTCTGTATAGCATTTAATAAAAAACGGCACATTTTTTCTATTATCATGCCCGTTCACACTTCATATATCCAATACATATAAAACAAAAAGAGTCTGATTCAAAGTAATATATGAATCAGACTCTTTTCCTCTTATTTAGAATACACAATCTTTTTAATCGTTTCCCCAGAAAGAAAATATTCTTCTGCAAGTTGATGAATAGCAATCCCACTTTTAAACGCTTTTTTAATTGCTTTATTTCTTTCATCTAGTTGTTTTCTTCCGCCAGATCGTGTACCCCATTTATAATGTTTCGTTTCTTGTTTCGGAATATAAATTGTTTCACCTTGTATATACTTTTGAATTTCAGTAATTAAACTCTCCGGTAAAACAGCATTAGCTTTTACGTATTTCATTTCTGCTCGCCCCTTATTTTTTATGATTCATTTCAATAAGGTGCAAAGCCAAATATAAAAAATGATACGAGCTCATATAGGCGATTGTATATTACTTGTCTACCTCACGCAAAGTATCGCCATTTCCATACTTGGCTTTGCATGAGACGTTGCAGTGTCTGGCAATTGAATTATAATCGCCATATAAACACCTCCTAATATACCTTTTGCATTTTATTATATGATAAATTCCTTCTCCTTGCATCCACACCCTTCTTAAAGCACGAAATTACTTAGTTTGATATAATACTTTTTAATTGAATCAAAAATCATTGTGAGGTTACGTTATGAAGAAAAAAATTATCATTACGATCGTTACACTATTCTTTATTATCACGGCATTATTCGGAACATACAAATTGATGAACGCAAGAAGCTTTCAATTATTTGGAGATTTAACACAACGCGTAGAAACAAATGAAAAAGTGATCGCTTTAACTTTTGATGATGGCCCTACTAACAATGTAAAACAAATATTACCGCTACTAGATAAATACAACGCTAAAGCTACTTTCTTTTTAATTGGAAATGAATTAGAGAAAAAGCTATCGTTAGGAGAAGCTATCGCGCAATCTGGGCACCAACTTGGAAACCATACATATTCTCATAATAGAATGGTTTTCAAAACACCTTCTTTTATTAAAGATGAAATAGAAAAAACGAATTCATTAATCCGCCAAACAGGATTTACAGACGCAATTGATTTTAGGCCCCCTAACGGAAAAAAATTAATTGGACTACCCTATTATTTAAATAAAAATAATATCGAAACGATTATATGGGATCTTGAGCCCGATACTTTTTATAAATCTGCGGCTGATAAAATTAAATATGTTAATAAAAATGTAAAACCAGGTTCTATCATTTTATTGCATTCTATGTATGATGAGTCTAATGAAAATTTACAAACGATTGAAGGTATTTTAGATTCTTTATCTAAGAAGGGATATCAGTTCGTAACGGTAAACGAACTGCAAAAAAGAGCAAAATAAAAAAGTAGCGTATCTTTGTATGATACGCTACCTTTCTATTTATATAATGCCAAGTACATTTAAGAATACGATAATAATCGCAATTGGTGCGATAAAGCGAAGTAAGAATAACCATAACACAAATAATTTGTATCCTTTATTTTTACTTACACCTAGCTCTTTCATTAATACATCTTTCTTCATTTTTAAAGGAACAAAGATAGAAACTAATAATACACCAAGTGGCATTAATACGTTACTTACTGCATAGTCCGCTAAATCAAAGACTGTCTTCCCGAAAATCTTCAGATCACTTAATATACCGAATGATAATGCTGATGGTACCCCAACAACGAAGATTAATAACCCTACGATTAAGGCCATTTTTTCACGTTTCCCTTTACCTTTTGATGTTAACGATGCAACACTAATTTCTAACATCGAAATTGCTGATGTAATAGTAGCAAAGAAGAATAGTAATAAGAAAACGATGAAGAATAATTTTCCGAATGCCATTTTACTGAAAATAGCTGGCAGTACGATAAATAATAGCCCAGGTCCTTGAGATGGTTCCATTCCAAATGCGAACACTACTGGGAAAATTGCAAGTCCTGCAAGTAATGTAATAACAAGAGTTAAGGCTACGATAGAAAATGCTGAACGTGGTAAGCTTTCTTCTTTCGGTAAGTATGAGCTATACGTTACCATAACGGCTACCCCGACAGATAATGAGAAGAACGATTGCCCCATTGCGTATAATATAACTTCTGATGTTACATGTGAGAAGTCAGGTTGTAAGAAGAAACGAACTCCTTCTCCAGCACCATCTAACGTAAGTGCACGAACGATTAAAACAAAGAATAAAACGAATAATGCTGGCATGAAATATTTATTTACTTTTTCAACACCATTTTGTACACCTTTACTTACGATAAAAATAGTAATAAGGATGAATAATAGCTGTGATCCAACTGCTAAATATGGATTGGAAATGATTTCACCAAACGTAGCTTCGTATGCTCCATTTCCTTCCCATAGTCTACCTGTAATCGCATTCCATAAATATAATAAAATCCAGCCTCCTACAACACTGTAGAAAGAAAGTAATATGAAACAAGTTACAATTCCTAATTTACCTAACCAAGGCCATAACGTTTTAGGAGCAATCTCTCTATATGCATCAACAGCCTCTTTTTGTGTACTTCTTCCAATAACAAATTCAGCTAATAATAGCGGTAAACCAATTAATAATGTGAAACCGATGAAAATTAGGAAGAACGCTCCGCCTCCTCCAATGCCGGCCATATATGGGAATTTCCAAATCGCCCCAAGACCAATTGCCGAACCTGCTGCAGCTAATACGAAACCTAATTTCGATGTCCATTGCTGTGAATTCATTTGTTAATCTCCTCTCTGTCTCTTTTTCTTTGTTACAATTCGGTATTTATATTGTTCTATCAATACTCTTTTCTAATACGTTCACTTCCTCCCTAATAATAAAAAAACGCCCCTACGTAAATACGTAGGGACGACAAAAATATCGCGGTACCACCCTAGTTGTGAAGAATACTAAGAAACCACCTAAATAAAAACGCCCCTACGCAAAAACGTAGGGACGATAAAATATCGCGGTACCACCCTAGTTATGAAGCCACACCAAAGTTAGGCCCTAAATAAAAAACGTCCCTACGTAAATACGTAGGGACGATAAATATCGCGGTACCACCCTAGTTGTGAAAAATCTTCACCACTTTATTTGATAACGGTATAAACTACCGTCTTTCATTTCCTCATAATGTGAGATTTATGAAAGATGCTCCAGGACGAACTTCATGAATAATCTATATACTGATTCACACCAACCATCAGCTCTCTGAAATAGGGAGATATTCACTACTATACCCTTTCATTGCCCAAATATTATTTTCCGAATTGATTACTATCATTTTTATCACACATTAAAAATAGTGTCAACTTATATTTTGAATTTTTATGTATTACAATCTATTTAAAAATTCAAAATGTAAGTTTTAGTTTAGAAAACAGGTGGATTAGTACATAACGAATTCTAATAGGCAATAGAAAAAGAATTACGTATTATTGATACTTATTCAATAATACAAATCATCTAGAAACATAACCTGTCTCTCTGTATTAGTTTTTTAAGAGTTTGATGGATACCAAGAAAATTTCACATCACTATCCAGTGGTCTATTTTTCGTTTCTTCTTTAATTACACGAAACCATTCATTTAGAATTTGAGTTTTGGGCAATTGAGCAGCAAGGTTATCTTCCCAAATTATATGTGAGAACCAGGCTTTCGTTTCCCATTCAAACTGCAATTGTGCGAACGAAATTATAGGGTGATCAGCTTCACGAAATTGCTCATTTACTGCATTTGAAACTTGTGGAGCTTGCGGTAACAACTCGTTCTGAATTGTATTTCTTATCGTCTCATTTTCGAGCTGATCCCAGAAATACAATTGCCCATTTATTTGATAAAAAATATCAAATGAGGCCTCACCTTTCTTCAAGTTCAATAATACGAAGGCACGTTCCACATCATTGTCAGCCGCCTTTACAGCATTAACAATTATATTTTGTGCCATTGATACCCAGTAACTAGTCGCTTCCTCTACCGGTGATTCAACATACAATTCTTCACTTAATTCATGAAGAGTAGCTTCTTGCTCATTTACTTTTTCAACTTTTTTAAAAAACCTATTAAAAAAACCCATAACTTCCCCCTTATCACTATTTTCTATTTCACAAAACAAAAAATAGATTTTTCTTGCTCATCCACATTTACTCCTGGCGCGTATGTATGAACTTGTTGCAACACTTCTTCTATTAGCAACTCTAACTCCTGCACACTTTTTTCTGGATTCCCTATTAATGTGTCCGCCATACGTTCATATAATTTTTCAGGTTTAATAGTCATTCGTTCCACATTATTAGGCATCCATTTAAACGCTGGATGATGTACGTACATTTTATTCAAACCAAATAAAACACCGAATACGTTCCTTTGTACTTCGCAAATAACGTCATAAAGCATAAGCCAATCTTTCCGTTTTAAAAGCGCCTTTCGATTGTGCCAACGATTACTTAACCATAGATTTTCTGAAATCATCCGTTTTACTAGTTCATCTGGATATGCCGCTACTTTTTCTTTTAATTCATTCACTTTCCCTTCTCCATACAAACTAACACCATCATGAACGGATGATACAATACATTGTTTTTCATAATTTATATCATATTGATCCACCACATCCGAAATTACTTTCTCTACTGTCTCTGTTAAAAAGTTACTAATCTCTAATTTAATTCCCTCTTTCGTTAAATACGTTTCCGACCATTCTTCTTCCTCATACGGATGATACGATAATATTTTCCCATCAATATGATAAATAGGGGCCCTACGATCCTCATCTTCCGGCGGTGTTGACCATAAAATATGTAATTCTATATCTGAATGTTCATCTTCAAGCTTTCTAGCTACTGAACCCGCTAAAATAATGGCTTCTACTTTCGGATTTTGCCTATAAATCTCTGACATCTCTATCGCTTTCTCTTTTAATCCCATTTCATTTCCCCCTAAAATTGCAGTAATCCCCTATATTTCATTTATCTATTTCAATATTACAGCTTGCATTACCTTTTCAAATTCCTACTTAATCATATTTCTATCCAATAGCGCTGAATAACTTCATCAGTACGAGAAGAAACTACTTCATTTTCTAACACACCGCCAACCTTTTGAATCGTTTTAGCAGAACCGATATTGGATTTATCGCAAGTTATTAATACTTTCTGCAATCCTAACTTTTGCGCTTCAGCTAATGCAAGTTGTAGTTGTTTCGTAGCGTAACCGTGGCGACGTTTATTTGGATGGACACTATATCCAATATGACCGCTTTCCCGTAATAATTCTGGATTTAATCTATGTCTAATATTCACAAAACCTATAAGTTCTCCTTTTTCAAAACTTAAAAACTGACTAGATGGCACTCGATTAGCTAGTAAATTTTCTCCTAGTTCTTGTTTACTCACTTTTTCAAACCATTTATCAAGAGAATCAAAGTTTTGTAAAGAACTACTTCCATGTGGTTGTTCCCCTGAGTGTAAAAACGCTTGTCTATACGCCGTAATATGCTCACTATATTCATGTATTGGTTTTAATAGTTTCATTGTTCTTCTCCCCCTCTTCATTCCATAAAACAAACACCTTAATAGCAGCTATTCACTATTAAGGTGTTTCTATCCTTTTTATTCAAATAACCCCATACTCAAATAACGTTCACCTGTATCAGGCGCAATACATAAAACTTTTTTACCAACGCCTAGACGTTTCGCTATCATAATTGCAGCGTAAACAGATGCTCCAGAAGATGGCCCAACTAATAATCCTTCTTGTCTAGCTAAATTTCTCATTGTCGTTAAAGCCTCTTCGTCTGCAATTTGAATAATTTCGTTATACACTTCTGTATTTAAGTTTTTCGGAATAAATCCTGGGCTTGTTCCTACTAGTTTATGAGGACCTGGTACACCACCTGATAAAACGGGAGATCCTTTCGGTTCCACTACTGCAATATATAAGTTTGGTAATTTCTCTTTTAACGTTTCACCAGTCCCTGTAATCGTTCCGCCTGTTCCTGCCGTTGCAACAAAAGCATCAAGCTCTCCATCCATTTGTTCGTAAATTTCAAGTGCAGTCGTATAACGGTGAATATTCGGATTAGCTGGATTTTCAAATTGTTGCGGGATAAAACTATTCGGTATTTGTTTTTGCAGTTCTAATGCCTTCGCAATTGCTCCTGGCATTCTTTGTTCTGCTGGTGTTAAAACTACTTCTGCCCCGTATGCTTTCAATAAATTAATACGCTCTTTTGACATATTGTCTGGCATAATTAAAATCGCTTTATACCCTTTAGCTGCTGCGTTCATCGCTAAACCAATTCCTGTATTCCCACTTGTCGGTTCAATAATTGTATCCCCTGGTTTAATGAGACCATTTTCTTCTGCAACGTGAAGTAAATTATAAGCAGCACGGTCTTTCACACTACGTGATGGATTAAACATTTCTAGTTTCACATACACGTCCGCTGCGTCTTCCGGAATAAATTTAGATAATCGGACGACAGGTGTATCTCCTATTAATTCTGTTACGTTTTCACATAATTTCATAGTGCATCCCCTATTCTATCGTTTTCTTATCACTTGGTAATAACCATGAAGTAAGTCCAATTAACGGTAAACAACTACATAATATCATAATGAACTGAAGGCTATATATATCAGCTAACTTTCCTAGTACTACAGCGCCTAGAGCACCAAGGCCGAACGCAAGACCTACAATTAGACCTGATACCATCCCTACTTTTCCCGGAACAAGCTCTTGCGCGTATACAACAATTACACTAAAACTACTTGAACTAATAAAACCGATACATAAAAATAAAGGTACGACCCACACAAGTGAGACATGTGGTAATAACAGCGCAAGTGGCGCTGAACCTAACATTGAAAATACGATGATGTTTTTCTTACCAAATCGATCTGCTAACGGTCCCCCGAAGAAAGTGCCTAACACACCAGCAATCATAAATGCGAATACGAAATACTGGGCATTTTTTATAGATAAACCATAATGCTCAATTAAGTAAAATTGATAGAAATTCCCGATACCGGCACCGTACCAAGAGCGCACAAAAGTAAGAAAAACAAGAAGTATAATAACAAATTTAATGTGTGTACTTACAATTGCATTTTCCGCCTCAAGCGCAGCTCTCTTCTTCCTTCTTACAGCGCCGGTTGCTAATTCATTTTTGTACCAATTCGATACGAAAATTAATAATGCAATTCCTACTGCTGCAAATGCTGTAAAACCTAATGAACCAATTTGACCGAGTGGAACGAAAATTAGCGCTGTAAAAATAGGAGCTAAAGAATTCCCCGTGTTTCCCCCAACTTGATAAATCGCTTGCGCTAACCCTCGTTTTGCACCTGCCGCCATATACGCAACACGAGCGCCTTCTGGATGAAAGACTGCGGAACCTAAGCCAATAAATAAAACAGAAATAATAACAATAATAAAGTTTGGTGCAAACGCGAGTCCAATCATTCCAAGCATACTTGAAAACATACCGAGTGGTAATAAAAATGGTGACGGCTTCTTATCTGAATACATACCAAACACCGGTTGCATAATCGATGACGTCATATTTAACGCAAACGCAATCCACCCTACTTGCATATAGGATAAATTCATCGTTTTTTCCAAAATAGGAAACAACGCCGGCACAACTGCTTGCATCGAATCATTTAAAAAATGTCCGAAACTAATCGCAAATAATATTCGATATATTGTCGGTGTTTCTACTGTGTTTTTTTGTGAAACTGCCTGCATATGTGAATCGCTCCTTTCTGTACAAAATATATATTTATTACAGTAGGTGTAATAAATTCTGACTTTTGAAACATTTCTATTCTATACTGCTTTCATTTCTTTTTCCAGAAATATAACTTAACTCCCATCATTGACTTGCATCCTTGTAACTTTCAGCAGTAAAACATTATAGAAAAAGGCAACCCAATCACAAACTGGGTTGCCTCTTACATTAAATTGCAAAACGCTTATACTTCTCGTAATCGCTCGTCTTACATTCCACTTCTAGTTTCGTACCTTCATTTTCATAACTCGTTGATAAAACGTGCGCATGATTATTGAAATACGAAACTACCTGTCCTTGATCATACGGAATTAACATTTCACATTTCGTATATTCTTTATAAATATGGGAACGAATCATTTCTACAAGCTCTTCAATTCCAACATGTTTCTTCGCAGATAAATACACGCGGTCTTCTTGTACTTTCGGAATTTCAACATCCACCATATCTGATTTGTTATAAGCATAGATCGTTGGAATATTTTCTACTCCAATTTTCTTTAACGTTTCATTTGTAATATCAATTAATTGTTCATAATTTGGATTTGCGTAATCTACGACGTGAATAAGTAAATCTGCTTCCGCTACTTCTTCTAACGTTGAACGGAACGCCTTCACAAGATGATGTGGTAATTTACTTACAAATCCAACTGTATCTGTTAATAAAAATGATTTATTATCTGGCAAATCAATATTTCGTACAGATGTTTCTAACGTCGCAAATAACATATCTTTTTCAAATACTTGTTTTTCTTCTGTACCATTATAAATTTCAAGCATTGCATTCATCGTCGTTGACTTTCCTGCATTCGTATAACCTACTAATGCTACAACAGGTATTTCATTTTTCTTACGTTGCTTTCGCTGCGTTTGACGCTGGGCAACGAGCGCTTCTAAATCTTTATTCAAAACTGAAATTTGTTCTTCAATTTTACGACGGTCTAACTCTAACTTCTTCTCACCGACACCTTTATTTTTCGTACCAACGCCGCCACTCTGTCTCCCTAACGATTCACGAAGACCGATTAAACGAGGCATCATGTACTGAAGGTGTGCTACTTCTACTTGTAGCTGTGCTTCTTTCGTTTTCGCACGTTGCGCAAAAATATCTAAAATTAAAATGGTACGATCAATTACCTTACAATCTAAATCCTCTTCTAAATTTCGAATTTGTGAAGGAGATAATTCATCATTAAAGATGACCATATTCGCATCTATTTCTTGTACATACGCTGCTACTTCTTCAATCTTTCCTTTTCCGATATAATGCGATGGATTTACTCGTTGTAAATTTTGCGTTACTTGCCCAATTACCTCTACATCACAGGCTTCCGCAAGATTTGTTAACTCTTCCATCGAATATGCAAAATCATCTTCATTACCTACATTTACTCCAACTAAAACTGCTCTTTGTAATACTTCTTCCATATATTTATTCCTCCATTTCGATTACGTAAAATAAAAAACACAGGTCGCTGCCTGTGTTTTCGTAAACGGATAAGGGTTCACCAAAGAAATAGAAGAAAGCTATGCTTTCATCCTATTTTATAGTCAAAAAGTCCCAAGATCATATACGTATCCACAATAAGCGTTCACCTATACAATCCCATTCTATTTATAAAGGCAAAACAAAAAGAGGGCGTATTCGTCCCTCCCTCTTTGTCACATATAAGCTTAATAAAGGGTTCCTTTAAAATAGGCAGACCAATCCCGTTCACTCTGTACACAGACAGAGCCTTTGAGCGCTATTCAATTATTGGCACAAAGTATTGAGACGTAATCTGATTAAGATCAAAGGAAGCCCCTCCGTTCATTTTAAGTTACATAAAGTGTAGCATAAGTAATTCGCTTTCACAAGGTTTAACAACCTATATCACACTAAAGAAAATCGTCATTTTTTGCGAGTTTTTCTCACAATAAAAATAACAAAAGCAATTATCAATTTTAGAAACTTCTCGTATATTATTTTTACAGCACTCGCCAAATTCCTTCATAGTAAGTTAAGTATTATCGTTTTAATACAACAAAAATCTATATTGACATTTTTATAACCTGATATTAGTATCAGGTTATAAAAAATAAAAATTAGGAGATGTTCCTATGCATTCTAAATCTCGTATTACTGCAATTGGTACTTATGTTCCAGATCAAATATTGTCTAATAACGATTTAGAAAAGATGGTCCATACGAATGATGAATGGATTGTACAAAGAACAGGAATGAAGGAAAGAAGAATCGCTAGCGAAGAAGAATATTCCTCAAACTTAGCCATTAAAGCAATTAAAAATTTATGTACAACATATAAGAAAAACTTAGAAGATGTCGACTGTATCATTGTCGCTACTACTACTGCTGATTACGTTTTCCCTAGTGTTGCTTGCCAAATACAACAATACTTCAACATACCTCATACACTAGCTTTTGATTTAAATGCAACTTGTGCTGGTTTTACATATGGACTACACGTCGGTAATAGCTTAATCACTTCTGGATCACATGAAAAAATACTTGTCGTAGCGACAGAGACATTATCTAAAGTTACTGATTATACCGATAGAACGACCTGTATTTTATTCGGTGATGGTGCTGGAGCTATTTTATTAGAAAGAGATGAAGACACCCCAAGCTTTATCGCTGCTCACATGGGAACAAACGGTGATGGCGGCATTCATCTATATAGAACAAACTTATCTACTACTATGAATGGCACACCACTGCAAACAAATGAAAAAATCGTTCAAAATGGAAGAGAAGTATATAAATGGGCAACACGTACAGTGCCAAAAGGCATAAAAGATTTAATACATACCTCAAATATGCAAGTAGATGATATAGACTGGTTCATACCCCACAGCGCTAACTTACGAATGATTGAATCTATTTGCGAAAAATCTCAAATTCCAATACAAAAAACATTAACGAGCGTGGAATATATGGGGAATACCTCTTCAGTCACCATTCCACTCGCTCTAGATTTAGCTATAAAAGAAGGGAAGTTAAATAATGGAGACACACTTTTACTATACGGATTCGGTGGTGGTCTTACACATTTAGGACTTATTGTAGAGTGGAATTTAATTTAAGTGTATAAAAAGAGGCTCTAGTCAGTAACTAGAACCTCTTTTTCATTTAATTTCTTGCCCCTTTTCGAGACCATATCACAACAGGAATAAGTAATAACGCTAACACGCCTCCAGCCAATGACAATGCCGCATAACTTGAATTCGCTACTACCATACCTGACATCGCTCCACCAGAAGCTCCAGCTAGCGCAATAAAAACATCTATTTTTCCTTGTGTTTTAGCACGTGTAGACGGTGTTGTGGAATCAACGATTTGTGCTGTACCACTAATCAATCCGAGGTTCCATCCTAGCCCAAGTAAAGACAGAGCAACGATTAATAGTAATAAAGAATCACTTGGCGCTATCGCAGCTATGACACCCGCTGCAAGTAAAATCACTCCACCAGCTATGCTCATTGTAGTTCGGCCAATTTTATCAATTAACATTCCTGTAACGAGAGATGGAAGATACATTGCACCTACATGAAAACCTATCACAAGTCCTACTGCACTTAAACCGTGACCGTGGTGTCCCATATGAACTGGCGTCATCGTCATAATCGCAACCATCACGATTTGCGTAAGTATCATTACGATTGCTCCAACTGTAATACCTCGTTTATTTTCTTTCACTTCTTCTGTTATTGGTTGCCCTTTATATGTATGTTCCTGTTTATATCTTTCTATTATGTTAGCAATAATTAACGGATCTGGACGAAGCATAACAAAAAGAACTAGACCCGCCAGTATAAATGCTGCTGCCGATAGTATGAACGGACCTGCAAGTTTAGGAACTCCAATTGAATGCGCAAAACTACCCATTACTCCTACTAAATTTGGTCCTGCAACTGCACCGAAAGTCGTCATTACCATCGTAATACTAACAGCCGTTGCTCTCTGCTTCTTATCTGCTAAATCTGTACCTGCATAACGAGCTTGTAGATTCGTGGCTGTACCGGCACCATATATGAGTAAAGAAATAAGTAAAAGAATAATGCTATTCGTTAAAGCTGCCATTACAACACCAATTGCTCCAAATCCACCTACTATAAACCCTGTTGCAAGACCTATCCGGCGTCCATATCGTTGCGAAAGCTTCCCTACTATGAAAGCTGCTAATGCTGATCCCAATGTAAACATAGCAGTTGGTAATCCTGCAAATGCATCTGTTCCAAGCATTTGCTGCGCAAGAAGTGCTCCCACTGTAATACCAGCAGCTAGTCCTGCACCGCCAAACATTTGTGAAATGCTGACGATTATTAACGTTCGTTTGTATAGTTTTTGTTGCTCTTCTTCTGTGTACACATGATTATCTATTAAAGCCCCTGCCTTATCTAGCAATTCCCCATCCTCCTTTTAAAATTAATCCCTCTTGTTAATGTACTATGTATAACGTTACATATTCAATGGCATTTTCCATTCATCCCTTTCATTCTAAAAAACTTTCTAATCATACTCGACTTATCCCATGCTATATTAAAAATACTACTATTCACAATATGCAAGGAGAAAACAATGAAAAAACAGGCTAATAGCAGCCTGTTTCCCTTTACACTTCTTCTACTATCCTTCCCCTTCTCTTTTTACTCAAAGCTCTTCCTTCCCAAAACAACAAACTTACGAAAGCACAAATTAAAATAATTGGCACACTTGCTTTATATAAATCTGTAAAACTCATTGCCATCTGATTCTTGGCATAATGATTCACATCATTCGAGAATGTGAGTACCTCTTTCTTTATACTTTCCTCTTGTTTTTCAACTTCTTTTGTTACTTGCCTCATAACTTCTTCTCTTTTTACATCCCTATATTCTACTGGAACTTTTCTTAATATTTCATCCGTCTTGTCGCGAATCAATTCTTCCTTTTTCTCTTTACTTAATCCCATTGTCATTGTATTTTGTTTCTTATTTATATTCGACTCTAAACTTTGATTCTCTATTTTTTCTTTAGTCATTTGTAAAATTTCAGTTTGCTCAGTACTATTCACATGAATATTCCGCACCTTTTCTTCTGCATAACAATATACTTTTTCTTTATTTACATTTAAATTATGAGTTAAGTTAGAGACAAATATTGCGACCGCCAATACAATTCCAACCTGTCGTAACATTGATACAACACTTTGAGAAGCAGTTAATAATTCTCCTTCAAACGAAGACGCACTTAAAACTGTAATTGGCCCCACTACTAAGCCATATCCGACACCTAATATCATACATGGAATAATAATTTCTATATTTGTTGAATGAACATCAATCATTTGCAACCAATAGTAGGAAAGCCCCATAACAAGAAATCCTGACAAAATAATAGTTACTTTTCCGAGTTTTTTAATTAAAGTTGCTGCAACTGGTGAGACAAAAAATATCATTGCTGAAATAGGTGTCACTAAAAAAGCCGCTTCAATTTCCGTTCGACCTTGTAGTTTCGTCAAGAACGTTGGAAGCAATACAGTAACTCCAATTAAAAATAAATTACTTAATATAACAACGATCGACGCTCCGACAAACATTCGATCTTGAAATAACTTTAAATTCACCATTGGGTTATGAATCTTTCGTTCTACTAAAATAAATAGAATAAGAGAAATAGTGCTAATTGCATAACAAGACAAAGCAATATTACTTTGCCATCCCCATGTATTACCTTTTACTAATATGAGAGTAAATGAAAAAATTGCTGTGCTACTTAATAGTAGTCCTATCCAATCTATTTTTGAGATAATACGTTCTTCATTTTTTATTTGTAGCATGATGCAACATAACACGATTCCTATTATACAAACCGGAACATTAACGAAGAACACCCATCTCCATCCTAAATTTTGCGTAATAATTCCACCTATTACTGGCCCCATAGCAGCTGACAATCCTTGTGTTACTCCTAAAATTGCAAGTGCAACATGCCTTTTAGCTAACGGCATAGCTGATACACCAATTACCATACTTGTTGGAAATAAAATTGCTGCCCCAATACTTTGTATAAAACGAGAAAAAATAAGAAAATCACCTGTATTAGCAAAAGCGCAAAGTACCGATCCACCACCAAAAATCACCAGACCAAGAATATACATCTTTGCTTTTCCAAAGATATCAGCTATCCGCCCTAACGGAATGGCAAGTACTGCAATCGTCATTGTATAAACATTTAATACCCAAGACATCTTTTCTAATGAAGTATTTACACTCGATTGTATTGCCGGTAAAGCTATATTCATAATTGTCGTATCAATCATACAAAGAAAGATACCTAGACACATTAAAAAGACAATCTTAATACCCTTTGATTGCTCCATCTTTATATACCCCTTTATTTATTGTGAATGCGTTTTTCATTCTTCTGTTTTATTGTTTTCTTTCGCCTCTAACTCTTCTAATTTTTTCTTCAAAGTCTCCACTTGTGCACTATACGATGCAATACCTACATCTAGTGAAATTTCTTCGACGAAAGTAATACCTACTCTCCACTTTTCATATTTCAATCGAAGATCTGCAATGTACGCTTCTTTTCTTTCAATTTCATCTTTAATCCATTTTTTTATTGTTACATCATCACTATAGTTGCCAAAATACATTCTCATTAAAAAATCCGAACGTAAAACATCCTTCTCTACAGGCGTCTGCATGTATTGATAAAATTCTTCACGCCCCTCATCTGTAATAAAGTACATTTTCTTATTCGGTTTTCCCTCTTGCATGACAACCTCTTTTTTTATTTTCCCTTCATTCTCCAATTGCCGTAACGTTGGATAAATCATTCCAAAACTTCCATCAAAAAAATGAGTAAATACGTCTTCAAACACAATTTTAATATCGTAACCAGACAATTCCTTTTCCATTAATAAACCTAAAACAACATCTCTTCCCTTCAAAGTAAAACCCCCACATAGTATATAATCAATAATCATATTAACAATATTAATATGATTATTGATTATATACCTTATTCTGTTAATTGTAAAATGTTTCTAAATAAAAAAGCCCCATAATTTGGTTTCACCAATTCACAGGGCCATTTTCTTATTTACTCTTTCACACCTACATCTTGCAAACCTTCAATATCCTCTTTCATTTCATAATAATAAGAAGGAAATTCTATACCATGTTCTAAGAAATAATCCTCAATGAATGAAATAATGATTTTTAACGTTTTCACACGAGCATACAATTTATCATTACTTTCAATAATATGCCACTTTGCATTTGGCTTACTTGTTTTTTCAAACATGTCTTCCATTACTTCAACATACTCATCCCATTTTTCACGATTACGCCAATCTTCGTCTGTAATTTTCCATCTTTTCAAAGGATTTTTCTCTCTATCTTTAAATCTCTTTAACTGTTCCTCTTTACTTATATGGTAGAAGAACTTCCCTATTATGTAATGGTCATCTGTTAGTAGTTTTTCAAAATCATTAATCTCATCATATGCTCTCATCCACTCTTCCTTTGTAGCAAATCCTTCAACACGCTCAACTAACACACGACCGTACCATGAGCGATCAAAAATGGTGATTTGCCCGTACTGTGGAATTTTGCGCCAGAAACGTTGCAAATAATGGTAACGTTTTTCATGAGGTGCAGGCGCTCCAATTGGATTTACTTGGAACCCACGCGGGTCAAGGTGTTCCGTCACCCGCTTAATTGCCCCACCTTTACCAGCCGCATCCCATCCTTCCATAACAAGCATAACCGCGATTTTTTCTTCTTTCAAAATTTGCTGTAATGCTAATAAGCGCCTTTGATATTTTTCTAATTTCTTATTGTACTTAGATTTTGATTCAATTTTTTTCGTTAAGTCTACTTTAGCAAGATGTCCATTTTCCATAAAACAAATCCCCCTTGTTGTATGACAATGTTATTTTAACATATTTTTGGTAATTTTTTCATATCCTAAAAAACTGTGTAGAAACACCTCTACACAGCTTCCTTCTCTAATTTCACATATACAAGCACATTTAACTACATTAAAATAAATAATTTATACTGAACTCTTAGTATATTCTTTTTATTAAAACGTAAAAATAGCCCTTTTAAAAAGGGCAGCAATCTAAGTATAGAAAAAAATTTATTCTTTTTTACTACATACGTAATTATGCCGGCTATAAGAGTAGTGAATAAGATATTGATCCACTACTCACAATAGCCTCTTTACATTATATGGTATATTTACTCGTGAAAAGAAGATAATAACAAGTAAATCCATTAAAGAATGGGAGCACTCAAAAAATGAAACGAAAAATATTAACTCTCTTTACACTTTTATGCTTAGCACTACCAATACAAGCTAGTGCTTACACATTTCAGTCACTACCGATTGCGTCAAAGTCTAAACAATGGTATGTCGAAATCGATAAATCTCATAACTCAAACAAGCAAGCAATCCAGCCAAAGCAAGGTGTATTTGATACGTATAGTTTACTCGTAAAAAACATCGGTCATGATGTATCAAACGTATCTGTGGAAATACTTGATAACAACCCTACCTCTAAAGCTACCTTTAAACCTACTACACCTAATGGAAACATTTCTAAAAGTCATACAAGCTTTGACTACATGGTATTCCCATTAGACTTTAATAGTCATAATTTTAAAGTTGTAATCACTTGGGAAGAAAAGAATTTCTCTTACAATGGCCATCCGGTAAAT
Source organism: Bacillus cereus group sp. MYBK195-1 (assembly GCF_051916605.1). Lineage (NCBI taxonomy): Bacteria > Bacillati > Bacillota > Bacilli > Caryophanales > Bacillaceae > Bacillus > Bacillus cereus group sp. MYBK195-1. Next base: position 675,395 of record NZ_JBQAGZ010000002.1, on the reverse strand, counting down.
GAAGGTAAAAAAATGAAACAAACATTTGTATTTAATGAAGACTAAGTCCTAATTTCTTTAGGGCTTAGTCTTCTTTTTTGAAACCTGCTTGTATCGCTTCCGTCACTTCTTTTGTGATTTCTAATTTTGTTGTGCCAAATATGTACGGACAGTTTTTCATTACAAAGGTGTTTTATTAATACTAGTTGATTATATGCTAAGTTATTTTCTATATAGGTCTAGCCCTCTTTTCCCATATAATCAATTAAATCGACGAATACTCGGTACAGACAATGCTATTCCAATTGTTAAAATTACTAAACTAGCTAGTGTTATAATAGTTATTTCGCCACCTATGACAGTAGCTAACCAGCCTACAACTAGATACCCTAATGGCAATAAAGCAAAAGAACCCAACATATCAAGGCTTGCCACTCTTCCGAATGCTTCTTCTGGTACAAGCTCCTGTAAACTCGTTTCCCAAATGAGTCCAAATATCATCATGCCAAATCCTTCAATTGCCATTAAGAATATTAAAGCGGGTGCCCAAGAAATGAATGGCATAATTAATAAAGCAATGCCACTCATTAAAACACCTCCATAAGCCAGTAATCCTCTCTTATGCCACCGCTCTTTCCCACCAAATATTAATGCGGCAATTACAGCCCCACCACCAGAAAAGGCCATGCCAAGTCCATACACGTAAGCTTCAAAATGATGATGAACATTAAATAACCATGGAATTAATACGACGATAATGCCGGCATAACAAATATTTATAAAAGAAAAAACTAAAATTGTAATCCACAGCCACGGATGACTTTTTAAAACTAAAACACCTTCCATAAACTCTTGTTTGTAAGTAAGCTTACTCTTTTCAATGGGCTTTACTTTTTTAAACTTAATTTCTTTTAAAAATAATAAACATAAAAATGATAATAAGTACGTTGCTGCATCTAGTCCGAAACCTATCCCTGCAGATGCAACCGATACGATTAACCCACCAAGTGCTGGCCCAATTAATCGTATACCTTGATTACTCATTTGAGTGAGTGCGTTAGCTGCATTACGAATTTCAGGGACGAATACTTTTGCCCTTACAGCAGAATATGCTGGTTGGAATATCCCTTCCATAAGTCCATATATGGCAACGAGAATATATAAAATCGTAATTGTTAATAAATCCATAAATATAAGCGATGCAAGTAATAGCATTACTATACAGCGGATTATATCCGTAAATAACATTAATTTAACCCGATCAATTCGGTCTACAACTAAACCTGCAAATGGTAAAGCAAGAATATTAGGTAGCATGTACATTGCCATCGTCATCCCCATTACAACTGTTGAACCAGTTAATGAATACACAACAACTGGAAGTATGACCATAGTTATCGAACTACCTAAGGCCGAGAGTAATTGTCCAATCCATAAAAACTTAAAGTGCGTTGATACTTTAACTGGTAATAATAATTTTCCAATATAACCTAAACTTTTCTCCTTTTGTATTTCCCCTTGCATGTCTCTCCCCTCTTTTCAAATGACTATAGAATACATAATATATGACTGAAAATTTATAATATTATATTTCTAATTATATAAGAAACCATTATGTTATGGTAAAATTATCAAAAAAATATAAAGGAGAATGCATCATTATGCCTCCAAATTCACATAATATCGAACACCAAATCTATACAATGTGTATGATCCAGCGCAACAATGAAGTTTTACTCGTAAAACGACCCAATCATCGAGGTTTCCCTGGCTACATAGCTCCTGGCGGCAAAGTAGATTTTCCCGAAAGTATCGTTCAAGCCGCTATAAGGGAAGTAAAAGAAGAAACCGGATTACTTGTTTCGGATTTAAATTTTAAGGGATTAGATGAATATGTAAATCCGAAAGGGAATGTTCGGTACATGGTATTTAACTACTGGACAGACTCATTTGAAGGTGAACTTCTTTTAAACCCACCTGAGGGCAAATTATTATGGATACCAATCGATACAGCACTAAAGCTTCCTATGCAAGATTGGTTTAAAGAAAGATTCCCATTATTTTTTGAAAAAGGCACCTTTGAAATTCAACGTGTTTGGGATAATGAGCTAGATAAACAAGTTGCTATAACAATTACACATACGTAAAAAAGCTTGGAATCTCTCCAAGCTTTTCTTACTTCTCCTCTACTTTCTTAATCTTATAATCAATTTCTAAAAACTTAACTCCAAATATCCACATTCTATGATTAGCTTCTAGTATGTGATCCGTGCGCTCTTTTATAATAAAAGTCTCTGCTAACGGTAAACGGATTGTCAAGAACCGAGTATGTAAATAAATCCCCTCATCTCCCTGACCATTTTCTCTTAACTTACTAGTAATAATTAAATCATGACTATCATTATATAGTTTCAAAATACCAGTCATATTCGAATAAGGTAAAGGTAAGGCGATATTCATATATGTCTCATTCTTATTTGTATGCTTTGAATAAAGAGCTACAAAAATAGATTCACCTGCTTCATTTTTTCTTAGCCAAGCCCTTACATTCTCTCTTCCATCTTTCTCATCTATGACACTAATGATAGAGCCATGCATCGTTTCCCAATTGCCGCCCATTCCTAAATGTATTTGTTCTACACGCTTACTCATTTTCTCATAGCAAAGTGCGAACGGACGGAACCAACGAGCCCATTTAATATTCGATTGCAATTCATACTCTGCTGTATTTTCATAAAAATGAATAATACTTAAAGGAACCTTCGTCACATCAAATGCCTCACTATGAAAGTCATTTACTTTATCAACTAAACCGTTGTATTCCTTACTGTCTACTAAATTGCTGCTATATAAATAAGCCTCACCAATTGCCACATTTCCTCTTAACTTACTCATTGGTTTCCCATAGTATTTATAATTCGGAACACTCTTTTCAATCACCCAGCCGATAAATGCCGGTAACGCTACTCCAATTCCATTGACAACACCATGAATCCAAACCATTTGAGCAATTGTAATCGTCAAGACATGCTTCAAATTTCCGTATGAATATATGAGTGAGAACATAATTGTAACCATGAGTGTACTAGACGAAACGATTAGAAGAATCTTTGCACTGATAGCATTAAATTTTGCTCTCCAAACGTAAAATCCATACCCATAAATTGCACATAAATTGCACATAAATATAGGAACACTGCAAAAAATTCAAATATTCTTGAGTATGTAATTCCTATTGCAACTGTCATAGGTGAAATCATGATGATAAACATAATAGCATCATACACTTTACTTCTCTTTTCTCTTTTTCTCCCTATTAAACCAGCTGATAATGGCAATAGAAACGCCGAATAATGAAAATGTGCAGCTGTGAGTAAAACAATGTCAGAGCTAAAATGCATAATTGAAAGTTTTGCTACTGAAGCAGAAAACCAAAAACCACCTAAAAACAAATAAATAAACGCACTATCTATGGCGATTTCTTCTAACGGCTTCCATCCTCTTTCTAGCAATCTACTTACACCAAATAACGCAACAATTCCTGTATATACAAACCAAACTAGCGCAAATAAATAGTGATGTGTGACGAAAGCTAGCATTGCACAAATTGCTGCGATTGGATATAAAAATGATACGGATTTATAAAATAATAATTGCGATCCATCTCTTGTTCTTTTATCAATAATACAAAATGACATTGGTATAAATAATAAAACAGATAATAATATAATTGCTTCAACAGGATTTATATTCGACCACTCACATATTAGAAAAACAACATAGCAAGCAAGCCCAAATATTATATTTTTCATATCGTTTATTCCCTTTCCACAAATGTTCCCTTATATGAAAAAAGCGAACCAATTAACGGGTTTCGTACTTGTACATGAATTCGAAAACACTGAAGTGTTTCATCATAACTTTCAACAATTTTTGCCTCACCATACAAAAATTTTGGTAACGGCATTTTTCTTCCAAACATATAAAACCATTGTTTCTTTGAAGAAATATGCATTGCCCCTAACTCATCGATATGAAAATGCAGTGTAGAAACGAGTAAATGTGGTTCACCAAAATAATCTACAATTTCATTTTCGTTTTCATCCAATTGCATAACTGCATTAAAATATCTTTTCTTATTATGAAAATAAAAAGTACGGTTCCACCTTACTAATTCTTGTCCATATTCATCTCGCTCAGCTATGTTTTGTATCGTAAATGGAATTTCCTCTCCTCGTTCCGAGAAAAACATTCGAAACTTCGATGCAATTTTCAATATAAATTTCACGAAAAAAGAGCCACCGTAAATTTCATCCATCTTTCCTTCCCCTGTAAAACTATTCTCTTCTGTAATCGCATAACGCTTCTGCAATTCAGGATGAAGATTTTTATAGGTATCCCCTAATAATCGTTCATACATATTAGCCATATACTTATCCCTTTCTCGCCCTCTTGCAATTTTTCGCGCTTGGTAAATCGAAACTATTTATATAACCGACAATTGATAACCCCATTAAAAGAACATTTAATGTAATCGGATTAAACGGTCCTGTAAAGCTTGCGATATTCGTAAATCCTGCCGCTAACGTTAAAACTAGTAATACAATAATATGCAGTATAAATAATTTTCGTTTTGTTAGTGGCAACAGCCATACGACACCGAAAATTATTTCTAACCCCCCAATTATTTTAAGTATACATACACTACTTTCATTTGAACCGATTAATAAAGAAAGCATCTTTACTTCTTCTGAATGAGTAAACAGTAGTTTTGGCACTATCCCTTGATATATCCATACAAAAGCAAATAAAGAACATACGAGCCAATACGTCATTGTTCTTCTAATTAGTAACCTAGGATGAAGCCCCTTTTCTAACCATAATTTTAAGGCATCAAAACTCCAAGCAGTCGCCCAACCTAATAACGGACGAAAAATATAGGAATCTATCACATTTCCTATACGACCAAATCTTGTATCATAATCATATTGTGTCTCAAAATGGATGTATTCTTTATTGGGCGTATACTTCCAATAACCACGTCCTATTTGAATAAGAGATAATGTATTATCCGTCCAAAATTTTAAAGAAGAAATTCTTTCACCAGTTTCTTTTCTTATTTCACCTATTGATTCCCCTTCTCCAACTATTTCAAGCCCAAATCCAATCTTTGTTTTATACAAAAACTTCTGTGGTTCTCCTTCTTTTTTCTCTAAATACGAAATTTCAGTAAAGCGAGCATCCCACTCTGTATGTATATCTGGTTCTTGCGTATATTCCCATAATTTTCCATCGTCGTGTTCATTTTTGTCGCAACATAAATAGACTGTTTCCTTTTCATTCTCCCCACCTCCTATGCACTATAAGTTTAATGTACATGCAATGAATTTATTTTGCTACATTTTTCACAAACTTCCTCAAAAAAGAAAGAATTTTTAAAATATATATAAAACACTTGATTCCCCGAAAAATTTAAATTATTATAAAACAAATGTTACCAACAACTTCATAAATCAAACACTCTCGCCTAAAACGTGAGATAGAGGTTGCGATACTTATGAGTATTCTAATGGAGACACAGAGATGTCTATGAACTTAGATGAAAGGAAGTATTGCCGAAATTGATAAATTTCTCTGCATTTATCAATTGGGGCTGTTTTCGAATAGAAACAGAACTGTCATATGTACAGACGTGTACGTATGAAGAGCTATCTACAAAAAAGAGATATCATTTTTTTATGATATTCCTTTTTTGGCGGTTTTTTTATTAGCTCCGTTTTCTGTTTCCCTTTTCCTGTAACAGCACCATCCTCACTTATTTGAGATGGTGTTTTTTGTTTGTCTTTCTGGTAACTACAGGAGTATTGGGATTTATATATTTCCTAATCTATTCTTAAAAATAGACGAAAGAAGGAATTTGTAATGGAAATAATTGTTCAAAAATTTGGTGGCACTTCTGTCGGAAGCGTCGAACGCATTCAACATGTAGCAAATTTAATTATTGAAGAATATGAACGAGGTCATAGCATTGTCTCTGTCGTTTCAGCAATGGGAAAAAGCACAGATGAACTTGTCGCACTCGCTAACGCTATCACAGAAAATCCAAGTAAACGTGAAATGGATATGCTTCTATCTACAGGAGAACAAGTAACTATTTCATTATTAACAATGGCACTGCAAGCAAAAGGCTATCATGCAATTTCATTAACAGGGTGGCAAGCAGGTATTACGACAGAATCTGTACATAGTAGTGCACGGATTACTGACATTCATACAGATCGTATTCAATCTTATCTTGCTGAAGGCACGATTGTTATCGTAGCTGGTTTCCAAGGTATAAGTGTAGAAAATGAAATTACCACGCTTGGCCGTGGTGGTTCTGATACAACTGCTGTCGCACTAGCCGCTGCACTTAAAGCAAAAAAATGTGATATTTATACGGATGTGACAGGTGTATATACGACGGACCCACGAGTTGTAAAAGATGCTTACAAATTAGACGAAATTTCTTATGACGAAATGTTAGAGCTTGCTAATCTCGGTGCCGGCGTATTACACCCGCGCGCTGTTGAGTTTGCTAAAAATCATAACGTAGTTTTAGAAGTTCGCTCAAGTATGGAACAAGAAAACGGAACAATTGTAAAAGGAGAATGTAACATGGAACAACAATCAATCGTTAAAGGTATTGCATTTGAGGATAACATTACACGTGTCACAATTAAAGGATTAGAACAAGGCTCGCTTTCAACAGTTTTCTCTACATTAGCAGCAGCACACATTAATGTAGATATCATCATTCAAAGTATTACAAATGAAGGAACTGTACACCTCTCCTTCTCCATTCATTCGAATGATTTAAGAGAAACTTTAGAAGTTTTGGAACAAAATCAAGAAACTCTTCACTATGAATCTGTAGAACATGAAAATCACTTAGCAAAAGTATCAATCGTAGGATCTGGCATGGTATCTAACCCAGGTGTCGCTGCAAATATGTTCACTACTTTAAAAGAAGAAGATATTCATATTAAAATGGTAAGTACATCAGAAATTAAAGTGTCTGTCGTTATTGACCGCCTTCATTTAGTAACAGGCGTTGAGGCGCTGCATCAATCATTTATGGCGAAAATTGAGCCTTTCGTGCAAATGAGCTAATCTGATATATTTAGTAATACTAAAAAAATCTGATTAATGTATTACATTCCTATTAAATAAAAAGCTGTTCGTTAACACGATGCTATATGACATATTAAAAAACACCTTGTCACATTTTCCTATACTGTGACAAGGTGTTTTTGACTGAAAGGAATTTGTAACTACTTAGTAGTATAATTACGGGGATAATTAAATAATAGACTTTTATACATAAGGAGATAAGACTATGGCAAAAAACAAATTACTACGAATGGACAATGTCAGCATCGTTGTAGAATCCCTTGATAACGCAATCTCTTTCTTTGAGGAGATTGGCTTGAATCTCGAAGGTCGAGCCAATGTCGAAGGTGAATGGGCTGGTCGCGTAACTGGACTCGGTTCTCAGTGCGTAGAGATCGCTATGATGGCCACTCCAGATGGCCACAGCCGAATTGAACTTTCGCGATTTCTCACCCCTCCTACTATAGCAGATCACCGAACAGCTCCTGTAAACGCCCTCGGTTATCTACGCGTCATGTTCACCGTTGAAGACATTGACGAAATGGTATCGAGACTCACTAAGCATGGTGCAGAGCTCGTTGGCGAAGTAGTTCAGTACGAGAACTCGTATCGTCTCTGCTACATTCGTGGAGTCGAAGGAATTTTAATCGGTTTAGCGGAAGAACTCGGTAATAAATAAGTAATGTTTTATAAAAAAAGAGGGAATAGCTCTATATTTAAGCTATTCCCTCACTTCTATTAAAACAGATGAATGTTTTCTTTTTTACAAGCTGCACGTAAATCGTCAGGCCATACAGAAGATTGAACTTCACCGATATGAGCTTTACGTAAGAAGTACATGCACATTCTTGATTGTCCAATGCCACCGCCGATTGTTAATGGTAGTACGTCTTCTAGTATACCTTTATGGAAATCATACTCACGTTTGAAGTCTTCACAAGTTTTCGTTAACTGCTCATCAAGTGATTTACTATCAACACGAATTCCCATTGATGATAATTCAAATGAAGATTGTAGTACTGGGTGCCAGAATAAAATGTCACCGTTTAATTTCCAATCGTCATAATCAGCTGCGCGTCCGTCGTGCTTTTCACCTGAACGAAGTGCATCACCAATTCCGATAATGAAGACTGCACCATGTTCTTTCGCAATTGCATGTTCACGATCTTTCGGTGTTAATTCTGGATATTTATCTTCTAATTCTTGAGAAGTAACGAAAACAATTTCTTCCGGTAAATACTTTCCAAGGAACGGATATTTTTCAAATAAGTGATCTTCTAAATCTTTGAATATTCCATAAATTGTTTGTACTGTTTTTTGTAAGTAATCGACAGTACGCCATTCTTTTTGAACGATTTTTTCCCAATCCCATTGGTCAACGTAAATGGAATGCGTTGCATCAAGTTCTTCATCACGACGAATCGCGTTCATGTTTGTATATAAACCTTCACCAGCTTCATATCCATATTCATGTAATGCAAATCGTTTCCATTTCGCTAGTGAATGAACAATTTCTAATTCTTCTCCTGAATGTAACATATCAAATTCAATTGGACGTTCTACACCGTTTAGGTGATCGTTTAATCCTGATTTTTTCGTTACGAATAATGGTGCAGATACGCGGAATAGTTCAAGGCGTTTTGCTAATTGGTCCTCGAAAAATGTTTTAACTTCCTTAATTGCAATTTGAGTCTCTCTTACTGTCATTAATGATTGATACATGGTGGTTTCCTCCTAAAATGTTTGGATGTTGTGAAAAGAAGCCAACAAAAAAAGCCCTTCTTTCCCAAAAAACTGGGACGAAAGGCTTTGGTTCCGCGGTACCACCCAAATTAGCAACAGAGGTTGCTCACTTATACAATACGGAGATGAAATATCTCGATACTGTTCTTCTTGTAACGGCGAAGTTCCCGGCTAAGTCTACTTTCCTATAAAGGATTTCGGTTAGCAACTCCAGGAGGTTCTTCATAATAGGCTTCGTATCAGGCTCACACCACCCCTGACTCGCTTAAACTACGTCCTACTACTACTCGTCCTTTCATAGTCGTTTTGTTGTCACATCTCTGAAACATTTTATTAATGATTATTCTATACAAAAAATAAAGAAAGTCAACAAAAAGTTTTAAAATATTTTTCAATTCTTTATTTTACGGCTTTATTGATTGTTGTTAATTTAACATCTTTACTTTTTCTGCCTCGTCAATCCAAAAAATGTTTCACTGACCGAAACTAACGTATACACAATAATTAATGTGATCGTTCGGAATATAGAATCCGCAGTATTTCTTATTATTTTCATTTTCTTTATAATTCCTTTCAGTTTACTTCCAATTTCATGATATACTATAGCATTCAAGCAGTTTATTTTTACTTAAAGCAATCATAGTCATTTATAAAGAGTATTTTCTAAATCATTGACTATTATCAAATAAGATTTTTATATAACGGAGTGATCATATGAGTAAAACGAAAGCAAAACCGAAAAAAGGTGTAGGACAAGGTACAGGAAGTAAAGGATGGAACCGTTGGCAATCAAGTGCAAAGAAAAAGGCAGCTGCCAAACCATACAAAAGTAAAGGTACAAAGAAGTAATTTAAATAACATTTGATTTCTTTACTTTGTACAAAACAAAATATAATTATTACAACAAAAAAGCTATGCCCTCATAAATTTGAAGGCATAGCTTTTTTATATTAAATCATTAAAATATCTCGAATTTCTTCCTCTGTGATTGAGGACAATTTCCCTTCTCCCGGCTCAATCACTTCAGCAATTAAATTTTTCTTACTTTCTTGCAGTTCATGCATTTTCTCCTCAATTGTTCCGTGGGCTACTAGCTTTATAACTTGCACTGTATTTTTTTGTCCCATTCGATACGCTCTATCGGCCGCTTGTTGTTCAACAGCTGGATTCCACCATAAATCGTATAATATTACTGTATCTGCACCAGTTAAATTAAGTCCGGTACCACCAGCTTTTAAAGAAATGAGAAATAGATCTCCTTCTCCTTCGTTAAACCGATCGCACAGCTCTACACGTTCCTGCGCTGGTGTACTCCCGTCTAAATAAAAGTATGGAATTGCTTGTCGATTTAACTCACGACCAATAATGGAAAGCATCTTCGTAAATTGAGAAAAAATTAATATTCTCTTCCCTGTACTTCTACATTCCTCTAAAATCTCTAACAGTTGTTCAAATTTAGCTGAACTTCCTTTGTAATCATCAACAAATAAAGCAGGATGACAACAAATTTGTCGCAATCTCGTTAAACCAGCTAAAATTCTAATTTTATTTTTACGTAACGTATCTTTGTCTAAATGCTTTAACGTTTCTTCCCTTAGCTTCGCTAAATAAGCAGCATAGAGACTCTTTTGATCGGGTAATAACTCCGATGATTGTAAGTGCTCTATTTTCTCTGGCAACTCATTTAATACGTCCCCTTTTAATCGTCTTAATACGAATGGTTTCACTCGCTTCGCTATATCTTCACGCCTTAAATCACCGAACTCTTTTCTTCCTGGTAATAATTCTGGGAAGACGACATGGAAGATAGACCATAGCTCTTCTAATGAATTTTCTACAGGTGTACCCGTTAGCCCAAAACGGTATTCAGCTTGAATTGTTTTCACAGCTCTTGCCGTTTGCGTTGTAGGGTTTTTAAACGCCTGCGCTTCATCAAGGAATAGTGTATGAAATGGTCTTGCATACAATCTTATATCTCTTCTCAGTAATGGATATGACGTAATTACGACATCAAATTCCGTTATATCTTTCAAAATTTTCCGGCGCTCTGCTTGGTTTCCATCTGCAATAACTGCTCTAATATGCGGGGCGAATTTTTTCAATTCACTAAACCAATTATAAACAAGAGATGATGGTGAAACGACTAATATAGGTAGTTTCTTTTCTCGAATCTCAGGCAAAACAGAATCTATAAAAGCAATGCTTTGCAACGTTTTTCCAAGTCCCATATCATCTGCTAAAATACCGCCAAAACGGTAATGAGCAAGTGTTTTCATCCATTCGAACCCATATACTTGATACTTTCTCATTTCTGCATTTAAAGTATTTGGCACAGCAAACTTTAATTTTTTCGGGTTTTGAATGTTTTCTACTAACTCTTGAACAGAATCATCTAAACTTAAAACATTGCCTTCATGAAGTCCGTTCATCCATTTTACACTCCGAATAAGTGGAACATTTACCTCTTCTCCATGTAAAAATTCTTTCCGAATACCTGATTCTTTTATAAACTGATTAATTTCATTAAACTCTTTACTCTCTAGCGATAAAAACGAACCATTCGCCAATCGATAATATTTACGTTTCTCTTCAAGGGCCGCTAATACACCTTTAATTTCTGCTTCTGGTATTCCTTTTATATCAAAACGAAATGACAACCAATCAATTCTTTCTTTTCTTCTCACTCTAATAAGAGGAACTGCATCCCCTTTACTAATTCGCAATTTGATTGCTGTCGTCGCATAAATATCAACTAAACCTTTTAATGTTGGCACGACGTGATATAAAAAATTATACTCAGCTTCTTCATTATGCATAAAGTAACCGCCTTCTGTTTTTGCAAAAGCACTTTCACTCATAATGTCTAAAATCTCTTTTTCCTTTTTCTCATCACGATTAAAAACAGACGGCTGTCCATCCTCTTCTAGCGGATTAATCATGACGTTCCCATAGTGAAATTCAAGACCTGCTAATAAGCGATTTTTCACGCGGTCTAAATACAATTTCGCTTTTAGCGAAGGTGTTTCAACACGATCCGATATTACTTCATCAATGTGTACAGTTCCGAGCTTCATTAATCCTGGTACAACTTTCGCGACGAAATGTTCCATCTTACTTTCTGGAATATAAAACTGATTACTATTTGAGCGACTCATCATCTTTTGTAATTCAATAAGTCGCATACAATCTTCAATGTGTAAGTGATATAATTTCCCATCGTAAAGTGCATTGTTATACATATCCATAACTTGTACACGATTTAAACCATCTATATGAAGTGTAAATCCGCCATTATTTCCCTTCGTAAATTCAAAGTGTAACGGCAACAACCCTTTTGAAACTTGTAATCTCTGAAACAGTTGTTCATTTTGTTTCAGCTGTACATATTCAACTTTAGAAAGCGAAAAGAGCATATCTTTCCATGAAGCTGGTGGTATAAATATCATACTTTCATCTTGTTTCGCATGTACTTCTAGCGTATCTTCATACATTTTTTCGTTATGATACATTTTAATGAGCTGCTGAATAATTGCATCCGTTTCTTGTTTAAAACTATGTACATCTGGTGTATATGTAAATTCATTTGAACAATGAAAAGACTCTCTTTTCTCCACCTTAGAAAGAAATTCTCTAATATGATTTATGACATACACTTTGGCAAGTTTCAATTGAATTCCAAGAAGAGCCCCACCACTTCTCGTAGCAACTGGTGTACATATAAACTCAATATCTAATATTTCACGTGTATCAAAACGGTGTTGTTTACTTTTTGGCCTCAGTGGTTTATCTGCAAACAGCTGAAACATACCACTTGTCAATTGATCATTTCTGCTACTAGTGGAGCTCATTCCACCTGTTTGTTGATTATAGTTTATTTGTATTAATACTGCTGCAACATGTTGACAGTACGTTTGAAAAGACGCTAATGAAGGACAACTACATTTTGCAACAACATCACCCTTTTTGGCTTTTGCTACTGTAACATGGAAATCCTCGTTCCCTTTTACTGTCGCCTCACAAATTTCTTTATTTTCATCGTACTGATCTATTATCACTTTATTTGATTTATAATAGGCTTCACCTCTTTTATATGAGGTCTCTCCGCACACTTCTTTAATAATCGATTTATTCAATGTGAAACTCATTGCTTTGACACTTCCTTAATATAAAACCATTTTCTCTTACTTAACATTTTACATGCTCCACGAGAAAATATAAAATGTTGATTTAACAAAAGAAGATGCTTATTTATAAGCATCTTCTTGACTCTATCTCCATCAACCTCTTCGCCTCAAAATACAACACTTGAATAAACTTTTTCGTATTAATTCGCGTATGACCAGAAGATGCGAGTTCATCTTTCGTCATTTCTGTCATCCGTTTTCTAACTACGGTAAAATCGAAAAATTTTGGAGCATAGCTTTCAAATTTTGGATTTGAAAAGTCTGTTAATCCTAAAGAAGCCAAATGATTTAACGACTGATAAATAGCTCGACGTACTCTTTGTTCAGAAGCTTTTTTCTCTTTATCAATATCCGCCTCTAAAGCTAAATCCCCTAATTTTCTTATCGTAATATGATGGAAAATTTCTTTTAACGCAGGAAAGCCAAACTCAAATGTCTGTGCCTTTTCTTGACCATATAAATATTCCAGCATACTAAGTAAATCTTTACTTCCATTCTCTCCCGCAATACCGAGTTCTGATAGTAAAAAGCGCCCTAAATCCCCTATCTTTTTTCCTTCTTGCACTGGTTCAGTACGCAATTGCGGTTTTTCCCACTGAAACACGTTATTCAATGATTTTTGAATATCGTGTATAGAACGCTCCAATCTAATACGCTCCATCACTTTGCGTACAACAGATACAACTTCGATTTTATTTAATGGTTTTGTAATATAATATTCTACACCAAGTGTATATGCCTCACCTATAAGCTGCTTCGATTCCACTTGAGAAATCATAATGATTTTCCCCGTGAAAGTTGACGCAATGTGACGAACTGTTTCAATTCCGTCCCTCATCGGCATCAACAAATCAATAAATAAAATATCTACTTTTTTAAAATTTAGTTGATCCGCCTCAATAAAAGCTCCGTCATCCGCCTCACCAATTACTTCTCCAAGATCTCCATCTTCAATAATTTGCGAAAGCATCGAACGGAAAACTTCATCATCGTCTACGATATAATAAAACAAATCTATTCCCCTTCCCGCTTTAAACTACCCTCTGGTAAACAAACGATAAACTTACATCCTCTTTTATTTTCTCGGCCTTCTAATCTCACTTCTCCGCCTAGCTCTGTTACCATTTCATTTATGTAAGAAAGCCCAATACCAGTTGACGGTGTTCCCGTTTGATCATACTTGGAAGTAAACCCTGGCTTAAATACTAATTTCTTATACTTTTGTGCAATACCAGGTCCATCGTCAATTACTTCAAAAAATATATGTTGATCTCTTTTATATAGCTTAATAATAACGACACCTTTATCTTCAATTGCTTCAACTGCATTTGCAGCGAGGTTATTAAAAATTGATAGAACTGTATACACGTGGTATGCAGCATGCTCACCTTCTATATGTTTAGAAAAACGTATATCCTTTTCTAGCATTTCAGCATACTTCTCGTTTATTCTAACAATCATTTCTGCTAACTCATGTCCTTCTACATATTCAGCCACATTTTTATCTAATAACAGTTTAGATAATCCTGCAAATATCCTTTGATTATCCTTTTTTATTTCATGCACTTCCCCCGCTATTTTCAATGCTGTTTTACTACTTGAATCAGCGCTTACTTGTAAATTTCGATATAGTTGATATGCTTCTTGTGTAATTAACTCCGCATTTTGTAACGTCTTTTTCAAATGAACAGATTCCACATATAAATTAGAAAGATGCATTAACATATTTTCATTTTCTTTTCGAACTTGCGATTCTTTTAATTTCGTTTCATATAAATTCATCATATTTAAAAAACCAAGTGCAAAGAAACTACGAAAAATAGCAATAATGATGAGTTTATTTACTTCAGAAATCGTTATTGTTGTACCTAGTACTAACATATGATAAAACGCAAGTTCTGACATACTTGCAACAATTTCAATTGAAATTCCAAGGCAGCCAATAATGATTGGTTTCTGATGGAACTTATTTACCCTGCAAAGCGAAAAAAAACTGCCATAAATAAAATAATAGAAGAACACAGGATAACGCAAATAAAATGATTCTGTCATATGAAATGAACCTTGCATGATCCAGTCAAGACATACTCGGAATAAGACTACAGATATACCAACAAGAATACCTGCAACTCCTGCTGGTACTCTTCTTAAAAATAATAATAAAAAGAAGAATAGCGGTGTACCGAAGCTAACTCGAAACGTATCATTAAAGGGATGAAAGTTCAGCTCCCCAGCAATCGGAACAACGACCATTAATATAATTAAAAGGGACATATCTTTCTTCCATAATTGATTCCAATTCAAAGGTGACACTTCCTATACTTTTTTTCAGTAGTAAAAGCGAAAGCCCGCTTATTGTTATAAACGGGCTTTTTTCTATATTCTAACCTTTTCTACCGCTTTTATTTGGCGATACTCTGGCTTCCACATTGCTTCTTTCACTGCCATCTTGATATCGTTATCACTTAAGTTCACTCTTGCAACACCTTCTGCAACTGCAACTTTAGCTACTTCAATTGCAACCATTTCTGAGATATTACGTAATTCTTCGACCTCTGGTAAAATAGGTGCTCCTGGCTGACTTGTATCTACCATACTTGCAACTGCTTCAGCTGCTGCTGCGAACATTCCATCCGTCATGACGCTTGCTCGTACTACAATTGTTCCAAGACCAAGACCTGGGAAAATCAGTGCATTATTTGATTGTCCAATCACATACGTTACACCGTTATATGTAACTGGTTCAAATGGACTTCCTGTTGCAACTAACGCTCTTCCTTCTGTCCACTCGATTAAATCTGCTGGTTTTGCTTCAGCAAGTGGCGTCGGATTCGACATTGGTAAAATAATTGGTCTTTCTACGTGAGAAGCCATTTCTTTAATAATCTCTTCTTTAAATGCACCTGCAACAGTAGATGTACCAATTAAAATTGTCGGTTTTACATGTTTCACAACTTCAGCAAGTCCGATCACATCATTTTGCTTCCACCCACTTACTTCTACTTCTTTTCTTGCGTACGGAATTTGGAAATCAAGAAGATCTTCCATATTATCTGTAACTAACCCGTTACGATCAATACACCAGAAACGCTTATATGATTCTTCTTCAGATACGCCTACGCGAACCATCGCATCTCTAACTTGATCTGCGATACCGATTCCAGCCGTACCAGCACCAAATACAACAACGCGGTGTTCACTTAGCGGTACACCAGAAGCTTTCACTGCCGATAATACTGCCGCAAGTGAAACTGCACCTGTACCTTGAATATCATCATTAAACGTACAAACATCATGACGATATTTATCTAAAATTTTTCGTGCATTACGAGAGCTAAAGTCTTCCCAATGTAAAAGTGCTTTCGGGAATTGTTTGTTTACCGCTTGTACAAACGTATCAATAAATTCATCGTAAGCTTCACCTGTTATACGAGGGTGACGATTTCCAATATAAAATGGATTGTTTAATAGCTCCTCACGGTTTGTACCTACATCTAAAATTACCGGTAATACACGACTAGGATCGATTCCAACTGCAGCAGTGTAAACAGCTAATTTTCCGATTGCGATGTTAATACCACCAACGCCCCAGTCACCAATTCCTAATATGCCTTCTCCATCTGTTACAACGACTAAATCAATGTTCTCAGCTGTTGCACCGATATTCGTGAATGCTTCTTCGATACCTGATGGATCGTTAATTGATAAATAAACACCACGTGGTTTACGATATTCATGACTATATCTTTGAATTGCTACACCGACAGTTGGTGTATATACAATCGGTAACATTTCACGTAAATGATCTGTTAATATACGATAAAATAATACTTCATTTCGATCATGTAACGCAGTTAAGTATACATTCTTTAATAAATCATCCGGCTGAGAACTAAATTGTTCGTATGCTCGGCGTGCCTGTTCTTCTAACGTTAAAACCGCTGGCGGTAATAACCCTTTTAAACCTAACTCTTCTCTTTCATTTTGTGTGAAAGCTACCCCTTTATTTAAAAGTGGTGTTGATAATACTTCTGCTCCTCTTAATGTTGTTTCTAATGCACCATTAGAAGCTACTGTAAACTTGCTCATAACATCCCTACCTCTATTCATATATAGCATTTCTATATTGTAAACAAAAAAAAGGGGATTGTCCCCCTCTTCTTTTAATTTTTCTTTAAAAGAGTTGCTCCTGCAATCCCTGGGTGTGTCATTTCGAATGGATCTAGAATTAACTCTAAGTCTTCTTGTGACAATACACCATTTTTCACACAAAGTTCTCGAACGGATTGGCCTGTTGCAATTGCTTCTTTCGCAACGCGAGCTGCTGCTTCATAACCGATATGAGGGTTCACGGCTGTAATAATTCCTACACTTTTCTCAACATACTCTTTTAAGCGATCTTCATTCGCTTCAATTCCTTTTAAGCAATTATCTGTAAAGGCACGGAAACCGTTATTCATAATGCTAATCGATTGAAGTAAGTTGAAAACAAGTACTGGTTCCATAACGTTTAATTCTAATTGTCCTGCTTCTGAAGCAAGGCAAATTGTATGGTCATTACCAATTACTTGGAACGCAATTTGATTAATTACTTCTGGCATAACAGGGTTTACTTTCCCTGGCATAATAGATGAACCTGGTTGACGAGCTGGTAACATAATTTCCGCTAAACCAACACGCGGACCTGATGCCATTAAGCGAAGGTCATTCGCAATTTTAGACATATTCATCATACATACTTTAAGCGCTGCAGATACTTCAGTATAAGCATCCGTATTTTGCGTTGCATCTACTAAATCTTCTGCACCGACAAGTGGCAGTTCACTAATTGCAGCTAAATGTTTTACAACTGCTTCAATATATTCTGGATCTGCATTTAAGCCTGTACCAACTGCAGTTGCTCCCATGTTCACTTCATATAAGTGTTGACGTGATTGCTGAATGCGTTTCATATCACGTTCAAGTACACGAGAGTACGCTTTAAATTCTTGTCCAAGGCGAATTGGCACAGCGTCTTGTAAATGTGTACGTCCCATTTTAATAACATGGTCAAACTGTTCTGCTTTTAATTCAAATACATCATGCATATAACCCATCGTTTGTAATAAGCCTTCTAATGCATTTAACGTTGCGATATGAATCGCCGTTGGGAATGCATCATTTGTTGATTGGGCCATATTTACATGACTATTTGGACTAATATAATGATAGTCTCCCTTTTCCATTCCTAATAATTCAAGAGCACGATTGGCAATGACTTCATTTGCATTCATGTTCATTGAAGTACCCGCTCCGCCTTGGATTGGATCTACGATGAAATGATCATGCCATTTTCCATCAAGAATTTCTTGAGCAGCTTCTGCGATCGCACCGCCCTTGTTTAATTCCAATCTTCCTACATCTGTATTCGCAAGCGCTGCAGCTTTTTTTACAACTGCGAACGCTTTAATTAAACCTTCATGGATTTTGTATCCTGTAATTGGGAAGTTTTCAACTGCACGCATTGTTTGTACGCCGTAGTATGCATAGTTTGGTACTTCTTTTTCACCTAAAAAATCTTTTTCAATTCGAACACCATTTTTAACTTCAGTTAATGTTGCCATGATTATTCACTCCTTAACGATTTCTTATGCTGCTTTTGTTTCTTTGACTGTTTCTACATATTGTTTTGCTTTCTCATTATCGAATTCGCCTTCCCACTTCGACATAACAATGGCCGCTAATGCATTTCCTAATACATTGACAGATGAGCGAATCATATCTAAAATGCGGTCAATTCCCGCAATTAATGCGATACCTTCTAGTGGTAACCCCATTGAACCTAACGTTGCTAATACAACAACGAACGATGCACCTGGAACTCCCGCCATACCTTTGGATGTTAACATGAGAACGAATAATAACGTTATTTGCTCCGTTAGTGACATGTGCACACCGTACATTTGTGCAACAAACAATGCCGCTAACGCTTGATAAATAGCCGATCCAGTCAAGTTAAATGTATAACCTGTCGGAATTACGAAAGAGGCAACTGCCTTTGGACAACCGAACTCTTCCATTTTTCTCATTATATTAGGTAAAACAGCTTCTGAACTTGCTGTCGTAAATGAAAGAATCAATTCTTCTTTTAAAATTTTTATTAATGTAAAAATGTTTACTCCAACCATTCGTGCATTAATACCTAATACAATCACAACGAATAGTATAACAGTTACGTATACAGCTAGCACTAGTTTTCCTAGCGGAAGTAGTGTTGCTACACCAAATTTTGCAACCGTAACGGCAATTAATGCGAATACACCAAATGGTGCAAATTTCATAACTTGATTTGTAACCCAAAACATGGCTTCGAGTACGCCTTCAAAAAAGTTAAAGACAGGCTTTCCTTTTTCCCCAATTGCCGCAACTCCTAAGCCGAATAATACTGAGAAGAATATAATCGGTAATAGGTCACCTTGTGCAATCGATTCAAATACGTTTTTCGGTACAATGTGAACAATTGTCTCAGCAAAACCTTTCTTCTCTGTTGCATCTGCAGTTTGTTTATAAGAAGAAATATCACTTTGCTGTAAATTACTCATATCAACACCAGTACCTGGTTGGAATATATTCGCTGCAAGTAATCCCATTAAAATAGCAATCGTCGTAATAATTTCGAAATAAAGAATTGTCTTACCACCCAGTTTCCCAAGCTTCTTCATATCTCCTACACCAGCTACTGCAACAATTAATGCTGAAATAACAATTGGTACTACAATCATCTTAATTAAGTGAATAAATATATCCCCAATTGGTGTGATATAAGAAATCGCCGTTTTATTGCCATAAAAGACTGCCCCTACTACAATCCCTAAAACAAGCGCGACAAAAATTTGTGTTGCCAATCCGAATTTTTTCATTTATGTTCATCCCCTTCATGCGAACGCTTTCAATTTGAATTTATAAAAGCTACTCACACATCTTATAAGCGAACCTACAAAATCATACAAAAACCTACAAGTTCGTCACAAAAAATTCAAATATTTTTCTTCTTTTTTTCATTGACACCATTTTGTTAAAAAACGATAAAATAAACTTGATAAGTAATCAGATTGTTTCGTATAATCAAAAAGATATATACTTAAAACAAATCAAAATGAAAAGGAGTGGATGTTATGAAAAACTATACAAAGCAATTCGTCCTATCTTCTTCTTTTCTTTTTCATTTTCTTAAAAAGGAACAAAGGCATTCGCCTTTGTTCCTTTTTTATTGCGATCTATATAGGGGGAATTGTTATGAAGCCATATAAACGTGTCTTAATTAAATTAAGCGGCGGTGCACTTGCCGATCAAACTGGAAATAGCTTTAACTCCAAACGATTAGAACATATCGCAAACGAAATTTTATCCATTGTTGATTTAGGTATCGAAGTATCCATCGTCATCGGTGGCGGTAACATTTTTAGGGGGCATCTAGCTGAAGAATGGGGAATCGATCGCGTAGAAGCTGATAATATCGGTACGTTAGGTACAATCATTAACAGCTTAATGCTTCGCGGTGTTTTAACAAGTAAAACAAATAGAGAAGTACGCGTTATGACTTCCATTCCATTTAATGCAGTAGCTGAACCATACATTCGCTTGCGTGCAGTCCACCATTTAGATAACGGCTATATCGTTATCTTTGGAGGCGGAAACGGGCAACCGTTCGTGACGACAGATTATCCAAGCGTACAAAGAGCTATTGAAATGAATAGCGATGCCATATTAGTCGCAAAACAGGGTGTCGATGGCGTTTTTACAAGTGATCCGAAGCATAACAAATCAGCAAAAATGTACAGCAAACTAAACTATAATGATGTCGTTAGACAAAATATACAAGTCATGGATCAAGCGGCATTACTGCTTGCCCGGGACTACAATTTACCAACGCATGTCTTTAACTTTGATGAGCCTGGAGTCATGAAAAAAATATGTTTAGGTGAACATGTGGGGACGTTGATTAATGATGATGTTACGATGCTGGTGCATGAAAAATAATGATTTCCCACCAAAAAGGGTGCCTTTTGTAGGCACCCTTTCCTAATCCATCATCACAAATAGAACTCAACCAATCCCGCCACTTTCTCCTTACAACGCTCCCAAAAAGATAACTTCTCAAAAAACTCTTTCGTCATTTCTTTCGAATCATGAAAATCCTCTGTTAACGCCTTATTAACTTGTCCTACAATAGGACCGCCATAAATATAAAAATTCATTTCATCATTTATATTGAAGCTACGCGAAGTAAAGTTTGTTGTACCAATAACAGTTAATTCATTATCAATAAGCATTAATTTGCCATGGAACATTCCTTTTTTATACCCATATACAGTAATCCCATTATTAACAGCTTGACGTATGTATGGATACGCCGCTTCTTTTATAAGAGGTAGATCTGGTTTATATGACCAAAGTATTTTTACTGTAACACCACGCTTTTGTGCTGCGATTAAAGCATTCATGGATTCTTTATTTTTTGCTATAAAATACGGCGTTGCAATTACAATGGAGTGCTGAGCTTGTTTTATGAGCTCTATATATTTTTCAGCAACGTAATGCCCATTGTAACTAGTCATAGTATGTAATGTATTCCCTTTACTAGCTTTATTCGTACTCCTCTTTATCTCTTCTTTCGTATCTCGTTTCCAATCTAAAGCAAACTGCTCTTCTAAATCTTTTGCTCCTTCTCCTTTAAGCCGTACATGATAATCACGCCAATATCCAAATCGCTTATCTTTCCCTAAGTACTCATCTCCTATATTAAATCCGCCTGTATAGCCAATATCCCCATCAATCGTCGTAATACGGCGATGATTACGATGGTGAAGTGAATAAAATCCGAATGGCAATGCAGGTTTTCTACTATATGTAAAATGCACACCACTTTCCCGCAATTCATTTATCATCTTTCTTTCAAATGATAAATCATTAATGCGATCAACTGATAAATAGACGTTTACTCCTTCTTTTGCTTTCTCTTTTAATAAGTTTAAAAAAGTATGACTACTTTTATCATCCGACAAAATGAAGAAATAAGTGTAGATGGAGCTTTTGGCTTCTCTTATATCAGTAAATAATTGTTTATAAAAAGACTTCCCTTCTACATATAATTGAAAGTCACTATAATGAGGCGCATACTCTGTCGGCATGTTTTTTCCAGCTTCCATTTTCCTACCTAAGGTAACATCGATATGCATACAAATTACAATAAAAACGAAAATAGCAATAATAATAGAAGTAACTCTTAATATTTTTTTAATCATTTTGGTTTCCTTCCAATCATATTCCTTACTATTTCGTAGTGTTTCATTTAAATATGTTTTCATACGAAATGTATTTCTTATTTTTATTGATACTAAACAGTTAAAGGAGATACGAATATGAGAAAAGGAAAAACTCCTATTGTTTTTATCCCAGGTCTTTTCGGTTCAATGAGCAATATTATTATTCCCGGCACTGGTAATTGGAGTTTTGGACTTTCTGCATTTGTTTACGAACCATTCATCATGATGCTAGAAAGTATGGGGTACGAACGAAATAAAGACTTGTTCATCTGTTTTTATGACTGGCGGCAGCGTATTGTTTTTTCTACACAAAAATATTTATTACAAACGATTGCTTATGCTAAAAAGATTACAGGTTGCGATAAACTAAATTTAATTTGTCATAGTATGGGCGGCCTTCTTGGACGTTCTTACGTTCAAAGTGACGAATATAAAAATGATGTGAATCAACTTATAATACTCTGCACACCAAACGCTGGATCTCCACCAAATTATAGTTATTGGACTGGAGGCAGTCTCCCTATCCATGCCTCTTCTAAAATAAATATCGTTCATTTTTATATGGAACAATATATTTGTTACTTAAGCATCTTACATAAAATGAATAAAGTTGAGGCGATACACATTTACTTTCCAGGATTACAAGATGTTATTCCTTGTAAAGATTACGGAAATTATTTATTTATAAAATCCAACTCTTCTATTACATTTCTTCCTTATAGTAAGATGGAAACGAAAAACCCTTTCCTCGATACATTAAATAAAAATAGATTTATTATACAAAAAAGAAATATTGAAACGACACTCATTGCCGGAGATGGAGAGGAAACAACTCAATATTTACAAGTCGTCCCTTCACATTCCAAACTGAAATGGACAGACGGCAAAGTCGTCAGTGATTTACTTACAAAACATGGTGACGGTAACGCTGTTCTACATAGCGTTTTTCTTCTAAAGGGACATAAATATGTTTTGCATGCTTCACATAACGAAGTGCTCTACAAAAGCATTCCTATACTACAAAAGATACTCTAAATTTCAAACAAAAAAGGTATGGCATTAAGCCACACCTTTTCACATTAAACAAAATTTCTCGCATCATTATTTCTTCCAAACTTATAAATAGCAATTAAGAAGAATGCAATTGCGAAAGCTAATAAAATTAAAATGTTTAAATACAACTCCGAGAATGGTATTCCCTGCTGTAGTTTTGATATCGTATCTAACAACCAGCGCTGCGGAAGAAAATTAGCTACTTTTTGTACTGCACTTGGCATAATGTCATATGGGAAATAACATCCAGCAAGTAAGCATGTTGGTACAATGATCATATTTTGCATCGCATTTGCCGATGCTGAGTTTTTCGAAAAAGCTACAAGGACTAATGATATTCCAATTGCGATTAATGCAAATAGCATTAGTACGCCCATCATCACTATGAAAGGCATATTGATATTCGTATGAAAAACATTCGTTAGGAATAGGATTGTAATCAAAATTTGTACTGTTAGTATTATCATATTTACTCCGACATTAGATAATATAAACTTCTTCCCATCTATCGGCGTTGATAATAGTCTAAAGTACGTTCTATTCTCTTTTTCTTTTAAAATATGACCTGATAAGTTCGCTGCTGAAAACAGCATAAACATAATAAGGTAACCCATCGTTTGATTTGTCATATCTTTATTTTTCGAAGTATCTTCTAGCGTCTCAGTTTTCATTTTAAATGAACCTTTTTGATACCCTGCGTACATATTATCAAACGCACTTTGATCTGTTCCTGCCACTTTACTAATAGCTGCTATATTATCAATATAATTATATAAATATGATTTTATAAATCCTGTTACTTGATCACCTTTAATCGATGAAATTTCAATATGCTCTGGTTTCCCTTCTCGAACACTTTTTGAAAAACCAGAATCTAATGTAATAACTCCATCAAGTTTTTTGGAAGTGAGTTTATCTTCTATTTGAGACTCCTTAACCTTACTCACATTCACATGATTTAATCCTTCTAAAAACTTTATCGTATCATTTGCTATCGGCTCATTTTCTTTATTTACAATCCCGATATTTAACGTTCCTTGCCCTGCATTTCCGTATATCGAGAAGGAAATGAGCGTCCCTATTATCGGCAAACTAATAATAATGAATAACCCTTTTTTATTTTTCAAAAGTACAGATAACGTTTTTTGTATGAGCCATAAAATATCCTTCATACTATAGCCCCTCCCGTCTACGTAATGCAATAATTGCAATTAATAAAAAGAGTGCTGATATTCCAAGGTTTAAAGAAATGACTGGTAGTGCTGCCCCTACATCATTTGCATAAATAATTTTCATAACAGCTGTATTTGCCCAAGTTAATGGCGATAAATTCGTAACGAAATTTTCTTCTACTACGAAATATGCACCTCCAAAAATAGAAGCTAATTGCACAACAACCATAATAATTGCCCTAGACGCTTCAGCTGTTTTCGTGATATATCCGATTCCTAAACCGAAGCTAATTGCTAGAAAGACTTGTGTTAATAAAATAAGAAATATGATTCCAAGATGGTCGCCCCAATTCGCTTGAAAAACAAATTTACTAAATAACATGACGAGTAATATGCACAGGGCATTTGCTACTAGGCTACCAAGTACTTTTCCAATGAATATTTCAGCTTTACTTATAGGTGCAGCAATGAGACGATCTCCTGTTTTACGTATTCGTTCTCCTCGAATTAAAGAACTCGCTCCCATCGCAGCATATAGTGCAATCATCGTTGTCATTACAACCGCATAGTAATCCATAGAACCTGGTTTTTTCGCAGCTTGTAAGGATGTTTCTTTTATATAATCATTATGATTTCCGTTTGAAATAACTGTGCTCACCTTAGTAGGATCTACTTTTGCAACTTCGACCGCTACATTGTACTTATCAACAAATGTTGTAAGCATTCCTTCCACAATACTCCCCTCAATACTACTTTTGTCACTTCCGTAAAATTTTGCACCATCTTTATTTAACTCTACATAAGCAGCATATTTATTTTTCTTCACTTCTTCTTTCCCATCTATACTGCCGGAAGCTTTTTTAAAATGAATACCTGATTTATCCACTTCTTTCGTAAATGCTGCAAATGATTGAGAAAACGTGCTACTCGCTTCATCTTTATATAGCACTTGTATATCTTTAATCGAATGACTATCACTATTAAATGCGTTGGTTAACGCTGTTCCTAACACAAGCATAAGTACAATCGGAAATGCTAACATAAAAACTAAAGTTCTTACGTCTCTGAAATCTCTTTTAATATGCATAATTGCAATATTGAAGATGTTCAATTGATGAACCTCCCTTTACCTTTTCTTCATTTACCTTTTATTTATCTCGTAAGTTTCTTCCGGTTAACGTAAGAAATACTGTTTCTAAGTTTGGAGCCTGCTCCTCTAATGAACGAATTTCAATGTCATGATTAATGAAATGCTGAATAATTTGATTTAAATTATTTAATCCTGCATCCGAGTTTACCTTGATTACGTTCTCTTCAATTTGAACAGCTTTCACACCGTTTATCTCTTTTAACTTTTCTACATCTAAATTTTCTACTGACTTCACTTCAATCCAAATATCTTTCGTATCTGTAATAATCGCTTTTAACTGTTCTTTCGTACCTTCTGCAATCACTTTACCGTGGTCGACAATTGCGATTTTCGTACAAATCTCTTCTACTTCTTCCATGTAGTGGCTCGTGTAAATAATCGTACTTCCCATTTCATTTAATTTACGTACTGACTGCAAAATGTAGTTTCTTGACTGTGGATCAATTCCAACTGTCGGCTCATCCATAATAATTAACTTCGGTCTATGAGCAATTGCACAAGCGATATTCAGTCTTCGTTTCATCCCGCCAGAAAAGTTTTTCGGATAACTTTTATGTTTATCGCTAAGTCCTACAAATTGAAGAGCTTCCTCTACCCTAGCTTTTAATTCGGCTCCTCGTAATCCGTACAACCCAGCAAAGAATTTCACATTTTCATAGGCAGTTAACTCTTCATAAATCGCAATATCTTGCGGAACAATACCAATATTCATCTTTGCAAATCGATTATGTTTCTTTATATTTTTTCCTAGTATGCTAATTTCACCTTCATTACTTCTTAACAAGCCAGCAATCATATTTATCGTTGTACTCTTACCAGCACCATTTGATCCTAAAAAGCCAAATATTTCTCCTTCTTTAATAGATAAAGACATATTATCAACTGCGATGAAATCACCAAATTTTTTCGTTAAATTTTTAATTTCTAATGTATTCATCATTTTCACCCCTATTTCGGTTTCTCTGCTTTTAGTATAAACAAAAAGAATGAACCTGCTCAGTGCAGAAGTTCATTCTTTTCACATGAGAATATTCACTTTTTTCATATGAGATGGTTCATCTTCGTCCCATTCTCTTATATCGGCAACAACATCGTCACTGAAAAGCCACTTGTTCCATCTACAATAATTTTTCCGTTTACTGAAGCTGTTCGCTCCTCCATCCCCATAATACCGAGACCTTTTTTAACAAGAGCTGCCCCTTTTCCGTTATCCTTCACTTGCACCTTAACCATCTTGTTAAGCACATGAATATCTATAGAAATAACTGTAGCATCAGCATATTTCATTGCATTTGTTAGTGCTTCTGTAACATTCTCACCGATAATTTTCCACTGAATGGGAGAAATCATATCTAAGTTCCCTTTATATACAAAAGGAATATTCACATCATTCTTACCGGCAAATTCCTCTATGAATAATTTCATACGATGAATACCAATTTGCTCAGTTGGTGGCTTCATATTTTTCAATGTAATGCGAATACTTTCAATTCCATCTTTTGAAATGTGAATTGCATTTTGTAATAACTCCGCAGATTTTTCTTTATCTATTTCCATTAACCTTTTTGCTGCTTCCATTTGAATAAGCGCACCCGTCATCGAGTGACCAATTTTATCATGAATTTCTTGCGATAACCGATTTCTCTCTTCTAGCTTAAATGTGTATTCAGATTGTCTTATGTACTCTTTATTTTCATGTAAGCTTTTCGTAAGTCGTTGCATATCTTTTCGCATCTTATCATTTTGCGATTCAAGTTTTACTACACGCGATATATATCGATCTGCAATAGTTAAAACGAGAAAAGAAAATGCAACAATTAATCCATAAGTCATTCGAATACTTTCATCTGCAATCGTAATTGGGAGCATCATAACGACAAAGCGTGGCCAATTCTTTTCTATGTAATAGAATGTAATTTCGTATAAGTTCAAAGGTAAAAACAAAATAAAAAATGGATGAACCCTCCATGTAAATAACATAACTACGCCAATGGATATACAGATTAATATTTTTTTATACGTATCTTTTTTAAATATAGAAATCATTACGTTTACAGAAAGGTAAATAAGTAAAGTAAATATAACCCACGGTAAATTTGCTACATTTGCGTAAATATAACTGAACACAATATATAAAAAGACAATTAATTTACTTACAGTTAACCAAAATTCCATATCATTAATCTACTTTCCCTGTTAAGTAATAAATCGCAATTTGTGTGCGATGTTCAAGTCCAGTTTTCCCTAAAACTGATGTAATATAATTTGCAATTGTTCCCTCAGATATAAAAAGCTGTTTCGAAATTTCTTTATTTGAGAAACCTTTTGCAATTAATGCGATAATACTAAGCTCCCTTTCTGTGAAAAGGCTCTTATCAATTTTACATTCTTCCTCTTTACTTTCCATTAAATTAGACTTAATTTTATCGAGGACAACATCTTGCATAACAGTTTGACCGTTATATACTCCTTTTATCGCATCACGAATACGCTCCGGATCGTTATTTTTTAATAAATAACCTTTCGCTCCGTTTTTTACTGCATCCAAAATATACTCATCATCATCAAACGTCGTTAAAATAAGCGGTTTTGTTTTCGTCTCTTCACAAATGAACTTCGTCGCCTCTACACCGTTCATATTTGGCATACGAACATCTAAAAGAGCAATATCAACTTCATGCTTTTTACAATACGCTACAGCATCTTCCCCATCATTTACAGTATCTACTACTTCAAACTCTTCGTATGTATTTAAAATAATTTTCATGCCCTCTCTAATAAAAGAGTTATCATCTGCTATTAATATTTTAATTTTCATGTTTGTTAGTATGAACCTTTCCCTACTAACATTCACATCCTTTCTCCGTATAACATTTCCTACTTGCTCATTATATACTTCTCTTTACCATTTTTTCACACCTTTTTTCATCTAGCTCTCCCGCAAAAAATATATTATTCTTTTTTTACAAAATGTGTAGGGTGACTTATCATTCTTTACGTCTATATAATAGAATGCGTCAAAAAGGAGGGAGAGACCGATTGAGGAAAAACAATTAATTGAAAAAGCACAGCAAGGAAGCGAGCATGCTTTTCGTATCCTTGTACAAACATATCGTCATTATATTTTTCAAGTTATCTTTTCTATTTTAAGACATGAAGAAGATGCGAAAGATGTTACACAAGAAGTATTCGTAAAAATTCACACCTCTCTCCCAAATTATCAATTTCGCGGATTAAAAACGTGGATGGCACGTATTGCCACCAATCACGCTATTGATTATAAGAGAAAGAAAGCTAGAGAAAGTGAAGAACTCTCCTTATGTAAAGAAGCTGAGGAAAATATACAGTCCTCTCATAATATTGAGGCTTTATTATTGACGAAAGAGCAAAAATTACTCATTGCTCAAAAACTGAGAGAACTTCCCGAAAATTACCGTGACGTCGTTCTCGCACATTACTTAGAAGAAAAGAGCTATCAAGAAATTGCTTTACAGGAAAACATCGAAGTAAAAACAGTCGAAATGAAACTGTATCGAGCACGAAAATGGATTAAAAAACATTGGAAGGAGGAAGAGTTTCTATGATGCATTATTCAAAAGAAGATTGGCGCAATTATACATTAGATTTTATAGAAAGCAATGAACGTGAATCTATGGAAGAACATCTTTATGAATGTGATCATTGTTTAGCACTTTATATGGAAAGTATTGATGAACAACATGAAAACCTTCCAATGATAAATGATGATTCATTTACGAACGAAGTTATGACGCAAATTAATTTTGAAACACTACAGTCTAATGAAAATATAAAAACAACCTCACTAAAGCGCACGATCATTCATTACATAATTGCGACTGCGGCTACAATTATTTTTATGGTAAGTGGTTTATTTCAGTATATTTTTACAGCGACATCAAATTTAGAGAAATCTTCAAAACATAACGAGTCTTCTATTTCACAACAAATTGTAAACAAATCGGTAGACACATCGAAAAAGGACGGAGGTTCAAAGCATGAATAAAAATCCCTTTTTAGCACTTGTATTAGGGCTAATTCCTGGGCTTGGACATTTATACTTAAAAAAGCTAGGACGGTTTATTTTATATAGCGGAGGATCACTATTTCTATTCTCCTTTGCAGTATTTTGTACCATAGTAGTAAGAGAACGTGATATTGCTTTTCTTTCTCTATTTTTACTAGCTGTTCTATGGGTAATTAACTTACTAGATTTAGTTATCACCATTATAAACCAAACGAAAAAGCAAGAAGCTGGAGAAGTGATAAATTCCTCTAAAGAGAGCGAACGATTTTATATCATTCTCTTATCCATCATCCCTGGACTTGGCCATTTCCAATTAGGACTTATGCAACGCGGACTTACATTTTTAGTAGCTTGCACAGGAATCGGAAGTATGATCATTTTCGTTGCACTTTTAACATCGCAAGAAAGTTTTCTTATCTTCCTTATTACGTTACCTGTTTTATGGATTTATAATTTCTTTGACGTTGTTCAGCAACTACAGAAAAAAGAACGTGGCGAGCAATTAATTGACCGTACTATTTTCGAAGATTTTGAAGAACATCGAGAGCAGGGAAAGAAAAGTAAAACATTTGCTTCTATTTTAGCGATGTTCCCTGGAGCAGGTCATATGTATTTAGGCTTACAACGCCGTGGTCTTCAGCTTATGGCAGCCTTCTTACTATCTATTTATTTACTCGACTTATTAAGACTTTCTGCGTTTTTATTTTTAGTACCAATCATTTGGTTCTATAGCTTTTTTGATGCGTTACAGCAAACAGCAAAATACGGAAAAGAACGAGTTCAAGACGAACCCATTATCGATTATTTTATAAATCATCAAAGATGGATCGGTATCGGATTAATTACACTCGGTGGTTATTATTTATTAAATCAAACAGTCCTTCCTATTTTGAATGATTATTTTGTAACTATATTTAATATTCATCTTAATGAACTATATTATCGCTATTTCCAAACATCTATCGTTGCGCTCCTTTTAATTGGCGGCGGCTTTAAATTGTTACTTGGAAATAAAGAAAACAAAGGTGGGACAAGCGAATGAGGACTTGGCGTGTTGGAACATTCTCAATGGGGCTTTCTATTATATCGTTAGGATGCTTTTTACTATTTTCAGTCGTAAAAGGAATTCAAGTATTAGATACACTAACTGCATGGTGGCCAGTTTTACTCATCATACTTGGAGCCGAAGTTTTACTATACCTTCTATTTTCTAAGAAGGAACAATCATTTATTAAATATGATATTTTTAGTATTTTCTTTATCGGCGTTTTAGGAAGCGTCGTAATTGCTTTTTACTGTTTATTATCAACTGGATTACTAGAAGAAGTTCGTCACTCTATTAACACAACGAGGCAAACGAGTAATATTCCAGACGGACAATTTGATATACCTGAATCTATCAAAAAAATCGTAGTAGATGCAGGACATCAACCTCTAACGATAGAGGGAAATAATACAAATCAAATTCATCTTTTGGGAACTTATGAAATGACAACGAAAGCAAATGAAAAACTCAATTTAAAACGAGATGATTTCCTTTCAGTTCAAACGGCTGGAGAAACGATGTATATCACTTTAAAATCATTACCTGTTCA
The DNA here is from genome assembly GCF_051916605.1 of Bacillus cereus group sp. MYBK195-1. NCBI lineage: Bacteria > Bacillati > Bacillota > Bacilli > Caryophanales > Bacillaceae > Bacillus > Bacillus cereus group sp. MYBK195-1. The sequence goes on along the minus strand of NZ_JBQAGZ010000002.1, from coordinate 644,017 downwards.
GCATACGTTATTTAATTCAGCACCACAGGTGAAACCAACGCTTGTTCTTCCGCAAAATAAAAATGTGGAAATCCGTGCTTCAAATAACGAACTATCTCTTTATCCAGGTCAATTACAAAATAATTGGTTTGTACAGGAAAGCTCAAGAGTGTCTGTCCATCTTGCAAAAGAAAGTGATGTATCTTTAACAGCAGTAACGAATCAAAAAGAAACACATGGAAGTACACCTTGGGAACAAGTAGAAGATTTAACGAAAAACGAAAATACTTCTTCAGAAGAACATCCAGAATTAAACAACCAAGAACATTGGTATAAAAATTCGATTAAAACTGGAAATGGGACGTACAAGTTAAATATTGAGAAAACTTATAATTTGAATATGAGCGTTATCGAAAAATGAGAAAAACCTTCCGCAATTGCGGAAGGTTTTTCTCATATAATCGCTTTAATTCCTTCTAACACTAATCCAATCATAAATCCGCAAACCGCCCCGTTCACTCGGATCCACTGCAAATCTTTACCGACATTATTTTCAATCATTTCGATCAACGTTTTATCATCTAACTTATCAAGGTTTTCTTGTACAAGCTTACCAATTTTCGAATGGTTCTTCTCAACAAGACTTACAACTTGTTTTTGTAACCAATCTTCTATTTTTTGAACTGTCTGTTCATCTTCTTTTATTTTATTCATTTGTTTTTGTAAAAATGGAATAACATATTTATCAGCAAATTCTTCATTATTTACAAAAGCAACTGCTCTTTGTTGTACTTGCTCTAGCATCTCTTTTATTTTGTCAGTAGCATCCCAATTCGCAATCCACTTTTCTTTCCAATTTTCTAATTCCTTTAATAAGGCTTCATTTTCTTTTACATTGATAATTTCTTGACGAATCTTCGCTAATATAAGTTGTCTTGTGCTATTATCAGCCTCTTGTAGGCTGTTAATATTACTAATGATAAACTTCTGCAAAATGCCGCCAATTTTATCTTCATCTACAATATTCATAAATGATTTCAAAGTAAACTGCAAGAATCCATCTACTTTTATATTTTCCATCGCCTTCATACCTAAGCTACCGAGCTGGTAACGAGCTTCATCTTGCGCTGTCCAATCTTTTACCTTCACTAATATGTAATCAAGTGTCTTCTCATCATATTCTTGCACAACTAATTGATCAACAAGCACTTGTAAAATGTTATTTGTATTAATTGTATGTAAATACGTCTTTAATTCTTTTTCAATAATAACCGCTAATTTTTCTGTATCGATTGAAACAATCGCCTTCTCAGCAATCGTTACAATGCCTTTTTTCACAGCATCAGACTGCATTTCTCTCTCTGCAATTTGTAGCACCATTTGTGCTAGCTGCATTTCTTTTACTTTATTCGTAATACTTTCTTTCGTTAGCCACTCATTTTCTAACGTATTGATGAGCCCTTTCGTTACTCGTTTACGGTTTTTAGGTAACAAAGCTGTATGCGGAATTGGAATTCCCATCGGGTGACGGAATAAAGCAGTAACCGCAAACCAATCTGCAAGCCCGCCAACTAACCCAGCTTCAAATCCCCCTTGTATAATCTCTCCTGCTACCGTTCCTTGAAAAGGGATAGAAGCCGCAAAGCCTATCCCCATAACCCCAAGCGAAATACCCGCTATATATTTAGTCTGTAATGACATCGTATACACATCCTCTTATTATGTAAAATAAAGCTTTTTTGTTGTATTTATTCCATATTAGTTATCCTTTATATATACTATAAAGAACTATTGTGAAAATAACAAAGATTTTTATGTACATGAAAAAATGAGGCTACAATTAGCCTCATTTTTCTTATACCGTTAACTCCAAACCTTTCCTATAATATTCATTCATTACATCTTTTGGAACCATACTTCCACCCGTTCCCCACACAATATGAGTACCTTTTTTCACCTTCTCTGTTAACTGTTGCTTTTGTAAATACTCATCTTCTTTACATACTTTCACTGGCCCAATCATACCTGCTAGTGCAGAAGGCTCTAAATAAATATTCTCCGTATCAGCTAGTTCTTTTAACAATCTATATAACTCTTCATCACTTACTGTGTAATTTCCACTCAAAAATGGTTCCATCGTTTTACCGACAAATCCAGACGGTCTTCCTACCGCTAGTCCGTCCGCGTCTGTTACATTATCAATCCCGATATCTTGAACAGCAATTTTATCATGAAGGCCTGTCATTAAACCGAGTAACATACAAGGAGAATGTGTTGGCTCTGCAAAGAAACAATGAACGTTGTCTTTATACAATAACTTTAAACCAAATGCGACGCCGCCAGGTCCGCCTCCTACTCCGCACGGAAGGTAAACGAATAAAGGATGCTCTTCATCTACTACAACCTCTAACTCTTCTAATTGCTTTTGTAATCGTGATGCTGCTACTGCGTATCCTAAAAATAAATCATGTGAGTTTTCATCATCTACAAAATAACAGCTAGGATCCGCATCCGCTTGTCTTCTTCCTTCTTCTACTGCTTTACTATAATCATCTTCATATTCAATAACGTTTACACCTTTACTTCTTAATAAATCTTTTTTCCATTGTTTCGCATCTGCTGACATATGAACCGTTACGTTAAAACCTAGTTTGGCACTCATAATCCCAATGCTTAGCCCTAAATTTCCTGTTGAACCGACCGCAATTGAATATTTGGCAAAAAACTCTCTACATGTATCACTATCTAAAATGGAATAATCATCTTCTTCTGTTAACATACCATGCTGCAAAGCTAATTGTTCAGCATATTTTAACACTTCATAAATGCCACCCCTAGCTTTAATTGATCCTGATATCGGAAGATGACTATCACATTTTAATAATAATTCTCCTAAAATAGGTTGCTTGTAATTTGTCTCTAAAGCTTCTTTCATAGAAGATATTTTCACTAAAGGTGATTCGATTATGCCATTCGTCCCTTTCGTTTCAGGAAAAACTTTCGCAATATATGGTGCAAAACGCTTTAATCTCTCTTCCGCATCTTTTACATTCTTTTCATTAAGTGGTGAATCTTTTATTGCCCTTTCATACTTTTCTATGTTTGGATTTATCCAAAATACTTCTTCTGTTGCAATAAGTTTATTCACTAATGGGTATTCTGCTTGTAATGCCCCTATTTCTTTCATTTTGTTTCCTCCTTATATCCTTGTAGCTCACCATATAATAAATTATAATTAAATTAATTTTAATATAGTTTAACACAAATCGTTAACTTTAGTTAATTTTAATTTAATTTATTTAAATATAATTTAATAACCCTTAAGGAGATTTTCATTATGGAAAATATAGATATTGGTAAAAAAATTGAAAAACAAAGAAAAGAAAAAGGTTTAACTAGTAAAGAACTAGCAAAGATGGCCGATATTACACCATCTATGTTAAGTCAAATTGAGCGTGGGTCTGCTAACCCTTCTATTCAAACATTAAAAGTGCTTGCTAAAGCTCTTGATGTGCCAACATTTAGCTTTTTACTTGAAGATACAAATACAGACGATTTAATTGTACGTTCCCATAAACGAAAGAAAATGATTATTGATAATTTATCATATGAAATGCTTTCACCTGATTTCACTGGAAATTTAGCAACAGCAATTATGACCGTCCCGCCTAATACAGCTTCATCAGAAAATGTGCTAGAACATAAAGGAGAAGAATTAGCATTTGTCTTAGATGGGAAAATCACATTATATTTAAATGAGGAAGAATACGTATTAGAAACTGGCGACAGTGTAAAGATACCTGCTTATTTAAAGCATAAATGGGTGAATCATTTTAAAAAAAATGCCATTGTTTTGTTTTCTGTTACTCCGCCGATTTTTTAATGTATCAATAAAAACAGGATGATTCTTATAAAATGCGGATTATCCTGTTTTTATTAAATAAGAAAGTGAAATTTTTGTTAAAAACTTAACAGTTGGACCCAATCCGAACAATCCTCCTAAAAACATTTTTACAAGTGAAGCTATCCCTCCCATTGATGCTAACGTATCATGAGTCAGATTCATCCCACCACTACCAGAGGCACTTGTAATATTCACATAAAAATAAGAAATACGTAAAAATTAATTAATTTTTCAGAATTTTGTTGAAAAGTATAGTAAAATTACTCTTATACTTCTTCTATTTTGCTATTATAGAAATAATTAAATTAGGATACTTTTATCGGATGGGGGAATATATAATGAGTGTGTTATTAAAAGGGCATGAACAGATTGTCAACGAATTAAACATTTTATATCAAGTAATGGTAGCGGAGCAATTAATTGAAGCGAAACAATTAAAAGAAAAAATAGAGAAACAGATTAATAAAATTGAAGCTGATCAAAATCTATCGCTTTACTACTCCCTACTAAACTTTAAATATAAGGTCCTAACCGATTGGACAAACATTAAGTATGATACTTTTAGTCAAATTGTTCGTTTAGACAATCCAATAACTGAAGACTTTATTACTTATTATTATCACTTTTTTAAAGCTGAACATGCTACCATTATTGGAAATTATGATGAAGCAAAAAAAGAATACGAAAAAGCTGAATCCCTTTTAAAACATGTACCAGGCGAACTAGAAGAAGCTGAATATAAATATAAATTTGCTATATTTAATCACCATACAAACAAACCACTTACAGCAATCAATTATGCAAATCAAGCGAAAGAGATTTTCTCAAAATATCCACGTTATGAAATTAAAATAGCTCTATGCGAAAACATTTTAGGCTCATGTTCTGTTTATTTAAAACAATTCGAACAAGCCGAAGAGAACTATAATTCAGCAATCAATATTTTACAAAAGCTGAAAGACGATACACTAATCTTAAAAGTTCGAAATAACTTAGGTTGGCTCTACTCTTCTCAAAATCTATCAACCCTTGCTATTAGACATCTTACAATAGTTACAAACAAATTACCTAAACACCTAAAAGCCAATTTTCTACAAGCCAAAGAACATTTTAGTTTAAATGAAAAAGAACTTGCAAACGATTGGGTTCAAAAAGGCTTAGAAATTTGTAATGAATTAAATAATCAAGAATATAAACACCATTTCACTATCTTAAAAACACAACACACTGGTATTCTAGACGACTTAGAAAACGCAATCATTGCAGGCACTACATATTTTAACAGTAAAGAATTATACGATTATGCACAAGAATATTACGAATTATTAGCAGTAGAATTTCATAAAGTGAATAAAATAGAGAAATCTCAAAAATATTTTTTCAAAACTTACGAAGCAAAACAAAAATTATTAACTAAGGAGGCACTAAGATAATGAAAAAGATTAGTTTAGCTATTTTAACCTTTACATGCATACTTGCTTTTGGCTTTAATAATTTCACTGAAAATCAACAAGCAAAACAACTTCCAAAATGGGATACAGATAAACAAGAAACACATGCAGACCTATAGAAACCTAAAAACCCCTAATAAAGGGGTTTTTAGGTTTCTACAATATAATAATACGCTTATAAAAGATAGCCATACACAGATACTCTCTGTACATGGCTATCTTTTATTTTTTCGGCACCAACAAAATCCCTAAACTAATAATACAAAAGCTCATTATTTGCTGTGCTGATAGACCAAACAGAACCGAATTTTGTTCACTAACAAGCGAAATAATGATTTGAGCAAAACCCTCAATAATTAGAAAAACACTTATATTCTTTCCATTTCCGAGCCTTTCATTTTTCATCCATAACAAGCCCATTATACAAAGAGCAAGGATGATCTCGTATACGAATATAGGGTGATATAAAAGTTTAGATTCATATATTTTCATTCCCCATGGTAGTGTCGTTGGTGCACCTACTTCATGATGTAATAGAAAATAAAAGATAGTGCACACACACAATCCAAAAGGGAGTACATCAAGTAAAATACGAAGCGAAAATTGTTCCTTTTTACTTTTCCAAACAATGTATACACTAGCAATTACGCATCCTACTACAATATGTTGCATACTTCCAATAGCTAATATTGCTTGCACTGGCGCCCCAAAAGCCCATACAGGATTTAAAATTGCTGGTGCAAACTTCCATACAAATACGATGATAAGAAACGCATTTGTTACGGCATCCATCATTTTTTCATATGATACATTTTGATGCCTCATCTTTCGTTTCATCAACATAAATCCAAATAGACTTCCAATTATAAGAGATACGGGTTGTAATCTCACGATCCACTCCATCATCACGAAATCCCCTTTTAGCTCTCAATCAATTTCTTAAATTTCTTTTCTAATTGATCTGGTGGTAATACACCTCGTACATGATCTACTATAATTCCATCTTTATTAACAAAAAATGTCGTCGGTAAAGAGAATACTTTATAATCTAGTCCAGCTACTCCGTCCATATCTAGTAGAACCGGAAACTCAAATCCATAGCGATTAGCAAATGCGCTTGCTTCTTGTACTGGGTCACTAACAGTTGCATTCACCGCAAAAATTTCAACATCCTTTTTATATTTATCATACATATGAACTAAGTCAGGTGCCTCCATTTCACACGGCCCACACCATGATGCCCAAAAATTAATAATATATGGTTTTCCCTTGGCATCATTTAACGACTGCAACTTTCCGTCCAATCCTTTTAATGTGATGCCAGGTGCTTTAAAACCTACTTGTGGTAATACTTCTTTCTCTTGTAACTCTGCTTGTTTCGCTTTTCTTTCCTTTTCTTCTTTCTTTGAATTATAAAAGTTAACCCCCGCCCAAACGAGAGCACCTACTAGTATAATAGCAATTAGTTTCTTCACTTTTCTTCCTCCTCATTTTTAAAAACCTGTAAATCCACCAAATAGACGAATAAAGAATGCTGTCATTTTCGTCATTTGATTTGTATACAATAAAATACCTGTAATATATGATAAATAAGATATATATAGCGATAAAAAGTATAATGATATAAATGACAACACCTCTATCCACACTACATATAGTAGTGTTTATTCTTAAAAAAAGAGGCTATATGCACTCTCCGACAATAAGTACAATTGACACACAGAATAACCCTACTGTTACATATACCGAGTTCGTATGTAACGGAATAGTAAGCTTAGCAACCTTTTCATTTAACACTTGCTCGATTCGTAAATTTATTGCTGTTTTTGCAAATGAAGCTGTAACACATCGATTTTCCATTGTCTTTATTTTAATTAATTTTAATAACGCGCTACCTAACTCAAATGAAGATTCCATTTTTTTCATCGCATATTTATCTGCTGCTAACTCTTGATACGTATGATATCGTTGTAACAATTCTTTTAATATCGGGATGTACATCATTCCTTCTGCTAATAACGTAAAACAAAATAATTTTAGCGGATCCCAATTATTTTGATGATATTCTTCATGGAAAATAATCGCATCAATCTCTTCATCTGAAAACGTCTGAAGCAAACCTTCCGACATGACAACTTTCGGACGGAATAATCCAATTGTAAACGCTGCAACTTCCGCAGTCGGTAGTATATATATTTGTTTCCCTTTTCTAATAAATGGGATAAGTACTTTTTGTACTTTTTTACTATAGAAAAATTGCCGCCAAATTCTTTTACAAACAATCAATACAGTAATTAATAATAACCCCGCTATTATAATACGAACCATTGATAGTTCTTTCATATGTTTTTCTAACTGAAACAAGCAAAACTTTGAAAGGAAGAATGCCTTATTTTGAAAGAGAAATGGATATGTAACATAATACAATAACAAGCTGAAAAAGAGGGTACTAACAATGAGCGCTAACAATACGATTTTACGCATTTGCCCTTTCATTTCATCGATCCTCTTTTTTTAACTGATTCAATTTGTCTTCTAATTTTTTTATTAAATTCGGATCAGCCTGCTCTAACTCATCTATCATATGTGTTATAACTAAATCTCCAAATTCCCCCACTAATTCCTGTGTCATTTTCTTCGTTTGATTGGATAAGAATTCTTCTTTCGTTTGTATAGCACGATATATGCCACTTCTTTTCACAGTCTGTTTTTCTAAGTGTAATTTCTCTACTAACCTGTTCATAACTGTCATAACAGTATTAAAATTCACAGGCGATTCTTCACTTAATTTCCGCTGGACTTCTTTAATAGTAATACCTTCAGTAGACCAAATAATCTCCATAATCTTCGCTTCAAGCGGTCCAAAGAAATGATTTAATCCTTGCTCATTTAACCTATAGTTTTGCGTAAACATCGTATGACTCCTTTCACACTACGAATTGTAGTACAAATTAAATGAGAGGTCAAACGCAAGTAATACAAACTAAAATTCACTACCTATAAATACGTACCTCATTCTATTCATTATAAGCCTAACTTATCTCCAAATGTATCAAAGAGATACTGCTCTAATATTTGTACACTAAACTTCTCATTACGCCCAAGGGCAAATAATTCCCGATCCTTCGCTACGATAGTATCTAACGGAATAACTACATTATCCACTATTTTTGTAATTTCAATTATATTACTTTTTACATTTACTTCTGTTTTAAATTCAACGTTTTCTAACACTATATGTGAACGTCTTCCTGATGCAAAAAAAGTAAAATTAGGATTTTTAACAACGCCAATTTCAGTCTCTAACGCATATAAATAGTGAAAAATTACATCTCTATGTCCATCTTTTATTATTTTTTCATCCTTCTCATCGTCTAAGTATTCTTTCAGCTTCGTTGTAAATTCAAATCGAAAATCCACTTTTTTCACGCTCCTTCTTTGTATTTCATATTAAATAAATATATTGAAATAATTTCACCATATTGTAATACAACTTCCTATTAAAAGTAAAAACTGTTTTAGAAAATCGCTATTATTTCCGATACCCTTTTAAAATATAAGTATAAATTCAATATGAATGAATGCTTCATTACATCTATTTAAACATATTTTTTCCATTTTTTGAAACATTAGTATGAAATATTATATATCAATGAATGGTTTCTAATTCATTGGTATATATAGTCAGTAGTTTCTTTACTATCCCGATATACTTAAACTACATTTTCTACTTATTCATTACATATAGAGAAGGAATGTAACTCTCTTCTATCGAATTTTTATATAACAAAAATAATTAGGTGGTGCTTTACTATGAAATTAGCTGTCATTGGTGGCGGTGATTTACAAGATTCAAATCACTTGCCTATTAATGAACGCCTTATAGAATTAACAAATAAACAGTATCCAAAAGTATTGTTTATTCCAACGGCTAGTCATGATGATGAAAGCTATATAAAATTATTTTTAGACACGTTTGAAAAACAATTACATTGTGAAGTACAAATTTTACGCATTACAACAGATTCACCTTCTAAGTATGAAATAGACGAGATGATTCATTCAGCCGATTTAATTTATCTAGGTGGCGGAAACTATATTCACATGCTTACGCAATGGAAAGAACATAGACTTGATGAAAAATTATTATTGGCTCTGCAACAAGGGACACTTATTGCTGGCTATAGCGCTGGTGCTATGTGTTGGTTCACGTCTAGTATCCGATCAGATTATGAAGGTTCTGGTTATATAGAGAGTAATGGATGGGGGATTGTTAATAAAAGATTTTGTCCACATTATAATCAATTAAACAGAATGAACGCCTTCCATTCCTTTTTACAAAATCATCAAGGGAATATAGAAGGAATTGCACTGGAGGATAATTGCGCTTTATATATTACAGAGGAATCCTTTGAGATTATCGGTGAATCGGAAAAAGCATGGGAGTTTTATATGAGTGATAAAACACTCATTAGACAACATTTTGATATAACTTTAAAAAGCTATTTGTAAACCTGCACTTAAGAAAAAATGTCCCTAAGTCTAATAACTTAGGGACATTTTTTCTATTTAACTAACTAATCGTGTAATTCGTTTCTTTTGCCATGAAAGCTTATAATATGCATACTGCAATATTAAGCTGACAATAAATGCTGCTGGATACCCGATCCAGATACCTTCTATTCCAAGACTTGTATGGTAAGAAAGATAATATGCTACGGGTACTTCTACAAGCCAAATTGAAACAACTCCAATAACAGTTGGCCAAAGTACTGTACCGCTCGCTCGCATTGTCGCACTAATAATTTGTGCATGACCGAAAATTAAATAACTCCATAACGTAATCATAACTAAGCTATGAGCAATTTCAATTGTAGTTTGACTCGTTAAAAATAGTGATAAAATGTCTCTTGAGAATAAATAAATAAGAGATATTAACACACCACCGATGACGTAGTTCATAATAATTCCGGCCTTCACAACTTTCTGCAATCGATCAAATTGATTCGCCCCAATTGATTGTGCTGCAAAAATAGAAACTGTAATACCTAGGCTAACTGCTGGCATTTGTACATAACTTGCAACTTGATTCACAACGCCGTAAGCAGCTGTTGCATCCGAACCGTAACGATTTACAAATGCGATTACGGCAATCTCAGATAATGAAACTAATATCATATTTATACTTGCCGGTATACCGAGCCTTAGCAATAGCTTTAATAACTCCCCATCCATTCGAAGGTATTTTCTAACCGTTCCATCTAGTTGTAATGGGTGATTTTTCTTCTTTAAATACACAAGCATGACAATAAACGTAATAACTGTAGATATAACAGATGCATAGGCTGCTCCATACACATCTAATTTCGGAGCTCCTAACCATCCAAAAATAAGAACTGGTAATAAAATCATATTTAGTACTGTACTTACAATTAAAAAGTAAAATGGCGTTTTAGAATCTCCTGTACCTCTCATAAATGTTGTATATGCGAAATATAAAAATAATACTGGCATCGATATAAATAAAATCCGTGCATAATGTACACTTATTTCAATAATATTTTCTGGCGTTCCCATTAGACGCATAATATCCATCGCAAAAATACTTCCTATTATCGCCAACACAACTCCAATAATAAAGGTAAATGTCAGCGTCGTACCAACGATAGCTTTTAAACGATCTTCGTTTTTAGCACCAAACGCCTGACCAATTAAAATAGAGCTTCCTGAACCGATACCAATTACAAATGAAACGAGCAAGAAAAATAATGGGAAGAATGCTGATATAGCCGCTAAATCATTAACTCCAAGCCATCTTCCTACTACTACCATACCAAATAATTGTCCAACTGATTGTAGTACATTACTTAATAATAACGGTACTAAAAACATCGACATCGATTTCCAAATCGGTTTACTCTCACTTTCCAACTTATGTGACTCCGCACCTTCTTTATTGTTATCTGCAGGTGGTTTCAAATTTCATTTCTCCTTTTATTAAACATCTATTTTCAATATCTATCTCTTTGTATAGTTGTTATAATACTGTGCTTCTATTCATTTTCTTTTCTTATGATTATAACTTCACCCAATATTGACTTCCATCGGCTGTTCGATCTAAAAATCCATATTCAATTAAATATCTTCTTAAAGTTACGAAATCAGAGTATACATTTTCTATCACTGTATTTACTTCTTTTTCAGTATACTTTTTATTACTATCAAACTTCTTCACTAAATGACGCAATATAATTAATTTACGCTTTTGTTTCTTCGGAAATTTAGAGAGAGGTCCATCTAATCCTTCTGTAAAGTGAGCTTTTAATACTTCATTATTTTCTTCTTCCGTAATATTGTATCGGTCATCCACCATCGTTGCTGTTCTATGAATTGGTACAAATTTCGTTTGTACTTTTGATTTTTCTTCTGATAATTCCATTAGCGCTAAAAATACTTTTGCTTGCTTCATTTTCTCTCGCAGTGTAAATCGATGATTACGAATTGTTGATGTACTTCCGCCATCCAACTCTTTTACAATTTCTTTATCATTCAGTCCCATATAGAAAAACTGAACCATTTTCTTTTGTAAATCCGTTAATCCAGTAAATTTCTTATCCATATTTAGCAAATAATCAAACATAGACGTATGCTCATTTTGAATATGCAATTGGACGAACTTCTCTGCTTCATACAAAACTTGATTATCTTGATAAATAACACCTTTAATAAATGTTTCACCACAAGCTAAGCAAATGTACCCCTCTTTTTCTTCATCAAACACATACCCTTTCTTTAATTCCTCTATTGACGCATCCCAAAACTTCTCTGAAATATCGCTCATACTAAACACTCCTTCAAAATGTTTATTTAAAAACCAAACAAATCACTATATCGTTTATTACCACTTCATCATCTTATCACAACACAAACAAACATTTCAACGTTTCGTTTGCCCATTTTATAAACTTTTATAAAAACATCTATCAAAAGGGGTTAATACAACGAAAAGCGAATATGTTTATACAAATTCATTTTATAGGATGTGAAATAGAACATGAATATTCTTCAAGACCCTTGGTTTACCGTTAAGCAAATTGCACAGAACGCATATGCGATTAGTGAATATGGAACCGGTATTCACTCATTCCAAAACTTCAGTATTCAATTTTAACTACAAAAAAGATGTTTCCGTATAAGAAAACACCTTTTACTTTTTATCCCGCTATTTACCGGGCAGTAAGCCTCCCACTAATTAACGTTTCACTTTATATATTCTATTTACAGTCTCTACTAAAACCTTACTTGCTTGTACAAATGTATGCTTTCGATTTCTATCTTCAACAAATTTATTAGCACAACTACTCATAATCATCATACAACTAATTATGACTAACGCTATCTTTCTATTCTTGTAAGTCACTTTATGCCACTCCACTATTACAAAACTTCTTTTGAATTTATCCCATCAAGAAATTTTACATGAATAATAAAACGTGTGAATATGCAATTCTGCATATTCACACGTTTTATCACAATGTTATGATTTAATTTAGTTACAGAACAAGTATACCGAGGTGACTAACTTGAAATTTAAAGCGAAAAAAAATCCATTCCACGTCATTTTCATTACATTATTTATAATTATTTTTTTCGTTTCGTTATTCTTTCAAAATGAAAATTCTATTTTTTTCACTCTCATGATGCTGCTAAATATCGTGAATCTTTCTTCATTCTATTTCTCTCACTACAACGTAACGGAATCATCTCTTGTTGTAAAACACGGTTTCATACTTCGTACTGAAATCCCATTTAAAGACATTCGCCATATTAAGCACTCTGGCAAAAAACTTCGTTCAAAAAAATGGACCAGGCAACAATTAGAAATACATTACAATTTATTTGACTCAGTGACCTCTTTCGTACCACTAGAAGAAGAAAAATTCATTTCACTCTTAAAAGAGAACTGCCCACAGATGAAAGTAATGAATACGCCTGCTAACAAATAATATATTTTGAAGCTTGCATTATTGCAAGTAGATGAAACTTAAAAATGAACATCAAAAAAGCCAAGATTCTATACTCAGAACCTTGGCTTTTTCTATTACTCTTTTGGAGCAATCATTTTCTTTGGATCTACAATTTCATCAAATTGCTCTTCTGTTAGTAGCCCAGATTGCAATGCTGCTTCTTTTAAAGTTAATCCTTCTTTATGAGCATGCTTCGCAATTTTCGCTGCATTTTCATATCCGATATGTGGGTTTAGCGCTGTTACAAGCATTAGTGAGCGATTCACATTTTCATTAATTACTTCTTCATCTGCTTCAATACCAACTGCACAATTGTCATTAAACGAAACAATTGCATCCGCTAATAAGTGAGCTGATTGTAAGAAGTTATAAGCAATAACAGGTTTAAATACATTTAACTCAAAGTTACCTTGGCTCGCAGCAAATCCGATTGTTGCATCATTCCCCATTACTTGCGCTACAACCATCGTTAACGCTTCACTTTGCGTTGGATTTACTTTACCTGGCATAATAGAGCTTCCCGGTTCATTTGCTGGAATAATAATTTCTCCAAGACCACTACGTGGACCACTTGCAAGCCAACGTACATCGTTAGCGATCTTCATTAGATCCGCAGCTAATGCTTTTAATGCACCGTGAGTATATACAACTTCATCATGGCTCGTTAATGCATGGAACTTATTTGGTGCAGAAACAAATTGTTTACCTGTAAATTGACTAATTTCCTCTGATACCATCTCACCAAATTTAGGATGAGCATTAATACCTGTTCCAACCGCAGTTCCACCAATTGCTAACTCTTTCATATATGTATTGCTCTCTGCAATCATACGCTCTGTTTTTTCAAGCATACGGTGCCATCCGCTAATTTCTTGCCCTAAAGTTAACGGCGTTGCATCTTGTAAATGTGTACGACCAATTTTTATAATATGTTCAAATGCAGTTACTTTTTCTGCTAAAGTTTCTTTTAATTTCGTAATCGCTGGTAATACGCGATTTTCTACTGCGATTACACAAGCTACATGAAGCGCCGTTGGAAATGTATCATTTGAACTTTGTGACATGTTCACATCATCATTCGGATGAATATGTACGTCAGATCCCTTCTCTTTCAAAATTTGATTCCCACGATTTGCAATTACTTCATTCACATTCATATTTGACTGTGTACCACTACCTGTTTGCCATACGACAAGCGGAAAATGTTCATTCCATTTCCCTGCAATCACTTCGTCAGCAGCTTCTACAATTGCTTCTGCTTTTTCTTCTGATAGCTTTCCTAATTTTTGATTGCTAAGCGCTGCACTCTTCTTTAAAATTGCAAATGCTTTTACAATTTCAAGCGGCATTTGCTCTGTTCCAATTGGAAAGTTTTCTTTACTACGTTGTGTTTGTGCTGCCCATAATTTATCAGCTGGAACTTTTATTTCTCCTAATGTATCTCTTTCAATTCTGTACTCCATGTTTTCATCCCCTTGAAAATATAATACCTACATCTCTTATAATAACAGACTTCCTCTTAAATGATAAGAATTCTCACTCTTAAATATAGATATTCTATATTTATTTAAAAAAATTCCTCTTGACCTAAACTTAAGTTTAGGCTGTATCCTTTCCATTGTAACCTACTATAACATTACTGGAGGAATTCAATATGAAAAAATATGCTTTTATAACAGGTGCGAATAAAGGAATTGGATATGAACTTGTTCGTCAATTAGCAGAAAAAGATTATCACGTATTTTTAGGTGCTCGTAATGAACAACTTGGACAACAAGCCGTAGAATCTTTAAATGTTTCAAACGTTTCCTATATTCAAGTAGATATTTCAAATTCACAATCCATTCAAGAAGCAACAAAGAAAATTTACGAAACGACTGATCACTTACATTTATTAATTAATAATGCAGGCATAGCGCTAGACTTCAATATGCTACCTAGTGAATTAAATATTGAAACTTTACGCCAAGGATTTGAAGTTAATTTTTTTGGAACTTTCCAAATGATGCAAGCCTTTTTACCATTATTAAAGAATTCAAGCAACAGTAAAATAATAAATGTAACAACTGATATGGCCTCACTAACAATGTTTTCTAATGGTGAAACACATCCAATTAATACACTAGGATATAATTCTTCAAAAACAGCTATTAATGCTTTAACATTAGCTTTTAGTAAAGAATTTGCTACTAACGGTCCAGAAGTATTTGGGGTAACTCCTGGTTTTACAACTACGGATCTTAATGGAAATTCCCCCGGTGGCCATACAACCACTGAAAGTGCTAAAATTATTATTAAATATGCATTAAGTGAAACAAACTATAATGGCAAAATACTAAATAAAGATGGCATTATACCTTGGTAATAAAAGGATGAATGATATGTATTATACAATTGGACAAGTCGCCAAGATGCAACACTTAACAATTTCTCAAATACGTTATTACGATAAACAAGGACTGTTCCCTTTTCTGCAAAGAAACGAAAAAGGAGATCGAGTTTTTGATGAAGAAGCACTGAAATATTTAGAGATGATTTTGTGTTTAAAAAACACTGGTATGCCAATTCAAAAAATAAAACAATTTATCGACTGGTCTATGGAAGGAGAATCTACCATCCTTCAAAGGTTAGAATTAATGAAACAACAGGAGACCAATGTCTTACAGCTCATTCAAGACACTGAAAAAAACTTAAAAAAGATACAACAAAAAATTGCTAAATATGAGAATGAAATAACTTCAGCAAATGCTATTAAAAAATAAAAAAATCACCTTCTACATATTGTAGAAGGTGATTTTTATTTTATGATGCTTGCTTTCCTTTATCTGCATCATCTACATACCAGATGAATTTGCCTGTATATCCGTAAATAACTGCTAAAATTAACGATACGAAGCTTAACCACATAAACGGAACGTATGAGAACGTTGCTACACCTAAAATACCAGCCATAAAAATACCATTATCAGACCATGGAACCATACCTGAAGTTAACGTTCCACCTACTTCTGAGTTACGCGCTAATACACGACGGTCTATTTTTAATTTATCATAGCTATCTTCCATAATTTTTGGTGTTAAAATTAGTGATACATACATCGCACAACCAAATATATTAGCTAAGAATGCCACGATTAATGTAGACAATGTTACATTACCTGCAGAATTTAATTTCTTCTCAAATTTTGATACGATTACTTTTAAAACACCTAGTTTTTCAAGTAATCCACCAAATCCTAAACCGAAAATAATAACGGCTACTGAGCCAAGCATGCCGTTAATTCCACCACGGTTTAATAACTTGTCAACAAACTCAACACCAGATTGAATTGAGAATCCGTTATAAGCTGTTCCAATCGCCTCTCCAAAGTTCATCCCTTGGAAAAGGGTTGCCCAAATTGCACCAATTAAAGCTCCCATTGCAATTGTTGGCATAGACGGTTTCTTCATCGCTAATAGAACGATAACAATGACCGCCGGAACAAGCATCCATATTTTAATATCAAATTGCTTTAATAAAGCTTCTTTTAAAAATTCTACTCGATTCAAATCTACATTATCGCCGCCATACATCCAACCAGCTACAGTAAACATAATACTAGTAATAATATAAGCTGGAACATCTAATACGAGCATAGCTCGAACGTGAGCAATAACATCTACTTTCGCCATAGAAGCTGCAAGAACTGTGCTATCAGAAAGTGGTGATAATTTGTCGCCGAAATAAGCTCCTGAAAGAACTGCACCAGCAACAAGCGGAAGTGGTAAACCAAGGCCTTCACCAATCGCCATCATAGCAATACCTGCTGTTCCCACTGTTCCCCAAGACGTTCCTGTTGCGATAGAAGTTATAGAACAAATAATTAATGTTGCTAATAGGAATATGCTAGGGTGAATAAATTCTAATCCATAATAGATTAATGTTGGTACTACCCCACCAGCAATCCATGTTCCAATTAAAGCACCTACTGCAACTAAAATCAGTATCGCTTCTAATCCGTTAGAAATCCCTTTCGTAATTGCATCTTGCAATTCTTGATAACGAAATCCTAATCTTAATCCAAGCGCAATTACTAAAAACCATGAAATAAATAGCGCTAATTGAATTGGGAGATCAAAAATCGTTTGGAAGGAAAAGACAACAGCAAGAAATAGTAATAAAAGAACTATGATTTCTAGCATCGATGGTAATCTTACACTTTTCATTTTTTTCTCTCCTTACAAGTCGATAACATGACGTATGTCGTCTTACATGTATGTAATATACAATTAGCGAAGACAAAACAAAATTTTCATATTATTTCGATTTATTTTTCCAGTATAATATATTCACAACCCTTTCTATTGTAAAAGTAGATTACGTTTTTCGCAATGAAAAATATAAAAAATGTTGTATTTTTATTTATCCCGATATTTTCGGCCAATAAGACCCCCGCCTTAAAATTCAGTAAGTACAAAGCACTTAGGTAAGAAATTAACTACTGTAAAATTCCGAATTGATATGAACGTATTAAAGCTTCACTTTATTTACAAGGAACAATCCCATACTAACTTTTTTAATATTTGCTGCAATAAAACTTTTTACAACTATCTTCACTTTTTAATTCACACTATTATTTTCCACACAAAAATAGGACACACATCATTAAAATGATGCATGCCCTATCTTTATTTATACATATTTTGTATTTCTTCTTTATTTTTAAGTATTTCCTCAAACTTATCACTACAACCCTTCGGAAATAACACTCCCAGTCCATATGAATGCGCAAATTGAAAATGAGGGTACTTCGCTTTTACCTCATCCCAAAACTTATATACGCCGAAATCACTACTTCTAACTTCAATATCATGAAATAATACAATACCGTTTTTCGCGACTTTCGGTAGCCATGTATTATAATCGTGAGAAACAGCTTCATACGTATGGTAGCCATCAATATGCAAAAGATTTATCGTTTCATCTTGAAACCGGTCTACAGCATCATCAAAAGTAGATCGAATTAAATTTCCTATATTAAGGTAGTTATCGCTCACTACTTTTTCTACTATTTGAAAAACCCCTTCTCCATATGGACCTGTATGCCCATCTCCAGCCCAAGTATCTACTGCAAAGCATTTAGTCGATAACCCTCCATCTTTTACTCCCTGACAAAAACTAAAAAAGGAAGCTCCTAAATGTGTACCTAACTCAACTAAAGTTTCTGGTTTTTCAAATCGTACTAAGTCATATGCAAAATCTAAATGTCCACTCCACGCAGATTGTGACCGAATAATAGGACTAAATGTTTCAAATTCAAATGATGGTTTATGAGTAACCCAGTTCATCGCATAACTCCTTCTGCACATATTTTTAACAAACCAAATTACTCTTATCTTTATTTTTTTATCGCCTTGATTATGATTCTATTTCATGAAAATATGAAGAATTTATTCTTTTCTATTGAGGTAAAGCATCATATACATATGGGTCAGTTGGCTTATTAATTTTCTCGATTTTGTTTACTTTTACAAGTGGAAAAACTGTTCCTTTATATGTCGTTTCATCTAATAATCCTGTTATTTTCACCCATGTTTCTTCTGGAATTTTTTCAATATTTTTCCCGGTAACAATCATCCCCCAGACTGATGCATCCGCAATACAACAAGTTATGCCATATCGAGCCACTACTGCTTTATTACCCGTCACATCTTTATCCTTATATATAAACCCTAAGAATGTAATTTCTTTCCCTTTAAACCAATTAACATTTTGACCAATTACATTCATTGTTTGAACATAATCCTTATCCTTTACTTGTAGTTTACGCTGTCCTAACATACTTTTTACTACTTGCTCTTCCGTTTTATAAGTCGTTGCTAAATTTGATGTTTCTTCTGAATCAACTAATACTTCTCGCTCATCAAACTTAACCTGTTTCCCCTCTTTTTCGTTTCTTTCCAGACTTCTCGCCTGTACACTTTGATTCATACCCCTTTTTCCTGCTAAACTTCCATCAATTGTTACACTTCCAAAGAGAAAAGCACTAACTATCGGAACAACAAATAAAACATATACAAAGAAACTTTTTATCCCTGATTTTGATGTTGTATGATGTTTACAACAATTATAATCATGCTGTTTTTCTCTTCCATCCCCCCAAACTTGTACAATACCAAAAATTAAAATTACTACAAAAGCTATATACGTAAATTTGATCATTTTTGGAGCGATAAAATTATAAATATTCCCTGTTACAAGTAGTTTAAATAAGAGCATTGCTAAACCAATTAAAATAATGCCACGAATATAGCGATGATATGCCTTCTGCTCCTCTTTCTCCATTCTTTCTCACCTCCTATAACATTATGATTTGCACGATGGTATACACAGATACAATGACAATTCCCATCAAAAAGAATACAAATCTCTTTTGAAAATACGCAAATAGCATTAACGTATTTTTCATATCAAGCATAGGCCCAAACACAAGAAATGCGAGAAGTGCCTTTATCGAGAAAACATGTCCAAAAGACGCAGCTATAAAAGCATCGGCTGCAGAGCAAATTGATAAAACATAACCAAACCCCATCATAATAACGGGAGCAATTACTTCGTTATGTGCTACTGCATCCAGTACATTTCGATCAAAAAACGTTTGAAATACACTTGCTAAAAAAGCACCAATCAATAAATACTTACCAGTATCAAAAAACTCATCTACAGTGTGATTCATAACATCTTTCCAACTCTTTTTTTTGCTTGTTTGAACTGAAACCTCTACGTCTTTTAAAACATTTCTTTCGCGATAGCAATAATACACAATTAGACCTATGAATAGAGCAACTAGAATTGTTATCCCAAAACGTGCATATACAACGTAATCATTTTTTTGAAACGCATATACAGTAGATAAAAAAACGACTGGATTCATAATGGGTGCACTCAGTAAAATAACAATGCCTACATGAAGTGGTAACCCCTTTTGAATGAGCCTTCTTACAATTGGTATAATGACACATTCACACATTGGAAAAAGAACTCCCACAAATACTGCTGGAATCATTGCAACAATTGGAGATTTCGGCATTACTTTTTGAATCATATCTTCCGTCACAAACACTTGAATAAATGAAGAAACAATTACCCCTAATAAAATAAAAGGTATTGCTTCAAAAATGATACTTAAAAATACCGTATTCACATTCAGCCATTCCTGCGGTATATTTTTGTGCAAATTTACTAGACTTGTAAAATCTACAAAAAATAATAAAAAGAGAAACATAGCGATAAGAGCTATGCCTACTAATTCTTTTGAAACTCTATTAAAGACCAAGCTTCTCGCCTCCATTTTATTTATATGTAAACATGTGCTTGTCCAAATCCTTCATACTACAGCACAAATTTTATAGTCTATTTCTATTCTTAAATCGTAATCATTATGATTTATTATTGATTTTTCTTTTCCTATCGTTTAATATAAAACGTAATCATTACGATTTAAAGGAGAGATCATTTCATGAAAAAAGTACCTATCACTGTATTAAGTGGTTTTTTAGGATCTGGAAAAACTACCTTACTACATCACATTTTGACTAATAAGAATAACCTAAAAGTAGCTGTTATCGTTAATGATATGAGCGAAGTAAACATTGATGCATCTCTTATAAAAAAGGGTGGTTTTTCACGTACGGAGGAAAAACTAGTAGAAATTCAAAATGGCTGTATTTGTTGTACACTACGAGAAGATTTAATGATAGAAGTGAATCGTCTTGTGGAAAATGGTGATATTGACTATATTATTATTGAATCTTCTGGTATAAGTGAGCCTATTCCAGTTGCTCAAACGTTTACTTATACAGACGAAGTTCTTACCATTGATTTAACGAAAAATTGTCGCCTCGATACGATGGTTACAGTTGTAGATGCAAATAGATTTTGGGATGATTTTGCAGATGGAGAAAGTTTATTAGACCGAAAACAAGCAATCGATGAGAATGATACCCGAGAAGTTATTGATTTATTAATAGATCAAATTGAGTTTGCAAACGTAATTATTCTTAATAAGATAGATTTGCTAGAAAAAGAAGATGTGATAGAGCTTCATCATTTACTAAAAAAATTAAATCCTAATGCAAAAGTTCTTGAATCTTCGTTTAGCAAAGTACCATTACAAGAAATTTTAAACACAAATCTATTTAATTATGAAGAAGCTAGTCAATCGGCCGGCTGGATACAAGAATTAAACAGTGATCATCATACACCGGAAACAGAAGAATATGGTATCACTTCTTTTGTTTACCGCCGCAAATATCCTTTCCATCCCGAGCGCCTTATGAATTGGCTAGAAAAATGGCCTTTAGATGTTGTAAGAGCGAAAGGATTCTTCTGGTTGGCATCTCGTAATAATATGATAGGGCTTCTATCTCAAGCAGGCTCCTCTATTACAATTCAAGGAGCCGGTGAATGGATAGCGGCATTACCTGAAACTGAAAAAAATCAAATGATTACAGAAGAACCAGAAGTATTGAAAAACTGGGATAAACAATATGGAGATCGAATAACCGAACTCGTATTTATCGGAATTGATATGAACTGTTCTTTAATTGAACAATCATTAGATGATTGTTTATTAACAGAAAAAGAAATGCAACAAAACTGGAATACATTTATTGATCCTATCCCGGCTTTTACTTATACTTCATAACAATTAATAAAAGGCTTCAGTAGAATGAAGCCTTTTTACTTTATAGCACTCTTATTTAATAGGTTTGCTTTAATTATGAATACAATTGTACCTAAAACAATTAATATAGCATATACGATACCAACTACATTACCTATTTTTTCTAAGCCAAGCGGTAATATTATAGTAGCAACTCCAACTATATAAGAAAATGCTCCTGAAAGCTTCGCTAATTTATTTTTATCTCCAACAAACGTTTCTTCTTGATATCCTGCTAACAAAAACAACCTCTTTTTCACATGTATTTGATACCCTAAAAAAATGATAAGTAACCCAACAAATAAACAAACTAAAAATCCAGCTAACATATACTCCCCCTCCTCTACAATATTTTACTATACATAAAAAACAAATTAGAAATTTCAGTTTATTAACACGTCATTCTGTGATATATTGCATATTGTATTCAATTTGTATTTTTAGAAAGGAGAATTTTAGATCATATGGATTCAAATCGATTAAAAGGAATTATAATGGTCATAATCGGTGCTTGTTTATGGGGCTTGTCTGGTACAGCTGCACAACAACTTTTTCAATATGACAATGTTTCAACCGAATGGTTAGTTACGATCCGTTTACTTATATCTGGAATTATTTTGCTCATTATTTCCTCATTCGGAACGAGAAAAAAAGAGATATTTAGCATTTGGAAACAAAAATCTGATGCTATTAAAATGATTTTGTTTGGTCTATTCGGTATGCTTGCTGTACAGTATACGTATTTCGCTTCAATTAAAGAAGGAAATGCTGCCGTGGCAACATTATTACAATATTTAGCTCCTATATTCATCACTGTATACTTACTTTTCAAATGGAACGTTCGTCCATCAAAAATTGATTTCATTTCAATTACCCTTTCATTAGTAGGCACTTTTCTCTTACTAACAAACGGGTCTGTTCATAACTTGGCTGTTTCTACACCAGCTATTATTTGGGGGATTTTATCTGGATTATCTCTCGCTTTTTATAGTTTATATTCAAAGGAATTGTTAGAAAAATGGTCTTCCTCCGTTATCGTTGGATGGGGCATGATTATTGGGGGTATTGGTGTAACGATTGTACACTTTATTTCTACAAACGAATTCATTTTATTATCAACTATGAAATATGTAAAACTAAGTACCCTACCGCTCATCACATTTGTCGTCATTTTCGGGACACTTATTGCCTTTTATTTATACTTAGACAGCATACGATACCTGACTCCGAAAGAAACAACATTATTTGGTTGCACAGAACCACTCGCAGCTATTATTTCTTCTGTACTTATATTGCAAGTGCCATTTCAATCTTTTCAGTTATTAGGCGCTTTTTGTGTCATTGTAATGGTGCTCATCTTAAGCCAAAAGCCGGATGAAGGGAAACAAAAATTAAAGCTTGTTCATGCAAAAAAGGAAAATATACAATGAAAGGATTGAATTCACTATGCCTGTCCCTCAAAATTATAAAAAACCAGGAAGAGTTTCAGCAAAATCACTCGTTTTAAATCAACTACAAAATTGGATTATTGAAGGTGTACTGAAGCCCAATGAAAAAATTAATGATGGGGAATTGGCTGAGGCACTAGGAGTAAGCAGAACACCTGTAAGAGAAGCACTTCAAATATTAGAGCTTTCTGGATTAGTGGAAATGGTACCAGGGCAAAAAACGAAAATTGCTCCTATTAAGTTAGACGACGTATCTATCATTTATGAAACGATGGCTGGTCTTCACTCTATTATAGGAAAGCAAGCTCTTCAAAACATTACAGACGCTGATATTCAACTACTTTCTGAAATAAATGAGCATTTTCAGCAATCTATAGAGAAAAAAAACGCAAAACAAGCTTTAGAATTAGATATACAATTCCACAATACAATTTCTTCTATTGCTAAAAACCAATATATTGAACCCTTTCTAGAAAATATGCAACTTCACGTTTTACGTCTTGAATATTTGTTTTTCCAAAACTTTGTTCCAGCAAGTCAATCTATTGAAGAACATCACTCTATCATTCAAGCATTACAGAAGCAGGACGAAAAACAAATGGAACAAATAATGACCCAAAACTGGCTCCGTCCCATGAAAGAAATACAAAAAATAATTTCTACGAAATAAAAAGAGAGCTGGTTACACAAAATCGTAACCAGCTCTCCTTTTACTAATCTATATAGCTACGCCTGAACATTTGCATAATCTTCCATATCTTCGTACTCTTTTTCCAATTCCTCTAAAGACAGCTCGTATAATTGTCGGTCGCGAATCTTAAACACACCTGCTCCAATTAACTCATCAATTAAATGCCTCTTACGATTTTCAACAGCAAAACGGAGTTGACTACTCATCTTTTAAAAAACTCCTTTCTACGATCATTGAAAATGATAATCTCTATCAATTACCACTTTTGATTATAAAAGATGACTCTTTATAAGTAAAGTAATTTCATGAAATATTTACCTTGCAAAGTACTTGTGGCCACATTATATATATGTATGCCGCGCGAAAAATGTTATGACACTTTTTCTTATCCTTTTTCTTTCATACTTTGCAAGTTGTGTCATCATGATTAAATTCACCATCTATTTCTACTTGAATGGTGACATGTTCTACATGAAATTTCTCCTTTAATACATACGTAGCCTCTTTTAATACACTTTGCGTTTCATTCCCTTTAATAATAAGATGACATGTTAATACTTGAAAATCTGATGTGACAGACCATATGTGCAAATCATGAACTTCTTTGACAATCGGAATATTTAATAACGTACTTTTTACCTCTTCAACATTTATGTGCTGTGGTGCACCTTCCATTAATATATGAACCGTATCACGTGTTACACGCCATCCACTAATAATGACTAAAATAGACACAAGAATACTAGCAATCGCATCTGCAGCAGTCCATCCGAAAAATTTAATAAGTAACGCAGCAATAATCGCTCCGACGGAACCCAATAGATCGCCTAGTACGTGCAGGAAAGCACTTCTTAAATTCAAATTACCTTTCACATCTCCGCCTCTCATTAATATCCAAGCTGATAAAATATTAATAAGCAGACCAAGGACTGCAATAATGAGCATCCCATTACTAGCAATCTCAACTGGTTCTTTAAAACGACGGATTGCTTCAATAAAAATGTATACCGAAATGACAATAAGAACGACACCGTTACATAATGCTGCTAACATTTCGACTCGCTTATACCCGTATGTTTTCGCAGTTGTTGCTGTTTTTTCTCCGAGCTTAAACGCAAGTAAACTTAAAGCTAAAGATACTGCATCACTTAGCATATGCCCCGCGTCAGATAGTAGTGCTAAGCTATTTGTTACAAATCCACCAACAACTTCTGCAATCATAAAACTTGTTGTTAGTAGGAAGGCAATTAGTAACGCCTTTTTATTGTTAGAATGACCGTGATCATGTGAATGTCCCATACGAATACTCCTTTAAGTACAATATCTGTATGTTAGTATGAAACAAACTCCCCGTGTTTATCCCGAATTGACTGATTGTAAACGCCCGCTTCCTCTGTATACACACTTCGCTATTTTTTAAACAATCCCTTTTTCTCAAATAAAACAAGACTACTTCTTTTTTATTTTCATATTGTTTACTAATGAAAGAATTTTTAAGGAGGTTACTTAAATGAAACGTTTATTTCTCTGTATGGAACGTGAACTTGTTGTAGTGAAAGAACACAATGATAACTATGAAACGACTTATCACTTACAAAATATGCAACCTACCTGTATCGCTGTTGATCCATTTCAAAAGAATCGTGTATATTGCGGAACATTTGGACGAGGTCTCTGGTTAAGTGACGATAGTGGGGATTCATGGAGACCAATTGGGGATTCCTATCGTTACTTTGATTTCCCTAAAGAAGATGGTATTTTGCACTCCTCTATCACTTCCATAACAATAAGCTCAAATGAACAAGTTAACGGATATGGTGTCGTTTATGTCGGCACAGAACCGAGCGCTTTATTTCGCTCTGAAAATGGTGGTGAAACGTGGACTGAACTTAAAAATATGAAATCATTATTATCTTCTTATACGTGGGCATTTCCGCCTAGACCTTTTACCCATCACGTACGCTGGATTACAGTTGACCCAAATAACCCTAATACAATACACGTTTCAATCGAAGCTGGTGCTGTTATTCAAAGTAACGATAAAGGGCATACATGGATTGATAAAAAATTCGGTGCTCCTATCGATGCTCATCAATTACTTATGCACCCTGAAGCACCAAATCGCCTTTATGCATCATGTGGTGACGGATTTATGGGCGGACCTGATCGTGCTTATCTTGAGAGTTATAACAATGGAAACAGTTGGATCTCATGTAGTGCAGGACTTGAACATCATTATTTATACAGCATGGCTATCGATCCAACTGATTGTGATACGATTCTCGTTTCTGCTGCGCCAAGTGCTGATCTTGCTCATCATCGTATCCCTTATGAATCTTATATTTATCGAAAAACGAAAGATACTCCGTTCCAGCAAGTACAACAAGGATTACCATCTGCAATCGGTACAGTCATTTCGATGTTTGCGACAAACGAAGCCGAACCACATACGTTCTACACGTTAAATAACAATGGCGTCTTTCAATCCAATGATAGCGGCGAATCGTGGGAACAACTAAACATTCCGTGGAAAGATGAGTATAAAACGCAGCATCCGCATGCACTATTCGTCACTAGTTCTTAACGAAAAAAGACTGCCTAAATGATTTTAGGCAGTCTTTCTTTTATTTCTTTAAATCAATGACAATATCATCTAACACAATATCTTTGCTCTTCGCTTCTTTTTTCGGCACTTCTATTTTCTTCTCTTTCCCATTCACATACTCTACTCCACCATGATTTTCAGGTGTATGTACTCGCAAGTGCACGCGAGGTGTAACGATAAGATTTGTTGCATTTTCGTTTAGTTTTTGGAAGGTGGCACTCCAACTACTTTTATGTGGCTCTGCTACTGTACTACTTCCGCCATTTCCTTCACCGGCATAATGATTTCCTAAATCATCTTTTATTTCTAACTCAACATCCGCACTATCCCATATACTTCTTAATACCTTAGATTCTTCCTGATTGAAAAAAACGATAAATGACATCGGAGTTACTTCCATTTTGTCTATATTTACTTTTATTAATTCATTTTCAGAAACCCCATTAACTTTTACTTCCTTACTATCCATTGCTTTTAAACTAAGCGCGAAATTCCAGTTTCCCTTTATTACATTACCTTCATAATCCAACTCAATTGCCTCTATATCCCACCAAACATTTGCAACATCTAACCTTTCACTACCATGACCACTCATCGTAGTCATACCTACATATTTTCCCTCTCCAACTTTTGTAACGTTCGAACTACCTCCTCCGCCATTAAAGCCCATAACTTGCGGACTTCCAAATGGGAACGGTTTCTCTCCTAAATCTTTTTCGCTCTCAATAGAATATGTAATTGTAATTGTTCTACCATCGAATACAGCATCATTAATTGTAACCTTAACCCCATTACTCTCTTTTGTCATATTCAACTCAGTCGAAAATTCCTTATAATTTTCATATAACCCCGTTCTACCATTATCTAAAAATCGGAATATGTCACCTACAATTGGCAATCCCCCGGCATATGTAGGAAAACCGATACCAAGAGTTGCAACCGATAATCCTACTAAAATAGATGCAGCAGCGACACCCTTCTTCCAACTTTTCATCTTTTTCTTCGTACGTATCGATTGTTTTACATTTCGTTTTACTTTTTCCTTTTCAATTTCAGAAGCCTCAATTTCTTCTAGTTCTTTTTCATCTATATCAATATCATTTAATAGTTCATAAATGTCTTTCATATTGCACTACCTCCAAAACTAATTTTCGTAGCATTTTGTTGTAGTTTCTTTTTCCCCCGGTACACTCGATTATCAATTGCTGCCCGAGTTAATCCTAACTTGTCACCTATTTCCTCTGTCTTCATACCAAGTAAATATTTCATAATGAACACCTTTTGATCTAGCGGTTCTAATTGATTAATGAGCTTCAATAATTCTTCCCTATCTTCCATAACGATTAATTCGTCTTCTGCTGATTTTTCTGTATTGATATGAAACTCATCTGAAATGATTTCTACTGTTTTAGTCGATTTCCGGTAATAATCAATTGCTTTAAACTTCGCAATCGCTGCAATCCACTTTTTAAAATCACTCGGCTCTCCATGAAATTTATTTGCGTTATTCCAAATGGAAAGAAATATATCGTTTATACATTCCTCTATGAGTCCATCATTTTGAATGGGAAGTAGAACTTTATGCGTGATCCCCTTTATGAGTGGTAAGTATGTATCGACAACGAATTCTAACGCGTCTTCTTTTTGCCGCTGTAATCTTTTTATAAAATTTTTCTCATTTGATTTCATGTAGCGATTCCCCTTATTGTTTTGTAAAAGCTTTTACACCCTATATAACGTCTGAGAAAATTTTTTCTCTCATCTTTTTTATTTTTTGTATGTAATGGAATACTTTCCCTTAGCCATTTTCTCACATAACTATGCATTCAAAGAAAACTTTCTCAAGTCTGTAATTTAATTCATGTAGTACACTATTTATATAGTCACTCTTTAATTTAGTGTACATTTTATTTCATTAATCTATTTTAAAAATTAGGAGATGAGATGTGTATGTGTGGAATTACAGGTTGGGTAGATTGGAAAGAAGACCTTTCAAATCAACATGTTATTTTAAAAAAGATGGCAAATAGTATTCAGCATCGTGGTCCGGATGCTGAAGGATTTTGGTTTTCACCTCATGCGGCCTTTGCACACCGGCGTTTAATTGTAATTGATCCAGAAGGCGGGACACAGCCTAAGACATTTCGTGCTGGTGATTATACGTATGCTCTTACTTATAATGGAGAAATTTATAATTTCCGTGAACTGAGAGAGCAGCTTCAAAAATGTGGGCATGCATTTGAAACCCATTCAGATACAGAAGTATTACTACATGCTTATTTAGAATGGAAAGAAGACTGCGTACGACATTTAAACGGAATTTTCGCTTTTGCCTTATGGGATGATCAGAAGCAACAATTGTTTTTAGCACGAGATCATTTAGGTGTAAAACCACTCTTTTTTACAGAAAGAAATGGCAGTATTATTTTCGGCTCTGAAATTAAAGCATTATTAGCGCATCCATCTGTCCCTGCTGAAATTGATGCGAATGGAATAAATGAAATATTTGGATTAGGCTTATTTCGCACTCCAGGATGTGGCGTCTTTAAACATATTCAAGAAGTACGTGCTGGACATTCTATAACATTTACACGTCATAAAAAAGTAGTTACGAAGTATTGGAATTTAGAAAGTAAGTTCCATACAGACTCTATAGAAGATACATCTTCGCATATTTTGTCTATTTTACAAGATACAGTAAAAAGACAATTAATTGCCGATGTTCCTCTCGTTTGTATGTTATCAGGCGGATTAGACTCTAGCGGTATTACTGCACTTGCGGGTAAAGAATTTGCTGCTGAAAATAAAACACTTCATACGTATTCTGTTGACTTTGTAAATAGCGCAAAAGATTTCGAACTGACATTTGCTCGCACTGGTTTAGACGCTCCTTGGGTAAAACGCGTTTCTGAACATGTCGGGACAGCGCATCATGATATTATTGTGAATGCTGAAGAATTAGCAAATCACTTATTCGTTCCCCTTCATGCAAAAGATTTACCGAGTGCTGGTGAAATGGAAACTTCACTATATTTACTATTTTGCGAAATGAAAAAAGATGCGACCGTAGCTTTATCCGGCGAATCGGCTGATGAAGTATTCGGTGGATATCCTTGGTTTCATCAAGAAGAACTACTATATGTAGATAAGTTTCCTTGGCTAACAAATTGGAAAAACACATCTCCTCTTCTACTAAATGAAGTAAGTAACCAATGTAATCTAGAAGACTATATTGATACACGATTCCAAGAAGCGATACTTGAAGTACCTACTCTTGAAGGCGAAAGTAAAAAATCCGCGAAACAACGTCAAATGTTTTATTTATTTTTAACAAGATTCCTTCCTTTCTTACTTGACCGTAAAGATCGTATGAGTATGGCTGTTGGATTTGAAGTTCGTGTACCGTTTTGCGATTATAGATTAGTTGAATATTTATGGAATGTTCCTTTCAACATAAAAAGTATTGATAATATTGAAAAAGGCATTTTACGTAGAGCACTACAACCAGCTTTACCTGACGATGTACGCAATAGAAGAAAAAGCGCTTATCCAACTTCACAAGATCCACACTACTTACAAACAATCCGTAATTTAACACTTGATATGTGTAACAATAAAAACAATCCTATTTTCTCACTTATTAACCATTCCATCTTACTTTCAATTGCTGATCAAAGTAATAAAGTGATTAACAATTTTGAAGCAAGAAGTGCCATGGAGTATATGCTACAAGTAAATGAATGGTTGAAAACATATCACATCCATATTGCTTAACAAAAAGGAGTTCAAGGATAAAAACCTTGAACTCCTTTTATATTAATTAGCACATTGTTTATTATCAGTATCAATAGACCATCCAATAATCGTGGCACAGTCTCTACCTTTCCACTGTAGTACATTTGTTAATACGGGCTCAATCTGCAAGCTATTTCCGTCGTGTAATATTTCTACTAAAGATTGATCATCATCAAACCTTCGTTTGTCACACTCTAAAATACCGTCCGTTGCCATTACAATGTGATTCATTCCTTTTTCTAATCCTCTTACACCTGACGTAAAGCAAGGTGTATTTGCTGCAAAAATATTTTTCCTGCCAATATATTCGTAATTTTTCCGTTTATTTAATCGTCCTTTTCCATTTTTCGTTTTCTCAGAATGGAATAAATACGCGAAACAATCACCAACTGATAACCAATATAAAAATTCGCCTTTTCGTAAACAAATTAAGCAAGCGAGTTCCTCATCATCTTGATCACACTTTTTAATAAATAACTCATCTGTAAATAACGCTAATAAGTACATATGTGTATGATGAAAAGCTAAATGTATTGGATAGGAAAATAACTCTTTTAATTTCTCTTTTCTTTCTGAAATCGCTTCTATTATATAATCAATATTTTTTGTTTTGTGGTGTGTATCAAAAATCATAACAAATTCAAATTGTAATTCAGGGTCCCACCAAGCAAGTACCGCATCTCCTCGTTCATATGCATCACTTTCTTGATTTCCCCCATATACGCCGACTGAAAGAGGACCACATTTTTCAACATGTATTTCATCTACATACATCTGTTCATGACTCATCCATTTGAATGTATTCACAACTATCATCCTCTCTCTTGCTAAATGTATACCTTTACACATAGATTACCTTATATTTCAATAAAAATAAACTTTTTCAACATTTTTTATCCAAATAAAAGGATTTTATTTCTAAAACAACGAATATATCTTACTATACGATATAAAAAAGGGGATTTATTATTATGAACAACATTAATCAACATTGGGAGAGCATTTATTATCACTTACGATACGAATACGAGGACAATCTTTCCCACCAAGCAATTCGTATTTTACAAATCGTTTCTCGTGAGAAAGATATAACAATTGGAAAAGTCGCTACTGAGCTTAGCCTTTCTCATAACACAGCATCTGAACATATAAAGCGCCTTATTCAAAAGGGTTTCATCGTTAAAGAGAGAAATAAAAAAGATGAAAGAGTGGTAAACCTTACATTAACAATTGAAGGAATTGAAGTATTAGAAAAACATACTTTACTAGATAAAGAAAAGATAAAAATATTAGAATCACAGTTATCAAAAGAAGAACTACAATTAATTGAAAAAGCATTTTCGTTATTAGCGAAGGAGGCAAAATATGCATTTCCTCGTTAAAGTAATCGTTTCGGCACTTATTATCGGCGTTATCACTGAAGTCGCCAAACATTATAGTACGATAGGTGGCTTTATTGCTGCTCTTCCTCTCGTAAGTTTACTTAGTCTATTTTGGATTTCATTTGAAGGCGGGAATTAACAAGAATTGAGTCAATTTGCTTTAGGGGTATTATATGGATTCCCCGCATCAGCACTACTATTATTTATTGTCTATATTGGTTTAAAAAATTCATTTACACTTAGTACATCTGTCCTACTCGGTATAGGTGTTTGGTGTATCGTTTTTGCTTTTCAAAAATTATTTCAAGCTTAGGGGGAATTAACATTCATAAATTTGTAGAAATAATGGGGCAAAATATAGAAGTACATATAAAAGGAGGTGGTAAACAAACTGTAGTCATTCAAACCGGAATGAGTTGCTCATTTTATGATTGGCTTCCTATTATAAAAAAGCTTTCACAGCACTTTACAGTCGTTTCATACCATCGCCCAGGTTACGGGAAAAGTGAGCTAGGAAATCAGCCACGTACAATAAGGCAAGTTACAAAAGAGCTACATATGTTACTAAACAAACTAGCTATTCAAGAGCCATTTATTCTAATCGGTCATTCCTATGGAGGATTATGTGCAAAACATTTTGCGATGTTACATGAAGATAAGCTGCAAGCACTTATTTTAGTTGATTCTACTTCGATGAACTTACACCGTTTAGATGAACTTCATTTACCAATTTCTGATCAAACTGACTCGGATAATATGTGGCTTGAAAAATATAATACATACTCCAAAATGGATGTAGACATGCTTTCTAATAAACTAAAATCTATACTCGCTAACCAATTAAGACAGTACATTGAATTTTCTACCTCTCCTCTGTTATATAAAGCAACAGCTTCTGAACTATATGAGTGGAAAAATTGTGCTCGCTCAATAAAAGAGCTATATAAAACATTAGAAATACCATTAATCGTTATCGGTAGAGATCCTCATTATTCTATTACTCAGTTGACTGAGGGTGGCATGCCAAAAGAGGAAGCGACACAACTTGAATCAATGTGGCAAGAACTGATCCATGAACAATTACAACTCTCCATACATAGCCAATATATACTTGCCAAACATGCTGGTCACGGAATCGAAATTGATCGGCCTGATATTATTATTGAGGCTGTTCAATCTCTATAAATAAAAAAAGGAAGCAACTAAAGTTGCTTCCTTACTTATCTATTCATAATCTTCTTCATCATCGATTTCTTCGTAATACGCATTCCCATTACTTACATAAATAGGGCCATTCGCAACATCAATACGTAATACCCATGCCCATGGCACAGCTAAACGCTTATGTATTGCTCGCCAAAAGCTCATTGATTTTCTTTCGTACTCCTGGAACTCCTGAAGTAACTCTTTATAGGAGGAACCGTCTAACTGAATATTTGCTTCTAGCAAACGAGAATGGGCATAGTACTGCAGCTCTAGTTCAGCAGCAATTTCCATTTCTTCTTCTGTTGCCATACCAATAATTGTTCCATCTGCTGGTGCAATTTCATATACGTTGTGAACTTCAATAAGCCCTTCTTTCTCTTTCTCAAACATGTAAACAGCCTCCTTTAACATATATTTTTTATGTTACAAAGTCATACTTCTACAATAACTTCTCTCTTTCCTCTTTTTTTGATAAACTTTTACAAAATATTTAACCGATGACCTGTTTTCTCTATTCTTTCAGCAGAAATGAAACGATTTTTATCAAAATTTAATTTATACACATCAGGCATATGAAGTGTTTTCCAAAACTCCAAATCATATTTCGAATTAAAATAATTCATTAGTAATACCATAATATTCCCATGCGTACCTATTACAATATTCTTACCTTCATATTTTTTTAATATATTTTGTATACATATTACAGCGCGCTTTTGTGCTACAGTATTTGATTCTCCGCCTTCGTATGCAAAACTCCAATCTTTCCACACATTCTGCATAGCATCATTAAAATTTGATACTGGCTCTGTGCTCAATAATCTTTCACGCAAATCTTCTTCAGTTTGTATTGATAATTTATATGTATTCGCAATTCCTTGTACAGTTTGGATTGCTCTTTTGTAAGGACTAGAAATAACAACATCAATATGTTTATCTTTTAATAAATGCGTTACATTTTCTGCATCACAGTGCCCTTTTTCAGATAAAGGTCGTTCCCGTTCTTCTTTTGTATATGTAGAATGGGCATGGCGAACGAAATATATTGTTGTCATTTTTCAACCTCCTTTCTTATTTCCCATCTATATTCAATAATAAGATTGGAAAATCCTGTATTACAAAAGAGCACTTTTCATAAGTGCCCCTTTGTTTACATAATAAAATTATTTCATTATAATTTATTTCTGAATTCCTCACTTATGACAATATCTCGAATAAAGTAATCCATATTACTTAGAAGTTTTTCAAATGCTTTTTCACTCAAATTGTTCATCATAAAGACAATCTCAATCTTATTCCCTTTTTTATCAGTACCATAGAAACTATTTGTTAATACAAATGCCGTAGAACCACCTTTCTGTCCAGCAAATTCGAATATACCCTCTCCTACGGTTCCTTTAAATATATTCTCAACCTCACCTTGCATTTGTGGTGTAAAATAATTTCTGCTATTTATCTTTTCCAATAAACTCATGTAATCCTTCGCATTTGCACCTATAAACCGATCTGACCAAATACGCTGAAAATCCATATCGGCTTTTAACGATATCTCGCGTTTTGTCCATTCTTTCTCGTCTTTCATCCATTCATGTATTTGCCATACATGCTTAACATATTCATCATTAGACATATTACGTAGCTTGTCCAATGCTTTATTTTGAGGAATATGCAGTTCTTTTTCAACATAGCCCCTCATATATAATGCCCCTGTATACGTTGGATAAAATTCATCGTGACTATTTAAGCCTAACTCTTTCAAACTTTCATTTATCCGCGCTGCTCCAAGCTTGTCCAATAAATATGATGCATTCGCATTCGAACTATAATGGATCATTCCTTTCACTACTTCTTCTAAAGAAGTTTGACCACCCTTCACTAACTCTTTACCTTTTACATCATCTAGCCATGCAGGGTGTGCACCACCATCAGTATTTTTCACATAGTATTTTTCTAATTCTTTCAATGAAATTTTCTCGTCTTTTCTTATTTTCCCTTCAGCTACTTGCTTAGCATATTCAATTGCTATAACGATTTTCGACATACTTGCTAGCGGTAATTTTTCTTTTTCATTTATTGATGTCAATGTTTCACCATTTCTTTTAACAATTAAAGAAGTTGTTTTATCATCCTTATGTTCTTTTATGTAATTTAGCACATAATTAGAGTCTTCTTTGGAATTGACATATTCCTTCACTGAAAAGAAAGCTATACAGCCTACTATAGTAATTCCAGCTATAATTCCAACAACTTTTAATCCCCTCATGATACTCCCCCTAAAATAAACATATTATATATTATACTAAATAAATTTCCCTTTTTAAGTAATAATTAGATTATTTATACAAAAATACTTCTTTTCTTAAACAACAAAAAAACATGCCTTCATTAGGAAAGCACGTTTTGTGATATTCTTCACATTGTTTAGTTAAAAAATAAATGTTTACTTACCATGATGTAACATTAAATCACTAAGTTCTTCTTCAATGTGATTTAATTTCGCAACGCCTTCTTTCCATTTATGAATATAACGTGAAACCCCAACGAAAAACAAAACAATAATTGTGGAAAGAATAATACCATATACGATTGCTACAGTACTCATAGTTACACTTCCTTATAATTAGTAATGTGGTTATTAGTTATATTTTTATTATAAACCTTTTTCTTTTAAAATACTTCGATTTCAACTTTTTGTAACAAAATTGATTTTTCTAACATTTCGTTCGTGAAAATGGCATATTTTTCACAAATTATACAAAACTTCACCATATGTACTATTACCATATGAGTTATATTATTAAATAGAATAAAGGGGATGATATACTATGACGACTTGGTTTATTGTAATGTTAGTTGTATTTGGAGCATTTAAAATTATCGTTTCTAGCCTTCCTAACACTGTTATTGAATCCATTATTAGCAAGTACGAAACACATCCAAAACTTGAAGAAGAGAATGTGACTATTACAATTCATGGAAATAGCGTAGAAGGCGAACAGAAATCAAAAATTATTCATGATTTTAACGAAGGTTTATTTTTAGATCGCTATTATGCACCACCACACAATGAGGGTACGCCTTTAATTATCAATGCAAAACGTGGCAAAAAGAATTTTACATTTTATATTTATAGTCACGAGGAGCATGTTGATGTTGTAAAACAATATAAAAAGAAGGTAGTTGCTTATAGTTTACGCTCTAAAAACCTTCAAAATAGTGATATGTTCGTGTCAGCTGACTTAGCTTAATACTCATATATTGGAAAAAGGAATCCACGAAATATGGATTCCTTTTTTCTCATTTACTGAAAAATAAGCTCTGTCTTCAAACTATCTTTCGGTAACAACCAGCCTTTTTTCTCTAAACTCGCCATTAATAATTCCCTTTGTTTTGTCGCACTACTTTCTTCATTTGTTTTAAATGACACTTCTATTACGAAGTCATCTTCTAATTTTCCGGTATTACTTAATGGCCAAACTTCAATATTTGCTTTTATGTTTTCAAACTCTCCTGTATATCGTTTCATTAATACAGGACCGTAAATACGGGAATTCTTTAACATTTCCTCTCCCCAATTTGTATACAACCATTTGTTCATTTTCCCTGGTAATTTTTCTATTAACATGTTTTGAGCAGCTTGTTCATTTGGTAAATCAAGTATCCCATATCCTTTAGCGCTGTAACTTTTCTTATTTGAAATGCTTAATGTTTTCTTCTCAAATCCCCAATCTATTTCCGCCTCATAACTATCCGTATTACTATCGAATCCTTCTTTTTTAGCTACTTCTAGTGCATCTTGAATTACACCATTTGGAATAGGATATCTTTTTTTATATGTTAATTCAAAATCTTTACTAAATTCTTTCTTTCGAATTCTAGCAAACCAACCTTCCTCACTTAAACTTTTATTCGCAGTATCTAAAAATTGCACTTGTATTCTTTCATATTTTGTACCAGCCTGGAAATGTTCTAGCACCTCTTTCTTCATCTCTTTGTTATCACCTAATACTTGTTCTGGCTTCAATAATAACTTTACTTCAAAACTAGGTTTCATTGGACTAGCTGCAAACCCTTCCTTAACGTTATAAAGGAAACAACAAAAGAAAATGCTTACGAATACAAATACTTTTTTCATATACCTATCCCCTTTACATTTCAAATGACTTCTATACGTTCCATTGCAAGTGAATATACATTTTCATATCCTGCTGTACTTAGCTTTTGTTGTAATCGATCCGTATCCTCTTTCAAAGCGTGCACTAGCACCGTATGTTCTGGTAATAATGTATTTAACATCTCTTTAACGTCTCTTATACTTTGGTGAACTTTATACGGAACTCGCTTCACCCTACATGTACTCCTTACATGTTCTTTCATAACTCTTTCTGCAAAACTCCCTTTCGCAATATGCCCAGTAAAAATAATGGCATTCCGTTTTTCATTCCGAAGCTGTTCATAGTATAACTGTGCTCGTTTCGTTTGCATATTCGCATCGCTCATTACAACTATTCCGTAACTATTTTGCATACTAATGTCATTATCCATCACTATTATGCTTCTTTTTAAACTCTCCATAATCCGTTTAAGTTCCTCATTATTTTTTATCCAATCTTTATATATGAACATCTCTTCAAATCCAGCCAAAATTTCTTTATCTACTATAAGCGGAAATTCTTTATATCGTTCATATAAATACAATACTATATCTTGCGCCCTACCAAGTTGTGGCAGCGGTAATAATGCTATTCCTTTATTTTGCATAACTCGTTCAATTTCTGCACATAGATCGTCTAATCTTTCATTTTGCGAAACATCATCTGTGTGATAAGCGGCATCTACAATTGCAACTTTTATATTGTGGCCCAATTTCTCAGGTAAATTAGCTCGTAGTATATTAGACTCTGCTGAATAGTCGCCTGAATAAAATACGTATGTATTACACATATCAACTAAAAACCAAACAGCTCCTAATACATGACCACTATACCCCCACTGAAACCGCAATGTAGGAGTAATTTGTATCCATTCATTTGGATTACTAATCTCATCAATACATACATAATTTAAATCTTTTATATGTTGGTCGCTATAAGGTAACTTCCACCCTTGCATCACATTATAGTTTCTCCATTTTTCATAATATAACGGCAGTTGCTCCTTCGTATAACGAGTCGTCCAAATTTTTTTCTTATATCCATACTTCGCCAATAAAGGTAAACCCATCGTATGATCTTCATGAATATGTGATAAAAATACCGCATCTAAAAATGGAACAACTTCTCCCTCTATTTTTGGATAACTATTCTCATATGATCGATTAATACCACAATCAAATAATATTTTCGTCTCTTTATTTTTTACAAAATAGCAGGAGCGACCGTACTCCCCTGCTCCTCCCCATACTTCCATTCTCATCATGCTACCCCTTTTCGTTTTTGCTCCATATGTTGCAGCAGTAATAAGCACATTGTTGTAAGTCCAACAGAAACAACGGCCATCGCCATTCCTATAGATACTTCACCCTGTTCAAATTGAGCAAAAATAAACGTTGCTGACGTTTCTACTGATGGAGGTAATACGAGAAGTGATGCTACTAACTCTCTTATTGAAATTGTAAATGTCATCGCCCATCCGGCAAGAATGCCTGGGATAATAAGAGGCAATATTATTTTTCTAAAAATATAAATATAATTTCCCGAAAAAATACTTCCTGCCTGTACGAGAGAATCATCAATTTGTCCGAGTGATGATTTTACATATTGCACCGTGTAAGGTAAAAACAGAACAACATACGTTATGATAACCATAATTGGTGTATTATAAATTGACATAGGCATATATGGTGAATTCCAAAATAGAATAAGACCTACAACCATAACGATTCCTGGTACCATATTCGGTAACATACCGCACATATCAAGCCATTTTTCAGAGTTTTTTTTCCCCTTTCGAATCATAAGT
Organism: Bacillus cereus group sp. MYBK195-1; assembly: GCF_051916605.1. Classification (NCBI taxonomy): domain Bacteria; kingdom Bacillati; phylum Bacillota; class Bacilli; order Caryophanales; family Bacillaceae; genus Bacillus; species Bacillus cereus group sp. MYBK195-1. The sequence continues at coordinate 604,863 of NZ_JBQAGZ010000002.1, read as the reverse complement.
GCCAAAAAGACTCCAATAATTACCGCAATAATCGCTGTTACGAGTGAAAAAAGAAAACTATTCCATAAAGCCTCTAATCCCGGAGATCCCATTGTAAACAATGCCTCATAATGGCTTGTTGTAAAGTTATTTACATGTAAACCGCCGCCTCTTAATTTTGACAAAGAAGCAATAAGTATAGAAAAGTATGGAATTCCAATTGATACGATTAATAAACCAATTACATACATCCATGCTACAACGCGCGTAAATATAGACAAAGTATATCTTTTTGATTTCACACCTTTTCCACTAACCATTGCATATGAATACTTTCGATTCAATACATTTTGCATATACCAAATGAGCATACAAGCACTAAGTAATAAAGAAGATAATGCTGTTGCACTACTAAAATCAATTGGCCAACTCGAAATAAATTTATGAATTTCTGATGTTAACACGTGGAATCCTATTCTACGTCCGAATGTGGCCGGTGTTCCAAATTCAGCAATCGTCTTTACGAAAATGAGTAAAGCACCCATTACATAACTTGATACTAATAACGGCAATATTATTTTTCTTAAGCGATAGAAAAAACTTCCGCCATGAACTGCTGCAGCTTCTTCTTTACTACTCCCAATCTGAAGTAACGTGTTTTTCAGCATGAAATAAAGGAATGGGAATAAATGCAGACTCATAATTAATACCATACCTCCTAAACTAAAAAACGATGATGAAACTGTCTTTAGCATCGGGAAAAATTGTTCAAAATAGCCGTTAGGTTGCATGAACAAAATCCAGCCCATCGATCCAATATACGGCGGTGTCATAAATGGAATCATAAAAACAATATCTAACTTACTATACTTTCCTACATCTGTTTTGCTCATAATAAATGCCAATGGAAATGCAAATATTGTAGCACCTATTACAACGAGTACACCTAGAAGCATCGAATTTAGAAAAATCCCCGCTAATCCACCACTCTGCATCACTTCAAAAGGCTTTAAAAAATTCCAACTGCTATTTTCATATACACTAGAAAATAAAATAAGAAAAAGTGGAATGACGATTAACATCCCCACAAGTAATAACGCTACCGTCATTCCAACTTGTCTTACTGATACGAATCGATTTACCATGGAATCACCATCTTATTGAAATACTTTCTTAAATTGTTTCCCTATTTCATCTTGCTCTTTCTCAACTGTTTTCCAATCAATATTTAATACTGGAATCTCTTCTACATTTGGTCTATTTTCAGCTTTTATATCTGTTCTACCAGGCAATAAATACGCTTTAGAAACTTGTTTTTGTACATCATCGGATAATAAATAATCAATAAACTCTTTTGCACCTTCAACATTTTTACTATCCTTCATAATCCCCGCTGCACGTGGGCTAATAACTGTTCCGCTTTTTGGATATACGATATCAACAGGTTCACCCTTTGCTTTTGCGCTATACGTCATATAATCAACACCCGCAATGACCATATCTTTCGCACCTGTTACAACTGGGTCTAACGCTTCCTGGTTTGCTCCTGCTACTGTAACTTCATTTTTCTTAAGCTGCTCAAATAAATTCCATCCATCTTGTCCATTCTTTTTCACGTATCCTGTTACAAAGTCTAAAGCTGAACCTGAAAGTGCTGGATCTGGAAGATTCACTTTCCCTTTCCATTCTCCTTTCGTTATATCGCTCCAATCTTCAGGCGCCGTCTTCACATTTTTTGTATTGTACACAATCCCTAATGCTGAAGCACTATACCCGAAATAATGGCCTTTATCATCTGACCATTCAGAACGCAGCTTATCAGCTTGTTTCGCCTCTTTATAAGCTAACGTTTGACCCTCTTTCTTTAATCCTTCCATCGCTGGTAAGGAAGCGAGTACGACAACGTCAACGACTGGATTTTTCTTTTCAGCTTCCATTCTCGCTAAAATTTTACCAGTTGTCCCTTGAAACATTTCCACCTTTATACCAGTTTTCTTTTCAAAGTCTTTTTGAATTTTTTCTGCTAACCCTTTTGGCCCTGCACTATATACAACAATTTTCTTTTCATTCATATTTTTACTTTTTGCATCTGCATTACCTGTCTTTGAACTACAACCTGTTACTACAGTAGAAAATAGTAAAGTACATACAAATAAAGACTTAAGCGAACTGAATTTCTTCATACGATTCTCCCCCTATATGATGAATACATTTTTTTGGTACATATAACGATACTGGTTTCCCGATGCTTAGCTTACTATTGTGATAGGCTGTCCAGATGCCTAAAGTCCCCATATTTACTTTCACTTCATAACGTTCTCCTACATATGTAACATGCTGAATTTCACCTGTATACATTTCGCACACATCATTTTTTGTCCAACTCACATGCTCTGGACGAATCATTCTTTTCCCCTCTACAAACCAATTCGCCTTACCAACAAATTTGGCAACAAATTCATGAGACGGTTTCACATAAATATCTTCCGGTGTTCCTTTTTGTAATACTTCTCCTTGTTTCATGACAATAATTTGGTCTGACATTGACATTGCTTCTGTTTGATCGTGAGTAACATACAGTGCAGTTAAACCAATGGAATGAACAATATCCATAAGCTCTATTCTCATTTCTTCTCGCAAAATTGCATCGAGTGCACTTAGCGGTTCATCAAACAAAATAAAATGAGGTTTTGTTACAATTGCTCTAGCGAATGCGACACGTTGTTGCTGTCCACCAGAAAGTTCGTGCGGATACCTTTTCTCCATACCTTGCAGGCGAACTCGCTTTATCGCATCCTCTACTTTTTCTCGTAAATGATTCATTTGCTTTGTAGCTCTTAAACCAAATGCAACATTTTCAAAAACAGTCATGTGCGGCCATAAAGCAAAATCTTGAAATACCATACCGATATTCCGTTCATGAGGAGATGTCTTTATCTTTTTTGTAGCAGAATACATGCACTGGTCTCCAAAATATATTTCTCCCTTATCCGGTTCTTCAAGTCCTGCTATCATTCTAAGTAAAGTCGTTTTCCCACATCCCGAAGGTCCTAAAAGTGTAGTGAATTCCCCTTGTTTCATTACAATCTGCAACGGCTTTAACGCTTGTGTTTTACCAAATGTTTTTTCTAATCCATTAATTTTAATATCCATCGTCTCACCTCTCTCCCCTCATTCTTAACCTGCTTTCATTCTATATGGAAGATTTATACTGAATGTTAATGTACTGTAAAGATTAAATTAAAAAACTTCTAATAAACTATTTATTTCTATAGATTTTTTCTATAGTTAAAATAAAAAAGGCGGCATCATAATGAATCTCTTAAAATTAGAAATTGTAGTACTTATTAAGAAATACAAAAAGCTTACAATCGTTGCAGAAAAACTTGGCGTTAAACAACCAACTATTACTTTTCATATAAAAAGCTTAGAAGAAGAACTCGGTGTGTCTTTATTCGAATTACGTTCTGGAAGGTATTTCTTAACAGAGGCTGGTGAGGCTTTGCACCATTATGCTTGTAAAATAGATGCACTTATGAAAGAAGCTAGACGTGTCACGCAAGAGTTTAAAGATTTTCATAAAGGTGCTATAACAATCGGCGCTAGTTATGTACCAGCGACTTATCTTTTGCCAGCAGTCGTTCATCAATTTCAATGTGAATTTCCCAATATAAAAATAACGCTACTAGTGAAAACAGCCCCTGAAATTCGAATGATGCTACAAAATCACGAAATCGATCTTGGGATAATTTCCGCTGCTCCATTTGATGAACCACTTTTAAAACAAACGAATATAATGCCCGATACACTTGTTCTTGCCTTTTCCAAAGAACATCATTTTTCAAAGAAAGACAATGTATCGTTACAAAATATAGAAAAGGAACGCATACTATTGCATCGTAACCCATCTACAACGAGAGATTTACTTACACAATGGACGTTAGCGCACAACATTACATTCCAATCAGAAATTGAATTAGATTCATTAGAAACGATGAAACAAATTTTAAAATATGGTAATGGAATTGCCTTGATTTCTAAACTTGCTATCGAACAAGAAATACAACGAAATGAGCTATGCTATATACCAATCCCTGAATTTGAATTTCAGCGTAATATTTATACGATTCATCATGAGGACAGATGGAATTCTAAAATCATTTCTTTTTTACTACAGAGCATCACTTCATTTGCAACAAAAAATTAAAAGGCTGTCGTTATGCACGACAGCCTTTTAAACTATAAATCTATTTATTTTTCTTTGCCTCAATTTTTGCTTGCGCCTCTTCAGCCTTATCTAATGCTTCTGATACTTTCTTCTCTTTTTCTTTCACTTCATCTATACTATCGACAGCTTTGATAATTTTATCGATTCCTTCTTCTTCTACCTTTCTACGCTTTGCCACTCTTTCATTTACTTTCTCTTCCACATCTTTTGCTTTTTGAAGCATATTCTCTGCATTTGATGTTACAGCTTTTTCAAGTGCATCGTCTTTTTTCATTTGTAACACTTCATTTGCAATGTCTTTCGCTTCTAAATACTTACCGTCTTTTAATGCTGTTGCTCCGTGATCCATTTTCTCAGCAACTTCTTTATATGATTTGGCTTCATTTCCTGATTTCTCTTTTTCTGCTTTTTCGAACCACATTGTTGCATCACTATACTTTTCATCTTTCAATGATTGCATACCTGTTTCAATATATGTGTCATAATTGCTACATCCAGCCATTACGACTAATAGAAAAAGCATAACAAAACTTAATTTTTTCATGCTGTTGTCTCCTTTTCTTTGCAAGCTCACTTTACTTTAACATACATGAAAAAGAGTTTCAAAAACTAAAATACTAATTTAGTCATTTTTATAATGATAAGTCAAATTTTTATTATTTTCTTATTTTTAAGCGGACACATCTAGTTGTTTTTTCGCCATATGTTGCTTTACTCCAACTAATACAACTAACAATAAACCTCCGCCTATTGTCATCATAACAATGCTAGTTGGCAACATATCTAATAGTAGTCCATATACAATCATACCAAGTGGTGCGATTGCAGTCGCAATTGTTTCAAGTAGGCCAAACACACGCCCTAGGTAGCTCGGATCTGTCGTTTTTTGCATATGTACTTGCATTGGAATGTTTACAATCATAATTGCTATACCAGTTAACATCATAAAAGCAATATAGTAAATAAAACTTGCTACTTTTGGAATGATAACTAACAACGGAAAGACTGTACATAAACTTAAACCTGCAAACAAAAACAGTCCAGTATAAATTGAACGAAACGGATTATTCACTTCTTTACGCACCGATAAAGCAATCGCACCAATTAACATCCCGACTGCTAACATTCCCTCTACAGTACCAAGTTGCTTTGAAGATAAATGCAATGTATGTACGATAATGTATGGAAGTGCAACGGTTAGACCACATGCAAAAAAGTTTACCCACAATGCTATTTTCATTAAACCATATATTTCATGTTTTCGTTTTATATATGAAAAACCTTCTTTTATACTCGTCAAGAAATGCTCTTTACTCTCAGCCACTTCTTTTTTATATAAATCAAATACAATAAATAATTGCAAAATAACCGCTAAAAAGAATGTAATGCTATTCAACAAAAAGAACGACTGAATTGAAAAGAAACCAAATACAACTCCGCCAATAATCGGCCCTAAAATATTTGATAAAGAAGCCGCCGTTTGATTTAAAGCACTCGCTTTTTGAATACGTCCTTCATCTACTAAACTCGGAATAGACGAAGTTAATGCAACGGAATAAAAACTTGCACAAATTGATAATAATGCTGCTGAAATATAAATAAAAAGAAGTGATGGTCCAAATATAGTAGCAAGAATAAACATACTAAGCATCGTTAAACTACTTAATAAATCAGTACCAATGACAAGCCATTTTCGATTGACGCGATCTGCTACAGCACCAGCAATTGGACCACAGATCATCCTTGGAAGTGATCCGCAAACGAGCGTAGTTGCAAACCCCATCCCTGAACCAGTAGTCTTTAATACGTATAACCCCATTGCGAACGTATAAATACCTGCGCCTAATAAAGACGTCATTTTTCCAATCATCATTAAAATGATGTTTCTCGTTGCAATCTTCATTCTTGAATCATGTTGTCCTATACTTATATCTCCCATTTTTGACTCTCTCCCCTTAAAAGTTAAATTGTGTTAAACTTATTATATAATCAACTTTCCGATTTTCACAACATAAAGTTAAATATAATTTAACTTTTTAAATATAAAGGAGCAATAATATGGCAACTCTCGGCGAAAAAATTAAAGCATTAAGAAAAGAAAAAAAGCTTACACAAACAGAGCTGGCAGGTTTGGAACTGACAAAAAGTATGCTTAGTCAAATTGAAAATGGAAAAGCTACACCTTCTATGAAAACATTACAATATATTGCGGAAAAACTTGAATGTGAAATGAGCTTTTTATTAGAAGAAGATGAAGGAGAAATTGTGGAACTCATTCAAAAAATGGAGCCATTAATAAAAGCAAATAAATGCGATGAAGTATACAAGACTTTACTACCTATCGTTCAAACAGAGCTACCTTCTACTTTAAATACAGCTCGCTTATACAAACAATTTGTAACTGCTGCGACGATTATGAAAGATTACAACATTGAATCTTACGTAGAAAAAGCTGTTTCTATTTTTGAAAAATATAAGTTATATCGCGACAGTACAGAAACAAAATTAAAATTATCTTTTGCGATATTCACGCGTAAAAAGTATGCTGAATGTTTACAACTTATATATTATATTAGAAATGATTATGAGGAAAAACATTTAGAAATGGATCTCATTATACATATCGAGTTATGTTTATATGAAGCCATCATCTTACTAGCATGTGGCGATTATGAAAAATGTGAAGAAACGATATTAGAAGCACTCGCATTTTCAAAAAAGCATCAAGTGTATTATAAAACAGATGAATTTTACCGGATTTTATCTTACCAAAAAGTCATTACAGCTGATAAAGAACAATATTTATATTACATAAAAAAATCTGAGCAATTTGCCATTTTTACAGAAGATATTCTATCCATCGCAATTATTGATATTTTAAAAGCTTACTATTACAACACAATTACTAATGAATATACAATCGCATTAAAACATCTAGAACAATTTCGAGAAAAACTAAAAGATGAGCCAATTTTTCAAGACGATGGACTGTACTATCTTGAAAAAGGAAAGGCTTTGTACGGATTAAAACGTTACGAAGAAGCTTTACAAGCATTGCAACGTGGTATTATACCGGATTATATGAACCATCCACTGGATCAAGCGTGGCTTACAACAGCAGGTGCATATCGTGCACTTTGTTACGTCAAACTAAATGATAAAACAAGAGCTCTTGAAGAAGCAACAAAAGCAAATGAAATGATACAATCTTATCCAGATTCTATTTTCTCTGCATTTATTAAAGAAACATTACAAATAATACAAAAACTTTAAGAATGTCTCTAAATGGTATATTATTCCTCTTTTTTAGCAAAGATAATAATGATGGGAGGAATATAAATGAATATACAACGTGCAATAGAGCTTTCTATGTCAGCAGAACAAGCCAATGTCAATTTTCAAGGCATGCCTGTTATGATTCAACACGTCGATGAAAGCAATGAAACCGCCCGCATATATGAAGTAAAAAACCCAGGACGCGAATTAACTGTTCCAGTTAATAGCTTAGAGGAAATATAAGAAATGCTACTTCTCTTTTGAAGTGGCATTTTTCTTCTTTCAGATTACTTATTATAAATTTCTTCTATCCTTTATTTTACATGAGCTGAAAAAATAAGAATTTTCTACTTCTTTTCTTTTTGTGACCTGCTAAAATACAAACTATGGATTAATTATTCGTACTATACATTAAGGGGGAAAAATAATGGCATCTAATTTAGAAAAAAACAAGCCTTATTATGCAGTTATATTCACTTCTAATTTATCAAATGATACAACTGACTATAATACCGTTGCCGAAGAAATGGAAAAACTCGCAAAGCAACAACCTGGATTTTTAGGTGTAGAAAGTGCACGAGGTAATTCTGGGCTCGGAATAACAATTTCTTATTGGGAATCACTTGATGCAATTGAAAATTGGAAAAAGAACACCTTACATAAAGAAGCGAAAAAAAGAGGTCGTGAGCACTGGTATGAAAACTTCCACCTGCGTATTTGCCTTGTTGAGAAAGAATTTAAGTTTCATAGAGGCGATTTATAACTATGAAGAAAAAAGTAGCTCTCGTTATTGTTCATGAAATATATGGTGTGAACGACCATATGCATCACGTTACCCAGCACTTTACTTCATCTCATATAGACGTATTCTGTCCTAATCTTCTACAATTACAACATGCATTTCATTATAGTGATGAAGAAAAAGCATATGAACATTTTGTAAATCATATTGGATTTGATTATGGAAAAAAGCAAATTGAAGAATTCATTTCTCATCTTTCTAGTAGTTATACACATATTGGACTTATCGGCTTTAGTGTTGGAGCTACCATCTCATGGCTATGTAGTAACAATCCGAAAATTGATTTTATTATCGGATGTTACGGTTCTCGTATACGTGACTATATTCATATAAAACCAACATGTGCTACCTTACTTATTTTCCCTGAAAAAGAATCTAGTTTTTCAGTATCCTCTTTAATTCACACATTGCAGCAACAAAAGAATCCTTTATTAGAAATAAAACAACTACACGGTGAACATGGATTTCTAAATCCGTACACTGAAAAATATAACGAGCACTCTACAAAACAAGCATACAATTTAATAGATTCATTTCTTGTAAAGTGAAACTTCAATCAGTGGGGTGGGTTAATACTCCACTGATTATTCCCCCTCACCAATCGGGCTGTTAATGCGTGATAAAAACAATCTTATAAAGGAGATTTTTTAACCGCCTCTACTTACAATCTATTATCGTTTGCATTTTATTTTTTACTAATTGGATCTTATATGTAACAACTTTTTATTCGCTACTCCCCGCGAAAGTTAGTGAGTTCCTATTCCTACCCATTTGGTTTTTCCTTTGTATTTTAGGTTTTATAACTTTCTGGCGCGAATGGGGAATAATCGTGTATTCTCAATATGTATCGGTTTTCTTTCCTTGACTAGTTTTTTATTTGGGTTATTGTTGTTAGTTCTTTCGGGGATGTAATAGAAGAAGGAAGAAAAGCCAACTTTCAACTTTTCTTCCTTCTATGTTTACCTTTAGTTTTCACTGTCACTGATTCACAAGGTGTATAATATATTTGAGGTGTCGCCTTATCAACAAACATCATAAACGTAATAAAGCCGATAATAAAGAAAATAAATAACGTTAACAAAATTGCTCCTATCGTTAAAAGTATCATAACACCACCCCTATATTTTTCATGTTATTACACTTTTCGCTATGATATGAGCGTAATCCTTTTTAGAAAAGGAAACGTAACAAAATAATCACAATCACTCCCGTTAATACTGTACCTAATAAACTACGAGTATATATCGCTACAAGAAATGTTGGAATTGCTGCAATAAGATAATCCCACTGCATCGTTTCATGCATAAATAAAACTTGTGCTAAAAGCGCTGCTAATATCGCAATTGGTATGTAATTTAACCATTTTAAACCCCAGTCAGGAATTTGTAGTTTGCTAAATACAAGTAGAGGTAAAATACGTGGCACGAGTGTAACAGCTCCTGCTGCTAGTAAAAGTAATAATACATCTAATCTCATTTCCATTTTTCAATCAACACTCCAATCGTCGCAGCTAGTAAGGTTGCGATAATAACCGCTATACTATCTGGCATAAATAGGTGTGAAACGTATGCGATAATAATCGCTACAATTGCAACACTTAAATGAATTGCTAGTTTCGGTTTACTACTTATGAGCTGAAGAACAAATAATCCGATAAACATCGCTGGTAATGCATAATCCATGCCGTATGTATGTGGATCTGGTATCCACTCACCAAATAGCCCGCCAATGATAGTAGCAAGAATCCAATTTAAATACGCTGTTACATTAAGCCCTATCATCCATCTTTCACCTAAATATCCTTTTTGCGCAGCATGCTGCACTGCAACGCCGAAAGTTTCATCTGTAATTTGCGAACCGATGATTAAGTTTTTAAATAGAGGAATTTTCGTAAAGTACGGTGCAAGTGCAGCACTCATAAGAAGGTGGCGCAAGTTAACAAAAAATACAGTAAAAATAATTGCGGAAGCAGGAGCACCCGCTGCATACATACCAGCTAATATAAATTGGGCAGAACCTGCATAAATTAAAGTGGACATAAACGCAATTTCAATGATGGAGAAACCAGCTGTTTTTGCAATTACACCAGCTGCTATACCGATGCTCAAGTAACCAAATACAGTTGGTAAACAATCTTTTACTCCTTGCTGAAATGTATCGTCACTCTGCAAAGCTACATGTGCCTGAGCTTTACTCATCTCTATCATCCTCCATTCCTTCTAAAGTTCGTTTTCCTGTTACGACATGAACTAAATCTATATTTTCACGCCATAACGTATCTAACTTATCAGCTCCAAATTCCTTTGTGATTTCTTCAACCATAATATCGTGCCGCACATACTCTGTAGCAACGAGAACTAGCGCTGGGTCATACGTTGTAACGGCCCATGAAGTGCTATCATTTGAGAAGTTCGCAATTAATACTTCCTCTCCATCACGAGCAATAACAGTTAAATGACCACCCATTCTCTTTTCAACAACGTGGGGCGTCATATAATTATGATGAAACGTCGCTCCTATTTTTGTTTCTGGAGCTCCAAATAAGATTGAAAATATATGTACGCCTTCCTCTTCCTTTTGATGAATGTATGGCTCAATTTCATGCACTTGATCTTCCCATACAGAAATCCATAACTCTTCCTTTGCTCTACTAATTATATTGCATATTTCTTTCAAAACACGATCATTTGAACGAATATGCGAAATTACATCAATCTGTCTTTCTTGTTCTAAACAATTTAATTTCTCATCTAAAAATTCAAAGGACTTTTCAAAGTCTTTTCGCATTCGATTCATTAATTCGGTAGCTGGTACTGGTACATATTTAACTGGTTCAGAAGGTACAATATGCACCGCTCCTTTATCCATTAACTTACCGAGTACCTCGTAAATCATAGAACGAGGTACTCCTGTTTGTTTACTCACTTCATAGCCTGTTACTGGAGAATGTTTTAGTAGTCCAATATACGCTTTACATTCATATTGGGAAAATCCTAACTTTTGTAATTCCTTTATAATTTCATCCATCGGTAACCCCTCACAATCTAAATCGCTCTTACTTCAAAACGACGATTTTGCTTCCCTTTACTTTTTACTTTATCAATAACAAGTGTTCCTATTTCACTCGTATTTTTCACATGTGTGCCTCCACAAGCTTGTTCGTCTAAATTTTCAATTGTAACAATGCGGATTTCTTGGATAGTAGTTGGCAGGAGATTTATTGCTGTTTTAATCATTCCTACAGCATTTTCTGCTTCTTCGCGGCTCATATAACGAGTGGAAATTTCTTTATTTTGCTTAATAAGTTTATTCACTTCCTCAACAATTTCTTCTACTTCCACGCTCGATAACTCTTGTAACTCATTAAAATCGATACGTGCTTTATCAGGATAAATTTGATTTCCAGTGCATAGAGCTCCATACTTTTCATAAACAACAGCTCCGATAAGATGCAGTAAAGAGTGATGACGCATTAAATTATGACGCCTTTCCCAATTTATCTCTAATTTAACTGGACCTAACTTTACTTGTGCTTCATCTTTTATATAGTGAACTATTTCTCCTTGCTCCTTCTTTACTTTTTCAACTTCAAATACAGACCCATCTTGTACAATGACACCCGTATCACATTCCTGTCCTCCACCAGTTGGATAAAAAATTGTTTCTTTTACAAATACTTTATTCCCTTCTACTCTTATCACTTCTGTTTCGCAACTCGTTTTGTATGCATCTTCTAAATATAATGCCGTTGCCATACTCTCACCTCTTTAGTAGTTATAGTTATACCTACTAATATAAAAAAGAAGCTCCATAAAGTCAATTGATAATTCTGAAATTTAAAATTAATAAAAGACTCCTTTATTAGGAGTCCACTATCTCAATATTTCATTCGCTTCTTTTTCATAAATTTTATCAAATGACGTCATAACACGCTGTGATGCTTGGATCATCTTTTGATCTGTCATAAGATCTGCCATCTCTTTCGTCATATCTACATTTGAATTTTCTAGCATATGATTTTTTACTATTCCTGTTCCGTTCGGTAAATTAGCAATGTTTCCTTCTGCTAGTGTAAAGCTTTTGTTTTCACGTTGCACGAGACGTGCATTCGTTTCTGCATCTACTGTTTTTGTTTGCAAACGACCAATATTATTTTGTGTTACTTCATCATATAATGTACCGTCTGCTTGTACAGCAACCTTTGCTCCTTCTGGGATACGAATACGCTCATTATTCTCTCCCATTACGAAAGCACCAGATGACGTTTGTAAATAACGATCACTATTTAATGTGAAACTACCATCTCTCGTTAAAAACGTTTCATCATTTTTAGAAGTAACGAAAAATGATGTTGTGCCGGCCGCGCCGTCATCTAAAAAGAAATCTGTAGCGCTATTTGTCATTTGTATATTTCCTTGTACTAAATTCACATGCGTCGCAGCTGGTACTACAGCGTAATCGACCGAACCGATATTTGTTACCGCCCCATCTCCGCGGCGATATGTGTCTTGTACATCAAATACTTTAGACGTCATATTTTCTGCTTTAAATCCTGTCGTTTGAGCATTTGCAACGTTATTCGAATGAACATTAATGCGCTGCATGTAATTCATCATGCCCATAGAACCTATATAAAGACCGTTCATATTCGTTTGAATAAGGCAAGCGCCTTATTCTTCACCTCTTTTCTACGATGTTTGTAACATTTGTTTTGCTAAATGTTCAGCTGTAGCGATATGTATATTTTTCTTTATGTCTTGGCCATCTGTCATTAATACAATAGGAGCTGATGATACTGCTGGAATTTTCAACAATTCGCCACTACTTGCTGTTTCATCAAATTTCGTAAACACAATACCATCTATATGAATATCTTTAAAGTTTGTAATAATTTCAATCATATCTTTACTTTTCATTGAAGCTGATAACGTTAAACAAATATAATCTGGTTCTACTTGTCCCATCGTTTCAATCATTTCTTCCACTGTTTCTGACGTACGATAATTTTTCCCTGCTGTATCAATTAAAATATAATCGACGCGTGCTTCTTCTTTAAAATACGTAAGCGCTCTTGTCATTGCAGCTTCATCACGCACAGCAATTACTTCAGATCCAATTGTCTTTACGTTATCTTGCAATTGCTGTACTGTTCCTATGCGCGAATGATCTGTCGTTATAAAACCAACTGTTTTTTTCTTACCGTGAAATTGCCATGCCATTTTCGCGAGTGTCGTCGTTTTACCAACGCCAGTTGGACCGATTAATGCAATTGTTTGTACTTCTTTTTCAAAGACGTTTTCCGTATTGAAATGAGATTTCATATCTTCCAATATGTACCTGATAACTTCTTCTTCCGTAATCATCGTTGCATTTTCAAACTTTATTTTTAACTTTTCAGCATATGCATGAATGAAATATTGTTCCACATCGTTTTGTTCTAGCATCCGAATTACTTTTTGAATAATAAACGGTACAGATTCTTGATTTTCTTTCTTTGGAACTACTTCTTCTTTCTTTACTGGAACGACTTGTTTCACAACTTTTTTCTTTTTCGTTACTTTCGTTACTTCCGTTTCTTTCATCGGTTTCACAACGACGATTCCTTTTTCAAACAGCTTTAATAGTTTCTCTTTTTTTCTTGCCCATTCTTCACTATTTCCTGTTTGCATCGCCGCGTATGACATAGAAGTCGTTACGTTTTCTAAATTGTGCAGTACTGATTGAATTCCATTCGCCTTCACAATTTGTTCTGAAGGATCATTCACAACATCCATTAACTGTTCATGAAATTGAGCTGTACCTTCATTCACTTCTTCCTGTTTTTCTTCTGGAAAAGCAACTAACATTTCATAATCCTTTTTCCAAAAAAACGGTATATTTCGTTTTACACTTTCATCGACAACATAATAATAATCTGTACCATATTGGTCAAATAACTTTCGATACAATTCATTTTTCGAAGCTGCTTTTATTCGCATTAACGCTTCTTTCTTTTCTGTACTTTCCATTACTTCACCCCCTACTATTCAATATAGGCAATTTGATCCACAACAATTTCTGGTGCTAATTCACTAATACAAAGTACTTGTGCTTCCACTTGATAACGTTCTAGCAGTCTTACAATCGCAAATCTAAAATCTTTTCTACGTGTTAATAACACTGGCTCTCTTCCCATTAAACGTGCTTGCTTAAAGACGCGCTGCACTTGCTCAACGACACGTGTTTCTAAATCTAAATCCCAGTTTAATAAGTAACCTTGATATGAATTATTCACAACATCCGCATCTAACTCAATTGAATCAGAGAAGAGCGCTGCATATATTTTTCCGTCTGGATTTTTCGCATTTTCACAAATAACTTTTGAAATACATTCACGAACAAATGATGTCACACCATCAACGTGGTTTTGATAAATTTCTTTGCCGTCAATAATACCTTCAATAATTGTTGGTAAATCACGAATAGAAATACCTTCTTTTAGAAGTTGTTTAATAACATTTTGAACGAGTGATAAATCAATTTCTTTCTTCTTAATCTCTTCTAATAGAACGCCATTATCATTTTCAAGCGAGTTAATTAAGTCTTTTACATGTTGGCGCTGAATTAATTCATGAAGATTACGTCTAACTACAACATCTAAATGTGTAATTAATATGCTAAGTGGCTCTAACACTTGATAGCCTTTCATTTGTGCATCTTGCACCATATGCTCTAAAATCCAATATCCATCTTCACCAAAAATTGGATCTTTCGCTGGCTCTGCATCTAAATCAGCCATTACGTTTGGTGTTTTTAATGCTAATAAATAACCTGATTTTAAAACACCTTCAGCCGCCTTCGCACCCTTAATTCGAATAATGTAACGTCCGCGTGGTCTAAAGCTCGTATTATCTTTAAAGTTAATTCCAGGAACGTTAATACCAAGGTCAGTAATAATCGACTTCCTCATAAGAACAACTTTATCACGAGCTGTTTCCCCGTTAATTTTCTGCTTTACAAGTGCTGCTAAATCTAAACCGAGTTCTACTATAATTGGATATTTATCCGTAAATACTCCGAATGAATCTTCCACTTGTTGCAGTTGCTCATCTTCGCCTTGGATCATTTCTATTTCTTTTTGAAGCTCGTCTTCTTTTTCTTTCTTTATTCGATTTTTATTACGAATTCCTAAGAAGATAATTGTTCCGCCAACGAGTGCGAATGGTAGAAACGGTAGCGGAGTAAAAATACCCATTGCGATAAATAAACCACCGAGCGCATATACAACGACTTCATGCGCTAATAACTCTTTAAAGATACCTTCTGTTACGGTATCCGGTGAACCGTCAAATACACGAGTTACGATAATACCAGTTGAAATCGCAAGCATAAGCGATCCAATTTGGTTTACGATTCCGTCCCCGACAGTTAGCTGCGTGTAATGAAGAGCCGCTTCACCAAAGCTCATGCCTTGCTGCATCATTCCGACAATTAAGCCAAAAATAATGTTTACGAATAAAATGACGATCCCGAAAATAACGTCCCCTTTAATGAACTTTCCGGCACCATCCATCGCTCCGTAAAACTCTGTTTCCATATTTAATTTTTTTCGTTTTGCTTGTGCATCTTTTTCTGAAATAATACGCTGGTTTAAATCAGCATCGATAGACATTTGTTTCCCTGGTAAAGAATCAAGTGTAAAACGAGCTGCAACTTCAGCTGTACGAGACGCACCGTTTGCAACGATAAACTGGAATATGATTAATACTGTAAAAATAACGATACCAATTAATAAGTTTCCGCCAATTACGAACTGGCCGAACTCTTCAATAACATGACCTGCATTTCCATCTGTCAAAATCGCTCGCGTCGTCGAAACGTTAATCGATACGCGGAAAATCCCGATTAATAACAACATCGTTGGAAATGACTTTAATTCATCCCACTCGTTAATACTTGTCGCTCGCATATAAATAAGCACTGACATACTTAGTAGAAAAACGATAATGATATCAAGTATAAATGGTGGAAGTGGAATTAAGAGCGCCACTACGAATGACGCTGCTAAAAAGATAGAAAAATAGGTTCTTGCAGACTCTATCTTAAACAAAGAGATCTCCTCCAAACGCGCTATTATACTTCAAGTTCGTTCGTCTGAATTAAATAGCGCATAACTTCAATTACAGCTACGTATAAATCTTCTGGAATCGTCTCATCTTCCTCGACTTGATAATATAAAGAACGAGCAAGCGGACGGTTTTCCACCATTGGTATTTCTTGTTCACGGGCAAGCGTTCGTATATATAATGCGAGCTCATCTTCCCCTTTTGCAACGACAATTGGTGCTGCATCAACGTGTTTATTGTAACGAAGTACGACCGAAATATGAGTCGGGTTGTTTACAATAAATGTTGCGCCATCCATCTTCTTCGCAATTGTTCCTTGCAAGATTGCATGCATAAAGTTTTTTCGTTTCCCTTTTACTTGCGGGTCCCCTTCATTATCTTTATGCTCTTGTTTCACTTCTTCTTTTTTCATCTTAATATCTTGCTCGTACTCCCATTTTTGATAAATGAAATCAATAATAGAAAGAACGATTAAAATAATTAAAATTGCTAAGAAAATAAATTTAATTTGCCTAATAATTTCAGTAAGTGACGCAGTCCAGTTAAATCCAATCATGCTCACGATTTTCTCTAAATTCTTTTTAAAAAGAACGTAAGCGACGTAACCGATTAATCCCATATAAAACAGTGATTTCAAAATATCTACTAAACTTTTACGACTAAACAGTCTCGTGAAATAGTTTTTCGGATTAATACGTGATGCTTTCGGTTTAATGACTTTAGAAGAAAATAGGAACCCGACTTGAATCATATAATTGAATAAATGAAAAGCGTATACGAGTATTAATATCGGAGCCGATACTTTCAGTAATAAAATCCCCATTAAATAAAAATACTCGGTTGAATCTGTATTTTTTCCAATTTGATCAAACAGCACCGCTACGGAATTCGCAATCTCATACCCTAGCCAATCTCCGAAGAAATAAACGACAACTGCTAATACGAGAATGGAAAATAAATTATTTAAATCTTTACTCCGGGCAATATTCCCTTCTTCACGCGATTTTTTACGCTTCTGCGGGGTGGCCTTTTCTGTTTTATTATCCTTTGCCATGCGCGTCCCCCTACTTCGTTAAGAAAAAGTTAAATAGTTTCGTATATTCTTCAAGTAATACATCCGTCATATTTTTAAACACATAACCGAGCATCGGTACACTCATCGCAATAAACAAAATACCACATGTAATTTTAATTACGTATGCATTCATAAAAACGTTTAATTGCGGAGCGTTTTTTGCAATTAAAATTAGAACAAAGTTAATGATGAATAAACTTCCCATAAGCGGAAGAGCAATTTCAACCGCTGATGTGATCGCAAATAATAGCGTTGCGAGTAGACTATCTAAAAAACTAGTCGTCAGCAATTTTGAAATCGCCTCTGTATATTGAAACGACTTTAAAATCGTGGCAACGAAATAATTAATGCCGCCAAGTGAAATAAAAATAATGAGAAAAAATATATCAAAAATGGTTGATAGTAAAGTAGACTGTGAACCCGCATTTACATCAAACAAACTTGCTTGTGATAAACCGATATCAAAGTCTAAAATATGCCCGGCCATTTTCGGAATGTTCCACAACATTTCTACAATTTTTGAAAGTGATAATCCAATTACAATTTGCGTTCCTGCATAAGCTGCAACGTCCCAAACTGTCTTGATGTGAGAGACATCCACTTGATCAGCCACTGTAATTGAAAGAGCAAGTCCAACTGTAACCTTCGCCATTGCTGGAATGGATCGTCCTGAGAAAAACGGTAAAAAATATAAAAATGAAGTAATGCGGCAAAACGCAAAAAACGTTGCCGCCCATAATTCCATATTCATTTCAGTTCACCTATCTTAGTACGAACGCAATAGCGATGGGATTTTATCAAATAAATCTAAAATAAGTGTCGTTAACTCTTGGAACATCCACGGACCTAAAATGATAATAACGAGGACAATACTCGCCATTTTCGGTAAAAACGTCAGCGTTTGCTCTTGAATTTGCATCATCGCCATAATGACAGCGATGATAATAACGACAATCATACTTACGCCGGCAACCGGCATTAAAATCATAACCCCTTTATAAAAAAAGGTTTGAAAAATATCTATAATTGGTGACGTATTCATTTATATGACTCCTATCACATAGCATCAAACGCTTCAGGCGACCGTTTTAAACATAATGTCGACGATTTTTGTATATCCACCTAAATATACGAAAACGAGTATTTTAAACGGTAAACTTAAAATCATCGGCGGTACCATCATCATCCCGAGGTACATTAAAAGTGTACTAATAATCAAATCTATAAATACAAACGCTAAATAAATGAACATCCCTGTTAGTAAACCTTTTTGAATTTGCGTTAACGTAAAGGATGGTACGAGCGTAAATAGTGAAAGATCTTTCAAATCTTTCGGCAACTCTTCTCCGCGTACTTTCAGCATCATTTTTAAATCATGCTTATACGTATGCTTTGACATATATTCTTTCATAATAGGAGCTGTCGTTTCCGCAGCTTGACTTACTGTTATTTTCTCTTTCGTCATCGGATCCCACACATCACTCTTCAGTTGCCCAAGTACAGGCTGCATCGTAAAGAGTGATAAAAATAATGCAAGTCCAACAAGCACTTGGTTTGGTGGTAAATTCATTACCCCAAGTCCTTGACGTGTAATCCCTAGAACGATCATAAAATAAGTAAAATGTGTAAATAATAGAACGATAGAAGAAGATAATGATAAAAGGGTAACGAGCGCAAATAGTTGTACACTTGAATTACTCGTAAACTCTTTCCCATTTTCGAAATTAATAAAACCGTTCGGGGCTGCATACGCTGGATTTACAAAAATAATTGAAAAAACGATAGAAAATACGAAAATAACGGCTAATAATGATAACTGTTTCTTTATTCTCATGATGGATCCTCTACTTTTTTCGTTTCACTCTTCACCGCGTCTTCTAGTGCTTGTTGAAACTGATTTCCTGTTCCGGTTAATTGCACAGACTGCACACCGTTATTACTAATAACAGTGAACACTTGCTTTCCGTCCACTTCAAATAAAAAGGCACTCGTTTGATGATTTAAATAAACGCCGTCTTTTACTTGTATATGGCCATTTTCACCCTGCTTAAAAAACTGCTGTTTGCGCGTCTTTTTCGTCATATAATATGCACCGTAGCCGAGCGCACCAAACAGTAAAACGACTTGAAATAAGGTCGTCATATACGACATATGACTCCTCCTCTACTCTTTATCTTGCATTTGACTTTGCGCTTTCATAAGCGCCGCTTGTTTCTTATCAGCTTCAATTTCAGAAATGATAATACCGAATTTCTCGTCCATTACGATTGCTTCACCGATGCCGACTTTCATATTACTTAAATACACATCTACTTTATGTCCTAAGTTTTTCTCTACTTCAAGAACATCGCCAACTTTTAACTGCTTTACATCACCAAGTGTAATAGATGACTTTCCAAGCTTTACACCAAGTTCAATCGAAATATCTGAAACAGTATCAATATGTGCTTTACCTGCTTCATTTCGCTTTCCTGCAAAATCTTCTAATCCCATTAATGACACGGGAGATACTTCATGCTTCATATGGATCCTCCTACTCTACAAAACTTTTAAATAGGAGCGCCTTACGCGTTCCATCTTTTCCAATAAAACAATTAAATTTATGCTTGCCATCTACATAACCAAGTAATTCATCCGAAACTTTCGTATGAAGCGGAATAATATCGCCTTCTTCAATTTGTTCAATCTCACTCATTGTCATTTTCTGCTCACCAATCGCAACGTGAACAGGTTTGTACACTTGATTTACTTTCATTTCCACTTCAGACGTATACTTTTTACGCTTGTCTGAAGAATGTTCGACAATATTTTCAGACGTTAACTTATCCATAATTTCTTCAACAGATAAGAATGGAATCCCGATACGCACCGTCGTATTCCAAAAATCTGTTTTCATATTTACGTTAAGTAATGAAATGATATCGCTCGCTGTCGTAATCTTTAATGCATTCGGATCTGTTTCCGTCGTTACAAATTTCGGTTCAATCGCAACAACACTTTCAAATGATTGCTCTAAATTTTTACAAAGAAGCAAGAATATATTATCAAGCGTTAAAAACTCAAATGCTGTTAACGGTCTGCGCATCGTAAAGTTACGCTTACTATCTCCGCCAAGCCAACATTCATGAATATAAATAACGAATGCTAAATCAATCTCAATAACAATTTCTCCAAGCTCTGGTAAACCGAGATCAATTACACAATATAAATAATAATCTTTCGGCATTTTCTCCACATACTCACTCGTAAATGGAACTTGCTCAACCGTTGAAGGCTCTAGTTCAATTGGAATACGCATACGCGCTGATAACGTCTGTGACGTCTGTTTCCCAAACGTAGAAGCAATCGCTTGCAAACTACGTAAATGCTCAACACCGAACTTCTCTGGTCTATTAAAATCATACTCTTGAAATTTCTCTTGCTTTCCTGCTTCTTGTGCGAAAGCTGGCATTTCCTCGCCTTCATTTACCGCCTTCAGCAGGGCATCAATTTGCTCTTGGCTTAATTTTTCGCCACTCATGACAATCCCCTTCCCTACCTTTTCAATTCAACGATTTCAACGTACATCTTTCCATTCTTCGTCAAAATCTTTCCGGTTCCAATCTCTTCATTCTCAAGCATAAGACGCACCGTATTTTTCGTTGAATTTTCAAGACGATACAATGTACCTTTCGTAATATGAAGCAGATCTTCAATTTTCTTTTTCGTATTTCCGATTTCAAAATAAATTGTTAACGGAATATCATCTTGTAATTTCAAATCTAGCCAACTCCCATATCATGTTCACGAAAATTTCATGTTCTCTCTATATATGAAACTTCTTATTTTGAAACGTCGATATTTAATATTTTTTTAATATATCCTTGCGTTTCTTTAAATGGCGGTACGCCTCCGTACTTTCTCACATTGCCAGGACCAGCATTATAAGAAGCAAGTGCCAATACTAAGTCCCCGTTATTTTTCTTTAAATAACCGCTTAACTCTTTCACACCACCTTCAATACTTTCAGCTGGTGAAAAGGGATTCTTCACACCCATCTCCTTCACATTCGCTGGCATAAGCTGCATAAGACCCATCGCACCTGCATGTGACACCGTTTTCGGATTAAAATTAGACTCTACTTCAATCATTTTTTGAATTAACGTTTTCGGAATTCCATATGTACGACTTACTCGATCAATAATATCCTCATACTTGCCTTCATTGGAAGAACGTATTTTTTGAATATTATACTTCTTCGTTAATTCCCACGTATCAGCGGCCTCATTTTTCGTTTCTAGGAAACGTCGTTCAAACTCTTTTTGCGCAACTTGCACCTCATCTGCTTTCTTCGTTTCAGCCTTTTCTTCAGGCTTACTCGCTTCCTCTACTTTATTAATAGTTTCTACCGGCTTATTAACAACCGCTTCTATTTTCGTAGATTGTACTGGCTGACTCATATCTTCTATGTTTGCCGGCTGCGTAGTAGCCTTCGTCTCCT
Source organism: Bacillus cereus group sp. MYBK195-1 (assembly GCF_051916605.1). Lineage (NCBI taxonomy): Bacteria > Bacillati > Bacillota > Bacilli > Caryophanales > Bacillaceae > Bacillus > Bacillus cereus group sp. MYBK195-1. The sequence continues at coordinate 582,918 of NZ_JBQAGZ010000002.1, read as the reverse complement.
TCGCAGGTTCACTCTGCAACTTCTCTTGAAAACGACTACTAACGAATGCTTGCGGACTACTTAGCTTTTGCTGAATTTGTCCTTTCTTATATGCAAGCACTTCTTTTACTATATTTCCAACTATCATAATATCACCTTTTCGGTAAACAAAGATAATCTAATATTAGAGTTTTTTTTTAAAGTTTGCAATAATCCTTTTAATAATTATGTAATAAAAAAATGAATATATTGTTAAACTGTTATTTTTTTATATTTATTAATTCGAATTTTTAGTTGACACCCGCTATGACAGGGATTACAATAAATCTCGAAATTGATTTTTTCGCATATTACCGTTTTTCAATTTGCAGAAAAGTCAATATAAAAAAATGGGGGTTCTTAATTATGAGAATTAATACAAACATTAACAGTTTACGTACGCAAGAATACATGCGTCAAAACCAATCAAAAATGAGCAATTCTATGGATCGTCTATCAAGTGGTAAACGTATCAACAATGCTTCTGACGATGCAGCAGGTCTTGCAATCGCAACTCGTATGCGTGCACGTGAAAGCGGATTAGGTGTTGCAGCTAACAACACACAAGACGGTATGTCTTTAATCCGTACAGCTGACTCAGCAATGAACTCAGTATCTAACATCTTACTTCGTATGCGTGACATTGCTAACCAATCAGCTAACGGTACAAACACTGATTCAAACAAATCTGCACTACAAAAAGAATTTGTTGAATTACAAAAACAAATCACTTACATTGCAGACAATACTCAATTTAACGATAAGAACTTATTAAAAGAAGATAGCGAAGTTAAGATTCAAACACTTGATTCAAGTAGCGCTGATCAACAAATTGGTATTAATTTAAAAGCAGTTACTCTTGAAAAATTAGGAATCGATAAAATTGCAATCGGTAGTGCTGGTGGCGCTACAGCTCCTGTAATTGATCAAAAAGACCTTGATGCTGTAACAAATGGAATTGCTAATTTAAAAACTAGTTCTACTATTGCGACGGATATCAAAACTATTAAAGATGCTCTTACTAACATTAAACCTGGTATGGATGCAGGACAAGCTAAAGATATAGAAGATGCTCTTAATGCTTTCCAAGAGGGTAAAACAACTGAGGCAGATGCTGGTATTACAGCTATTAAAGATGCTTTAAATGCTGCTACACTTCCTACAGCAACAGCTGCAGCTAACAAAGCAGATGCTTTAAAAGCTGTCGAAGCAATTGATAAAGCTCTAACAACAGTTGCTGACAACCGTGCAACTCTAGGTGCTACATTAAACCGTCTTGACTTTAACGTAAACAACCTGAAGAGCCAATCTTCTTCTATGGCTTCAGCTGCTTCTCAAATCGAAGACGCTGACATGGCGAAAGAAATGTCTGAGATGACTAAGTTCAAAATCTTGAACGAGGCTGGTATCAGCATGCTTTCTCAAGCAAACCAAACTCCACAAATGGTTTCTAAATTATTACAATAAGCCATTTGAGTTAGTTTCCTGAATAAACCTCTCTGCTTGCAGAGAGGTTTATTTTTTATAAAAACTTCTTTTTTTTGATGGGAGAGAGCATCTGCGGTGCATAGAAGCGGTTAGTACTTATCTTGATCCCCTCTTATGTTAAAACACAAACAGCAAATAAGCATAAGCCTTTTTATCTTTTCATGACCTTTTATTAGCTTTAGAACACTAACTATATCAATCTATAAGGAGTGTCTATTATGCGTATTGGTACGAATGTTTTAAGTATGAATGCTAGGCAGTCGTTGTATGAGAATGAAAAGCGTATGAATGTTGTAATGGAGCATTTGGCGACTGGTAAGAAGTTAAACCATGCTTCTGATAATCCCGCTAATGTTGCAATTGTGACTCGTATGCATGCGAGAGCAAGTGGTATGCGCGTGGCGATTCGTAATAATGAGGATGCGATATCGATGCTTCGCACGGCCGAAGCTGCCCTTCAAACTGTGACGAATATTTTACAGCGTATGCGTGATTTGGCCGTTCAATCCTCAAACGGTACAAATTCAAATAAAAACTGTCATTCGCTGAATAAAGAGTTTCAGTCTTTAACAGAAAAAAATTGGCTATATTGGCGAGACGACTGAGTTTAATGATTTATCCGTATTTGACAGTCAAAACCGCCCTATTACATTAGACGATATCGGTCATACAATAAATATGATGAAACATATTCCCCCTTCCCCTACACAACATGACATCAAGATTTCAAAAGAACAAGAAGCAAGAGCGGCGATTCTTAAAATTGAAGATGCTTTGCAAAGTGTGTCACTTCATCGTGCCGACCTTGGTGCAATGATAAATCGTTTACAGTTTAATATTGAAAATTTAAATAATCAAAGTATGGCGTTAACAGATGCTGCATCTCTAATTGAAGATGCAGACATGGCGCAGGAGATGAGTGATTTTTTAAAGTTCAAATTATTGACTGAAGTTGCACTTAGTATGGTTTCACAAGCGAACCAAATTCCGCAAATGGTCTCTAAACTACTACAATCATAAAAATTAATCTTCCTTCTTTGGAACGATTCCATACAAAACAAAAGGGAAATACATATAAACTATGTATCTCCCTTTTATTTTGTACCCAAATTTTATTACTGTGTTACCGTCATAACTTGTCCGCTACGGTCAACCATTATTTTCATTTTTCCGTCTTGTGCATTATATAGCCCAAGTTTATGTAATTCCATTTTACAATCTTGTACGAAAGTTGGTAATTTACGAATTTGATCGATATCAGAACTTGTAATGAAATGAATTAAAAGCTGCGTCATACCTTTAATATCTTGTACAAGCTCTTCTTTCTCTCGTTTTAGCCTTTCATTTTCTAGTTGTAACGACTGCAATTCATCTTCTAGACTACGTGTGTTCTTTGCTTCTCTAGAACGCCCTGCTGCCATGCTAGAAAGCTTATAAATACCTTCCATAAACTGATGTAGTTCGTCTTCTTTCCTTTCACTACATTGATTAATTGTTTCAAAGTTATCAACAATACCAGATATAACTGTTACAAGATTTTTTTCATCCTCTTTATGCTGGATTTCTTCTTTTAATTCGTACTCGTTTTCTTGTTTTCTTGCAACGATTGTCTCTTTTACTGGTATATATTTTCGCTTTCGTCCTGGTTTTTGTTTTTCAATATTTTCAAACGGTATTTCACGTTTTTTTAATTTATAATACGTATTTTGCAATTGACTTTCTGTTTTTGGAAAAAGATTTAGTTCATTTTTACTTACGTATTTTGAAATATTTAAAATGTTTAAACCGTGACGTTGACAAAATTGATACACTTCATACAGTAGCTCTAGTTCAGACTTCAGCCATGTAATTGCTGATTTTTCATATGCTCGCATCCCGCCATTTTTTTCTATATCTATTTGAAATAATACCATTCTATTATGTAAATCAACTAACTCTTCATACTTTACTTGGAATTCTTTTTCTATTTTTTTAAATTCCGCTTCTAGTTGCATATCGTTCATTTTATTATTTGACATGTTTTGTAAAAGACCTAATACATTAATTGCTGTGTGGTGATACATAATCTGTGCCACTCCCCCTCATCCTTTCACAATTCTCATCTGACTTCCATGTCTTTTAAGAAAATAGCAATTTTTACATATCCATATTATAACAGTTCGAAATTATCTGTCAAATAATAAACATATAAAAATGTATAGAAAGTATAAAAATTTGGAAAATGTTTTTTATTAATATGCAAAATTACATATTAATTACATTTAATTATATTATATGGTATTTTGGATGTTTTTTCACCGAAAAAATTTGCGTTACCACGAAATATTACTAAAATAACAATCGAAAATACGTTTGCTTATATTTTTAAATCAAAAATCTCTAAATGAAGATTATTCACACATACAGCGACAAACACCCAAGAAACCTTTCATTTTTCTACCAGTTTAGAGTATAGAATACTAAAAAGGAATTAGCCATATGTAGCATTGGCTAATTCCTTCCTCTCTCTAACAGAATAGAGTTATAAACCCAGTCTTCAAATCCTCAATCAAAGTCTCACTTCTACTTACCTAAAACTACTTCATACCTCTGAACTCACATCGCATGAGACTCTATTAAGCACTGAAAACTTCCTTACATAAGTAGTTCCTCTATTCCTACTAAATAGAAAAATGTTATACGCCAGCTCTTCTACTTACCTATAACCACTCCATATCTCTGGTCTCAACATCGCATAGGGCTCTATTAAGCACTGACCGCTCAACACTTAGCTAGAGCTTCTATTCCGGCTAAATAGAAGCTTTTAAAGCACTAACTTATCAACTAAACCAATTAGCTCTTGAATATCTGGCTTACTTACTTGAGCATTTGCTCCTACAGCTTCACCTTTATGGAATAATTCATTTGTAATTAATGAAGAGAAAATAATGACTGGTAAACGATTCATTACTTCACTATCCTTAACCACTTTCGTTAAATGATGTCCATCCATTTTTGGCATTTCAATATCCGTAATTAGCAAGTGAATATGCTCAAACATTTTTTCGCCTTGCTCTTTCGCTAATTTTTCAATTTGCGCTAACGCTTCTGCACCATTGCTGAAGAAGTTCATTTTTGTATATCCAGCTGATGATAATGTTTCTTCTAATATTTGGCGAAGCATCGCTGAATCTTCTGCAATGTAAATTACTTTTTCAGCTCGATCTGTTTTTTGTTCTAATCCTGCAATTGATTTATTGTCATAACCAGTGCCGCTAATTTCACATACAATTTTTTCATAATCTAATAGTAAGATGATTTTTCCATCTAGTTTTACAATACCAGATGTCGTTTCTTCTAGTCCCATAGATAATGAAGCTGGTTCATCAATTTGTTCCCACGAAATACGTTGAATACGATGCACTTCATCCACGCGGAAAATAACTTTCATTTGGTTTAATTCTGAGATGATAAATTTCGTTTGATCAAGTGGCTTTGTTGACTTTAAATTAAGAGCCATCGCTAAGTTAATAACAGGTAAAATTTCACCACGTACTTGAACAACACCTTCAACTGCATGATGAGATTCTGGCACAGTTGTAACAGGGAATGGATTAATGATTTCACGTACTTTCATTACATTAATACTAAATAGGTTTTCACCAACAGTGTACGTAACAATCTCTAATTCATTTGTTCCGCTTTCTAATAAAATACTTTGTGCTTGTGACATAAAGGTGTCGCTCCCCTTCCATTAATTCCGTATATCTAATTATTAAGCTTTATAAAAGAGAAAAAGTCAACTACCTATATAAAAAATATAGATAGTCGAACGATTCATTTTATAAAAAAACAATTAATCTTGTATAAACGAAGCAAGTGCCTCTAATAAAACTTCTTGTGCACCTACAATTTCTGTCGGCATTGCTTCCCATTTTTTCGAAAGCTCCGTCTCTACTCTTATTCTCAGCTCAGAATTCATTTCTGCTAGCACATATTCTTTCGTTGCTATATCAACATCAAGTAGCGCGAGTGCATATAATTCCGGGTCATTTATTTTTTCGAATAATCGCTTTAATACTACCGGTGCTATATGTTTTAATTTTTCAATATGAATTTCCTTATCCGAAAATAGTAACTCATATTGAATAAACGTAACATTTTCTTTAATCACTTTAAAATAACAATTATTTTTTTTATCATTCACAAAATAACCGTTTGGATCTGCGATAATACTTTCTACTTTACGAATTAAATCTGGCAAACTATTCGCCGCCATTACAGTTCGCTGCTCAACCTCACTCGGCGAAATGAATGTAACGCGATACTTATTTTGCGCCATCCTCCTCACCTCTCCTTTTATAGAAATTCAGTCTAATCGTATATACAACTACCTTAAATTAACTTAAAACTATTTTATATTACCACTTCTTACACTACCACACTACTCTAGTAACGCTACATATCTCTGGTCTTACACATCGGTCGGGACTCTATTAGGCACTAACCGCTCCAAAACATCGCCAGGTCCTCTCTCAAAACCTAAAAAGTGCTTTTAAGAACCTTTCAATAACTCTATGTTATTAAACCAAAACGCTATCTGCTGATCCGTAATATTTGGCAACATAACAAAAAACTCACGACACTTCATCTCATCCTTAAACAGTTGATACTTCCAAACAGTATCGCTACCAACACTTATGAAATAAAACTCATGGATACGGCCAATGATTGCTTGTTTTTCACCAAATGAATACGGAGGCACTTGCTTAATTTCAAATTGATCTGGTAAATATACATGCTCTTCTCGTTCTATTTTTAATACTTGCTCGGCAAGTTCACGTTTATTTTCGAAAAAAGGCAATTGTAAAATTCGCTCTTGTCTTGTCATACGAATAAAAAACCCTTTCTACTCCATTACATTTTTTCCATGCGATATATATTATCGAATTAAGTTTACAACTTCATTTAATACTTCATCTGAAACTTTAATAACTTTCGCATTTCCTTGGAATCCGCGTTGATATAACATTAAGTCAACGAATTCTACAGATAAATCTACGTTTGCACCTTCTTGTGCACCACCACGTACTTTACCCGCACCGTTTTGACCAGATGTACCAAGAGCTAAAATACCTGTTGTATTCGTTGCTGTATAGTTACCATTACCTGTTTTCATTAGTCCGCCTTCGTTCGGGAACATCGCAACAGCTAATTGACCTGCAGATTTCATACTTCCATCAGAATATTTTACCATTACGTATCCACCGTCAGCAATGAAGCAATCTTTAACCGTCGCTGCAGCTCTACCATCTACGTCTGTTACTGATAATGTTTTATCTGTTGGATGATTTGTTAAATGGCTTAAGTCTAATTTTATAGAACCGCCATCAAATGGAATATTGGCTCCTTGCTCTTTCGGATTTGGATTTCCAACAGCATCAAATGTCATATTACCACCTGCACCTGGAACATCTTTAAACTCTGTTTCTTTTTTCGAGTCATTGCGCATTTGTACTTTATATGTATAGTTATGTTCACTCGTTTGTTTAAACTCTACACGCATTGTCCATGTATTCCCCGCATTATCATATACAGGTAAATCTTGTGTAATTTGTTTTTCACCAGTTGGAATATTCCCTTTAATTGTCCCTTTCGATGTTCGAATACCACCAATTGCTGTTCCCATTGGAATTTGCAACGGTCCTGGAATTCCAGATAAATCAACTTCACCAGTTGCCTCATTTGCAGGGTAGGCAAATACGTATTGACCTTCAGTATTCGTAATATAGTAATCTGAAGATATCCCAAACGTACCTTTACGAGTAAATTCCATATTTCCGCCTTTTGAATCACCTACAACGAAGAAACCATTACCTTCCATTGCTGCTTGTGTTTTGCCACCTGTTAACGTAATTGTACCATCACTATAATCCGTAACCGTACCACTCATTTTCACACCGTTACCAATACTTTTCGGATTCGTTCCTGCGTATTTACCGTCACCTTTTGCACCAATCGAATTATTATATAGTAAATCATCAAACATTGCTTTTTGTTTTTTATAACCTACTGTTTGTGCATTGGCAATATTATTTGAAGTTACACTTAATGCATTTTGTGTTGCATTCATCCCTGTAATACTTGTATATAACGCTTTAATCATAACGTATGGACACTCCTTATGAATTTGTAGTTTTTACTTCTTCAGTTACTTTTTGATCGTCTTTCTTTGCGTCTTCTGGATTCGTTTCCCCAATCGGTTTATCAGACACTCTCTCAACGAAACGAAGAGAGACAACTTTATTATTAATAACGAGCTGTACATCGTTATTTTCCGCAAGACGAACCGTTTCTACTTGACCGGTTACTTTGTTTCCGTCACCGTCAACACCTCTTACGTATTTCCCTAAAAACTTCATTCCACCATCAAGTGCTGTTGAATACATCGTTGATTGCAGCTTATCTACTGCTTTCGTCATATTCTGTACTTGTTCCATAAGAGATAACTGCGCTGTCTGATTCATCATTTGATTCATATCCATCGCATTAAATGGATCTTGATGTTGGAAACTTGATAAAAACAATTTTAAGAAATCATCTTTCCCCATTACCCCAGGAGTCTTTTGCGCTCCTGCTGAAACTCCATTACTTTGTTGCACTGGCGATTGTACACCATTAACAGGTACATTACTTTTTTGCGCTCCTGCTTGTAACGGAATATGATTTGTACTCGTTGTATTTAATCCAACTGTTGGCACGCTTTATTCCTCCAATAATCCCGCAAATTCTGTTGATTGTTGTTTTTCATGATTTGTATTTGCTAATTTCTGTTTTTGCCTTTGGTCTTGTTCTCGCTGTTCTTTGCGATTTTCATCTTTATCTGAATAGCTAATTTGAATATTGATTTCTTTTTCTTTTAACTTTAATCTCAATTCATCAAAAATGATTTCAACACGTTTTTTCGCATCGTGTTTTTCCATTTCTACGTGAACGTCAATTTGATCTCCGTGTTTTTTCATAAACACTGTTAATGTACCAAGTTTTTCTGGATTTAACTGGAATAAAACACGTTCTTGTTTCACTACAAATTTTTGCAACGCTTCTACTTGCGCTTCCATTTTCTTTCCTAAGTCAGGTAATGAAACTTTCTCAGCACCACTATTTGATTTCCCTACTTGTTCGGTACTCGTCGTTTTATTTAATAATTCTGCACCTGCAGAGCTCGAATCGTTTAATGTATCAACTTCTGGCAACTCTATCTTTGCATCATCGCTCTCAGCTTTCGGAAGATCTACGTCTTTAAACTCTTCTTGTTTCTTTGCAATATTACAAGTTTCTGTTTCTACAGCCTTCAATGCTTGCATCGCTTGCTCTGGCATCTTCATTTTGTCTAATACCATTTGCATTGTATCTTCTAAACATATAGCATTTTTGATATTCATATTTGAAAGAAGTTCTTGTAATTGTTGTAATTCAGCTGCAGGTAATTCATTAAGTTTAATATTGCCATATTCTTTATATAGCTCTTGTATTTTTTGTATGTATTGATATAACAATTCCGGCTGCACATGTAATTGCTCAATTGCAACCATTTGCTCAGATACAGCTAATAACAACTGTTCTGTCTCTTTTTTTTCTTCTTTCTTTACAATAGGTTCTTCTTCCGTTACCGATTTTTTAGAAAGAATATAATCTTTTCTCTCTTCTTTTGGTGCTTCTTCTCGTTTCGTTTTCTCCGTTTGCGGCTGTTTTTTATTTTCCATTCTCATCGTACGATCGAATGAAGAATCTTCATTTTTTGATTGTACTTCTAGCCCTTTTTCTTTTTGCGGAGGTAAACTTTGTTGCACCGGTAATACAGACTGTATCACTACATTCACCTCATCCATTCATACACATTTTCAAATCCAGAAGCATTTTTTCTTCCAGCTTTTCTTGTGCTTTCGCAAGCTTTTTGCAATCTTCTTGATACATCTCATCAATGACACGTTCTTTTTCTTTTACTTGCTCTAAAAGACTTTCATTTTTTTGAATAAAACCTTCCGTTTTTTTAATTTTCCGATTCCATTCTTCTATTCTTTCAGGTGAAAACGTATGTGAAGAAAGCATACCAGCCATAATACGTTGCCCAGTTTGTACGACTTTACTACGCGATTTCACAACATATAAATCATATTCTTTTTTTTGTTCTATTTTTCTTTTTTCAGCTGTTAATTCATACACTTCTTTTAAAATATGTTCTTTTTCTTGATTTATTTGCAATTTTATTGTGTCGTACTGCTGTTTATCCACCTGTTTTCATAACCCCTTTCTATTATAACGTTCTCTTTTTCTATTATATAGTTTTTTTCCAAAAAAATCTGTGAAATATTAAAAAACAAAAAAAATAAGACCTCTTATGCAGAGGCCTTATACTATATGCTGTATCGCTTCAACGATATCATCAAATTGGAAACTATCCGATCGACCTTGCTTTAAAAATGTATTTATGCCTTCTACTTTATTTTTACATTCAAAAATATAAGCATTTTCTTCATTTTCTTGAATCGTTCCTAGCTTAAAATACAATTCATTTTCTTTATAAATTGATAAAATCTTTCTCATTTCATTTGCAAGTTGCCAATGATGTGGCGAAACAATTTCTTCCATAATCCTACTTACTGAATCTAATACTGAAATTGCAGGATAATGACTAAGCGTTGCAAGCTCACGCTTTAATACGATATGTCCATCTAAAATACCACGTGCTAAATCTGGTACAGGACCATTTAAATCGTCCCCATCAACAAGCACCGTATAAATACCTGTTATAGATCCCTTTTGTGTTTTTCCGGAACGCTCTAACAACTTCTTCATATAACTTTCCATTAACAGTGTTTTACCACCAATCGGTAACTCTTTAACAGCAATATCAACACTTCTTCGTGCATCGGCAAAACGAGTAACAGAGTCCATCATAAGTAATACGTTATTACCTTGATCACGGAAGTATTCAGCAATAGACGTTGCGAGTTTCGCTGCACGAAGTTGCATAAGATGACTTTCATCTGACGTCGCTACAACAACGACGCTTTTTCGCATACCTTCCTCGCCTAACTCTTTTCGAATAAAGTCTTTTACTTCCCGGCCACGTTCCCCTACTAAACTAATAACGTTTATATCAGCTTTTGCATTTTTTGCTATCATTCCAAGTAAAGTTGATTTACCAACACCTGACCCAGCAAAAATACCAATCTTTTGACCGATACCAATTGTTAGCATAGAATCAATTGATTTTATTCCTGTTTCAAATACATCGGTAATCTCTTCACGTTCAAATGCATGTATAGGTGGTGCATCTAGTTTTATTTTCTGTAATGGAATGTTTTCAGCTTCCTCATTTAACACTTCACCATTTGCACTTAACACTTTTCCGAGCAAGTGATTACCACGTGGTACAACAACATCTTCTGAAACTAATGTCACTGAATCTCCATAACATACTTTTTCTGTCTGTTCAAATGGAAGTAGCATATTATTTTCCTTTTCAATGGCAATCACTTCACATAAGACGTTATGTTCTCCAACGAAGCAAACATCACCAATCTTCGCTTTCGGCCCTTTTGCTACGAAAAACTGTTCTTGTACACTATGAACTTTGCCTACTTTCGTATACAGCGGTGTTTCAATGAACTTATTCCATTTTTCGTTCTCATTCATTAACAGGCGGCTCATACATTTTGCTCCTCAAATAACTTCTCTTCTTCCCATTTCTGACGAAGTTTCGCAAATATAGGTGCAAATTTAAATTCAAAGAACTCTTTCTCTTCTTCCAGAACAAATTCACCAAACTGCAGGGAGAAATCATATTTCCATTCTACTAATTGTAGTAACCAATATTCTTTCGTATTTTCCTTCTCTTCTTGAATACGTTCAAACGTTTCTGGATGTACTGTAATGATTAATTTTTCAAACGAAGTTGGCAATGTTTGCACGATGCCAGTTAAAATAGGTAACACATCAAGCAATCGTGAATCTACCGCTTGATTCACGATTTTTTCTGCTAGATGAAAAGATTGATACCATAATAACTCTGTCCATTCATATGCTGTTTCTTGTTGTTCTTTTTGAAATTGCACACGCGCTGCTTCCATCTGTTCCATTTGCTCATGAATATGCATTTGAAATTGTTCTTTATCTTGTAATAACTGCTGCCGCTCTCGTTCTAGCATTTGCTTTTCTTGCCTTAGCTGATTCATTTCCATATGTAACGATTCTTGCTGGGCGCGAAGTTCTGCATGATCAGCTTGTAATTCTTCCTCTTCTATTTGAACTGAAGCTGGTTTTGGAAATTGTAATTCATACGTTTCTTCAGAAAAAGAAACAGAATTCTTCGGAATTCTGTTTTTAAATAAGGACATCCTCTTCACCTCTTTGAACGATAATTCTTCCTTCTTTCTCTAGCTTTTTCACTGTACCAGTGATCGTTTGCTGCGCTTTTTCAGCATCCGTCATCTTAAGCGGTCCTAAGCCATCTAATTCTTCTAGAATCATCTCTTTACGGTTTGAAGACATACATGTAAATAATTTCTCTTTAATTTCTTCTTTTGCAATTTTAAGTGCTTTCGCAAGAACACCGTTATCTGTAATTTCTTCTAATACCCGGCGAAGCGCAAGATCTTCAAGACCAAGTAAGTCTTCAAAGACAAACATATTTTCTTTAATTTTCTCAGATAACTCATAATCGACTTCATCCAGCTTTTGAAAGACTGTTTTTTCAACACCTCGTGAAACATTATTTAAAATATTTACGATTGTTTTCAAGCCATCAGTTTTATTAATTGCACTAAATGCCATATTATTTAATTTCGATTTTAACAACTCACCAATTTGATTAATTAATTCACCATCAACTTGTTCTAGTTTCGCTATACCCATTACCGTTTCAACGCGCTTATGATCTGGCAATCTCTCAATTAATTGAGACGCAAGTTGCGGTTTAATATAAGAAGCGATAATTGCAATTGTTTGTGGTGACTCATCATTAAGCACTGTAAGAAGTGGCTCTAAATCTGTAAGTGAATTTAAGAACTCAAACGGATTATCTTTGTTATACCAAAGATCTTCCAATAATTTTTCTAGTTCGTCTTCTGGCATGTTTTTAAATATGCGACGAATGTATTCTTTATCTGGAGTGACTAAGTTCAATTCTTTTACATTTAGTTCATATAAGAACTCTCCTAGTACATTTTCTAACGTTTCTGGTTTGTATACACGAAACTTTGCGATTTCACGAAGTAATACTTCTTTTTCCTCAGCTGTCATATATTCAATGACTTTTGCTGCCACCCCTTCGTCTAATGTACGAATGAGGATGGCAGCTTTTTCTTTGGAGGAGATTTCATCTAACATCGTTGTTCCTCCCTTACTGTCCATTTAACCATTTTTTAATTACTTTTGCAGTACCTTCTACATGTTCTTTCGTAGCATCCTGCACTTGTTCATCTAACGTAGGTTCTTTCGGTTCTTCTGGTTCAGGTTTTGGCTCTGGCACTATTTTTTCTTCAGGAATTTCCAAGATACTTTCATTACTTGCAGCAATTTCCTCTTCTGCTAAGTATTCTTCATATTCCTCTTCTTCTTTCTTTCTCTTACGTCTTGCTAATAAGAACCATACTAGACCACCGATTGCTAATAAGCCAGCTGTAATTCCACCGAATAACCACCAGTTCATACCACTTTTTTCTGGCTCTTTCTCTTTTTCAGCTTTCGGCTGATCGAACTGAACAGTTACAACGTTAACTTGACCATTTATAAAGTTACCGTTCGGATCAGCTTGAAGTCCTGCCGCTGTTCCAATCGCTTCTTTAAAAGTTGTCATATCAATTCTACGTTTTACTAGCGTATCATTATCTACCCATACAACAACATTCGTTTTCGTTAATTCTGGGTGTTTCTTAATTGTTTCAACTGTTTTATCTATTTCATAGTTTTCGATTTTGTTACCATTTTTATTATCATAGACAACTTTACCATTTTGATTATTGTTCGTACCGTAATTTGGCACTTCACCGTTAGCTGTAATACCAGCACCTTGCTTCGTATCTGCCCCTTCTTGCGCAGTAGAGCTTTCCTCTTGCTCTTGTTTACTACGAAGTACACCTTTATCACCATACTTTTCTGACTGACGTGTAACTTCATCGTAGTTTACAGATACTTTCGTATTCACTTTATATTCATTCGGTTTAAACATCGTCATTAACGTTGCATCAATATCTTGCTTTAATTTACCTTCAAGTTGGTGCTGCATCTCTACTTCTTTCTCGTAAGAAGAGGAACTACTAGAATGTGCTTCATCTGCTCCTTTTGAGATAACACCTTTTTTACTATCAATAACACTTACTTCTTCTGCCTTCACACCAGGAACTGCTGCACTAATCATTTGCTGTATACCTGCAACTTGATCAGCTGTTAACAATTGGCCACGTTTCACTCCAACTGTAATCGCCGCTGTTCCTTTTGCTTTTTCTTCATCAAAAATTGTCTCTTTTTCAGGCAATGTAATTTGAACATTTGCCGTTTCAACTGTCGCAAAGTTTCTTACAATATCTTGCTCCAATTGCTTCTTCGTACCGACAATTTGCTTCATTTTTTTATCTTGTTCACTTGAACCGAGAGAGCTTTCTAATAAAATTTCCTCACCGCTTTTCGAATTAAACGGTAAGCCCATCCCATTCATTTCTTTTCGAACCCATGGAGCATCATTCTTTTGCACACGAATTGAACCATCGGCCGCTAATTGGTAATCGACACCTAACTTCGATAATTCTGCTGTAATCTCTTGTTTATCTGCATCATTTAAATTTTGATATACAACAACATATTTATCTGGCAAGGTGAAGTATAAAAGTGCTCCTGTTACAATCGCTAAAAGCGCAGCACCAATTACTAACTTATGCCACGTTTTTAACGATTGGATAACATTTTTCATCTTTTCCATTTAAACACACCCGTCCACTTTCCTAAATTTGCATATTAATTAGTGACTTATAATTTTCAATAAGATTATCACGTACGAGAGCAGCCGTTTTCATTTGAGATTCAGCTTTCTTTTGCTGAATTAAAACGTCATGTGTTTCTCCTACCCCTTTAGTTAATAAATCATATACTGCTGTTTGTGCATTGTTTTGCGTTTGATTCATATCTTCCAATAAATCAATAAACTTTTTCCCCTCAACTACAGATGTTTGAGCAGTTTTCGGTGCACCAATTGACTGAATTGCTCCAAATGGTTGTGTATGTAACATTGGTTGAATTTTCATATTACTATCTTCCCCCTTATCCTCGGCCGATTTCTAAATCTTTATCAAGCATTTTTTTATTCGCATTTAATACACTCGTATTCGCTTCATACATTTTTTGAGCAACCATTACATTCGTCATTTCAGCAGTTACATCAATATTGGGATAACGTACATATCCTTCTTCATTTGCGTGCGGATGCGTCGGATCATACACTAAATTTTCCGTTTTGTCTGCTTCTATACTTTTTATTTTTACTCCGTTAGTAGGAGCCCCATCTAGCATACTTGCAAAACTATTATTTGATTCTAGCACCACACTACGACGCTCATATAAATCTGCCCCCGGAGCCGCCGTCGTATTTGCATTTACAATATTGTTAGAAGTAACTTCCATCCACTTTCTCGCTGTCGTTAGTCCTGAGCCACTTGCATTAATTGCCTGAAACATCCGTTGTCTCTCCTTCTACTTTTAACGTCCGCGTGCCGCTTGGTTAATTGCATATTGTGTATTAATTGCGTTAATTGAAATACCGTATAACTGATTTGCTTTCATTAAATCTAGCATTTCTGTCGTTACATCCACACTATTTCCGTCTTTATTCGTTTGCATTGATTTTGTTTGAATCTTTGCATATGTATTTTTCGTATTTACTGTCGGCAAGTGCCTTTCATTCGTTTGATATAAATCTGGATTACTCTTTAAATCAGCCGCATTGTTTTTATATAATGCACTACTTTTATTCATCTGCTCAGCAAATGTTACATCTTGTGCTTTATAGCCAGGTGTATTCGCATTTGCAATATTACTAGAAACAGTATTTCGTTTCGTCACTAAATAATTCATATAATGGCTTACATCACTCACTAAATCTGGCATATTCCACACCCTTCCTTTTCTAACGTAATGATCCACTGATAGAAGTTTCACTTCATTATTTATTTTCTTATATGCGTTTATTAAAATATTTACTATTATGTACCCTTACATATTTTATTCCATTTTTTCATTGTTGTCTTTAGAAAAATACAAAAATATAAAAAAAGAATGCAAAAAACTGTATACACATAGTAATCTATAGAACATTTCAATATATAAACTATAAACTAAAGTCCATTTTTCTATTATTTAGATTACTATTATTTTTTCATCACAGTCATAAAATGAAACCTCAATCAGCGGAGTTCTTTATGTAAACGAAGGAATAGACCCCCTTTTAAAAGGGGAATCTGTTTCCAAACGTTATTATTAATATTTACCGTAAAATGAATTAGCCTTCATTCGCCCATCATTTGTCATAATCATTTCTTCCAAAATCTTTTGCTTATCTCGAATATGTTGAGCTGCCTTAATAATGAATGGGCTTACCTCCGCCGCAACTTGCGCACGCGTTTCTTCATCCAATGTCATCATCCAGCGATTTAACATCTCACTCTTCTCAGCAAACTCCCTGTCTGACACTTGCAATTCACCGATTTCATTAAAACAGCTGACAAACGTCCGATAAATATCATTGTTCATTTTCAAGTGCTCCGCGGTAACCGTCTATTAAATCTTGTAACACTTTCACAATTGCATCAATATCTTTCGCCTCACGCGTTACTTTCATCGTTTGAATTTGAATGCTAATCCAATCATATAAACCATAGAGACTATCATATAAATCTTTCGTAATCTCAGGATTTAATTGAAGCTTTAGTTCTTCAAAAATACGTTCTAATTTTTCAAGAAGTGCGTCCCCTTCTTGTAGTTTAAAAGTATGTAAAAGTTCTTCTAAATTACGAAACTCTACAATACATCTTTCATAAATAAAAATTGTATTTTTAATCGGATTACTCGTCATAATATCATTTTGCATATAACGTTGCCATGCTTGCATACGATCACTTCCTCAACTTTCATTAATCATCACTTTTTTGTTTTGTCATTGCTTTAATTGTTTTTAGTTGGCTATCAAGCGCCGCCAATGTACTCTCTAGCTTTTGATACTTCTTCACAATTTCATCTTGTTTTTGCAGGTTTTGCGTTTCAATATCTTTAATCTTTTTATCTAAATCACTTACACGTGAATCAATATTTTTTACACGTTCTCCAACTACACCTTTATCACCGAATATTTTATCAAGTGGTTCTTCCATCATTTTTCCTAAACCGTTAGAACTAAAGAAAAATTGCTTCGCTGCATCAGGTTTTTCTTTTAATGCTTGTGTTAATTTTTCATCATTAACTTCCATCGTTCCATCTTGCTTTAATTGAATACCGAATGTGAATAAATAATTACCATCTTGAGAAAATGTTACGACATTGTTCATTGCTTGACGTACGCTTTGCATAATTACCTGCCCTTGGAAAACTCCATCTTTCCCAGCAAAAAGGTCAACTGTAGAAACTGCTTTATTATACTCTGCTACCATCTTTTTAATAATATTGGCTGTGTCTGTTACATTGGAATCACTTACCGTAAATTTTAATTCTACACCTTTTGTTTTTGGATCTGTTGTTGTACCTGCATCTGGTGTCCCTTCTACTTTCGGCTCAGTTACTTTTAATAATTCAATTTTCACGCCCGGAAGAGCCTCAATTGTATTAGTAAAACTTTCAGCTTCAATACCATTAATACTATATTTAGCATTTTGTGCTTCATTGATTGTATTAAGCGCTAGGCCATCCGCATTAGCTAAACCAATATCTTGAAATAGTGTAGATGTGTTCCCCTCAAACTTAATCTGTCCATCTGTTCCCTCTTTTTTCGAGGTCATGAAAATCTTATTTCCAAGTGTATAAGCTGATACACCATAATCTCCATCATTAATCTTATTAATTAAATCTTTATATGTCATATCAGTTGTTACTTTTAATTCTTTACCGCCTAGCTTTAATGTTTCATCTTTAGGAAGCTTCGCATTTATATCTTTAATGTCATTTGAAGCTATTTGATGACGCTGCGCAAGCTGTGTAATAGTCATATTAAAAGTTCCTGCAATCGCCCCACCATCAGCTTTCACATTAATGTAGCCGTCTTGTGTTGTCGTTACTTTTTTCTCATTCCCTTTAAAAGCTGCTAAATCTTTAAACACTTGAGTAAAAGGAGTAAATTGTGTCTTTAAACTTGCATATACTTGTTTATCTTGCGTAAGTTTTTGCTTCTCAGTAGTATACGGTGTTTTCCTCATATCTAACGCTTGCATCTCTAATTCTACTAGGTTAGAAGTATCGATCATATTATTTCCGAGGTTCCAAATTTGTTGTCTACCACCAATACCTGTCATCGTTGTTCCTGCCATTTTTCTCACTCCTTATAGATTACATGTAGTCTAAAATACTTGTTTTACTCATCGTACTAACCGCTTTAAGCGTCGCTTCATACGTTGCATTTATATATGCCAAGTCAGAAATCGCGACCGCTAAATCGACATCCTCAATTTCTTTACGGTTTTCTTGAAGCGCTAAGTTTTGCTCGCTTAAAATTGTTTTAAATGTCTCCATTGTGTTCATTGTTGAACCAACTTCAGTCGTACGATTAATGATTCCATCTAAGTTTTTCTTATTTTCTCCTAATAACGGTTGTAATGCTTTTTGGTCACCTTTTTGCATCGCTTCGCTCATCTGTTTTAACGTTTTTATAACCGGGGATAATAATGTTTCTCCGTTACGGAACGCCTTGAATTCATAACCGTCATTTAGTTGCCAGTTCACATCATTTTTTCCGCCCTGGTATGTACCATCTTCTGTAAATGGTGGCTTCTCTGCACTATCACCACCAAAAATATAACGACCTTGCTCTTTCGTATTCGCTAAATATACAACTTGTTTTAAAATTTGATCAATCTCTGCACCGATGGCTTTCAATTCTTTTTCACCATTTGGCTCATTTAATGCCTGTACTGTTAATTGATCTGCCCTCGTCAAAGATTTCAAAACACCTTGTAAAGTATTTTCAGTTTGTGTTAATACATTTTTCGAATCCGCTATATCCTTTTGCATTTGCTCCATACTTGCCAATGAATGTTGAATCGCAAATGATTTACTCGCTGCAAGTGGATCTTCACTCATAAGAAGATTTTTCTTCCCTGAAGTTACTTGGTTTCTATGGTATTGTTGTTGCACACTCAAATCCATTAACTGATTCTTTGCCCAGTTTGCATTTTGAAATGTAGATACTCTCATTTCTATCTCCTCCTTATATATTTCCAATCAATTATTATCACTTATCGAATAATCGAAAATAGACTATCAAACACTTCATTCATCGTAGTAATAGCTTTAGAGTTTGCGACGAAATATTTTTGGAAGGCCATTAAATTTACCATTTCCTCTTCCATATTTACACCTTCAACGCTCATTTTTTCTTGCTGAATACCTTCTAGTAAGTCGCCATGAATTTTTTGATAACCATTCACTGCACTTTTATCAGATGCAACACGAACTATAAATTGGTCTAATGCTTGTTTATAAGAAAGACCTTCTTTATAATCTCCATCTGTAACTGCTGCTAATTTATTTGCTGTTTCAGCAGACATTTTCATTTTCGAAACATCTTTTTGGAATTCTGGATTTAACTTCATATCTTTCGCATAATCTCCAACGAAGAAATCTTTTCCCATCACTGTATTCACTTGATTTTTCACTGAACTCATTAAATCTTCGAGATTTTTTTTATAATCAACAATCTTTGCTTTCGTATCAATCGCTGATTTTATCGCTCCGCTAGTTACAGAGATTTCTGAACCGTAAATCTCAACTGACATTGGGTCTTTTTCTTTATTTAATTGAAGTGGATATGTATCTTGTCCATTTACTGTTAAAATACCATTCATTCTAACACTCGCAATATTAGGATTCATAGATTCATAAGATACTTCGATGTTTGCATACTTAGACATCTCTGTAACGATGCGATCTCGTTCGTCTAAAAGTTGATTCGGCACTTGTGTACCCGCTTGTCCAATTTTATGATTCGCTTCTGCTAAACTAGCAGCAAGACGATTAAATTCATTAACATGCGCTTCAATATCTTCTGCTGTCTGTGCTTCCACTGTATCTAAGTTTTTCGCAAGACGATTCACTTGACTTGTGAACTTCCCAGTTTCAGAAATTAATGTATCATAGTAGTTTGGTTGCTCTGGATTTTTTGCTACTTCACGAAAGGCATTAAAGAAACCGTCCATTAAACTAGATAATGAATTCTTCCCTGTCGTTCCAACCATAGACTCTACACGTGATAAAGTTGAATTCATGTAGTTATAGTAAGAGAGCTGAGATAATTGATCATTAAACTGCTTCGTCTTAACCTCATCAGTAATACGGTCAACACCTAGCGTTTGTACACCGTAACCAATTCTCTGTTCTGGCGTATGACCATTGCTTGCTCCAACAGATCCGTAATTCACCATTTGACGAACATAACCCGGTGTATGAATGTTAGACAAGTTTTGTTTCGTTGTTTGTAACCCCATTTGAGCCGCTAACATGCCCGATAGCGGTGTATTATAATCAGATAATCTCATAAAGCTTCACTTCTCCTTTACAATAGTTCGTTCATAAAGATTTGCGAATTATTGTTTCGCTCTAAGTTATATTCAGAAACAGAATCCACAATACTTTCTGTAGTTTTTAATAGTACGTTTAAGTAATATTGATTTTTCAAAAGAAGCATTTTTACATTCTCTTCTAATTCAGTTACGTTTTTTTGTAATTCTTCCATTTTTTCAATTTCTTCTTGAGAAAAATACGAAAATAACGCACTTACACGAAATGATTCAACCCCTTGTTCTTTACAGAACTGAACAACCATTTCTTCTAATGAGCTTGATAACCCTTTTAAACCATCAATGTACTGCAATTGCTCTACTTGCAATTTTTGAACTGCATTTACATTTTTATTTTTTAAATTCTCATATATTTGCTCTCCAAGCGCTTGAATATTTTCATACGCTTTTTGAATAATAACGAGTTTTTCATATAATTGTATGTACATATAGCTTCCTTCCTTTTACAAGACTAAATTCACAATTAAACCATGGATTTCTCCAATTTGATTTAACATTTCTAAATGTCCTGTTTTCGTATTAATTAAATTCATAACATCTTCTAATTCATTCAATCCCATTTCTGCCTGTTTCACAATCGTCATTTTCTGTGAATATCCGTAACGCGGGTGACGAGACATGACATCTTTATACTGCAATACATTATCCACGTAAAAATTCAAAAATGATTTTACTGTATTTTTGTATTCCATTACATTATCAAGCGTTAATTCCATTTCAATTTTCTCTTTAATTTCTCCAATATTATCGACAAACGCTTCCATTTGTTCTAGTAATTTATCTTTTTTCGGATCTGCATGCAAATTATCCGAAAATGCAAGTCCTGTTCTGACATTTGCTTCTTTCGGCATTTGAGTAGCAGGCGGTATATGCGATAAAATTGGATTATGCGAGATAGAACGTAGCATATATATCACCTATTTATTTTTTTATTTCTTCCTAAACTTAATCGTAAAATCCAGTTATTTATAATTATACTCTGAACAGTAATATTTTGCAGTTATTTTTTATAAAAGATATGTTACAATTTAGCATGAGGTGGCACAATTCTATGAATATTTTCCTTTGTGGTTCAAATCAATTAACAGCATTAGATCAAGAAGAAATCAAAAAATTTTTAGCTGACTATGCTCACAAACATAAAATTTACATATTATGTTATAAATCTATTGAAAATGAGGTTCTTCGTTTTTTCGTTGAGAATGAAAGACTCGCTCAAAATTTATGCCTTTACACGCTGCAACCATTGCAAGCAATAACAGATGAATTTCAAGAAGTCGTTGATTACTTAAAAAAACACGGAGCCGAATATGTTGCTTTTGATCATCCTTCTGACTCCATTTACCGATCAGATTATATGTTTTTTGTTAAACAAATTATTGAAGACACTGATTTAGTTCTCTGTTTTTATAATGGTGACAAACATACATCTGTCATCCCTGTCGATGTTGCAAAAGAAGCAGGTATTGATGCTGTCATTTATGATTTACCAGGATTACATGAAAAGCAAATGAAAAAAAGCTTTGAACAAAAAATTCGTATGATGTAAAGGGGGAGGCACAATATCATTATTGTGCCCATTGTAAATATGATAATTGAACAAGATTATGATCATTTTATCGCGAGTTTTAAACAACAATTCAATATGGACATCGCTTCATATAAACAAGATAGAATGCGCCGTAGAATCGATGCTTTCATTTCGAGAAAAGGCTTCGAAAACTACACTAATTTTTTAAACAAATTACGCGCTGATCAAAATTTATTTTTAAATTTTATTGACTATATTACAATTAACGTTTCAGAGTTTTTTAGAAATAAAGAACGATGGCAAACTTTAGAGTCGAAAGCACTACCAAAATTACTCGAACAAAATAGCGGAAAATTAAAGGTATGGAGTGCCGCTTGCGCTGCTGGTGAAGAACCATATACACTCTCTTTAATTTTATCAAAGCATCTAGCTCCATTTCGTTTTGAAATTCAAGCAACAGATCTTGATTTTCATATTTTAGAAACCGCAAAACGCGCTCAATATACAGAACGTTCGTTAAAGGAATTACCTACTGATTTGAAAGAACGTCATTTCACAAAAGAGAATGATCTATATTCATTGCATCAAAACATTAAACAAAACGTCTCGTTTAAACAACATGACCTTTTAATGCAGTCATTCGATACAAATTATGATTTGATTATTTGTCGTAATGTAATGATATATTTCACAGAAGAAGCAAGAGTAAAACTTTACGAAAAATTTAGTCGTTCTTTACGAAAAGGCGGTGTACTATTTGTTGGTAGTACGGAACAAATTTTAACACCCGAACGTTACAATCTTCAGCGATTTGATACATTCTTCTACGAAAAAATATAAAAGAGGTCGTCACAATGGAGTGACGACCTTTTTACATAACTCGAATTAAAATAATACCGACAATCCATATGAAGAGAAAAAGAAACGTCATAGACCATTTATGTTCTTGCATTGTTTGTTTCAATGCCTGTGATAATTGTGTCATGTTCATTTCCGCAAGCGCTCTCCATACACTTACATCCCGATCTTTAGCAATGCGGTCTGTAACGCTAATTAAAATCGTTTCGTTAGACAATTTCGTTATATAAGCAGTAATAACCGTTACCATCAAATTTATATTTCCTTCTGAAGAATCACTTTCCACTCTAGAGATAAGTGCACTTACATCTAGTAAAGGAATATGTACTTTTCTACCAAATGATAGTTGTACTTCAGCGAAATCATATGTTCCATCTAACAAAGGAAGTTCTTTTATATGCGCCTGCTTAATAAGTCCTTGCAGGCTTCTAATTACTTGTTCAAATACTTTTTCTGATTGCTTTCCTTCTTGAGATAATGTATGTAACTTTTTAAAAAGTTGTAACACTGTATCCATCTCTTTAGAAAGCATTTCCTTCATAATCTTTCCATCACTTAAACTTGCAAGTAAAATACCTATTTCATTATTTTTCGAAATAATTTTAGACTGTCCAGTAAACACTAAATTGCTACGCTTTCGTTCTTTCTGGATTTCATGTTCCGAAATAGCTGCAGGCTGTTTTAATGGTTGTAGCGTCTTATCTTCAATTGTCGTACGTTTAATCTCCATTTAAGCGCCTCCACTACTATGAAATAATTAGCCCCATTCTTTATTACTCTTTAAAACTAAAAACAGTACGAACAAACCTGACATGATAGTAAATACATCCGAAGCTTGTACTCCCTGTTCACCTTTTTCTTCTTCCTTGTCTTTCGTTTCTTCTTTTTGTTCTTTCTTTTTAGAGACAACCTGTTTGTTATTTTTCTCTTTTTGGTCCTTCGCCTTATGTACTTCCTTGTTGTCTTCGAACGGCTCTTTTATAACGTAAGTAAATTCCTCTTTCTCTTTCAACGGTTCTTTTATAAACTTATTTACTTTCTCATCTTGCTTCGGAATTTGAACAACTGGCAATTTTTCTTCTGGAAGCAGGTTTTTGATTTTCAAATCTTTTTGCTTCTCATTTTCTTTCTTATCTTCTAATTCATTTTCTAGTTTATTATCTAATTTATCTTCTTTCTCTTTCTCTTTCTCTTCTATCTTTTTATCATCTTCGTTTTTTGGCGCCAAAACAGAAATGGTATATTCACTTTCTTCAACAAGTTTATTACCTGCTGCATCTATTATCTCTACAAGTAATTCGTATGGCCCAGCCGGCAATGCTTCTGTTATTTCAAATACTTTTTGCCAATCCATATCATGCTTGTTGTAGTCTAATAAAAACGAAAGCTCTTTATTTTCTTTCCCTTTTAATGTAACGCGCACTTCTTTTACAACCGATTCTATATCTGACGCTTTTACTCGTATATGTATAGAATCTCCCTGTTTTCGTTCAACTAAGTTCTCTTTTACTTCATCAATAGTAACTTTCTGTAACTTTGGCAATTCTTTATCTATAGTTGGCGTTTCATTTTTAATACGAATGAGCGGGACTTTCACTTCATTTTTTACGATCTCTTCTTTCTCATTCTCTTTGTAACTTTGAACGAGCTGAAGATTCCAATCACCTTGCAAATCAAAATCCCCTGCTTTATAGTTAGCAACCCAGCTCTTCGTTTCTTCATCATACTCAAAAGATAGTATTCTTTCTTGCGCATATTGCTCGCCATTTTTTTGTAACTGCAATATACCTTTCATGCTTTGAATGTTTTCCCCATTTGGTTCTACAGCAATTCGCACTTCTTCGCCAACTTTAAGCTCCGGCTTATTTACTGTAATAATTCCCTGTTCTGTTTCTATCTTTCTTTCATTCAATTGTTTATTTACTACTTCTTGTTGTTCTACTTCTTGTTCTACTTCTTGTTCTACTTCTTGTTCTGCTTGTTCTGCTTCTTTTTGTTTCTCTTCATCTTGTTTCGTTTCCACTTGCTCTGAAGATTTTTGAGATTCCTTATTTTCTTCTTGTACATTCACTTCATTTATTTTTTGATCTGGCTCAATTTGTTCCTCAGCCTGACTTTGCAAGGGGAAGAACAAGCACACATGTATGCATAGCCAACTCATTAGAAAAAACTTTACGTTTTTCATCTACTAGTTCAAACTCCTATTTCAATGCCTTATAGTGATTTCGTCACTTTTACTCCGAAAAATCCATCTACATTTACAAGTTCACCATACGCCACTAATACATCATTTACATAAATACGAATCGGTTCATCAATATCCTCATCTAGTACAACTGCTTCATTTTCTTGTAAACTTAATATATCTTGAATCGTTTTCACTGTACTTCCAAATACAAATTTCACGTTCATTTCTACATTTTGTAGAATGGACGTGTCCATATATACTGGTTCCATTTGTTTTACTTCTTTAAATTCAATAGGTTGCACAACTGGTTCTACAATTTTTTCTTCTTCAATTTCTTCTGTGGCAATCTCTTCTTCTTCCACCATCGGATACAGAAGTCGCCTTACCATTTCTTTCGCTTCGGAAATTGGCAAAATTTGATACATCTTCGATTGAAGCAAATCGCCAATTTCAAGATTGAACGTAATTTGAACGAGTTCGTCCACTTCCATTGACTCTCCCAAATATTCCATTTCTTCTTTTAACGTTACAAATTTAACATTTGGCGGCGTCATGTCCATTTTTTCTTGAAACATTTCTGACATCGCCGTAGCAGCATGACCCATCATTTGGTTCATAATTTCTTTAATACCGCTCAGTTCTAATTCAGTAAGCTCTTTTTCTGGGTCAACTTCCCCTGTTCCCATCATCATTAAATCTACCATTGTTAAGGCGACATCTTTCGTAAATACGAATACATTCTCATTCTTTAGCCCTTCAACAAAGTCGACATTTAAAATAACAAATGGTACTGGTACTCCATCATAATGACGAACATTGATTGCTTCCACATTTGGTGTACTAATTGTAACTGGCTGATTTAAAAGCGTTGATAATACTGTTGAAGCGGAACCAATTGAAATATTTGCAATTTCACCAAGAACATCTTTCTCTTCTTGTGTTAAATGCTCTTTTTCAACTTCTTCTACAATCTCAGTTTCCACTACTTCTGCTGGTTCGTCTGTTTCTTCTACTCCACCAGATAATTGCATTAATTTATTTACCATTTGTTTCGCATGCTCAACTGAAACAATTTGTACAAGTTTAGAGTTTACAAGATTATCTATCTTTAAATCAAACGATACTTTAACAATCGTATGATTCCCATCGATTTCAGAGATTTTCTCCATTTCTTCTGATAACTTTACAACTTTAATCGTCGGCGGAGACATATCTACTGTATCTTGGAAGAATTCCGACATAGATGTAGCTGCGAATCCCATCATTTGATTCATCGCTTCTTGTACAGCACTTAGCTCTAATTCACCAAGTTCTTTTCCGTCCTCCACTTCACCTGTTCCCATCATCATTAAATCAGCAATGGACAATGCAACATCTTGCTTAAGGACAAGAAGGTTTTCCATATCTAATCCTTTTGTAAAATGAATGTTTAATACAACATGTGGAACTTCGACATCTCTTGAATCATATAAATCTACCAACTCTATACGAGGAGCAGTAATGCTTACTTGCCTATTTAAAATTGTTGATAATACAGTCGAAGCTGAACCAAATGATATATTTGCAATTTCGCCAAGAATATCGCATTCTTGGGGCGTTAAATGCTCATTTTCTTTTTCTAGCACAATCGTGCTCGTATCCCCTTTTGTGTGTTGCTCAGGCATTTTCCCTGCCTCCTCATTTCTGTTTTTCTATCAAATAATATAAACTCTTATTTTATTTTAGCAAACTCATTAGTATAAAACGTTACTATGTATGTATCCCATTATTAGATTCGTAACGATTAGCCAAAAAGCTCCCCAATTGTATACAAGTGGGGAGCTTTCCTTCATTCCTATTATAAACCTTCTGGGTTTAAAATGAGGACCACTCGTCCATCACCGAGAATCGTCGCACCAGAGAAATAGTTAGAACTCTCTGCAAAGAAGTCACCTAATGACTTTAAGACTATTTCTCTTTGACCGATAATTGTGTTTACAATAAGTCCATAGCTGCGATGTGTGTTACGAACAATTAACACAGGAACCATTTGACCATCATATGACGCAAACGCCTCATCTACTGTTTTTTCACCAAATACAGTACTTAAATGTTTCACTTCAATAATTTGATTACGATAATTTAATACATCTTTTCCTTGTAAGGATTGGATGTCTTCTCTCTTAATTCGAATTGCTTCAACGATATTTCCAAGAGGTAAAGCATAACGCTTATCATTCGTTTGAACAAGCATAGATTGAATAATAGATAACGTTAATGGAAGTTCAATTCTAAATGTACTCCCCTTTCCTTCCTCAGAATCAATAATTAAATGTCCACCTAAACTATGAATCGTATGTTTTACAACATCTAATCCGACACCGCGTCCAGAAAGATCTGATACAACTTCAGCTGTACTAAATCCCGGTTGGAAAATAAGATCAAACACTTCACGATCTGTTAATCTATTCGCATCCGCTTCAGTTACAACGCCATTTTTAATCGCTTTTTCTAATACTTTTCCTTTATTAATACCGTTTCCATCATCCATAATTTGAATAACGACATGATTTCCACTATGAAAGGCTTCTAATTTAATCGTACCTGTCTCATTTTTACCTGCATCACGTCGTTTTTCAACAGTTTCAACACCGTGATCGATTGCATTTCGAATTAAATGAACGAGCGGATCGCCGATTTCATCAATAACAATTTTATCTACTTCAGTATCTTCACCTGTAATTTGTAAATCGATTTTTTTCCCTAAATCTTTCGCTAACATACGTACCATACGCGGGAAACGATTGAACACAGTTTCAATCGGCACCATACGCATATTTAATAGTACATTTTGAATATCTTTTGAAATATCGCCTAATCGATTTAAATGTTCAATTAGCTCCTTGTTTTGAATCGTTTGAGCCAATTCATCAATGCGCCCACGTTCAATTACACTTTCTTCAAACATATTCATTAATCTTTCGATTTTCTCTAATTGAACACGAATTGAACGATTCTCCACTTTAGCATTTTTCGTTTTTGTAGTACTTTTAGCTGGCATAGTACTTGAAGGTTGATTCGTTGCCTCTATCGGTGAGTTTACTTGCGTAACCACAGCAGGTTGTAGCTTTTCTTCTACTTGCACAACTTCTTGTGTAACGACCTTTTTAGAAACTACTTCCTTCGATATCGGTTCTCCTTGCTTTACTTCCACTTTCTCAATTTCAGAAACATGAAGTACTACTTGTTTCAACTCTTCTATACTACAATCCGTATCCATAAATACTGTAAATTCAAATCCGAAAGCATCTGCTTCAATTTCTTCAATACTCGGAGCTGTTTTTTGTATATTCCCTACATTTTGCAATGCTTCAATACACATAATGGCACGTACTGCTTTTAAAATTGCTTGCTGTTCAACTGTTATATGCACTTCATGCGAAACTGCATCATCGGTGTCTATATGATTTTGCTCTATATGTTCCGTAGGAGTTTCTACATTGCCGTTCAATAATGCTTCTAATTTCTGTTTAGTTGAGGCTACATCAATATTGCCCATTCCACCTTGTTGCACATCTGCAACCATCTTCTCCAAATTATCAATGCACTCAAAAATCACATCAATAATATCCGCATTTACAACTATATTTCCATGACGAATTTCATCTAACACATTTTCCATCTTATGCGTTAAATCAGCCATTTCCGTAAATTCCATGCTCGCAGACATACCTTTGAATGTATGGGCGGATCGGAATATTTCTCCTACAACATCCATATCAGCAGGATTTTGTTCTAACACTAGCACA
Organism: Bacillus cereus group sp. MYBK195-1; assembly: GCF_051916605.1. Taxonomy (NCBI): domain Bacteria; kingdom Bacillati; phylum Bacillota; class Bacilli; order Caryophanales; family Bacillaceae; genus Bacillus; species Bacillus cereus group sp. MYBK195-1. The sequence continues at coordinate 554,235 of NZ_JBQAGZ010000002.1, read as the reverse complement.
TTTTCATTTAGCGACTGTAAATGTTCTTCTGACTCTTCGAAAAATATATTTAATAGATCTGTTTGCATTTTTATCCCCTACCTGTCTAACAAACATTTCATTTATGTATAACAATTTAGTGTTTTACAATGAGAAAAAAGGGGGCCACACGTCGATCCGCTATCACTGTTTTGATTCCTTGTGGCACCCCTTCTATATTAACTATTTGCTACTTTTGTTAAAGCTTCAATTACACGATCCGCTTGGAATGGCTTTACAATAAAGTCTTTTGCCCCGCCCTTAATTGCATCTAATACCATACCTTGTTGTCCCATTGCAGAACAAATAACAACCTTTGCACTTGAATCAATTTTAATAATTTCTTTTAATGCTTCAAGCCCGTCCATTTCTGGCATAGTAATATCTAATGTTACAATATCAGGTTGAAGTTCTTTATACTTTTGAATTGCTTCTACCCCATTCTCTGCTTCGCCAATAACTTCAAATTCAGCATTACTTTTTAATAAGTTTTTAATCATCGTTCGCATAAACATCGCATCGTCTACTACTAAAATTTTATGTGCCATTCTTTTTAATTCTCTCCTTCTATGTATAAATATATCTTAATATTTCACCTTATCATTCTCACTCATTATACAAAATAAAATGATAAAATTTAATATTTTTTTAAAAGAATTTTCGTGTTTTTATTATTTTATTATTAAAATAATAATATACTACTCTTTTATATAAATAACAACGCGACGGTTTTTTTCCCAGTTTTGCGGTGAATCATTTGGTACAATTGGCTTTGTGTCTGCATATCCTACCGCAGCTAGCCTTTTATCGTCCACATTATACACTTCAATTAAATGGTGAATCATATTTGCCGCTCGTGCTGAAGATAACTCCCAATTAGAAGGGAATTTCTCGTTATGAATAGGTCTACTATCTGTATGTCCCTCTACAACAATTGGGTTAGGTACGGATTGAAAAAATCCAACTAATTGACTTATTATCCCTTTCGCTTCGGGCTTAACGTTCGCATCGCCTGTATCAAATATTAAATTATCTACTATAACGACGCTTACCCCTGTATCCTCTCGATATACATTCACTTGACTAATACCATTATTATCTACATATGCTTTTAACTTTTTATATAATTCATCCATTCTCTTTTTTGAAATCATTTTTTCATCATTTTTTTCATGTGAAATATCCGGTATTGTATTTTCCATTACTTTTGCATCTACTTGCCCCGTATCACTAAACTTTTCAAGCATCTTTGACAATTTTACTGCATCTTGCTTTGATGTAGCAACTAGTAATACAAAGAAAGTTAATAATAACATCGTTAAATCTGTAAAAGTCGTCATCCAACGAGGCGATCCCTTTTGCGGTCCTTTACTCATCATACCACTCCTTGAAATATTAGGCTGCTCCTTTTACCTTTTTTACCTTTGTTTCGTATACGTATGTATCCAGTTTCAACTTTAATTTAGAAGGGATTTGTCCACGATACAATTCTGAAATTGCTTCTATTACAAACTTCTTCTCTGTATATAAATCTTCAATACCACGATATACTTTTTCCGCAAGAGGGATTGCAATCATATTCGCAAGTACAGACCCATATAATGTCGTTAACATCGCAACTGCCATTCCTGTACCAATTTGCGATGTATCTTGTAAGTTTTGGAGCATAATGATAAGACCGATTAACGTACCAATCATTCCCCAAGCTGGAGCAAAATCACCAATTTTATCTAATAATGCTGCTCCTTTTCTTAACTCATACACTTCCGTTTCAATATCTTTCAATAACACTTCTTTTAATTCATCTTCATCGTAACCGCTTAACATTAATCGAATTCCTTTTTGAATAAAAGGATTGTCTACTTGCTCTCCATCTACCTCTAAAGAAAGCAAGCCGTTCTTTTTAGACTTTTTCGAAAAATCGACAAACAAATCCGTTAACTGTTCTAAATCTTCTTCTCTTCTATGTAAAACAGTAAAAATGCTTTTCGTATATTTTTTTATTTCTCCAAATCGATATGCCACAACAATTGTCGCTGTTGTTCCCCCTATGACAATTAAAATAGATGAAACATCTAAAAAGTTTTTGAAAGCTTTTATTCCACCGCCGCCAAGCATAATTGCCGCTATCACTATAATGAAACCTACTATAATGCCCACTGGGCTAGAAATATCAAACTTCCTTTTTCTTCTTTGTGGTCTAGCTAATACTTGATTTTTCTCTCCCATATTTCTGCCCTTTCCTTTCCATTTTTATATAACATTTTTTTATTTTAATAATACGTTTTCACATATAACATGTATTATACGCTTATCATCTGTTTATCGCAATATACTCATAAAATTGACACATTTCATTTCTATATTAGAATTATGGTATGAATAAATGAGGAGGATCACGATGGAACACAACATTTTACAAGTCATTGCATTAGCAGAAAAACTAAAATATGAAATGCGACATAGCTGGCTTTCCAACGGACGTCAAGAAAGTGTTGCCGAACATACATGGCGTATGTCTCTAATGGCCATTTTAGTTGAACCTTATTTGGATCAAAAAGTAAATATTGAGAAATTACTTAAAATGGTTATTATTCACGACCTAGTCGAAGCCGAAGCTGGTGATATCCCTGCATTTGATACAATGAATAGTCACGAATTACAGCTACAAAAACAAAAAACTGAACTAGAAGCTATTTTAAATATTAAACAAACATTAACAGGTTCTCTCGGTGAGGAATTATATGACTTATGGATGGAGTTTGAAGCGAAAGAAACGTACGAAGCAAAAGTTGCTAATGCACTCGATAAACTTGAGGTGAAAATCCAACATAACGAAGCTGATATTGATACGTGGCTACCAATTGAACATAAAATGACATTCCAAGTAGCAAAGCATACAAACTTTGATTCTTTCCTATCTAAATTACAAAAAATTATTGAAGAAGATGGAGAAAAGAAGTTAATTGCTGCCGGCATTGATGTTGAGGCATGCAAGCAATAATGAAATAAGACACTCAACAAGAGTGTCTTATTTCATTATTGTTGATATAGCCTGCTTATAAATAAGCTGTTGTTTTCCATCCACTAAGATTAAAACTGTAAATTTATCCACTCCAACAACTTCTCCTACTATTCTAACGCCACTCTTTAAGAAAATTGTAACTGTACCTTTTTCTTCTTTTATTTGTTTATACAATTCTTCCTGTAAATGTTCCAATTACTGTCCTCTCCTTTCTGTGAAACATCTTAATATAAAAAAATATAAATTTTTTATTTATGCACTTTGTCTTTTATGTTCATAAACTTATTAATAAGTATATCTAAATCACGACTAAATAACAAAACTTTATCATGATCCAATCCGTGTCTCGCAACAAGTTGAATTAACTCTTTCTTTTTGTTTTCTATTTTATTTTTTAATTGTCCCATCTCCATCTCTATACTAAAACTCCCTTTTCCCATAATATTACTTGTAAAATTATAGTACATATTCTCTCATAAAAAAATAAGAAAATGGTTTTTTTTACAATTTTTTATTTTTTATGCCTAAATTATGAATTACGTAAAGGTTTATTTACAAATCACTAACATGCAATTCTAATGAATCTACAGGCATTTGTCTAATTATAAATGAGACTGGCTCGTTTTCTATACAAAAAACATACTGTATATAGTAGTCCATGAACCATATAGATTAACTTACTAAAAAGGAGGAAAACATATGAGTTATGGTGGAAGTTGCGCTGGTTTCGGCGGTGGATTTGCTTTGCTTATCGTACTATTCATCCTTCTAATCATCATCGGATGTAGCTGTTGGGGTGGCGGCGGATACGGATATTAATATATCCTATCCTTGAAAAATGAACTAAAAACTATAGAAAAACAGCTCAAATATGAGCTGTTTTTTTTCATACTTTCGTATGAATTTATATCCCTCTTATTTGCGATTTCAACTAGCAACATATTGTTTACTATGGAATAAGAAACATTTTTACTAAGGGGGATTACAATGATTAGAGGTCTTTACGAAGCACATTTACCTGTCCGCAACTTAAAAGTATCAATACCTTTTTATGAATCACTAGGGCTAAAATTATATAAAAGAGGAGATAATATTGCTTTCTTTTGGATTAAAGAAAATGAGAGTTGGCTCGGCCTTTGGGAAGGCACAGAATACAAAGTGAATTATCACCCCTCTTTACGACATATCGCCTTTCAAGTAAGTTTACATGATTTAGAAAATGCGATTCATTGGCTAAATCAAAAAGGAATTTCAGCACGAAAAGACTTTGGAATGGAACCAATTGAACCGATTGTTTTTCCGGAATTAGCACATGCAGCCGTATACTTTAACGACCCTGATGGAAATAGTTTAGAATTGATTGCACAATTACCTGTTGGACTTCCCACAGCGGAAAAAGTGTATTTAAGTGAGTGGAAAGAACAAATTCAAACATCTTCATTACATAAGGATTAATCTATTTATGTCAGTTTCTTATTCCACACTTCTTAAAACAAATAAAAACTTCAATAAACTATTTTATGGGCAAACATTAAGTGTACTTGGGGATTGGTTCCATACGGTAGCTTTATTAACATTTGTCTACAGCATAACGGAATCGCCGTTTATGATCGCACTTACTTTTATAAGTAAAAGTTTACCACAGCTTCTTCTTAGTCCATTCATAGGCGGAATTGTAGATCGTTTCTCTAAAAAGAATATTATGATTTTTACCGATATTACACGGGGAATTCTAGTCCTTACATACTTACTCGCAGGCTATAAAATTGAGATTATTTTCATTGCTAATATATGTTTATCTGTACTTTCTTGTTTATTTGAACCGGCTAAACAAGCAACCCTAAAAAATATCGTACACCAAAATCATTTCGTAACTGCTAACTCTCTTTCTAGTACAATTAATGGTTTTATGTCTATTATGGGGGCTTCTTTGGGCGGAGTAATTGCACAATCTTTACATATTGAGTTCGCTTTTTTAGTAAATAGCCTATCATACTTTATTTCAGCCTATTTTATTTATAACATGAGTATTCCTGCTCATGATACTTGTAACAAGAAGAAAGCATTTTTCACTGATATAAAAGGTGGTTATACATACATATTACAAACAAAAATCATTTTAACATTAATTCTTGTCGGCATTTCATGGGGGATTATTGGAGGTGCTTATCAACTACTTCTAACGATCTATGCCGAAAAAATTTTCCATACGAACATTGGGATTTTATATACGGTTCAAGGGGCTGGGCTTATGATAGGAAGCCTTCTCGTTAATCTTTATATATCCCATAATAAAGAAAAAATGAAAAAAGTATTCGGTTGGGCCTACTTATTACAAGGAATTTTCTTTCTCGGATTCATTCTATCCGATCAACTTATTATCGGTATCATTACTTTATTCTGTATGCGCATAGCAGGAGGAATCATCGTTCCACTTGATACGACATTACTTCAAACTTACACACACGAAAATATGATAGGTAAAATTTTTTCATTCCATTATTCCATTTACGGATCTCTTATTCAGTTATCGATGTTTTTTACAGGAGGGCTGTTAGAAATTCTTTCTCCTCAAATGATTGGCTGTTTATTAGCTACATGCTGTATTTTTGTAAGTTTTATATGGCTGTTCTTGTTTTATCGCGGGGATCTCAGTGAATAATTTAATGATAATCAATACATTTTGATCCCATTCATTATTTGTTTCCCCATAATAAAATTGTTTAAAAATACAAGTCAGATTTTTTAGTTAAAGAGCCTTATATGGCAACACTATTTGAGAAAAAACTAGATATTTATGTTAAAATACAAATAAGTTTGTGAAACATTGCACTTAAATAATAGACTTTAACTAGTTAAACTTGATTAAATAGGAGGGCTGTTTTGGGTATCACATTCTTTTTCATATGTATTATATTAGTGGCTTCTATTCTGCAAGCAAGTACAGGTTTTGGCTTTTCCATAATGGCAACCCCTTTCTTACTTATGTTATTTCTACCACAAGAAGCTATACAAATAAACATTATTTTATCTTTAATTATCTCCATTTCACTCATTTGGAAAATAAGAATGGACGTTGATTTTGTTCTACTGAAAAGGTTTATTTTTGGAAGTATAGTTGGTGTTCCTTTTGGCATTTTGATTTTTATTTCCGTTAACATAAACACTTTTAAATTAGCAGTTAGCATCCTACTCTTACTATTAACATTGTTGCTAATATGCAACGTTAAGGTTAGATCAACACAATCTAGAGATTTCATAGTTGGCGGATTATCTGGTCTTTTAACGACAAGTATCGGTATGCCAGGTCCACCCCTGTTACTTTATTTTACAGGAACTAATACTGAAAAAGAGAAGTTAAGAGCAACTACATTAGCTTTTTATCTGTTTATATATTTCATTAGTCTAGTAACTCAAATACTCTTTACTGGCACAAACAAAACCATTTGGGAATCAAGTTTTTATGCCATTCCAATTGTATTTTTAGGTTTGTTTATAGGTCAAATTATTTTTAAATGGCTTAATCAACGGATTTTTAAAATATTTACGTACATTCTTTTAAGTTGTACAGGGGGTTATCTTCTTATTGAAAGTTTGAACTTGTTATAGAAGATGCTTTAGATCGTGCAATAACAGATATGTTCAAACGAAATTATTGCTGTATTTTCCGGCGGGGTATTCCATATCAAAACTTAAATAACTTTATTGACAGTTTACAATTAGCAATAATCTTTCTTTCATAAGGAAAATATTTCAAATTAATTACTAAATAAAACGATAAAAAGCGGCTATTATGCCGCTTTTACTTACTATTGGCATTTCATTCTCATTTTCTATCACTTTTGTAAAAAATCATTAATTTTTATTTCTATGTACATGATAACAAACAAAATACCTAAGTTCAGAAAGAATAAACAACTTTCTAGCCTTAGGTATTTCTCCTTCTCAAAAAGGCAAACCTGCATCACAGGTTTGCCTCTTTACTCACTTCACTTCTTATTTAATCCTTTTTCACTTAAAAACTCTTTCATATGCATTCTTTTTTCTTTAGACATAAACGAACTCATTGATTCCGTCCATGTTACGTTTTTCTTGTTTGATGATCTTTCTTTATAATACGCGTTCATCGTTTCATCATATTCGTTTAGTAATTCATCATATTTTTGTTCATCATATCCATTTTCATGAAGAACTGCTGCTACTGGTAAACGTGGTTTAACTCCATGTTCTTCATCTGGTACACCGACTGTCATTCCGAATACAGGATATACTTTATCCGGTAAATGAAGCAGTTCACTCACTTCTCTCGGATTATTACGAATACCACCAATATAACAAATACCGTATCCTAACGATTCTGCTGCTAGTGCTAAGTTTTGCGCAAAAAGTGAAGCATCTACCGTCGCAACGATAAAGTCTTCTACTCCCTCATGCTTTATCTCTGTACTATGTTTTTCACATGCAATTTCAAGTCGTTTTAAATCTGCACAACAAACAAAAAATGCTGCACAGTCCTTCACATGGCGATTTCCGGATAGCTCTGCTAGTTTAGCCTTTAATTCCTGATCTGTTACATATATAACAGAATACGCCTGTACAAAATGTGATGAAGCTGCATGTTGCGCAGCATGCACCATCTTTTCTACTACATCTTTCGGAATTAATTCTTCTTTATATTTACGAACTGAAACATGTTGCTCCATCTTATGTATGATCTCATTCATGAAAATCACTCCTTTTTTCTCTTCATAATGAAAAATTAACATATCTTTTTCAATTTTCACAACTTATAAGCACAAAAAGAGCAATTCTTTTTGAATTGCCCTTTTTTAAAACATTTATCGATACGGTAAATGAAATTATACTTATCTTATTACGCCGTTTTCAAAACTTTAATACCTTTTACGATATTCCAAATGAAGTAGTAAATTCCTACAAGAATGAACACTGCATATGTGATAGCCATTCCAATTCCAGCACCGTCAGATTGATTGAAACCTAAACCGTACATGCCTGATACTGCTAGTCCTCCAAATAAGATTGCGTATGGGAAAACATGTGACCAAAATGCTTTTTTCGCGTGATACTTCACTTCATCTTCTGCAACAAAGTACACGATAATTGGTAGTAAAAATGGTGCAAAAAAGATACTAAAGTAACATAACGAAGATAAAATATTATTTCCTTTCATCCGATTCACCTCTAAATAGTTTTTGTTACCTTCATTATGTCAGGAAATCATTCTAGAAACTATCGCTTTACCTTTCACGAACGTGACATATTTGTAAGATTTTCCTCAAACTAAATCCCGCCTAGAATTTCAGACGGGATCACTTTCACTATATTCGATTCATAAACCAATACTGTGTAATTGCTAAATATTCTCGTACATTCGATGGAATGATGATTGGTTTCGGTGTTTTTGCCGGAAGACCTTCTAATTGTAAACCTTGTTTGGCCGCTATTTTTTTCGCTCTAAACATGTGAAAATCGTTTGTTACGATCATACCTTTTTTCATATCGGCTGGAATTAACGGTTTTGAGAATGTAATATTCTCATCTGTACTCGTAGATTTGTCCTCCATTATAATGCGGTCTTCTACGATATTTTGTTTTATTAGTCCTTGTTTCATTGCTAATGCTTCTGAAATGTCTTCACCTTTTCCTTGTCCTCCAGATACGATAGCGATTGTTTTCTCATGTGATTTTAAATATTCAGCTGCTTTATCAATACGATATTGCAATGAATAAGATGGTTTCGTCCCATTTACTTTCGATCCTAGTACAATTATGTAATCAGCATCGTAGGTTGCATTCATATGCCCATGCTTATAAATGTGATATTGTAAAAACCCCGCATACACGGCGCAAATCATTATAACAACTAAAATGCCCTTCATTATTTTCTTCTTTCTCATATTCATATACTCCTATTTTCTTTTACTTCCTTCATGATAATATCCATTTATTTGTTTGTATACAGACAAATTCCAATAAACCCTAATTTATCCTCTGAAAGGTAATATTTATATTACTTTCGGGAATAGTAAGTACAACTTTACACGAAGGAGTGTCTCTATTGCTTCTCTTTTTATGTAACGTGTCGTTCTTTTTCATCTTATTTTTACTATCGCTTAAGTTACTCGGTAAATCCGCGTTAGCGCAACTAACTCCTCATGATTTTGGGGCTATAATTTTTTTATCTTATTTAGCTTTCCAGGCCATACCCGTCTCTGGTGCTTTACAAGCATTTCTCGGTATGGTTGTTATCACATGTTTACATTTACTCCTTACAAAATTAAGCCTATTCAACAAACTAAATCGTTTTATTCTCGGACACCCTATCATTTTAATTAAACATGGTGATATTATTTTTGAGAACTTACAAAAAAGTAGATACCCCATTGCAGAACTGCTTTCTAATCTTCGCGTTGCAGGATATCCAAGTGTTCATGAAATTGAATACGCTATTTTAGAAGCGAACGGCGCTATTAGTATTTTACCAAAAAGAGAACTTGTACCATTAACTCCAAAAGATTTAAACATAGAAGTTAAGTATGCTGGATTACCAATTGCACTTATCGTCGATTCACAAATTCAATATGATAACTTAAAGTTAATACATAAAGATGAAAAATGGTTATATAAAGAATTAAATGAAAAAGGAATTACAAATATTAAAAACGTTGCCTTTGCTTCTGTTCAAGAAACGGATGGATCTTTTGCGATTAGTTTAAAGGAATAAAAAAATCCCCTTAATTGCTTAAGGGGATTTTTTATCATATCGCTTCTTTCTCTCCTGCCATATTTAATGGAACAGGATGTTTCATACGATTCATCGTAAATACGATAATCGCTGTCATTACTTCTGCAACTGGCATAACGAGCCAAATTCCATTTATACCAAATAATTTCGGCATAATCCATAACAATGGAATAATAAATAGTAATCCTCGGCTCATTATAATAAGTACTGATTTCTTCGTTTGTCGCACTGATTGGAAGTACTCTCCATACACAATGTTATAACCTAAAAATACGTATTGGATAAAGAATAAACTAATACCTGTTAAGGTTAACTCCAATAATTCTGGAGATTGAACATCAAATAAACCAATGATATATTTCCCGAAGAATAATCCGACAATTATCGCAACGCCTCCGAGGACAACAGCAATTTTCACAGCAAACTTCAATCCTTCACGAAGTCTCTCTGATAAATTTGCCCCGTAATGGAAACTAGCAATTGGCTGTAATGCTGCTCCAACACCAAAGAATAATAGTAATGTCATTGCATGAATACTATTCACCATCGCATAGGAAGCTACTCCTACTTCTCCTGCATATTGGACAAATGCGATATTAAAACCAATCGTTACGATTGCAACCGTACTTTCTGCTGTAAAACTTGGGAAACCAATCACCATAATTTGTTTGACAGTATCCCATTCAAAATGAAATTTCGTCCACTTTAAAATACTACTTTTTCTAAAGAAATGAGTTAATAATACAAGGAAACCAATCGCTGCCGAAAGAATAGTCGCTGAGGCAGCACCTGTTACGCCCCATCCAAAGATAAAAATAAAGATATAGTCAAACACTATATTTAATACAGCCGTTACAACAAGACCAGCCATTGCTAAATTAGGATTTCCATCATTTCGTATAAATGTACTTAAAATATTTTCTAAAACGTATATCATTCCAAATGTTAATAATACGTGTAAATAGTCTAACGCATATGGTAAAATCACTTCATTTGCACCAAATAAGTATGCTAAATCTTCTATTCTCCATAAGCAAATCGCTGCTAAAATCCCTACGATAACAACTGCTACCGTCATTGATTGAGTAAAAATAGACCTTGCTCTCTCTCGTTTATTTTCACCTAATGCAATGGAATATAACGTTGCCCCGCCCATTCCAATCCATAATGAAATAGAGAAGAAAATCGAAAAGGCTGGAATAGCCACGTTCACTCCTGCTAAACCGTTCGCCCCAACTCCTCTACTAATCATAACCGCATCAATTACAATATTCACTGACATTAATACCATTCCGAGGACGGCTGGTATTAAATAAGAAATAAATAAACTTTTAATTGGTTTTTCTCTTAATTTTTCTGTTGCTTCCATACTCTAACATGCTCCTTTTTTTCAACTCTCTTTTCTTAGTTTAAACCTTCAAGTAACTTTAAGGTCAATAGAGAATTAAAAAATAGGTGACTTAATTATCGCGTTTGATGCTCATTTGTAATTATACGAGTCCTATAACTTATTGCTTTGTTTTTTCATTATAGGAATTTGAATTTCTGTTACTTGCTCCTCAGGATCTTCTGTTACAGACCAATCAATCAATCCAATCTCAATCGAATCTCCATGTACTTCGTAACCTTCTTTATCAATGTATGTAAGTAACTCCTTGTACGTTGCATCCGTTTCTTCATACGGTCCATGATGATAAGAACAAGCATATAAACCTTCATTAATTTCATCTGAAGTATGCACTTCATACGGCATATAATCCAAAAGAATAAATACACTGCTATATGCTTGAAACTCATTTTGCATTAACCCTTTTTTCGCAACAGTTACACCAATATCTCCAGAAAATAAACTATCATCCATTTGCCTCATATTTTTTTGCAACGAATGGATGTAGTACTCAAACATATCATCCGTCGTATTTGGAGCAACCGCAATTGCTGTAATTTTTCGCGGCGGGATCTCTTTAATTACCATTTGTTCAGCTTTTGCTTTTGTTGCTTCCTTAATTAAATGAATTCTATGCTCCATTTTCGCCAAAGCATACTCAATTTCTCTTTGTTTCTTCAGCATCATCTCTTGTTGTTTTTCCAGTAAATTGAGTGCGTATGCTGGATTTCTTTCATCAATATATTTTTTAATTTCCTTTAATGGAATGTTTAATTGGCGTAAAAACTTAATCGTATCTAATAGTGAAAATTGATCGATTGTGTAATAACGATAATTTGTTTGCGGGTCCACAGTGGACGGATGAAAAATTCCCTTCTCATCATAATAGCGTAAAGTTGATTCCGCTATATTATGCATTTTTGCCATTTCTCCAATTGTAAAGCGTTTGTTTAATAACATCTTTTATTTCCTTCCATTTCTATTTACTTCATTATATGTTCATTTTGTCTTTAAAACAAAAAAAGAATTCCCATACGAGAATTCTTTTTTACTATTAAACCTCTATTATTATAGGAAGAATCATCGGCTTTCGTTTTGTATTTGTATATATATACTTCCCTAACGCTTCTCTTACCTCCCTTTTCAAAATACCCCAGCTATTCACATTCTCTTTCTTTAAATTATTAATTGTAATAACAGCTAATTTATTTAATTCTCTTAAAAATTCTTCTGAATCACGAACATAGACAAATCCACGAGAAATAATATCAGGACCTGAAATTATTTCTCCATCGACTTTATTAAAAGTAATAACTATAACGAGCATTCCATCTTCTGAAAGTTGTTTACGATCACGTAATAAGGCATTTCCAACATCACCAATTCCTAATCCATCTACATATATATTTCCAGCCTGTATTTTTCTAGATTGAACGGCCACTTCATTACTTATATCTACAACATCTCCATTACGTACGATAAAGATATTTTCCTTTTCAATACCAATTGATTCTGCTAACAAACTATGGTGATGTAGCATTCTAAACTCTCCATGAATTGGAATAAAATATTTTGGCTTCATTAATGTAAGCATTAACTTCAACTCTTCTTGATATGCATGACCGGATACATGCACTCCAGTAGAACTGCCTGATCCGTAAATCACCTTTGCTCCTAATGCAAATAAATTATCGATAATTCGAGAAACGTTACGTTCATTTCCTGGGATAGGGGTCGCAGCTATAATAACCGTATCTTCTGGTAAAATATCCACTTGTCTATAGTTTCCACTAGCTAAACGCGCTAAAGCTGCCATTGGTTCTCCTTGACTTCCTGTACAAAGTATTGCAACCTGCTTTGGATCTAAACGATTTACCTCATTTGCTTCAATTAACATACCTTCTGGAATATGTAAATAACCTTTCTCTAGAGCAACCTCTACTACATTTACCATACTTCTCCCTAGCAAAGCTAGTTTTCGATTTGTCTTTATACATGCTTCAACTATTTGCTGAACACGATTCACATTAGAAGCAAACGTAGAAATAATTACTTTTCTATTTGCTTTCATAAATATTTCCTCTATCCGTTCTCCTACTGACCTTTCTGATGGAGTAAAACCTGGGCGTTCTGCATTTGTGCTTTCAGATAATAAAGCTAGTACACCTTCACTTCCTATTTTAGCCATTTTATGAATATCAGGATGTTGATTATTTACTGGTGTTAAATCAAATTTAAAATCACCTGTATGTACTACAGTACCTTCTGGTGTATGAAAAACAATACCGAGACAATCCGGGATACTGTGGTTCGTTTTAAAAAAGGTTGCCTTAATAGAACCACAATCAATTTCTGATTCTGAATGAATAACGATTAATTCCGTATCATTTTGAAGATTGTGTTCCTTTAATTTAATTTCAATTAAACCTAACGTTAACTTTGTTGCATAGATTGGTACATTTAGTTGTTTTAAAAAATATGGTATTCCGCCAATATGGTCCTCATGCCCGTGCGTTACTACTAAACCGCGAATTTTTTCTTTATTTTCTTGCAAATATGTGACGTCTGGAATTATTAAATCAATCCCTAATAAACTTTCATCTGGAAATTTAGACCCACAATCAATGACGACAATATCATTTTCATATTGGATAGCATACATATTTTTTCCTATTTCATTTACTCCACCTAAAGCAACAATAGACAAGTTATTTTTTAATGAATTCAAATGATAAAACCTCCTTTTCACATTTATAATTCGTGAAATAGCATTTAGGCTTTATTATTTGTAATGAAAAAGGACTTCATACTATTTTATACATATAAAATTCACACGCTACTCTTACACCTATATCTCAATAAGACAGCTTCTTCCTCAAAAAGCTCCCATTTTTTCATTGATTTTTTATAAAATCTATTATATATTAATTACAGGTTCAAATTACAAGTTCAAAAGAACTTGTAATCAGACCCTTTTGTTTAATGGGTTTTACATATTTTCATTAGGCAAATTCCGAGAAATCGTATGATAAAACTAAAAATGATGAGGAGAGGATCAGATGGAATTCGAATTTTTCTTTCAAATTGCACTTATTTTATTAAGTACAAAGCTTGCTGGTGATCTTAGTGTTAGATTAGGTCAACCTTCTGTACTAGGTAAATTAATTGTCGGTATCGTTATCGGTCCAGCTTTATTAGGTTGGATTGAAAATTCAGAGCTTCTAACTCAATTAAGTAATGTCGGGGTTATTCTTCTAATGTTTATGGCTGGACTTGAAACAGACTTAGAAGAATTAAACGCCAATCGTAATTCTTCTTTAGCAGTTGCACTCGGAGGTATTATTCTTCCATTCGTAGGTGGTTACGTTTCTGGCCTTGTTATGGGAATGGAACAAGGAAACGCTGTATTCTTAGGATTACTTCTATGTGCGACAAGTGTTAGTATTTCCGTACAAACACTTCGTGATTTAGGTAAAATGAAAACACGTGAAAGTACGACGATGCTTGGAGCCGCTGTATTTGATGACATTCTTGTTGTTATTTTATTAGCATTCGCAATGAGCTTCTTAGGCACTGATGATGTTAACTTAACAATGATTATCTTGAAGAAAGTAGTATTCTTCGCTTCTATTATTTTAATCGGATGGAAAGGTGTTCCAGCAATTATGCGTTGGTTGTCACCACTGCGCGTATCTGAGTCTATCGTGAGCGCAGCTCTTATCATCTGTTTCTCATTCGCATATTTCGGCGAACTATTAGGAATTGCTGGTATTATCGGTGCTTTCGCTGCTGGTATTGCAATTTCTCAAACAAACTACAAACATGAAGTAGAAAAGAAAGTAGAACCAATTGCTTACGCTATGTTCGTTCCAGTATTCTTCGTTAGTATCGGTATGAATATTACATTTGACGGTATTGGCAATCAAATTTGGTTCATCTTAGCATTAACAGTAATCGCTGTATTAACGAAACTAATTGGTTGTGGTGTTGGTGCACGCATGACTGGATTTGATGCTAAGTCTTCTGCAATTATCGGTTCTGGTATGGTTTCTCGTGGTGAAGTTGCACTTATCATCGCAGGAACAGGTCTTTCTTCTGGGCTATTGGCACAAGATTACTTTACAGCAATCGTTATTGTCGTTATTTTAACTACAATGATTACACCACCAATGTTAAAATACACGTTTGGTGCAAAAGATAAAGCAATGAAAGCAAGTAAATAAGTTTACTATAATAAAAGGAGATTGCTATTTTATAAGATAGCAATCTCCTTTTTGTTTTATCTTTAAACAATCTCGTTCTTTTTTAACCATTTTCAAAAATAGTTCGTGCTTCTTCATCATCCATATCATTACTAAATGAATACACCATAATGCCGTAATTATCTATATATTCACCTAGCTTCATTTCCTCCACTTTCTTATAAAAATCGTCCACCTTATAGTGCGGAATATAAGCATCCCAAACCGGCTCATTTATTCTCTTATACGCCGTCACTTCTAAATCATATCCGTCTTCATAATATCCGATGTGATAATGTTTGTTCGAATCATATTTATCCATTAAAAGTCCCCTCTACTAAACAAAAGCGAGCCTTATATTAAAGCTCGCTCCTCTCTCTACTTATTAAATACGTTCCATCGCCGTCTTCAACGTTCCAACAACAAAGGCAATTTCTTCACTTGAAATAATAAGCGGCGGTGCTAATGTTAAGACGTTATTATATCCTGCTGTCGTCATACCGTTTCGTCCTATAATAAGCCCTTTTTCTTTACAAGCATTTACGACACTTGCGATTTTGTCGTTATCAATTGGCTCTTTCGTCTCTTTATCATTTACTAATTCAATTCCAACTAATAGACCTTTTCCTCTAATATCCCCAACAAGCGGATGTTCCCCAATTTCATCTTTTAGTTGCTCTAATAAAAGGGAACCCATTTGCGCAGATCGCTCAATTAAATTTTCATTTTCCATAATCTCTAAGTTTTTAAGGGCTAATGCACAAGCTGCTGGATTTCCACCAAATGTATTAATATGTCGGAAGAATTCATACTCTCCCTTCCCTTTAAATGCTTCATATATTTCTTTTTTCACAGCTGTTGCAGATAATGGTAAATATGCGCTCGTAATCCCTTTTGCCATCGTAATAATATCTGGCTTCACATCATAATTCATAAATCCAAATGCTTTTCCTGTACGACCGAAGCCACAAATCACTTCATCACTAATAAGTAGCGCGCCGTGTTTTTGACACGTTTCATGAACAGCTTTCATATAGTCTTGTGGTGGCATTAATATGCCCCCACCTGTAATAATTGGTTCCATAATAAAAGCGGCAATTGTTTCACTTAATTCCCACGTCATAACACGATCGACTTCTTTCACACATTCTACATCATAAATATGCTGCCCTTCAATTTCAGGCATACGGTAACAATCCGGTGGTGTTACGTGTAAAAAGCCTGAAGCAAACGGTTCATATTGATATCTACGCTGCGCTTGTCCCGTCGCTGCCATTGTCGCCATTGTATTCCCGTGATACCCACGATAACGTGACATAAATTTATAACGATGTGGTTCACCTTTTTGCGCATAGTATTGTCTTGCTATTTTAAAAGCTGTTTCGTTCGCTTCTGAACCACTATTTGAGAAGAAAATAACATACTCTCCCCCAAGCCACTCATTTAATTTTTCAGCAAGCTTTATAGCTGGTTCATGAGATTGTGACATTGGAAAGTATGATAATGTTTGTAATTGCTTATAAGCCGCTTCTGCGAGCTCCTTTCTTCCATATCCACTATTCACACACCAAAGACCACTCATACCATCTAAATATCTTTTTCCTTGTATATCTTCAACCCAGCACCCTTCAGCTTTTGCCCCTACCATTGTACTATTTGGACTAAAGGGACGCATTCCGTGCCAAACATATTGCTCATCTTTTGCTAATAATTCATCAGTTTGCTTCGTTTTCATCATTACTTCCACCTTCCATAACAACTTATTTTTCACAAAAGCTGCGCTGGTGCCATGATGACTTAAATTTCTCCCTGCTATTTTCATTCCACAAAATTAAGACAAATCCTACTTACAAATCAGTAATATTTACAAGAAAATGACAAAAGAAAAAAGAGCTTTTCTTATCTATCGAAAAGCTCCTCTTTTATTTAATGTGAAGACGCATCGCTAATACCGTGACCAGTATTAGATTTCACGAGAATTTCATCAAATTTCGCTGCATCTTCTTTCTTACTAGATAAAACAGTTCCTAAATACGCTGCAAGAAATCCAAGCGGAATTGAAATAATTCCTGGTGTCGTATATGGGAATATCGCTTCCCCAACAAAAATAGCTTTTCCAGCTACAGGGTTCCAAACATTCGGACTCAACGCTACGAGAACAATAGCTGATACGAGACCTACAATCATACCGGAAATAGCACCCGTTGTATTAAAACGCTTCCAATATATTGTAAATAAAATCACTGGTAGATTTGCACTCGCTGCAACTGCAAATGCTAATGATACTAAAAATGCTACGTTTAATGTTTGGGCAAATAATGCAAGTATGATAGATAGTATCGCTACCCCAATAGATGCATAACGAGCCATAGATACTTGCTCTTTTTCCGTTGATTTTCCTTTGCGAATGATCTCATTATAAAAATCATGAGCGAATGCTGATGCTGCCGTTAATACGAGACCTGCCACTACAGCCAAAATTGTTGCAAAAGCAATTGCTGATACGAAAGCAAATAAGAAGTCTCCACCTAACGCTTTGGCTAATAAAGGTGCTGCCATATTACCCGCTGGGTTCGCTTTAATAATCGCTTCATTTCCTACAAACGCTGCCGCACCAAATCCTAAGAAAATCGTCATAATATAAAATGCACCAATTAACCATGTCGCATATACGACAGATTGACGTGCAGTTTTTGCATCACGTACTGTAAAAAAGCGGACAAGTATATGTGGTAATCCAGCTGTACCAAGTACTAGTCCTAAATTTAAAGAAAGTGTATCAAGGCCATCCTTATACTTTACACCTGGATTTAAAAATGAATCTTTTAATGGTGTAGCTGTTTTCATTTGGGCAAACATTTCAGTCACGCTGAAGTTGAATTTTGCGAAAACGATAACAGAAATAATAAACGTACCGGCCATAAGTAATACAGCCTTTACAATTTGTACCCAGCTCGTTGCTGTCATACCACCAAAAATAACATACACCGTCATAAGTGTTCCAACGATTAATACAGATGTCGTATATTCAATCCCTAATAATAATTTAATAAGTGCACCCGCGCCAACTAATTGTGCAATCATATAAAAGATAGAAATCGTCATCGTATTAAGAGCTGCAACTCCGCGAACTTTTTTCGCGTCAAAGCGTGCTGCAATCATATCCGCCAAAGTGTACTTTCCTAAATTTCTAAGCGGTTCTGCAACAAGATATAGTACAACTAAATAAGCAACTAAAAAACCGATACTATAAAAGAATCCATCAAACCCAGTTAATGCGATTGCTCCAGCTATACCGAGAAATGAAGCAGCAGACATGTAATCTCCAGCAATGGCCAGACCATTTTGCCAACCAGTTAATCCCCCTCCAGCCGTATAAAATTCACTCGCATTTTTCGTTTTTTTCGATGCAAAATAGGTTATGACGAGCGTACCAAGAACAATAATTAAAAATAGTGCAAATGCAGTAGTATTCAAGTTCAGCCCCTCCCTTTTTGCATATCTTGCAAAATTTTTCGGGAGATTTCATCAAATGATTCTGCTTTTTTGCTATAAATCATACATAGTGCCCATGTCATAATAAATTGGGAAAAAGCAAATACCCACGCCCATGTAACGTCTCCAAATGCAGGTGTATTAAGCACCTTTGAATACGATGTTAAAATAGGTAATGCGATAAAAAAACTAAAAAAGAAAATACTCATTGGAATGATAAACTTCTTTTTCGTATTTAATAACAATTGAAATTCTTCCGACTGAACGACCTCTGTATAATTCACCTCATTTTGCAACTTACGTGCTGACGTATCGTCTCGTTTCATTAACCGATCCCCTCTCTTACTTAAAATACACTTCCCCCTTGCATACCTAAAGACTAAATTTTATAAATATTCAGAAACTTATATTCATTTTAGACAATCCATGCATTCATGCAAAGATTTTTTGATAGACATTTTTCGGCAATTCCCCCTAAATTTTTAATATACTTTTTCAAAATAAAGTGACACCTTACTTATTTATCCTCATTAAGACAAAAGCAGTGCTTAACGCACTACTTTTGTCTTTTTTTCCTTTTCTAAATTACGAGCCGTTTCGCTTAACTCAACATCTTTTCCGTCTTTAAGTGTTCCAAATATAAAATCGAATACTGGATTTGAAACACCAAACCAAAACTTTTCGTTTTTATAATGGTGTAATATATGTTGTTTTTTTAGCCATCTTCCAAACTTAGTGACGGGACGAATCGGTCTATGAGCAATATAATGTTTCCATTCGTAAACGAGCAGCATAATAATCATTCCGATTCCAAATGAAAGTGCAATAGTAACACTTTTTGTAATACCATATGCTATAAGTAAATATATAGTAAAACTAGGTATACTAAACCATACAGGTAAAAACAAAAGTTTTAAATCATCTGGATATACGTGGTGATCATAATGCAATCTTCTTAACATTTTTAATAGAAATGTGTTTTTAGGTGGCTTTATATGGAATAAAAAACGATGTGTCATATATTCATTAAGTGTATAGAAAACAATCCCAAACATACATGCTAACATGCCAAACCACGTAAAAAATTGCATTTTTAAAATAATAATGAAAATAAATAGAATGCTATACATAATAACAATATCATGTTGTAAAAAGAACTCTTTCCCCACTTTCTTCATCTTGTTTCCCCCTTTTCCAAAAAAACAGCCGCAACATATCGTTACGACTATTTCTTTTCTATTCTTATTCTATTCACTTTACAAATTTGCCTGCTGTTCTATTGCCGAGAAAAAATTGTTTGATCCAAATATATTTTGCTTCGGAATAATATGTTCCACTGCAAACACTGTTACTTCTCCTCTTTGCACTTCTCCAATAATGAGCCCAAATATTTCATGATTTACTGCAAACGTCGGTTGCTTTGTTTGTAACAATCTTGCAGCATTATGAAATACCGCTTCATATAGTGGATTTCTATCAGTAATTTCTTTTCGGATTTTTGGCGCTAACGTAATTATAATTTCTTTTCCGTCAATAGTGGTTCGATACATAAAAATCTCCCCTTCAATCTTATGTGAACAACTGTAAAGCTTTGTATGCAAAATGTATAGAGTAACCTACTAAAATAATACCTGCTCCGGCTGTTATGTAGCCAAGCGCTTTTGGTTTTAATAAAGTTCTTCCAAAATGTACAGAAAAAGCAATATTTAAATTCCATAAAATAATACCAACAATAATGCAAAGACTGTACAAAAAAGCTTCTTGTTTCGTTACCTTCGTAAGTAATGAGCTAAGTGTACTTCCGTATATACCAAACCAAAAAACAAGATTTAATGGATTGGATATCGCAATTAAAAATCCTGCCATAAACGATTGCTTAAGGCCACCTACCTCTTCTTTTTTATATTCCATATTCGATTCGAAAATTCCTTGTTTTACACTTTGAAATCCTAAATAAAATAACAAGAAAAAACCCGTGCAATACATGAAGGCTTGTACATATGTATACATAAACACAGAAGATAAACCGAAATAAATGAGAAGCATAAATAAAACATCTGCAGTCATTCCACCAATTCCAACAACCCAAGCGTGCCAAAAACCACGTTCAATTCCTCGTTTTAACATTTCAATATTAATCGGCCCTACTGGCGCAGCTAATGATATACCTAATACGATTTGCTGTATAATTGCTCCAATCATCGCTCTATCCTTTCTACTCTCTTTACTACTAGTTAATGATGTAATTTTAAAAAATAGACTAGCTTTCATAATAAAATACCCTTTTTTATCCAAAATATACAAAAGAGCCATCTAGATGATGGCTCTTACTTTTCTATCCTATGAAGAAAAGGACATTTCCCTTTTATTGGCTCTACATCGTCTCCTATGAAATATTGTTTCCATTCACGATGCTCTGGGTCACCATAATGACTAATGTTAGGATGTTTCGGCAATTGATCCCACTTTTCAACTCGCTCACGGACCATTTGTCTTGAATATGCTCCTTTAGGACGATCTCCCTCTAATCCATCAAAAATAGTGCGTGGCTGAAACCCAATAACGAGAGAATTTCCTAAATGTCTAGTTTTTCGTTGTTTATAAGCTGGCGCATTTCCAAATGCGAATATTGGCTCACCACCAAATGAAAATTCCCATAAATAATGGTCTGGGTCTTCAGGAATTTGCTTTGGCCATGCTTCATTATCGTTTTCATGTAAATACTGTAACACTTTCCAAAAAGAATCACGGTAATATTCGAGTGATTGTTCTTCACATTCCGGTTCTACAAAAAGGAAAAAGCCCCTTCTTACAATCGGTCTCTCTTTCATTAACTCTAAAAAAGATAACATTGTATGCGGCAAATGACTCCAATCATTATGAGAAAGAAATGAATAACGAAGTTCATTCTTTTTCAAAGCTGTTAAACCGAAATAGCATGGAAAAGTTGGTTCTAACACGACACTTGAAAAAATCTCAAATTCTTTTGCAACCCAATCCGGTATGTCGGTTCTCGTTCTCATTCCTTCATTATCTAATAAGTAAGGCTTATTCATTCTTTCACCTCATTATGTATAGCATTCAATTAAGAATATTACATACTCGGCCTGTCCTATACCTATTTAAAAATTTGACTGAAAAATTATTTAAAAATACAAAAAAATAAAATCGCTTACTTGACTAAATTCTCCCAATTCGTGTATATTTAAATTAATCATTTAGCAGAATATTCAAGAATATAGCATTTTTAGTTTATATTATTTTTTAAATGAATTTCACTAAATGAAAATAGTAAACGCTTTTAGGAGGAATTGTAACATGCAAGGAAAAGTAAAATGGTTTAACAACGAAAAAGGTTTTGGATTTATCGAAATGGAAGGCGCTGACGATGTATTCGTACATTTCTCTGCTATTCAAGGAGACGGCTACAAAGCTTTAGAAGAAGGTCAAGAAGTATCTTTCGACATTACTGAAGGTAACCGCGGACCTCAAGCTGCTAACGTAGTAAAACTTTAATCCAACATATAACAGGAGGTTGCCTTACTTGGTAACCTCCTTTGTTATTCCTTTGTATATTTCCGTTTTACAGAGCAAAAACTATGTGAAATGCGCACTATACAAAGGAGGAATTATTAATGGGATCAGAAGTAAATGATTTTGAAGAAGTGAAATTCCGTGTAGAAACAGCACAAAAAATGGTAGGATCAGCAACAATTTCAATGGATCCAGATACATTAGAACATGCTACTACTGCTGTAGAAGCAGCTCGCTCTCAGCTTGAAATTATGAAATCTGTTGCAACTGATTTAGATGAACCATTTTTAATGAATGAGGAAAAGAAATTAAATAAATGTGAGCATCAACTAAACGAAGCAAGACACTAAAAAACATCCAGAGAATTTTCTCTGGATGTTTTTTCATGACAACTGTTCTCCATATTTTTTCAATGTTTCTCCAACTGTACATTGGCGTATACAAAATGAATGGGCATAATATTTACTATTTGTCTTTCGATTATGTTCTCGCAAAAAACAGCCTTCACAATACGTTTCTAATAAGTCATTTACCTCTGTAATGAGTTGCTTTTTATCCACCTTTGCACCTCTCTATTCAGTTATTTCTTTATGACTATCAATAACTGTTCCTTCCAATGCTTGCGTGGCTAATTGATGTGCTTCTATATTTTGTTTTCTAGATATCGGCTCACATATAAGTTTTAATTTCATTTGCTTCGCCTTTTGTTCAATTTGATCTAAATAATGATTTAAATGTTCATCATAACAAGGCCATTCTCCAGCCAATTGCTGTAGTACCACTTGTGAGTCTCCGCGAAGTGTAATCGCTTCATACTTAATCCCTAATTCCTCGAGTATATTCATACCGTATAATAATGATGCATATTCCGCTTCATTATTATCATATATACCTTCTATATATGCATTGCGGCGAATCCGGTAGTTTGTATTTCCTTTTTTATAATACACACATATACCAACGCCAGCCTCTTTCGTCTGCACATCATACCCCCCATCAAAATAAACGAGTATTTCTTGGGGCTCTTCCTCTACTTGCTTACTTAACTTTTTCATCTCTTTTAATGACCATTCCGCGTCCATTTCATCATAAAATGAAAATTCTTTTACTCTTCCTGTTT
Source organism: Bacillus cereus group sp. MYBK195-1 (assembly GCF_051916605.1). Classification (NCBI taxonomy): domain Bacteria; kingdom Bacillati; phylum Bacillota; class Bacilli; order Caryophanales; family Bacillaceae; genus Bacillus; species Bacillus cereus group sp. MYBK195-1. The sequence continues at coordinate 530,649 of NZ_JBQAGZ010000002.1, read as the reverse complement.
TCTCAAAATCCTCTGCAAATTGAAGTACTTCTTCTATGTTCATATACTCTGTCGTTAATTCCGTCTGCAATCCGCGCTTTGTTTTATACAACCAATGAATTTTATATTTCATACTTCATTCCCCTTATATAAGACTTCTTATTTATCCGGCTAATTGAAGCCTCACTTTATTTTATTATATTTTATCAAGAGTCAAAGAATTATATTCAATATTATCACATACAAAAAGAGCCATCCTATATAAGGAATGGCTCTTTCATCTATTACATAAATCTTTCAAATTGTACTCGCTTATTAATCCAGTACATTACAGGCATACCAATGGCCATTACTACGAATTCACCTGCTGCACATGTTAACCAAGTCCACATAAATGGTAGATCAAATGCAAGATGAAGTTCAATTGCAATCATAAACATTGTAATCGTAAAGATAACTGTATTAAAAATCATACGAGCCCAAACACCTTTAATAAATCGCATAGAAATAATCGTTGCAACTAATGCAAGAATAGATTGACCTACTCCAAATACTAAATCATAAGCGATCATAGGTGAGAAAAAGAGATTCGTTAAAAATACACCTAATACAATTCCGTAAATTGCTTTCTTGTTAAATACAACGAGATGATTAAACATCTCTGAAATACGAAACTGTACATTCGTAAAGCCAAATGGCTGAATAAGCATAGAAACAGCAATATATAATGCCGCTAAAATACCATTACCGACTAATGTTCTAATATTCATGACAAAATCTCCTTAGTTTTTTTACGTGGGATGGTTTCGAACCACGTTATTCGTTTTTTAAGCAACAAGATTATATTTTACGTGGTAGCCCCTCTTTCGTCAATAGATTCCCATCGTGAACTACCTTTTTTCTTTTAGACAACGTATAATGAAACATATGAAAGATTTAGGAGGTTTCACTTCATGACAGCAACAATTCAAAATGAAAAAGTGATCGTTTCCATTTCTGACAAAGGTGCAGAATTACAGAGCGTTCGCTTAAAAGAAGACAACATAGAATATTTATGGCAAGGTGATTCTACTTATTGGGGACGCCGTGCACCAATTTTGTTCCCAATTGTCGGTCGATTAGTAGATAATACATACTACGTAGACGGTAAACCATATTCATTAACACAACACGGTTTCGCTCGTGATCTTACTTTCTCTGTGAAAGAACAAAGCGAAACAAAGATCATTTATATCGTTACTAGTAATGAAGAAACATTAAAAAAATACCCATACGAATTCGAATTACTCGTTTCTTATGAGCTAGATGGACAAAGTGTTCATGTAACATATGAAGTAAACAATCCTACTTCTAAAGAAATGTTCTTCTCAATCGGAGCACATCCTGGATTCAACTTCCCTTTATTGGACGGTGAATCATTTACAGATTATCACTTATCGTTTAATGGTTCGGAACGCTTAGAAACAAGCGTATTAGAAGGACCTTATCTTTCAAACAAAAAGCAATTAATCGCTGAAAATACGACTGAATTGCCACTTACATACGATTTATTCAAAAATGATGCACTTATTTTTGAACATATGAATACGAATGAAATTTCGATTCGTTCTCATAAACATAATAAATTTGTAAAAGTAGAATTTGATGGATTTCCATTTGTCGGCGTATGGACACCAGGGGATAACGCACCTTTCTTATGTATTGAACCTTGGTATGGAATCGCTGATGAAGTAAATCCAGCAAAAGATTTCAAGGACAAAAAGGGAATTCAATCTTTACAAGCGAATGAAACATTTACATGTCGTTACAGCATCACAATCGGATAACTACTCTATCCCCTACTTCAAAAAAACATTTAAGTAGGGGATAATCTTATAATTTGGAGGTTTCTCATTTTGATTGAAGTATATATTGATGGTGCATCAAAAGGAAATCCTGGTCCTTCTGGTGCAGGAGTGTTTATTAAAGGCATTCAGCCGCCTGTACAATTATCAGTACCACTTGGAACAATGTCCAATCATGAAGCAGAATACCGCGCTTTACTTCTAGCATTAAAATATTGCATTGAGCATAATTATAGCACTGTCTCTTTTCGTACAGATTCGCAGCTTGTTGAGCGGGCTGTTGAAAAGGAATACGCAAAAAATAAAATATTTGCACCTCTTTTAGATGAAGCACTACAGTACATAAAAAACTTCGATCTCTTTTTTATTAAGTGGATTCCAAGTAGTCAAAATAAAGTAGCTGATGAATTAGCTAGAAAAGCTATCTTACAAAATTAACGGGGGTATGAGTGTGAAAAAAGAGTGGATTGCTCCTCTTGCTTTATTATTTGTCTCTTTTATTTGGGGAGCTACGTTTGTTGTCGTTCAAAACGCTATGTCTTTCGTTGGTCCATTTACGTTTAATGGTATTCGTTTTTTATTCGCTGGAATTATTTTATTATTCGTTCAAATTATTTTTTCACAGAAAACTTCAAAACAAGAATTAAAACATAGTAGTTTAGCTGGATTAATAGTTGGGTTCTTCTTATTTGTCGGCTATTTATTACAAACATTTGGCTTACTCTATACAACTTCTTCAAAAGCAGGTTTCTTAACTGGGCTAAGCATTGTTATGGTCCCAATCTTATCCTTTATCTTTTTAAAACAAAAAGCCACCATTTTCATCGTACTTGGTATTGCTGTAGCTACAACAGGTTTGTACTTATTAACAGCTGCTGATTCTTTCCAATTAAATATAGGAGATATACTTGTTCTTGGTTGTGCAGTCGCTTTCGCTGCCCATATTCTTATTAACGGCTTCTTTTCTAAAAAAATATCACCTTTATTATTAAGCACATCTCAAGTATTAGCTGTTGGTATATTTTCTTCTATTTGCGCTTTCTTGTTTGAAGATTGGGAAAAGTTATTTTCAGTATCACTATGGACGAATCAATCCTTTTTATTCGCACTCTTTCTAACTGCCCTGTTTGCAACATCTATTGCTTTTTTCATTCAAACATCGGCACAAAAACACACTTCTCCAACGAGAGTAGCAATTATTTTCGCAATGGAGCCCGTTTTTGCTGCATTAACAGGCGTTCTCGTTGCAAATGAACAACTTTCTATTTCTGCTATTATCGGATGTCTATGTATTTTTCTAGGCATGATTTTTGTTGAATTACCTTCCAAAACAAAAAAAGAAGCGCAGGCTGCGTGAAGTTACGCTTGTAACTTCCGCATAAAAGCCTTAGCGCTTTTTTTATCTGTAATTTCTTCCTCTTTCAATCGTTCTAATAACGCAACGAAATAACTACCATCAAACTGCAATTGATGTTTAATTGTCGCTTCTATTGCTGCGTTCACAATCCCATCAGACGCACCAGTATATCCTTGTCCAAACATAATAAACCCTTGTGCTTCCTCTGATAATTTAAATCCTTTCGTATGTAAGAATGAAAGATAATCTTCTACTGTTTGCATGTTATTCCCACCTACTCAAAAATTCTCCATCTCCTATCATACATGTTTTTACACGCTATGAGAATGAAATTTCTTTGACAACTTTGTAAATCAATCTTCTACTTCTCTTACAATAGAGGATTTCCTAACAATCTGAAGGAATATGTACAGTGAAACTTATTTCATATTAAAGGGGAGACACGATGAAACAAGCACTATTAATTATCGACGCTCAGCAAGAATTAATTGATGGAAATGAGCAAGAAAATGAAGTTTTTCGTAAAACCGAGCTATTATCTACACTAAATATAGCCCTGCAGAAAGCAATAGATTCAAATGCTCTTATTGTTTTCGTAAGAGATATCGATGTTGCTTCTGGTAGTGGCGAAGGATTTGAAGTACATAATCAAATTCAAGTACCCCAGTCTGCAATCTTTATTAATAAAGCAGCAACCAATTCATTCTACGGCACTTCTTTACTTGAACTTTTAAAAGAAGAAGACATTAATCATATTGTTATAGGCGGATGTAAAACAGAGCATTGCATTGACACTGCCGTTAAGACAGCAACTGTACAAGGATTTGACGTTACATTAATTAAAAACGGTCATTCAACAACTGATTCTAACGTATTGTCTGCAGAGCAAATTATCTCTCACCATAATAAAATTCTCCATGGTCATTATAATGTTGATCATTTTTCAGTTGTTAGAGATGTCGAGGAAGATCTTTTTCAACCTATTCACGACCAATATCGTGATTAAATTGGCTCAAAAAAGAATCCTTCATTTAAAAGGATTCTTTTTTATCCAAAAATTTGCGCTGCAATACTATATAGTTCACTATTTCTTTTTAATAACCGATTACTATTTTTCATCATAATTGGTGGTATATTCACTTTTTTAAAACCAGCAATCTCTAATTCTTTCATGAAATCGTTCTTTCCTTCTAGTACATCAATTCTTAATTTACCATTATGCCCTCTTGCTAAATCATGTACTATTCTCATTGCCATCTCATCATTTTTAGCAACAACCGGCCCTATTATCTTATTTTCTGGTGTTTGTATGCTTAAACCGTAACCTAATACATTTTGTTCCTTGTCCCTTACAACGATACACTGTTCACTTTGCATAATTCTTTTCTTTAAAAACTCTTTTCTATTTGTTCCAAACGCATATTCATCTATTTTTATTATTTTTTCTAAATCACCCTCTTCATAATTCATCACATAATCTTCATTTCTTACACAATAATCTTTCGCATTGTATGAGTTACATATGTATTTAGAAACATAACTTACTGCCCTAAATCCTAACTTTTCATATAAAGGTTTCCCTTCATCCGTAGCAATAAGCATAATTGGAGTATGAGCTGATACGCTTTTAACGCACGCTTCCGTTATTATCTTTCCAATCCCTCTCCCCTTATAATCTGGATGTACAATCACCATTCCGATAGACGCTAATTTCTCCCCATATAATATTATTGCCGCGCTAGCAATTAGTTCCTCTCTCTCATTCCAAACACCGTATACATTCCCTCCGTTAAAAATAGTCTCAATTTCTTCTCTGTTATAATCCCACCCAATATAAGAAGATAATGATACAATATTCCCTGTTTTTGCTTCCCTAAGACGCTCCACTCTAATTTCCAATTCAATCATACTCCATCCCCTTATCTAGACATTTAAATCATTATTATCAAATCAACTTGTACATGTTTCCATTTATTTATCACACACATATCCTATTTTGACCAAGACTATATTGGAAATGAGGTGACAACATGCCCATTACGAATCGATTTTCTACCACCACTAACGGCGCACTCGCTATTACAGGTAATACTTTAGGATTAAGTAAAATTAGTAATCAAAACCGTGCTGGTACAATCGGGGCAATTGGTGCGTTTATAACTACGAATACCGCTTTACAAGTACCTACTTTTCCCGCAGGTACAACGTTAACCTATACACAAAATAGTTCTACCGCTATTTTAAATATCCCTGCTGGTAGCACTATTCTTTACGCAGAACTCGTTTGGGGTGGAAACTATTTATCTCGTGATCAAAACATTACGAGTGTTCTAGGTAATCCCGTTTCATTTACAACACCCGTTTCAACATACTCAATTACTCCTTCAGCTGTTACAGCTTCAAATCAAACGTTTGTTTCAAACTCTATTACATTTGGCTTTTATACTCGTTCAGCAGACGTAACAACTCTTATTCAAGCTGGAGGTTCTGGTTCTTATACTACAGGAGCTGTCCCTGGACTTGTTGATCCTTTAGATGCTTCAAATGGATCCATTAACTCGGCCGGATGGACACTCATTGTCGCTTATCAAAACGGGACATTACCTGCAAGAAATTTAACTATTTACGTAGCTGGTAACCGTGTTTCTGCAGAAACTGGTAGTGCCGATGTATCTGTTTCTGGATTTTCAACACCTTCAGGAGGACCAGTAAGCGGGAGATTATTTTTAAGTTCTACCGAAGGAGATGCAGATTTAACCGGGGATCAGGCTTTATTTGGACCAAATTTCAGTTCATTAAATGCTTTATCTGGACCAAACAATGCTATAAATAATTTCTTCGGTTCTCAAGTGAATAATGCTGCAGGAAACTTAGATACAACAGGGACATTTGGAACGCGAAATCAAAGTGCTTCTACAAGTACAAACATCTCCGCAGGAAGACAGGGCTGGGACATTACTTCCATTGATATTTCTCCTTATTTAACAAACTCACAAGTATCCGCCGCAATCCGTTTAACTACTAACGGAGACGCATATATGTTAAATACAGTCGGCTTACAAATTAATATAAACTCACCAAATATACAAGCGACGAAAAGCGTGAATAAAAGTGTTGCTGCAATTGGAGATATTCTCACTTATACAGTTACTATCCCTAACACCGGGCTTCTTCCTGCCAATAACGCTATTTTTATAGATAGTCTCCCTAACGGGACTTCTTTTATACCTGGCACTGTAACAGTAGATAACGTACCACAAACAAATGCTAATCCTGCGGCTGGTATATCTCTTGGAACAATTAATAATGGTGCTTCTCGTACAGTAACTTTCCAAGCTACTGTCGTTTCTCTTCCAAGTCAAAATCCTATCTCTAACACTGCTAATATTACATTTCAATATACACCAATCGCCGGAGGAACAACTTTTAATGGTCTTGCAACAAGCAACTCTGCTGGAACACAAATTAACCTCGCAGATATTAATGGAACAAAATCAGTTAACAAACTTTTTACCGATATTGGTGAAACATTAACTTACAGTATTGCCTTAGCTAATATAGGAAATATCGCTGCAACGAATGTGATATATACGGATCCGATTCCTAGCGGGACTACTTTCATTCCAGGGAGTGTAACTGTGAACGGAGTTACTCAAGCTGGCGCAAATCCCGCTAATGGTATATCAATTGGGTCAATTGCCGCAAATTCCACTACTACTATTTCATTCCAAGTACTCGTTCCTTCTATCCCTCAAACAAACCCAATATTAAATAGTGGAACAACAACATATCAATACGTTCCTGTACCTAATCAACCAGCAGTAAGTGGGACTGATACGACAAATATTGTCTCCACTCAAGTGAATAATGCTACTGTAACAATCACGAAAGCAGTAGATAAAAATTTTGCAGATATTGGTGATACACTAACATACACCGTTTCTTTTACAGGTACAGGTAATACAAATGCGAACAATGTTATTTTTACAGATGTCATCCCTACTGGAACAACTTTCGTTCTAAACAGTTTAACAATAGATGGCACGACACAAGTGGGCGCAAATCCCGCTAACGGCGTGAATATTGGATCCATCCCAACAGGCACAACAAAAAATGTTGCATTTCAAGTAGTAGTAAATACAATACCCGCGTCAAATGTCGTATCTAACGGATCAAGTGCTTCTTATCAATATACCGTCAATCCTAGCCAATCACCTGTTACGAAAAACATTTCTTCTAATCTCGTTTCCACTCAAATTAACAATGCGAATGTAACATTAACAAAATCAACTAATAAACAATTTGCCACAATTGGCGAAACGATAAGTTATACAATCCTTATTACAAACAGTGGAAATACAGCCGCTAATAACGTACAACTAACAGATCCACTTCCAAATGGAACGATATTAAATCCTGGTACTGTAACACTAAACGGAGTTTTGCAAAATGTAGATTCTCTCGTTGCATTACCTATCGGCACAATTCCTGGCGGGGCTACTTTTACCCTCTCTTTCCAAGTAACAGTCATCAATATTACCGCCCAAAACCCTATCATTAATAATGCCTTTGCTTCTTATCTATATACTGTAAATCCAAGTCTGCCACCGACTTCAAAAACAGCAAATTCTAATTCTGTTACATCAACAATTAGACTAGCAAATCTCCATGCTAATAAATCTGTAGATAAAACGTTTGCGGAAGTTGGTGATGTATTAACTTACACCTTTTCTCTCACTAATGATGGAAATGTTGCAGCGAACAATGTATTACTATCCGATTCAATTGCGAATGGAACCGCCTTTGTACCAAATAGCGTTATAGTTAACGGTGTTACTCAACCAGGCGTTACACCAACTAGCATCAATATTGGTAGCATCAATGCTAATACTACAATTACAGCTTCATTCCAAGTAGTAATAACTAGCATTCCAAATCCAAATCCTATTTCGAATAGTGCTTCTATCTCCTACAACTTTATCGTTGATCCAAACGCTTCACCTGTAAGTAAAAACACTACTTCAACCACTACATTTACTCAAGTAAACGATGCAAATGTCATTTCAGCCAAAACAGTGAATCGAGCGTTCGCTACCGTAGGGGATACATTAACTTATACTGTTACTTTGACGAATGCAGGAAGTGTTTCTGCTGATAGTCCTACTTTCGTAGATACGAATCCAGACGGTACTACCTTTATTCCAAATACTTTTCTTATTAATGGTGTACTCCAAAATAACGCAGATCCAAATATAGGTGTTCCGCTACCTTCCATTGCTGCTAACGGCTCACTTACCGTCTCTTATCAAGTAACCATCACCTCTTTACCAACACAAAACCCAACATTAAATTCATCTAGTACACAGTATAGTTTTATTCTAAATCCGGGCGATCCACCAACTATAGAAACATCTGTAAGTAACACTGTAAGTACACAAATTAATTTAGCAAATGTAGTGATTGTCAAAGAAGTAGATTTAACTATCGCCGATGTCGGGCAACCAATCACATATACAATTTCTTTAGCTAATCTTGGAAATACTATAGCAAATAATGTTATTGTTACCGATATAATCCCTAATGGCTCCACTATCGTACCAAATGGTATTTTTATAGGTGGTACTTTACAACAAGGTGCAGACCCTAGTACCGGTCTTCAAGTCGGCTCCATTCCTTCAGGTGGTTTTACAACGATTGTTTTTCAAATAAGTGCAAATGGGCTACCTTCACCAAACCCAATTCAAAACAGTGCTTCACTTCAATATAGCTTTATCATTGATCCAAACTTGCCTGCTCTTGTTAGAAACGCCGCTAGCAATATAGTAACTACACAAATTAATACTGCTAATATCGTTGCTACAAAACTAACGAGTACAAACTTCGCTGATATTGGTGATGTCATACTATATGCGACTATTTTAACAAATAACGGGAATATCCCTGCTGCTAATGTAACATTTACAGATATCATTCCAGCGGGTACTCTCTTCATTCCTAATACTGTAACGATTAATAATGTCCCTGTAGCTAACGCAAATCCTGCTACCGGCATTTCAATTGGTACGATAGGAGCGAATTCATCACGCACCGTTGCATTCCAAGTTTTTGTACCAACTATCCCTGCTGTAAACCCAATTACAAATCAATCAGGCACAACATTCCAATATACGTATGATCCATCCAAACCAGCTGTAATGCAGATGGTTGCTTCTAACACTGTACAGACAACTATTAATAACGCCTCAATTGCCGCTACGAAATCGGTAGATAAACAGTTTGCTAACGTAAATGATATTATTACGTACACGACTACTTTAACGAATAACGGGAACACACTTGCATCAAATGTAATATTTACAGATGTAATTCCAAATGGGACATCGTTTATTCCTAATAGTGTTACTGTAAACGGGAATACACTGCCTAATGTAAATCCAGCAAGTGGAATTGCCATTGATCCAATAAATCCGAATGCAAATACGATCATCTCGTTCCAAGTACAAGTAAATTCTATCCCGAATCCAAATCCAATCCCGAACCAAACCAATACAACGTACCAGTACGTCGTAGATCCTAACTTACCTCCAGCATCGGCCAATACGTTAAGTAACGTAATAACAACTCAAATTAATAACGCTACTATTGTCGCTACTAAGTCTGTGAATACACCGACAGCTGCAATTGGCGATATCGTTACCTATACGATTGCAGTAGCAAATACAGGTAATACTCCTGCTAGTGCGACTGTTTTAACGGATGGGCTTGGTGCAGGAGCTTCATTTATCCAAAACTCCGTAACGATCAATAATGTCCCACAACCAGGATTAGATCCATCACTTGGTATTCACTTGGCAGATATTTCGCCAGGAGATACTGTATTTATTACTTTTCAAGCACAAATTTTAGCGATACCACCTAGTGGCACATTAACAAATAATGCTCTTGTAAATTATGAATATACCGTGAATCCAAACCAATCACCTGCTGTTAATAGTACAATTACGAATACAACGGTTACTCCAATTATTGATGCTACTCTTTCTATAAATAAAACTGTCAATTCAACATTCGCTACTATTGGAGATACACTTACTTTCACTTCTACCATTACTAATTCCGGTAATACTACCGCAAACAATGTTATTTTTACAGATGTAATTCCAAATGGTACAACGTTTATTCCAAATAGTTTTACGGTAAATGGAACAACTATTACTAATGCAAATCCACAAAACGGGATCAATATTGGTAACTTGAATTCAAATGCATCTGCTACACTCAGTTTTCAAGTAAACATTACAACACTTCCAAACCTTAATCCAATCCCGAACAAATCATCGCTTCAATATAGCTTTATTGTAGATATAAATGAACCGCCAGTTTCACGAACAGTTCAATCTAATAAAACTTTTACACAAGTAAATACTGCTTCTGTTATCGCAACAAAAACTGCAAGCAGTGCTTTTGCTGCTGTTGGAGATACAATTACGTATACAACTACCCTCACCAATAGCGGAAATACTACCGCAAACACACCTGTTTTTATCGATATATTACCACCTGAACTTTCATTCGTTCCTGATAGCGTACAAATTAATACCACCCCACAACTTGGATTTAGACCAGATAGCGGAATCTCTTTAGACCCAATTCCAGTTGGAGGAACGACAACAATTAGCTTTCAAGCTATCGTTGGCTCAATACCAACTACAAACCCAACTTTGAACCAATCTAGCACGACATACTCGATCATTGTTGATCCTACCCAGCCGCCGGTGACAGAAACAGCTACAAGTAATCCAACTTTAGTTCAAATTAACGAAGCAATTATTCAAGCAACGAAAAGTGTGGATCGACTATTTTCTGACATAGCACCTGGAAATTCATTTTTAACGTATACTGTTTTATTGGATAATATAGGAAACACAACTGCTACTAATATCATTTTTACAGATCTGATTCCAAATAACGCAGTATTTATAGAAGATAGCGTTCGAGTAGGCGGAGTTTTATTACCTGGAGTAAATCCAGCGAATGGGATACCGATTGGGGATATTATTGCTGGAGATTTTATAAACGTTACCTTCCGTGTGCAAGTAGTTAGCATTCCAAATCCAATTTTCACAATTGGACCAGGCGGACCAAACTCACCAGTTGTAAACGGCGCTTCCATTAATTATCAATTTATGACAGGTCGAAACTTCCCACTCGTTTCAAGAAGTACGACATCCAATTCGGTTTCGACACAAATAAATTCTGGGGAAATTGTGGCAATCAAATCTGTAAATAAAACTTTCGCAACAATTGGCGATACAATTTCTTATACGATTACATTAAGTAACCCTGGAAATGTCACTTCACAAAATATAATTTTCACAGATACTTTACCTGATGGAACGACATTCATATCTGGCACTCTTACAAACGATTCTGGTACACAGCAAATCGGAAATCCAGCTAACGGGATTCAGATTGCCAATATAAATCCAAATGGAACGGCCGTGATTACTCTCAACGTACTTGTTACAAACATTCCAAGTATAAATCCAATTTCTAATTCTAGCTCTGTACAATTTGCACATGTAGTCGATCCTAGCCAACCTGCCGTATCGCAAACGAATGTATCTAATACGGTTTCGACAACTATTAATAGTGCAATTTTAACAACCAAAAAAAGCACTGATAAATCTATCGTTTCAGTTGGAGATACGATTACGTATACAACTACTATTACAAATACCGGAAATACAGCTGCAACGAATATTACTTTCACAAGCGCTATTCCAGCTAACACTACTTTTATACCAAATTCAGTCACAATAAATGGCGTTCAGCAGTCTGGTGCGCAACCAGCACTTGGAGTAAATATACCAAATATCGCTCCTGGTGAAACGGTAACTGTTACTTTCCAAGTAAATGTTATTTCCGTTTCTCCTTCCAGTTCAATTATGGGTAATGACACAATTTTATATTCTTATACTGTTGATCCAAACAGCGCTCCTGCTACTACCTCTACTTCAACGAATATTGCTACAACCCCTGTATTAGATGCCATAATAACGATGGTAAAATCGGTCGATCAAACCCTTGTAACACTAGGCGATACTATTACCTATACGACAATTTTAACGAATAACGGTAATACAAATGCAACGAATGTTACTTTCACTGATCTTATACCAAATGGTACAACATTTATTACTGATAGCGTTACAATAAATGGACTCACACAAATTGGATTGAATCCTAATACAGGCATAACAATTGGAGCAATTGCTCCTAACAGCTCAATATCTATAGCATTTCAAGTTACCGCTACTTCTACCCCTGTTCAAAATCCTATTGCCAATTCCGCTACTGCTTCTTACACATTTATTGCTGATCCCAATGCACCTATTGTTTCAAGAAACGTTACTTCAAACACAGTGTTTACTACGATTAATACAGCTACCATTCTTTCATTAAAACAAGTCGATAAATCCTTTAGTCGTATTGGGGACACACTCACTTATACTGTCGCTTTAACAAACAATGGAAACTCATCTGCACAAAATGTTATATTCACAGATACCGTGCCAAGTGGAACTACATTTATTGCAAACACATTTTCTATTAATGGAGTTCCTCAAAGTGAGGCGGATCCATCGAACGGTGTGAATATTGGGACAATAACAGCCGGGACTACAGTAACAGTTTCGTTCCAAGTTACTGTTACATCATTACCAACCGAAAACCCAATTGTAAATTTCTCATCAACATCGTATCAATTAGTCTCACCACCTGACTCAGAAACTTCAATTAGTAATCCTGTTTCAACACAGATTAAAGAAGCCATATTATCTATGACGAAAAATGAAAGTGTATCCTTTGCAGATATCGGGCAAACTGCTTTTTATACTACTTCTATTTCGAATATAGGAAATACGGATGCGACTAATATTGTATTCACGGATGTATTACCGAGTGGACTCACATTTGTTCCTAACACATTAACTGTTGATGGTGTTCTACAACCTGACGCGAATCCAAATAACGGTGTATTACTTGCAACACTTCCACCAAATGAAATATATAGTATCGTCTTTCAAGTTACAGTGAACAGCATTCCTCCTAGTAACCCTGCACCAAATACAGCATCAACCACGTATGAGTTTACTGTTAATCCAAGTAATCCGCCAGCATCGAGTGCAGCTACTTCCAACACTACACTTCTTCAAATAAACAACGCAACTATTATTACCACAAAAACAGCTAATCTTACTTTTGCGGACATTGGTAATACAATAACATTTACACTTAACCTCCCTAATACTGGGAATGTGACCGCAACTGATGTAACTATTATCGATATTCTTAATAGCAATGTAAGTTTCGTTCCAAATAGTTTCAAAGTTAATGGGCAAACCATTCTAAACGCTGATTTATCAACGGGGGTAAATATTGGTTCCATTAATGGTGGTAATACGGCAATCGTTACATTCCAAGCAACTGTTATTACACTTCCAACACTTAATCCTATTTCTAATTCTGCTTCTACCACATATCATTATGTCGTTGACCCTAGCCAGCCACCTATTACAACTTCCAATCAATCTAATACAACGACAACACAAATTAATAGCGCTATCCTTACTGCACAAAAAAATTCAAATGTATCTACGGTAGATATCGGGCAGGATATTACCTACACCGTTACAATTACAAATAGCGGAAATGTGAGTGCAACGAATATTATTTTTAACGACCTTATTCCAGACGGAACTTCCTTTGAACCGAATAGCTTTACACTGAACGGAACTAGCATCCCAAATGCAGATATCATTACAGGCGTTCCAATCGGTAATATCACGCCAAACGAATCTGTCATCGTAGCATTTCACATTATCGCCAATGAAATTCCACCTATAAATCCAATTACTAATCAAGCTAGCGTTAGCTTTCAACATATCGTTAATCCAGCTAATCCTCCAGTTTCAAAAAATATTATTTCTAACAACGTTACAACAAAAATTGAAAGTGCTATTTTAAATACGATTAAAATAGGAGATAAAACTTTTGCAACGATTGGTGATACGATTACGTATACAACGACTATTACGAACACAGGTAATATTCCTGCTAACAACGCTATATTCTCAGACCCTTTACCATCATGGACACAATTTGTTGCAGAATCAGTTATTGTTGATGGTACTCCATTACCATCCGCTTCGATTATTAACGGTGTTGGCATAAATACAATCAATCCAAATCAAACTGTTACAATCATATTCCAAGTACAAATCGTAAGTAATCCAACAACGTTCACACCTGAACTCCAAAACTTAGGATTTGTTAACTTCCAATATAACGTAGGCAATGCATTACTAGCTCAGCCTGGCAATGTGGAAACGAATGTCTTCGTTACTTCTATTAATACAGCCATACTTTCAGCTGTAAAAACTGCTAATACAGCCTTTGCAAATATTGGAGATACGATCACTTATACAGTTTCGATTCAAAATAACGGCAATACAAACGCTACGAATGTAAATTTCTCAGACCCAGTTCCAACTGGAACGACCTTTGTCGAAAATAGTTTTGCTGTAAATGGAAATACCATTCCAGGCGCAAATCCAAATAACGGAGTTAATATCGGAACAGTTAGCGCAGGTAGTTCCTTAACCGTTACTTTCCAAGTCATAGTTACATCAACTCCACCTTCAAATCCGATTACAAACGTAGCATCTATTCAATACGCATTTATCGTTGATCCGGCCTCTCCTCCTGTTACAGGCACGATAAATTCTAATAGCGCTTCAACACAAATTAATAACGCGACTGTTACAACTGTTTTACAAGCAAATCGTTCAATTGTATCTATCGGGGATGTAATTACGTATACAGCAACATTAACGAATACTGGAAACTTCCCTGCAAACTCTGTATTACTCATTAACGGAGTTCCTGAAGGAGCATTATTTGTTCCAAATAGTGTTACGCTCAACGGGATTTCACTTCCAGATGCAAGTCCAACTCTCGGTATTCCAGTTGGTATTATCGCACCAGGTGATTCCGCTACGATTACGTTCCAATTTCTTGCAAGTTCTATTCCACCGCAAGGAGCGATTATAAATCAAGCACTTACAAGTTACACGTATATTGTCGATCCAAGTCAACCTCCTGTTACAGCAACATCCTCGTCTAATACGGTTAATACAACTGTTGTTGATGCATCGTTATCCGTAATTAAAAGTACAGATTCTCTCGTACAATCTACTGACGGCACAATCACTTACACAGTAGTTGTTCAAAATAACGGAAATACTACTGCAAATACAGTTACTTTAACAGATTTGGTCCCCGAAGGAACTGCCTTTATTCCGAATAGCGTAACTATTAATAACGTTTCTGTTCCAGATGCTGGTCCTAACGTAGGAATACCATTAAACTCCATCACACCGTCAGAAATCGTCACTATAACATTCCAAGTTATCGTTCAATCTATTCCAAGAGTGAACCCAATTTCTAATACAGCCCGTATTGACTATACTTTTATCGCCGACCCAACTGCTCCTATCATCTCTCGAACAATTACATCTAATCCTGCTTTCACACAAATTTCAGATGCGACTATCCTTTCTTTAAAAGCAGTCAATGCACAGCAAGCAACAACAGGTGATATTTTGACTTACACAATAACACTAGAAAATACCGGAAATATTCCAGCTACGAATCTCATATTTTCAGATACGATCCCTCAAGATACTACATTCGTACAAAATAGTTTTACACTTAACGGAACAACTATACTTGATGCCAATCCAAATGTAGGTGTTACTTTACCTACCTTAGCAGCAAACGCTACTCACCTTATTTCGTTCCAAATTCTTATTAACGATTCATTCTCGCAAGAATCGATTACAAATCAATCCAATACAACATATACAATCCAACCAGACCCAGGGCAACCACCTATTACTGAAACATCTACTAGTAATATCGTCATTACAAATTTCGTGCAAGCACAATTGACAATTACAAAAACATCCAATCCAACAACTGTAGATATCGGTGGAACTATACTTTATATTTCTGAAGTGAAAAATATCGGTAATGTTGACGCAATAAATATTGTTTTCACAGACTCTATTCCAGCTGGAACTACATTTGTTCCCGATAGTGTCACAATTAACGGTGTCCTGCAACCAGGTGTAAATCCTGAAAATGGAATACCGATTGGAACCATTCCTGCTAACAGTTCCAAAACGATACTATTTCAAGTGCAAACAAATAATCCACCTACTGAAACCGAAATTGTAAATCAATCTTCAGCAACTTACCAATATGTAAGTATCCCTACAGCCCCACCAGTGAATCGCTCTGCAAATTCTAACATTGTTACAACATCACTTCAAAACGCAAATATTATCTCTGTTAAAAGCGCAGATGTAACTTTCGCATCAATCGGGCAAAGTATTACCTACACAAATACACTACAAAATATAGGAACAGTTCCAGCTAACAATACCGTGTTCATTGATTACATTCCAGAAGGTACTATATTTATTGAAGATAGCTTAGCAATAAATAATGTAATTCAGCCTGGCGCTAATCCTGAAAACGGAGTAACTCTCGGCACGATACAACCAAATGAAACAGTCACTATTTCATTCCAAGTACAACTTACAAATATACCAGTTGGCAATGCAGTCATTAATATTTCAGACACTTCGTACGAATATCAAATCGACCCTAGCTCTCAAATTATTCAGCGTAGATCGTTATCAAATGCAGTAAATACTGAAGTGCGGACGGCAAATGTTAATGCAATTAAATCCGCTAACAGATCCATTACACGTATCGGTCAAATCATCACATATACAGTCGCAGTTACAAACGCTGGTACAATACCTATTACAAATACTCTCCTACTTGACGCAATTGCTGCTGGCACCACATTCGTTCCAAATAGCATTCTTGTAGATGGCGTACCAAGACTTAACGAAAATCCAATTACCGGTATCAATCTTGATATAATTCTTCCAAATAATACGATTATTGTTACGTTCCAAGTAAGCGTAGTCTCTATACCACCACAAAATAACATTAATAATATCGCCGTCATTCACTATGAGTATCGACCAGACCCAAGCACACCACCAATTTCAGAAACGACCTCTTCCAATGCTACAAACATACAATTCATTGATGCTATTCTTATTGCTACAAAGTCCACTAATACTGTATTAGCTAACATTGATGAAATCATTGAATATACAGTATTCATTCAAAATAATGGATCGACTACAACTAACTCCATCTTTTTTACAGATACTATAGCGAATGGAACAGTATTTATTCCAGGAAGTGTAATAGTTAATAATACTGTACTTCCTGCAGCAGATCCGAATATCGGCTTTTCCATTCCTAATATCGCAGCGGGGCAAATGGCGACAATAACATTCCAAGTTTCCGTTACGAATTTACCTGCTATAAATCCAGCACCTAATACGGCAAACATCGTCTACGACTTTCTTTTCAATTCTGACTTTGCACCAATTCAAAAATCTACTACTTCCAATACTACTTTCGTTCAAATTAATGATGCTGATATCATTTCACTTAAAACTGTTGATTTGACCTCTGTAACGATTGGTGACATTTTAACTTATACAACAACTTTAACGAATACGGGGAATACGGATGCAACTGCTGTTGTATTTACAGACAATATACCTGATGGAACAACCTTTATTGACGGTAGCGTTTTAGTAAATAACATTCCTCAGCTTAATGCCAATCCAAGTGCTGGTATACTTGTAGGAACGATTGCTCCTAACACTTCTATCCCAGTCACATTTTCTGTTACCGTCGTAGCTCTTCCAGCCAGCGGTCGTGTTCAAAATCAATCAACTTCTCGTTATACAATAAACGTGGAAGAACAAATATCGACTAGCAATATTACCTTCACTGAAGTTATTTCTGCTAATGTAATTGCGACAAAAACAACACCTATCCAATATGCTGACCTACAAACAATCATCCCTTATACAATTTCCATCATAAATAACGGAAATATACAAATAGAAAACATTATTGTTACAGATATCATCCCAGCAAATACGAACTTTATAGAGAATAGTGTTATTGTGAACGGAAACGCTCGTCCAAATGACAATCCACTTAACGGTATACAAATTGATAACATTCCGCCTAATACGACAGCAACTGTTCTATTCCAAGTACGGGTTACTTCGATTCCGCAAACAAATCCTATCTCTAACACGAGTACAATTGAATATGAATACACGTTACCAGATCGACCACCTATTACCGAAACTATTATTTCATCAGCTGCAGCAACAGAAATTAATCACGCGAATTTGAATAGTAATAAAACTGTTGACCTTGCATTTGCAACGGTTGGTGATACGTTAACGTATACGATTACACTAAATCAAACCGGTAATGTTGCAGTAAATGATGTAATCATTCAAGATATTATTCCTCAAGGTACTACGTTTATAGAAAATAGCGTCATTGTAAACGGAGAAACTCTTCCAGGGGTGAATCCAGTAAGCGGTATACCAATTGGTACTATAACTATTGGTGGAGACGCTATCGTTTCATTCCAAGTAACTGTAACTTCTATTCCAACACCAAACGAACTAAACAACAACGCAATTACTACTTTTAACTATATAGTCAATCCAAATAACGTACCTGTTACAAATACGACTACAACAAATACCGTAACAACTACTGTCCAAAATGATAACGTCATTGCTTTTAAGTCTGCTGATGTAACAAACGCCTTGCCTGGTCAAACTTTAACGTATACAATTACGATTACGAATAGCGGTAATGTAACGATTGACGACCTTCTTGCCATAGACACCGTACCAATAGATACGACTTTTGTTGCTGGTAGTGTTACGATTAACGGGATCAATCAGCCTAATGAGAACCCTGAAAATGGTATTACGTTAGGAAATCTTGCGCCTAATGAATTTGTTATTATTACGTTCCAAGTGACAATATCTTCTTCTACTCTTCAACCTACAATTAGTAACGATGCTTCTGTTTCCTATACCGTTATCATTGATCCAACAAAACCACCTATTACGATTATAAAGCAAACAAATATCGTTACAACGACAGTAGTTGATCCGTTGATTCGCATTGAAAAAACAGCTGACAAATCTATTATCGTTATAGGAGATATCATTACATTCACATTAGCGGTATTTAATCACTCCCCAATTCCCACAATTAGTACTTCTGTTATAGACACAATTCCAGCTGGTACAACATTTATAGAAAATAGCGTAACAATTAACGGTTCTACCGTTCAAAACGTTCGTCCAGACACTGGTATTAATATTGGTTCTTTACCTGCAGATACAGTAGCAACTATAACATTTCAAGTTCTCGTAACTTCTATTCCTTCAAACAGTACAATTATAAATTCTGCAACAGTTACCGCTGCCTTTCAATTGACACCACAGGATCCAATTATTACTTTCATTGTTAATTCAAACATCGTTCGTATACCAGTTCAATTTATAACTACAACAGTCACGAAAAATGCTTCCGTCAGCTCAGCTTATTTAAATCAATATTTTGATTACACGGTGCGTATTACAAATACTGCCGAAATTTCACTCTCAAATATTTCTTTACAAGATACCATTCCAGCAGGTTTACAATTTATAAACGGCACTGTCTTTATTAACGGTGAACGCTCTCCACTAGCAAATCCGAATATCGGTTTCCAAGTTACCACTAATTTAGAACCAAACGAAACAATTATCGTGTTATTCACAGTACAAGTAATAAGTCCACCTGTTAATAATCCATTTAAAAATACGGCCAATATTTCGTTACAACTTCAAGTCTCGCCTACCGACCCACCAATTACAGTAACCGTTACAAGTAACGAAAACATCGTCACCTTTGTTCCAGAAAATCCAGATGAAACACTTCCAAATTTAAATTGCTTCTTTGACGGTGAACGCTTCATTCGCATTACTCCTCGAAATGTACGAAATTACCTTTGGACTTGGATTTGGTGGAAATAATTGAAACAAAAAAGAGATTGTAGTTTGGTTGAAACCAAATTACAATCTCTTTTTCATTACCTATATTCCACTACGTTGTAACTCGTCCAAGGATATACGATTAAACACCACCTCAAGTTATTTTAGTCGTAATAAGTTGGCCAGCTTCATTAATAGTAACTTTCCATTTCACTCCACTAGCAGTCTTCATGATTATACCTTTACTTGCCTCTATTTCAATATCTCCAAACATCCTTCCGCCAGTTGTCGCTAACCAAGCACTCCCATTTTCCATAGAAGATCTTGCAAAGATACGATTAATTCGAAAACGTTTATGATCTTGAGAATAACCACTTAATGTAATTCTAACTTTATATAACTGACTGGCCTTCATATTCGAGATAATTGTATCCCCAACATTTAATGGAACATCCAACGCGATAACCCAACTTCCAGTTGCACTTAATGCATATTCAATTTTAATTTTCTTTGGGCTCTCTCCCCATCCAAAATACATTCCAAAACAATTTAACATTTGTATTGGTTTTTTCGTAAAATCAAGTTCAATGACAACTGGGTTACTATCTGGAACGTCAATATAGTTTACACTTTGTTCATCTATTAAATTAAAGCAATTTGTGAGATTCCCTCCGTACGGCACTTTTCCACTTACTTGCTTAACGTTATATTTCTGCTGAGCATTTACTAAAATATCATCTTGATTCCCTATTAAATGAGGTCTATTTAAAGTCAACGGTAACTGAATTCGTAGGGATTCTTCATAAGTAGACTTACAAACATTATATTGACCTTTATCTACAATAGTTGTTGAAAGCAGATTTGAAAAAAGGTAGTTACGATGAGAATTAGAAGAAAATTCAATGACAATTTGTTCACTACTCATCCGGTACGTATCCCAAATCATACAATCAAATGTATTATACGCACCTGAACAACGAATTACTTTTTTCGTTTGTTGTCTACATTGCACTTGAATATCATGAAACGTATTTCCTGAACTTTCATTTGGCAAATCACTATTTCCATCTACTTCAATCCCATACCCACATCCATCAATAAATATAGATTGAAATACATTAGCGTTAATCCAGCAAGGTGTATTGATATCATCTATATACTCTGTTTTCAAATATATTGCAGTTTGAAAGTTTTTAATTTGAATAAATTTAACTTGAAAGAAACTAATGTAATCCCATGCCTTTTGACAATAAAAATGTATAGCTTTTCCTTTATACGATGGAGTTGTATTTATTATATTTATATTTGATATAACAGATTGATTAGGTACTTCGATTTGTTGTGAACCAGAAACATAAATAACAGCAGATTGAAACAATGGATTTATAACTTGAATAGTACCACCAACTATCGAAGCGTTACTTTGTAGCGCAAATGCATTAAAATCCCCATCAATTTGCAGCGTTACGGTAGGATCTAACTCTAATCTTACGTTTGATTTAATAACAATCGGCTTTACAATTTTGTACGTATTTACCCCTGTAATTCTAACCGTCGAAATTCGATTCGCTACACAATAATCAATAGCTTGCTGAATTGCTAATGAACTATCATTTCCTGAGTTCGGAACTGCCCCAAAACAATCAATGTGAACGCTACTTTCTGGCGCACAATCTTCTTGGGAAGAAATATATTCTGACAAAATAAATTCACTCCTCATATTACCTTTTTCATATAATATGTGAGTTGTCTCTTAAAAGTTTCTATAATAAAAAAAACAAACGACCTACTCGGTCATTTGTTTAATTCATATATATTTTTCGTTTCTTCTATCATTTTAGTTAACGAGAAATATCTCATTGCTTTCTCTCGTGCTTTCAATCTAATAGCAGTTACCTTTTCTTCATTCCCTTGTAGTTCCTCAAGCGCACTTGCGAATTCGGATTCGCAATATTCAGATATCAAAACACCTGACTCTCCATCTATTACCGCTTCATGTATTCCACCAACATCTATTGAAACAATTGGTGTCCCTGTAGCCATCGCTTCAATTACTACCATTGGAAACACTTCACGAAAAGATAATAAAAGTAAGGCGTCCATATTCCCTATAAACTCATGCGGCTCTGAAATATTCCCTAGCATCTTCACCCTTTGCTGCAATCCATATTTTTCTATTTCTTTCATAATCGATTCTTTCTCTGGTCCATCACCAGCAATATAAAACATAAAATCATTTCTCTTTTTCAACACATTTGCAATTTTGACAAATAGTTGATGGTTTTTCTCTTTGGATAATCTAGCTAATATCCCTATTTTATATGTAGATTCTTTCTTTTTCTGCTGGAATAAAAACTTTTCAATATCGACACCGTTATAAATTGTATTTATTTTTTCTTCTGCTACATGAATTGAAATTAAATTGTTCTTTTCAAACTCACTTACTGTAATAATATTGTTCACATATTTATTCATGAAATACCGAAAAAGCGTTGGCATTTTCTTTTCTAATATCGTTACATTGTGTTTCGTATAAACAATTTTCATCTTTTTTTTAATAAACTTTTGAAGTAGAAAAGCATATAATACCATTCGCAAACTATTTGCATGAATAAGTTCTATCTTTCGTTTACAAATTTCGTTTCGTAAATAATAAATATTTCTCAAATGATTCCATCGACTAAGTAATATAAAATTTTCTTTTCTAGTAAGGGATTCATATAGTTCTCCATCACCTGCAGCTGTATAAATCTTAAAATCCTCATAATGCAAATTATTTTCTAATTTACAGAAATAATTTTCGGCTCCGCCAGTTATCAATTTATCTGTCATCAACAGTATGTTCATAATTGCGTCTTCCCAACTACATTGATTTTATTTTTTTTATAAGCATGATAAGCATACTTACTAAAATAGTAAAAGCTTTGCACTGCATTAAGACTTTTTTGGTCCCTTAATAATTTCCAATACCGAAAAGCTGCTCTAACTTTATTTCTCGAAACAGAATTTGCTACAATTCGATACTTCGCTAATACTTGCTGTATCCCTTTTGCTTCATGCCCTTCATGTAATAAGTTCAGCCATAACGCTGTATCTTCCGGCTGTACACTAGGCATTTCGACATACGGAATTTTTTCACGATCAATCATCACCGTTAAACACCCGATAATTGTATTTCCTACTAAATAATGATAATCAACAGATTTTGGTACACTCACTTCGCGATTTAATTCATTACCATTTTCATCAATTAAACTATACGACGCATATGAAAAAGCAATATTCATTTCTTCCATAAATAACAATTGTGTCTTCAATTTATGCGGCAACCATATATCATCACTATCTAAAAAGGCAATGTACCTTCCTCTCGCCTCTCGAATCGCTAAATTCCGAGCTTTAGCAGCACCAACATTTTCTTTTAATGATAATAACCTAATCCGTGAGTCTCCTTCTATTATCTCTTTAATTTTTGCGGCAGATTGGTCGGTTGAACAGTCATCAACGATAATCATTTCCCAGTTTTCATACGATTGATTCTGTACAGATAAAATTGTCTCACCTATAAATCGTCTACTATTATAAGAAGGTGTTATTACAGAAACATGAGGCGCCTTATTATGTGCTGATAGACATTTTACCATCTATCTTTCCCCTTCCTTCATATATTGAAATATACTTCACAACAACTGCTAAAAATAAAAAGAATGCTTCGTTAATAATGAGTGACAATGACATCATCTGAAATAAAAATGCAATCATAGTCAATAGAAGGTATGGTTTTTCACGAAACAAAGTATGCTGCGCTAACTTGAACATTAATATGAATAAAAACGCGCTATATAGAAGAAAACCAATTGTACCCGATTCAGACAAAATTTCTAAAAATGTATTGTGTACATATAATTTTTCATTAAATTGATACTCATAATAATTCGAAAAGTTAAAAGCACCGATTCCGATATATGGATTGGATAAATAGTATTTAAAAGCAGCTTCCCATAATGTAAATCTACCACTTCCATTATCATGGGAAAAATCAGAAATTCGTTTATTTAATATGTCATCTAATTGGCCCCCCATTACACTATTCGATAAACTAAAAATAACTACACTAAACAATACTAAACTCATAATTATTTTTATTTTTTTAGCGAAACTAGACATACATATATATACAAAAACAACAAGCACAAGCGCTAATATCCCCCCCCTTGAAAAGGTTAATAGACTCGTCGTAACACATAAAATTAACCCTAGGATGTTAGTGATATTTTGTAAATTCGTCATATAGTACATAAAAAATATTGTATTATAAAAAATAAAAATGTTAGGATCATCTAGCAATCCAATTAACCGTGGATATCCTCTATCAACTAATAATCCAGCAAAAATTTCTCTCTCTTCTCCACCGTATAAACTAAAGTATTGTAAACCGATTATATAGAGTAGTAGACTTACAACATTAAATACTATTCCTACATAAGCAATAGATGATTCAAGTACCACTATTTCAGTATTCCCCAATAAATTTCTCATTATAAAATAGCATCCTAAAACGAGTAGCACGCCAAAAATCATACGAATACTAGCATTTAAATACATAGAAAGAATTCCGCTTAAACAATAAATGAAATAAAACAGTAAAAATATAACTTCATGAAAATATAACTTTTGAATATGAAAGTCTTTAATTGTTAAACAAAAATATATGACTAAAAAAATCATATATATCTTCAATGAAAATCCAATATATAAATTGTATTTACTTAACATAACAAATAATATTAGAAGAATAATCCATCCCATCGATACTTTCATATTATTTTCCATAGGCTATATCCCCTGTTTCGTAATATAATCCTTTTTGCGTATTTTTCTTATAAAAGAAAGAAGAAGTTTTTTTAGCTCATAATCATATAGGAATATGGCAGCTACTACAATTAGTATATTAAGAACAAGCGCAATTAAATGATATGTATGCAATATATATTGCACTCCAATAAAGGTTACACCAAAATAAATTGTATACGGTATTACAATTTGGAATACAATTTTTTTCTTCACTACACTTACCGCTATATATCCCACTAAAGCGACTATTTCAAATAAAACCATAGCGTATGCCGCTCCTATCACTCCACCAAGACTACTAAAGCTATAAAGCATAACCCCACCTATCACCAATGCTACACACTGCACAACAGTTCTCTTATTTTGACATCCACTCGTCGTTAAACCGTCAGCAATGGCAATATTTAAACTTTGTAGCACAATAAGAAATGATAATATTTGGAGTGGTTCTACTGCATTGCTCCATTCTTCATGAAAAAATATAGAAATAAAGTATGGTGCTAAATGATATAAACCGATCGTCATACATATTCCTACAATCGCCATTGATTTAATTTGAAGTAAATTTAATTTCGTATGCTCTTCTATATTATTCTGGTTATAATGCTTAAAGAGCACCGGAAAAAATGCACCTGCAATTACCCCTGGTACTTGATATAAAGCTGCCGGCATCCGGTACGCCACTGCAAAAACACCTACCATACTTAATGGCAATGTATAGTTAAGCAAGATAGGCGCTAATTGTGGCGTACTCATTATTAAAAAACCGCTAATAATAAAGGGAGTTAATTGCCAAAATAACGCTTTATGAATTACGACTTTCATATTCATTTTCGTCTTTCTTCTCATGATATATATACTGAATAAACCACCGATCATATACCCAAAAGCATATAAGCGAGCTGTTACATACACCGGTAACTCTCCGAAAATACAAAAACATGTAATTATAATGACAACTGATGCTGATACAACTTTTATGAGCGCTATATACTTCATACGTTCCGTCAGTTGAAAATAGGCAATCCCTATGTTTTGCCAAGTTAATCCTATTAACATGAAAAACATTACGTTTATCATCATATAAATTAAATTTTTATCCTCATACATATAATGAATAGCAATATAACCGATGATAGAAATAAAAATAAGTAGAATCATCCTTATTTTTATATAAGATGATAAAATCTGCTCTAAATCTGCTCCATCCTTTGCCCCTTCTCGAAGAAACGTATTACTAAGTCCTAAGTCTGTAAAGAATAACATAACAAACGTCACTGCTATGGCAACACTAAACATCCCATAATGTTGTGCGTTAAAAAAGTTTGCTAAAACAATTAAACTGACGGCCTGAAGAAGGTTAGCTAAAATCGTACTATAAAATAGATGGATAATATTGTTTAGAATAGATCTACCCATACAAGTTCTCCTTTGCAAGTAACCTACTTACATATGTTGTTTGTTTACATATATATTTATCTTGCACCATTGCCGTTCAATACAATTAAAACGGTTTTACATAAAATACGGATGTCCATCCGAAACGTTTTCATTTCAATATACTCCATGTCCAGCCTCAACTTTTCCTTTGGATCAAGATTATACCCTCCATTTATTTGTGCCCATCCTGTTAAGCCTGGTTTTACCATTAAACGATCCTTAAATTCTGGAATATACGCATCAAACTCATTATAAAAAAACTCTCTCTCTGGTCTAGGGCCTACAAAAGACATATCTCCTCTTAAAATATTTAAAAGTTGCGGTAATTCATCAATTCTCGTTTTCCTTATAAACAATCCAACTTTTGTAATTCTTTGATCATCTTCTTTTGCCCATTGTGGTCCGTTCATTTCAGCATCCTTTACCATCGACCTTAATTTAAATACATTAAACTTCTTCCCGTTTATACCTAAACGTTCTTGAAAGTATATTGGAGCCCCTGATGTTTCTAAAGTAATCATAATACAAAAGAACAACATAATTGGTATTGTTAATAGTAACAATATGATTGAAAATATAATATCAAACAAGCGTTTTACACTTCGATTCAATATGCTAGGCTTTTCTTGAGCCGGAATCGTATACAACTTGGCTTGATTTGTTTCACGAATCATGGATCGTTACCCCCACATTCAAGAATATAAAATTATACCTATTAATTCACATTCTTTCCTATTTATATCCGCTATTACTTTTTGCACTGTACGTAATGAATCTTTTTGCTTTTTAACTGCTAAAACCACTCCATCGCATTTCCCTGCAATAATGTGCGTAGCAGGAAGTTCAAATACTTCAGAAGAATAAACGAAAATGTAATCAAAATCTTCTTTCAACTTAGCAATCGCATTATCAAATTCATCCATAGCAACTAAGGGCGTCCCTGTATGTACTGTTTTTTTTGCAGGAATACAATATAAGTATTTAGACAAATTACTAGAAAAAGATTCATAATTGCAGGAGGAAAAGCTTATTATATCGTTTACTGTTATCATGTGATCACTTTGTAATAATACATGTAGTTTAGGGTCAGAAAAATTCACATCAATAAGTAACACCTTTTTTTTCATTTCCGCAAACACTACACCCATATTTACTATAAGCGAGGCAACAACACCTCTGTTCTTCGTTGAACTAACTGTGAACAGTTGTTTTCCGGATTTTTTCAGCTCGTGATACACCGTATAAAACTGCTCTTTCATCAGATCATCATGCAAATTGAATGGCAGCTGCTTCTTTGTCCTAAACATCGACATGTTCACCTCGATATGTAGATGATTTTTTATCAACCTCTGTAGGTTTCTTTTTTCTATTTTGTTTCATATTTATGTGACCAATAACAGAGACTGTTGTTATTTTCTCTAAATCCTGTTCCGTGTATATACGTTCATCAAAATAATCTCGAAATACAGCTAAACCTATTCCAACAAAAAAACTAACAATTAAAGAAATAGGAATGATCAGTTGAAATTTCGGAAACAATTTTTCAGCCTGTTCCTGTAACTCAGGATCCGTTAATACTTTCACCCCTTGTACATTTGTGTACTGTTGAAAGCTTTTTTGTGATTGCTCTGCCAATGTCTTTACAATGTCTTTCACGATTTTCGGATTGGAATCTTTTACTGTAACAGTTACAATTTGTGAGTTGTCCGTATTCACAACCGAGATTTTTTGTGCTAATTCATGACTTGATTGCTCTAATTTCAAAGTTTTTTTGACTGTTGAAATAATTAATGGGCTTTTTAAAATATCAACATACGATGTTACTAGTTGCTTATTCTCTTGTGTTTTATTTGTTGAATTTTCCTTATTAAATTCATCTAAATTCCCAACAAGAATTTGCGTTGAATATTGATATGACGGCTTTAAAACATACATAGAGATAAGAACTAAAGAAGCGGTTAAACAACACATCGTTAAAATAATCGTTACGAATCTTCTTTTCAATAATTGTTGAAAATCTTTTATACTCATTTCTTGCTTCAATTATTTCACCGCCCTTTTCTGAATAACATCCTGCAATTCACTCTTTACAGATAACCCTTTCTCTCTTCTATCCACTTGTTTTGTTACATACTTTCCAACTCCGAATGCAAACTTTTCTACATATACATACGAAAGCATTGCAAGTATAAACGAAAAAACAAGTGAAAAAATTAAAATAATTGGCAACGGTAATATTTCATGGAGCATGTATATAAGGGAAAACAACGATATAATATGGTATAAATAAAGACTGTAAGAAATCTTCCCCAAATATAACAAATATTTATTACGTAGCAAGGACGACAAAGTTGATATTGACAAACTTAATATGACAAATAGACATGCACTTATCGCCACTACATAGTCTCGAAATATAAAATTATTGAGCACTTTAATTTCTCCTATAAGCCCTTCATACATAAAAAGTAAAATCGCAAATAAAAACCATGTAATTTTTGTGTTTTTAGTACAATTACTATAAAAAACTATTAAATTATTTTTATACTTCGCAACTAGTGCTCCGAGTAAAAACAACACCGTGTAATGCAATGTTAATGCATAGCTTGTTAATGTTAAGCCCGAGCGAAACAAAAATAATATTACGACAGAACATATACTAAAACTAAACAATAATAGTAATGAACACCTCAACGTTTTTCGTAAGCAAATCATCAAAATTAACGGGAAAATTATTGATATTCGCATTTCATGGACAAGTGACCAAATTACACCGTTATATGCATCTGTATTATATTTCCCAACCAATAAAATATGTTGCGCTATTAAGCTTGAAGAACTTTCAATCGTCCATGAGCGATTAAACCATTCACTTAAATAAGAAATACCATATTCACTAATTGTAATCTGGCATACAATAGCTATAATTATTGCCACAATATAAGGAATATATATTCTGCATATACGTTTTAAAAGGTATGACCCATAGCTACTATAGTTTTTTTGAATAGATTCATACAAAACAAATCCGCTCAAAACAAAAAAGATAATAACTGATTCGTTACCACTACTAAAAATTAGACGAGCAGGCGTTTCTTTTAATAGGTACACAACAAATGGCTTATTATCTTCATAACTGTAATTTTGAAATGCTGAAAAAATCATTAAATGATGACCGATCATTACTACTAATGAAGAAATCCCTCTTATAGAGTCCAATTCTTCGTATCTCTTCATCTTTTTACATCAACTCCTAATGAAATGATAATAATCATTTCAAAGCGACATCTTTATTCATATTCCCCTCCTTTCTTTTCATTCCAATTTTTCATATTAAAATGATTTTATAGTATAAATTTGAGTGTATTGTAACATTTTTTGTAATATTATGAATAGGAAATCTCAAAAATTGGTATATACCAATTTCAACCTCGAAAAATGAGTAATATTGATAGAAAAACGCTATAAAAATATCTTGCATATTTACAAAATTAAAGAGCTGATTAGCATTTTTTCAATATAAAATAAAAAAAATAGCCTATATAGGCTATTTTTTTTAGTTTATTTAATTACTGGCACCACTATATGCTACATGTCGTTTCTCAATTCTCTCCTCGATTTCTTTCATATTTTCTTTATTATTTAATAGTGATTGTTTATTTTCAATTAATAATTGTTTAAAAGATTTTCTCACTTTTTTTCTCATTTTCATTGTCCTCCTTGGGGGATGATTTATATAAAAGATAAAGAATTATCTGTGGTTCTTATAATAATTGATTGTTGTGAATTCTATTTGAACTTCATATGAAAATTCCGTTTATTTTCTGACAACTTTGTGAACACGAAAAAAGTGATTATCTAAAACTATGTTGAAATTAATTCACTTCATTATAAAAGTTACTATTTCCATCAACTTTTATCATTATATCTTGTCAAAACATTTATATATTTAAAATTGAGTTCGACATAATTTTATTTACTATAATACTGTTTACAAAAACAAAAAGAAGGTGTCACCAAGTCAAAGTTCGACTTATGCAACATCCCTCTTTCCAAACTATTTATAGCATATTTATTAATATTTCAGGTCTTCCCCAATTCATTTCTTCACAAACAAATCTAAGTTTTTCTTCATCCATTGTGTGTAACCCTTCTTCTAGTGAACATGAAATTGGAACTTCACAGTGAATTTGGGCTAATTGTAACGAAATATTTAAGTTCTCTAAATCACTTTCAATCTTCGTACGCTGCGCTTTTGTTAATGATCCTACATTTTCTAGTACAGCGGATACTGTTCCGTGCTCTTGAATAAGCTTATACGCTGTTTTTTCACCGATACCTTTTACACCTGGATAATTATCACTTGTATCTCCCATGAAAGCTTTTGCATGGACGATTTGCCACGGCTCTACACCTTTTTCTTCCATGATTTTCTCCGGTGTGTAATATTCGTAATTTCCAATTCCTTTACGCAGAAGCATGACTGTAACGCTCTTATCAACAAGTTGAAGTAAATCCGTATCACCTGTTAAAATATAAACTTCAGCTTCATTGCAATATTGTTTTGCAAGCGTACCGATACAATCATCGGCTTCGTAGCCTTTCATACCGATAACTGGAATGGATAATTTTGCAGTCATTTCTTGCACTAAATCAAATTGAGGAATTAATTCTTCTGGTGGCGCTGCACGATTTGCTTTATAATTCGAGAACGATTCTGTTCTAAATGTCGTACTTCCCATATCCCAGCATGTAACGATATGTGTTGGTTCGATCGCTTGCGTAGCTGTTAATAAGTGTTTCATATAACCATGAATCCCGTTCGTAGGGGTTCCATCTTGTCGTTTCATAAATTGTCCGTAGACACTTGTTGCGTAAAAAGCACGAAATAATAGTGCCATACCATCAACTAATAATACTTTTTTCATAATTCCTCTCCTATTAAAAAAATAATAACCTTACGTTATCACGTAAGGTTATATAAATAGATTACCATTCTACGTTTTTGCTCAACTTTGTCTATTATACATTGTTTTTGTATATTTAGCACCATTAACACATTAAGACGTTCTACTACAACAAGTATGCAAGATGCCTGAATACGTATTTTTTCCAGTAGAAACAACGATAGCTTTTGCATTTCCACTAACGATATGCGAACCTTTAAAACATACATTTTCAAGCTCAAGTGGATTATAATCTTTCATCCGTTTTAATGGAATAAATCGTTTACGTTCAAGGTGATAGCAGCTCTCAAACTTCTCTATATTCTCTTCGTTTCCCGTTAACACAGACTCATTCACTAATAAATCATCTGCATAAATAATACGTACATCAGCTGGCACAGCATCTCCAGCCGAAAGAAAAATCATATCTCCAGGTACAAGTTCTTGCACAGGTATCTCCATCATTTTCAGTTCACTATTTAACCCTGTACTACTAGAACATTCTACTCTAGATACAGTAATCGTTTCACGTTGTAATTCATCACACACACGTTGTTTTGAAAAACCTGGAATCATGCCACCTAGCTTCATCATTACTTCTGCAAGAAGTGCTCTTTTTGAAGTTAGTTCATTTCGGCCATATACTTGAATACGTTTTTGTGCCTCTTTCATTGATAGTCCGTCTCTTGTTGTTTTAAAATATGCAAATACAGATTTTACATCTCTTGTTGCAATTTCAATTAATAAATCTTTATTTTTTTGGAGCATTGTTTGTTCTTTTATTGATTTTTTACTTAGTTTATATGACGTGTTACCCACAGTTTTGTTTGCATATAACATATTATCGTCTCCTCCTTTACAACATAGGAAGAAACGCTTTGTTTCTCAATTTATCCACTTTACTGTGAAAGTGTCTCGCGCTTTATAAACGCTACATTGTGATAAATATAGAGGGAGGAACAAATCGTTTCCTGCCTACATCATATATTTTTGATTTGAAGTATATGGGTAACGGAACCGAGTCAGAATTTGACATGCTCCTCATCTCCTCGTTTAATTTTATAGTTTATAATATGAAATTACTCATAGCTTGGTAACAAAAAAGACCCCTACCCTTAAGAGAGTAGCGGCCATTACATACACAAATAAACGATTTCTAATATAATTAGAAATCTACGGACCTCTCCCTCACCGAGTTTTAGCACTGTATAGCATAGGTACATTACCAGCTACGTTAAGAAAAACCTTAATTCGATCATTCCTGTTGACCCATTGGCGTCTCTCGACATTTTTGGGCAGTAGCATTTCTCTATACAGGAGCCTCACCTAACAGAGACTTATTTTCATTACATTGAAAATGTTACTCTTATTTAAAATAGATGTCAACCGTAGCCTACAATTTTTTCAAATGGTATGGCAAACTAACGTATATAAAGTGAAACTTTAATCAGTGGGGGTTTTGTTCATCCGCCACTGATTATTAGCCCTCACCAATCGGGCTGCCCGGCAAATAGCGGTATAAAATAAAAAACTTTACGTTTAAACGTAAAGTTTTTAATAAGTTATACAACCAGCGATTACAATCCCAATTGAAAGCGATAAAAACATAAGAAAAAGACCGACTGCTTGATTATCTTCTTCAAGACTTTTGTTTATATTAAAGCGTGGTGTAAGCCACTCAGCTAAATAAAAGACGATAATTTGAGCCAAAATCCCAACTGCTCCCCACGAAATCATATCAAGAAGTGAAATTGAATTAGCTGCTGTCGAATATAAAACGATAGCTAACCCAAGTAATCGCCCTCCAAGCACATAGCTTACCGCCTTATTCCCTTGAGCCATTAACTTAAATTCCTTAACTTTCGTTGTCACTTCCATCAAGAACAGACCAATACATAAAAGTCCAAGTGTTACTGCTAAATATAATAAAAAATTAATCATTTTTCCCCCTCCTTTTTATACCTACCGGTAAATAGTACGATTCATTTCCTGTAATCTTTTCTCCCGCGCGAATACCGATACTACTCGCTTTTCCAGCAATTAAAAAAGAACCAAACACATACGACAGTTTCTCCATCCCTTTTTCTGTTTCCAAGGATACGACTGGAAGTTCTGTATACTTTTGAAATATTGGCAGTGACTTTTTATATGTTTGATGTGCATTTTGAAGCATAATATTTTCGTCCTTATCACGAATCGTAATTGTATCTCCTTCTCTACCAAATGAAGGTTTTTGAACGAAAGAACCTTTTCCTAAAAATAAATCTGGTTCTAAATATGTAGGTAACATATATTCTTTAATCCACTGTTGTTCCTCATTTGTATAAAAGGCCTCTTCTTCTGCTAACCCCCAAATAAGACACTGAATTGATTTTGGCTGAAGTAAAAATGCTGACAAAGGATTTATTATAAAAAGCTTTCCGGCCTTTACAAGTTGCAACAATTCCACACCTACCAAATCTCCTGTTTCAGGATCTCGATCCTCAATTAAATCTTCTATCGGATATGTTTGGCGATATAAAACGTCAATCTTCGCCCCATCTTTATCGATTAGAGCATCTTTTGTAATTCTAAGTTCTGACATTGGCACTACTTTATTTTCCACATGGCATAACTGACTCAAATACATAGTCGTATTCCAATCCTCAATATGTTCATGATGTGCTGTAAAAACAACATTTGGATTGTCTAATCCCTTTGTCGCTTCCATTACGGCTTTCGTAACACCAGAAGATAGCAATCGTTCTTGATCCGAGTTTGGATCATCATAACCTAGATTTTCACATACTTTCCCATTCATTTGAAAGCATTCCACAATAAAAGTTGGTGTATCACTATTAAACTCAAGCATTTTGATTTGGTTATCCTCTGTTACAGCAAAATCAAATCGCGAAATTACAGATTCAGGATAAAGCCCTTTCATTCTAATGAATGATAAACTCGCGGATGGAAAACCAAGCTCAAGAAGCTGTTCGTCACTTAAATTACGCAGCAGTCTAGCAGTCTTAAAAAATATTTTTCCCATTCGTTCAGTCGCTAATTGTAATTGCTTCATAGTCTGATTTGTTATAGAAAAAACATGAAACAAACTATACTCACATTCATATAAATTCGACCAAAAATTTGGATATTTCAAATAAAACTCTTTTCGATCCCTTATGTATTGCGACATATTTTATCCCCCAAATCCTCCCTTTGAACCGCTTCCAATTCCACCTTTAAATTCAGCAGACGATTGATACGATTTAAACGCCGATGAATTTTTAAAAGTGGATTTATTTTGATAGTATCGCCCACCATAGAAATAATGCCCACGATAACCTGAACTACTATCATCACACTGCCATACCCCAAGTTCATCATCCCAATCCCAATCAGAACAACTATTATCATTCGGTTTTGGGGGAAGATCTTGTGCGCAACCAAATAAAGTGCCAGTCATTAAAGACGTTACGACACCACCTACTAGCCATTTCGTTTTTGTCACCTTCGCACTCCCCTTTTTAATTTCTATTCCTATTATATAGGATGGCATGATAAAGTAGAAGAAAAAGGAAGAAGAGGTATAAAAATGCGCTTAGAATATCGACTTAATGATGAAACGAAAGGGTATCCTGCTTTATGGAACTACGCCAATATTTCTAATTCTGAAATTATCGCACGCATGACTTGTGAATATTTTATTAAAGAGAAAAATACTTATGTTGTTACTGCAACTTCGGTTGATCCAGACGGAACAGTAGTTATTTATATTCAAAAAGAAGTTTTCGCCAATGACCCTTCAGACCCTACATACTCCCACATCGGTTTTGAAATTAGAGAACTAAGTGAAACGAGTTCAAGCTTAGTAGATAGTCAAGATGTATGGAACTACGAAGAAATTTTACCATCTCTTCATTCAGATATTATATATATTCAGCGAGACGGCATGTCTATGGAATTCTCCTTAGATTCAAGAGAGATTGATGAAGACAGAAAGTGCTACATTTATTACGGAAACTTCACAGGTGAATCAAGATAATATTAATATATCTATGCAACAAAAAAACCTTACGTATAAAACGTAAGGTTTTTATATAGCCCCACATATGCCGTTCTCTCTAGATGTCCATAAACCTGCTCTCACAGGTGGATGCTCTCACAAATGTTTGTAACTTCCTTCTTAAAAAGATGGCATGTTAGCTACATTTAAATATTGAGCTTCCATATTAAACTTATTGGTTTAAGACATGCATAAGCTACGTACACCGTAGGAATTTTATATAAGGTTAGTTGAAATAAGACCCCCGCACGTGCCGCTCCTCGTAAATGTCCAAAAACCCGCTACTCGCAGGTGGATGCCCTCACAGTTACCGTACATCTTCCTCCACAAGGAAGGCTTGATGATGGTCGCTAAATATTGAGCTTCCGTATAACTAACATCGGTTTTAGACATAAATAAGTTACGCACACCGCAGGATGTATTATTTACTTGTCGTTATATTATCACATTGTTTCCAATGTGTAAAATACAAAGTTTTTCGAGCAATCTCTTGCTTGTGACCTTATTTTAATACAAATTATTTTTGCATGCAAGTGATTAATCTTCTTCTTTTGCAATTTGATTTTCTGGATAAGAAATCCAATCACTCCAGCTACCTGCATACAATTTAACATTTTGGAATCCAGCCAATTTTAATGCAACGATATTTGGACATGCCGTAACACCAGAACCACAATATACAATGGTTTCCTTATCTTTCGACAGATTTTGGAATCGTTCTTGTTGCCCAGCTTTATTCTTAAATTGTCCTGATTGCAACATTCCATCCTTCCAAAAATGGTTTACCGCTGTTGGAATATGTCCTGCTTTATGATCGACAAGTTCCTCTACACCAGCATAACGTTTCGGCTCTCTTGAATCAATTAATGTAACATCCGCACCTGCACGGATATTCTCTCTGACCGTTTCCATCGTTACAAGCATATGATCTTGTATATTAGCTTTGAATGTTTTTCGTATAGCAACAGGAATTTCCGCTGTTGTCGGTAGTCCATTCTCTTTCCAAGCAGGGAAACCACCATCTAATATATATACTTTCTCATGTCCTACATAGTTACATAACCACCATAAACGAGCAGCATTTGCACCAGCTTGACTGTCATACGCAATTACTGTCGTATGTTCATCAATACCAGCCTTCGAAAGCTTGTCTGCAAACTCCTCAATATTTGGTAAAGGATGGCGGCCACCATGTTCTGCTATAGGACTTGATAAATCTAAATTCAAATCAAAATATAACGCATGAGGAATATGTCCTTCTTCATACTTTTCTCTACCCCAATTAGGATTCGCTAAATCAAAACGACAATCGATTATACGGACATTCTCATCTTCTATATGCTCACGTAACCATTCGACTGTAACTATCATCTTTAACGACCTTCTTTCTCTTTCAAACGACTTACATACTCCATAACCATTTCTTCTGTAACATATTTACGCTGCAAGGTAACACCATTTTTTGCAAGATCATTAATTTGCTTCGTTACAAAATTAATGACATCAACCGAAAATTCTTTCCCATTTGACGCAAGAGATACGGCAGCTTCAATAGCTGCTTCACGCTGTGCATCTAATTGTAAACATGCTTTTACGCTTTCATTTTGTTTACGAGAATGTGCTGTAATTGCTTTATGTACTTCCATCTTCTCTTCCCCCTAAATAGTTATACGTTTTTATTCAATTCCATTGCAAGCCGGATCATATCACGACATACAATCCCATTTTCAATAATCTCTTCTTCATAATGCTTCGAAAAGTAATCAAAATCAATAGAAAAAATACGAAATCCACATTTTTGATATAAAGCAAGTTGTGAAACACTAGAATTGCCTGTACCAACTTCAAGTTTTGACATACCATATCCTTTAGCAGTTTCTACAGCATGCCTTAATAGCTTCTTCCCAATCCCTGTTCCTTGTAAATGTTCTACAACCGCAATATTCATGATTTCCATCGTCTTTGGCCTTGTTTCCAAAAGAACATATACACCGATAACGCTCCCCCCCTGCTTAGCTACGTATGTTAATCCTCTTTGTACATATGTAGCTATTTGCCGTTCACTTGGATCAGCAAGTAACAATAAAGCCTTCGGTATAGCCTCTTTTGGAATACGTTCTATTACAACAGACATAAAAAATTCCCCCTTTTCTATTGTTCTAAACCCTCCTTGTCTACCATAAGTAATAGAAAGGAGGGATTCACCATGGACAACAATGAGAAAAAATGCAACGTCATCTCTATTGATGGAAAGAAGAAGAAAAGCGACACGTATTCCTATCCAAAATTAGTAGTTGAAAACAAAACATATGAATTTTCTTCATTCGTCTTATGCGGTGAAACACCAGATGGCAGACGACTCGTTCTTACTCATATGATTTCTACCGATGAATTTGCTGGATTTGTAAAATCTTTAGATACTGTACTTCAAAAGAAAATTGAACGAATCTTTTTCTCATAACGACTATATAACATAAATTTCTTTTTCAATCTCTACTAACTGCTTTTGCAATTGTTCTTTACTTTGTTCATATAGAGATACATCGATCGTTTCAGCCAATGCCAACAATATACTTTCATAATAGTTCATCACATCTTGCTGCATCACTTTTTGGAATAAATTCCACTTCATATCCCACTCTTGCTTATAATGATGAACAAATAAATGTTTTTCATCAGCTACATAGTTTGATACGAGCGGTTCTAATACAGATTTAGCGTCTTCTTGCATAAAAGCTTTGTCATTCTTTTCAAAAAAGCTTTTCTCATTTTTAAAATGTGCCAATGCTTTTTTGAAATCTTTTATTTCAACTGAAGGGAAGGGTTCTTTATGTGTAATATCTTTATATTCATACTCCACTGTTCCATTCATAGAAATTGATTCATTTTCTACTTTACAGTTCACTACAATTTCGTCTTTTGCACGCTTCATCGCTTCGTCTATCCATTTTTCAAGGCGTAATGATGTCGCACGCATTTCTTGCAATAAATCATGCTGAATAAATGCTACTAATTCCATAACACACTGCTGCAATTGTGTTTTCACATTTCCATCGGTTCGAAGTGCCGCCGGATTAATAAATTCAGTAAACACATCGTTATAGCGTAGGAATAGACGCTGTTGCACGTAATAAAGCAACTCTTTCACTTCATTTTGCATCGCCTGTTCTTCAGCAAGTACACTATATGAAGAAATGATATGAAGTAGTTGATCACGCTCTGCTTCATATTTTTTCGTTTGCTTCTCTTTCTCTTCATTCCCCTGCTTTGCACCCTTTATCATGTTTACTAAAAGCTGATCTGCCCCTTGCAACGCACCATATAGAGCATGCACAGAAACAAGCATTAAATCTCTCATCATAAAGGACGTAAATGATTCCTCAAACTTAGTAATCCCAGAGTTTTGTAAAATACCATACTTCTCTTTTTCAACATTCTTTCCTTGTTTCTCTTCAAGCGCACATAAACTTGAAATTGCAAATAAACGCGGATTTCTAATACCGTATTGCAGTAGCTGATCTGCGATATAACCTTTTACCATTTCAAGTTCTTCTTCAGACTCTGCTAAATCCGCAGCATTAATTAAGAAGAACATTTTATCAAGGGAAAAAGTATCCTTTACACGACCAAGCTGAATTAAAAATTCACGGTCAGCACGAGAGAATACATGGTTATAATATGTTACAAATAAAATAGCATCTGCGTTTTTAATATACTGGAATGCAACATCCGTATGGCGAGCATTGATAGAATCCGCTCCAGGTGTGTCTACAAGCGCTACTCCCTGCCTTGTTAAAGCACAATCATAATAAAGTTCCATATACTCAACGAAGCATGATTTCTCTTCATTCGCTACATAATCAGAGAACTCTTCTAATGTAACTTGTACTTGTTCTCCTAAATAAGTAGAAACTGCATCATACCCTTTTTGTACCGCTCGTAAAAAGCTAAATGTTGTTTTTTGCTTCCCAGTTGGTGAAGGATATTTCATAACTTTATCAATTTGTGCTAACGCTTCATCTAACGTAGCAATCTCATAATGAAACAGCTTATAAACAGCTTTCATATCTTCTAATAACGCTTGCTTTGATTTAAACTGAACAATTACTGTTCCATGTGGTTTTTCCTCTGTAACCGGCA
This sequence comes from Bacillus cereus group sp. MYBK195-1, assembly GCF_051916605.1. Lineage (NCBI taxonomy): Bacteria > Bacillati > Bacillota > Bacilli > Caryophanales > Bacillaceae > Bacillus > Bacillus cereus group sp. MYBK195-1. The sequence goes on along the minus strand of NZ_JBQAGZ010000002.1, from coordinate 491,026 downwards.
AAATTTGATTAATCGTTGCCGTCGTCGGGTTTGGTGATACAGGAAGTACTTTCTCACCGAGTAAGGCATTGGCAAATGATGATTTTCCAGCACTAAATGCCCCGAATAACGCTACTGTAAATTGTTTTGTTTCTACACGTCTTCTTTTCTCTATTACCTCTTGCTGTACATGTTTCAGCGCTGGCAATGGCTCTAATATCGTTTCAGCTTTTTTCACTTTCTCTAATATCCGCTGAATATTTAAAGCCGCCGTTCCTTTCAGCTCTTCTTCATGAATCGCTACGTTATCGTTTACGATTTCCTTCTCTTGTAGTGTAAATTTCTCACTAACAATTTGCTTTTCCCTTTGCAATATCTCATCTATTTGCAAACCTTCAGGCGTAGCAACATGATCGTGCCAAACATTTCGTAAATAGTCTTCATATGTCGCCAAATTGTTATTGTATTGTAATTGTGTTTCTTTCGCCGTTTGCAACATCGTATATGTTTCAATCTCTTCTTCAATACGAGCAACTGCTTCCCTCACCTTTTGCTTTAAAACAACCGCACTTTTATCAAAAATTTGCTGTGCTTTTATAAAATAACGCTTCTTTAGTTCATTCGCTACATCCGCTGTATAAAGAAGTAAGTAATCACCTGTGAAACCTGCGCCTTGTTTAATTACCTCAGCCAACATTTCTGGTCCGAAAGCAATTTCTAACCCATATATGTCTTTCCCAATTTCCTCCGTGAACAATCCTTCTTCTTTTAAGAAGGCTACAATAAATTCCTTCACATGAAAATCAAGCTGCGTTTCAACAGTCTTTTGAAGGGCAGAATAAAACGCCTCTACACGCCTTTGTTTTTCTTGCTCCGTCTTTCCTTTCGCAAATAGCAAACCGACTTTAAACTTTGTTAATTTCGTTTCTAAGTACGCATTTGCCAATTCTCTCATTTCAAATGGCATTAAATACGCGTTATCTAATATAGCTTGTAGGCCTTTTATAAATTCATTTCTCACATGAGACTCTTTACTTGCCTCACGATTTTTCGCTTCCGTTAACTCTTCCTTCTTTTCAACTACCTCTGAAATAGAAAGTGGTGATGCTAACTCTTCCTCATATTTCAAAAGAGCTTTTTCATTTTCAGAAACAATAAACGAGAAATGTTCCCCCATTAAATATTCTGTTTCTCGCTCCATTCCAGTCCTTACATACTGCTCTTTTTCTTTCATAATAGAAGTAATTAACGTTTCTAAGCTTCCAATTTCATTATGTGGATGGTTCATCATTCGTAATGACGTATAATATACTCCATCTACTTCAATATCCCAGTTAGAGAACGATTGCTTTACACTATCTTTATAATTCTCAAACGACAATTCATTTTCTTTATGTTTATCTATTTGATTGACAACGAGATAAACCGTTTTATTACGTTGTTTCAATTCTTTAACAAATTGCAAATTCACTTCCGATTGGACGTGATTATAATCCATCATATAAAAAATTACGTCTGCTAGATGTAGCGTTGATTCTGTCGCTAATTGATGGGCATCATCTGTTGAGTCAATCCCTGGTGTATCTACTAACATAACACCTTCAGGAATTGGCGCATCATTCCGATAAATGTGAACACCAATTACCTCATCACCATCTTTACAAATTTGTTTTAATTCTTCAGCTGAATATGCACCGTCATACTCGTACTGTTCTCCAGATTTAACCGTTACAACAACACGATCCATTCCTTTTTCAATTTTGACAACGTTAGCGCTTGTCGGAATTGGACTTGTTGGTAACAACTGCGCTTTATATAGATGATTCATCATCGTTGATTTCCCTGCAGAGAAGTGACCACAGAACGCTATCATAAGCTGTTCTTGTTTATATTTTTGAATCACCTCAAACAACTTTAAACTATTCTCTGCATCGCCGTGTTTTTGCCACTCTTCATAAAAACAAACAAGTTTTTTCATACCGTTTGTCTGTACTATGTTTGTCATCCCCTTGTTCCCCTTTATCCAAGATGTATATACTTTTCCCCGCTATTTGCGAGCTCATAACCAGTGAGAGTTACACCTACCCATTGATTACAGTTTCACTTTACTATCATACTAAATTTTCAGCATATTCTCATTAAAAATAAAAAATCCCTTTCATTCTTTTTACAAATGAAAGGGATTTTATGTCATATCACTCATTTTGCTGTTCCTACTCCATTTAAAACATACTTCGCAATAACTGCATATACAGCGACTGTACCTGCTACTAATGCATATACCATACTTACACACCAACCTTTTTGATAATGATTATCAATTTTAAATATATTTTATCATTAAAGAGAATCATTATCAACACTTTTCATAAAGAAAGCTCCTTATAAGAAGGAGCTTTACTGCCTGTTTTGAAAAAGGTTAAAACTTGTTGTGCCCTCTTATTATATCGCATCTTACATAACTTAATAGTTAAAAAAAATGGAAATCCACCCTATACCCTCCATCTTACATTTTGTATAATAAAAGGGAATTACTTAACAGGGAGGAAAATAATGACACAAAATATTTCACAAGGCGAGAGGATACACTCCATCGATATTATTAGAGGAATAGCTGTACTAGGTATTTTTCTTGTGAACTGGCCTGTTATCGCTGGGATTGACTCACGTGATATTTCAGGAGTTTATGAAGGGCTAGATAGCTATATCCGTCTATTTTACGATATGTTTATTCAAACAAAGTTTTATACTATCTTTTCGTTTTTATTTGGCCTAGGCTTTTACATTTTTATGACTCGTGCTGAAGCAAAAACAGATCATCCGAAAATTTTATTTGTTCGCCGCTTACTTATTTTATTATTATTCGGTTTCTTACATTACGTTCTTTTATGGGACGGAGACATTTTACATACTTATGCGATTGCTGGATTTTTCTTATTTTTATTTTATAAGAGAGAACCTCGTACTATTTTAATATGGGCTATCGTTTTATTGAGTATTTTTCAATTCATTATGCTAATGGCTGGTATTACAGTTGCATTGGTACCAAAGGAAGAGCTAGGTTTTTCCTTACCTATCATGCCATTAGAAGATTGGCTGTCACAAATACAAAATCGTTTCCATGCATTTTACGCTGATGGAATTGGATTAAATTTACTTATGCTTCCAGAAACAGTTGGGCTATTTTTGCTTGGTTTATACGCCGGCAAAAAGGATATTTTCCGCCGCACGAAAGAGTTAGATCTAAAACTTAAAAAATGGCAAATTATTATGTTCCTTTTAACATTACCAATGTGGTTCTTCATGGTCCGTTACTTCTTATCAAAACCATTTTATGAACCAATTTATATGCAGGTCTTTACAATGTTTAGCGGAAAAACGTTATTCATATTCTACATTTTCACGCTAATGCGTTTATTACAAAAAGAAAAATGGCAAACGTTATTACGTCCATTCCAATACGTTGGACGAATGGCATTAACAAATTACATCTCGCATACAATTGTTACATTACTTGTATTTGGTCTATTCCTTAAAAATTATTATCCTGCTCCATTATGGGTTGGACCAATATTCTGCATTAGTTTCTACACGTTACAAATCTTTATTAGCCGCTGGTGGCTTTCACATTATCAATACGGGCCACTTGAGTACATTTGGCGTCTTGGTACGTACGGAAAAATGATGCCACTTAAAAAGAAAAGCAAGGTCTCATAATGAGACCTTGCTTTTTTACGCTTCTCTTACCGCACTTTGCATAGACACCGGCTCTTCTTTTATTTTCACTTTACGCTGCGGCACCATATTAAATACGATATTTAAAAGTACTGCTGACGCACTTCCAAGTACAATTCCGTTATCTGTTAAAATACGAATATTTTCAGGAAGTTGTGAGAATAAAGTAGGAACGACTGTAACTCCAAGTCCGATTCCGACAGAACATGCAACGATTAATAAATTTTCTTGTTTACCAAAATCAACGCTACTTAACATTTTAATACCATATGCCATTACCATACCGAACATTGCTAACATCGCACCGCCCAGTACTGATTTCGGAATGATCGTTGTAATAGCTGCGATTTTTGGAATGAATCCAAGAACGATTAACATACCACCACAAGTATAAATAATAACGCGATTTCTTACTCCAGTTAATTGAACAAGCCCTACGTTTTGAGAATATGTTGTATATGGGAACGCGTTGAAAATACCACCTAACACCATCGCTAATCCTTCTGCTCGATAGCCTTTTGTTAATTCTTTTTCACCAATCTTTTTATTGCAAATATCAGATAATGCAAAGTATACACCTGTTGCTTCTACAATCCCTACGCAAGCAACTAAAATCATCGTAATAATTGGCGTCAATTCAAATGTTGGTGTACCGAAGTAAAATGGCTGAATACCATGGAACCAATCTGCTTCTCCAACTGCTTGCAAGCTTACTTTCCCCATAAATGCTGCAACGATTGTACCGAACAATAAACCTAGCAAAATAGAGATTGAACGAATAAATCCGTCGAAGAAACGATACATAATGATGATAAATAGTAACACACCAAATGCTAACGCTAAGTTTTCAAGACTTCCGAAATCTTTGCTTCCTACTCCGCCAGCCATATCATTAATAGCAGCTGGAACAAGTGTAACTCCAATTACTGTAACGACAGATCCTGTTACAACAGGGGGAAACAGTTTTACAAGCTTTCCAAATAATTTTGCAAAAATAACAACGAATAACCCGGCAGCAATAATTGCTCCATAAATAGAAGACACGCCGTATTGTTTCCCGATTGCAATCATCGGTCCAACCGCTGTAAATGTACAACCAAGCACAACTGGAAGCCCAATACCGAAAAAGCGATTTGATAATGCTTGTAAAATTGTCGCAACGCCGCACATTAATAAATCAATTGAGACTAAATATGTTAACTCTTTTTGATTCAAACCAAGTCCACCGCCCACAATAAGCGGAACGATAATTGCTCCAGCATACATTGCAAGCATATGCTGCATACCAAGCGATGCAATTTTAAATGGATGCTGCTTCATCGTTTATTTCACCTCCGCAGTTTCTTGCTGTACAAATGTAACTGTGCCGTTATCAAGTGATGCAATTTCTGCTAGTGATTCAACACGAACGCCTTGTTCACGAAGCTTCTTTCCTCCATCTTGAAATGCTTTTTCAATAACAATTCCAATTCCTGCAATACTCGCTCCAGCTTGCTCTACTAAACTCATTAAACCTAAAGCAGCCTGACCGTTTGCTAAAAAGTCATCGATGATTAATACACGATCATTTTCATCGATATGATTTCGAGATAATGAAATTTCATTTGTTTCTTGTTTTGTAAATGAATATACGTTTGCAACGTACATATTATCTTGTAACGTTAACGATTTACGTTTTCGTGCAAAAATTACTTTTACACCAAGCTCTAATGCAGCCATAACCGCTGGTGCAATGCCTGAAGATTCAATCGTCACGATTTTTGTAATGTTCTCTTCTTTAAAACGTTTAGCAAATTCTTTTCCGATTTCTTGCATAAGTACTGGATCAATTTGATGATTTAAAAAAGCATCTACCTTTAATACGTCACCAGATAAAACCTTTCCTTCGTTCAAAATCTTTTCTTGTAATACTTTCATGTTTGTTCCCCCTCTTATGCAATAAAAAAACTCCAAAAGCCGCCACCACTCGTTACAAGTGAGAGACGCGCTTTTGGAGTTTCGCAAAAAAAGAATGCTAAACAAGCAATTATATTCGTCCTCACTCATAGTCAAAGTATTTACGGTACTTCGGTAGAAACTTGCAGGCCATATCCCCGCGATTATATGAGTGTAGCTAACTATTTATTTTATAGAAGGATTATAACGTACTTTTTATGCTTTGAAAAGCATTTATCAAAAAAACACGTACAAATTTTTAAAAACCACTATTTTTGTTCGAGTTTTGCAAACTCTTTCATTCCCAATTACAACTTCGTTAAAATGATTGGCCCATCTTTTGTAATCGCAATTGTATGCTCATATTGAGCTGATAATTTCCCGTCCATCGTTCGTACAGTCCACCCATTTAAATCTACTTTAGAATATCGCATACCTATATTTACAATCGGTTCAATTGTAATTACCATTCCTTCTTGTAACTGAGGTCCTTGTCCTTGTTTCCCAAAATGAAAAATTGCTGGTTCTTCATGAATCTCTTTACCAATCCCATGTCCCGTAAAGTCTCTTGCGACAGAAAAACCTTCATTTGTTACATAACTTTCAATTGCATAGCCAATGTCTCCTACATGATTACCAATTACCGCCTGATCAATCCCTTTATACAAAGCATTCTCAGCTACTAACAACAACTTTTCTGCTTCATCAGAAACTTTTCCAACTCTATACGTCCAAGCAGAATCTGAAAGACCCCCATTTAAGTTTACTACCGTGTCAATTGTTACAATATTACCCTCAGTTAAAGGAACATCGGCCGGAAACGCATGACACATTTCATCGTTTACAGATGCACATATCGCATATGGATACCCGTTGTAACCTTTCTGTTCAGATGTGGCACCATGCTTTTTTAAATACATTTCAACAAACGTATCAATCTCTTGTGTCGTTATACCTGGCTTTATCATTTTCGCAATTTCTTTATGACATGAAGCAAGTAATTTTCCAGATTCATGCATCAAATCTATTTCATTTTTCGTTTTAATTGTAATCATACTACCTCTACCCTTCCTTGCTAAACCTACTATTTGCTACTAAACTCCTATCATACACACCCTCTACCGAAATTTCAAAACTCTCAATTACAACAAGTAAACAATATGTATCATATATTTCTAAATCAAAATAAAAAAACAGAAGATCCTCTGTTTTTTAATCACGTTTACATATATAGTTCATTTTCAAGAACTCAAAACAACCACCATTTGTTTTCTGTATAAACGTTCCAACCGCTTCAAACCCCACCCTTTTATACACTTTTATCGCTCTCTCATTAAATGTCGCTACTGATAGTGTTATATATTTGCATCCGTATTTTTCTTTGCTAAAAGCTAATCCAGCATTCACGAACTGTAAACCAAATCCATTTCCAGTTATATCAGGCCTCATTCCAAGTCCTATATCAACCGTTCCATTATTTATTTTACAAACCGTAAAGAACCCAATGAGAGTACCATTTTCTTTCACAGAAAACACATGATTCCCTCTACTCTCACCCTCTAAAAACTCAGCTAAATCTTCTTCATCTGCCTCTATATCGTAAAAGGAATATTCCCCTTTATAATGCCAGTTATATGCAATCTCTTCCGCCTCTTCTTGCGTCATTACTGTATATGTATAAACCATCTTCTATCCCCCTATAAAAAAAGCTGCAAGTAAGCAGCTCTTTTTTATAACTCATAAATTCCTTTATACTTCACTTCTAAATAATCTGCTAAGTAATTTGCATTTAACCCTTCGCCTGTTACATCTTCTAAAATTTCAAGTGGCTTTTTCGTTTTACCATACTGGTGAATATGTTCTGTTAACCATTCACGAATTGGTGTTACGTTTCCTTCTTCTAATAATGCATCAAAGTTCGGAATGTCTTTTAACATTCTTTGCTTAAATTGCGCTGCATACATGTAACCAAGCGCATAAGATGGGAAGTATCCAAATGAGCCACCAGCCCAGTGAACATCTTGCAATACACCTTGCGCATCATTTTCCGGACGAATTCCTAAATATGCTTCCATCTTATCATTCCAAGCTGCTGGTAAGTCCTTCACTTGTAATGTACCATCAAATAATTCTTTCTCTAATTCATAACGCACCATAACATGAAGCGGGTATGTAAGCTCATCTGCTTCTATACGAATGAATGACGGCTTCGATTCGTTAATTGCATCATAAAATTCATCGACTGACATATCATCAAATTGACCATTGCTATACTCTTTTAATAAATCATAATTTTTCTTCCAGAATGATTTATTACGGCCGATAAAGTTCTCAAAGAATAACGATTGTGACTCATGAATACCCATAGATGTTCCACTACATAACGGTGTACCTTCAAATTTCTCTGCAATATTTTGTTCATATACAGCATGACCACATTCATGAATTGTTCCAAACACAGCCATGCGGAAATCCTTTTCGTCATAGCGTGTCGTAATACGAACATCCCCTCTATTTAATGTAATCTCGAATGGATGTACTGTTTCATCAAGACGGCCTGCCTCAAAGTCATAATTCAATTGCTTTAATAGTTCTAATGTAAAGTTCTTTTGTTTTTCTTTTGAAAATTTTTCCGATAAAGCACTTGTTTTTAATCCTTTTTTAGACTCAGAGATTTCTTTTACAAGCGGCACGATGCGCTCACGAAGTTGACCAAATACGTGATCTAAAACTTCTACTGTAATACCTGGCTCATACATGTCTAATAATGTATTGTATTTATATGTTTCGTAACCCCAATATGTAATAAATTTCTTTTTAAATTCAACAATTTTTTCTAAGTACGGGCGGAACATTTCGAAATCAGATTTTTCACGAGCTTCTTCCCACACACTCTCTGCTTTCGCTTCTAATTTCACATACGCTTCGTATTCCGCTTGTGGAATTTTCTTATTTCTATCATATTCTTTCCGACACTCTTCAACCATTTTCTTCGTCGTTTCAGAAAGTTTATCTTCACGTATTAAAGCTTCAAGCTCTGTTAAATAGTTCCCCATCTCATCTGAAGTCGACATAGCAAACACTTCGGATGAAAGCATACCAATTACTTCTGAACGTTGATCAACACCTTTTTTAGGCGCCCCTGTTCTTAAGTCCCAAAACATTAAACTTAATGCTTCTCCGTAATTTTGTATCTTCTTCACATATGTTAAAAATTGTTTTTCTACTTCATATGTAGCTACTGTCATTGTATAAAAACCTCCCTTTTCTACCTCAAACTTAATTCGACACGGAAATCTAAATTCCTTTTATAATAGAAAAAAAGCTTGGCAAGCGCCAAGCTTTCTCCTTATAATTCTTTACCTTCTACCGGTAGTACGTTTTTCACCGCTTCTACCACTTTCTCATCTTCTGTATCAGATAAGAAGATTGATATAGCACCTTTATCGTCGCTCGTACGAATTAAACGACCAATCCCTTGACGAAGACGTAAAATCATATATGGTACATCTACATCCCAGAACGGGTCATTCACATGTTTACGCTTCGCTTCAAACACAGGATCGTTTGGAGGGAATGGTAATGACCAAATGATAACATGTGATAATGATGAACCAGGAATGTCTAAACCTTCCCATAAATGAACGGCACAAAGTACAGTCTCTTCTTCATTTTGGAAGCGAGAAACGAGCTGACTAATTTCTTGATCCCCTTCATATAGGAACGGAACTGACATTTGTTCTTTACTTACATATTCTTTAAACGCTGCAAGTTCTTGCGTTGTACGGAATAATACAAGTGTACGTCCGTTTGTTTTCTGTATATTTTCAAGTGTATATTGACACTTTCTTTCCCACTCATTTTCTTTCGTATGCGATAGTAAGTTTACTGCCATTTGCTCTTCATAATCAAATGGTGAGGCAACTGAGAATGATAAGTAATCTTTTACCCCTAGGCTATTTGCTGTAAATGCGAATGAATCGTTATTAGATAATGTAGCAGACGAGAAAATATACGGAATTTTCTTCGAGAATACTTTCTCTTGTAATACTTCTTCTACTGCACGTGGCATAATCACTAACGTGAAGGCTCCATCACCTTCTTCACCCCATGTAATTACATTTTTCTCATGCATGAACAGACGAAGTGAATGCTCTAATACATCTAAATGTTCATCAACGATATTTAAGTCATACGTGTTTACTGTATGCATTTCACTTTCAAATACTAATGCATCACCGACTTCACCAATTTTCGCATAAAGTCGTTTCGCTTCAGCTGTTACTTTTTCTGTCACAGTAATTTCTAAACGATCAGAACCGGCAATTTCTTTTTTGTTTTCTTGTAACACATCAAAGAATCGCTCTGTTTGCCAAATTGTTTCTTCTACTAAATGTGCAAACTCTTCACGAATATCGTTTTGTAATAATCTCGTTAAAAGTTGCTCCATCATCGTTTGCTTTAAACGGTATGTTAAAGCTTTTTGAGCTGCATATTCTACAAGATGTCCTTCATCAAATACAACGCAGCTACTTTCTGGTAATAATGGAATTTGCCCTTCACGCTTTCGAGCATCGTACGTCCAAATATGATCCATATAGAAATCTTGAGAACAAATAATTAAATCTGCTGCTTTACGATAATGTTCACGTGAAAGAGTTTGTCCACAACGATGACGAGAATCACAAGTAAAGCAATCTTGGAAGTAATCCCAATTTACTTTCGACCATTCTTCGTCATTTAAAAGTGGAAATTCTTTTCTGTCACCATAGTGAGTAAAGTTTTGCATCGTACCATGATCGAATACAAACTGTGGTAACTCGTAATATACGTCTTCAATTACTTCTGGAGCTCGTCCACTCATAACATCTTCAAGTTTACGTAAGCATAAATAATTATCCATTGATTTTGCAAGCCTTACATCAACAGATAAGCCTAACGCTTCAGATAATTTCGCAATGTCTCCTTCTTCTTTCACAAGCTGCTCAATTAACGTTTCATCTGCACAAGCAATAATAGCTGGTTTTCCAGTATAACGCGCGTAACAAATTGCATATAGAAGATATACAATTGTTTTCCCTGTTCCTACACCAGCTTCTGCGAACATAACTTTCTTTTCTTGGAAAGCACGCTCTAACTGAAACGCCATAAAAATTTGTTCATCACGCTCTTCAAAGCCTTTTTCCGGAAGGATGTCGTAAAACACATCTCCAATCCACTCATTCAACTTATCATAAAAATTATCTTGTTTTCCTACTTCAAATGGTAATCTCTTCTCAGTAAACATCCTTAGCCTCCAACCAAAAAGTTTTTCTATAAAAAGATAATAGCAACTGCTACGCATATGTGTGCAGCTACTTTCCCCTGTTGCCATACATATAAATACACGAAAAAAAATTTTCCTTTCGAAAAAGGAAAATTTTCTTCTATATTAATGACTTTAAATACCTTTTATCAATCGCTGTTTCATGTGAAAGAGCTGACAAATATTCTTCTTGTGCTTTTTGTATTTCATCTACAATTGCATCTTGACTATCCACTTCTTTTCCGAGCTCATCATACGTACGGTGAATAGCTTTTTGAATCATTGATAATTGGAAATTATCCATATCACTTCCTCCTTTACGCATTACATAATAGCCAGTATATGCGCGCTGGAGGAGTTTTATACTATGAATTACGCGGTGGACGTTTTCCGAAGTATTGGTAGTAATCTGTACGGATAAATCCGTTAAACAGTTTACGCTTCTTCGACGCATCTTTTCCGTAACACTTCTCAAATGCTTCATAGCTTGTTAATACATACGCTGACCATGTATCTAATGGGCGGAATACTTGTCCCATTTCTTTATACAGTTGTTCAACGAGTGCTTTTTCACTTAAACGTTCTCCGTATGGAGGATTCGTTACAACGTAGCCATAATCCTCTTTTGTTGTGAAATCTTTTACTTGCATTTGTTTAAATGTAATTAAATCACCTAAGCCTACTTCTTCTGCGTTATCTTGAGCAACTCGAATCATACGATGATCAATATCCGATCCAATGATTTGTAATCGTTGATCATAGTTCGCTAAATCTTCAGCTTCTTGACGAGCTTCACGCCAGTTTTGTTTACCTACCCAGCCCCACTCGTCAGATGCGAAACCACGGTTAAATCCTGGTGCAATGTTTTGTCCAATTAATGCTGCTTCAATCGGAATTGTACCTGATCCACAGAATGGATCAACAAATGGACGATCTGGCTTCCAGTTTGTTAATTTAATTAAAGAGGCAGCTAATGTTTCTTTTAACGGAGCTTCCCCTTGATCCATACGGTATCCACGTTTATGAAGTCCAACACCGCTCGCATCAATTGTTAATGTTGCAATATCCTTGAGCATTGCAATCTCGATACGGAATAACGGACCATCTTCTTCAAACCAAGTTGTACGTTTATATGTTGTTTTTAATTTTTCAACGACAGCTTTTTTAACGATACGTTGGCAATCCGAAACACTGAATAATTCAGATTTTAAAGATTTACCGATAACAGGGAATTCGCCATTCTCTGGAATATAATCTCCCCAGTTTAATGCTTTCGTTTTTTCAAATAGCTCATCAAATGTTGTTGCTTTAAATTCGCCAACTTTAATTTTTACACGGTCCGCAGTACGTAACCATAAATTCGTGCGACAAATCGCCTTTTCATCTGCTTCAAATGTTACTTTGCTGTTTTCTACTTGACATTCATAACCAAGATCGCGAACTTCTCGGGCAACTAACGCTTCAATACCCATTGCCGCTGTTGCAATTAAAGTAACTTTTCCCATTTGCATTCACCTCTTATGTATATTCAAACAATAATTAATAGCAATTGGTCCTATTAATCATTACATTTTACGAAAAATTTTCTCATTAACCATTTTAACTCATACTTTATAACTTCATACAAATAAAAAGCCCTCCTCTAACAAAGGAGAGCTGAGTTATTTCATAGTTGGTTCATAACGTTCTGTAAGCCATGTTCTGTTCCTTTGTACTACAAACGGCCCACGCCTCGTACTCCGGTGGCAATCATCTATCTACAGGTTATAAAACCTGTCCTTTCCCGTCGTTCATTTCCTTGGAAAAGATTCCCCTACCATTATTTGGGTTTCTCGCTCGTGGGGTTTACCTCGTTCCACTCCTATCATTTCTTCAAGGACTTCGTCACTGTGGCACTTTAAAGGTAGTCAAACCATATCCGAAAGGACTTAGGTTTTTTCCCTGCCGTTAAACCAGCCTTACAGCCAGAATACCCTAGCTTATGAATTGGCTAGGCACGAACACTACAGCCATCTCAGGCCGTGCGAGCATGGACTTTCCTCTACAACGTTGGCGTTGCAGCGATTACCCAAACGTTATGACATCCATTAGTATAGTGGAAACAAAAAGATTTTGCAACGTTTTTTTCTATGTAAAATGCTTAAACCTTTTCCCACCTTACATCATTCGTATAACTTACTTCCAAATACAGCTTTTTCTAAGTTAGATAAGCGTTTTAAAATATCCGTATTCGTGTTGTTATAAACTGGTTGTGCAACTGGTGTTTGTACAGGTTGTTGTGGAACTTGCGTTACTGCTAGTTTTTGTTCCTCTAATTCACGCTTTAAACGAGCATTTTGTTGCTTTAATTGCTCAAACTCTTTGTGGAAAGCTTCATAGTCTTTAATGATCATATCAAGAAACTTGTCTACTTCTTCTTGCTGATAACCTCTCATACCTGTTTTAAATTCTTTTTCTAAAATATCTTTCGCTGTTAATTTAATTTTATCCGAAATCATTTTCTTCACCTCAAATTTTTACCAAAACTTTCATTAACTAAATTTTTTCAGAAACAATGCTTTTTGTCAATCATATATACGAGTACTATATTACATATTTACTCTGCATTATTCCACTGTTCCTCTTCTATTATATCTTGTAAATCAGAAAAAAGAATGAAATAACTGTGATAATTTTCTATTTCTCCTTTTTTCTTTGCTGCTTCTACAATATATTTGGGACTTCCTGGTTTTTCTTCATCGTATACCGCTAAAAGCGCATCACTTTTTTCAATAAAAAATTGATTTTTTAATTTAAATTGCTCTGGACTTTCATACTTCCGTTTCGTGATACTATCAACATGGTCTGCTTGAGAAAGGATAAATTCGTAATATTCACGATTATCTTCTTTCCAATTTTCTTCTTGTTCTAAAAACGGAGTGAATACCGCTAATTTTAAATCTGGATATTCTACTTGAATTTCAAAAACAACTTCAGCAGCCCATAATTCTACACCTAATTGGCCGCTTATTATAACCCACTCTAAACCATCTTCTACAAAATTGGTTAATTTACGGTGTAACGCTTTCTTTATACACTCCACCCCTGGATGATCATTTTTAAATATTCCAAGTTCAAATGGCTTATATCCTGTTACTGCAATAACTTTCATATCAACACTCCAATTACAAAAAAAGAACTAGCATTTCGCTAGTTCTAACATATCATTTACTTTTTAAATATTCCACCAACGTTTGGTCCGATATTTGGACCTACTGGTGATACATTGTTTGGTAAAAACGGTGATACATTTGGTCCTGGTCCAAACGGTGATACATTCGGTCCTGGCCCAAATGGAGATATTTGATGACCGTGGTGGTGGTGATGATGACCATGACCACACGGTCCACATCCGCCGCCGAATCCTGGATCGATTGGGTCCACAACATTTACATTTGAATTTGTTTGCGGGAAGAAGTTTTGGTTTTTAATTTGTTGATGATGTACATGTGTTGTATGTGTTGGGAAAATGTGTGGCACCACCGTTGTTGAAAAAGAGTGTGTTACGCATTGTTTCGTCGGATGAATGACAGGAGCAGTCGTACAAATAGGTCCTGTAGGCTTATGCCCTCCAAAGCAAGGATGACAATGATGCATAGTTTTTTCTCTCCTCTCTCGTTAAAAAAATCTGATTACACTTTACAGTATGAGAAAAGAGAGAAAGCCGTTTGTTATATATACCCATTTATTACAAGGAAATTTGTCTAGTCCTTTATTTCATTTACATTGTTTTTATAGACAATCCTTCAACATCACTTACCAAAAAAGCCTCCAACTTGCTTTACAATACCTGTCACTTGATTCATCGCATTCATCATTTGTCCAGCTGTATTCATCATTTTATTTACATCATAGTTACCATCTGATGTTTTAAATTGAGAAACAAAACTAGAAAACTGACTTGGCTGTTGTTGCTTTTGCTTACCCTGCGTCGGGTACGGTTGTTTTGGTGGATAAAACATCGCTTGTTGATTAGCATACGGCGATGGTGGTGGCATATAATATTGCGAATTCATATAAGGCTGCTGCTGTTGTGGTTGTTGAACTTGACTCACATAAGGTTGTTGCTGTTGTGGTTGTTGAGCTTGATTCATAAAGGACACTTCAAACGGTTGATAATAATTTTGATTTCCATAATAAGGCTCGAAAGGATACATATTATACCGTAAATATGTATCCGTATTATATTGGTACATATTTTGCTGTGCATATGGATTCGTTTGCTGATATACGTTAGGTTGTTGAAACATGCATTCTCTCCTCCTTCACATAAGTTTCTACATATATAATATGTACCTATAAAATAATATGTGTGATGGAATATATGTCTATTTTTGTCGGAAGTTTAAATTTTTAAAAAATTAAAAAAGAAAACCCTTCCATGCTATGATAATTAAGAAGAAGATTCTCATGGGGGAGGAATCAACATGGTATTAGGGGATTTAAAACAAGCGTTTTCTCAAAAAAAGGGGTATTGCACAGAGAATGCAAATGAATTATTAGACTTTGCGAGACATTGGTATCTCGAAGGAAAAATATGCATATCAGATTATCGAACATTAATAAAAGAATTAGAAATAAACGGCGCAACAAAACCTACAACAATGACAGAAGCATAAAAATAACAAGAGGGCTCTCCCTCTTGTTATTTACATTGCTCAACTATATTTTGCAAAGTATACGAAATGGCTTGGTGTGTTTCAAAGAATCGTTTACCTTTACCTTTATTTACAAAGCATTGCAACACATTCGTTTGTAAATTATCGTATACTTGATCAATTTGCTGTACATGTATATACTTTGGCTTTTCTTCTTTAATCCACGTATAAGCTAATTCTTTCCACTTCTTTAATTCCTCATCTACCATATCTACAAACGGTTTCATATCCTTATAAAAGTCGTATTCAGTTAGTTCTCTTTTTTTTACATTCGCTTCATTATTATACTGCATGAGTTTTTCTGAAGACTGTATTAATGCTTCATTCTTCATTTCTTTCCCACCTTATTATGCACTCACTACGACGTTTTGAAATGTCTTTACCCAATTCCCTTTCTCTTCGTGATGCACTAATTTATTTTCCATATGTTCAATATGCATTTCTGTTATTTCTATTTTATTGCATATTTTTTCACTCGCATCCTTTAATGCATGATTCATTCTAATCCCTATATTCATTTCCAGCAAATCGAGAGAACTTAACATTTGATCCATTTTTTTCATTACATCTTCCTTCTGAACCATCGCCATATACAAAACGCCTCCTTCTTTGCTTTTCCTTTGTCATGTAATTTCGCCGAATGATTCACCACTCCTGCCCACATGACAAAACTAGTTGTTATTCGTCAAAGAAATCATTTCGTATGTCATTTATAGAAATGGTAACAATACAAAAAGGAGGTGTATTACAATGGCAAAGAACAAAAATGAAAAAAAGAAAAACCAAAACAAACAACAAAATAAACCCGAGACTGGCAATCCAAAGCTAGATGGTCCAAACTTCCCTGCTACATAAAGCGAGACTTTATTACGAACATTTAAATTTCAAATCATCCTTAATCTCCTACTAGCATTACGTTTTGAAATTAAAGTTGTAGCACGCATAGCAGGATTTTTTCAAATTAAGAAGTCCCGTCTTCAAAATGGAAGACGGGACTTCTTTTTTATTATATCATGAACTCATCGATCCTTTTAGCAAAACGGTTTACGATAGATAGCCTATAGATTTGTTCTCTCTTTCTTCTATACCATTCTGTTATATTAACTTCCCCTTTAGGTTCTTCAAGTACAAATAGCACATTCATTTTCATATTTGCACAAAACCAATCTCTCATTTTTATTTCTTCATGTAAAATAACAGGATAAATATCTCTAAGTGTTGGCGTATAAGACTTTCGAGTTTCCTTTGCGTAAACTTCATAATCTTCTCTAGACCCAGTATGTGTAGTTTGCAGTGCAAACTTATAAAACGAACCATTATAAATTGGATGAAACAATAACCATGCTAATTTTTTTCCTAGTTCTATACGCTGTTGTAACGTTTCAAATTGATAAACCGAAAATCCATACATTCTCCCTTCAATTGTTGGGAAGATAACTGCACTAATATGAAGTCTTTCTTGTACTTTAAAAAGTGCAGTATGGAATACATGTTTTTTAAAATATGTGTTCTCAATGACTGGTTTTTGAATTTTATTTTGTTCATTTATAATAAGCGCTGTCATAAGTCTATTCATATCTCTTCTTTCCCAGAAAAGTAACCATTCTTTTTCCATAAAAATTGATACGTTGAAATATTGCAACAAATAAAAGAAAGGTGCACGTCTCTTCTTACTTTCCTCATACAATAATAACTGAGGAAATGCATCTAAAAAAATAATCCAATTAGCCTGTTCGTACAGAAGAAATAAATGTTTTTTTACCGTTCTAGGTAAAACAGTAGCATAATATCTCCCTTCTAAATCAGTCATATTCCAGCCCGCATTTCTCGAAACCATACTCGCTAAAAAGGCCCACCTGATTTCACTATTTCTTAAATAATATTCTTGATAAGATTGTGTCCGAGAAATATTGTCCACATTAGCTATTTCTGTTTTCTTTTTAATATTGTGAATGATTGCTTTTTCTTCCTCTGTACAAAAATTTTTTTCTCGATTTTGTTCAATTTTCATATAATCATTCCATGTAAACATAAATAAGTCATCATACCTTTCATCAAAAAGGTCACATCTTTTTTCATTTTTTGATATAATCACCTTTGTAAGTAATTCTTAGCAAGTTGGGGGTGGACACACTATGACCATTCGTTACCCAAATGGAAAAAGGTATAATCAAGCTTCACAACCTCAAAAAACACCTATAAAAACACATACTTATAGTAATAGAGGTATGTCCCTTGAAGAGGAATTGAATGAAACAAATCAATATTACTTAACCCATAATATTGCATGTGTACATAAAAAGCCTACACCTCTTCAAATTGTAAAAGTAGATTACCCCGCTCGAAGTGCTGCAGTGGTAAAAGAAGCGTATTTTAAACAACCTTCTACAACAGATTACAACGGTGTATACAAAGGGAAATACATCGATTTTGAAGCAAAGGAAACCAAAAATAAAACTAGTTTCCCACTTCAAAACTTCCACCTTCATCAAATTGAACATATGAAGCAAGTGGTTGCTCATAATGGAATTGCATTTGTTATTATTAAATTTACACTTTTTGATGAATTTTATTTACTAGATGCAAAACATATTATTGCATTTTGGAATCGTCAAAATACTGGTGGACGCAAGTCGATTACGAAAGAAGAAATAGAAGAGCATGGATCCTTATTATCATGCGGTTATCACCCTCGGATTGACTATATCCGTGTACTAGACATGGTTTATTTTTCGTGATAGAGTCATCACTAAGGCTCTTTTTTCGACTTTTGGGGGAGAGAATGAAAGGTAGGAGAAAGTATAATGTCAGATAATTATCGTTCTCGTACAGAACGAAATCATGTGAAAAATCAAGAGAAAAAAACACATAAAGAAGAAAAACCAAAGAAAAAAGGCTCCTTTTTCAAGAAATTCCTTATAGGTTGTCTACTTCTTGGTATCGTTGGTCTTGTAGCCGGCGTTTCCGCTTTCTTTGTTATGGTAAAGGACGCTCCAAAATTAGACAAATCCAAACTTGTTAATCCTTTATCAACAAAGTTTCTCGATAAAAACGGAAATTTCTTCTATGAATACGGTGCTGAAAAACGAACACATGTTACTTATGATCAAATTCCAAAAGTAGTTGAAAATGCATTTCTTGCAACTGAGGATTCGCGTTTCTATGATCATAATGGAATTGATTTTAAACGAACTACAAAAGCAGTTATGGAAAATGTCACTGGTGGTTTCGGTTCCCAAGGTGGTAGTACGATTACACAGCAAGTCGTTAAAAACTACTTTCTAACGATGGACAAAACTGCTAAAAGAAAAGTGCAAGAATGGTACTTATCTTACAAATTAGAGCAACAATACTCTAAACATGAGATTTTAGAAATGTACTTAAATAAGATTAATTTAGGTAACCGTTCATACGGTATTGCGACAGCAGCGCAAAAATATTATGGTAAAGATTTAAAAGACTTGCAATTACATGAAGCTGCTATGCTCGCTGGTTTACCCCAAGGTCCAAACATTTATGATCCAACAAAAAAGGAAAATGTTGAACGAGCAACAAATCGTCGTAATGTCGTATTATCATTAATGAATCGACATGGTTATATAACAAAAGAAGAAATGAATAACGCCGTTAAGATTCCAGTAACTGAGGGCCTTCAACCGTCTTCAGAAGTAACTGAGATGAAGTATCAAGCATTTTTAGATGCGGTTGTAAAAGAAGTTGAAAAAGAATATCCTGATGTAAATATCGGTTCAGATGGTTTAACGATTCATACAACACTTGATCAAGATGCTCAAGATTACGCCGACAAAATTATGGATGGCAATCTTATTAAGTATCCGGACGATCAATTCCAAGGGTCATTCGTATTTATGGATACACAGTCTGGAGAAGTTCGAGCAATTGGTGCTGGACGTAAAGAAAGTAAGTCTACTTTCAAAGGTCATAATATGGCAACTGATTTAAAACGCCAAGTTGGTTCAACAATGAAACCAATTTTCGACTACGGTCCGGCAATTGAAAATTTACAATGGTCTACATACCATCAATTAAACGACTCAGAGTATACGTATTCCAATGGTAAGAAAATACAAAATGCAACAAAGAGTTACAAAGGTGACGTTTCACTACGTGAAGCTTTGAAAAAGTCATTAAACATTCCAGCTTTAAAGACAGCACAAACAGTTGGTCTTAATAAGTCAAAAGAATTTGCTGAAGGTTTAGGCATGACCTTTAAAGAAGGAAAAGTCTACGAATCAACAGCAATCGGTAGTAACGATAGTTCTCCATTAGAAGTAGCAGGTGCATATGCAACCTTTGGTAATAGTGGTAACTATAATAAACCACACTTCGTAAAAGAAGTAACCTTCCCGGACGGGAAAAAGAAAAGCTTTAAACCGAAAGAACATCGCGCAATGCAAGACTATACAGCTTATATGGTTACTGACGTTCTTCGTGACGTAGTAAAACCTGGTTCTGGTGGTACAGGTCCAACAGCATACGTTTCAGGTGTTGACGTAGCAGGTAAAACAGGAACACAAAACTTTGATGAATCAGTTCTTCAAAAATATGACATCCCAGCTGATGCAAACAGAGATAGCTGGTTTGCTGGATATACGCCACAATACACAATGGCTGTTTGGACCGGTTACGAAAAAGATGGTCCAAAAAATTATGTTAGCGATCGCTCCACTAGAATTGCACAGCAAATGTTCCAAGTAATGATGAGCAAATTCGCTACAGATAAATCACGCTTTGAACGTCCTTCTTCTGTACAAGAAATAAACGGAGAGTTATACGTAAAAGGTGCGAAAAAAGATGCAATTAAACAAATTAAAGTAGATGCCCCTAGTGGTCTGAATGTCACTTTTGATGGCGCTAGCACAGTTACACTAAACTGGTCTGGACCAGCAGAAGTTGATGCATATGCAGCCAGCTATAAAGCAACTGACGGTTCAAGTGGTAGCCTATCAATAAGTGGTACGACAGCTACTCTTGGTGGTATTAAACCAGGTGTTACTTACAGCTTCTCTGTAGTAGCGAAAAAAGGCACTGGAACAAGCCCAGCAGTTGGTGCATCTTTCACTGCGCCTGGCGGAACTCCAGATGCGAAAAAAGCTGAAGAAGAGGCTAAGAAAAAGGCCGATGAAGAAGCTAAGAAAAAAGCTGATGAGGAAGCCCAGAAAAAAGCTAATGAAGATAAAGTAAAACAAGAAGAAGCTAAGAAAAAAGCTGATGAAGAAGCTAAGAAACAACAAGAACAACAGCAGCAACAACAACAAGAACAACAACGCAAACAGCAAGAAGAAGCTCAAAAGAAAGCTGATGAAGAAGCTAGAAGAAAAGCTGAAGAAGAAGCTAAGAAAAAAGCTGAAGAAGAAGCTAAGAAGAAAGCTGAAGAAGAGGCCAAGAAAAAAGCTGAAGAAGAGGCCAAGAAACAACAAGAACAGCAACACCAAAATACCGGAGGAGATACACCTCACGCAGACGGTACTGTTGTTACAACAGAGTCCTAATATAGAAAAAAGAAGTCCGTTTCTCTTAACGAGAAGCGGACTTCTTTTTTGTTATCATTCTCTTTACATACAGCTTTTCTATTTCGATATACAACTGCGCTAATTGAATATAAGAATGATAATTACTCGGTTTCTTTATAATGAATGAATATCTTTCCATAAAATTAACAGGTTGCACTTTTAATTTATTCGTATTTATTTGCATTTCATTCAAACTATGAACAGGTTGTTCATTTAGCCAATAGACAACCGATAACAAGTGAGCTGCAAAAAGAATCATTGGTCCCTCAGCCTCTTGCTTATTTCTATTTCGAAACAGTATAGCAATGTCTTCATGCTTATTTTTCCATACATTCAACATCACTGGAATGCTGTTTTCAATTTCCTTCCATGGCTCATACTGTCTTTCAATATCAAATATAAAGTAAGTATTTTGTATTATCTCTTCAAAAGAATTGTCTGTATGATACTTAATTAAATTTATACTTTCTTCAAAAAATGGTAAACAGT
This sequence comes from Bacillus cereus group sp. MYBK195-1, assembly GCF_051916605.1. Classification (NCBI taxonomy): domain Bacteria; kingdom Bacillati; phylum Bacillota; class Bacilli; order Caryophanales; family Bacillaceae; genus Bacillus; species Bacillus cereus group sp. MYBK195-1. Next base: position 469,352 of record NZ_JBQAGZ010000002.1, on the reverse strand, counting down.
GAAATTCTTTCGGTATTTCTATAACTCGCTCCATCCTTTATTTCACCTTCATTCGCTTCTTTCCTTCACGACATACTTCTAACAGTCTGCACTCCTCACATTGCGGTCGTTGTGCTTTACAGTGATAACGTCCAAAGAAAATCATACGATGATGTGTAACTCCCCACTCATCCATCGGTACTTTCTTCATTAATGTTTTTTCTACTTCTAACACAGAGTCTTTCCATCTACACATAGCTAATCGTTTACTCACTCGCTCCACATGTGTATCAACAGCAATTGCCGGAATTCCAAACGCTACGGAAACTACAACATTTGCTGTTTTTCTCCCTACTCCTGGTAATTTCGTCAACTCGTCACGGTCTTCTGGAACTTTTCCATTGTAATCATCCAGCAACATCTGACATAATTTTTGAATGTTTTTTGCTTTATTTCTATACAACCCAATAGAACGTATATCTTGTTGTAACTCTTCTAAAGATACACTTAAATAATCTTCTGGTGTTTTATATTTTTGAAATAAATTTTTCGTCACTTTATTTACAAGTGCATCTGTACATTGTGCAGATAGTGCTACCGCGATTACTAATTCAAAAGAATTCTCATGAATTAATTCACAATGTGCTTCTGGATACATATCCGCCATTGTGTCTAAACAATAGCGAATTTGTGTTTTATTTAACATATACTTCCTCCTATATTACTGCTCCAACCAATTATAAAAAGGCACTTTTCCAGTAAATTTCGTCTCTTGTTTTGTCATTTGTTGTGCCCTTTGTTGATTCGCTCTAAATTTTTGACCTTGATTTTGAGCCTGATCTACCGTTTTAATTCCATTCTTTTTCCACTCAAATAAAATACGATCAATATATCGGAAATTTAGTTTTCCACTCATTACAGCTTCTCTAAGAGCCGCTTGAATTAAATTTGGATGATGTTGATCTTGGTCCTCCCACATCCCTAACGTTTCACATTCGAACGGCGAAAGTGGTCTTCCAAATTCTTTTTCAAATACTGTATATAAATTTACTTGTAGCTGTTTTTTTTCTTTTTGCTCTTCCTCTATTGATTCATCCATTAAGAAATGTAATATTTTTTCCCATAACGGTTGTAAAGAATAACTTTCGCACATCATCGCTTCTGATCTTTGTCCACCTTCTAGTGATAAAAAACCTTTTTGAATCAACGTCTGAATTACTTCCATACATTTCATTTCCGTTATCGTCATCCGTTCAGAAATCTCTGAAGGAGTCGGAAACGAATTACCTGATTCTAAAAATGTGTGTACATGAAGTACAACCATAAATTCCGTCTCATTTAAACCTAATTTTTTATAATGCATCATAAGCAATTTTGGAATTGCAATGCTTCCCTGCTCAAACCACTGTAACATCATTTTCTTTTTCATCACCAAACACCTCGCTCTCTAGTATAACACACCTTTAGCTATTTCTTTTTGCCACAATCCGTCAAAAAAACCTCCCCATTAATAGGGAGGTTTTTTATATTACATGAATGAAATATAAAATTAAGCTTGCACTTTACTTTTCATAAATGTATGGATGCGCTCTAATGCTTTCTCTACTTGTTCAAGAGATGTCGCATATGATAAACGAACATTATTTGGAGCACCAAATCCTGTACCTGGTACAAGAGCCACTTTTTCCTCTTCTAATAGAGCTTTTGCCCAATCATCAACTGTTGCATATCCTGATAAAGCTACAGCTTCTTTTACGTTAGGGAATAAGTAAAATGCACCTTGCGGTTTAATACAAGTAAAGCCAGGGATTTGAATTAATTTATCATAAATGATGTTTAATCTCTCTTCAAAGGCTTGACGCATTGTTTCCACAGGTTCTTGTGAGCCTGCGTATGCCGCAATTGCGCCGTATTGAGCGATTGAAGTAGGGTTTGACGTACTATGACTCGCTAAGTTCGTCATCGCTTTAATAAGCTGCTTATTTCCTGCAGCATATCCAATACGCCATCCTGTCATAGAATGAGATTTAGATACACCATTAATAATAAGTGTTTGTTCTTTTAATGCATTAGAAAGCTGGGCAATTGAAGTATATTCTACGCCACCATAAATTAATTTTTCATAAATTTCATCAGAAACGATTAAAATATCATGTTCTAAACATACTTCTCCAAGCTGTTGTAATTCTTCTTTGCTATAAATCATTCCTGTTGGATTGCTCGGTGAATTAATAATAACTGCTTTCGTTTTCTCTGTAATTGCCTCACGCAGCTGCTTTGCTGTAATTTTGTACTCATTGTCTTCTAAACCTTCTACATAAACCGGCTTACCGCCAGCAAGCTTTACTTGCTCTGGATAGCTTACCCAGTAAGGAGTTGGGATGATAACTTCATCTCCCTCATCAAGTAATACTTGGAATAATGTATATAATGCATGCTTTGCACCATTACATACAATAATTTCAGATGGATCATACGCAATACCTTGATCGCGAGTAAATTTCTTCACAATTTCTTGTTTTAACGATTGTAATCCACCTGTTGGTGTATACTTCGTATGCCCTTCTAACATCGCTTTATGTGCAGCATCCATAATATGCTCTGGTGTATTAAAGTCAGGTTCCCCTGCCCCTAATGCAATTACATCATGACCCTCTGCTTTTAATGCTTGTGCCTTTGCTGTAATTTCTAAAGTTGAAGACGGTGTTAAAGCAGCTACTCGCTTTGCTAATTTCATTTGTAGTTCCCCCTACATCTATTTTTCAATGCTATATCGTCTTAAAAATTTTCCATCTTTAAATTCAAGATAGTAATAACTATAACGATTGTCATCATCAATATATGTAACTTCCCATAGTGGTACATCATTTTCAAAGCCTAATTTCACTTTCATAATCTCTTTCGGCTTACTTTTTGATTCCTTACTTTCATTGCCGACTTGCTCTATTGTTCTTTGTATAGCCTCTTTTTCAGAAATACCTTCGCTCTTTTTCCTTACTACAGTATCCCCTTTTTTCTCAGGCACCCAAACGATAAGTTGTTCTCCCTTTTCATCTGTACCTTGCACGACTATATATGCAGATTTTCCGTTGTAATAATCAACAGATTTCACCTTTGTAAGCTTTGCTTTTTCTTTAGCAATTTCTACAAATTTCGACTCTTTTGGAATTTTCTTTCCCATCGCTTTATTATAAACATACGCCCCATATATTCCGCTAGCAACGATAACAATAATGATTGCAAAGATCCACTTTTTCATTGTATCACTACGTTCTGTAAATCGTAAATACAGCTGTTTCTTTATCTTTTTCGTCTAATGCTAGTCCGAACATGAGGTCCTGCTCTTTTAACGTACGATTTAAACTATCAACAATTTTATACAAATCCGACGAATATTTAATACGCGTCGTTGATAGTACTTCGATTTTCTTATCCATGAAAAAACTCCTCCGTTACACAAAAATTTCTAATTATAGAAGAACGCAATGCGGTTACAATAAGAGTACATTCTTTACAACCCCTGCTTCATCACCCATCTATTATAGCAGGACATGTACAGCAAAAAAAGGTTTCAAGTCGAAAACCAACACATTTTGTATACAAGAAGTAAGAAAAATAAAATTCCTCCTACCCACATTTTTTACGCCTGAAGTTTATAAGTACTTCAGGCGTATTTTTCTTCTATTTTTATTCATTTGGTGGTTCTTCTAATTGTACTAACAATTCTTCTAATGGCCCTTCATAAAGAGGTACGTTAGGAATCGATTGTAGAAATCGTTTTCCATAGGAAGAACTCGTCAAACGACGATCTAACACTACTACCGTTCCTGTATCTGTATTCGTTCGAATTAAGCGGCCGAATCCTTGTTTGAAACGTAATATTGCTTGTGGGAGCGCTAATTTAGTGAATACATCTTCACCTTGATTTTTTAGCCACTCACCTTTCGCTTCCATCATCGGCTGATGAGGAGGTGTAAATGGTAGACGGACTATAACAAGACAACTTAAGGCATCTCCAGGAATATCTATTCCTTCCCAGAAACTGCTCGTCCCTAATAAAATTGATTTGTCGAACTCTTGAAACTTTCGAATTAAGCGGCTTCGACTTCTATTATTCACACTTTGGGTCAGTAATAAATACCCCTCTAATTCATCATTATTTTTTAAATTCGCATACGCTTCTTTTAACATTTCATACGAAGTGAATAAAACGAGCATTCTGCCTTTTGTGGCTTTCGCTATCTTTACAATATGTTCCGATACAGATTCAATATATCGCTCATTACTTACTTGCTTAATAAAAGGTACATCCGTTGACACCATTAATTTCATCTGTTCATCATAACGAAATGGCGACGGAACCTTTAAAGTATTTGGAGCGAAATCATGTAAACCAAGTTCCTCTTTTATATAATCAAACGTATCGTTAACTGTTAGTGTTGCGGATGTAAAAATAACACTCTTTTTTTCTGTTAAAAATTCATCAGCAAATCTTTCACCAATATGAACAGGCTGTGCATATAGAACTGTTGAATGAATCGTCCCTTTCGTTTCAGTCTCCATCCAAGTTACATACGAATTCTTTTCTAATACGAGTAACTGTAATGATTCTGCCATCTTTCTCAGCAACTCAATTAAATGCATAAATTCACCTGTTACAACATGCATCTCCCATTCTAACTTACTTTGCAATATATCCACTTGCTTCTCAAGAGCAGTTACTACCCTTCTTAATTCATATATAAAACGATTTGTTAATTCGACGATACTATCCCACAACTTACCTTTTTCTAGTTCTGCGTTATACCTATAGATGAGCGGCATATTATTCGTTCCTTGCTCTTGCTTTGTTTGTTTAAATATAAAAGTACGTAACATTTGGAAGAGTTCATCCGCATCAAACTTAAGTTCCTTCAAACTATAACTTATCATACGGAAAGTTGAACGAGATGCTTGCTCTGATTTTTTCATCATTTTATATACTTTGGAGAGTACATCTTCTGTTTCTAGCGTCCCAAGACGAGATATAACCAATTGAAAATACATACAAGAGAACTGTTCACCCAATGTTCTACTCGCAGCTTCTTCAATATGGTGAGCTTCATCAAAAATAATATGTTCGCATGAAGCAAACAACGGTTCTTCACTTGAAAAATCTTGAAATAATAACGCATGATTTGTAATAACGATATCTGCAAATAAAGCTTTATTCTTCGCTCGCTGGTAAAAACAACGACTAAACCAATTACTTTGCATACCGCCTGGACTATACGCATCGCTACAAATACGATTCCAAAGTAACTTTCCGCCCTCAGGAATATTTAATTCGTCTCGATCACCTGTTTCAGTTTTCAATAGCCAAACTAAAATCTTCGCCTTCGTAAGTGCCATATCATAATTTTTTTCTTCCTCTTGCAAAGCATACTCAAATTTATGTAAGCATAAATAATGCTTTCTTCCTTTTAGAAGAGCTGCCTCAAATGAAAATGGCATTATTTTTTGTAATAACGGAATTTCTTTTTCTAATATTTGTTGTTGGAGTTGTACCGTTTGTGTACTTATAATGACAGGTTCTTCTTTTCTCTTTGCAAAATAAAGACTAGGAAGCAAATAAGCGAGAGTCTTTCCTGTTCCTGTACCCGCTTCAATTAGTGAAAAACGAGAATCTCTTAACGCCGTATATATCTCTTTCATCATCAGTTGTTGACTTTCTCTTCTTTCAAACTTTGGCATATGTGATTCCAATTTATCCATCGTTTTATTCAAGAAAGCATCAAACTTTGATGAACACATTTCTCCAAGGTTTAAGGAATAGTTCCGCTTTTTCAGCGCAATATTTCGATGTATTTCATACTCCGTTATATCTTCTTTACCGTGCATTACTTTCTTTAAAATATTTTCAGAAAGCACATCAGCTATATCGCTTTGGAACACATCACTTAATTCATAAAGCGATTGCAACGTGACAAGTGGTAACTTTTCAATTTCATTTAAAAATTGTAAAAATAATTCCGCTGTTGCAAGAGCATCACTATCCGCACGATGTGGTTGATTGTGTTCTAGTTCATGCTTCTTAGCTAAATCACGTAATTTATAACTATCGGCTGTCGGCAAAAGAATTTGAGCCAATTCAACCGTATCGATTTTCGGACAATGTATTTCTGTATATCCAGCTTGCCTTAATTCTTCATTTAAAAAATTCCAATCAAAGTGAACATTATGCGCAACGAAAGCCGCACCTTGTAATAGCTCAACAATCATCGGGGCTACATCTTGAAATAACGGGGCTTGTTTTACAAGACTTTCATCAATCCCTGTTAATTCTGTAATAAATGGTGGGATCTCTCTCTTTGGGTTAACAAAAGACGAAAAAATCTCCAATATCTCTCCATCTTCTACTACAACAGCTGCAATTTGGGTAATTTTATCCTTCCCATCTTTCCAGGAGTTCCCTGTCGTCTCTAAATCAACAACGACATAACGCTTACTCATATATGTAACACCTCAATTTCTTACCTTTCAAACAACAATAATTTATATAATGTTACTATACCACGTTTTATCTCATCTTAATGAAAAGATGCACAAAAAAGCTATCTCCGCAATAGAGATAGCCTTTCTACTTATAATATCGTACTCGCTTTTTCAGCACCTAACATTTCAATAATTTGATTATTATCGTCTAATACTGCAATTTTTGGTTCTTGTTTATGAATCTCTTCTTCCGTAACTAGCCCATAACAAATAATAATTACTTTGTCCCCTGGTTGTACAAGCCTTGCCGCAGCACCGTTTAAACAAACAACACCACTACCGCGTTCCCCTTTAATAACGTATGTCTCTAAGCGAGCACCATTATTATTATTTACAATTTGGACTTTTTCGTTTTCTACAATATTTACTACATCCATTAAGTCTTCATCAATTGTAATACTACCTACATAATTTAAATTTGCCTCCGTTACAGTTGCACGATGTAACTTTGCTCTCATCATTGTGCGAAACATAGATGCTCCCCCTTATTTAACCGTTAATGTTATATTGTCAATTAATCTTACATTTTCAAACTTAACTGCAATAGCTAAAATGATTCTTCCTTCGACTTTCTCTACCATTGTTAATGACGGATATGCATATAAATCTGCATAATCTACAGTGCCTTTCGTATGCGTCTCAATATACTCTTTCACAAGATTTGTAATGATTTCCGGATTACGTTCACCTGCCTCAATTCTTTCTTTCGCCATACATAGGCTGCGGTATAAATGAAGAGCTTCTTCACGTTCATCTTGTGATAGGTACACGTTACGAGAACTTTTCGCTAAACCATCTTCTTCCCTTACAATATCAACTGGTACGATTGTAACTGGAATATTGAAATCAGTTACAAATCCTTCAATTACTGCAACTTGTTGAGCATCTTTCATACCGAAATAAGCACGCTTTGGCAGCGTAATATTAAATAGTTTCATTAGTACAGTTGCAACACCAGCAAAATGACCAGGTCTTTGTTGACCGCATAATACGTCCGTGCGCTTCACAACTTCTACCGTTGTTGTTTGTTCTGCTGGATACATTTCTTCTACACTCGGATAAAATAAATAATCTACACCGTTTTCTTTTGCTACATTTTCATCTCTATCAATATCACGAGGATATCGATCTAAATCTTCATTTGGGCCAAATTGTAGTGGGTTTACAAATACACTTAAAACTACAATTTCATTTTCTTCTCTTGCCTTACGTAATAAAGTAGCATGGCCTTCATGTAAATAACCCATTGTTGGAACAAAACCAATACTCTTTCCACTTGCACGAAGTTCGCTCGTAATTTGCTGCATCTCTTGCACTGTAGTTACGATTTTCATTATTGTTTTCCTCCGTATAACGCTAAACATTCTTCCTCTTTCATTGTGAACGAATGTTTTTCTTCAGGAAATTGTCTTGTCTTTACTTCAGTAACATATTGTGAAATCCCACGCACAATTTCCTCTTGAACAGACGTATATTGCTTCACAAATTTCGGAACACGATTTACGCCGTATGAGATAAGATCATGATAAACAAGCACTTGCCCATCTACTTTTTGTCCTGCACCAATCCCAATTGTCGGTATTGTTAGTTGCTCTGAAATAAGTTCTGCTAACTGCATTGGTACACATTCTAACACAAGCGCTATTGCACCAGCTTCTTCACATTTCTTTGCATCTTCTATTAATTTTTTTGCACTCTCCGCATCTTTTCCTTGCACTTTATATCCACCCAACACTCCTACAGATTGAGGGGTTAGACCTAAATGCGCTACAACAGGAATTCCTGCGTTCGTCAAATATTGAATCGTCGATATAACTTCTCCAGCACCTTCTACCTTCAGTGCGTGTGCCCCGCTCTCTTGAACGATGCGGCGTGCATTCACCATCGTTTCTTGTAATGATACGTGATACGACATAAATGGCATATCAGTTACAATAAACGTCTCTTTCGCTCCGCGGCGTACAGCTTTCGTATGATGAATCATATCCTCTACTGTTACAGGTACTGTTGAATCGTATCCGAGTACAACCATTCCAAGAGAATCTCCAACTAGAATCATATCAACTTCAGCTTCTTCTGCTAATTTAGCGGATGGATAATCATACGCCGTTAGCATTGTAATCGGCTCACCTTGCTCTTTCATCTTCAAAAAATCTGTTTTTGTTTTCAAAAACTACTCCTCCTTTATGCAGGAGAGAGGAGATGGCCGAAATCATATAAAAAAACCCCTCTGGCCATAAAAGGGCAGAAGGGTTGTGTGTTAGTCGGCATTATTCATCCCTCTGTCCCAGTCCGTTATTGGATCAAGGCAGAATCCAAGTTATTATTTTTCGTATGACTTCGAATCATGGTGCAGTTCGCTCTGATACTGCCCACATTCGAACTAATTATAGCAAACTACAAAAAGGAATTACTACATTTTTTTGAAAAAATAATTTTTTATTCTTATTACGGTATATGAAATTTAACACGAGAGTATATATGCTATACAGTTTTTATGGATAATTCAATCCTGAAAAGATACATGTTTTTTCAACGCATGTTAAAAAAGTCCAAGTTAATTTTTTCTGTAATCAATTTAACTATATAGTATAACTCTTAAACTAATGATGCAGGTTAATTGAGGAAAGTACTTAACAAAGGAGAATTGCAGATGTCTATGAACAGGTGGTTATTTCGATTCAGCAGTTTGCTTGTAATGATTGTATGGTGGATGTCTTTAGGATCCTCCCATGTATTTGCCTCAGTTCATGTCGTAACACAACCCACCGATTTAACGAAAGTGATTGAGGTTGAACTAAATGATGATTACTTTAATCCAAATGTCATCACGATTCCGCTTGAAGGATAAACAACATTACTATTGAAAAATAAAGGTAAAAACGAGCACACCTTTACAGTGAAAAAACTCGGTATTGACGTCGTAGTCCAGTCAGGAAAAGAAAAGAATATTACCGTGAAACCTAAAAATACTGGTACATATGAATTAATATGTCGATACCATCTTCTTAAAGGAATGGCAGGCAAAGTAATCGTCAAATAACATGCCAGGCCAACTCGACGGAAGCTATTTTGAAATGAACTTTAAATACGAAAAGAATTTATTATCATGTTACAAATTCAACTCAAAACTATTGAAATAAAAAGAAGTTCCAAAAGAGGAACTTCTTTTACTTAATTTCGATATCTGCAGAATGAATATGATGTACTTTTCCTTCATGGTCTTCTAGAAGCAATACACCATCCTCTGTAATTCCTTTTGCTACACCCGTAATCGTCTCTCTCATTGTTCGAGCGGTAATTTCTTTCCCGATGCTCACAGCGTAACTTTCCCAAAGAATTTTAATGACAGAGAAACCATTTTTTAAATATTCTTCATATAATTTTTCTAGTTGTAAATAGATTTGTTGCATAAGTTCTGCACGAACAATCGGCTTACCTGATTCAATCGCTAATGAAGTAGCGATGTGCTGAATTTCTTCATCAAAATGTTCTTGCTTTTGATTCGCATTAATACCGATGCCCATAATGACAGCATTAATTTTATCAGGATCCGCTTGCATTTCTGTTAATATACCTACAGCCTTTTTACCTTGAATTAAAATATCATTTGGCCATTTTATTCCTACGTTTACACCTGTACATTTTTCAATTGCCTGTGCAACACTAACAGCCGCTAACAAAGTAAGTTGCGGTGCATGATGAACTGGGATTGATGGGCGTAAAATAATACTCATCCAAATCCCTGTTCCTTTTGGTGAATGCCATTTTCTGCTTAAACGACCTCTTCCCGCTGTTTGTTCTTCTGCTACAACGACAGTTCCTTCTTCTGCACCTTCATAAGCAAGTTTTGCTGCAATGTGCTGCGTTGATTCAACAGTTTCTTCAAAATACACTGTTCTACCAATCCGCTTCGTTTGTAGCCCTAACTGAATTTCATTAGCAGTCACTTTGTCTGGCTTACTTGCAATTCGGTAACCTAATCGGCGCACAGCTTCAAGTTCATATCCCTCACTCCGCAGATCCTCCATATGTTTCCACACAGCAGTTCTTGAACAACCAAGTTTATCACTAATTGTTTGGCCGGATACAAACTCGCCATCCGCTTCAGAAAAAACTTGCAATAACTGCTTTCTTATAGTAGATTGCATCCTTGCAGCCACTCCCTTATACGCTCTTTCTCATTAACTACGTTTCCTTGTACGATTGCTTCTTCGATTTTCTGAAGCATTTCAGCAACCCACGGACCAGGCTTTTTGTTTGCCCAGTTTAATAAATCATTACCAGTCACATTCATTTCTTGACGCTCCTGGATTGGCAATGCATGAAACATTGATTGTACTCGTTCAATAGATGTAGGATCATAGCTTTCAATCATCGCTTCATATACTCTCTCTGCCATTTCAGCGATATGAATTCCCGTTTTATAAAGAAGGACTGTATCCCAATCCTTCTCCTTTCTAGTACGAATTGCCAATAAAACTGCAACAATATCTTTTATTTTTTTATTCGAAAACTTCCATTGACGTAAAAAGACAGATGGATGTTCTTCTCCGATACAATATAAGAAAAATGCCCACGCCTCAATATCCGTTTCGAAAGAATCCCATTTATACTGCGTAGCTTTTAACAGTCTCTCTTCTGACATTTGTAAATATGGCAAATGAGAAAATAGCTTCGTCTCTACTAATTCTTTGAGACCTTTCACACAATATGTACCAGTTAACAGTTTCTCAAACTCTACTGTAATACGCTCAATTGCTATATGTTCTAGCAAATGCCCATGCGTTTCAATCGCTTGCTTCGTTTTCATTTCTAATGAAAAACCTAACGTGCTTACAAACCGAATACCACGCATCATTCGCAGGGCATCTTCTTGAAAACGATCCGCAGCATTTCCAACTGTCACAATTTCTCTCTGTTGAATGGCTTCCTGTCCAGCAAATAAATCAACCATTTTGCCTTCTTCTGTCATAGCAATTGCATTCATCGTGAAATCACGACGTTTTAAATCCTCTTCTAATGAACGAACAAATTGAACACTACTAGGTCTTCGAAAATCTTCATATTCGCTTTCTGTTCGAAAAGTAGTTACCTCATAAGGCTCACCATTTTCTACAACAATTACAGTTCCATGCTCAAGACCAACAGGAACATTTCTTGGGAATATAGCCATCACTTCTTCTGGTAGAGCAGATGTCGCAATATCAATATCTCCAATCGGCCTATCGATAATAAGATCTCGTACGCTCCCACCAACAAAGTAAGCCTCATGTCCTTGTTGCTTTAATGTCTCAATAATAGAACTAGCTTTTTTAAATCTTTCCATTTTTGTCATCCCTTAGTACGTCATAGTAAATCGTTTCATATTGTGAAACAATTTTTTCTGAGCGAAATTGCTCATAAACACTTTCTCTTGCTCGTTCTCCCATATTACGGTGAAGTTCCTCGTCCTTTAATAGCTGAATAGCTTGATTTGCCACTCCTGTTGTATCGCCAACTTCACATAAATATCCTGTTTCCCCGTGTTGAATAACCTCTGGAATACCTCCAACCCGCGTTCCGATACAAGGTACACCACACGCCATTGCTTCTAATAAAACAAGACCAAAACTTTCCTTCTCTGATAGAAGCAACATTAAATCACTCATCGCAAGTAGTTCTGCAACATTATCTTGCTTCCCTAGGAATAAAACGCGATCTTCAATATGTAAATTCTTCACTATCTGTAAAATCGTACAGAATTCTGGTCCGTCTCCAACAAGAAGCAACTTCGCATCTACTTCTTTAACAATTTTAGCAAATGCCTGAACAACATCCTGCACACGTTTCACTTTACGGAAATTCGAAATATGAATAAGTACTTTTTCACTCTCACTTATACCATATTCTTTCTTTAATTGAGACATATTACGCTTGAAATATACACGTTCGTCTATAAAGTTATATACCGTTTGAATTTCTTTACTTGGTTTTACAAGCTCATGTGTTTCGTTAATTAATGAATGCGAGACAGCAGTAACAACATCGGATTGCTCAATACCAAAACGAATTAAATTATTTAACGAAGGGTCGGAACCTAACACAGTAATATCTGTTCCATGCAAGGTTGTGACAATTTTAATACGCTCTCCGATCATTTGTTTTGCTAAATATGCACAAATTGCATGTGGTATTGCGTAATGCACATGTAAAATGTCTAGGTTTTCTCTTTGTGCAACCTCGGCCATTTTACTTGCTAACGCTAAATCGTATGGTGGATATTGAAATACAGAGTATTGATTTACCGTCACTTCATGAAAATAAATGTTTGGATATACTTTATTTAATCGGAATGGTAAACCCGATGTAATAAAGTGAATTTCATGCCCACGTTCCGCCAATTGCTTTCCTAATTCTGTTCCAACAACTCCAGAACCACCTACAGAAGGATAACATGTAATACCTATTTTTAATTTCATTTACATCCCCCTAATAAATCAGCATGTAATAAAACCGGTTTCTTACTCATAAATCCCTCGGCATACAAGACTCCAACTTCTTTTCCAAACATCTTCTCACGAGCGATCACAGTTTCAACGTAACCTTCTGTTAACGGTGTCTTAACACCATCGCTCCCTGTTGAAAACTGACTTTCATACGCTTCTAATGCTTCTACCTTTATAGAGAGGTACTCACTTATATCTATACAAAAATTCGGTTTATGAAAACCATTAATCATATAATTATAAAAAGACTCCACACGATGTGGTGAAAGTTCCGGCATATATTTACGGATTCCTGCTGAAAAAATAGCCTCTTCCACAAGCTTTGCACAATTTGCATGATCTGGATGGCGATCTTCATAGTACGGCGCAAAAACTAGTTTTGGTTTATATGTACGGATCACCTTGACAATTTCACGTATATACTCTTCTTTCATATACAAACCACGGTCTGGCATCGCTAAATTCAGCCTCGTTTTTACTCCCATTATACGAGCTGCGACCTTCGCTTCTTCTTTTCTCAACTCTATCGTTCCATTTGAAGAAAGATCAGCTTCTGTTAAATCACAAATACCTACTTCATACCCTTGCTTTGTATATTTAGCGATGGTACCAGCCATGCCGATTTCAACATCATCGGCATGAGCACCAAACGCTAATATATGTAATCCACTCATAATTGTTCCCCTCATTTTCTTAACTTACGATAATCTAAATCTCCTCGCTCTAATGCGTGCATTAACATTTCAGCACTTGCCATATTCGTTGCAAGTGGAATCGCATATACATCACATAAACGAAGCAATGCATTCACATCCGGTTCATGCGGCTGTGCTGTTAATGGATCGCGGAAGAAAATCACCATATCTAAATCGTTCTTTGCAATCATTGCACCAATTTCTTGATCTCCACCAAGAGGGCCAGATTGATATCTTGTTACAACTAATCCAGTCGCTTCCATAATACGAAGCCCTGTCGTTCCTGTTGCAAATAATTCATGTTGTTCAAAAATTGGTTTATATGCGTATGCAAACGAAACCATATCATTTTTCTTTTTGTCATGTGCGATTAAGGCAATTTTCATCCGTTGTCTCCCCTTTAGTCGATAATATTTTCTAAACCGTACACAAGATGATCAAGGTTCATTACTGTCTCAATTGATAGTTTTACACCTGACATAAATGATGCACGATTGAATGAATCATGACGAACTGTTAACATTTGTCCATCTCCACCGAACATTACTTCTTGGTGTGCAATAAGCCCTGGCAAACGTACACTATGAATGTGAATACCGTCTACATTTGCACCACGTGCACCTGCTAGTTGCTCTACTTCATTTGGATGACCTTGCTGCTTTGATTCACGATTTTGACGAATTAACTCTACCGTTTTTACAGCTGTACCAGATGGTGCGTCTAATTTTTGATCATGATGTAATTCAATTACCTCAACATCTTGGAAATATTTCGCTGCCATTTGTGAGAATTTCATCATAAGAACTGCACCAATTGCAAAGTTTGGAGCAATAATTGTTCCTACTGCTTTTTCTTTTGCATTCTCTGTTAAACGTGCCAATTCTTCTTCTGTAAATCCAGTTGTACCAATAACCGAACGAAGTCCACGCTCAACTGCAAGTGTAACGTGTTGTTTCCCCACTTCTGGTGTTGTTAAATCTAACAACACATCTGCTTCTACTTCATCTAAACAAGTATGTAAATCAGCGTAAATCGGTGCATGTAATGCTGGCATGCCAGGTAAATCAGAAATCTTCTCACCACCATGCTTATAATCCACTGCTGCTACTAAATTAAAATGTTCCGTTCTTTCCATAAGAAGAACTGCTTCATGTCCCATACGTCCTCTTGGTCCGGCGATAATTACTTTAATTTCTTTCATTATTCTTTCTCTCCCTCATCAATACGTGTCCAGCGATCTTTATCACGTGTATTAAATTTATTCATTACAATGTTATGTGCTGTCTCTAAATCAATATTTAAACTATTTGCCATACAAATCATAACAAATAATACATCTCCAAGCTCTTCTTCAATACTTCTTTCTTTTTCAGTTGTTTTCTTCGGTTTCTCACCATAATAATGATTTACCTCTCTTGCAAGCTCTCCCATTTCTTCCGTTAAACGAGCCATCATTGCAAGCGGACTGAAATAACCTTCTTTAAACTGACCAATATATGCATCTACTTCTTTCTGCATATCTTTCATCGTTTTTGCTTCCATACTATTCACCTCTAATCCTTCCTCTTTCATGTTAGCCAATTCATCGCGATTTGACAAATATTATTCCCCGCCAAACACCTATTTGCGACCCATTTTTGGATAGACTATAATAAAGTGAAACTTCTTTTGCGTTTTTTTGCAAAAGATTAGTTGAACTAATCGGGTTCCTACGGCTGGTTCGCCTTTCTTCAGAGCTTTATCTCCTACCAGCCGTTGGTACGGGATAAAGTGAAACTTCTTTTGCGCTTTTTGCAAAAGATTAGTTGAACTAATCGGGTTCCTACGGCTGGTTTGCCCCTCTTCTTTGCTTCATCTCCTACCAGCCGTTAGAGCGGGATAAAGTGAAACCTTCTTTTGTGCTTTTCGCAAAAGATCAGCCCACACCAATCAAATTCTTACTATTTTCACTAGCAACTAGAAATTACTTATTATTATGTTTTACTGTTTCAGCGGAGCAATGCAATCATTACATAATTAGGGGGATTTCTATATGACATCAAAATTGAAGATGCGAAATATTATTTTTATTTTAATCGGTTCCGCTATATTTTCTTTCGGTATTGTCAATATCAATATTGAAAACCACCTTGCAGAGGGTGGGTTTACTGGTATTACACTATTATTGTATTTTTTATTTAAGTTTGATCCTTCCTACTCAAACTTAATTTTAAATATCCCTATATTTTTTATTGGTTGGAGGTTACTTGGCAGAACGACATTTTTATATACATTAATTGGCACCTTTAGCGTATCTTTATTTCTATGGATTTTCCAGCGTTACGAAGTACTCAACTTACATTTAAACTTGCAAAATGATATGACACTCGCAGCTTTATTCGCCGGGGCATTTATCGGTATCGGCCTTGGAATAATATTTAAATATGGCGGGACTACTGGCGGTGTAGATATTATCGCACGACTAGCTCACAAATATGTTGGCTGGAGTATGGGGAAAACAATGTTTATGTTTGATGCTGTCGTTATCGTAGTCTCTATTCTTACCTATTTATCATACCGCGAGGGCATGTATACGCTAGTTGCTGTTTTTATCGGTGCTAAAGTCATTGATTTTATGCAAGAAGGAGCTTATGCTGCCAAAGGAGCGACTATTATCTCAGAGAAAAACGATGAAATTGCTACCAAAATTTTATCTGAAATGGAGCGCGGAGCAACCTTTTTAAAAGCTGTTGGATCGTATACAAAAGTGGAACGTAACGTATTGTATTGCGTTGTTGCTAAAAATGAAATCGTGAAATTAAAGAATATCATTACTTCTGTAGATCCTCATGCTTTTGTCGCTGTAAGTGATGTACATGATGTAGTTGGTGAAGGATTTACGTTAGATGAAAATAAAAACCCTTTACATAATTAAATGTAACTAGAAAAGCGCCTTAGCTTTTCTAGTTTTTTATTACAAGTCTTTTAAGCTTCTCAAAATCCTCATGAATAAGCTCCAATAAACTCCGATTATAAAAAATGGAAGCTGGATGAAAAGTCGGAAAAACATGATATTCTTTCTCTGACCATGTAAACTCTGCACTTTGCATATCCTTTAATTTTTGAATGGGCTGTTTTAATAATTGCCCGTGTATATCTGTGATTTTTTTATTTTTTCCTGTTAAACGTTGAAGACCGATATTTCCAAGCGTGACGATAAGCTTCGGATGTATTTTCTCTAATTCATAATCTAACAAAGGCGCATGGGCAACTATTTCTCCCTGATTTGGCGTTCTATTATACTTTTTTTGTATGATTTCACCATTTCGTTCTTTTTTCTCTCGCCATTTATAAGGTCTACTTCGAACAGCGCTCGTAATATATACTTCTTCCCTTGTAACATCAATACGCTCTAAAAAATCCATTAATTGTTTTCCCGCCCTCCCGCTAAACGGAATCCCATTATGAATTTCTGTTTCACCAGGCGCTTCTCCTAACAACATAAATTTGGGATTTTCAGGACCTTGTCCACTTAAAAAACCTTCTAGTTGATAAGGAGCACTGCGCTCTTGCACTTGTTTTACTAAATGGTCTGGATATTTCATTTCCCCCCACCGCCTTTCCGCATTACTTCTATTATTTCTATTTGCAATACATTATATAATTCAATCTATACAATAAAAAAAGACTATCAAAATTGATAGTCTTTAGTCGTCGCTACGCTGCATACCAGTATACATTAATACGAGACGTAATAATTCAAATACCGCTACAGCTGCAGCTGCTACATATGTTAATGCTGCCGCATTTAATACTTTACGAGCTTGCCCATATTCATCTGTTGATACAATACCTAACGCTTCAATTTGTTGCATTGCGCGCTTTGACGCATCAAACTCAACTGGCAATGTAACGAGCTGGAACACAACACCTGCTGCCATTAAAATGATACCTAATAACAACAAACCAGACATTTGTGCAAATATACCGATTAGGACGAAAATCCAAGACATATTCGAACCAAAGTTTGCAACTGGCACTAACGAATGACGAACGCGCATAAATTTATAATCTTTTGCATCTTGAATTGCGTGTCCTACTTCGTGTGCTGCAACTGCTGTACCAGCAACTGAATGTCCATAATAGTTATCTGTTGATAATCGAACCGTCTTAGCGGTTGGATCATAATGGTCTGATAAATGACCTGGTGTTTCTTCTACAGCTACGTTGTATAATCCATTTTCATCTAAAATTTTTCGAGCCACTTCCGCTCCTGTCATACCTGATGTTGAATAAACTTGTGAATACTTGCTATAGGCACTACGTACTCTTGACTGTGCATACAACGGTATGATCATTATGATCGCGAAGTAAATTAAATAAAACATCATGAACCTCCATTGAAGTTTTAATTATAGTACTTCTCATTCTATTTTCTTCTGCCACTATTGTCAATGAATAAACCTTACAATCCATATCTTTATTTATTGCATTATCTATTTTTAGAATGTACATTACTTTTTCTTTTTTCTCTCTCTCCTTTATACTTTCTCCATCCAACATAAGTTAATGTGAATAAAATAAGTCCCCCAGTAATTGTCATAAACCAAATGAGAGAGGGTGCAATTTCATCTTTTTTTACTGTGTGAAATATCTTTTGCAAATCCCCTTTAATAATCCCTAATTGCATTTGGCCGCCTTTCGTTTTTAACATAACGTTACGAAATTCATCTAAATAAGATAAATGAACATTTACACGCTGAACCTCGTTTTCTGGCAAAGCAATCATTAAGCTTGGATAAATAATATTGAATTCATTTAAAAACGTATTTAACGTTTGTTGAAACTGCCCAGCATCTTCTTTTTCCATCGCTTTTTCCATTTGAGAAAAGGCATCCATTACTTTCCTTTCTCTTTCCATCCAAAGTGGTTGATATTTCGATACTTGTGCATCAACAGCAAGTTGTAATGCCAGCACATTATCAATTTTAGCTTGCTTACCTAAACCTTCTTCAGAGAGCGATTGTTGCGCCTTATCGTAAGCTAAAGAAATAACTCTAACTTGATCTGGTGTTACTTCCTGCTTCTTTTCATTCCCCTTTATTAAAAATTGCTCCGAGAAATGTTGTAATACTTGTACCGCTTTTTCATCTTCATTACGCTTCACTAACTGTAACGAGTCGTCTAACAACCCTGTTAGCTCATTCCACTCTTCAGCATATATACGTAACGGAAACATTATAATTAGAAATGCTATCAATCCAATTAATGTTCTCTTCATCCCGGTCCCCCCTATAACTACTAGTACAAAATATGTTAATTTGGACAAGAATAGAACAGAACTAGACCGAAAAATATATTATCATTTTACAAAGAAAAAAATTCTCTTTAAGCAGAGAATTTTTTCTGTGACATCCTTTTCTTTTTTACGAAATATCGATATAAACTGTAACAAAGTATACTACCACCTAAAATGAATAATAAAATAGCACACGCAGCATGCATAAAGAACTCTTCTGGTAACATTAATATAATTGGATCTTTTTCAGGATCAAAAACCCAATAATCATTACTAAATAAAAGTTTATGGAATAATACAAAACTCTTTTCAAAATTAATAGCAATTGGTAACATAAGCGCTATCGGAAAAATGATTGTTAAAATCGATCCATGCAGTAAAAACTTTTCATTTTTCTTTTTTAATAAATAAATTCCGCCTATCACTGCAATCATAATTGTCGCATACATCACATATTGAATCTTTACTAAAATATTTTTAACATCTACAAAATGAATACGGCCATTTGTGGACATATCTAATGTTGGCAAATGTAATGCTCCGTCATAAAACGGGGATAAATATGTAATAAGCACATCGTAATTTCTTTTAATTTCATCCTTCGTCATATCCGCTAAATCAGGAATATTTAAAAAATCAATTTCAAAATAATACAGCCATTTTCCATACACAACTGCCGTTGTTGCGAGTGCAAAAATAGAAAATGCTATGCTATATGAAACAACTAAAGTAATCAATCGATCCAATATTTTTGTACCACTCTTATTTTTCTCCATGTTCTCCCCCTAAATGTTCTAACCATCATAAAGAAAATTGTTTCCTTTGCTCACGTAAGCAACAATAATATGTAATACATAGTACAGCAATACTTAACCAAAACGTAAAATAACCAATTTCCTCTACAAACAAATGCATAATTCCATATCGCGGCATTTGCCAAAATAAATAATCAATTGCATCGTTATGCAACGTCCACACAGCTGCTACTATAAAATGCCATTTTTTTATACGATAGAATGGAGCATATAAAAATCCTTGTACTGCCATCGCAAAGTGCGAAAGCATTAACATGTAGCCCATAAGGCCAATAGGCCCTTTTACGTAAATCATAATCCCGTTTACAACAACAGCCCAAATACCATATTTTATTAAAGTTACAATCGCTAACGCTTCTATTAATCCCCAGTTTCTCTTTGCCAAAAAAGCAATTAAAACAAAGACAAAAAAGAGACTCGCCATAGGACTATCTGGTACAAACGGCCAAAATATAGGTGACGTTTCTTTCAATTGATTTCCGTACCATATAAATCCGTAAATTGTACCTAATATGTTAACAATTAATAAAAATAATAATACCGAGCGTTGTCTTAACATTGCATACAAGTACACCAATCCGTATGTCCAACACCTTTCAAGCAAAGTAATTCATTCATTAAATCCTACTCTATTATAACAAACTTCATCCAACTAAATAGAAAAGCTGACTACAAATTTTGTAGTCAGCTTTTTATTATTTTTTATTATACTTTGCAACGAATTCCGAAAGCTTCTTCAGTTCCTCATCCGTACCTTTAAATACACCTTTAGGCATTGAACCTTTTCCCTCTTTCGCAATTTTAGCAATTTCTTCTGGCTTTAAAGTTAAGTTTTGCAGTGCCGGTGCTGCTGCCCCGCCCTGTAAATTGTCACCATGACATGTTAAACAAGTATTTTTTTGCATTAATTTATAGCCATCATCATTTTTATCAACTGGCGCTGTTTTTACAATTGCTCCTTGTTTTTTTGCAGCTTCCCAGTCGTGGTGTGCTACAGATTCCCAAGTTAAAAAAATAATCGATGCAATTGCTAAAAGCATAAATCCAGTTGCCACAGGACGCTTCAATGGACGTCTTTCTGGACCTCGATCAAGAAATGGAGCTAACAGTAATGCTCCAAACGCAATCCCTGGCATAATAAATGCTCCAATTACAGTAAATGAACCGGAAGCATAAGAATACTTTAATAACTGATACAAGAATAAGAAATACCAATCTGGAAGTGGTATATATCCAGCATCAGTTGGGTCCGCCATTCTCTCAAGCGGCGACGGATGCGCCACTGTTAAACATAAATAACCGATTAAAAAAACTGCACCAACCATCCATTCTTTTAACAAGAAGTTCGGCCAAAATGCTTCTGTTTTCCCTGGGTATTCAGAATAGTCTTTTGGAATATTTGGTTTCCGAGCTACTGGTACCCGAGAATCTCCTACAAACTTCATCCCTTTGCCGCGATGCATAATCTCCCTCCTTTTGTTCTTTCCCCTTTAATTTAGCAATCTCTTATAGTGGACCGGAAATACCTTGTTTGCGAATCATGATGAAGTGGAAGGCCATTAAACCTAGAAGTGCTGCTGGTAAGAAGAAGACGTGAATAGCAAAGAAGCGAGTTAATGTTTGAGCGCCAACAATTTCGGAATGACCAGCGAGTAATGTTTTAATATAAGGACCAATGAGCGGTGTTTGCTCTGCAATTTGAATCCCTACTTTTGTAGCAAATAAAGCTTTCATATCCCACGGCAATAAATATCCGGTAAAACCAAGACCTAACATAACAAAGAAAATAAGAACACCAACAATCCAGTTTAACTCACGGGGCTTTTTATACGCACCTTGGAAGAAAACTCTGAGTGTATGTAAAAACATCATTACAATTACGAGACTAGCACCCCAGTGGTGCATACCACGAACAATTTGCCCATAAGCAACTTCATTTTGTAAATAGTAAACTGATTCCCAAGCATTTTTAATATCAGGCACATAATACATCGTCAAAAACATTCCAGATAAAATTTGAATTACAGTAACGAAAAAGGTAAGTCCTCCAAAGCAATAGACGAATGCAGAGAAGTGATGTGCCGGGTTTACATGTTCAGGTACTTCATGATCAGCGATATCACGCCATATTGGTGTAATATCCAATCTTTCATCCACCCAATCATAAATTTTATTTAACATCTACTTTGCACCCCCTCTTGGCTTCGCTTTTCCTAGATACAGCGTTCCATCTTTCACTTTAGACTCGTACACATCAAGCGGAGCAAGGGGTGGCGTACCTTTAATGTTAATCCCATCTTTTGTATAACGCCCCCCGTGACATGGGCAAAAGAATTGATTCGGATGTGCTTTGTCCGAATTCCAGTTAACTGTACATCCTAAATGTTTACATACTGGAGAGAACGCAACAATGTCTCCGCTTTCATCTTTATGAACCCAAGCCGATTTTGGTTCTTCAGACTTGTACCAACCATCAACCTGCTTCACTTTAAAATCGAAACGCTTCGGCTCTGTTGTAATATCCTTTACTTGCGCAACAGCAACCATATCTGTTCCCGCTTCTTTTCTTAACACCGGATCAAGCGCAAATCGCGTCATCGGCATTAAAATACCGGCAGCCATAAAGCCTCCTACCCCTGTGAGTGTGTAATTTAAAAATTGTCTTCTTGACACGCGATGTTCTTTGTCGCTCACGAAAATTCCCCCCCTCTATCAGAAATTGTCCCCTCGTGATAAATTATATAAAAAATAAAAACTAGGACACTATCATGATATAATACGCTCATGCACAGGTCAATATCATACTACTCATAATAATAAGAACTTTCTGTTTATTGCGAGTTTCCCCATTTATCTTCCAACATCACCATTATATTTTTTATATGCGCATGAATAACTTCTCTTTTTGCTTGATCACTAAATTGTTCTAACGCTAATGAAGGAAACCAAAATAAATCTCCCTGTAACTCTTGCATATCCTCTTTCCATGAAAAATCACTTGTAACATAAGCAATATGCTTAAAACCTTCACTTCGTAAATGATTTGTCCATTCTTGCAAACGACCTTTTTCATTCTTTTGACTTTCTACCAAATACGTAAACGCAGGCAGTAAAAGCACTCTTCCTTTATACTCTCTTTCCAATTCCGTGCTCAACAATTCGATAAATTCGCCTTGTTCTACAACCATTTTCATTTCTTTTGCTGCCGAAATTGATAACAGCGGTATTACTCCTGTATCAACATACTCTCTTGCTTGCTCAAACTGTTCTACATCTTTTACAATCCACTTCAAATCCCTTCCCTCCTTCACTTACAAATGACAGAACTTTCACTTTATATATATTAAACCACACTAAAAGAGGTAAAAAAAGAAAAACTACCCAATATAGGTAGTTTTTCTTGATAAAAGTCTGAAATTTGTAAAAATTAATTAATCCAAATAAATTCTATAAAGTCTTTAACTCTGCCGTTAATCTATGAAACGCTTCCTTATCTTGCTTATCTAACGCTTCATCAATTTGTTTCAAAAGGCGTTCTCTCCTAAACGAAAATACACTTTCTTCCAAAAACCTTTCTGCAAGTAAACGATCTTTTTCATTTACTTCAATATGCTTTGGTAGATATGGGTTTTCTTCTAATACAGCTACATAATTCGCATTTTGAAACGATGATTTAAAGTTGAGTTGAATATAAATATCCTCATCTCGATTTAAACGAATATCATGAAACGATTTTTCAGCATCTGTTGTCATAACATTTTGTTTAAAAAAGTGAAACGGTGTGTCTTTCACACAATTCGCTGACATCACTAAGCCACGCGGACAATATTTTGCATGCTCTACGAAGTGGACTTTATGCATCAATTGGTCGTGACTCATTAAATAATTCAGAATCCATACACATTCACGCTGTTTCAGTTGGTAATTATTCAAAAACCATTTTACAAAATCCTTCTTCTCGTTTACAGAAACAGGGGTATTCATAGCAATTAAGTCCCTCCTCTGTCTTTCTCTTTTCTTTTTAGATTCAAGAAGCGGCATTCAGTTTCCTTCCAACTTATGAAAAATCCTCTAAATTATATAACAACTCTTCAATATGAATTTGTGTCGGGTCTAGTTGTAATAACTGGGTAAATACTTCTTTCGCCTCTTTTCGTTTTCCTTCTTCCAATAAGAAATAACCGTACTCTTCTAAGAAGTCTGGATGATTCTTAAAAGAAGTATATGCACTTTCATAGTGTTTTAATGCATCCGAATACATTTCTAATTGTTTTTTTGCATACGCAAGATCCCAAAGTAGTTGTGTATCTGGTTCTCCACTATCAATAGCACGCTCTACAATTGCAATTAACTCTTCGTACTTTTCTTGTTCTTTTAAGATATATGCATATTTTAATGTTGCACCTAAATGCCCTGGATCTAACTCAAGCGCTTTTTGAAGAACTTCCTCTGCTTCTACTATTTTTCCTAATTTCGCCGCAATGTTCGCTAACTCTACATAAAATGGAACTGAAAGCTCATCTACTTTAATTCCTTCATGAAGCGTTTCATAGCTTTCTTGAAGCATTCCTTCTTTTTCATAGCTTTTCGCTAAATACATGTACAGTGATGCGTACTCAGGGTCTAATTCTTTTAGTTCTTGCCAAGCACCAATTGCTCTCTGATATTCTTCACCTTGGTATAATGTAAAGGCATATCCAAATAATGAGTGAATATCTTTTTGTTCCTCTAGGCCTGCTTCATAATAAGAAATCGCTTCTTCCCAGTTTCCGATCGCGCTTAACGTTTCTGCGAGGCGAAGTGCGATCACAACACCACCCATTACTTTATGTTCCGCTAATAGCGATTCATAATAAGTAATTGCCTTTTGTTCTTCACCTTTACTACTATATAATTCTGCTAACCCAAACGTAATAACAGGTTCATCAGGCATCATTTCTTTCGCCTTTAATAGTTTTTGCTCTGCTACATCATCAAAACCTTGCATTTGGAATAAATCTGCAACAAGTAATAACGATTGAACATATAAATCGTCATTTTCTGGAATATCATGAAGCACTTCAATCGCTTCATCTTCTTTATCTAGATCAATATATAATTCTGCTAAAAATACAGTGAATTCACTTTCTTCTGGATACAGTAAACGTAAGTCTTCAGTAATTGCTAATGCCTCATCTGTAAATCCAAGCGTATGATAGTAACGAGCGATATCATACTTCTCTTCATCATTCGCAATTTTTAATTGTTCTTTTAATAATTGTAATCCTTTTTCCGCTTCACCATTTTCAATATATGAAACAGCTTGTTCAAACTTTTGCATAAACGTCTCCTTTAATTCTAAAAAATATTCTCTTCTGTTCATTTATCATAAGCAACTCACTGTTAGAACGCAACCTTTAGAATGAGCATGCTTCTTCTTATACTTCTTCTTACAGAGTAGTTAATTGTTCAAAAGGTTCGGATATGACACCGATACCTTATCATCATCTTCTATTGTACCGCTTTCTTTTATGACCGTGCAAATAACTTCTCTCACTAATTATCGAGCCATACAAACCGTGGTTTACAGAATAACTTAATTAGCAGTCTTCAACCTTTATTTTGAATGCGATAAAAAAGGCTCCTATACTAGGAGCCTTCACAATCTCTTAAGAATATGTTTCTTCTTTCTGTACTTGCTCATTTACAAGCTCTTTCAGCAACTCTATAATTTCATCATTTTCTTCCTTCAAACCGACAGTAATACGAATACCATCATCGATACCAAATGCAGCACCAGAACGAACGATATATCCTTTTTTCATTAATCGTTCAAAAGCTTCATTACCCGGTATACCCAGTTTTAAGAAAATGAAATTTGTTTGAGATGGATAATAGAATACGTTATATTCTTTACAAAATGCATAATACTGATTTAAACCTTCAGCATTCTTTTGCACACAATCTTGTAAAAAGGCTTGATCTTCTAATGCAGCGAGTGCTACAGATTGGGCTACAGTTGATGTATTGAATGGTAACCTAGCTACTTCTAGCTGTCCGATTAACTTCGCATCCCCAATCGCATATCCGATACGAAAAGCAGCTAAACCATATGCTTTTGAAAACGTGCGTAAAACCATAAGATTTTCATACTTTTCAAGAAGTGGTAATGTTTGCGGATAGTCTTCTGCTTCCGCGTATTCATAATATGCTTCGTCCATAATAACGAGAGCCGACTTAGGAACTGATTCTAAAAATGAAAGTAATTTTTGTTTCTCAACATATGTACCTGTTGGATTATTCGGATTACAAATCCATACAATTTTCGTTTTCTCATCTACTTGCTCTAGCATTGCATCTAAATCGTGAATACCATCTTTAAGTGATACTTCACGAACTTCTGCTCCTTCAATAACAGCATGGTGATGATATTGTGAAAACGTAGGATTCGCCATTACAACGTTTGTTCCTTCATGTAGTAACGCTCGGCTAATCATTTGAATGACTTCATCTAATCCACTACCAAATAGTAGTTGTTCTGCTTTTACACCTAAATGTTCCGCTACTTTTGTCCGAAGTTCAAAGGCATATCCATCTGGATAAAGGGCATATTGGCTCGCTAAAGAAGTTAATGCTTCTGTCACACGTGCTGAACAACCGAATGGATTTTCGTTGGATGCTAATTTCACAATTTTTGATAAACCATATTCTCTTTTTACTTCTTCAATGTTTTTCCCAGGCACATACGCTCTCAAAGTTAACAATTGCTCTTTCACTCTCATTTTTCTTCCCCCAGTCATTTCATTCAATTTGATTACAATACGGTTATAGCCCCTTACTGTAATCTTTTGTCATAACCGTCACTATTACGAGAATACCTCTAAATGAGCACTTCACAGCACTTCGCTATCATTTTAAACCATATCTTTTTGAAATGCCTCTAACGCAATATGAACAGTCTCATCTGAAATAGATACGACATTCACTACCCCATATTCCTGCATAAGCACCATATGAATTGCTCCTGCATTTGCTTTCTTATCTTGTTTCATCAATTGAACGAGGCGCTCTACATTCAAATCTCTTGGCATTTTTGGATAGCCGTATTTCAAGAACCACTGCTTCATATCTTCATAAGCAAGATCAACCTTGTACACTTGCTCACTTAAAAATATGGCGAATAACATTCCAACCGCTACACCGTCACCGTGAGTAATATTTCCATACCCTAGCTCTTTTTCAAGAGCATGTCCTAACGTATGTCCAAAGTTCAAATGAGCACGTACACCCTTCTCTGTTTCATCTTGTGACACAACATTTGCCTTTACAGGAATCGCCTTCGTTAATATATGGATTAACTTCTCATCATGAAGATCCGCTAATGTTTGCACTTCTTCTTTTAACCAATGGTATAGCTCCACATCACCGATAAGAGCATGCTTTATCACCTCTGCATAACCTGAACGCCACTCTTTTTCAGGAAGAGACTGTAAAAACGGTGTATGATATACAACTGCTTCTGGCTGATGGAATGCACCAATCATATTTTTACCTAACAGATGGTTAATCGCGACTTTCCCACCCACTGCGCTATCGTGCGCTAATAAAGTTGTCGGAACCTGCACAAAGCGAATACCACGCATAAACGATGCAGCAACAAAACCAGCTAAATCTCCAATCATTCCGCCTCCAAGTGCAAGAATTAAAGAATTTCTATCTAATTTATTTTCAAGAGCTGACGTATGAGCCGCATAGAAATTTTCGAAAGACTTCTCTTTTTCGCCACTTGGTACAACAAACGAAAACACGTGCTGCTCTACTTGTAATGCATCGATAACTGTCTGTAAATGTAGTGATGCAACAGCTTCATCTGAAATGATCATTACGTTAGATACCGCTGGCTGCATATTTTGAACGATCGTTGTTAAGTTTGACAACGCTTCTTTACCAACATGTACATCATATTCTTTTGATTTCGTTTGAATATGTATGTTTCCCATTAAAATCCCCTCGCATATTCATTATGTTTCTCAATATTTTCACGAATTAGTTCCATACGATCTAATCCGAATTGTTCTATTAAAGCTGTCGCTAATTCCCAAGCCACAACCGCTTCTGCAACGACACTAGCTGCTGGCACTGCACAACTATCTGAACGTTCAATGCTCGCTGTAAAAGGCTCTTTCGTATCAATATCTACACTTTGAAGAGGTTTATAAAGTGTAGGTATCGGTTTCATCACACCGCGCACAACAATTGGCATTCCAGTCGTCATACCGCCTTCTAGTCCACCTGCATTATTTGTTCTTCGTGTATATCCATGCTCCTCATCCCACAGAATTTCATCATGAACTTCACTTCCTGGTCTATGCGCTGCTTCAAAACCAATTCCAATCTCGACACCTTTAAAAGCATTAATACTCATAATTGCAGCTGCTAATTTCGCATCCAGTTTTCGATCATAATGCACGTAGCTACCTACTCCAATTGGCATCCCTTCCACAATTACTTCAACGATTCCACCGATTGAATCACCATTTGCTTTCGCATCATCAATTGCTTTCATCATTTGGTTACCAGCTTCTTCATCTAAGCAACGTACAGGAGATGCTTCTGTAATACTCTTTAATTCTTCAATTGAACTATACGTAATCTCCTTAGCTTGTACACCGCCAATTTCAATTACATGGCCCGCCACTTTAATACCAAGTTCTTCTAACACCTTTTTAGCAACCGCACCAGCAGCAACACGCACCGTCGTTTCGCGCGCTGACGAGCGTTCCAGTACATTCCTCATATCTCTATGACCATATTTAATCGCACCATTTAAATCAGCATGCCCAGGCCTTGGTTTTGTCACTTTCCTTTTCATCTCTTTTTCTTCTTGCTCAGTTAAAGGCTCCGCCCCCATAATTTTTGTCCAGTGTGCAAAATCACGATTTTCAACAACAAGTGCAATAGGGGAACCTAATGTTTCTCCATGTCTAACACCACTTAAAATTTGCACTTGATCCGTTTCAATTTGCATGCGTCTACCGCGCCCATATCCCTTTTGCCTTCTAGCTAACTCTTCGTTTATATCATCTGCTACTAAAGACAATCCTGCCGGAACACCTTCTATAATCGTTGTAAGTTGTGGACCATGAGATTCACCAGCTGTAATATATCGCATACGTTATTCCTCTTTTCGTATATGTATTTATCTCACTATATTAACTTTTATCATTCTAAAAATATTAAAGAAATTATATCATAAATCGACCATTTTCTTATTCTATATTTCCGATAGGCCTAATTTAAATATCAATATATCATAACAGCTCAAACTTCGTAACTAACTGAAAATAAAAAAAGTGCAAGAAGAATACCCCTATTCTCCTTGCACTTTTTACTATTATCACAGTGATTAAAGCGTTTACAAATTATTTCAAAATAATTAGTAAATCCATTCATTCATTAATTTTGAGTAGTCAACTAATTCTTCTTCTTTAAAGAAAATAGCAATCTCGCGCTCTGCGCTTTCTAAAGAATCAGAACCATGGATAATGTTTTTCGCAACAGTTACACCGAAATCTCCACGAATTGTTCCAGGAGCTGCTTCATGTGGTCTTGTTTTCCCCATCATGTTACGCGCTGTATCTACTACACCTTCACCTTGCCATACCATTGCGAACACAGGTCCAGATGTAATAAAGTCTACTAACTCACCAAAGAAAGGTTTTTCCTTATGCTCAGCGTAGTGTTGTCCAGCAATTTCCGGAGTGACTTGCATTAATTTTGCACCAACTAATTGAAAGCCTTTTTTCTCAAAACGAGCTACAATTTCCCCAATGAAGGCACGTTGTACACCGTCTGGTTTTACCATTAGAAATGTTTTTTCCATAAAAAATCTCTCCACTTCTGAATTATGTATGTAATTGTATATCCCCACACACATATTATCACCCTTATCACAATTGTGCAATAGTTTTGAAATAGAGAGATTATTTTATTTTTTAGAATAAACATTAAAATTTTCGTTTTCCAATATACTTTGCAACATTTTGTAATGCGTACTTTGCTTTTCCACGTGGAAGTGGTTTTATTATTTCTAAAGCTTTATGTAAATAACGTTCACTAAACGCAAATGCTTGATCAATTGCTGTACTATTTTTTACAGCATCAATAATTTCTTGCATTTCACTTGCTGTTGAATTTTCATGTACAGATGTGATTTTCTGACGAAGTACTGGATCTTCCATCGCATATAAAGCAGGAAGTGTAATATTCCCTTGTAGTAAATCTCCGCCAGCAGGTTTTCCAAGTTTCTCTTCTGTGGAAACGAAGTCTAAAATGTCATCAATAATTTGATAAGACATCCCTACAAAATACCCATACCAAAATAGACGATTTACCGTATCACGATTAGCACCAGCAGCAATCGCTCCCAATTGACAACTCGCGGCAATTAATAATGCTGTTTTTCGCTTTATTCTTCTTAAATACGTTCTTAAATTTTGGTCATAATTGTATTTATCTTTAATTTGTTCAATTTCACCTTTACAGACTTCTAAAATAGTATGTGATAACGCTTGATGCGCCTCTGGAATTTCGATATTTGTTATACATTCAAGAGACTTAGCGAACAGATAGTCCCCTGTATACATCGCAATACGATCTCCCCATTTCGCATTCACAGTCGCACTGCCGCGTCGTAAAAATGCAGCATCAATAACATCATCGTGAACAAGAGAAGCCATATGAATAAGTTCTAACGCAACAGCAACATGCTTAATCGCATCTAACTTATAATCTCCAAATTTCCCTGCAAGCAACACAAATACAGGACGAATTCGTTTCCCACCAGCTTCAATAAGCTGTAATGCTGCCTCTTCTACTAATGGCTGTTCAGAAGCGACTGTCTTTTTTAATTCTTTTTCTATCACATTAATATCCGATCGTAAAAAAGAGTACATAAGTTGTAACTTCATATTGTTCACCTTAACCTAAAACTTCTTTTTTCTATTTTGATTCTGGTTTAATACCTAAATGCATCGCTGCTACCCCGAAAGTAAATGGTTTCACTTGCACACGTTCAAGTCCAGCTTGCTCAAACATTTGAGCCAATTCTTTCATCCCTGGGAACGTACTAGCAGATTCTTGAAGCCATGAATATTCTTTATAACTTTTCGCAAACATCTTTCCAAATAACGGCATGATATATTTAAAGTATAAAATATACCCTTGTCGAAAACCAATCATTGTTGGTTGAGATGTTTCTAAACAGATTACTTTTCCACCTGGTTTTACTACACGTGTCATTTCTTTTAATACGTGCATATAATCCGGTACGTTACGTAAACCAAACCCAATCGTCACATAATCAAACGTATTATCTTCAAACGGAAGTTCCATTGCATTCCCATGTAGAAGTTCTACTTGTTTTAATTGTAACGCCTCTACCTTTTGCTTACCGACAGATAACATATTTTCACTGAAATCTAAGCCAACAACCTTTCCTTGTTCACCTACGGCTCCAGCTAGCGCAATTGTCCAATCTGCGGTTCCACAGCATACATCAAGCGCTTGACTACCTGGTTGTACATCCATAATTCGCATCGTTTCTTTACGCCACGCTTTATGTCTTTGAAAACTAATTACAGAATTCATCACATCGTATTTATCAGAAATCTTTTCAAATACGTCATGTACTCTTTCTTCTTTTGATTGTTGCATGCTCGTACCTTCTTCCAATGTAAAATTGCTTATGTCTTCTATTTATTCCTTAACACAGAATTTATTTCATTTATGTCTGTGTGATTTTCTAAAAATTGTTTTTCTTTCTTTCTCAATTCCTTCATCCAACCATTAATCACTACTTCTGCTTTATCCCCTAAAGCATCTTGCATAGCTTGAAAAACAGGTGAATGTTGCTTATCAGCATACAATTGAATTTCTTTTTGAAGGCGATTTCCACCTAATACGTATGTAATAAATGGCTTCCAATGTGATAAATGAAAATGATCACATGTTTTTTGAAGGAGCGCAGACTCAATCGCTACTACGCTTTTCATTATGTCATCCGTCGTTTCATGCGCTTTTTGGTATAACATAATTTTGTGTTCATTTATCTCTTTAATTCCTTCAGCAAGTGCACGAATTAAAACAATATCACGATTCATAGACAATAAATAATAATATAGTCCACTATAGTAATCGCCTGCAAGTACTGTTAATTGACGACATTTATGGAATTCAATCTCTTCCTCGCCTGCTTTATTTGATACCCTTTCATGCGTATCAAGCGCAATTTGTACAAGCATAATTGTTACTACGTAATGCTCAATTTGTTCTATATGTAAGTTTGCACTCTTTAAAGCACCATATAACAATGCTATCTTTTCTTCATCAATAAATGGTTCTTCAATATAGTTTATAAAGTAAGGATGGCGTAATTTCTCCATCAATTTTTCTTTTATACCCGCATACCCTCCGTAGATGTCACACACAAAAAATCACCCTTGTTTTCTAATTCATAAAACTTATTATAACACATACACTCTATTTTCTATAACCAAAACTTGGCTACACCTACCATTCATGTAAGCAATCTTTCTAATCTCACTCTGTCTAGTTAAAACTATATCATTTATTTACTAAAAAAAAAAAGAAAAGCAGTTTCCCGCTTTTCTTTACTTCGTTTTAATAAACGATAAAATTTCACTGCGCGCTGCAGCATCATTTTCAAGCACACCACGCACTGCTGTCGTTACTGTTTTCGCACCTGGTTTTTTTACACCACGCATCGTCATACACATATGTTCTGCTTCTACTACTACCATTACACCATGAGGCTCTAGTACTTCCATAATAGAGTTCGCTACTGTTGATGTAATACGTTCTTGCAGTTGTGGGCGACGTGCAATTGTATCTACGGTACGAGCTAATTTACTTAACCCTGTCACCTTTCCACCTTGCGGAATATATGCAACGTGAGCAACTCCATAGAATGGAACTAAATGATGCTCACACATCGAATAAAATGGTATATCTTTTACTAGTACAAGCTCTTCGTGATCTTCTCCGAATACTTTATGCAAATGCTCTTTCGGATCTTCATGCATACCTGAGAACACTTCTGCGTACATTTTTGCAACACGCTTTGGTGTATCAAGTACTCCCTCACGATTTGGGTCATCCCCAATCGCCTCTAAAATAAGGCGTACTGCATGTTCAATTTGTTCTAAATTAACTTTTGCCATCCGCTAGCCCTCCCGAAAACCTAAAAGTGATACGAACACATTCTAGCATATTTATGTTTTTAAAAGCAAAAAGAAGAGTTCCCAAAAAGGAAACTCTTCTTCCCTGTTAATATGTAAGGATTATTTAACCGCATCTTTTAACGCTTTACCAGGTTTGAATGCAGGTACTTTACTTGCAGCGATTTCAATCTCCTCACCTGTTTGTGGGTTACGACCTTTACGAGCCGCACGCTCACGAACTTCGAAGTTACCGAATCCGATCAGTTGTACTTTATCACCTTGTTTTAAAGCTTCTAAGATAGAATCAAAAACAGCGTCTACTGCTTTTGTTGCGTCCTTTTTAGAAAGGGAACTTGCTTCTGCAACAGCATTGATTAAATCTGTCTTGTTCATGCCATTCACCTCCTCCCAAAGATAAGACTGTATAATGATCATAAAATGAGTCTTACTTTCATTTGTAGGCAATTTTTGCAAATTCTATACTACAAAGATGTAGATAAATCATTATCAACGCCTATATTATACGATTCTCCTTTATAATTCAATATTTTTAAGGAAATTGTTACTCTGAAAATGTGAAAATCTGATGAAACTTGACAATTTACAACAATGTATTAGATAATGACTGTTTATTTTTCTATTTTATAATCAAAAAAACAAAAAATCCCTCTACAGTGAGAGGGATTTTTTCTTATAGTATAATCGCAATTAATCCGCCAGATCCTTCATTAATAATTCTTTCTAGCGTTTCTTTTAATTTATATCTAGCATTTTCTGGCATTAAAGATAATTTCGCCTGAATTCCTTCTCGAACAATCGAGCTAAGTGAACGTCCAAATATATCAGAATTCCAAATTGATAACGGGTCATCTTCAAAATCTTGCATTAAATAACGAACTAATTCTTCACTTTGCTTTTCAGTACCAATAATCGGCTCAAACGTTGACTCTACATCTACTTTAATCATATGAATAGATGGCGCTACCGCTTTTAACTTCACACCAAACCTTGAACCGTGACGAATAATTTCTGGCTCATCTAAGCTCATATCCGCTAATGCAGGCGCTGCTACACCATATCCTGTTTGCTTAACCATACGCAGTGCATCCGCCACTTGATCGTACTCTATTTTCGCATGAGATAAATCGAGCATAAGCTTTAATAAATGATCTTTCCCTCGAATTTCTACTCCTACTACTTCTTTTAAAATCTGATCATATAATTCATCTGGCGCATATAAATCAATCTCCGCCACACCTTGCCCCATATCAATGCCAGCTAGGCTCGCTCGATCAATAAATTCATATTGACTAAACTGCCAAACAACGCGATCCACATCACGAAGACGTTTTATATCCTTCACAGTTTCTTGAACTGCTTCTTGATAACTTTGACGCAACCAATGCCCTTCATTTAGCACCATTACCCAGCTCGGAAGGTTCACATTCACTTCTAATACAGGGAATTCAAATAGCGCTTCACGAAGTACATTATATACATCTGTTTCTCTTAAACTCTCCACACTCATTGCAATAACCGGGATATCATATTCTTCTGATAAACTTTGGCGTAATTGCTCTGTATCTGGATGATACGGCTGTACCGTATTAATTATCATAATGAAAGGTTTTCCTACTTCTTTCAACTCATTTACAACGCGTTCTTCTGCCTCTATATAATCTCTTCTTGGAATTTCACCAATTGTTCCATCTGTTGTAATTACAACACCAATTGTTGAATGTTCTTGAATTACTTTACGCGTGCCGATTTCTGCAGCTTCATGGAATGGAATAGGTTCTTCATACCAAGGGGTATTAATCATGCGCGGGCCATTCTCATCTTCATAGCCCTTCGCTCCAGGAACCGTATATCCAACACAATCTACTAATCGAATATTCACTTCAAGTCCTTCATCTACTTCGATAGAAACCGCTTGGTTTGGAACAAACTTCGGTTCCGTCGTCATAATTGTACGACCAGCAGCACTTTGAGGCAATTCATCCTGCGCTCTTTGACGGTCAGACTCATTCTCAATATTTGGAATAACTACAAGTTCCATAAATTTTTTAATGAATGTTGATTTCCCTGTTCGAACAGCTCCTACAACTCCAAAATAAATATCACCGCCTGTTCGTTCTGCAATATCTTTAAAAATATCTACCTTTTCCAAGTGATTCCCTCCCTCAAAATTTTTGGGAATAATTCCGCGTTTATAGTCAACTAATACCTTCTCTAACGTTGCCTATAATATCTGATATAATATAATGGTATTCTAGAAGTTCGGACAATATATCATATAATTTTGTCCAATTTCATATGACTATTAAAAAATATCTTTTGTTTGCATCGTAAGTTGTATAACATAAAAAACCTTTCTTCTAGAACTTATTCACTAAAAGAAAGGTTCATGACTTATCATTTTAAAAAAATTGGTTCTCCGTCCTTTACTGTGTACGGTAAAGAATAAGCTGGTACAAACGGGGAACCTTTCGAAAGTATATTTCGAATATCTTCTCCCTCCGCAAACTGCCCTTCATTTCTTTTCAAAGCGTCATATAAGTCGATTCTATAATCAACAAAAACTTCTCCTTTTTCATTAATTACAAAAGGAAGTCCTTTACCAGAATATGGACTTGTCACTTGTGGCACATCTTTATATCCTAGTTTTTTGAAATCCAATTCATATACACCATCTGAAATTACTTTTTTAAAAGGTGGATATTGATGTTCATCACGATACATCCTAAGCTTTAAAGATAGTTCCTGAATTTGTTCAGCTATCCTAACATCAATTAACTTTACTGTTGGATTTGTTTCAACGTCTATTAATACATATTGGTATACTCCTCCACTTTCATACGCATTCCCTGGCGCTTCTTGTATATAACGCGGGGCAATCTGTTGAAAATCGATTGGATACTTTTGATAAATAGGTGTACTCATATCCCTCGTCTTAATTGGCAATATCCCATCATTTTGCTCCTTAAATGTCACAACAGCTTTTTGAACAACCTGTAGCTGATCTTCATAAGGAACCGCATTTTGCTTCATATTTTCTTTCGGATACAGACACCCCGTTAAAAGGCTCATACAACAAAATATTAAAATAATATGGAATTTTTTCACTACCATCACCTTTTCATACTAATCTAACTTGCTCCGTATGTAGTATTTTCGAGACCATTCCATTTACTGCTGTACAGGTCCACTAAATACAACAAGAAAAATAACAATTCCTGACACAATCATAAGGGTGTACGCTACTAACGCTGTAATCCCTTTCAAAAATTTATTCTTTATTTTATGTCTACTTAATAAAATAAAACTTACTGCAAAAAACATAAATCCAATTGCCCCTAAAGCTAACCACATTTTCATAAGCCCTTCTGACATATACACACCCCTTTTTATTAATCTATTTTTATACTATTTTAACAAATTAAAATCTTTAAACAAATACAAAAAGAACTTTTTACTACAAATTGCGAATATGTAACTTTAATCAATAGGTTTTCCAGCATTTCTCACCAATCTAGACAAAAATAAAACCGAAGCGATTGTATCTCTCGCTTCGGTTGACCAAATATGCCCAAAAACAGCTCTATTCCCATTCTTTCATGGCTATCATATGCAATCTACAAACTCTTTGTTTCTCATAATTTATTTTTTAAACATTTTGCTTAACGAGCCAAAATCTGTTGGCATATTATTATTAATAATCGCTTTTACAATTTGATCCTCTTGCTCTTTCGGCACTTCACGTCCCGCCATAAGAGCCACTTGATGAATTAATTGACGAAGTACAGTTTCATCACGTAAATTCGCATTTTGCACGGATGATGCTAATTTAAAAATATCCTCTTTATTTACTTTCGCTTCCTTCTCAATATTATTAAAAATGTTATTATCCATTCTTTTCACCCTCTCCTCAAGTTACTCTTCATCCTATGCAAAAATGAAAAAATGGTGAAAAGACCCAAAAAATAAAAAAAGCGATAGAAGTACAAATGTACTTCTGTCGCTTTTCTTTACAGTAAATCAGGTATAGCTTCCACTTCATGTTTTCGAACACGCCCCATCAATGAGCCTACCGCATCTTTTACGTTATTCCCATTGAACAGCACGTCATATAAAGCAGCTGTAATCGGCATTTCAACTTCCATTTTCTCTGCCAATTCATGAGCAGCTTTCGTTGTTCTTACACCTTCCACAACCATACCCATACTTTCTAACACTTCTTCTAAAGAGTGTCCTTTTCCAAGCATATTTCCAGCGCGCCAATTTCGGCTATGAACACTTGTACACGTTACAATTAAGTCTCCCATACCAGTTAGACCAGCAAACGTTAACGGATTCCCGCCCATTTTTCTTCCTAAACGAGCAATCTCTGTTAAACCACGTGTCATCAATGCCGCCTTTGCATTATCACCTAATCCAAGACCATCAGTTATACCAGCAGCTAATGCGATAATATTTTTTAACGCACCACCAAGTTCAACTCCAACGATATCTGGATTTGTGTATACACGGAAATAACTATTCATAAATAAATCTTGTACTTCCTCAGCCGCTTCCATACGCTTTGCTGCAGACGTAACTGTTGTCGCTTGTCGTAAACCGACTTCTTCAGCATGACTCGGTCCAGACAGTACAACAACATCTTTAATTAAATGCTCTGGAATTTCTTCCTCAATCACTTCCGAAATACGTTTTGACGTACCAGGTTCAATTCCTTTGCTCGCATGAATCCAAGTAATTGGTTCAGTAACAATTTCTTTCATCTCTTGTAATACATCTCTGTACGCTTTCGTTGGTACTACTAGCAGTACTGTATTTACATCTACTAATGCTTCTTCTAAAGAAGAGTAGGCTACGATTGTGCTTGGCAATGTAATGCCTGGGAGATATCGACTATTCTCATGTTTCGTATTAATTTCATCCATAAGTTCTGGGCGATTTCCCCAAATACGTACATCATGTCCATTGTCAGCTAATACCATCGCTAACGCTGTTCCCCAGCTACCTGCTCCTACTACTGTGATTTTTGTCATAAAATCACATCCTCTCCATTAGTCTCTTGCTCTAGCGATAATGTGAATCGGTGTTCCTACGAAGCCAAATGATTCACGTAAGCGATTCTTTAAGAAACGCTCATATGAGAAGTGCAATAATTCTGGATCGTTTACAAACACAACAAATGTCGGTGGTTTTACCGCAACTTGTGTTGCATAGAAAATTTTCAGACGGCTACCATTATGAGTTGGCGTCGGATTCATCGCTACCGCATCCATAATTACATCGTTTAATACGTTCGTTTGAATACGGATACTATGACTTTCATTTACCTCATCGATAACCGGTATTAATGTTTGTGTACGTTTTCTTGTTTTTGCAGATAAGAAAACAATTGGTGCGTATTCTAAGAATTGGAAATGAGCACGGATATTTTCTTCAAATGCTTTCATTGTTTTCTCGTCTTTTTTCACTGCATCCCATTTATTTACAACGATAACAACAGCTCGCCCTGAATCATGAGCATATCCAGCGATTTTTTTATCTTGCTCAATAATTCCTTCTTCACCATCTAAAACGACTAAAACAACGTCAGAACGTTCAATCGCTCTTAGCGCACGAAGTACACTATATTTTTCTGTACTTTCATACACTTTTCCTTTTTTACGCATACCAGCTGTATCAATAATTACATAATCTTTTCCATCTTTACTATATGGTGTATCGACAGCATCACGAGTTGTTCCTGCTACATTACTAACAATTACACGCTCTTGACCAAGAAGAGCATTTACAAGTGATGATTTCCCTACGTTTGGACGTCCAATTAAAGAGAAACGAATTGTGTCTTCATCATATCCGTCTTCTTCAATCTTTGGAAAATGTTGTGCAGCTTCGTCTAGTAAGTCACCTAATCCTAATCCGTGTGTACCTGAAATTGGGAATGGTTCGCCAAATCCTAATGCATAAAAGTCATAAATGTCACTGCGCATTTCCGGATTGTCCACTTTATTTACTGCAAGTACAACCGGTTTATTTGAACGATATAAAATTTTTGCAACTTCTTCATCAGCTGCTGTTACACCGTCACGACCGTTTGTCATAAAAATGATAACATCCGCTTCATCAATTGCTACTTCAGCTTGTTGACGAATTTGTGTCAAAAACGGCTCGTCTCCAATATCAATTCCGCCCGTATCAATAATGTTAAATTCATGATTTAACCATTCTCCAGCGCTATAAATACGATCGCGCGTTACACCTGGAATATCTTCTACGATTGAAACTCTTTCTCCAACAATTCTATTGAAAATAGTAGATTTCCCTACGTTCGGGCGACCTACTATCGCTATTACTGGTTTCGGCATATACTTTCATCCTTTCAACTTGCTTCTGTTTATTATGTAAAAAACCCTTCTTTGTGCAAGAAGGGATTTGCATTCCAGAATATTTCTCAACGTATCAAAACACCTCACATTATAACACACGTTGCTAATGTTTCACAATAATATATACATTCTCTTGTAAGCGATGTGCAATACCATCTAAAATTGCCTCTAAATTATTTGCAATAAATTCTAGTTCCTCTGTCGATTCACAAACGAATAAAGGAGCACCACCTGCAAATTTTTCTGGAGTCGTTGTTATAACTGCCAGAATAACACTTTCTAACATCATCTCTTATCTCCCCTTCCTTTCGGGGCTTCCGATGACATATGGACAGCACTTTCTAACGTTGGTACATTTCCTATGACACCTATCGCTTTCTCTGCATCTTGATCTTGCGGCAGTACAAAAATCCCAACCCTGCCATCCTCTAAATCACGCTTTGCTAACGGTACAAGCGCTGGTGTACCAGAATCTCTATAAATCCCTAACGCTACTGAAACATCGTGTAAAATAGCTTGTCGTTGCCCTAAATTTGAGATTGTAACCATCGCATCAATTGATTTCGGCTTTAAAATAAAACCCATACCATATTTCATAATTTCTTCTTGTCTTGCTGGCAATCCAATATTCATAATGTAAATATTGTCAATATAAAGCCCTGCTCCTTCAAAACGAAGCGGAACGTGCTCAATTTCAACAAGATCATGCAGCCTTTTACCAGACATTAATTTTTTCGCGATAAAAAATGCGATTATAGCCATAATTACTCCTGCAATCCATGAACGGAATCCTATATACGCAAACGTCGTTGCAAACGACGTTAACATTGCCAAATAGTTGCGACTTTCAAAAACCAATGCAATTCCTTCAATGTATGTATTTCCACGCGGTACGAGCTCATACCCATCTAATTGTTGAAGCGTATTTCTTTCCATATTACGTACATCACGAAATTGTGTCGCTGCTAACGTAAGAAATGTAATGGCAGAAAAATCTTTTTTCAAAATAGACGGGATTGCAATCGCTCCTAAAGCAGCTGCAATTAACCCCATTGCAATATGAATAATTTTCCCATGCAGCCTCGTCGGATATTGCCGCGTATCCGTCCGAAGCATTAGCACCCTTGTAACTGTCCCCGCTATTACGCCGCATAAAATGGCTGGTGTATATTCAGTCATGTATTACCCTCGCCTTTCTTTTACGTGTTTTTCTCTTAAACCGTTCCATGTATACTGATGCTTTTGCACTCCAAAACAATACTGCCATGAATAATGTAGAAACGGCGACGATATCAAAAAATGCTAAACTACCGTAATCATATGGGAAATTCAATTTCCTAAAAATAAATGTCACTAGCAGCTCTCCTTGTAACATCCCTACATATAGAGAACATAATCGTAATATGCGATCCCCATGCAATAACACCGATGCATACACAAGAGCACTACTTAGCAGAAACACTCTATCCACCACAATCCAAATCGGATCATATATTTCTAACAGATGAAAACTTGTATATAACATTGCAATAATAAGTGCCGAAAGTAAGCTATATAATTTTTTCCAGACAGAATATAGCGTGATTCCTATAAAAGAAATAATACAAAGTAAAAGAGCATTTACTGATACCACGAATGAGGCAATCGTTACATGTAACGGAGAGCAAATTATAAAAATCAGTATACAAGCGCCTAACTTCCACCGAATAAGGTCCTTTTTCATAAAAAAGGTTACAATGATCCACCCTATCCAAGCTACAAAATAAAAAGTACTTCCATCCATCAACTTCACCTCCTATGTTTTCCATTATGGGAACTTTTTATGAAAGTTAATCCACTTTATTTACGCATAGTTTTTTCTTATAACAGCAACACTTTTAACAAGGAGGTGTTATTCATTATGGGTAAAGATCGCCAAGAACGAAAACTACGAGAATCACGCCGCGTTGAATCCGATCGTGATCAATCACTACAATATCCAGGTGCAACTGGACTTGATACACCAGAACAGGCTCGAAAACAAAACCAGCACTAATTAATACAAAAAGACGGTTTCGATATTGTACGAAACCGTCTTTTACATAATCAGTTTAATGTTTTCTATTTATATTGAAATAATATTTTGCGCACTATATCCTCCCATTACTTCTTTTTACCTTCACCTATTCCCGTTAAAAATTAAGTTCTATCCAGTAATTCGACAACACACCATCTACATTTTTTAGTCCTTTTTCAATTGCAATTTTTACGAAATGATATTTTTATATAATACTAGTCCCATTCTCCACTTTATATTACGAAAAAGAATAGAACAAAAAAAATCAACCGAACGGTTGATTTTTTATCTCCTACTATAATGCGCAGTATCAATACCACGCTGCATTAACCAATGATATGTTTCACCCTTTACAACAAGAGGTACAGATTGCAACTCTTCTATCGTCTTCGCACCAAGAGCTGTCATTATAAATTTCAAATCTGTATGTAGAAGCTCAATTTCATCCACTAACTTCTCGATACCATCTTGCATTAAAATACGTAAAAAGTAACCAGCAAACGCAGTTGTATTCGCCCCTAATGCGATCGCTTTCGCTACGTCAAGCGCTGTTTGTATACCCCCAGATGCAATAAAAGAGAGGTTATTATTTGTAGAGGTTGCTTCAATAATCGAGGTTGCTGTTTGTATGCCCCAGTTATTAAAATAAGAAAGCATTCGCTGTCTTCTTTCATTTTCAACAGCAGCAAAATTTGTACCACCTTGCCCACCAATATCAATTGCTGTTACACCTACGTTCACTAACTGTTGCATTGTTTCCTTACTCATCCCAAATCCAACTTCTTTTACAATGATAGGAACTTTACTATTTAAAACAATTTTCTCAATACGCTGAAGTACTCCAGTAAAATCACGGTCTCCTTCTGGCATCGTTAACTCTTGTATGACATTTAAATGAATTTGTAATGCATTCGCTTCAATCATATCAACGGCGCGCTCTGCCTGCTCGATAGTTGCCTCACTACCTAAATTAGCAAAGAAAATACCATTTGGGTTTACCTTTCTAATCACCTTATAAGAAGCAGCTTCACTTTCATCTTTTAACGCCGCCATTTGCGAACCTACAGCCATAGCAAGGTTATGATGTTTCGCTACATATGCTAATTGCTCATTAATATGTAACGTTTTCTCTCCTCCACCACCAGTCATCGCATTGATAAAAATCGGCGAACTTAGTGAAAGTTCGCCGATTTTTGTTTCACATGTTATTGTGTCATAATTTGAATTTGGCAAGCTTTGATGCACAAAATCAATATCATGAAAGCCATGCGTACGAGACTGACCAGTAGAAAGAGCGTATTCAATATGATCTAATTTACGTTTTGCCCTTACCACTTGTACCCCTCATTATTTCTTTAATTTTTTCAGTTGTTCACCAATAATATCACTTAATTGGAAAGTAGCAGAATCAGCATTTGGCTCATACTGACTATAATCTTCAGTTACATTATTTTCCTCAAGCGCTTCTTTTATACTTAAAGAAATACGTTTCTCTGCTACGTGAACTTCAAGTACTTTCACTTTTACTTCTTGTCCCATTTCCAATACTTCATTCGGATTTTTCACGTGACGATTTGCAATTTGAGATACGTGTACAAGTCCTTCAACGCCCGGTAAAACCTCAACGAATGCACCAAATGTAACAAGGCGTTTTACTACTCCCTCACGAATATCTCCAGCTTTTATTTCGCCAGCAACGTTTTCCCAAGGTCCTGGTTGAGCTGCTTTAATTGATAAAGAAATACGTTGTGTATCAGCATCAACAGATAACACCTTTACCTTAACCTTTTGACCTTGCTCTAACACTTCAGAAGGTTGCTCTACACGTTCGTGTGAAATTTGTGAAATGTGAACTAAACCGTCCACTCCACCAACATTAACGAATGCGCCAAAGTCAGTTAATCGTTGTACTGTTCCTTCAACAACGTCCCCTTCTTTTAATGAAGAAATTGCTTCTTTTTTCTTAGAATCTAGTTCTAATTCTACTACCGCTTTATGCGAAAGGATTACACGATTTTTTTCACGGTCTAATTCAACAATTTTCACCGCTAATGTTTTACCTTTATAGTCAGTAAAGTCTTCTACATAATGTACTTCTACAAGTGAAGCGGGAATAAAACCGCGAACACCAAGGTCCACAACTAATCCGCCATTCACAATATCTTTTACAGTAACATCAAATACATGACCAGAAGTAAATTTCTCTTGTAGTTCTAACCATGCTTTTTCTGCATCAACAGCACGTTTAGATAAGACAAGATCATCTTCTTCTAATTTAATAATTTTTAACTCTAGTGTTTGATCTAATTCTACAACATCGCTTGCTTTTTCAATATGAACGTTAGCTAATTCACTAATTGGAATTACGCCATCTGTTTTGTATCCAACATTTACAAGCACTTGTTTCTCTTCAACCTTCGTTACAGAACCTGTAACAACGTCACCAACTTGTAATTCTTTTGAATCCATAACTTCTTCATTCATTTTCTCTACCATGGAAATACCTCCCTACAGAATTGACAAAGCATTTTTTATGTATATACGAAATGAAAACAAAGTTTTCATTTGCATGTTTAAGAATTTCTCATCACATACTCTTTTTCAATAACATTCACAAGAAAATATATTAAACCTATATAAATAGTATACAGCAAAACCAGCTTGAAAAAAGTATGTTTTGAAATATAATAGCGAATATATTCTGACAGTTTTATTCCTCTTTAACTAACTTCTTACAAATCAGCTCATTTGTCAAGGAAAGAGACTCACAATTCACGTATCCTTTACATTTCTATTTAAACAAAAAAAGAAAGAGGATTATCCCCTTTCTTTATTTCGCAAACACTCCAGAAACAATGCTCATAATTTTTTGGACAACTTCTTCAATTGATAAAGAAGTCGTATCTAATTCCAATGCATCATCAGCCTTTTTTAGTGGAGAAACTTCGCGTTCTGAATCTAATTTATCACGCTGAGCAATTTCTTCTTTTAGCTGCTCTAAATTAGAATCGAAACCTTTATTTAAATTTTCTAAATGCCTTCTTTCCGCTCTTTCTTCAACAGAA
Organism: Bacillus cereus group sp. MYBK195-1; assembly: GCF_051916605.1. Lineage (NCBI taxonomy): Bacteria > Bacillati > Bacillota > Bacilli > Caryophanales > Bacillaceae > Bacillus > Bacillus cereus group sp. MYBK195-1. The sequence continues at coordinate 424,821 of NZ_JBQAGZ010000002.1, read as the reverse complement.
GCAAGCATAAAGATTTTCACTTCAGCATCCGGTAATACATGTGTACCAATATCACGGCCGTCCATTACAACGCCACCTTTTTTCGCTAACTCTTGCTGACGACGTACCATTTCTTCACGAACAAGGCGATGTTTCGCTACAATAGATACTCGATTCGTCACATCAGGTGTACGAATTACTTCAGAAACATCTTGTCCATTTAAAAATACAAGCTGTGTATTTTCTCCTTGCTGAAACTCAATATTTACATTCTTTACAACTTCCATTAACTGCTCTTCATTTTCAATGTCTACTTTTTGTTCAAGGGCTGCATATGTAAGCGTACGGTACATTGCGCCTGTATCAATATAAACATAAGAAAGTTCCTTCGCAACAACTTTTGCCACTGTACTTTTCCCTGCAGCTGCTGGACCATCTATAGCAATCGAAATTCGTTTATCCATTGTAACACCTCATTTTTTCACTTATAAAACAAAACGAAAAGCAGGTGTTCACCCTGCTTCTTCTCATTTGCTTCGCGTCATTAAATCCTCAATTATTGTAGCATAATCCTTCATAGAAGAAAATGAAAACTACCGATTCACCTGCAAGATTTCCACTTTGTTTTTTACCATAACACCCTCATAATAAACAATTTTAGATAAATATTTCACTGATGACTTATGTATAAATAACAATTGTACAACAGAAAGACAAATGAATTGTATTATTAATATACGAATAAAAATTCTCTCCATCTTTTTCACCGTAATTTCTCCCTCCTATACTATATTTGCACATTTCGTTTCGTAATTTTATACATCGTACATATAGCAGTTAATTTTATTGTCATTTTCGAGGCATACTTTTATACATTTCCATTGTCGAATTTACTCAAAACATGTTATGTTCTAAATGTATTTTTTTACTTGAAAGGGGTATAAGCATTGAAAAGAATCCTAGTTTTACACACAGGTGGAACAATTGCAATGGAGGAAGATAAAGAAACTGGGGTCGTACAACCAGGTAAAAAAAATCCTCTTTTAAAATTCATTCCTGATTTAGAAGGCGATGTTGATTTAATCGTTGAAGATGTGTTCCATCTACCATCTCCTCATATGACACCGAGCGAAATGTTACAATTACAAGTCATCATTGATGAAAGAGTAAAACAAGACAACATTCATGGCGTAGTTATTACGCATGGTACGGATACATTAGAAGAAACAGCTTATTTCTTAGATTTAACAGTACAAGCAACTATTCCGATCGTAGTGACAGGTGCAATGCGCTCTAGCAATGAGTTAGGTGCTGATGGTCTATATAACTTCTTATCAGCTGTAAAAGTTGCTAGTTGTGATGAAGCTGCAGAAAAAGGTGTTTTAGTCGTATTAAACGACGAAATTCATTGCGCTACAAATGTAACGAAAACACATACAAGTAATGTCGCAACATTCCAAAGTCCACAATACGGACCAATTGGAATGGTAACAAAACGCGGCGTTGTCTTCCATCACGCTTTAGTACATCGCGAATCATATACGATAAACAAAGTGTCTAAAAATGTAGTTGTTCTAAAAGCATATGCTGGCATGGATGATACATTATTAGCAGCAATCGAAAATCTTCCTGTAGACGGCATTGTTATCGAAGCTCTTGGACAAGGTAATCTCCCTCCAAGAACACTACCTAGCCTAGAAAGATTATTAAATAAAGGTATTCCTGTCGTATTAGTTTCTCGCTGTTTCAACGGTATCGTTCAAGACGTATATTCGTATGAAGGTGGCGGTAAACACTTAAAAGATATGGGCATTGTATTCACATACGGCTTAAATGCACAAAAAGCACGCATTAAATTACTTGTTGCATTAGAGAATACAAATTCCCATGAATCCATTCAAAATATGTTTATGCACGAATAAAAAGGAGCTGTCGAGATTTTCCCGACAGCTCCTTTTTATTTTTCTCTTGATGCAATGGTTTGCGCAATCGCATCTCCATGAAATCTACCGTTCTCGATAAATATTTCATTTGCATTATTTCCAGCAGCAATGACACCTGCAATGAAAATATTTTCAGCATTCGTTTCCATTCTATCCTCTGTATAAATTGGACGTCCTGTTTCTTCATCAATCTGAACACCCATCTTCGTTAAGAAGCTATGATCAGGATGATAACCAGTCATCGCAAATACAAAATCGTTTTGGATTGTAAAAGCTTCACCATCAACTGTAAACGTTAATGTATGCTCAGCAATCTCTTTCACATGAGCTCCAAAATGCATTTGAATTGTACCGTTTCGTACTAACGCCTCAAATTCCGGCAAAATCCAAGGCTTTATGCTTGGTGAATACTCACTTCCACGATACAGTACCGTTACACGTGCACCAGATTTAACAAGTTCTAACGCGGCATCTACACTCGAGTTTTTCCCACCTATAACTACTACATCTCGATCAAAATAAGGATGCCCCTCTTTAAAATAGTGAGCTACTTTCTTCAATTCCTCACCTGGAACATTCATATAATTTGGATTATCATAATATCCAGTTGCTACAACAATATATTTCGCTATATACATTTCCTTACTTCCGTCACGCTTTGTCGTCTCAACCTGAAAAACTTCTCCATCTTTTTGAACTTTCTCCACTCGCTCAAAAGCATTTACACGTACAGATTTACGTTTTACTACTTCACGATAATACGCAAGCGCTTGATTTCGAACTGGCTTACGATTTTCTGTAATAAAAGCTACATCACCAATTTCTAATTTTTCACTAGAAGAGAAAAATGTTTGATGAGTTGGATAATTATAAATGGCATTTACAATGTTTCCTTTTTCAATTACTAACGGATTTATCCCTACCTTTTGCAACGAAATTGCAGCCGCTAATCCGCACGGACCGCCTCCGATTATAATAACTGTTTCTTTCTGCATACTCGTCCACTCCTAGTCTTCTACCAATGCACTATTTATAAAAACAAGAAAAAACCTACTTACAGCAGTAGGCACCTATCTTTATTGTATTCATTTTTCATATATTTGTCATCTAAACGAAACGTACATCCGATAGACATCTGCTAAAAACTGCTGAAATTTAATACCTTGTTTCCCTAATACATTCTCAGGATCAATCTTTCTAGCTGGATCAAGCGTTTTATGTGACACGATATCTTTTTTCGGATTTAAGCCAAAGTTTTGGCATAAATACGCATGATACCATGTAAAACGATTATACGCTTCCCAAAAGTTAACATCGCCACCATAACAAAGTTCCACTCCAATGGCCGCCTTATTTGCGTCATAGCCATATAAGTCATTATCCGTCGGCACACCATATCGAACATGATACGCAACTTCATTTATAGGAATAATCTCCAATATTGTTTTATCATCTATAAATGTATGCGCCGAAGCTTTCGGTTGTAATTCATTAAAGTAATCTCGATTCCCTATCGCATTGCTTCCAGGATTCCCTGTATCATGGCTTACGATAAATCTCACTTTAGTCAGAGGAATCCCCGGTCGTGAACTTCCATATCCAATATAATTGCGCTCTATAGGAAACATCGCCATTGCTACCAACTCCCGCTCTAGAAGGTTACCTTACTTCCTTATATATGTATTCGGTAGCAATGTCCTTATCGCATATTTCTTACGCGAAGAGAAAATCGAAAATATTTGAAGTGAACACCATAAACAACAAGATACTTACAGCCACTCCATAAAAACCGTAAAACCAAACACAATCTTCTTTCGTATCTAAACCGAAAAATTTATTTACCGATTGTAATAATGTGCCACGCTTGCTTTGTTTGTTTCGTAATACTTCCACTCGCTCTACAACATCTGCTGGCATCATAAATCTTTGGTCTACTGTCATTTTCATCATTTATCTCTCCTTAAAATCATTTCCGTTTTGTTTATCTAAGGAGAGTATAGCACGTTTGTTCGTACAGAACAAGCGTTCTTTTTTTATTTTTATTTTATTTTTCAGCAAGCCAAGTAAAAATTGAGATTACAACGGCAATAATCGGCCCTATTACAACCACACCAAATATCAGAAACAGTAGCCCTTCCCCGAACATCCGAATGGTACTTATTTTTCGAGCTTTCATCGTTCTTGCGAGTTCTCCCTCTAACCTCTTAACCTTTTCTTCTAATTGTTCTACTCGCTCCAGCATTTCATTCTCCATATACAACACCTCATTTAATACTTCAACAAAAAAACGTGATTCCCTCGAAAGGAAATCACGTTTTCTCAAGATATAATATTTTATACCCAACCTCTGAAGCGGCTTGCTTCAGCCATTTTACGAACACCAACCATGTACGCCGCTAAGCGCATGTTCACTTTACGAACTTGTGCTGTTTCATAAATAGAATCAAATGATCTTACCATTACTTTTTCTAAACGTTGTTCTACTTCTTCTTCAGTCCAGTAGTAACCTTGGTTATTTTGTACCCACTCAAAGTAAGATACTGTTACACCACCAGCACTTGCTAACACGTCTGGAACAAGTAAAATTCCGCGATCTGTTAAAATTTTAGTCGCTTCTAATGTTGTTGGACCATTTGCAGCTTCAACAACGATTTTCGCTTTAATATCATTAGCATTTTCTTCTGTAATTTGGTTCTCAATTGCAGCTGGAACTAAAATATCGCAATCAAGTTCTAACAATTCTTTGTTTGAAATTGTATTGTTAAATAGCTTTGTTACTGTACCGAAGCTATCACGACGGTCTAATAAATAATCAATATCTAATCCATTTGGATCATGTAACGCGCCGTAAGCATCTGAGATTGCAATAACTTTCGCACCTGCATCATGCATAAATTTAGCTAAGAAGCTACCAGCATTACCGAATCCTTGAACAACAACGCGTGCACCCTTAATATCAATGCCACGTTTTTTCGCAGCTTCGCGAATACAAATTGTTACACCTTTCGCTGTTGCTGTTTCACGTCCATGTGATCCACCTAATACAAGCGGTTTACCTGTAATAAATCCTGGTGAATTAAATTCATCAATACGGCTATACTCATCCATCATCCATGCCATAATTTGAGAGTTTGTGAATACATCTGGAGCTGGAATATCTTTCGTCGGTCCTACGATTTGGCTAATTGCTCGTACATAACCGCGGCTTAATCTTTCTAACTCACGGAATGACATTTCACGTGGATCACAAATAATTCCACCCTTACCTCCACCATATGGTAAATCAACAATACCACATTTTAAACTCATCCAGATTGAAAGTGCTTTCACTTCATTTTCTGTTACATTCGGATGGAAGCGAATCCCACCTTTCGTTGGACCAACAGCATCATTATGTTGTGCACGATATCCTGTAAATATTTTAACAGTCCCGTCATCCATACGAACTGGTATTTTCACTGTCATCATACGAATTGGTTCTTTTAATAATTCATATACTTCGTTTGGATAACCCAATTTTTCTAACGCTTCACTAATAACAATTTGTGTTGAATTCAATAGTTCAAAATGTTGTTCCCTTTGTTGTTGTGTTTTTGTTTGAGTTCCCTTTTCGGCTACCATAGTAAGTAAACCCCCTGTAATTTCACTTGTTTAGTAAACCTTCATTGCCTAGTATACACCCTTAAATTTGGAATGCAATAGAAAACGCTAACAAATATATACAAACTATTTTCTGTTGCAAGCGTTTTCACTATTATTATAGTCCTTTTATTACTTTTAGAAAAGTAAAATACTTAAATATTTAAATGTTTTTTATTTTCATCAACCACACTCCTATAAAACTGCATATTTTATTTTCAAAAAGTATGTTCGAGTATTTACAATCATCCCTTCCCTTCTCCAAATAAAAACAAAACCTCAGCTATGTTGTATTAGCTGAGGTTTTGTTTTTTCACAAAGTAATTGTGTATTTGCTCTATCGCGTTAACATCCATTAATTCTTTACCGTACTCCATGATGCGATAAATGGTTGCTGTAGACGGATTACCGTATTCCGCTAAAATAGCTATAAAATCCACCTTCAACAATTGAATTTGTTCCTCTTCTTCCACCCAAAGATAGAAGCGCTCATCCCACGTATATAGCTTTCCGCCAGTTACACCAAGGTTATATAAGCGATTCGACAGGTTAATTACGTCATCTAGCGTAGCAAACTCATATAATATATGCTCACTTTCATCTAGAGTCACTTGCATTTCAATAAACTCGTCACGGAACTCATCATCTGTATCCATTTCTTGATTTTCTTTCGTTACAATTACAACCATCCCTTGTGCTTGTAGAGAAAACACTTCAACTGCAATCGGACCATCTGCTTCAAACCCTAATTCCTTATTTGCTTCTTGCATCATATCACGAAATAATTGCTGTACTTTCGGTGCATTTCTCCATAAATCTTCTTTCGTTAATCCTCGTTCAGATAAATCATCAAATGTTAGAAAAATTTTTATCTTATTGTAATTTAATCGTTCCAGCCTCATCTCATACCCTCCCTACGTAACCAATGCATCTAATTTTTATTATATGAAATAGAAAATAGATGGTTCTTTTCGAACAACTATTCCGACATTTTTAACCATCCATCCCATTCTTCTTTCGTATCACCAATTAAGATTGTTTCAATGTCCAACTGGTTTAGAACGCCTAGCTTTCCGATAAATCCAACTGAAAGAGATTCCCTTTTTTCTTGTAATAAATTTATAAAGTTCATCGTCTTTTTCATTTCTTGTTCGTCAGCAAAAGATACAAATACATATTTCGGCTGTATTTCCTCTACCGCTGATAACATACCATCTTCAGCTAAGCTTGTCCTAATATATATCGCCTCATATCCTTTTAAGCGTAAATAAGTTGAAAAAATAAATCCTTTCAATGCATCCTTTTCTAACACAATAACTTTGTGTAAAGAGGAAAACATTGAGGCATTGTGATACACCATCCCTAGACGCGTTTGTAAAAATGATAGTGCATATTGAAATTGCACCATTGAAATCTCATTATTATTTTTTGACGTTAATAATTTGTCTGTCACTCGAAGAACAATACTGGCAACAACCTTCTCTGTTGAATATATACTAAAAGCTTCGTTTAATAATGCAGCAATTGTAATTTCATCAAATTTTAACAAAGCTTGTAGCAAATCGTCCACTAAAACAACTTCTTTATCGAAATGTATCTCTTTTTGAACTGTACTCTGCAAACGATTCTCTTCTAATAATTGAACTGCTTGTCCAATCATCATACCGGAAGAAACTTTTTCCATTAACCATTTTAAAATTTGAATATGCTCTTCTGTATATAAACGATGCCCAGCTTGATTCCGCTTTGGGGCAATAATTTGATATCGTCTTTCCCATGCACGAAGCGTACTCGGCTGAACTCCAATTATATTCGAAACGGCTTTTATATTGTATTTCCCATTAAGAGTTGGCATCATTTCCCTCCGCACAATGTAATGATGTGTGTTTGAGCAGGTGCTCGGAAACGAAGTGGTATCAATGTTGTTCCATACCCATTACTAACAAAGAGAATCGTATTTAAATGGTTATATACGCCACCTTTTAAATATTTTTTAGATGAGAATAATCGGATTTGCCCTCCATGCGTATGTCCACTTAAGACAAGTGAAATCTGTTCATTTCCAGACATTTTTTTTATTATATCAGGGTTGTGACTAACTAGGATACGAAAACCATCTTCTTTACAATCCGCCAATGCCAAATCTAGACGATCACGGTGCAATCCAACATCATCTATACCGAGCAAACAAATTTTCTCGCCTAATTCAGACTCAAATACCACTCTTGTATTATCTAAAACTTTTACGTTATTTTCTAATAATAACGCATCTAATTCATGATATTCTATCTCATAATCATTGTTTCCCCACACAAAATATACAGGAGCTATCTCTCTTAACTTTTGAATATTCGCAGAGATTTTTGATAAAGAGACACCTTTCTCTGCTAAATCTCCTCCGATAATTACGAGATCTACTTTTCCTTTTACTTGTTCAATTAACAAATTCGAAATGACTCTTCTATGAATATCAGAAATAAAAAACACATTTACTTTTTGAAAACTTTTCGGAAATTCTTTAAATACTAAAGTATGTTCCAACACCGTATTACGCATCGCTTCTTTATACATCACAAGAAGCAATAAAATCCCCATGCCTATGAGAGTACTGAATAATATAATCCATATCATATTTTTGACTCCCCTCCTCATAAAGATAATCCTAGGCTTTTATAACAAACTGTGATCGCTTAACTCACTAGCTTTCTTGCTTTGTGGACTTATCTTTTATCGGAATTTTTAATTCTTGACCTGCACTCACTTCATCTTCTTGCAAGTTATTATACTTTTTAATTACTTCAATTCCATTTCCATCTGAAAAATATTGCTTCGCTATACTTTCTAAAGTTTCTCCCTCTTTCACAGTATGCGTTATTACTTTTTCAGAATGTTTCTGTGACTCAGATTTAGCTGAATCAAAGAAGATTACTTCAAACGCACTTTTTCCGGCATTATTACTATCACCCTTCACCTGAATATATTTATCCGTATACCACAAAATACTAATTGGCAGCAGAATGAATAGAAATGTTAAAACCCGGACGAAAATGTGATTTATTTTAAACTTTTGTTTTTTTTCTTTATTTCTATGAATTTCACTACGCGGCGGTAAACTTTCTTTTTCTTCCACTCGCTCAACTTCTAATTCCTCTTCAAAATCAGGAATTCGTTTCCTCATGTTGTTCACCACCACCTTCCATTTATTTTCTTAATTGGAGTCCCATTATAAAATCAACAAGAAAGTGTGCAAAGATTGTTATAAACAAATTTCCTGTCCATTCAAATACATAACCAAAGACAAAACTAATGAAACAGACGAAACAAAACAAAAATGGCTTTGTTATATAACGAATATGTAACACTGCAAATACGAAGCTCGCAATTACAATTCCAAAATGAGTCTGTACTACACCTCTAAATAAAAATTCTTCTGCAAAACCAATTAAGAACGTAATAACGAGTAAATGCAGAACGGACATTCCTCGAAACATCTTATCGTTAATACCACCATCATCAAACCAAGACTCCGGAAACACTCGCATTGCAACATAATCTAATAACACAATACCAATCGCTAACAAACCACCTATAATAAGTATAGATACTGGTTCCCACTTCCATAAATTAAAGACTTCTTTTACATCTTGAAATAATATATATGCCAGTAAACAGCCAATACCGATAATAATTAACTGTGTTATATATAGATTCAGCCTTATTTCCTGCGGACTCATATCTTCAACATTATGCCTTTGAATGTTCATCATTCCTCCATCTTTTCTAGGCCGAAAAGCTTTTGTAACTCTGTTTCCCAATTATAGTCGAAATCCGATTGTTGCGCTCGTCTTTTTTTATAATCTTCTTTTGTAATACCGCAATAATCGCAGCAATTAATTAACTCTTGCTCTTTCCTATAACCGAACTGTTGCAGCACATATTCACGTCTACATCCTTTAACTTGTATCCATGACTTCATATTTTCTAGCTCACTATATTTATTACGCAACCTTATTTCTACTTCAGCTATTAATCGGTTCATGATTTCATCTGACAAACCTTCTAATAATAATCTTCGTTGTTGTATAATTCCAACCTGTTCGAGATGATAACGAACGAAACGCCAATATTGCTCATTAAATCTTGCTGCATTATAACAAATTTCTTCTACATCTTCTATTGGTAATTCTTTCGTTTGAAACATTCTTTCTTGTAGTAAAGAAAATAAAAATTGTATTTGTGACTTACTCGGCAATTCATCCTCAATGATTGAAATTGGTAAATCATGATCCAACGGACTACATAATAAAATAGCTATACTCGGTTCGCCATCTCTTCCAGCTCTTCCGATTTCTTGTAAGTAAGAAGCTATATTAGTTGGATAATGAAAATGAATAATATATCGCGTATTCGCCTTATTTACCCCCATACCAAATGCACTTGTGCATATTACAAGTTGCAATTGATCGTTCATAAACTGCTGTTGAATTAACATACGCTCTTCATGTTCCATACCACCATGATAAAAAGCTACACCAGTAACACCTTTCCCTCTCAAGTATTCCGTTAACCTTTCTGTCCACGCTCTACTTGAGCAATATACAATCCCCGGCCCTTGTAAATACATCACCTGCTCTAAAAGCGCCTCTTTCTTTTCTTCTATCGTCTCTACAAATTGCACATCCATTGCAATATTAGGACGGTCAATAGAGTATACATGTTCCGCGGCACCCTTTAAATTTAAACTATTTGCGATATCCTGCAGTACCCCTTTTGTCGCTGTGGCTGTCAATGCTAATACTGTAGGAGAACCAATATTTTCAATAACTACATTTAGTTTTTTATAGTCCGGTCTAAAATCATAACCCCATTGAGAAATACAATGAGCCTCATCAACAACAAATAATGAAATATGAATTTTCTTCAATTCCCTAATTAATAACTCCGACTGTAACATCTCTGGTGAAACAAAAATAAATTTATATGAAGATAATTTTTTCATCGCTTCTCTTTTTTCATTTAATGTCCGAAAACTATTAAATGCTATTACTCGGTTTTTCACAACATACTTTAATTGTGTCACTTGATCTTCCATTAAAGATAATAACGGTGATACAACAAGCACTGTTCCTTCTCGCATAAGCCCCGGAAACTGATAGCACATAGATTTCCCTCTTCCAGTCGGAAGCATTGCTATCACATCTTTTCCTTCTAATAAATCTGTAATAACTCCTTTTTGACCTGGACGAAATTCAGAATATCCAAACCACTTATATAAATATTCTTCAAGTTTCATTTACACCCTCCATCCGCGCTAATACAAGACGAACTTCAAAATAAGAGATATCTTCTCCAACCGCTTGTTTCAAAACACGTAACTTCCGCGTTTGCAATGCTTCAATTACTTTTATTACTTTGTCTATCTTTTCTTTTTCCATAAACATTTCAATAGAAAAATCTTTTTCTCGCAAAGCAATTTCAACAAAATGATCTTCTATCGTTGCAACCTTTAAATTCCGAATCGTCGCTATTTCTTCTAAAGAACGTCCTTGTCTCCAAAAATTATATGTTTTTTTCGTCGATAAACTAAATAATTCAGCTCTCTCATTTGGATAAGATATAATTTCAGCTAATAGTGGAAATTCATTTTCTTTATCACGAACTTCTTGTATAAAGAAATGCATTGTACCCCAAAATAAAAAATACACCCTGAATATATCTTGTTTCGTAATTTCTGCTAATTGTTGCAATGTACAACCAATACGTTCATAACCCGTTAGCCGATATGTTACAATCGTCGCTTCTATCGTATTGCTCTTTTCTAAAAGATTATGTACTTCCGTCCATAGTTTTCTCGCCAACTCACTTCTCTTATATGGTATTCCTGTTAGAAAACGTTTCACCCACATCATTATTTCTGTATCTTGCTGAATTGGGATAAACTTCGTATTATTCTGTTGTAAATTTGATATAGTTTGAATAATTAATGATAATCTTTTCCAAAATGTTTCACCTAATTCACCATAATGTAAACCATGCAAATGCGCCGGAAAAGCATAAACTTCCTCCCATTTATGTAACTGCATTTTACCCGTAGGTGTTAACACATATGTATTTTCATGTATTTCTTGAATAAAATTCGCTTGCAACAACTTTGCAACTTCACCATCATAGTCATTTCTATTCAACGATTTGTATATTCCGAACAAAAAAGAAATTCGGAACATATTTCCATCTTGTAAAGTTTGCGAAGAACGTTTGCCCTTTAGTAAATAATAAATAGAAGAAACGGTTCTTTCACCATTCAATTGTTTTAAACAATGCAACAAAGTATATTGTATTTGCATGACCGCTTCCACCTTCCAATCTTAACTTCATTCTTTTCAGTACAATTACACTATCTACTTTCGCTCATTAAACTTATCATATAAGAACTATATACTTGTATATATTCTATTGTATCAAACGAAATCATATTTACGTATTTTGAAAATCTTATGACATAATTCAAAAATAAGTTGACACTCTAATTGATAAGCATTATCATTATAATTTTATGTTGAAAAGTTTTACAAACCGTTTTACAATAAGGTTATAATTTTTATGGCGAGCTTTTCACATACATATTATCAGGAGGGAAAAAAGATGGCAAAATATACAATCGTTGATAAAGATACTTGTATTGCATGTGGTGCTTGTGGCGCTGCTGCACCAGACATTTATGACTATGATGATGAAGGTATTGCATTTGTAACATTAGATGATAACCAAGGTATCGTTGAAATTCCAGATGTATTAATTGAAGATATGATGGATGCATTCGAAGGCTGTCCAACTGACTCAATTAAAGTTGCTGACGAATCATTCGACGGAGACGCTTTAAAATTCGAATAGTCTTTTATTAACTTCAAAAAATGCCCCTCATATTGATGAGGGGCATTTTTTGTATCTAAATTTTATTTTCCTTAATAAAAAACCATTAGTAGTTTCACACTACTAATGGTTTTAATATATATTATGCATTTTTCATTTTTGCAAACACCCATACTTTCAGGCGTGAGAATAATGCTACAAATACAATTGTTACAACAATCCCTTTAATTAAATTAAATGGTAAGATTGCCGTTACAACCGTTGTTCTTATAGCTTCGCTAGACATAGCCGGTGAATTTAAAAACCAAGTGTAAGCCGGGAATATGATGATGTAGTTTAATACACTCATAATAAGTGCCATTGTAATTGTCCCTAGCATTAATCCTGTAGTTAAACTCTTCACAGTACGATACTTTCTAAATAAGAAAGCTGCTGGTCCAATAAATAAACATCCTGCAATAAAGTTTGCAATTTCTCCAACTGGTACTCCCGTTAAACTTCCTTGAATCCCGTAATGTAAAATGTTCTTTATCGCCTCTACAATCACTCCTGCTACTGGTCCAAAGATAATTGCTGCAATTAGAGCTGGTACATCACTAAAATCAATTTTCAAAAATGGCGGAAGCCCTGGGAACGGGAAATCTAACATCATTAGTAAATATGCAATACTACTTAGCATCGCTACACTCACCATCTGCACTACACTGTTTTTTTGTTTCATCTTTCTCTCTCCTTTTCCATCGATCATCTCATGGAAAGTGGAAAGGTTCTGCTATGCCTATTTTTTCATAGAACGAAAAAACCCTTTGTGTTTTACACAAAGGGAGAATTTAAGGCACATCAAACAGACGTTCAAATCCATATCTTTTTTGAACGCTTGAACCTCCATCTTCTCCCATCCAGACTATACTGTCGGCTTTGGAATCACACCAAATCCTGCCTTAACGGCTCGCGGGCTTAGAACAAAATCATAAATAGTTCATCACCGCCGGTCGGGATTTTCACCCTGCCCCGAAGATAGACCGATATTCTATTTTCCCCTTCATTATACAACAACCTCATAACATTGTGAACTAAAAAATTGTAACTTATTTAAAATTAGTTATTTATTTTTCGTAACAAAAAATAAATTGCGAGATATTTTACAATACAATCCATATTTTTTATTATTCGGCATTTCTCTTTTGAATTACCTAGTCATATATAATTAAAAGTGATAAGATATTGAATTGTTAAGATAAGAACATTTTCTGAGTTATGGAGGAAATGTCATGAAAAAAGACAAGAGACATTCTATTCGAGAAGCAATGAAAAAAAACTTAAGAAAAGAATACTTTTACTTAAAAAAAGAATTACTTTTCTATTGTCCAATTGATTTAGGCACATTCTCAAACGAGACATACTATGCTACTTTCGATGAAGATGGCATCAGTATTTATCAGTATGATAAAAAAACAGAAAGTAAATTAAAATTGTGTGAGCGTCATCCGTGGAAGAGTTGGAATAAAGTAAAGATTGATCACTATTTGACAACTTCTCAATTTATTTTTCAGGGTGAGCGAAATTGGATCTTATCTCTTTTTCAAAAAGGAAAAGAAGCTCAAAAAATTATTGAAGAGCATACATCTTTACAAACAGAAGTTGTTTCCCGCTCTTTCTTAAAAAAACTTCCTGGTTTTCGTTCTAATACACCACTGAATAAATACATCGGTAGTATTTGTTACACTGCACTTATTGCATTTTTATTAAAATGGATGATTCCATTTCAAGCACCACAAATCGCCCTGTATTCTATTTCGATTGGTTGTATGCTTCTTGGCCTACTTTGTTTGACAATCGGTTTAATTGAACCGACTATCGTACTGTTTCGAACAAAAGAGAAAACAAGAACAAAAGTTTTTTACTTATATAGCTATTTAGCTATTTCTGGATTTATATGTGTCTTTATTTTTTGGTAAAAGAAGCCGTCCCAAAATAAATTTTGGGACGGTTTTCTTTTAGATATAGATGCTCTAATTCACTCAATAGTTCTAGCAAAAGCGCCCATATAATTTCATTTACATTGAACCTTATTTAAGAAGAACATAAATTTGTTCAAAGTTTAATTTTTGAGATGTTTCCTTCACTTAACATATAATTGTTGATTAGGATAAATTAGCTCTTGCTGCAATCCATTTTTTTCTTTAATTTCCTTAAGTGTCATACTAAATTTCCGTGCAATACTAACTAAAGTATCCCCTTTTTGTACGACATATAATGATGAAGAAACAACTTCATTTCTTTGTTCATTTAAAACAAGCAATGGGTTCATCGCATTCTTTTTCGCCATCGTCCATCTTCCTTGATGAAGTTCTAGATGTAAGTGTGCACCTCGCGATTCTCCCGTGTTCCCTACTTCTCCAATTTTTTCTCCTTTGGAAATATAATCTCCTTGCCCCACATATCTCTTATTTAAATGTGCATATACAGCCTCATATTCTCCGTGTTTAATAAATACAACATTTCCATAACTACTTGAATAATAAGACTTCGTTACCCTACCATCTTGAATAGCTGCCACAGGCGTTCCAATCGGCGCAGCTACATCAATACCATAGTGTTTTCCATGCCTTGTCCCAAAATAATCACTTATCTGACCTTCAACAGGCCATGTCCATCGATTTTCTTCTGCATAAACATGTAATTGAGATACAAACAGTATACTCAATAACATGACGCCGCATTTTAAAACTTTCATATACATCCTCCGTTTTCTAATTACCACCATACCTTCTCTATTTTGGTATATTACAGAAAAAAGTATACAAAAAAAAGAAAGTGAATTACTCCACTTCCTTCTCTTTCTTATCACGAAAAACTAATGCACTACGGTTATACTCCACATCTTTCACTTGTAATCGGGCATTTATTACTCGAGCTATCGCAAACAAATAATCAGATAATCTATTTACATACTTTAAGACAACTTCATTTATTTTCACTTCTTTTTGCAATGATACTATAGAGCGTTCTGCTCTCCTTACAACAGTACGTGCAATATGAATAGTAGCCGCCGCCTCGCTACCACCTGGCAAAATAAAGCGTTCTAATGGCGGGGCTTCTTCTATATATAAATCAATCTTTCTTTCTAAACTTTCAACCATCTCAATTGTCACTTTATAAGGAATTTTTTGTTCCACTATTGCCAAGTCTCCTCCGCAATCAAATAGTTCATGTTGAATATTTTCGAGCTCATTGTAAATATCTCTAAAAGCCCCGCCTTGAACCTTAGTCATTGCATATCCAATATGAGAATTTGCCTCGTCTATTGTTCCATACGCTTCCACACGGATATCATCTTTATCAACCCTGCCACCTATTACACTTGTCGTTCCTTTATCTCCTGTTTTTGTATATAATTTCATTTCTTCACAGCACCCTCTCTTGTTATTCTTGATTCGATCAAGATAGAAAAAAGTTCTACCATTCTTTATTTAATTGAGTTTACAAAAAAATAAAAAACAGCAGAACTTTATTCATTATCAACTTTAAAAACACATATCTAAATTATACGATTCGGTAAATATACAGAGAATGTAGTTCCTTCTCCAACAACACTTGATACAGCAATTTTACCGTCATGGCCTTGAACAATATTTTTCGCAATCGCAAGCCCAAGTCCTGTTCCACCCTTTTTCCCACGTGTTCTTGCTTTATCAGCTTTATAGAAACGATCAAATAAAAATGGAATATCCTCTTCTGGAATGCCTGCACCCGAATCTTGTACTTCAAAAATGAGGCCATTATTTTTCGTATCAATTACAAGCGTTACATGTCCACCCGCATTCGTATGACGAATTGCGTTATCAATCAAGTTCGTCAACACTTGTTCCATCCGATCTGCATCAAACGCATATTCTTCAATCTGATTCCGGAAATCAACTGTTAGTTCAACTTCTTTATCCTTTGCAATCCCTTGGAATTTACGACCAATTTTTTCCACAAACGGATGTATGTCGACTTCACCAATATGTAACTCTACGTGACCGCTTTCCATACGAGCTAAATCTAACAATTCATTTACAAGTTTACCTAAACGAACGGATTCATCATAAATGATTTGAACAAACTCATCTATTTCCTCTTTCGTTTGCACAATATCATCTAAAATCGCTTCACTATACCCTTGCAGCATGACCATCGGTGTACGAAGTTCATGTGATACATTCGCAATAAAGTCTTGACGCATTTTCTCAAGACGACGTTCTTCCGTCATATCTCGCAGTACCGCTACAGCCCCACGAATTTTCGTTTGATTGTAAAGTGGTGTCATAAGAACTACATAGTTCCCTTTTTGTAAATTAATTTCAACAACTTGTTGTTGCTCGCTTTCTACAACGAGATGGAATAGTTCCACAAGTTCAGAAGGTAATTTTTTTCTTAACTCTATCTCTTTTTCTTCTTGCCAAACTTGTAAGAAATGTTCAGCCGGTGGATTAATAACTACGACTTCACCTTCTTGATTTAACGTAATAACTCCATCTGCCATACTACTCAAAATACTGGCTAACTGTTCTTTTTCTTGCTGCAAAGCATTCATATTAAACTTCAACTGTTTACCCATTTGATTTAAGGCCGTTGCCAGCTCACCAATTTCGTCCTGAGATACCATAGGAGCCTTTGCATCAAATTTCCCACGTGACACTTCAAAAGCAACCTCACGCATTTTACGAAGCGGTGCTGTAATCCGAGTAGATAAGAAGAACGCAAAGAAAGTTGTTAATATAATCGCAATCCCAGCGGCTAAGAAAATGAAATCAGTCGTTCTCTCCATATCTTTTATTGGCACTTGTAAAGATTCATATACGAACACTGCGCTTTGATTTTTTGATTGTACTGGTTTCCCAACGATCACAATATCATTTTCAGTGCTTTTATTCTTTCTACTATCAGAAGCTTTTCTAATGTTGTTCTTAATTTCTTTTTTGTCCGTAAAAACAGCGGCTAATTCTTTATCTTCTTTTAAATCATCCATTGTAAGAGTGACTAACCCTTCTTGTTTCGGTGAAGAAGAGATTTCCTTGCCATCTTCTACAATAATAATCCTTGAAAGTGGATCAGAGAATTTGTACGCGATGTTCTCAATCGTTTTTACATCGGCACCTTCTTCAATTAATTCCGTAACACTTGTTGCGACTTTTTGAAGTCTATTTTCACTCATATCAACATAATACGTTCTAAAAAATTGTGAAAGTAAAATCGCAACAAATCCAAGAACAAACGAAACGAGAAGTAATATGGTCATCCATAACTTCCCTACTACACTTCTCCAAAGCATCAGTCGTTCACAACCTCAAATTTGTAACCTACACCCCAAACAGTAACAATCATTTTCGCTGCATCTGGTGATTTTTTGCTTAACTTCTCACGTAAACGCTTTACATGTGTATCAACTGTACGTAAATCTCCGAAGAATTCATATTGCCATACTTCTTTTAACAGCTGCTCACGATCGAATACTTTATCAGGAGCTTTCGCTAAAAATAATAGTAACTCATATTCTTTCGGCGTTAAGTTTACTTCATTGCCATCTGCAGTAACACGGTGTGCATCGTTATCAATTGTTAAGTGAGGGAATACAGTAACATCTTTTGTCGTTGTATCTTGTGTAAAGAATGTTGTTGGTACAGCACGACGTAATACCGCTTTCACACGTAGCACGACCTCACGTGGACTAAACGGCTTTACAATATAATCATCTGTTCCAACTTCAAATCCTTGTACTCTATTTACTTCTTCACCTTTTGCTGTCAGCATAATAATTGGTGTCGCTTTCTTCTCACGAACCCCTTTACATACTTCAATGCCATCTTTACCAGGCATCATAAGATCTAATAAGATTAAATCGTAATCATTTTGCAACGCCATTTCTAAAGCTGTATCACCATTATCTGCTTCTTCAATCGTATATTGTTCTCTTTCTAAGTACATTTTCAATAAACGACGAATACGATCCTCATCATCTACAATTAAAATTCTTGATTCATTTTCCATCTCTACCCGCTGCGTACTCTCACCTCAGCGGTTCACACCTACCCTTCTTTAACTATTATGTTGCGCTATTCTCGTTTATTTAAGCAATCTTCTAAATGTTTCACTTCCCATATTATGCTTCACAAGAATAATAAATTTTGTTCAATTTTTTTCCAAAACTATGTATTTTTTTTGAACTGTATATAATGTCCTCGACATCATTTTACAAAATCAACCGCTACTTTGTCATGTTTTTCTCAAAAAAGAAGAAAAGTTGACAAAAATAAAATAGGAAAGTGACATGCACTCTCCTATTTTATTTCTCTATGCATATGAATGTAAACCGGCAATAATTAAGTTTACTACAATAAAGTTAAACATAATGATTGCAAAACCAATTACTGCAAGCCAAGCTGATTTCTCTCCATGCCACCCTTTAGATAATCGTAAATGTAGTACTGCAGCATAAAAGAGCCACGTTATAAGTGCCCAAACCTCTTTCGGATCCCAGCCCCAAAAGCGCGTCCACGCTATTTGAGCCCAAATCATCGCAAAAATTAATGCACCTAATGTGAAAACTGGGAATCCAATTGCAATAGATCGATATCCGATTTCATCTAGTAGATCACTATTCGTATTCTTTACTAACGGCTGAAGTGCCGCCGATACTCGCTTCCGTAAAACGAGTCTTAATACAATATACAGTAATGTCCCAACTAACACTGACCAAACAACAGTATTTAATTTTTTTGCATTTACAATTGCTGGAACTTCAACTGCCGGTTCTAATTTATTTTCTGTCAGTAACTTCCCTTCATGCGGTCCAACTAAAGCCGGAAGATTGTACTTCATTTCCAGTTGTTGTTCATTTTTATCAATCCATTGAAACTTCGCTTCATATTTCATACTAGAAAATACCGTTGTTACTCCAATAAATCCAACTGTACAAACAAGTGTAAATACTACCGTCTCTAGCCAAAATGTACGTTTACTTCTCGTCGATTGATCTACATTTTTCAATAAATACATAACGCCTGTAATAAAACTAATCGCTAAAATGGCTTGTCCTGCTGCTGCAGTCGTCACGTGAATATGTAACCAATTACTTTTTAAAGATGGAATAAGCGGAGATATTTCCCTCGGAAACATACTTGCATAGGCAATTAATAAAAGCGCAACTGGTAATGCAAATAGTCCGATTATGCTTACACGGTACATAAAATACATGACAATAAATGCTCCTACAAGCATCATGCCGAAAAATGTACCGAATTCAAAAAAGTTACTAACTGGCGCATGCCCTGATGCAATCCACCTTGTAACAAAATATACTGTTTGTGCTATAAACCCTAAAATTGTAATCGTTATTCCTACATTTGCCCATTTATGACCCTTTTCTTTAATGGCTCCCCCAAAAAATAGAGTCGCAATTAAATATAAAATAAATGCGGTAAAGAGAAAGTTACTACTTATTTGCACCATATCGTTTCCCCACCTTAACTAATTTTTTTATCGATTACTTTATCATTTGGCTGTGGAATTGCTGTACCTTCTATTACTCTTTCAATATCTTTCTTTAAACCGAACCAATTTTTATTTGTATGCCCTGCAATCCACCATTCATCATTAACACGTTGTATCCAAATACGGCGATGATTCCAATACATACCTTGAATGACACCAACCATAAATATAAATCCTCCAATACCGAGAATCCAAAGCGTTAAATCTTTTCTTACAGTAAGTGCTGTTGCATTTTGCATTTCAACACCTGCAAACGACATTTTATATTTGTTGTTTCCATCTGGTTCTATATTTTGCTGAATACCAACAAAACTCACTTCACCATCTGGTGTTTCAGGTGTAAACATTTTAAATACAAATGCAGGATTGTTTGGTAATTTCGTTTTTGTATTTGGTTTTCCATTCTCATCAAAATAAAAATCAGGAAAATAGCTTAATAGTTCTAGAGAATAACCATTTCCTAAATCATATTTTTCCTTAGGATTCGTTAAATCTACTTTAATCGGTCCCCACTTTTGATTATTTTCTTTATTTTGCAAGTTAAAGGACATACTTTTAAATTCACTTTCTTTATAATCCACTTGATACACTGCAAATTGATCAAATTTCAGTGGTTCATTCACTCGAATTTCCGCTTCTTTTACTTTTTCTAATTTCGGTTTTTGTCCTGCTATATTTTCTCCTACTGCTTTATATAATACGGCATTCGTTTGGAAGTTTTTCGCAATCATTTTATCGCCTACACGATCAATCGCTTCCTCAAAAACTTCTTTGTCCTTACTTTTATCATAAACTTCTTTTATAAATTTCTCGTTTTTTAAGTAGTACTGTCCATCCGTCCCTGGTATTTCTTTCGTTTCACCATCACGTAACCAAAGTGCTTCGTCTACGTACATACTCGGTAAAAAACGAAGCATCGCACCGAATAAAAAGATAATAAGGCCGATATGATTTACATATGGACCCCAACGCGAGAAGCGTCCCTTTTCTGCTAAAACGTTTCCGTCTTCCACTTTCACGTTATAGTTTCTTTTCTTTAAATTCTTTTGCACTCTTTCCAGGTCACCATCTTGCGGTGTACCAGTCCCATATAATCTCTGTCTCTTTAAAAAGCTAGGATGTCTTTTTACACCTTGCTTTTTTAAAGCTTTATAAAGTGGAATAACGCGGTCTAAACTACATATCACAAGTGAAATACCGATAGAAGCAATCAAAATCATATACCACCATGAACCGTATAAATTATTAAATCCTAATTGATAGTATAATTGTCCTAAAAATCCGTATTCTTGTTTATAATATTCAGCTGGTGCAATCCCTGGAGTTATGTACATTTCTTGCGGAAAAATAGTTCCTATCGCTGATGCAGCTAAAGTTATTACGATTAGCCATACACCCACTTTTACAGAAGAGAAAAAGCTCCAAATTTTATCGACTATCGTTTTTGTCTGCGTGAGAGATCTCCGTGCACTCCCCTCATAGCGCATATCCAATAGTTTTGCATTTTCATTGCTTTCAAATGGTTTCCCGCAAGCTTCACAAAAAACGGTTCCTATCGGATTAACATGTCCACATTCACATTTAATTTCTTTCAACACTCTCACCGCCCCTGTATCTATATGTACTATTGTATATTCTAACCTCAAGTTACCACAATACTCAGAATTTTTAAACCAGAAGCACTATAGACACGCACCCCTTATGTAAAGGCTTTCTTTATTACGGAGTAATTTTCTTTAAATACCCTTCTAACTGTTCTTTCGTTTGTTCACCTATAATTTGCTCCACTACTTTTCCATCTTTATCAATCAAAAAGCTTGTCGGTAATGGACCTACTCCATATGTTCCTATAATCTTTTGTCCTTTATCAATGGCAACTGGGAATTTCAAACCATACTGGTTCACAAAGTTCTTTACTGCAATATCCGTTTCATCTGCATCTAACGCTATGATTTCAACACCTTTTTCTTTATACTTTGGATATAATTCATTCATATAAGGCATTTCTTTTTCACAAGGTTTACACCACGTGCCCCAAAAGTTTAAAAATACACCTTTTCCCTTTAAATCTTTTAGTTCAATTTTCTTCCCTTCTAAATCCGTCACAACAAAGTTAGGTGCTTCTTTTCCGATTTGCATTTTCTCTTTATTAGCAAAGAATCCTTGATAAAGGGTAAATCCTACAGCACCACATAAAATGAGTAGAATAATAACGCGAAATAATAAGCGATGTTTCTTCATATTACCTCTCCTCTCCTCGATAAATGTTATGTATTATCTTCTGTAAATGTTGTATTGAATAAATCACCAGCAGAGCACTCCACTGGTGAATTTTTAACTCTATAGCTTATCTTGGCTTTGTAGAAGCAAGCGCGCGTAATTGTTTCACCTCATGTGGTGTCAATTCTCTCGCATCACCAGGTCGCAGGCTTCCTACTTCTAAGAAAGCATAACGTTCACGTTTTAATTTCACTACTTTACAGTCTAACGCTTCAAACATACGACGTACTTGACGATTACGTCCTTCATGAATTGTTAACTGTACAATAGCCATCTCTTTACGCTTGTCCCAAGAAATAATTTTCACACGCGCTGGCGCTGTTTTACCGTCTTCTAACGTAACACCGCGTTCTAACATGCGAATTTTCTCACCTGTTAATGGACCTTTTATTTTTGCAACATATGTTTTTTCAACTTTATATCTAGGATGCATTAATACGTTTGCGAAGTCCCCATCGTTTGTCATTAATAATACGCCAGACGTATCATAATCTAAGCGTCCGATTGGGAATAAACGTTGTGTAATTTCCGGGAAAAAGTCCGTTACAACACTTCTTCCTTTATCGTCTGATACACTTGAAATTACGCCAGTTGGTTTATATAGTAAAAAATAAACAGGTTCTTCTTTTTCAAGAGGGATGTTATTTACTTCTACTTTATCTTGAGGAGTTACTTTTGTCCCTAACTCCTTCACTATTTTTCCATTAACTTTCACTTTTCCTTGCTGAATTAATTCCTCAGCCTTTCTTCTCGATGCAATACCTGCTTGCGCAATCACTTTTTGTAATCGTTCCATTTCTTTTTTTCACCTCGAATTTATCTTACCTTACATTAGAAAGACTTGGCAACCGCATACGCTTTACGGCTATTCGCTTCATCTTACTTAAACAACATAGCGATGATAATAAACATATAAAGGTCAAATCATGTTTTTACCCTTTATTATTGTCCATATTTTTCATATTTCTCACAATAAAAGTTCATCATTTTGTCAAAAATACCACATAAAAAAACCACTATTAAGCTACACCTTAATAGTGGTCGTATACGTATTATAAGCGAAATAGCGTAAAAAATGAATAGTATTACTGAAACAATAAAGAAACGAACACAATTGAGCATATAATCCCTATTAAATCTGCAAAAAGTCCTACTTTTAGTGCATCACCCATTTTTCTAATCCCGACCGCGCCAAAATATACAGTTAAAATATAGAAAGTCGTATCTGTGCTTCCCTGCATCGTAGAAGCCAATCTCCCAATAAACGAATCTGGCCCATATGTGGCAATTAAATCGGTCGTAATACTTAAACCAGCAGAGCCTGAAATAGGGCGTATAAGTGCTAGTGGAACAATTTCTGCTGGAACATGGATCAAATCTAACATTGGCTTCATTACCGATATCATTGCATCTAACGCACCTGAAGACCGGAATATAGAAATAGACACAAGCATTCCAACCATAAACGGTAAGATGGAAATTGCAATTTGAATCCCTTCTTTTCCTCCCTCAACGAACGATTCATACGTCGGTACTTTCTTTATTGTGCCATATAAAAGGATAAAACCAATTACACAAGGAATTACCCATAAAGAAATTGTATTTACAATACTCATTTTTTCCGCCCCTTTCTACTCCTTCTTCGGTAAAAATAGCGGTCAATCCAAATTGCTCCAATCATAGAAAGTACTTGTGCAATAAATGTTACCCCAACAATTTCAGTAGGATTCGCTGATTCATACGTCATTCGAATGGAAATGACTGTCGTAGGAATTAATGTAATGGCTGATGTATTTAATGCTAGAAACGTCACCATAGAACGGCTCGCCGAATCCTTTCCTCCATTTAACTCTTTCAGTTGTTCCATCGCTTTAATACCAAGAGGGGTTGCTGCATTACCTAGACCAAAAAAGTTTGCCATCATATTTGATAGAATAAATCCCATGGACGGATGATCCTTTGGTATTTCTGGAAACAACCTTTTTACTATCGGCATAAAAAGTGTAACTAATTTTTTTAACAATCCGGCTTCCTCTGCAATTTTCATTAAACCGAGCCAAAATACTAAAACACTAATAAGTCCTATACAAATCGTTACCGCATCTTTTGCTCCGTCAAATACAGCTTTATTCACTTCTTCCATCGTGCCATTTATCATGGCGTATACAATCCCAATGACAGCCATCGCTACCCATACGAGATTAACCATCGTTCCCAACACCTATCATGTAAGAAAAAATTTCTTTCACATTATTCCAGTAAAGTCCCGTTGTAGCTACTAACTTCCGTTTACTATAAAATAAATTCCGTTCTCCAACTTTTTCATTACCAACATAAATGTCTGTCTTCCCAACCTTTACTCCATCCGTAAGTTTTGTACTTTTATGGAGTTCAACTTTTAATACTACGTTCTTTTTTTCTTCTTCAGTTAACGGTACCGAAAAACTATTTTTCGTATAAACATGGTTGGCATACTTCTTTTCATTTATTTCAGCAATTGCTCCTTGTCCTAAAACTTTCGTTTGTTTGAAACGTTCAAAACCTTTATCAAACAAATTCATATGATCATCCCAATCACTAGAGGCACTCAAAGTTACGACAATTAAATCTAGTCCATCTTTTGATGCCGTTGTCACAAGCGTTCGCCCAGCTTTCTTCGTAAAGCCTGTTTTTCCTCCTGTTGCAAATTCATAATAAGACGTTACCAGCTTATGTTTATTTTTCCACGGGTAATCCCAAGAATCTGATTTATATGTTTTGGTTCCAAAGATTTTCTTAAATGTCTCGTTTCCCATTGCATATTTCGTTAATAATGCCATATCGTAAGCCGACGAATAATGTGATCCATCTCCATCTAAGCCATGAGGGTTTGAGAAGTGCGTATCTTTCATTCCAATTTCTTTCGCTTTTTGATTCATTAAATATACGAATCCATCTATACTCCCACCCACACTTTCAGCAATTACTTGCGCTGCGTCATTACCAGATCTAAGCATGAGTCCGTATACTAAATCTTCTAACTTCACTTTTTGTCCAGGCTTTAAATAGATTGCCGATCCTTCCACCCTCACCGCTTCATTACTAACTGATACCATTTCTTTCATCTTCCCTGATTCAGCAGCTAATAAGGCGGTCATAATTTTTGTTATACTAGCAATTTTTTGAGGCTCATGTTCTGCTTTTCCGTATAATACACGACCAGACTGTTGCTCCATTAATACAGCATTTCGAGCACTGACATTGCTGTTCATCTTTGCATATGTAGGAATCGGCATAACGCTTGCATACATCATAAGAAGCGTAATGATTACACAAATTCGTCTCATATTTCCCCCCACGTCCTTTTGGCACTTTTTGTACAAGTGTATGCTTGGCCTTTTAAAATATGAACGAAATCTTCCTTCTACTTCCATTAAAAAAGACGCAGAGAATTTGCGTCTAATATGGTGTCCATTCAATTTGTTTCGCATTTTCAAACCTTTTTTCTACATCAGGCCAATTTACAACATTCCACCAGTTTTTAATATATTCATCTTTTCGATTTTGGTATTGTAAATAATACGCATGTTCCCAGACATCTAGTACAAGGAGCGGTATCGTATCCCATTGTGTAAATAATTGATGAAGTGTACTTTGCAAAATTTCTAACCTTCCAGACCGGGGTACCCAAACGAGAATTGCCCAGCCTGAACCTTCTACTTTAGAGGCCGCTTCTGTAAAATGTTTTTGGAAACGTAAAAAGCTCCCAAAATCTTGTTCAATTTGTTGTGAAAAAGCTCCTCTTGGACTTCCACCACCGTCTTTTTTCATGTTATTCCAAAATATCGTGTGTAAGTAATGACCTGACCCATGAAAAGCCGCTTCCCTTTCCCAATGCTTAATTAAATCAAATTTATTTGTTTTTCTCGCTTCTTCCATCATCTTCTCTGCTTTATTTAACCCTTCCACGTAACTCCGATGATGTTTATCATGATGTAACATCATAATTTCTTTAGAAATATACGGTTCTAATGCATTATACGGATAAGGTAATGGCGGGAGTGTATGTCCTCCAATTGGGACAGCTCGTTCACTATCCCCTCTTTCATATAATTCATATTCCTCTTCTTCTTGCATAAATACTTCCTGCAAGTGATGCTGAATATGTTCTACATCATCGCTTATTTCATACATAAACTCTGCATCTGTTTCATACTCATGCTCTTTCATACGCTCTAATAACGTCTGAATTTTATAAGCAAGCATATGGACATCATACACTTCCATTGCGCGGCTATCTAATACGTGAAGAACACTTTCACACCAATTTTCTACTTCATGAAAGTAATCTGTAAATACACCTTGCTGATTCATGTTGCACCTCCCTAATGCTATCCACTTAACTATATTCAATGAAAATCCCTTATATAACTGTACAAAAGGAAAAGAAGCTAAGTCACCTTAGCTTCTTTTCCTCAATCAATATTTGTGTAACATCTTTGTCTGATAATCCGTCTCATAATATTCTAGTTCTTCACGCATCAATTGAAATTTACCTTCTAAACTCTTCATCACCTGCTCCAAAGATGCAGGTGGTGTTTGTTGAAAAACGATAGAATTTTTCCCTGTATATGCAGACCGACTATTTTCATACCAATGATCACTCTTCGGTGAAAAAAACTCTGCAATTACTTGATGGTAAATCTTATATAAAATTTTTTCAGCTGCTGTTTTTCGAAATGGCTGGCTATTCAACAAAACAAAACATGCATCCTGTCCTTCTTCGCAAAAAACGAGAAGTCGTCTCATTGATGCTAATACCCCTTTATAATATTGCTCATTCCCTGCTGGTGTTTCCTCTAATAAAGAAGGTAACGTATGATAATTTACATAATTAGTTATCAAATTAATAGCATCTTCTAAAAATATAGAAACTTGTTCTGTTTGATTTTCAACCATCAAATTAGACATTTTTCTCTCTCCTTTGCCATTTCACGCTATTTCTACTCTTTTATTTTTATGTAATTCAGCCAATATTTCTTGTACTTTCGACACCGTTCCCTCATCAAAATATTGTTGAAATTCTTCCATATTATTTAAATACAAACGTTTTTGCGCACGAAGCTCCTTATCTTTCACTAAACAACATATCGCTACAATATCACGCAAATATATGTTTTGTTCTTCTACTTTATACACTGGATTTCCTTCAAAAGGAGTAATTTCTTGTAAAACTTCTTCAAAATATCGAACGTATACAACCGAAAAAGTTTTCTCTTTACCATTTAATATATATGTCACTTCAGATCTGTTAAAAAAATCTTCTGATGTATTAGGTTTCGCTTTTTCTAACTCATATCCTACGTAACCTTTTATAATCATATACTCCCCTCCCCCTCTTTCATCTTATTCTAACTTAATTTTCTGATAAACAAAATATTCTTTTAAATATACCTATATAAAAAATAGCTCGCCTATACAGGAATTTACCTTTTTATTTTTCTTGAAGTTTGTCATAATAATATTATTGTCTCAGTTTTCTTATACAAGGAGAGTTGTATTTATGTCGTTTTCATGGAAACGTTTCTTACAAATCGGGAAAATTGTCTTCCCATTTGTTGTATTAACAATTGTATTCTTTCAAGCAAAAAAAGAATTAGCGGGCATTTCTTTTTTAGAAGCGATTGATACAATTAAAAACATTCCAACTGGAGGAGTCTTTTTAGCAATTACACTTGGTGCATTCGCTGTATCAACAATGTTCTTTTATGACTATGTTATGCTTCGTTACTTAAAAGCTGATATCCCTGTCCAAAAGATTTTCCGTATCTCGTGGATTGCTAATACTTTAAATGGATTTATCGGGTTTGGTGGTCTTGTTGGAGCCGGCGTACGCACAATGCTTTATCGTCCATATATAAAAGAAAATGGAAAACTTATTAAAAGTATCGCTTGGATGACAACTGCCTTTATTAATGGATTAGCCATTCTTTCATTTCTTGGTCTCATCGGAATATTAGACACGAGATTTATTTTGCATGAAAAACCATGGCTATGGCCTGTTCTTATCTTCTTCGCTCTTTTCGTCCCTATATATATCGGATTTTCTAAATTAAAAAATAGAAAAGCGACGCAAACAGAGGAACAAGAAGAAGAGGAGAAAAACCCAACTGTTTTATACTCATTAGTTTCATTAGTCGAGTGGGTATCCGCTGGTATTGTTATGTACGTCATATTACTATTATTTGGCATTGAAATCGAATTCCAAAAGTTTTTAGGCGTATATGTTATTGCTGCTTTAGCTGGTGTCGTTAGTCTTGTTCCTGGTGGCCTTGGATCATTTGATCTTGTCTTCTTAACTGGGCTTGGGCAATACGGCATCGATACAGGTGTTTTACTCCCTGCTATGTTATTATATCGTCTCGTCTATTACATCTTGCCCTTCTGCCTTGGTCTCATTTTTGCAGCTTTTGAAATGACAGGAGTAGCCATTAAAAAGTTTGAAGATAAACCTTTTATTGCGCCTGCATTAGAGACAACTGGTGTTATATGGACTTTGCAGCGTGACTTTCTAGGAAAGTTAGGTTCTTGGGCATCTGCTGCTTTAACAGTATTTGCTGGCTTAATGGTTATTTTATCAACCATTCTACCGACAAGTATAAATCGGGCACACGCCTTACATATTCTAGCTCCAAAACATCTTATTCAATTTTCTTTTAGCTTATCGCTAACATTCGGTATTCTCCTCCTCATTCTTTCGCGGGGGATATATTACGGAACAAAACGTTCTTATTATATGACGATTGTTTCTTTAATTGGAGCGGCTATTTTTAACACACTAAAAGGAATTGATGTTGAAGAAACTTTTATTTTATTAATCGTACTCGCTGTATTGTATATGCTTCGTAAAAGGTTTGTACGTGAGAAAATGGAAGTCTCACTTTCCGATATCGTAAAAGTTTTTATATTCCTACTTGTAACGTTATATTTATATAAAAACTTAGGTATTTTATTTGCAGGTGCAAAAGAAGCTTTCAAACCTGATTTTGTCGTTCGTAATATTACACAAGTGAAACGAAGTGCATTAGCAGCTGCCTTTTTTGTTCCTACTTTTTTACTAATTGGTTCACTCATTGCAAATCGTTATCGAAATGAATTTCCCGGGCAACCAGCTAATGATAAACGATTACAAAACTTCTTAGATGAACATGGTGGAAATGTACTTAGTCATTTAGGTTTTTTAGGAGATAAACAGTTCTTTTTCAGTAGTGATGGAAAAGCACTCATTCTCTTCTCAATAACTGGAAAACGACTTATTGTACTAGGTGATCCAATTGGGGACCCTTCCTCCTATCGTACTGTATTGCAAGAGTTTTTAGCTGAGGCTGATCGATTTGGATACATTTGTGTATTCTATCAAATTGAAAGTAAATGGATGAGTTTATACCACGATTTTGGTTATAACTTCTTTAAGCTTGGTGAAGAAGCTGTTGTTGATTTAAATACCTTTACAATAACAGGAAAGAAACGCGCTGGCATGCGAGCTACTTTCAACCGTTTTGAAAGAGAAGGCTATACATTCTCTATTCATGAGCCACCTTTCTCCGACGAATTATATGAAGAGTTAAGAAAAGTTTCAGATGCATGGCTTGGTGGAAAAAAAGAGAAAGGTTTTTCACTCGGATACTTCGATCGTGAATATATTAGTCGCGCTCCTATCGCAACATTATCTGATTCGGATGGAAAAATTATTGCATTCACAACATTCATGCCTGTATATCAAAACGGATCATTATCTGTCGATTTAATGCGATATTATCCAGATGCGCCTAGCGGCATTATGGACGCAATTTTCATCCACTTATTCCAGTGGGCAAAAGAAAATGAATACCACTCCTTTAATATCGGTATGGCACCACTTTCAAATGTTGGTTTATCCACACAGTCTTTCTGGTCTGAACGAGTGGCTGCTGCAATCTTTAATAACGTTCGTTATACGTATAGTTTCAGCGGATTACGACATTTTAAAGAAAAATATAAACCAGCATGGAGCGGTAAATATTTAGCATTTAGAAAGAATCATTCTTTACCAATTACAATGCTCTCTGTAACAAAATTAATAGGAAAAAGAAAAAACAGCTAAATTCTTAGCTGTTTTTTCTTTTTTGAACTTGTACAATAAATTCTTTTTCATACTTCTTACCATTTATATAGAAATTCCCCCACATTTTATACGTGCCCTCGGCAGGAAATGTAATTCGGTATTGTAATTGTTCATCCGTATCTACAGGCATAGCGTATAAAAAATTCTCCTTCGTTTCATCCACTATATAGAGTGACTCTACTTCTCCTCTCTCTGAATGCAATTTCAATTTTTCACCCTTTTTCGCTTGAAACTGAAATGTTAACGTAACTGGTTCATTCGGATGTAATGCGCCAAATAAAAGAGAAACTTCATACTCTCCTATTTTTTTTGTAAGTACACTGTCAATTGGAAATTTCACTTTTTTCTTATTGTTCTCCTCTTTCGTTCTACCAAAATTCTTCCTAGCGAATGACTCTACGGACTTATTTTTATCTTCGTATAAAAATATTGTATATTCTTCGTCTTTCGCTATTTTGGAAGATAACTTATATGACCCGTTCCCTGCAAATGTGGGTTTAATTTGTTGTATGTTTTTTAACTGTCCATCTACAATCACTGCCCGCATTTGATCATTTACACCACGAATTTCATTATTCTTGTTGTTTAACAACTGAAATACAATATCTACTTTCTCATTTCCCTTTCCATTTGAAACATCCCACTTTACTTCCTGAACATCTCCTACAGTCTCTTCGTTTTCTTGATATTTTTTTATGTAAAATCCTCCTGCCACAATAAGTACTAACGCAATAAGCCCGATGACAAGATTTTTCAAAACATCACCTACCATTTTTATTGTCTCTATTCATACAAAACTTCTTAAGATATATATTCTAGATTATGATTTATGAAATCCTCCTATTTTGCACATATTACAAATAATAAAAAGATTTTAATTGAAAGGATTCGTAGTGTATAATGCAAATGATATTGATTTCTATCAATACACTATAAGGAGGACTTTTTTATGAGTGTACATATCGAAGCAAAACAAGGCGAAATCGCTGAATCTATTCTATTACCTGGTGATCCATTACGTGCAAAATATATCGCTGAAACATTTCTAGAGGACGTTACTTGCTATAATAATGTGCGTGGTATGTTAGGTTTCACTGGAACTTATAAAGGAAAACGTGTATCTGTTCAAGGTACAGGTATGGGTGTTCCTTCTATTTCTATTTATGTAAACGAATTAATCCAAAGCTACGGAGTTAAAAATTTAATTCGCGTTGGAACTTGCGGTGCAATTCAAAAAGATGTAAAAGTTCGTGATGTTATTATCGCAATGACGGCTTGTACTGATTCTAATATGAACCGTTTAACATTCCCAGGATTTGATTTTGCACCAGCTGCAAACTTTGACCTTTTAAAGAAAGCTTATGATGCTGGAACTGAAAAAGGATTACACGTTCGTGTCGGTAACGTTTTAACAGCAGATGTGTTTTATCGTGAAAGCATGGACATGGTTAAAAAACTTGGAGATTACGGTGTATTAGCAGTAGAAATGGAAACAACTGCTCTTTACACATTAGCAGCGAAATACGGTGTAAATGCATTATCTGTATTAACAGTTAGCGATCACATCTTCACTGGCGAAGAAACAACATCTGAAGAGCGTCAAACTACATTTAACGAAATGATTGAAATCGCTTTAGATGCAGCAATTCAACAATAATACACTAAAGAACTTGTCATACGTCTGGCGAGTTCTTTTTATGTGACTTTTTATAAATAACTACTTTATAAAGAGACAGATTTCTCCCCTCTACTTTCTTGTAACGTTTGTTATAATAAAGTGAAACTTTAATCAGTGGAGGTTTTTTCCATCCCCCACTGATTATTAGTTGAACCAATCGGATTTTACGGGCAATTGATTTCCCACTTAACTCCCTTGTATTCGCCGAATTTTGAAGTGGGAGTCTTATTGCCCGTTAAAGCGGGATAAAGAAATCATTTACAGTATTTCTCATAAGAGGTGACGTAGTGAAAAACAGAAGTATCGTCTTTAAACTATTTTTATTAACATCCACTTTATTTACAATCATATTCCTACTTTTTTTCCTAGGACAATCTCTATTTTTAGAGAAATTTTATATTAATAAGAAAGTAAAAACAGTCCAAACTGCTTTTGAAAAATTCGTAGATAATTATGATAAAAGTGATAAAAGTTATGAGCAGGTTAGAAAACTAAAACAAGAATTTCATGATAAAACAAATGCCGATATGCAGTTTTTGGACTCTAACGGTATTATTAAAAGTGATAACAATTACTATATCGATGTATTTAATCCCAACAATAATAAACAGTATTCCATTCCACTCAATAATCTTTTAACACCAGAAGAATATAATAAATTCGAAAATTTAGGTTTAAAAAAAGATGTAATAATCAATGTTGATGGAGTCGTACAAGAGAATAATATAATCACACCACAAAAATTAGGAACGAATTATAATCAATGGCAGAACGAACATTTCTATTCGGATTTTCAGTCAATTAATGGTAACCCTTCTAAGAACAGACTTGCAAGCCGATACAAATCTACAACTCGAATCGTCTTTACAGGTGTTATAACTAAGTTACAGCTCCCATCCAAAGCTGAGGTTCGTCTTGCAAATGATATTGAAACATTACAAGCCGTTCAATATTTTGCAGATATGATTAGAGAGGGAACTTCTAACTCGAACCAATTAAGTACTTTCATATTAGATGGCGGAGAAAATATAAAAAATAGTATCTTTGTAAAACCGATTATAGAAAATGGAAGGATTACAGAATACGCTTTTGCGATAGCATCTTTGCAGCCTGTTAATGAAGCGATGCTCGTTTTAAAAGATTATTATGTCTATGCCTTAATCATCGTGTTTCTCGTAATTATTTTGTTATCCTTCTACTACTCAAAAATCATTGTTAAGCCATTAATTAAAATAAATCGTGTTACAAAAAAAATGGCTAATTTTGATTTCAGCGAGAAATTACCTGTTACAGCTGACGATGAAATTGGCGGGCTTTCTGGCAGTATCAATACATTATCTGTAAATTTAAAAGATCGAATCGATCGATTAAATGTTGCTAATACAAAGTTACAACAAGATATTGAACGTGAACGTCAATTAGAAAAAACAAGAAAAGAATTCATTTCTGGCGTATCACACGAATTAAAAACACCGCTAAGTGTAATTAGAAGTTTTGCAGAAGGAATTAAAGATGGTGTTAGTAAGGATACTTCGTATTATACTGATGTTATTTTAGAAGAAACAGAAAATATGAACAGGCTGATTGTTGAAATGTTAGAATTAGCAAAGTTGGAATCTGGTACTTACAAACTAGATATGACGACGTTCTCAATCGGTGAATTAACGCAACAAGTCTACACAAAATTATTATTTAGCATGGAAGAAAAACATTTACAAGTGAACATCGATGCAGACCCTTCTATACTTGTTAAAGCAAATCGCAGTCGCATTGAACAAGTAGTTGTGAACTTACTAAGTAATGCAATCCGTTATACGCCAGAGGGAGAAAAAATACAAGTCTCCATTATAGAAGCAGAAGATACCGTAAAAGTCGAAATCGAGAATACAGGAAACCCTATCCCTGAAGAAAGTCTTGAAAAAATTTGGGATCGCTTCTATCGTCTAGATGCATCACGTAGCCGTCACACCGGAGGTACCGGTCTCGGATTATCTATTGTAAAAAACATTTTAGACCTCCATCATGCCGAGTATGGTGTGTATAATACGACTAACAGTGTTGTATTCTATTTCAATTTACAAAAAGTAAAAGAAGTCAAATAATTTGTCTTAATTTCACTAGGAGTTCACATGAAATTCACACTCTCCCTTTATAGTAAGAAACAAGTTAATCCTTTCCTTTACACATATAAAAGAGGAGAGTGCGTGAAATGAAACAAGCAGGACAACCTATTCAAAATGAAAAACAATTAGAAACTATCAAAAATATACTTTTACAATCTTCGAAACGTGATGGCTTATTATTCGTATTAGCTGTAAATTCTGGCTTAAAAGTAAGTGAAATCTTACAATTAAAAGTTAGTGATGTAATCGATGAAAATGAAAATGTTCGCCATTCCATTTTATTTTACAATGAAAAAGTGAAGAAACATAAATGGTTTGCTGTAAATGAAGACTTACAGCACGCAATCGAAGACTACATGAAAGAACGTAAAACTTGGAAACGTAATGAACCATTGTTAAAATCTCAAAAAGGAACAAAATCTATTACGAGACAACATGCATGGTACATTTTAAACAAAGCCGCAAAAGAAGTTGGATTAGAAGGGATTAGCTCACATACACTTCGAAAAACTTGGGGTTATTGTGCATACAAATCAGGTGTTGATATTGCGTTTTTACAACACTTCTTTGATCACAGTACTCCATCAAAAACTTTAAAGTATATCGGTATTGCTTAATAACTCTTATACATAAAAAAGGTTACCATTTTAAAATTTGGTAACCTTTTTTATATTTCGTATTCTCTTTTCTTGTCTCTCCTATACTGTAGTGGTACTCTAATAATAAGGGGGAGAAATTATGAACACACTTACAATTGAATTACCAAAAGAAACGGCTGAAAAACTTGATTTATTAAAACAAGCTTATGAAAAGAAAACAGGTGCTTCTATCTCTGAGAGCACTCTCGTTCAAACACTTATCTCAAAAGAATTTATCCAAGCGATAACTCCTTTTGATTTACAACAATTCGTCAATGGAAAAGAACAGCATTAATCGCTGTTCTTTTTTTATCTCTATTTAAAATATACAAAGTTTTTTATATATTTTTAGAAAAACCATTGACAATGATAATGATAACCATTATCATTTATTATGAAGCCAACAATTAATGAATCAACCAAACGCTCAGTAACATTGTTACCCCTCTTTTTCATATAGAAAGGCACTGTACATTCCCCCTGTTTGTACAGTGCCTTTCTTGTTTATTATCATTCAAAAAAATTTAATTGCTCCGGCTTCGGCTCACCATATGTAATGTTCATCATTTTCATAAGCTGTTTCGCATTATCTGCTGCATCCCCACCTGAATTGTTGTTAAACAGTACGTATATATCCTTTGTTTTCTTTTTTAATTGCTCTAGTCGTTCAACCCATTCTTCCAGTTCTTTATTGTTGTAGCGATATAAACAGCGAACCGCTCTCCAATTTTCCCCTTTATCAAGCCAACCATGAACATTTCGACCGTGAAAACGTATTAATGCCATGTCTAAATTCGTAACCTCTAACACAAGTGGCACAGAACCTATCCCAGCCTGGGGTTCATCACAAATTGTATGAATCCATTTCTCCTGTTCTAGAAACTGTAACGTCTTATCTCTCATTTCTGGATAAAACCATGTTTGATTTCGAAATTCTATTGCACATGGTAAACCTTCCATTTTTTCTTTCGTATATCGAAGAAAATCTACATTTTTCTTTTTGCAATCAAACCATGGTGGATATTGAAATAAAATTGTTTTTAATTTATCAGCTTCTATTAAAGGAAGAAGAGACTGTTTATACACATCAAACATCTCATCGAACGTAGAAAAAGGAATTTCACCTTTCATATGTCCTGTCATTCCTTGATACGCTTTTACGACAAAAGAAAAATCTTTCGGCGTTTCCATTGCCCATTTTATATAATTTCGTGCAGGTTGCATTGCGTAAAATGAACTATCCACTTCCACAATAGGAAAATACTCGCTGTATGTTCGTAATTTATTTCTATTTTCATAGGGATTTATGTATAAAGAATCATGATCTCCCCATCCTGTCACTCCAATAAACAGCACATATACCCCTCCCTTTTTAACTTCATCATCTATTCACTTTGCATCATGTAGCCTTTTCTTTAAGGGTATCCTTATAAAAATATGATATACTATATGGAAGAATTTTTAAAATGAGGGGTTATTTATTTATGCTTCCAAACGATGCTACTGTATCTCATGAAAAACGAATTGAAGAACTAGAAAATAAAGTACGTTTTTATGAAGAACTTGTGAATCAATTACCACATCATTTCACATACAAAAATCCACATATTGGTTTACGAATAAAGAAAACTAGAACGACTCATTCCATTCAAGAAATACCAAAAGAGAATAAAGAGGCTCATTTTCAACTTACTTGTGATTCATTATTTTTATTTGAACAACTTGAAAAACACTTTGTACATATTTTTGATGCCTTTTCACATCATGTAACCATTATCGATAGTAAAGGGAATATTACTTTATGTAATCAAGTTGCTGCAGATGATTTCGGTATAATACGAAATGATATTATCGGAAAACCGATTCAACAATTACTAAACTTGCCGGAAGAAAAAATTAAAGCGATTGAAACATTAAAAACGGGAACAGAAATATATAATGAAGAAGTTTTAGACAAAAACTATGGCATTATAAATAACCGAATTATTCGCGATTATAACGGGGAGATTTTTAGAGTTATTAGTGTCTTTCATTATTTAAATACAGAACGTGATGCAGAGAAGTTTTCGTTAGCAGGGCGAATCGCAGCTGGAATTGCACACGAAGTACGAAATCCTCTTACAACAGTACGAGGATACTTACAATTTTTACAAGAAAGCGTTTCTCCATCAAATAAAGAGTTATTTAAAAACTTGCTTATCCCTGAATTAGATCGTGCAAATAATATTATTACAAAATTTTTAGCCATTTCAAAAACACGGGAATTTACAAGAGAACCGTTTCCCATCAATACATTTTTACGTGACTATATTCAACAGTTACTAGCTAGTGAAGTTTCCTTGCATAATATTTCAATTGATTATAACTTCTCTAATGAATTAGATGATATTTTAGTCAATATTGATCGACATGAACTTGTTCAAGTGTTTTTAAATCTATTTCAAAATGCCGTCGATGCTCAAGGCGACAAACCTCTTTCTATTCAAATTACTAGTTATCGCCTTAATAACTTCATTCGGATTACTTTCACAGATAATGGAATTGGTATTCCTCCAGCTATTCAAGAATATATCTTTGACCCATTCTTCTCAACGAAGGATTCGGGAACAGGACTAGGCTTGTCAGTAACAAAAAAAATCATCCAAAATCATAACGGCACATTAAAAATGACTAGTAATGAAGATGGTACAACTTTCACTATTTCAATTCCAATCTTACCTAAAACAACCCTTGAAAAATTAAATCAATGTAAATAGAGGACTAATCCACGAACTACATGCCAATTGTTAAACACTCCCAACAATTAGCATGTAGTTTTTTATGTTGCACTTTTCTTCTTTACATTATATAAACCTTTCTCTATATCTTACTTATTTCTTTCGTAGGTGGGCCAATTTCTTATTTTTTTAGAAATGGTAGTTTGTCCATCACGAATTTAGTATAAATTTCATTTTAATATATAGTAATGACTAATGATTCTATGAAAGAAAAGAATGAAAAGATGAACAATAAAAACAAAGGAAAAGTATTTTATGGTAATGATTGTTGCGAAGTAAGAGCATGTAGCCATATTAACATCCCTAAGTCAGAACTTACAGAATTTGTTAGACTTCTTCAAGCTCTTGGTCAAGCTATTCTAGTTCAATATGGATCTGGTTGCCTAGGGGGAGGAACTACGGGGACTACTGGTGCTCAAGGGCCTCAAGGCGCTCAAGGACCTGCGGGCGATACAACTGCGACACTATCTGTCATCCGAATTTACTAACCACAATTTCCGAAAATATTTTGGGAGGACTAAGCACATTTATAAGTAATAGATGTGATTTTGATTGTCTATTAAATCTCTCTTTTAATAAAAAGGAGCACTTGTTTGGGAGGATAAGTGCTCCTTCTTTACGTTTCTTTACCTCAAATTTACTCTATCTTAATCCCCATTTTGTATGATAAATAATGAAGTCAAAGATATGAAAGAGGGATGAAAAATGAGATTTATGTCACCGATACGCATTTGGATTGCTCTTATGATATGCATTATTTTATGTGTAGGATTTTTTTTAACTCTAAAATATTCCACTATTTCAAAAGCAGAGAGAAAAACAGTTCCATACAAAATTTTGTATACGAAACAAAGCAACATCCCTTATTCCAATGCAACAAAAAATGAAAAGAAAGTTATAACGGGAATGCTTATTACGAAAGCTTCTAGTTCCGAAGCGTTACTTCAAATTGCTGAAACGATTAAAGATCAGTATACAAATAAAAAAATCGATGAAATTACACTTTCTATCCACAATGAAAATAATGGTAATTACGAAGAAGAATTACCTTACGAACCTATTAGTAAAGGAAAAATAATTGTCACATTCGATTCTCAATCCTTTGGCAATACAAACATTATACTTAACGAGTAGTAACTAGTACGGAGAAGGGATAATTTCAATCGTTTAAAGTTTCATTTTGTTTTTCATACAAAAAAGAGGCGAATTTCATTATTCGCCTCTTTCTTTTACCAAAATGAAGGAATCCATTCTTTCACTTTATCAATCCACTCTTGTTGCTCTTTTTTTCTTTGTTGTTCCTCTTCTTTCCTTCTCTTCTCTTCTTCTTTTCTTCGTTTTTCCTCTTCTATTGTAGTCAATTGTTTTTTATAATCAGCCTCAGATATGAGCGATAACTGAAATGCTTTTTGAGCTGGATTTGCGTTCGCTTTTTTCATAATATCCCGGAACATTGTCGTCGTAATTTGACTACCACCCGGAACATAATGATCGCTATCTGTTTTATCATATCCTACCCAAATCGCACCTACCAAATCTGGTGTGTATCCAACAAACCATGAATCCTTTGCGCCGGTGCTTGGGCCATTTACAATTTGAGTAGTTCCTGTCTTACCGGCCGTATCAACATTATTAACTTTCGCCTTTTCGCCCGTTCCCTTTTCGACAACGCCTTTTAATAAATATGTCATCTTTTGAGAAATTTTCTCGCTTGTCACTCGTGTCTCTTTCTTATACCACTTTCCAATCGTTTCACCTTCCGCATTTTGTATCTCTCTAATCGCATGAGCTTCCACTTGAACACCATCATTTGCAAATGTACTATACGCTTGAGCCATTACAAATGGGGATGTTCCTACATGCATACCGCCTAAAGCGATTGGATACGTACGATCTTCTGGCACTAATGGAATACCAAATCGCTCTAAAGATTTCAATCCTTTATCTAATCCAATCTGTTCCAATAGCCAAACAGCCG
Organism: Bacillus cereus group sp. MYBK195-1; assembly: GCF_051916605.1. NCBI lineage: Bacteria > Bacillati > Bacillota > Bacilli > Caryophanales > Bacillaceae > Bacillus > Bacillus cereus group sp. MYBK195-1. The sequence continues at coordinate 385,237 of NZ_JBQAGZ010000002.1, read as the reverse complement.
AAACATTGTACGACTTTGCCACAGCTTCATACATTGTCACATCACCGTGAAAAGTATGATCGCTATTTTGTGGTTTATATTCTTTAATATTAAATGGTTCATCTTTCAATATATCGTATACTTCATACCCTTGCTCTAACGCGGGTACATATACAGCTAAAGGCTTTAACGTTGAGCCAGGTTGTCTTTTTAATTGGGTTGCATGATTAAACTGTAAAAACTGGTACGGTCCTCTCCCTCCAACTAAAGCTGGTACACCACCTGTTTTTGGATTCATAAGAACTACACCCGTTTGCATCAGTTGGTCTGAGCCATTATCTTTGAAATAACTATCATTATTCACAACGTCTTCTACAGCCTGTTGTTTTTTCGGGTCAAGCTCTGTATAAATACGATAACCACCCGCTAAAATTTCATTTTGTGTCAATTCGTACTTGTCCATTGCTTCTCTAACAATATAGTCTACATATTGAGAATATTTTCCCTTGTATTTATCATCCACACCACGTTTTAATACAAGACCGCTCTCTTTTTCTTTATTATACTGTTCGTCAGAAATATACCCTTGCTCTTTCATTAAGCTTAATACGACATTACGTCTTTCAATTGACTTGTTAAAGTTTTTATAAGGTGAATATGCAGATGGTGCTTTAATCAAGCCTGCAATCGTTGCAGCTTCTGAAATTGTTAAATCTTTTACCTCTTTATCAAAATAAGATTTTGCTGCCCTTTTTATACCCCAAGCACCTTCCCCAAAATAAATTTGATTCATATACATTTCAATAATTTCATCTTTTGTATAAGTACGTTCTATTTTTTTTGTTAAAAAGTATTCCTTTATTTTACGAGAAAATGTACGATCTTGTGTCAGAAATACATTCTTCGCAAGCTGCTGTGTAATTGTACTTCCCCCAGCTACAACTTCTCCTGCTGTAATATTTTTAAAAACCGCACTTATAATTCCACTATAATAAATACCATGATGGTTAAAAAATTCCTTATCTTCTACTGCAACAATTGCCTGAACCATAATATCAGGAATATCTTTTCTTTTAACGCCTTCTGTTTTCGAAGAAGCTAATTTAGTTGCGACCTCATTATTTGCATCATAAATTAAAGTCGGTTGTGGAACAGCTTGTTTTAGTTCAGATATGTCTTGAATGGAAATTATTATATTTACAGCAATAAATAGAGTAACGAATACACTTCCCAATACAATTAATGAATTACGAAGTTTCTTCCTCTTATTGAACCACTCAAGCATTTTTTTAAAATGAGTGTTCTTCAATTTCATTCGTTCACTTCCTTCATTTATTTACACTCTTCTTTTTAAAAGGAAGAATATACCGCCTTTTAAATTTATTATAATAACGTAGTCATTCCTATAGTGTAAAGCTTTTCTTTTACATTCATACTTTTTGCAAGAAAAGGACATTCTACAAGTAAGATATTCACTATTGGATATTAATATTATTAATAGAACAACGAGAGTTATGTTAAGTTTTTGTAAACTTTTCGATAAAATGTTTTAAAAAACGACAGTTTTTTGTTAGAATTGATTAGCCAATATATTTTACATATATTACTTTTGTGGGGGTAACAATAATGGTCTTTAAATCAAAAAAAGATAAATTTTCTGAAATGTTAATGAATGTTTCCGAAAATTTAAAAGAAGGCGCGCAGTTTTTCGTGGAGTATAAAATTAAAAATGCTAGCGATTTAAAAGAGTTTTCTATGCGCATGAAAGAGTATGAGTCAAAAGGTGACTCATTTATTCACGAAATCATTATGGAGTTAAACAAAGCGTTTATCACTCCGATTGAGCGTGAGGACATCCTACAACTTGCAATGAGTATGGATGATGTATTAGACGGATTAGATCACAGTGCTGGTCTGTTCGAAATGTATTCTATTACAGAAGCTGATGAATACATGATTAAATTCGTAGAAGCAATTAATCAATGTGCGATTGAGATTGCAAACTCTGTTGAATTAATGTCTAACAAAAAATTAGTCGACATTCGTACAAATGCGATTAAGATTAAGGATTATGAATCACAGTGTGATGATATTCGCCGTCATGCGATTAAGCACTTATTCTCTCGTGAAAAAGATCCGATTAAGATTATTCAATTTAAAGAGATTTACGAAGAGCTTGAAGAAGTAGCTGATAGCTGTCAAAGCGTTGCAAACGTATTAGAAACAATTATTATGAAGAACGCGTAAGGAGTTTGATCATGGATACACTCTTGATACTGACCGTTTTAGTAGTCATTTGCGCTTTAGCTTTTGACTTTATCAATGGATTTCACGATACAGCAAACGCTATTGCAACGGCTGTTTCAACGAAAGCTCTAAAGCCTAGACATGCCATTATTATGGCGGCTATTATGAACTTTTTGGGCGCAATGACATTTACAGGTGTAGCAAAAACGATTACAAAAGATATCGTTGATCCATTCGCCTTACAAAATGGTTCTCTTGTAATTTTAGCTGCTTTGCTTGCGGCAATAGCTTGGAACTTAATTACTTGGTACTACGGTATTCCAAGTAGTTCTTCGCATGCAATTATCGGCGCAATCGCAGGTGCTGCAATTGCGGCCGCTGGGATTAGCTCGCTAAATCTTAAAGGATTCATTAAAATTATTGAAGCTTTAATCATTTCACCGATTATCGCTTTTGTTATTGGTTATATCGTATACAGTATTTTTAAAGTAGTATTTAAAAACTTTAACTTAACGAAAACGAATAAGAACTTCCGTATATTCCAGATTTTCACTGCAGCATTACAAGCCTACACACACGGTACGAATGATGCACAAAAAGCAATGGGGATCATTACGATGGCACTTATGGCTAATAACTATCATACTTCTAGCGATATCCCGTTCTGGGTACAATTATCTTGTGCTGTCGCAATGGGGCTTGGTACTTCTGTCGGTGGATGGAAAATTATTAAAACTGTCGGTGGACAAATTATGAAAATTCGTCCTGTAAATGGTGTAGCTGCCGATTTATCATCATCACTTGTTATTTTCGGTGCAACATTCATTCACTTACCGGTTAGTACGACGCACGTTATCTCTTCTTCTATTTTAGGGGTTGGTGCTTCTCACCGTGTGAAAGGGGTAAAATGGGGAACTGCAAAACGTATGTTAATTACATGGGTTATTACACTTCCTATTTCAGCTTCTTTAGCTGCTCTGTTTTACTACCTATTACATTTTGTTTTCTAATCAAAAGTCGTCTTCCTTATTTTTCTAGGAAGACGACTTTTTTGTGAACAAGCCTATTTCTCATTAAAAAGCGTGTATAATAATTGATGGATAAGTTATTTAGAGGAGTTGGCAATTTTGGAATACATCATGTTACTTTTCATCGGACTAATCGCCGGAACAGTCGGCAGCCTAGTTGGGCTTGGAGGCGGAATTATTATTGTTCCGTTATTAATTGGATTACACAGTTTATCACCACAACTTGCAGTAGGGACTTCTATGGTAACAGTCGTTTTCACAGGACTATCTTCCACCCTTACTTACATGAAGCATAAGCGAGTAGATTATAAAAGTGGACTTATTTTATTTATCGGAAGCGGCCCTGGTGGTATTATCGGATCATGGGCAAATAAATTTTTAAACCAAGACACATTTTCTTTATACTTTGGGATTTTCCTTATATTCGTCTCAATTCTACTTATGCTTCGAGACAAATTAAAACCTCTTTCCCTCTCAAATACGTCTGTAATTAAGCGTTCTTTTACAGATAATGATGGAAATACTGTACACTACCAATTCCCACCGTTTCTTGCTATCTTTATCGCCTTTATAGTTGGGTTTATATCTGGATTATTTGGAATTGGTGGCGGTGCCTTACTTGTTCCAGCAATGATGCTTCTTTTTGCATTCCCAGCACATATTGCAGTAGCAACTTCAATGTTCATCGTATTTCTATCAGCAATTGTAAGTTCTGCAACTCACATCTCACTTGGAAATGTCAGCTGGATTTATGCATTAATCCTGATTCCGGGTGCATGGATTGGCGGAAAAATCGGGGCTTACATTAATACAAAACTAAGTGGTAACGCCGTAATTAATTTATTACGTATTACGTTGATTATTCTTGGAACTAGATTAATCATTATTTCCCTTTTATAACGTATTCTTTTTAGAATGCGTTTTTCTTATACACATGAATATAAAAATCCTCCGAGGAGAACAAATAAAATTAAACAAACACATAATAACATATAATTTGAAATATGTACTTTCTTCAAGTTGACCACTCCTATAACTGCGACTGTTATCTTTATGATAGCGAAAAAATAGTTCACTTGCAGTTACAGAGTGCTAACAATGCAAAATCAATTATTACAAATTTTATCCTTATATTTCATTTCTTTGTATATTCTATCGATTTAATAAAAAAAGATGTCATATTGACATCTTTTTTAATGAAGAAGTGACCACCCCATGAAGTCTTCATGTACTTGGCACGCCCTCTTATCGTTTCGATCATATAATTCAGCATAGCTATCTGTTTCTTCATCATAAGCCATCGTATAAATAATTTGGCCGTCTACTTCAACGGATAAAACGACTCCACCTTTCATCTCTTCTACATGAATGATAGCATTCGCCGGAATTCTCATATCCGTCATTCTCATCGCATCTAACAATATACTAAACCCCCTACAGCGTATTCATTGCTAGTACTATTACACACTAAATAGTATACTACTGTAATAGCATACATTTCGTCAATGAAATTGCTGTTGAAATAGCATATTGTCTATATACATATACGCTAAAATAGAAGAAATAGAAACATATTAATGGGGGGCTAACATTGATTCTACACAAAGGAGATGTACTATTCCGTCAAGGCGAGGACGGTCCTTTATACTTTATAAAAACAGGCTTATTAAAAGTAGTTCGGCTAGAAGAAGACGGAACACCATTTTTATTCAACATTATCGTTCCAGGTGAAACGATACCTCATCATTCTTTAATTTCACCGAAAGAATATCACGGTACAGCTATCGCTTTAATAAAAACAGAAGTGGAACCGATCACTAGTAGTGAATGGTACGAGAGACTTCAAGCAAATCCCGAATCGTATGCTAACATCGCTATGCAATTACAATCTAAATTAAGAATGATGCAACAACGAATTGATCAATTGACAACCGTCTCTCCGAAAGAACGTCTTCATCGTTTACAAGAATGGTTCACCCTATATTTAGGTGACATTCCTATATATGAAATATTAACACAAACCGAAATTGGTCAACTGATAGGTATACGCCGTGAAACAGTAAACCGTTTATTACGAGAACAAATAAAAAACGAGGTAAAATAAATACCTCGTTTTTTTGCTTATTGTAAGCTTGTTGCTGGGCCGAAAAATTCATAATGAATATGCTCTTGTTTCACACCTAAATCAGTTAGTGCAGCATTTATATGCTTCATAAATGCTACTGGACCACAGAAATAAAACTCTGCTTCAGTTGTCGGAATAATAGTTTTTAACCATTCACTTTCAATGAAACCTTCTTTATCAAAGTTCTTCATTTCTAAATCTTTTTCAGTCGGTGCAGAATAACAAGTATATGCTTTAACTTGTTCATATTCATTTTCTACTGCCTTAACGTCTTCTTTCATTGCATGTGTATTACTATTTATTGCTGCATGAACAAAATATACATTACGTTTTGAATCTTGTTCAATTAACGTATTTAACATACTCATCATCGGTGTAATCCCTACTCCACCACTAATTAGTACAACTGGTAATGTTGAATCCATATTTAACACGAAATCTCCCGCTGGTGCACTTACTGGTAAAACATCTCCTTCTTTTACATGTTCATGTAAGTAATTAGACACTTTACCGTCTGGTGTATCTACACCTTTTTCTTTTTTTACACTAATACGATAATATTCTTTCCCAGGAGCATCGGATAAACTGTATTGACGATTATGTGTATATGTCTCACCTTCAATATTGATTTGAACCGTTACATATTGACCTGGGATGAATGAAGAAACTTTCCCTCCATCTTCAGGTTTCAAATAAAATGACGTAATAACATCGCTTTCCTTCACTTTTTTAACAATCACAAAGTTGCGGAAGTCTTTCCATCCACCTTCTTTATGTGCAGCTTCTTCATACATCTCTGCTTCAATGCTAATGAATGCATCAGCAATGACACCATATGCTTCTCCCCATGCGTTTAAAACTTCATCAGGTGCACCTGCGACCTCTTTAATGGCACGCAGTAAACATGTACCTACAATCGGGTAATGCTCTGCTTTAATACCTAAACTTCTATGCTTATGACCAATTTGTTTTACAACTGGAATAATAGCTTCTAAATTATCAATGTACGTTGCAGCTGCATAAACAGCATTCGCTAACGCTTGTTGTTGTCTTCCCTTTTTCTGATTTGTATGGTTGAAAATATTCAATAACTCCGGATGTTCCGAAAATAAAATTTCGTAAAATCTCGTTGTAATTTCAACGCCTTTTTCTTGTAATAATGGTACTGTTGACTTTACGATTTCAATTGTTTTTACACTTAACATTGTATCCCACTCCTCTATTTCCTTAACTATTTTTAGTTTAACTGAATCTTATAATGCAGATTGTGATTTTAATCACTATTAACACGGTGTTTTTGTGAATAATATATGAACATTATATTTACAAAAGAAAATAAGCTAACTAGAATTCTAGCTAGCTTATTATTTTGTTTGTATAGCTTGTTCAATTACTTTTATATCTTTCCCATCGCCAAACTCCGTATACCCCCAGATATTCGTTTCACCTCTATATTTATTTACGATGATATCCAAGTCATGATATACACGGTGGGCATACACTACATACTCAATATTTTGAAGTTCCACACCTTTTTTTACAATTTCATAGCTTCTATTTACATCGCGTTTTATTTTTTCATTCTTTATTTCCATATGTATATTTTTTAAAGATTGTTCTTGCTGTTGAAACCATTGCTTAAATTGATTCCAATCCCCATCTGTATAATTCTCTGCTTTACCGTAATTTAAGAAATTATTATAGCTTTCATGTGTCATTCGAATAAAATCTAGCACTTTTGTCTCTTCTTGCACATCTTCTATTTGAGCTATTGTATTTACCTCAGCAGGCTTATTCGCATAATGTAACAGCACATTCATAAGACTATAACTCGCAATAATCATCACGATAATAATACCTAATACATTTAACAATTTCTTCATATACAGAACTCCTTCTCTACTAAAAATATTACAACGTATGACTATACTTGTAACATTCTCTTGTAGAAATATAATTCCTGTATTAATTCTTCCTATCATTTCGACAATATTTTTCTATACATTTCTCGTTGGCAAATGTTCTTGTAGAACAATATATCCTTCATAAGCTGTGTAACCGAGTATAGCCATTAATCCAATATAACAAGCAAATACTGTCCATTTCGTTTTCGCATCCACTTTATAATAGTTTTCTTGTTGTTCCTTTTCTGTTTTCCATTCATTTAATTTTCTTTCTGACGCTTCAAATGCTTCCCTTATGTGAATTGTATACTCATCTTTTTCATCTTCATATGGAACATAATCTAACGGTTCGAACTTTGGTAAAAGATACTCTAACACTTCCATTTTTTGAAGTTCACCTATTTGTAACTCTTTTTCCCGTTCTCTTTGTCTTAATGCATTCATCTCATGATGCATCACGTATATAGTCCGATGTACAGCACCCGTTTCTTTTAATTCCTCTTCAAGCCTAGTAACATATTCTTTCATTCCATCAATTTTATGCCCTAATTCCTTAATCGGCTCATCTCTCTTTATTACTCTATATAACTCCATACAACCGATAATAACAATAAACCCTCCCAAAATACTTTTAAAGTAAATTGAATAGCCAAGTAATAAAATAAGGCCTGCTCCCCAAATTTTAGTACTGACAACTGAAATAATTCGCCCACCATCTAGCGGCGAAACGGGAATTAAATTAAAGAAATTAATCATACTTCCAAGCAAAATAACAAGCGCCCAAAATGGCTCTTTCGTCATTATATAAAGCGGTATCGCTGGTAAAAATGACAGAAGTCCGAAAAGCGGACCCATATATGCAATGTAAGCTTCATCTTTCGCATTTTTCGGCATCTCTTTCATTCCAATAAGAGCCCCCATAAATGGAATAAAGATTGCTGGCGATGTTGGGATCCCCTTTCTTTTCGCAGCCCATAAATGGCCCATTTCATGAACAAACAACAAATAAATGAGCGCCACTCCAAATTTCCAACCATATAGAACTGCGTATGCGCCAAGCGATAGAAACATACTAAATACCGTTGAAAACTTTGCTAATTTAAAAATTGCAAATACCCACTTTAACTTAGACAGTAAAAATAGACCTATCGCAACAATAATTCCCCATAATCCTTTTTTATTATTTTTCATATTCCTCTCCTTTATCTCTCATTAATGAATCATATCATTCATCAAAGCTTGTTCTTTTCTCTATTATGACATATTTTTTTCTATTGTTAGAAATAATGTTTATATAATCCATTTTCAGCTAAAAATATAAATAAAAGGAGGTGTACACAAATGAATTTACAATCTCTTATAATAGGTGCTCTATCGTTTTTAGCTTCAACTCTTATTTTTTATACCGTTAGTTACGTATTATTATTAGATTTGTTGCCCAATCACGTATTTATTGCCCTTGTCATCCTTTCCGCTCTTATGATTTCTTTTCTTATTACACGAAAATCAATGAATGAGCCATCTACAAAAGCAAAGTAATAGAGAGGGGTGCTTTCCCCTCTCTATTATCATTTCCTAGGAAAGGTCATATAGATTTGACGAGTTTACATTCATTCCAATCCGTAAGGGCTAATTAAAGTCTCACTTTATCTTTGAAAATTCATTTTTTCACCATAATCTTTAACAATCTGAATTATATTTTGAAACACACCTATTTTTTCTTTTTCACTGTTTAATATTTTCAAATCATAATTTTCGTAATATGTTTCTAATGATTTTAATTGTGATTCTGAAGCGCTTTTTATCGGAACAGTAGCATGTAATTCATATTGCTTATACCCTTCCTTTACTTTTTCACCTAAAATCATTTCACTCTCTTTTGCTCCAATTAATTTTTGAACTTTTTCTGGAAAATTGAGTTGCAAATAATATTCTTGCTCCTTCACTAACTTATTGTATAGTGATTGTGAAATCGTATACCGTACTGTATAATTCACGTTTTGATCGCCTGTTTTAATATGAAACGCGGTAATCTGCAAATCTTTTTTTGTTACTTCCGTTAAAGGGCTTACCTGCATCTCATCTTCTTTTTGTTCTGAGACATTTGGAAATATATCCAAAAGCTTTTCCGTATCTTTTTCATTCAACATATACATAGCTTTCTTATATTGCACCCATCCTCGTCTATCTTCTCCCCTTAACCATGCATAATAAGTTTCTTTTTTCCCATCTCTACTAATTTGTATTTCATATTCAGGTTCACCGAAGCTTCCTGTTATTTCTTGTTTCTCAGCTTTATTCAAAATGTCTATTACTAACTTCGCTTCTGATTCCTGCAACTTTTTCTCTTTATGTTTTTTTTGTATAACGGTTACCCCTATTGTTTCTTTCACTTCATTCACCGTCTCTTCTACTTTTTTTGTTTCTTTTTTCGGCTCAACTTGACCACAAGCTGCTAGTAACATAACAAACAACAACACCAATACATATTTCCCTTTCAAATTAATCCTCCTCTTACGATAAGAAATCCTTATAACCTTCATACATAAAACAAAAACGTGACATCCTATTAAATACGCTATACTAATCATTGAAAGGAGGTCTTTATCATGTCCATTAATTTTCATGATGAAAATAATAAGTACACATATGCAACAAGAAACGCTCATATTTCTTGGGCTGAAATGGTAAAAAACATTACAGAAATACAAAACAAGCAAATAATTGATATCGGCTGTGGTGGTGGGATTTATACGAAAGAACTCGCTCTTATGGGAGCCAATAATGTTGTGGGACTTGATTTTTCAAAAGAAATATTACAAGCTGCAAAAGAAAATTGTAACAACTTTCCAAACATTTCATTCATCCACGGTGATGCACATAATATCCCATACCCTAATGAAACATTTGACATAGTTATTTCGCGTGCAGTTATTCATCATTTACAAGACATTCCTACATTTTTACGTGAAGCTTCTCGTATATTAAATAAAAACGGTGTACTTATTTTACAAGATCGAACAATTGAAGATTGTACAATTCCAGGAAGTCCCGAACATATTCGCGGATATTTTTTCTCTTTATTTCCAAAACTTATTGAAATAGAGTCAAAAAGACGTCCAAAAACCAACACTATACAGACTGAATTGCAAAAACATTCTCTTCATGTACTTCCCACACAAACACAATGGGAAATACGAAAAATACATGATTCTGTAGAAGCATTATTGCAAGATTTATCTCCTCGAACAGGTCGATCCATTCTATATGAGTTAACAGATGATGAACTTTCTCAACTTCTACAACATATACAGACCGCATTACAAAACGTCTCTCCTATTATTGAAAGAGATCGATGGACAATTTGGAGCGCGATGAAGTTGTAAGGAAGGAAGCCTCACAAAATAATGTGAGGCTTCCTTTTTTCATAACCTAATTTTGCAACACTCTTGATATCCTCCACTTCTGGCCTGTGCACTTCCACACTTCGGACATACTAAATATCTAGACTGATTTGTCAACAAACTACCTTTTTGAAAGAGTAAAACTTCTGCTTGTTTAAACGAACGCGAATAATATAACCACATAAAACCAATTATAGCAATAATGCCAAATAATACTCCCATCGCAAGCATTTCAGTCACCTCTTTTGGTTTGTTCTTTCCAGCAAGTGGATTGTTGTATTATTCTCTGTAAATTCAAACAATCCCTTCTTTACTCCTATAAATATCAACTTTCTCTATAAATTTTACAATTCTCCGCAAATTTTTACTTCCATTTTACAATTCATTATTCCTTTTGCAACAACGAATATCACTTTCGATATTTCCGTATATAAATATATCTTTCAAAAAACATATTGACTTTCTAAAAAAAACATGCAACAATACTGTCAGAATACTTGAATAAAAATTCATTGACGAGAACGAGTACGTTATAGAACTGTTCCCCAGAGAGTTGGCGATTTGCTGAAAGCCAACGTTCAGCGCGTAACCGAAAATCATCTCCGAGAAGTAGAACCGAATGTTACAGTAAGTTCTTACCGGCCGTCCCCCGTTACAAGGAACACGTATCATGTTGTACGTTGCAAAGCCGTATACATATAGATTTATTTCTACATGTGTAAATTAGGGTGGTATCGCGGGTAAATATAACTCGTCCCTTTCTTTAGGGACGAGTTTTTTGTGTTCTTACAAATGAATGAAAAAGGAGGAAAAACAATGAACACTGTATCAAAAAAACATATTTTTTTCACGGGTCTTATGCTATTTTCTTTATTTTTTGGGGCAGGTAATTTAATTTTCCCTCCCATGCTTGGGCAAAACGCAGGTGAAAACTTTTGGCCAGCAATGATTGGATTTTTACTAACAGGAGTTGGCTTACCACTACTTACTGTTATCGCAATTTCTCTATCAGGAAATGGAATGCAACAACTTGCAAGTCATGTTCATCCATTATTCGGAATTTTCTTTACAGTGGTTGTATACATTGCCATCGGTCCATCCATGGGCATCCCACGTGTTGCAAATGTCGCTTATGAAATGGGTGTTAGTTCTTTCTTGCCAGAAACAATCCGCTCTAGCAGCCTAGTACTATTTGTATATACAATCATCTTCTTTACTATCGTATTTTGGCTGAGTTTGAATCCATCTAAACTTGTTGATCGTATTGGAAATGTATTAACACCTATTTTATTACTCTCTATTTTCTTATTGTTTGTTAAAAGTGTATTTACACCACTTGGACAATCAGGACCAGCAATGCAAGAGTATCAAACTTCTCCAATCTTCAAAGGCTTTATGGAAGGCTACTTAACAATGGACACCATTTCAGCACTTGCATTCGGAATTATCGTTGTAAATGCAATTCGCTCTAAAGGTGTGAATGATCGTAAGTCCATTGCCATCGCCACAGCAAAAGCAGGGCTTATTGCCGCTACAGGGCTCGTACTTGTATACGGTGCACTCGGCTGGCTTGGGGCAACTAGCGTCTCGCTCGGATATGCAAAAAATGGCGGACAGCTACTTACTGTTATCGTACAACAATTATTCGGTCCATATGGTTTGCTCCTATTATCTCTTATCGTTACACTCGCTTGTTTAACGACATGCGTTGGACTCGTCTCTGCGTGCAGCCAATATTTTTCAACATTATTGACTACATTTTCATACAAAACGTTCGCGAGTATCATTTGCGCATTAGGATTACTAGTTGCCAACTTAGGTTTAACGAAAATTATCGCAATCTCTGTTCCAATTCTGCTTGTTGTGTATCCAATTGCAATTGTACTTGTACTACTATCATTGCTTCATAAATACTTCGGTGGATATCGCTCTGTTTATGTAGGTGCTTTAATCGGAGCAGCTGTAGTAAGCGTATTTGATGGATTAAAACAAGGTGGTATTTCAGTTTCATTTATCACACCATATTTTGAATTTATCCCTTTATATAATGAAGGAATCGGCTGGCTAATACCAGCATTAGTAGGAGCTCTTATTGGTCTTGCAATGGCTAAGCTAAGCGGTACGAAAAAAGTTCCATTAGTAACCGACTCTCACGAAGTAAAAGCCTCCTAAAAAAACTCCCAAAAGGGAGTTTTTTTACATTTGATACGCAGCATGATTAAAACTGCTTATTTTATAAGCTTTCGTATAATATTCAATATTCGTATCAACTGTTTCTACCTTGACAACATCATAGTGCTCTTCTTGCTTTACTAAAAATAAATAGTATTCCTCTGTTGCCTCAATAATCGCAATTTTATCTGTTTCAACATTATATTGTTCACAAAGCGCTTGTAATGCGTTCACATAATCCCCTAATTTTTTAGACTTATCCATTCCGAATATAGTTTGAACTAACATATACATTCTCCCCTTTATATGTACTGTTAACACCTCGATGATAACGCTTACATTATTTATCGTCAATAAAAACATTCAATTGTTTTAACGCCAAATCTATATTGTATCGAGCCAATAATCAGCGAGGAATTCCCCGCCAATTAAAGCTTCACTTTATCCCGCATTAACTGCCCGTAAAAACCCGATTGGTGAGAGCTGATAATCAGTGGGGGATGAATCCCTCCCACTGATTAAAGTTTCACTTTATCACTTCGTTAATTGATGCCTAAATGCATAAATAACCGCCTGAGTACGATCACTTACATTCAATTTATTTAATATATTACTCACATGTGTCTTTACCGTTTTCAGTGCAATAAATAACTCGTCCGCAATCTCTTGATTACTTTTCCCCTCTGCAATTAATAACAAAATCTCAAACTCTCTTTCCGTTAAATCATCATGCAAAGGTTGCTCTTTCTTTTGACGCATACGGGACATCATTTTCCCGGTAACTTTTGGCTCTAATACTGTTTCTCCATCATAAGTAGCTCGTACAGCATCAGCAATATCACTTGCCCTTGATGTTTTTAATAAGTAACTGGTCGCCCCAGCCTCAATAACAGGATACAATTTTTCGTCATCTAAAAAGCTTGTTACAACTACAATTTTTGCTTCTGGCCATTCTTGAATAATAGCACGTGTTGCTTCGACACCATCCATCTCATCCATAACAAGGTCCATTAAAATAATATCCGGTCTTAATTGCAATGCTAATTCTGATCCTTTTCTTCCATTCTCAGCTTCTCCTACTACTTCAATATCTGGCTGTGTAGATAAATATGCCGATACACCCATACGAACCATTTCATGATCATCGACAAGCAATACTTTTATCATACTTCTCCCCCTCTCTCAATCATAATCGGTACTTTTACTTCTATTTGTGTACCTTTGGCCGGGAAACTAAGTACCTTGAGTGTCCCACCAATTTCATGAACACGCTCTTGCATCGATCTTAGGCCATATGAACCAGCCTTATTAACCCCTACTTCAAACCCAACGCCGTCATCAATGATTTTTAAAATCGCATATTGATCAATTTTTCGAAGGCGCACTTCTGTTTTCTTTGCCTTCGCGTGTCGCAACGTGTTTGATAGCGCTTCTTGCACAATACGGAATAAATGATCTTCTACACCTTTTTTTAATTCTATTGGCTCAATAAGCCATTCAATTTTCATATGTTGCTTTCGCGATAATTCCGTCAATAATTCCTCTATACCTTCTGTCAGTTTCTTACCTTCTAATTGTACAGGCCGTAAATGAAGAAGCAACGCTCTCATTTCTGATTGTGCATTTACAACCATATTTTCAACGAGCTGCAACTGCTTTTTTGTCGTTTCTGGAATTTCAGCTACTTGTTCATTAATAGCTGACATCATCATCGACATTGCGAAAAGCTGCTGACTTACTGAATCATGCAACTCCCTTGCTAAACGATGCCTTTCTTGAGAAATCGCTTCTTGTCTCATCTCTTCATTCCAATGAGCTCGTTCATTCGTTACTTTTTGAAAGAGTCCAGCTTGCTCCTCTAATCGACGAGCCAGAACGATTACTTTTCGTTCCACTTCATGAAATTCATCATCTGCAGTAAACGAAACATCGCTCGGAAAATTCCCTCGCTCTACTTCAAATAGAAACGTATTTAATCCTTGTATACGCTGCTCTATATAGTAACCGATTGCATATCCTACAATTCCCCCGATAAGTAAACTTGTAGTCATAATAAACAAGCCAATTGGAACAGAAGCGATGGATTCCTTCCATAATAAATCATACACTTGTTGCTCGCTTTTCCATACATATACAATTGTACAAATGAGTGCGATACTAACAGAGGACAACATAGAATAACGAATATACATCCACGAAATATTTTTTTGTTTCTTCATTATACTTTCCTCACTTCCGTGTCGCCTACGACAAGCGAAGAAATAATTTTAATACGACGAGGAGCCTCTTTATACTGCTCTGTTCTAAATGTAACATTGCGGTTAAACCCTGTCTCTTCATGACCTGGCAAGAGCACACGTCCGACAATAACAGAATGATTTAAAGAAAGTTCAATATCATATGGCACATATAAACGAATATTGCCAACGACACCCCGAATAACAATTACCGTTTCCCCTTCTGGAATCATAGCAGTCGTTAAATCTATTTCCACATCACAGGCACCATATTGAACATTAATATCCTCAAGTTCATAAATATGATCCATCATTCGTACATTGCCTACAAACATATTTTTTAAATATGTTTCTGTACGATATATTTGCTTCTCTTCGTCTATAATCCCTTTTTCTTTAATTTCAACCTTCATTGCTTTTTGCTGATGTCCTTGTTGAATCAATTGATAACCTATTAAAGCTAAACAAGCAAATACGACAAGAACAAATGCTGCTGATGAAAATAAGAAGAATAAAAATACGATACCACCAACAAATAAAAATACATTTCCCCGTACATAACGATTCTTTTTACGATAATGCCTTCCAAACATAAGCATAATAAATGCAAAAATGAGACCACCTGGTTCAAAATGTCCAAGTATCATATCAAGAAAAAGACCGAATCCAAATATGATGAGGAGCATCCCCATTAATTGTGTCTTTGAAAAATGTTTCTTCATTTCAGCTCCCCCCTTCTTGTCACATATACATAGAAGAAAAGGCATTGCTTTCCAACACCTTTTCTCCTATCACTATATCATAAGCCTGTTTTATAATATACCACTATTATTTTGTTAACTCTTTCGTTAACGATACATCATTCTTTTCTTTCATTTCACGCTCAAGTTTTGCAATTTTCATATCAAACGTGTCACGCTCATGCTCTTCATTCATACGAGTTTCTAAGTCACGAATATGATCTTCAATCTCTTCAAATCGTAAGAACGGATTATTTTCATCCATTTTATGCATCGCAGTATTCATACGACGATTTGCATGTGCCATATTTTCACGTGCCATTAGTTCCATGCGCTTTGCGTGCATTTCTTTTAATTTATTTTTCATTTCAGAAAGACGACGCTCTAACTCATCAATTTGCTCTACAACACCTGCATACATTTCTTCTAATCGAGTTACTTGCCCTTCATAATAAGCTACCTCTTCTAACGCACGTTCGTGCAATTGTAATTCGCCTGCTTCTTGAGCAATGATAGCTTGCTTTGATCTTTTATTAACGAAATAACGTGCTTGCTCAAGCTCACGAGCAAAATTAGATTTTAATGTTTTATGACGCCCAATTAACTTCTCAATTTTTGTTATTTCACGCTCACTATCACGTAAATATTGGTTTAACATCGCAATTGGATTTTTTCTTTCCTTCTCATCTAACACGTTATGAAAATCAGCTAAAATTGCATCGCGTACACGTCCGAATAAAGATTGTTTCATTATAAATCTTCCTCTCTTCTACTTTATTTATAATTTGATTTATTGTTTTAGTTTTTCATTAATTTGTTCCACTCATCTTCAAAGTTGCTATATGGTTTAGAACTTTCTGGAGCAGATTCAACAACTACATCTTTTTCTTTTTTCCACTCACGGTATCCGTAGTATAAAACCACTAAAGCAGCGATACCGATTAATGCTGGCGAATGAGAAAGTGCAATGGATAAACCGATTAAACCAACAATACCCCAAGCTAACTTTCCAAAAAATGATTTAGCTCGCACAAATGATTTATAGCTCCAATATACAACTCCTGCTCCGATTGCGAATCCTACAATACCAGCAAGACTACCAAGAGCAATTAAAGCCAAAATACCGGCTGCGATAAACGCTAGAAATTGTTTCATCTTGTGCTTGCCTCCCTTCGATTTGATACTCTTATCTTAACTAATTTTTCATCTTCCCATAACGAGCTTAAGAACCGTTTTTAACTCAGACTTAAGACCGAGTCATATTCAGCCCTTTACGCAAAAAAACGTGCAGAATCTATTCTCTGCACGTTTTTTAATTACTAACATTCATATTAAATTAAGCTGTTTTATGATACTCTTTTTTCTCAGCTACTTTCGAAAACCTTGGAAACCCAATTAAAATAGAAACAATCCCACATACTCCAACTAACATTGGATAAAATGCATATGGCAACAATTCAACCGGAGATAACGCTGCAAATCCTGCTGCCGTTAACATTTGGGCACCGTACGGAATTAATCCTTGCACACAACATGAGAAAAGATCTAATACACTCGCTGATTTACGAGGGTCTATTTCATATTGATCTGCAATATTTTTTGCAAGGGGTCCTGTAAAGATAATTGAAATCGTATTATTCGCTGTACACATATTCGTCATACTCACTAAACCAGCAATACCAAATTCCGCTCCTTTTTTCGAACGAATATTACGTGTTAATACATTCATCAAATATTGAATACCACCATTATATTGGATTAATTCAACCATACCGCCAATTAATATAGCAAGTAATACTAACTCCATCATACCGCCCATTCCAGTCGTTACACTTTTAAAGAAACTTTCTAACGTGTAACTTCCATCTATAAGACCGATAACACCAGATAGTACAGTTCCACCAGTTAATACAATAAGTACATTCCAGCCAAGTAGCGCTGTAATAAGTACTCCTGCGTACGGTAAAATCTTTATCCAATCAAAGTTATGTGCTTTAATGTGCGTGTCACTTCCTGAAGTAACTATTACTAATAGTACAATTGTAATAATAGCCGCTGGTAACACAATTAAAAAGTTCGTTTTAAACTTATCTTTCATTTCTGTTCCTTGTGAACGAACAGCTGCAATTGTTGTATCTGAAATAAATGATAAATTATCACCAAACATCGCTCCGCCAACAACAGTAGCCATTGCAAGCGCAATTGAGATATCAGTTTGACCACTAATACCTACAGCAATCGGCGCTAATGCTGCAATTGTTCCCATTGAAGTTCCCATCGCTAATGAAATAAATGCACCAATAACAAAGATTCCAGCTACGATAAATCCTGGCGGTAAAATAGTTAACGCTAAATTAACAGTTGAGTCTACTCCGCCCATTCCTTTAGCAGTTTCAGAAAATGCACCTGCAAGCACAAAAATTAATACCATAATCATAATATCCGGATTTCCTGCACCTTTAGCGAACCGCTCTACTTTCACATTAAAACTTTCTTTACGATTCATCACTAAAGCGACTCCTACAGCAATTGAAATCGCTACAAGTATCGGCAATTTATAGAAATCACCTGTAATAATTCCAGAACCAATAAATAGCGCCAAAAATATCCCAAGTGGTAATAAAGCTAAACCATTTTCTCTCGTTTCTTTCAAAGTACCATCTCTCCCTAGTTTCAACCTTTTTCTAATGAATAACAAAAGACCTCTTCCGATGAGAAGAGGTCTTATACATCTATAAGAAACACTCTTCTCATCTTTCAAGCACACGCTTGCTGGATTTGGCACAGCACTCTGAAATCGAGTCCGCTGCCGAGGCATCGTAGGGCCAGTCCCTCCGCCTCTCTTTATAAGAAGGTTTCATATTTATTTTTTAATAATAATTTCTTCCCTAACTTTACTCGCTTACAAAACAAAAGTCAATTATTTTTTGTATAGATTTTTTTGGTAATTATACAAAAATTTGAATACAACAATCATTTCAACTTTTCTATTTCTTCTTTCAATATTGAAATCCAATAAAATTTACTATTTTTTATTGTTGCTAATATCCATTTCGTAGTATACCAAGCTAACTCATACTCTTCCTTCGTGACATCGCCACTTTTATAAGCATACTCTAGCTCCTCTTCATCTAATACATACACCTTACCGCTAGGTAATAATACTACATCTAAATATAAATCATCAAAATACGGTAAACCACGATCGTCTATTTTATATTCTTTCGCCACATCTATATAATATTGCACTAATTTTTTCTGATCATCTAACATAGCGGTAATCGCAAAGTTTTTCCCGTCTATGAAATATTGAATCCACGTATACTGATCCGCTGCAATACAAAGTTCTTCACCATCATATTCTTTACAACTAGGCTCTCTCACCTTTTTTATATCCAGTATTCCGAGCATTCCCTCTTCCATTTGCTTAACCGTATAACTCTTTTCTATTAGTCTCTTCCACGAAGAACCGTCACCATATTTTCGTTTCATTATGTCTGCTCCTCTTCTATATACAGAAAAGCTCCCACATATTATGTGAGAGCTTGTTCATATTATAATTAAGCCGCTTGACCCTTTTCAGAAATCTCTTTTAAATAAGCTTGTCCTTTTTCAGCGTCATATTGACCTTCCCACTTAGACATAACTACAGCTGCTAAAGAGTTTCCTACAACGTTAACTGCTGTACGAGCCATATCTAAAATACGGTCAATACCAGCAATGAACGCTAAGCCTTCAGGTGGAATACCTACTGTACCAAGTGTCGCTAATAATACAACGAATGATACGCCCGGTACACCTGCGATACCTTTTGATGTAACCATTAATACAAGCAATAATGTAATTTGTTGTGTAATAGATAAATCAATACCGTACATTTGCGCTAAGAAAATAGCCGCAATTGCTTGATATAAAGTTGATCCATCTAAGTTAAATGAATAACCTGTCGGAATAACGAAAGATGTAATTGCTTTCGGACAACCGAATTTCTCCATTTTCTCCATGATTTTTGGTAAAACTGTTTCTGAGCTTGCTGTAGAATACGCTAAGATCAGCTCGTCTTTTAAAATCTTAAAGAATTGGAAAATGTTGATTCCAAATATTTTCGCTGTAAGTCCTAAGACAACTACGACGAAGAAGATCATTGCCCCATATACGACAATTAGTAATTTCCCTAATGGAATTAATGAAGCAAGACCAAATGTAGAAACTGTAACACCAATTAGTGCAAACACACCAAATGGTGCAAATTTCATAACTTGGTTTGTTACGTAAAACATTGCGTCAGCTACACCTTGGAAAAATTGAAGAACTGGTCTTCCTCTTTCACCAATTGCTGCTACACCTAAACCAAATAGTACAGAGAAGAAGATAATAGCAAGCATATCTCCGTCAGCCAATGACTTCATAATGTTCGTTGGAACAATATTTACAAACGTATCTGCAAATGAATGACTTTGTACTTGCTCTGTCGTATGTGTATATTTCGAAATATCTGTCTTTGTTAACTGCTCCATATTTACGCCTTTTCCTGGTTGGAAAATATTCGCTATTAATAGACCAACAATAATTGCAATTGTTGTAATAATTTCAAAGTAAAGAATTGTTTTTCCGCCTAGTCGACCTAGTTTTTTAACATCGCCAACACCAGCAACCCCAACAACAATACTTGCTACAACAATCGGTACAACGATCATTTTAATTAATCGGATGAAAATATCACCAATTGGTTGTAAGTACTTCACAACAGCTGGATTATCAAAGAAAATCGCCCCAACCGCAATACCAAGCGCAAGCCCTATTAATATTTGCCATGCAAGTCCTATTCTTTTCATATTTGTTGTAACCCCCTCTTCGATGTGTCACTCTATCTCTCATTCTATCTCTATAAAACTAAGAAATTAAGAGTATTACATATTATTCGACAATTCACTACATTTTGTCCCTGTTAAAAATCATAAATCAAAAATTTAAATCTGACAACAAAATAACTTTGCCCGAACACAAATAATTTTCTTGACAAAAAGCAGACCTATGTCAGAAAACCTAACATGAGAACGATTCCTCACTAGTGTTTTATTAGCTTTCCAAGTAATATTTTACCTCATAAAAACGATTACTTTCCTTCTTCATTTTACAGATTAATTCCAAAATATACCTTTGTTACACATATGAATAAAATGTATGTACTATGACAATTACAGTTGAAAAATGATAAATTCCGACAAAACTTAGCAATTTTATAAAGTTTTCTTTACATTATGATTACAACGATAGACACTCTTCTTCTTATGATATATAACATTCATAGAGAAAGGAGTCAGACAACTATGAAAAAGAAATTTGCAGCGTTTAGTGTTTTAGCAGCAGGAACGATTTTTGCTTCCCCGTTACTTTCACCCGTATACGCTGAAACAAATCAAGATAAATTATCTAACATTCAATCTGAATTAGAAGGCAAACAAAGTGACTTACAAAATAAATCAGTCGAGAAAGAACAAATAGAAAAAGAAATTCAAGAATTACAGAAGAAAATTGATGAATTAACTACTTCTATTAATAAAAACGAAGCTGAATTAAACGATACAAAAAAAGAAATTAGCAAAACTCAACAAGTAATTGCTGACAAAAAGAAACATATAGAACAATTACAAACAAACATAGATACACGTCAGGAAGTTATTAAACAACGATTACAATCTATGCAAGAAAAACCTCGTACAAATATCATTACAGAGGTACTAACAAATTCTTCAAATATTGCCGATCTTGTTGATAATATGTACTCCGTAAGTTTAATATTAAACAACGATACAGATATTGTAAAAAAACAAACATCTGATCAAAATGCTGTAACTACAGAAAAAGAGGCTGTTGAGAAAAAAGAACAACAACTGAAAGAATCTGAGCAAAAACTAGAACAAAAACAGCAAGAATTACAAAATAACCAACAACAGCAACAAACTCTTATTAACGATCTACATACGAAAGTAGCAAAAGTAGATTCAGAGATTGAAGGATTAGAAGAATCCAAAGGCATTTTAGAAAATCAACGTCAAGCTGTGCAAAAAGCAATTGAAGAAGAAAAACGGGCCGAAGAAGCTCGTAAAGCGGAAGAAGCCCGCCAGGCAGAAGAGGCCCGCAAACAACAAGCTACTAAATCTGCTCAAGCAACTCAAGCAGCTCCAACACCACATGATACAAACATCGGTGGCTTTATCAAACCAGCAGCTGGATCAAAAACTTCCGGATTTGGTGTACGTTCTTTAGATAACCATAAAGGAATTGACATCGCTGCTTCGGGAACGGTTCCAATTATCGCCGCTGCAGATGGCGTTGTTATTCGTTCAGAATTATCATCTAGTTACGGAAACGTAGTGTATTTATCTCACCGTATAAACGGAAAAACATATACGACAGTATATGCTCATATGAATAGCCGTTCTGTATCGAATGGACAAACTGTAAAACAAGGCGATCAGCTTGGATTTATGGGGAACACGGGCCAATCATACGGACAACATTTACACTTCGAACTTCATCTTGGAGAATGGAATGTCGGCAAGACAAACGCAGTTGACCCATCTCCTTATATCGGATTATAAAAAACCTCGGTGCCTACCGAGGTTTTTTATTTACACTTCACACAATATAGGCATTCTACATAGACTATAACTAAATGCCTATAGTTTACGGGGTGATCAATATGAATACGCAATTACAACAAAAAATAGAAGAAGCTAGAGAGACGTATATTGGCCGGATATTTACATTTGGCGGCTCAGTGTTATTTTTAATCGGTTCATTCCTTGCAGTCACTACAGCCTATAAAGCATATAATCGTTTATTACACTCATCAACATCCACATAAAAAAAGACGGGAGATCCCCGCCTTTTTTTATGCAAACATTTTAAATACACCTATCGCATTTAAAAATACAATTATTACAGTTACCGGAATAACATAACGAAGTAAGAAGAACCAAATGTTAAATAACGTTTTCCCCTTCGTTTCCGTCACTTCTAATTCTTTCATCAATAACTCTTTACTCATTTTATTTGGTACAAATAATGAAATAGCTAGTACTCCTAACGGCAGCAATACGTTACTTACCGAAAAGTCAACTAAATCAAAGAATGTTTTCCCGAATATTTTCACGTCACTCATAATCCCAAATGATAAAGCTGATGGAATACCGACTGCAAAAATAAGAATACCGATTAATAATGATGCTGACGGACGCTTCTTCTCATTACCTTTCGCAACAGATGCTACTACAATTTCAAGCATTGAAATTGCTGATGTTAAAGTCGCAAAGAAGAATAAAATTAAAAACATAATAAAGAAAAATTGACCAAATGGTATTTTTGCAAATACTGCCGGAAGGACGATAAACAGTAATCCTGGTCCTTCAGTTGGTTTTACTCCTAATGCGAAAATCGCTGGGAAAATTGCTAATCCTGCAAGTACTGTAACAAAAACAGTTAAACTTACAATAGATGTTGCTGATTTCGCTAAATGTTCCTCTTTCTTTAAATACGAACTATACGTGACCATTACTGAGGCACCTACTGTTAGTGAGAAGAAAGATTGTCCCATCGCGTATAAAATCGTATCTGCTGTAAGCTTTGAAAAATCTGGCTTTAAGAAGAACTCTACTCCAGCAAAAGCACCATCGAGTGTTAACGCACGAACAATAATCGCAATAAATAAAATAAATAATAGCGGCATCATGTACTTACTTGCCTTTTCTATACCTTTCTCTACACCTTTACTTACGACAAAAATTGTACAAAGCATAAAGATAAATTGTGCTCCAATCGCACTTAACGGATTTGAAATCGTTTCACCGAACAATTGTCCATAATCAGCTGCTCTATTCCAGAAACTTCCTGTCACACTATAATATAAATAAAGTAAAATCCATCCACCTACAACACTATAAAAAGATAGTACACTAAAACAAGTAACAACTCCCATACGACCAATCCAAGGATATACTTTGCTATTTGGTACTAGTACTTTATAAGCTGTAACGGCCTCTTTTTGCGTGCTACGTCCAATAACAAACTCCGCTATTAAAAGAGGCATACCTATAAATAAAGTTAATAGTAAAAATACAAGGAAGAATGCGCCTCCCCCGCCATTACCTGCAACATATGGAAATTTCCATATCGCACCAAGACCTACTGCGGCTCCGGCTGCTGCGAGTACAAAGCCTATTTTCGACGTCCATTGCTGTGTTTCTTTCATCATAAATTCTCCTTTTCTGAATATTTAAACTTTTGTTAATTATACACTTTCATTTCATACTCGCACACCTCCTTTAGAAAATAAAAAAGTCCCCTACACGCAAATATGCATGTAGAGGACGATATATGTAATATAAATACCGTGGTACCACCTCAATTGGATTGATAAATCCCACTTGTTCAAGTACAGGAATAATTCCGATACTCTATCCTTTTAACGGCGGAACCCGGGTTGCCTACTACAATGTTCAACATACCTCTCGCAAGCCCATTCTGTATATTTTATCGTACCGGGCTCCCACCTAACCCCAGCTCTCTGAACGCATCAAATATACGTACTCTTCTTGCTCATCGATTTCATCTATTGAAGTTACTTGTGATTATAAATTATATTTTTATATTTGTAAAGCGCACTTTATCTTTTATTATTTTAAAATCTTTTCCTCTAATTCTCGTAAAAAACTTTCTCTTTTCCCCTCGTTTTGCACATATACTGATTTCAACACTTCTTGGAGCAATATATTTCGTTCCCTCTTTTCTAACTGTAAATCTTTTAACTTCAACCTTACTTCATATAAAAAATCTAAATACGATTCATATGTCTCATCATATTTATTTGCAATATCATCTCGAATTTTTTTTGCGAGCTTCGGGCTCGCTCCCCCAGTAGAAACTGCTATATTAAGTGAACCACGATGAATCGCTGCCGGAAAATGAACATTACCACTTTCCGGATTTGTAATAACATTTACTAATTGATTCTCAGCGGCATCTTCAGCAACTTGTTCATTTAATATTGAATCACTACTCGCTGCAACAACTAAAAAAGCACTTTTAATATCACTTTTTTCATATTCTCTTTGATACCAACGAATTTTCTTTTCTTCCACAAGTTTTACTAAATTCGCATCTAATTCTGGACTGATCACAACTATATCCGCACCCTGTTTGAGTAAAGGAATAATTTTAAATCCTGCAACTTTTCCCCCGCCAATAACAACAACGCGTTTCTCATTAACTCGCACTGTAAGTGGATACATACTGATCTCCTTTCAATAACTCCGTCGTTTTCTGAATTAACATATCTTGAAACGCTTCATTCTTCCCTAAATATGGACTGATTTTTATCTCTTCCAATTCATGTTGGCGCACTTCTTTCTCAATATGTTTCATAAGTAAACCTGTAAATAACAAGTAAGGCAGTACAACGATGTTCTTTTCTTTTCGTTCTACTACTTCCTTTAACTTCTTCTCAAATTTTGGCTCTGCAGCCGCTAAATAACAAACTTCTACTTTTTTAACCTTCTCTTTTGTTTGAAATAAAGAAGCAATCCAGTTTATATCTCTTAATACTTCAGGATCACTACTCCCTCTTGCAACGAGAAGTAACGTCACTTCATTTTTATCTTCCTGTTCGATGCCACTTCCGCTATACACCGATTTAACAAGTGTTTCTGATACACCAAACGGATTACCATAAGTCACTTTAACATTTGGATATTGATTCTTGAGCTTTACCAATTCAAACGGAATATCTTTCTTCACATGACCTGCCGCTAATAAAAAAACAGGGATAGCAATAATCTCTGTGGCCCCACGCTTCACACATGTACGAAAACCATCTTCAATAGAAGGATTCGCTAACTCTAAAAAACAAACTTCTTGAATAGTCGCTTCTATACGGCTCATACACGATGTAATAAATTGAATCGCCTCTTCTTTCGCTGTCTTCAAACGACTTCCATGACATATATATAAAACGGCTTTCATTTTACAACACTCCACTTACTTGATAAGCATTTTCTGTCTGCTTCTCAAACCAATGAATTTTTTCTCTAAAACGGACAACTTCTCCAATTACAATCATGCTCGGATTTTGAATTTGCTCTTTTTTCGCAACATCTACAATTGTCCCTAACGTTCCAACAACTGTGCGTTGCATAGACGTCGTCCCCTGCTCAATAATAGCAGCTGGCGTACTTTTATCTTTTCCATGCTTCATAAGTTGCTCACATATGTAGGGCAAATTACTAACCCCCATATATACCGCTAAAGTCTCTACACCTTTCGCTAAACTTTCCCATTTCACTTCTTCTTCAGCACCTTCTTTCCTATGCCCAGTCACAATAGCAAAACTTGCACTTGCATCACGGTGCGTCACTGGAATGCCCGCATAAGCAGGAGCAGCTATTCCAGCTGAAATACCAGGAATGATTTCAAATGGTACACCTTGCTTTGCTAATGCTTCAGCTTCTTCTCCCCCTCTACCAAACACAAATGGATCGCCGCCCTTAAGCCTCGTTACAACTTTTCCTTTTTTCGCATACTTAATAAGAAACGTGTTAATTGTCTCTTGCTTCATCGTGTGATAATTCGGGAGTTTTCCGCAATAAATTAAATCCGCGTCAGGCTTTGCGTGTGAAAGCAGCTCTTTATTCACAAGTCGGTCGTATAAAATAACATCTGCCTTCTCAATACATTTCAACCCTTTAACAGTAATTAAATCTGGATCGCCAGGACCCGCTCCAACAATATAAACCTTTCCCATCATCTCTCCTCATTTCTTCTATTAAAATGAAACTTCCATTCGTATATAAGAATGGAAGTTTTTATTTTTTCGTATTACTGATCTCTACTCATGGATAACAAATGCCGCACCTTTTCGAATCTTCTTTTTTTCAAACAAAGAAATCTCTTTTACCTCTGGCAACGGTAAAAAATGCTTTTCAAGCTCAATCTCCGCAAGCTTAAATGCCTGTTCTTCACTTTGAGCAACAACAACTATCGGAACAATATCACTCACTAATACAGCTTCAAATCGATATAAATCCATATCGTCCCTCCTAAGACGCTATTACTTCTTCTAGCACGTTATTTAACGCTATTTGTAATGTATCTACACCAACACGACCTACAAAATCATAAAATGTTTCGGCTGGTAATTTATTCTCTTTGAAATAACTTATAAATGATGCGAGTACATCAGGTAGATCCTCGCCATCTATTTTTCCTTTTAACTTTTGATTGTAGGCACCGCCATCTAATAATGTTCCACCTACGTATATTTCAAACGCTTCAACAATGCCTTTTTCCTTCGTTTTCATTTTCACACCTTGTAACCCAATGTCAGCAATTTGACGTTGACCACATGAATTCGGGCAGCCTACCATATGAATTCGAACTGGAACATCGAGTGCAATTTGTGTATCTAAGTATTCTGCAATTTTTCGTAATCTTTCTTTCGTTTCTACTAGTGCAAGATTACAATATTCAATACCGGTACATGAAACCGCATGACCAATAAATGATTTCGGGCTAGCAGATATCGCTTCAAACAGCGGTTCACTAAGTAATCCTTTTACATTTTCCGGAGGAACGTTCGGAATAATGAAGTTTTGCGAGTTACATGTACGAATTTGTCCATTTCCATATTGCTTTGCGATTCTTGCAATCTCAAACATTTCTTCTGCATGTAAACGACCTACCGGTACATTAAAACCTACATATTTTAATCCCTCTTGTTTTTGGTCTTGAACACCATAAAAATAGCCTGCATTCCATCCTTTGAGTGCACTTTCCCCTTTACTTTGTAAAGGCCCTGTATACTCTATTAGTTTCTCTTTAAATTTCTCTGCTCCCCAGTCCGCAACAAGAAATTTCAACCGAGCTAAATGACGTTTCTCACGATATCCAAAATCACGGAATATAGTAGCAATCGCAATCGCCACCGCCTTCACTTCTTCTGGTAAAACGAATACATCTAATTCCTCAGCTAAATACGGACGGGCTGATAATCCTCCACCTACTTTTATATGAAAACCAACTTTTTTCTCACCATCTATTTCTTTCGTAGCAGGTGTAAATGCAACACAGTTAATCTCTGCGTTTGCTGAGTTATAAATATTAGAGCTAATAGACATTTTAAATTTACGTGGTAAATTAGAAAACTCTTCATTATGCTGGAAGTAATCGTATACTTCTTTTACAATATGCGTTGTATCAAATAATTCATTTGCATCAATGCCAGCAAGCGGATTACCTGTAATATTACGCGTTATATCACCACACGCTCCAGCTGAAGACAATCCAACTCTCGCTAATCTATTAAAAATATCTGGAATTTGATGAATTTCTAACCAATGAAACTGAATCGCTTGTCTCGTCGTAATATCTATTACATCACGTCCATAATCTTCAGCGATAGAAGCAAGTACTTCTGCCTGTGCATTTGTAATAATCCCTGACGGAATATTTACCCGCATCATAAAATAACCAGCTTCTTTCGGTCTTTGTAAATACAAGCCTGCCCATTTAAAGGCATCCCACTCTTCTTTCGGAATAGATTCGAAACCATTTTCCGCATAGTAAGGAATATCATTAAAAATTTCTAAGCCATCTTTTTCTAATTTATTTTTCTCGGTCTGATTTAATTTTTCATTGTTAGCCCATACTTTTTCATAACTCATTGTTTATCCCCCTATATAAAACTACGCTCTTGTAAGTACTTCACGATTTGTTCTGCACATTCTTCAATAGAATATTTGTGCGTTTCTACAATTAATTCCGCTTGCTCTGGCTCTTCATAAGGCGAATCAATACCTGTGAAATCCTTAATGTCACCTTTTCTTGCCTTTTTATAAAGCCCTTTCGGATCACGTTTCTCACACTCTTCAATCGGACACTTCACAAAAATTTCAATAAATTCATCTGCCGCTAATAAATCTCTTACTTGTTTACGGTCTACTCGAAATGGTGAAATAAATGCTGTAAGGACAACTGTTCCTTGATCTACAAATAACTTTGCCACTTCGCCAATACGTCTTATATTTTCCATGCGATCACTTTCAGAAAATCCTAAGTCTTTATTTAAACCGTGACGAATGTTATCCCCATCCAGCACATAATTTCCAATATTCTTTTCAAACAGTTTACGAGCGACCGCATTCGCTACTGTAGATTTACCCGAAGCTGATAAACCAGTAAACCAAATTACAAAACTGTGATGTCCATTCTTCGCTCTTCTCTCATCTTTTGAAACCGACGCTGTATGCCAAGTAATATTCGTATCCATCTCGTTCTCTCCCTATTCTGTTACTACTGCTTTTTTCAATCCTTTAATTAGTACTTCCACTACTTCTTTACGACTAAATGTACTCGGCGGAATCTCACCGTTTCTTAATAATTCTCTTACTTTTGTACCCGATAAAATAACATGATCTTCTTTTCCGTGCGGACATGTTTTCGTTGAAGCCATCGCTTCACATTTCGTGCAGTAAAAACTATGTTCAAAGAATAGTGGTGTAATTCCTAACTCTTCTATCGTAAAATTCGTGAAAATTTCTTGCGCTTCATAAGTACCGTAATAATCTCCTACCCCTGCATGATCGCGCCCTACTATAAAGTGGGTACATCCAAAATTCTTTCTTACTAACGCATGAAATATCGCTTCCCTTGGTCCTGCGTAACGCATGGCAGCAGGAAATACACTTAAAAAGACACGCTTTTTCGGATAATAGTTTTGAAGGAGTACTTCATAGCTTTCCATTCTTACATCAGCAGGAATATCATCCGATTTCGTTTCTCCAACGAGCGGATTTAAAAAGAGACCATCTACAATTTCAAGAGCAGACTTTTGGATATACTCATGGGCACGATGTACCGGGTTTCTCGTTTGAAACCCGACCACTGTTTTCCACCCACGTTTTTTAAATTCTTCCCTCGTTTCAATTGGGTCTAAATGATAAGAAGGAAATTGATTATTTTCAAAGCGTTTTGTTAGAATAATAGTTCCTCCAACGTAAACGTTTGGTCGTTCATATAATTTTTCCACTCCTGGATGAGCCCCATCCGTTGTTTTATATACAAGTAACGCTTCTTTTTCTTTATCTGGTACAAAAATATCTTCTATTTGAATGACACCATATATATTTCCATTGTTGACAAGCTTTACTTCCTCTCCAACTTTCAGGCTTTCTGCGACTTTTTCTGTTACAGGTAATGTAATTGGTATACTCCACACACTACCATTTGCTAAACGAAGCGTTTCTACGACTGAATCATAATCTTCCTTCCCTAAAAAACCAGTAAGGGGGCTATATCCACCTGTCGCCAATAGTTCTAAATCACTTAACGCAATATTGTCTAACTTAATTTCTTTTTCAATTTGTGATACGTCATATGCCTCATCTATACGGTTTACTAATTCGTTTACTATGCTCATTTTTCTATATCCTCTCTTAGCTTTATTTCAAGATTCATCTTATTGATAATGAAGACCACATTCAGTTTTCACTTTTCCAGCCCATCTACCATCTCTTGAATCGCCACCATCCCCAACAGGTAACGTACATTTCTCACACCCAATACTTGGATAACCAATATCATGCAACGGGTTATACGGCAAGCTATGTTTGTATACATATCGCCAAACTTCTTTCCACGTCCAATGAATGAGTGGACAAACTTTAATAGATTGAAAACGATGATCTTGATTTATAAACTTTGTATGCTTACGTGTTTCTGATTGTTCCCTTCTTAAGCCTGATATCCATGCTTTTTCCACTACTAATGATTTTTCTAAAGGTAAAATTTTTCTAATCTTACAACAAAGATTCGGATTGCTCTCCCACAGTTTTTCACCATGCAACTTCGCCTGTTCATCAAGTGTAAGTTCTGGCTGTTTTTCTATAATATTCAATGAAGGAAATCTTTCCCGCACTTTCCGAATTAATTCATACGTTTCTTGAAAATGAACATTTGTATCCAAAAATACGACTTTAGCATATGGATTTACTTGGTTTATAAGGTGCAGCAATACCATACCTTCCACCCCAAAGCTACATGCGTAGACAATTTCATCTTTATACTCTCCATAAGCCCACTTTAATACTGATAGTGCGCCTTTTGTTTCGTCTTCTTCCGAAAATGAAACAACATTTTCTTCCCACGTTTCATACGTCAACATGTTTTTTCCCCCTGTAAAAGCAAAAAGACGGTTTTAACCTAATGAAAATAGGTTAAAACCGCCTCTAGTTTTTCTAGTCAGCGCTTTTCACTTTAAACGTACTTTTTCACTTTTCTCTAACTGAATTACTTTTCCATCTTGCACAACAATTGTAATTGAACCATATTTCATATCAGCAAGCATCGCTTCAATCTTCTCGGATACTTCATCAAAATGTTCCCGTACACTCACGCAAACAGCCCCCCTTTTTATTCATAAAAAAAATCTTTCCCATTTCGAAAAGACTGTTCGGTAATATATTTTACCTTATCTTTCAAAATGGATCCCATTTTGCTGGATTTAGCACCTTGCTTTCTATAAGCAGGTTGCCGAGCTTCTTCGGGCCAGTTCCCTCCGCTTCTCTTGATAAGCTTTGTATTTGTATTTTATCACAATTCTGATTTTTTTCAATCCTAGTTTTCCGATATATTTTAATTATTTTATTTTATAAAAAAGGAATTGCCCATACGAACAACTCCTTTTCCTATTTAGACAAGCTCTTTAATACGTATGCGATCGTTCCCAATAATATTTTCATATGTTTCACGTTCCACAACTACTTGCGATGTTCCGCCTTTTGCAAAGACAACAGCTGGTCTTCGAATCCGATTGTAATTATTCGCCATCGAGTACCCGTATGCTCCTGTACAGGAAACTGCTAGTAAATCAGAAGCAGCGACTTTCGGTAAATGAATATCCCAAATCAACATGTCTCCAGTCTCACAGCATTTCCCGGCAATCGAAACGAGTTCCTCATTCTCATCATTCCCTCGATTCGCTAACATCGCTTCATAACGCGCGCTATATAAAGCTGGTCTTAAATTATCTGTCATTCCACCATCGACTGATACATATTTCCGAATACCAGGAATATCTTTCACAGATCCAACTGTATAAAGTGTTGTCCCAGCATCACCTACAATGCTACGGCCTGGTTCAACCCATATTTCTGGCAATGGATATTCACATACAGTAAATTGTTCTCTCACTGCACTTGTTACAGCTCGCACATATGTCTCAAGAGTTAATGGTGTATCTGACTCTGTGTAACGTATTCCAAATCCTCCGCCTACATTTAACACTTTTACTACATAGTTTGTTTGCTCTCTCACTTCTTCTAAAAATTGGCGAAGAACTTCAATCGCTCGAACAAAACCAGCTGTTTCAAATATTTGTGATCCAATATGTGAATGGATCCCTAGCACATTATAATTGGATTTTTGTACAGCAAATCTAATTGCCTGCATCGCTTGACCGTTTGAAACGCCAAATCCAAATTTCGAATCATCTTGACCTGTTGTAATATATTCATGTGTGTGCGCCTCTACTCCAGGCGTTACACGAATTAATATGTTCACAAATTTCCCATGTTGCATCGCTAAATCGTGTAAAACTTCTAATTCAAAGAAGTTATCTACGACAAAACAACCGATATTCGCCTGAAGAGCCATCACTATTTCTTCTTCTGTTTTATTATTTCCATGAAAATGAATACGTGATGCCGGAAATCCTGCTTGGAGCGCAGTATATAATTCTCCCCCAGAAACAACGTCTAATGACATACTCTCTTCACGAGCTACTCGGCACATCTCCATGCACAAGAACGCCTTGCTTGCATATGCTACTTGATAAGAGAAACCACTTTCTTTAAAAGCACGATGAAATGCTCGGCATTTTCCTCGGATAGACTCTTCATCGTATACATAAAGTGGTGTTCCGTATTGCTTTGCTAGCTGCGTCGTATCGCACCCTCCAATTTCTAAGTGTCCTTGCCCATTAATTCGGCTTGTGCCGTGTAAATACATTTAAATTCCTCCCTTATTTCCTCTAAAACTCATAACCCCAATCTTCTATTCATTGCAGCACGCTTTTAGATAGACAAAAAACGCGCGGAACAATGTTCACACGCGTTTCTTATTAGGAAAAATATATATTGAAAAAATAAACGAGTTGTTATCTCCTCAAAATAAGAAACCGCATCAACATCTCCAAATAGCTCTCCATAAAATAAATATTATGACAGTACTACATTTATTCAATGCAGTCCCAATATATGAATAAGATGGTTATTCTTATATTTCGGCAATAGTCCCTTTCAACCTATGATCACAGATTCCATTAAATCTCCCATAGCTTACTCTTTCCTATCGCGGCCTCTACCTTTGAGAGTAGATGAGGTAAGTCTATTTAATTTTCAAACATCTAATTGTTGCTATTAACAATACCAAAGGACCATTTTATTTGTCAAACAATTTTTTATATTGTTTTTTTGCAGTTTAATTTCGTATCGTCTGGTAAGCGCTTTACTAATACCTTTGTTACTTCCCATTCGCCTTCTTCGTTATTAAATGTAATCGTTACCTTCTCAAATGGTGGAGCAATTTTCCCAGCAACACGTTCATACTTTGTCACTTCAATACTTGCTTGAAATAAATATGTACCGCTATACACTTTTTTTAAACTAATAATTTTAGGACATTGATAAGGTTTCAAACTTCCATATTGTTTTTCAATTGCTTTATTTATTTTTGGAAATAAAACAGAATAAAGTGCATCTTCCATAAGAGGTGCATCATATTGGGCTACCGACACACTCGGTGAAGTAAAAAATATAACACTACTGCATGCTATAAAACATAATAATTTTCGCATTATAACCTCCGTATTATCACGCGATTCTTTCTGCGTACGATAATTATCATACATAGAAATTCTGTTTTATTGTCTCCCACCACTCTTTTTCTACTCGATTATTATAAAAAAGCCCACAACCTTCTTTTATTTTCGTATAATGATACTCATAGTATAATAATCATAATAACAAAGGACTGTTCGTATATATAAAATGAGTCGTTAAGCAAACTGACTCTCAAGAACTGTCATGCTTTTTAGGAGAGGAGTATATTATGCTACAACATCTGTTTCCAAAACTGCGATTTGCACTCGTTGCAGTCGTTTTACTATGGATTAAAACATATATTGTGTACAAGCTAGCATTTGATATTAAAATTGATAATTTCTTTGAAGAATTCATGCTTTTTATCAATCCACTAGCTGCGTTACTTTTATTTTTCGGCTTAGCTTTACTTGCATCTAAGCACCGAAACCGAATTATAATTGGAATCAGTTTTATACTGTCATTTATTTTATTTGGAAACGCAATGTTTTATGGGTTCTATAACGATTTCGTTACTTTCCCGGTTTTATTCCAAACAAACAATATGGCTGATTTAGGGACAAGTATAAAAGAACTCTTTACGTACAAAACATTACTTTTATTTGCAGATGCAATTATTTTAATGTTTATTTCGCGTAAATTCCCATCATTTGGGGACAAAACACCACTTTCCCGCTCAGAGAAGCGAACTTTCTTTAGCGGTGTAACAGCTTTATTAGCACTACAAATTGTTGTATCAGTTATTTATAAACCACAAATGTTCTCACGCTCATTTGACCGTCAAACTGTCGTGAAGAATTTAGGTTTATACACATATCATCTATTTGATATTACGCTTCAATCCAAGTCCTCAGCTGAGCGTGTATTTGCAAGTGGGGATGGGTTTTCTGAAATTAAAAACTATACAGACTCAAAAGACAAACAAGTTGATAAAAACTTATTTGGAGCTGCAAAAGGTAAAAATGTAATTTTAATTTCAATGGAATCTACACAAAGCTTTGTTATTAATAAAAAAATAAATGGAAAAGAAATTACACCATTTTTAAATGAATTTATTAAGGATAGTTTCTATTTCGATAACTTCTATCATCAAACTGGACAAGGTAAAACTTCTGATGCTGAATTTATCGTTGAAAACTCACTTTATCCGCTAGATCGTGGTTCTGTATTCTTTACTCATGCAACAAATGAATACACAGCGACACCAGAACAATTAAAGAAATACGGATATTCTTCTGCCGTCTTCCATTCAAATGATAAAACGTTTTGGAATCGGGATGTAATGTATCCTGCGCTTGGATATGATCGTTACTTTAATTTAAATGATTACGCAGGAACGGAGCAAATGTCTGTCGGTTGGGGATTAAAAGATAAAGAGTTCTTTGAACAATCTATTCCAAAGTTAAAATCTTTACCGCAACCGTTCTATACAAAATTTATTACATTAACAAATCATTTTCCATTTCTTCTAAATCCGGAAGATCAATATGTTGATGAATTCAACTCGGAAAGTGGTGTTGTAAACCGCTACTTCCCAACTGTTCGTTACACAGATGAAGCTCTTAAATTATTTATTAAACAATTAAAAGAAGAAGGATTGTATGATAATTCCGTTATTGTCATCTATGGTGATCATTACGGTATTTCCGAAAACCATAACGCAGCTATGGCACAGTTCCTAGGAAAAGATACTATTACACCATTCGATTCTATGCAATTACAACGAGTCCCTCTTATTATTCATGTGCCTGGCCAAGAAGGAAAAGTTGTTTCTAAAGTATCCGGTCAAATTGATATTAAGCCAACGCTCCTTCATTTACTTGGTATTAAAACAAATAAATCCGTTGAATTTGGAACTGACTTATTTATTAAAGAGAAAGACCCGCTTATGGTAATGCGTGATGGTAGCTTTGTTTCTGAAGAGTATGTTTATACAAAAAATATGTGCTACAAAAGAAGTACGGGTGAAGAAGCTGACATGACGCTATGTCAGCCGTATATTGAAAAAGCAAAAACAGAATTAAAACTCTCCGATAAATTAATTTATGGAGATTTATTACGCTTCGATCCTAATAATCGATATAAAACTGGAACGATGACAACGAAATTTGAATAGTAAAGGAAGCAACTTTATACAAGTTGCTTCCTCTTTTTATTTTCACTTAATTTTCAAACCATCCTTCTATGAAATCTTTCACAAATTGGTAATTTCTTTCGTATGAGGAATAAATTTATGGTATGATAAAATAAGTAAACTTTCATACACTAATTAAGAATTTATTACAGAAAGCAAGGGATCAGATTTTGTATAGAGCAGCTATTCCAAACTTATTTACGCTCGGAAATTTATATAGCGGATTTTTATCAATCGGCTATGCATCTTTAGGATATTATAAATCAGCTGCTATTTTAGTACTTATCGGGATGATGTTAGATAGTCTTGATGGTCGTGTTGCTCGTTTATTACGTGTTGATTCACAAATGGGAAAAGAGCTCGACTCGCTTGCAGATGTCGTAACATTTGGTGCAGCACCAGCTGTTTTAATGTATTACACATCTTTCTCAAACTACGGAATCATCGGATTATACATAGCGGGATTATTCCCTCTTTTCGGAGCATATCGTTTAGCACGATTTAATGTAACACCATCTTCTACTTCAATGAAATATTTCACTGGAGTACCGATTACAGCAGCGGGAGGGCTTGTTGCTTTCTTAACGTTATTTTCACATACCATTCCAAAAATCGTTCTTATTACCGTATTTGTAACGTTCGCATTTTTAATGGTGAGCCGCATTCGTATCCCAAGTTTAAAAGATGTACCAATTCCACGATATAGCATCATTATTACACTATTTTTAGTTGGAATCATTATTACAATGTATCAAACAGGATTTGGAAATTTTTCTGTTTTCTTATTCATTGCCATTCCACTATATATTTTGTACATGTTATCTCAATTCATTAGACAAAGACCGTCTAAAAAAACAAATAAAGAAAAATAAGAAAACCTTCCGAGTCCGGAAGGTTTCTTTTTATTTTGTGACTAATACCTTTTCATTTACAGGTGTTACTGGCTCTTCGCCGTTTAATACAGCTAAAATATTTCTAACAGCCATTTCAGCCATCGCATCACGAGTTTCAAATGTTGCATTCCCTACGTGTGGAGCAAGTACTACATTCTTTAATTCTTTTAACTCTTCTGTAATTTTCGGTTCAAATTCAAACACGTCAAGAGCTGCTCCTTCAATTTCATTCGTTTTTAATGCATGAGCAAGTGCTGCTTCATTCATAATTGGTCCACGTGAAGCATTTACAATATACGCTGTTTTCTTCATCATTTTAAACTGCTCTTCATCAATCATATGATGTAATTTTGGATTATAAGCACAGTTAATTGTAATAAAGTCTGCTGTTTGTAATAATTCTTCCAACGTCACATACGTTGCTCCCAGTTCACTTTCAGCTTCAAGCTTACGATTTGGCCCTGTATATAAAACATCCATTCCAAATGCTTTCGCACGTTTTGCAACAGCCTTCCCGATTTCTCCAAGACCTATAACTCCGATTGTCTTACCATGGACTTCTCGTCCCAAGAAAAATAACGGTGCCCATCCGTTAAATCCGGTCGTACGACATAACGTATCCCCTTCAGGAATTCTACGCGCCGCTGCTAAAAGAAGTGCAAATGTTAATTCTGCAGTCGCTTCCGTTGATACTTTCGGTGTATTCGTAACTGCAATTCCTTTTTCGCCCGCATACGTGTAATCAATATTGTCGTAACCAGCACCATAGTTTGCAACAATCTTTAAATGAGGCGCTGCATCAATAACTTCTTTTGGCACCTTTGTCGAAAGTAAACTTAACAATGCATCTTTATCTTTTACACGCTCTGTTAATTCATCTATAGAAATTAACTCCTCTTTATCGTACATTTCTACATCATGATCTTTTAATAGTTCTAATCCAATTTCCGGAATTTTTCCCGCTACTAATATTTTTGCCACTACTAACACCTCTTCTATAGAAAATAAGATATCTCTTATATTTCATTGTAAGAAATCCACATATAAAAACCAAGGAATTTGATTATAGTTTTAAAAATCGACACTTTTCCATGAAAAAAGAGGAGATGCAACTCTCCCCTTTTCTTACGCTTTTTCCTGCGATTCTTTTCCAAGCTTCACATCAATCGTTCCTTCTGCAACCGTATCGCTAATTTGCTCCTCAATAACCGATTGAGATACAGCATTCGTTTCAGAAGTATAAGCTTGTTGCTGTGCACCTTGTACATTTTGTTTATGTTGTTGTTTCGCCATTTCTTACCCTCCTTTTCATTCTTTCTTATTTTGAACAAAAAGGACGGTTTTCATCAAAAAATTGCGTTTCATTTTGAATTTGTTACTTCTTCTTCAAGCGACCTCATTACTCTTGCTCGCTTCGTAAATGTTGCAACCTGAGTAACACCGTGAGCTCGTAATGTTTGTACATTTTCTTGTACATAATTCCCTAAATCATTTGGATAATGGGCATCCGAAGAAATCGTAATTGGAACACCA
Source organism: Bacillus cereus group sp. MYBK195-1 (assembly GCF_051916605.1). Lineage (NCBI taxonomy): Bacteria > Bacillati > Bacillota > Bacilli > Caryophanales > Bacillaceae > Bacillus > Bacillus cereus group sp. MYBK195-1. The sequence continues at coordinate 346,908 of NZ_JBQAGZ010000002.1, read as the reverse complement.
TACTTAGCTAATACTTGTAAATATAGTGGACTTGGGCACATTTCACGAACAGGATAACGATAGTATAATCCTGCATTTATTTCTGTTGCCGTATTCGTTTCTACTAACGCACAGGCAATTTCCTCATAATAAGAAAGCTGTTCATTCTCATCCAATCGATAATTAAATACCTTTATATTATCAAGATGAGCGATAATATCAAATAACTCGGTACGAATCGCACTCTCAACTGTTTTAAAAAACATATCATATAATGCGCGTAGGTCATGCTTCTCAAAATATTCTTTCGTATCTGGATTATCAAATCCCCAGCCATTTAGAAAATGAACAGAACCAATTATATAATCAAAGTCTCCTAGCGCTAATAATTCTTTTAACTCTCCTTCACAACCAATAAAATAATCCGCTTCAATTCCAAGTTTAAGCGTGACACCTCTTTTACTCCATCGTTCTTTCGCCTCTTCAATAACCTTTGTAAAATCATACAGTGAAACTACCCTTACTTGATCTAACCATTCCTTCTGTATACGACCGAGCTTAGAATCACTAATATCTACATATTTTTCATAATATCCTTTCGCTTCATGAAAACGATATAGATGATCAACAATTCCCACTTCTTTTATACCTTTTCGCACAGCTTCTTCTAAATAGAGGTCCATCCATTCTGTTGTAAATGGCCCTTCCTTCACACGCTTTTGCAAACGCTCTTGTGTTTTCATAAGCCAATCAATAGAATGCCTTTCTTGAAGCGGTTCATAACGTTCCAGCGCTTCATTTATTTTAGAAAGCCATCCTATTGAATACGGTCCTTCTTCTAAGTGAAGATGATAATCTACTTTCATATACATTCCCCCTTATAATGTATCTATTTCCCTTCTATCCCCAACTTTCGAAAGCTTTCCATTTCGTTCTTTCACCTCTCGCATGACATCTTCCAATGTAATATTTTTTTCAGCTAATAAAACGAAACAGTGATAAAATACATCAACCATTTCTTTCACTACTTCTTCTTTATCATTATTTTTACATGCGATAATTACTTCAGCACACTCTTCACCAATTTTCTTTAAAATTTTATCTTCTCCTTTTGAAAATAAATAATTTGTATACGATTCAGGAAGTGGGCTTTCCTTTCGTTCTTCAATTGTTTTATACAGCAACTTAAAGGCATTTTCCATATGTATCCCCCTATATAATTTGATAGTGAAAACATGTCTTCTCTCCCGTATGACAAGCAGGTCCTACTTGTTTCACATTCATAACAATTGAATCTTGATCACAATCTAAATATAAAGATTGCACATATTGAACATTCCCTGATGTTTCCCCCTTATTCCATAACGACTGCCTCGAACGAGAATAAAACCATGTTCTTTTCGTCTCTAACGTTTTTTCATATGCTTCTTCATTCATATAAGCTAGCATTAAAACTTCTTTCGTACCTTCTTCGATGACAATTGCTGGTATTAATCCTTTTGAAAAATTAGGTTTCATAACCGCACCTCAACATTTGCATCTCTTAATTTTCGCTTTACACTCTGCACTGTCGCCTCACCATAATGAAAGATGGATGCCGCTAACGCTGCATCAACTGTTGTCTTTTGAAAAACTTCTATAATATGATCCGTATGACCACAGCCCCCTGATGCGATGACTGGAATGGAAACACTTTTTGAAATTTCTTCTGTTAAACGAAGGTCATATCCGCTTTTCGTTCCGTCTGCATCCATACTCGTTAACAAAATTTCACCTGCCCCAAGTTTAACAACACGCTTCGCCCATTCTATAGCATCCATTCCTGTGTCAACTCTTCCGCCGTTGACATATACGTTCCATTTACCTTCTGCTACTTTTCTAGCATCAATTGCCACGACAATACATTGTGATCCAAAGTGTTCTGCCCCTTCTTCTATAAGCTTCGGGTTTCGCACTGCCGCTGAGTTTATTGAAACTTTGTCTGCTCCAGCTCTTAGTAAATTGTACATATCTTTCACACTTGAAATCCCCCCGCCAACCGTAAGAGGAATAAATACTTTAGCTGCTGTTTTTTCTACAACATCTATAATCGTTTTTCTTCCTTCATGAGTCGCTGTAATATCTAAAAATACGATTTCATCTGCCCCTGCCTCGTTATATGCTTCAGCTATTTCAACCGGATCACCGACATCTTGTAATCCTATAAAATTTACACCCTTTACGACTCGCCCTTCTTTCACATCTAGACATGGAATGATTCGTTTCGCTAACATAACTTCGTTACCTGTAACACTTCTTCTAAATCAATCTTTTTCTCGTAAAGCGCCTTTCCAATTATGACACCATATATATTCATATCATTTAACTTTTTCACATCTTGAATAGATGCCACTCCTCCAGAGGCGATGAGACGAATGCCAACACTTTTTTGAAGTATCGCTAATTGTTCAAAATTTGGACCTGCAAGCGTCCCGTCTTTCGAAATGTCTGTAAACACAATCGTTTGAACACCTAAACTTTCCATTTGTTTCGCTAAACTAACGTAAGAAATTTCAGACAGATCAAGCCAACCTCTCGTTGCTACGAAACCATTTTTCGCATCAATTCCAACAATGATTTTCTCTTTATATAGACGAACTGCTTCCTCTAAAAATGACTTATCATAAAGAGCTGCTGTTCCTAAAATCACTTTTTCTACACCTGCTGACAATAACTTCTCCACCGTTACAAGTGAACGAATTCCTCCTCCCACTTGCACAGGAATACGTACCGCCTTGCAGATTTTTTCAATGACGGGCAAATTTAACGACTCGCCAGCAATTGCACCGTCTAAATCAACAATGTGTAGTATTTCCGCTCCAAGCTTTTCAAATATGATCGCCTGCGCTACCGGATCTTCATTCATCACCGTTTCTTTACTAAACTCTCCTTGATAAAGTCTAACGCATCGCCCTTCTTTTAAATCGATAGCTGGGAAGATTTCCATGCTTCTACCACTCCTTGAAAATTTTTTAATATTTGCATGCCTATTTCGCCACTTTTTTCTGGATGAAACTGTGCACCAAATACATTTCCTTTCGCGACAAACCCTGGTATTTGCATTCCATAATCACTTACTCCGCATACAATTTCATCTGGACAATCCGCGTAATATGAGTGAACATAATACACGAAAGAACCATCCACTAAACCATTCCAAAGCGGAAATTCTCTTTCCTTCCTTAATTCATTCCATCCCATATGAGGAATTTTATACGAAACTTTTAACTTACGAATTTCCCCTGGTAGTAAACCTAACCCGCTACAATCTTTTAGTTCCTCACTTCGTTCAAATAAAAGTTGCATGCCCAAACATATACCGAGGAGTGGTTTTCCTATGTCACAAACTTCTTTTAGTACACACACTAAATCTCTTTCTTTTAATACTTCCATCGCTTTCGGAAATGCACCTACTCCCGGTAGAATCACGCCATCGCTTCTCAATATCTCTTCTTTATCACTCGTTACAATGTACTCTGCGCCAGTATATTTTAATGCTTGCTCTACACTGCGAATATTCCCCATTCCATAATCTATAATGGCAATCAATTACAACATCCCTTTCGTTGAATTTACACCAGTAATGTTGGCATTTTTTTCGACCGCTTCTCTAAGCGCTCTACCAAAAGCTTTAAATAATGCTTCAATTTTGTGATGTGTATTACTTCCGTATAGAACGCGCGCATGTAATGTAATATTGGCAGCATGTGCAACTGCTCTAAAAAATTCTTCCGTCAATTCTGTATCAAAATCCCCAAGCTTCGGATTTATTAATTCCCCTTGAAATACACAATATGAGCGTCCACTTATATCAATTGCAACAAATCCTAAAGATTCATCCATCGGTACATACGCGGAACCGTAACGATTAATTCCTTCTTTATTTTGCAATGCTTCTTTCAAGCAATTTCCGAGTACAATTCCAACATCTTCAACGGTGTGATGTGCATCGACAAATACATCACCTTCTGCCTCAACTTGCAATCCAAATCTTCCATGTCTAGCAAATAAAGTCAGCATATGATCGAAAAAACCAACCCCCGTTTGAATAGATACACTCGTACTTTCATCAAGCTGCAAACTTAATTTAATTTTTGTTTCTGTCGTCTCACGTGCTTGACTGGACTGACGCATTATTTTTCCTCCTCAAACCTTATTTGGATTGCTCTCGCATGTGCATGTAACCCTTCTTTATTTGCAAGCTCTACAATATGATGCTGTACATTTTTTAATGCTTCCTCTGTATAAGAAATAAAACTTGATTTTTTCACGAAATCATCGACTGATAACGGAGAAAAAAATCTTGCCGTTCCGCTCGTTGGTAATACATGATTCGGTCCCGCCAAATAATCCCCGAGCGCTTCAGGTGCATATGGCCCAAGGAAAATAGAGCCTGCATGTTTCACATAATCTAGAGCATTCATCGGTTCTTTTATATGTAACTCTAAATGTTCTGGAGCAATTTTATTTGATAACTTTAGTGCCTCCTCTAAAGAAGCAACGATAAAGATGGCTCCATTTCTATTTATTGATTCACGTGCAATTTCACTTCTTGGTAACGTTTCTAACTGTCTTTCTACCTCTTTTTCTACTTCTTTAGCTAGTTCCATATTCGTTGTAATACAAATCGCCGTTGCTCTCTCATCATGCTCTGCTTGCGATAATAAATCCGCTGCGATATATTTTGCATTACCTGTTTCATCCGCGACAACTACAATTTCTGATGGACCAGCAATCATATCGATATTTACTATTCCGTATACTTCTCGTTTCGCTAGAGCGACGTACAAATTTCCCGGTCCAACTATTTTATCCACTTTCGGAATCGATTCCGTCCCGTATGCTAACGCAGCAATTGCTTGTGCTCCACCTATCGTATAAATTTCATCTACTCCCGCAAGATCTGCAGCAGCTAATATATGCGGATCAATTCCTCCTTTCCTCGGCGGTGTTACCATTACAATCTTTTTCACACCTGCGAGTTTCGCCGGCAATACATTCATTAATACTGAAGAAGGATATGAGGCTGTCCCACCCGGTACATATACACCTACATTTTCTAACGACCGAATGAGTTGCCCTCTAATTATCCCTTTACTTTCACAATCGAATATTGAGTGCTTCTTTTGCTTTTCGTGATACGAAACAATGTTTTTCTTCGCCTCTTTTAAAGCTTCTAAAAATGAATTCTCTACAAACATACTCGCTTGCTGTATTTCTTCTTCACTTACACGAAAATCTTTCATCTCTACACCATCAAACTTTTTTGTATAGAAAGATAAAGCCTCATCTTTTCCTTCCCTTACATTTCTAATGATTTCTCTTACACTTCTTTGAACAGTTTCTTCTATTATATTAGCGTTTTCTCTTAGCACTTTTATTTTAGATAATGCCTCCTTAAAATCTTCATAAATGATTTCCACTTTAAATCCTCCTATTTCCCTGATAAGATTTCTTGCTCCATCATATTTACAATACTGAATATTTCGTCTTTTTTAGTTTTTAAAGCTGCCTTATTCACAATCATCCGAGCCGATATAGAGTGCATTTCCTCAAATACAATGAGTCCATTCTCTTGTAATGTTTTTCCTGTTTCAACAATATCTACAATCGCATCCGCCAATCCAAGAAGAGGAGCGATTTCTACAGAACCTTCTATTTTAATAATTTCTACATCCTCTCCCTTATCATGAAAATAAGTAGAAGTAATATGCGGGTATTTCGTAGCAATTCTTTTCTTCCGGTAACTCTTCGGATTATACGTAGGAATAGATGCCACACAAAACTTACAAATCCCCACTCCTAAATCCAGCATTTCATAAATATCTTTCTCGTTTTCCATTAAAATATCTTTTCCAACGATGCCAATATCAGCTACCCCATGTTCTACATAAGTAGCAACATCAACCGCTTTTACTAAAATAAATGAAATATTTGTATTTTTACTTTGAAATACAAGCTTCCGACCTTTATTTTTGAGCTCGGAACAATCAATTCCAATCTGCTCAAAAAGTGGAATGACATGTTTTTCTAATCTTCCTTTCGTTAACGCAATTTGAATGTTACGCATGAAGCCTCTCCTTCTTTCTGGACTACCCATTTCTCATTCCATACATATTCCACTAAGTATTCATTCTTTGCCTCAACGACCGTTCCTATTTTATTTTTTCTTGCGAATTGAAAGGTATCGCTTAAATTAGAGAATAGAGATAACCAAGCATTTTTTCCATCCTTTCGAAGTAAATTTCGTAGCCTTTCTGCTTCCGCTATTGTATTTAACTCATAATGAATCACAATATCAATTTGATTTCGTTCATATGGTTCTTGCTGCTCTTGCAGCGCCTTCACAATTTGATTTACTTGTACCGCGAGTCCAACAGCTGGCAGCATTTCTCCAAAATTGCCAATTAGCTCATCGTATCTTCCGCCACTAACGATTTCTTCTCCAATTTCATATATATATCCTTTGAAAATAACACCCGTATAGTAATCTAAGTGTTGAATCATGCCCAAATCAATTGATATGTAAGAACCATATCCTAACGTTTCAATTGTTTCATACATTTCTTTTATTCTTGCAATTGCCATTTTCATTTCATTACTTGAAGCAAGCTTTTCTGCCTCCTCAATAACTTCTAAATTTCCAAATAGCCTTGGCAATTTCTCAAGTAACCTTACTGTCTCATCGCATCGATCTAATTTCTTTTCTCCGATAAAATTTGAGAGGGCAGCATAATTTTTACTTTCTATATATGTTCTAAGTACCCTTTCTTCTTCATCATGGATGGAGAGTTTTTTTACAATACATTTATATAACTGTACTTGCCCAATCTCAATTGTAAAAGATTGCACCTTCAACTTTTGAAGTGCTTGAATGACACTTATTACACATTCAATTTCAGCTCTTACATTATCAATCCCGATAACTTCAATACCACTTTGTACGATTTCATTATATTTTCCAGAATGGGATTCATTCGCTCGAAATACATTCCCGCTATACGTCACTTTAAGTGGCGTATCCCGTCTCTGTGTTCCAATAACTCTCGCTAAAGGAATTGTCATATCTGGACGTAAAACGATAATCCTTCCCTTTTCATCAAAAAATTTATACATCTTCTCTTCATCTATCGGTCTATTTTGAAATGCAAAAACATCATAAAATTCAATTGTAGGTGTTCTTATTTCCTCATAACCTCTCTCTAAAAAAGTAAGTCTTAGTTTTTGTTCTACTTCTTCAATTAACGTACATTCTTCGAATAAATAATCTCTCGTTCCATTCGGGTTTGCTCGTTTCCATTTTGTCATCTAAATTTTCACACCTTTCCCCTTCTAATGTATGCCTATTTCATTCCCCTAAGCCGAAAATAAAAAGAGCCTTGTAGACAAAATACCTACAAGGCTCTTCAGTAGAGTGTAGGTACAACGGGAATAACCCTTGTACCTACACGTTTTCACGCTAGGTTCAAGGGTTTCATGTATGATGATGTAGTTGTGTAAGCATTGTAATAGATTGCACGATATTCATAATACTTACTCCCTTTCTCCTCTGATTTTCACATAGTATATAACAGTTAATTTTGAATGTAAATACATTTTTAATATTCCGTCATTTTTTAATGTAAAGCCACTTTTCTTTCATACTCTTTTATTTCTTGTTCATATTGCATTGTAATACTAATTTCATCTAAACCATTTAATAACTTCTCTTTCCACATTTTCTCGATTGTAAAATGGAATCTATGCGTATTCGTTGTCATTATTTCATTTTCTAAATCAACTGTAATTTGTTCCCCCGCATCTGTTTTAGCAAGTTGTTCACGCATATCTTTATCCATTACAATCGGTAACATGCCATTTTTCATACAATTCATATAAAAGATATCGGCAAATCCTCCAGCGATAATAACGCGGAAACCATAATCAGCAAGTGCCCATGGAGCATGTTCTCTAGATGAGCCACATCCAAAATTATCACCTGTAATTAATATGCTGGCTCCTTTTCTTTCTTGTGCATTAAGCGGGAAATTAGGGTTTTCTTGGCGATTATTATCATATCGCCATTCATCAAATAAAAACTTCCCAAACCCAGTTCTTTCAATTCTCTTTAAATATTGCTTCGGAATAATTTGATCTGTATCAATGTTATCATTCATCAGTACTACAGCAGTACCTTTATGAATACGAAATGGCTCCATCATAACTCTCCTTTCTAATATCAACAAAATGACCATATAATGCAGCCGCTGCCGCCATTGCCGGGCTAACTAAATGCGTTCGTGCTCCCTTTCCTTGTCTTCCTTCAAAATTGCGATTTGACGTAGAGGCACAATGTTCCCCTTCAGGCACTTGATCTGGATTCATACCTAGACACATTGAGCATCCGGGCTCTCTCCATTCAAATCCAGCTTCTTCAAATATGCGATGTAACCCTTTATGCATCGCTGCTTCTCTTACCCTTTGAGATCCAGGTACAACAAGTGCTCGCACACCTTCTTTTACTTTTTTACCTTTCACGACAGATGCAGCAATTTCTAAGTCAGAAAGCCTGGAATTTGTACAAGATCCAATGAAAACATGTTGAACTGGAATGTCATACGTACTTTGTCCGGGACTCAATCCCATATAAGAAAACGCTCTTTCGTCATTTGCATCATGCTTTTCTGGCAATTTCTCATCGATCCGAACGCCCATACTAGGATTTGTTCCCCACGTAACGTACGGCGCTAAATCCGTAACATCTACTAGAATATGTAAATCATAAACTGCATCTAAATCTGTATAAAGTTCTGACCATTTTTTCTTAATAGATTCATAGTCTTTCGGTGCATATTTACGCCCTTTTACGTAAGCAACCGTTTTTTCATCTGGTGCAATAATGCCAGCCTTTGCTCCCCCTTCAATTGCCATATTGCAAAGCGTCATCCTCTCTTCCATATCCATAGCATGAATGGCCTCTCCGTAAAATTCCATTACGTAACCTGTTCCAACTGCTACTCCGTACTTTGAAAGAAGGTGTAAAATAATATCTTTCGCATAAACACCTTGCGGTAACTTTCCTTTTAACTCAATGCCCATCGCTTTCGGCTTTCGTTGCCATAACGTTTGCGTTGCCAATACATGTTCCACTTCACTCGTACCAATACCAAACGCTAGTGCGCCAAAAGCACCGTGCGTTGCTGTATGACTATCACCACAAACAATCGTTTTTCCTGGCTGCGTAAGCCCAAGTTCTGGTCCTATTACATGAACGATCCCTTGCTCTTCATCTCCGATATCCGCTAATGGCACCTGAAATTGTTTACAGTTTTCCCGAAGTGTATCTAGTTGCTGCTTCGCAATGCGGTCGGTAATATTCCAAACATCTTTCGTTGGAATATTATGATCCATCGTTGCAAATGTTAAATCTGGTCTGCGGACTGTTCGATTTGTAAGCCGCAAGCCTTCAAAGGCTTGCGGTGACGTTACTTCATGAACAAGATGTAGATCGATATATAATAAATCCAATCCATTTTCATTAGTCGCAACTACATGTCTTTCCCAAAGCTTATCTAGTAACCTTTTCCCCATTATCTTCCTCTCCCTACTAACGCTTGCTCTTCCATTTCTTGAATAACTGCCTTTGTAAATGAAGTTGTCGTTTCAGTCCCCCCGATATCTGCTGTACATTTTCCTGATTTAAGGACTGCAGAAACTGCTTCTTCAATTGCATATCCTTCTCTCGTTAATCCGAACGATTGCCCAAGCATCATTGCAACAGAACGCATCATCGCAATTGGATTCGCCTTATTTTTCCCCGCAATATCCGGTGCTGATCCGTGAATAGGCTCGTATAATGAAGGTCCCTTTTCAGCGTGACTTGCTGATGGAAGCATTCCTAATGATCCAGCTAATACTGAAGCCTCATCACTTAAAATATCACCAAATAAATTTTCCGTTACAATAACGTCAAATCTTCCTGGATTCCGAATTAATTCCATAGCTGCTGCATCTACTAAAATGTGTTCTACTTCCACATTTGGGTAGCGAATTGCTACTTCTTCTGTCACAGTTCTCCATAATTTACTAGACTCTAAAACATTCGCTTTATCAATAGATGTTACTTTTTTCTTCCGCTTATTCGCTAATTGAAAAGCATACGAAACGATACGTTCAATTTCATGGCGATGATACGTAAGTGTATCTGTCGCCACTTCTTCCGTTCGCTCTTTCGGATAAGAAAAATAAATTCCGCCTGTTAATTCACGAACGACAACGAAATCAATTTCATCAGCGTTTTTTAATGGTGATAAATGTGCAGTTGCACTTTCTACCGTTACAGGGCGAACATTCGCAAATACACCGAGTCCTTTTCTTAATGCTAATAATCCTTTCTCAGGCCTTTCTTTCGCACTATCCCACCTTGGTCCACCTACTGCTCCAAGTAAAACCGCATCACTCGCTAAACAGGCGGCAAGTGTTCGCTGTGGTAATGGTTGCCCAGTTAAATCGATAGCAACACCACCAAAGTACTCATCTTGCAAATGAAAATGATGTCCATATAGCCTTTCTACCATATGCAATACTTCCTTCGCACTTTCCATTACTTCTGGACCAACACCATCACCAGCTAAACAAACGATACGTTTTTCCATTTTTAACACTCCTTTTAACTGAATTTTCAGAACTTTAATTTGATAGGTGAGGAAAGCTTCTCTCACCTATCAAATATTTATTTCACAAGCGCTATAAGAGATTTTAATTTCCCTGCTGCATGGACATATGCTCTTGCCGACGCTTCCAATACATCTTGCGCAACACCAAAACCTGATACTTGATGCGTTCCTTCTTTTAATTCAACATGAACATGAGCCAGTGCGTCTTGACCTTGTGTAATAGATTGTATGCGATAATCCACCAATTCACATTCTAATCCTAAAATTCTTTGGATTGCATTATAGATCGCCTCAATACTACCAGAACCAGTGGCTGCATCTTCGTATGCATTTCCTTCTTCGTCTTTTAGTACAACTGTCGCGCATTGTGTACTATTTGATACGAAATGAACTTGTAGTTGCGTAATGTTATATTGCTGAGCTGCAAATGCTGCTTCACCAAGCATAAGCGCACGTAAATCTTCCTCAGTAATTTCCTTCTTACGATCAGCTAATTTTTTGAACGCTTCAAACACCGCATCTCGTTCTTCCTTTGTAAATTCATAGCCAAGCTCTTTCATTTTTTCTGTAAACGCGTGACGTCCAGAATGTTTTCCAAGTACGAATAGATTTTGAGATTCTCCTATTAGCGCTGGTTCAATAATTTCATATGTTGTCACTTCTTTTAAAACACCATCTTGATGAATTCCGGATTCATGAGCAAAAGCATTCGCTCCAACGATCGCTTTATTTTTCGGTACAACCATACCTGTTAATCTGCTTACTAATGTACTCGTCGTTTTAATTTCTTTTAGCATCATAGAAGACTCCGCCTTATAGAAATCTTTTCTAATATGAAGAGCAACTGCGACCTCTTCTAGCGCCGCATTACCTGCTCTTTCTCCAATTCCATTAATTGTTCCTTCTACTTGCAACGCTCCACCTTCAACCGCAGCTAATGAATTTGCTACTGCCATCCCAAGATCATCATGACAATGACAAGAGAAAATTGCTTTTTCATATGAAGGAACGGATTCTTGTAAGTATTTAAAAAGAGAATAATATTCTTCTGGATTCGTATATCCAACTGTATCTGGAATATTAATTACATTCGCTCCTGCACGAATCGCAACTTCAACTGCTTCAGCTAAAAAATCTCTTGCTGTTCTTGTCGCATCTTCTGCAGAAAATTGTACTGTCGGAAATAATGATTTCCCGAGTGTAACCGAGCGGTGAATACTATCTAATACATCTTCTTTTGACATACAAAGCTTATATTTCATATGAATATCACTTGTGGCTAAAAATACGTGTAAACGAGGAGATACAGCACCTTTCACCGCTTCATATGCTCTTCGAATATCACTTTCTTTCGCTCTAGCTAAACTCATAACTGTAGCATTTTGAATGGTATTTGCGATGCGTTTTACCGATTGAAAATCCCCTTCGGAAGCTGCTGCAAAACCAGCTTCCATGACATTAATACCTAGTCTCTCTAATTGCCTTGCAATTTGCAATTTCTCTTGTTCATTTAAATTTACTCCTGGTGATTGTTCGCCATCACGTAGCGTCGTATCCATGAACAAAATCTGTTTCATATTATTTAACCCCTACCTTTACTCGCGGCTGTACAAACGGCATCATTTCACGTAATTTACGTCCAACTACTTCAATTTCATGTTCATTCTCTTTCTCATTTGTCGCATGGAAATTTGGTTTTCCTGCTTTATGCTCTGCAATCCAGCCTCTTGCAAATGTACCATCTTGAATTTCTGCTAGCACTGCACCCATCGCTTTCTTCGTATCTTCCGTTACAACGCGTGGTCCTGATACGAAGTCGCCCCACTGCGCTGTATCTGAAACTGAATATCTCATATTTTCAAGTCCGCCTTCATACATAAGGTCAACGATTAGTTTTAGTTCATGTAAACATTCAAAATATGCAAGTTCCGGTTGATAACCAGCATCAACTAACGTTTCAAATCCAGCTTTTACTAGCGCAGTTACTCCGCCGCAAAGCACAGCTTGCTCTCCAAATAAATCTGTTTCTGTTTCTTCTTTAAATGTCGTTTCTAATACACCAGCTCTCGTCGCTCCAATCCCATCAGCATAAGAAAGTGCCTTTTCAGTCGCAACTCCTGTTGCATCTTGGTATACTGCAAATAATGCAGGAACAGCTCCGCCCTCGACGAACGTACGGCGTACGAGATGCCCCGGTCCTTTTGGGGCTACTAGAAATACATCTACATTAGCTGGTGGTTTTACTTGACCAAAGTGAACATTAAATCCATGTGCGAACACGAGAGAGTTTCCAGCCTGTAAATTTGGTGCAATTTCAGCTTCATATACTTCTGGTTGTAATTCATCAGGCAGTAGAATCATTACTACATCAGCTTTTTCCGCTGCTTCTGCTACTGTATATACAGAAAATCCATCTTCATTCGCTTTATCCCAAGACTTACCTTTTCTTAAACCTACTACTACATCAAATCCGTTATCACGTAAATTTTGCGCATGTGCATGACCTTGCGAGCCATATCCGATGATTGCTACTTTCTTTTCCTTTAATACATTTACCGTTACATCTTTCTCATAATAAACTTTTGTCATTTTCATTTCCCCCTATATTTAAATGATTATTGAATTAACATAACTTGCTTATCTTGTTTTTTCATACTACGCGTAAATGCTGTTACACCTGTTCTAGCAATTTCTTTCAGACCGTATGGACGAAGTAATTCGATTAACGCTTCTACTTTATCTTGCGTACCTGTTACTTGCACAACTATGGAATCCTTCCCAACATCTATTACAGCGGCTCGAAACGGTTCAATTAAACTATATAATTCTGCTCTTGCTACTGATGTTGCTACTTTAATAAGTGCAAGTTCTCTTGCGATCATCGCTTCTTCTGTAATATCTGATACTTTCAGAACATCAATTTGCTTATGAAGTTGTTTAATTAACTGCTCCACTTGCTGTTCATTTTCAACGTGTACAACAATCGTCATCCGCGATATGTCCGATGATTCCGTATGACCTACTGAAATACTTTCAATATTAAAATGTCTTCGTGTCATAACCCCTGTAATTCGGTTTAACACACCACTTTGATTTCGAACTGTCGCTGTAACAATTCTCTTCACCTTTTTTCCACTCCCTCCATTTGGTGAACACCTTTCCCTGGCGCAACCATCGGCATTACCTTTTCTGATTGAAGTACACGGCAATCAATTACGACTGGTCCTTGTAATTCAATCGCCTGCTGTATTTGCTTCTTTGCAAGAAGTGGATCCTCTATGCGAACTCCTTTTATGCCATACGCATTCGCAAGAGCGACGAAATCTGGTTGACACGACAATAAAGAGTGCGAGTATCTTTGATTATAAAATTCATCTTGCCATTGTCTTACCATTCCTAAAGCTTCATTATTTAAGATAAATACTTTAACAGGCAACGAGTGTTCTTTTAACACACTTAATTCTTGCAAGGTCATTTGAAATCCGGCGTCACCGACAATTGCAATAACTAGTTCCTCAGGCTTTGCAATTTGCGCACCGATTGCTGCTGGAAATCCGAACCCCATCGTTCCTAATCCACCAGAAGTTACCCATTTATCTGGATTTTTCAGCGGATAATATTGCGCTGCCCACATTTGATGTTGCCCAACGTCTGTTGTTACAATCGCTTCTCCCTTCGTAATTTCATATAACATATCAATTGCGTATTGAGGCTTAATACTTTCAGAGTTTCTTTTATAAGAGAATGGATATTGTTCTTTTCTCCCCTTTAATAAAGTGATCCATTCATGATGATTTTCTTTTCCCCCTTCTGGTTCAAGTAATACTTCCAATGCCCGCTTAGCACTTGCAACAATAGGAATTTCAGTCGGCACATTTTTCCCGATTTCTGCTGGATCGATATCGATATGTGCAACAGTAGCCCCTTTAGCAAAATAAGCTAAATTCCCTGTAAGCCGATCATCAAATCTCGCACCTACATTAATGAGTAAGTCACATTCATATAACGCCATATTGGCTGTATAAGAACCGTGCATTCCTCCCATTCCTAAAAATAGTTCATCATCTGGTGGAAAGCCACCGAGACCAAGTAATGTATGCACAACAGGAATTTCATATTTACGAGCAAAACTTGTCAATTCTTTCGAAGCTTTCGCATGCAATATACCCGCTCCAGCTAAAATTAACGGTTTTTTTGCGGTTTCAATTACTTTGAGTAATTTGTTTATTTGAAGTAGATTCGGTTCATAATTAGGGTTATATCCTGGTAAATCCATTTGTACATTGCTACATCGCTCACCTTTCTCGACTACCATATCTTTCGGAAGGTCAATAACGACTGGTCCTGGTCTTCCTGTTTTAGCAATATGAAATGCTTCTTTAATAATTCGAGGTAAATCTGAGGCCTTTCGCACTTGATAGTTATGTTTTGTCACTGGCATCGTAAGTCCCATAATATCTGCCTCTTGAAAAGCATCGCTCCCAATTAACGTTGTTGCTACTTGGCCTGTAAATACTACAAGTGGCAATGAATCAATCATTGCATCAGCTAGACCCGTAATTACATTTGTAGCACCTGGTCCACTCGTTGCAATTACAACCCCTGGATGCCCTGTAATTCTGGCATATCCTTCAGCAGCGTGAATTGCCCCTTGCTCATGCCTTGTTAAAATATGCGGAATTTCACAATCATACAATGCATCATAGAGAGGTAAAACGGCACCACCCGGATAACCGAAAATCACTTCTACCCCTTCCTTTTCTAGCGCTTCTAACAATAGCTGTGCACCAGTTGCCAGTTTCTCTTCCGTTTTTGAAGACATTGTTCTTATAAGCCCCCTTTTTCAAACTTTTATACAATAAAAAAATCCTACGTCCACACTCCAGCTATGTGCTGAAGGGACGAAAGATTTCGCGGTACCACCCTTCTTCGCAAGAATACTCTTGCCTCAGTGATCCATAAATGGATCTAGCTAATAACGGAGCTACCGTCTAAGCCTAGACAAATGCTTTAGCTTAGCACTCAAGGGCGATGTTCGTCGACGTGAACCATCGGTTTTCAGCAACCACCGACTCTCTGTGAGGCTTCACAATCAACTACTCCTCCCTATCAACGCTTTCTTATGTTAAAAAAGTTGTTATCCAACTTTATTTTCTTCGTAAATTTTCTCTCCATCTTCTACAACTAACTTACGAAACTCTTCTAATAAACGGTTCGTATGTGGACCTGTTTGCCCTAAGCCAATCGTTCTACCATCTACTGTCGTAACAGCAATCACTTCAGCAGCTGTTCCTGTTAAAAACACTTCATCAGCTACATATACATCATGTCTTGTAAATAACTCTTCTCTTACGTCATACCCAAGTTTTTCGCCGATTTCTAAAATGGCGTTTCGTGTAATACCTTCTAACGCTCCAGCAGAACTTGGTGGTGTAATTAATTTATTTCCTTTAACAATAAACACGTTATCTCCTGATCCTTCAGCTACATATCCTTGATCATTTAACATAAGTGCTTCTTGTACTCCAGCTAATTTCGCTTCAATACGAACTAAAATATTGTTTAAGTAATTTAAAGATTTTACTTGAGGGGATAAAACATCGGGACGATTTCGGCGCGTTGCAACTGTTACAACTGGAATCCCTTTCTCATAATATTCTTGCGGGAATAAAGATAATTGTTCTGCAATTACTACTACATTCGGCTTCTTACATGAATCGGGATCCAATCCAAGATTTCCTGCTCCTCTTGATACAACAAGGCGAATGTATCCATTAGATAATTTATTTTGTCGAATCGTCTCAACAACAATATTTGTTACTTCATCTAATGAATATGGAATTTCTAAAAGGATTGATTTTGCTGATTCATACAGCCGGACAAGATGCTCTCTCAAACGGAAAACATTACCGCTATAAACTCTAATTCCTTCAAACACTCCATCGCCATATAAATAGCCATGATCATATACTGAAACTTTTGCCTCATCTTTTGGAACAAATTCTCCATTTAAGAAAATCCATTGCTCATTCACTAGAAGCGCCTCCTATGTTCTATGAATTTTTTATTGTTTCCTAGTTTACTCTCCTTTCTAAATAAATCAAGTGAATTTTTAGAAAATTTATAATTTTTAATCGTACGTACTTCTTTGCTTATACTGATTTAACAACATTGTTAACGTTTACAAAAAAACCAAAAATTTTTTTCGCTAATTTCCACTAAAAAAATATTTGTTTAAAAGAAGGATTTTCATCAATTGATACGAATCTATTGTATTCAATAAACGGACGTCCGATTTTATAAATCTGGGAATATATAACGACTTTTGCTGAAAAAGGGGGGAATAACAAAAATAGCGCTGTCTAAAAATAACATTCATATTTTTCATTTCGTAATCATAATCCTATTTTTAAAAAACAATTTGTCAAAATAAAGGAGGA
Organism: Bacillus cereus group sp. MYBK195-1; assembly: GCF_051916605.1. NCBI lineage: Bacteria > Bacillati > Bacillota > Bacilli > Caryophanales > Bacillaceae > Bacillus > Bacillus cereus group sp. MYBK195-1. Next base: position 329,795 of record NZ_JBQAGZ010000002.1, on the reverse strand, counting down.
AATAAATATGGCGTGTGTACAAATTAAAGGAACGAGACAAGAGGTAGTAGAAATGCTGCAATTATTTGATCTAATGGATACGAAAGGTTTTTGTAAATTCGATAATTACGTAGAGGTAGAACCAAATACGAAAGAACATAATCATTTTATTGCTTCAATCGACATCCATTCAAATACTTCTTCAGCACAAGATACATTAAACGATCAATTCGTTAGTCAAATGCTTACTGGCGTATATAACGACTAAACAAAGATTTACTTCCTACCGTCTTTTCATAAATATATGCAGTGAACTTGAGCATACTAGCAATTAGATGGTAGGAGGTGAGAATTATGGCTAGAATTGGCGTTGAAAACTCATTAACAGACGTTCAACAAGCTCTTCAACAACAAGGTCATGAAGTTGTTACACTTAACTCAGAACAGGATGCACAAGGGTGTGATTGTTGCGTTGTAACTGGGCAAGATTCTAATGTGATGGGCATTGCAGATACATCAATTAAAGGATCAGTCATTACAGCTCACGGTTTAACAACGGATGAAATTTGTCAACAAGTTGAAAGTCGCACTTAAAAAATGAAAGAGGACTCCTTTTAAAAGGAGTCCTCTTTTTTATATTCACCTAACGGGAAAGTAACATATACTGGATGAAAGCCCTACCTCTCTCTCATCATTACGGTTCCACTGACCGCTCCTTGATTCACTAGTATACATATATAGCTTACAAATACAATTTATAGGGTTTGTTCACAAAAGTTGTTGATAAAATTACCCGATCTTTCGCAAACTTTTCGTATTGCATTCATAAGAGATATTTACTTTACACTAGCTGTAACCGAGACACGAATTAAAATTATAACACCAATACAATAACTTGTCAATTTTTTTCGGTAAATTAAAAACAGACATTAACGGTTTGTCTGTTTTAGAATGGAGCTTTTTCTTTTATTACATATACAACAAAGCCGCTTACTAACATAAATAAGCCAACTACTAAGTTTTTGATATTAATCATAAATTCCTCTCCCTTATTCCACACATCATATATATTTACATTTCAATTATTCCGATCATCCTAAAGCGCACTTTTTCTAATATATCATAATTCCTAAAAAATGCAAGTTCACTTTTGACGACCATTCACAAATTTATCTACAGTGCTTGGTACAGTATTTAAAGCCTTTTCAATTAAATGTGTACTGCTGTTGAGATGTAATACTTGCACCCCATTAGAACCAACTACTAAAAAAGCTACTGGACTAATGGAAACCCCAGCCCCGCTTCCTCCTCCAAATGGATGCCCTTGCTTGTTCTCTTTATGCTGATTTTGCCCACCGTTATGTTTTTCAGCAATGAAATCCCCTTTAAAATCACTTCCACCAGCTCCAAAACCAAAAGCCACTTGAGATACTGTTAATACTACATTTCCATCAGCTGTTGAAACCGGGCTCCCAACAATTGTATTTACATCTACCATCTCTTTTAAATTTGTCATTGCCGTTTTCATTAAATTTTCAATTGGATGTTCCATTATGTATTGCACCCTTTCCTCATTATTCCTTTTTATACTTTCCAAAATAGAGGAAGTCATACTAACTTTTCCTATTTCAAGAAAACATTTTCCTCCTTTTAAAAGATACTACTCCCTGTACATGCTCCGGTATAGTGAGACTTTAATCAGTGGGATGTGTACGTAGCTCGACTCCCACAAATAGCAGGATAAAAAAGAAAAAGAGATACATACTACTATTGAACCTTGTTATGAAAGGAGTCATGACTTTGACTGAGAAATTTGATGATTATAAAAGAAGAGATAGAATAGATAGTGACTATAAAGAAGAGTACGCCGCTGAGGTTGCACCACAACGCATTGATTATAATTACGATGATAAAGACGATAAAGATGTTGTAAAATCGTCCGCTGCTGGATCAACTGCTGGTTTTATCGCTCTTGCGCTATCTATCTTATCGCTATTTACATTTCCAACACTATTTGGTCTTGTTTCTGTTTTACTCGGTATTTACGCTTATAATCGCGGAGCTACTGTAACTGGCGGTATCGCTGCAGTTGTCGGTGGGATTGCTGCACTTATCGCAATTTTATTCCGAGTAGCACTTATTGGTCTATTGTTTTCCCTGTTCTAAAAAAGAAAAAGGTATCTCGCTTAACGCGGGATACCTTATCCTGTAAACACATCTTCCGATGGATATTTTATTTTTTGTTTTGCTGGTCGCGCTAAAGAGAACACAAGTGTTAATGGTCCAATTAATCCGCAGAACATAACAAACATAATAATACATTTTCCGAACGCCGATAGCTGTGCAGTAATTCCCATCGTTAATCCGACTGTGCCAAACGCTGATATTGTCTCAAATAATAATTGAATAAAGCTGAAGTTTTCTGTAAGCATTAATATGAATACCGCTGCTAAAATAAGTATTTGACTGGCAACAGCAATTGCTAATGCCCTCGTTACTGTCGACATTTTAATTGTACGCTGAAATAAAACAATTTCCTCCTTTTTTCTAAAGAAAGAAAGGACAGATGTAATTAAGATAACAAACGTCGTTAATTTAATTCCTCCACCTGTCGATACACTTCCTGCACCAATAAACATTAAAATCATCGTAAATAATATAGATGATTCTTCCATACCTCCATAGTCAACCGTATTAAATCCAGCTGTCCGCGGAGTAATACCTTGAAAGAAGGAAGCCCATAGTTTTTCATTTAAAGATAAATTCCCTAACGTCTTCACATTATTATATTCCAATACAAAAATTACAATCATTGCTATAACATTTAGCACTACTGTTCCAATAATCATTATTTTTGAGTGAAGTGATAATTTTCGAAAACTGCGACTATACCATATATCAATTAATACGGTAAAACCGAGTCCTCCGATTACAATTAAAGAGCAAATCCCAATATTAATAATGGGATCCCCTACATATCTTGTTAAATTATCTGGCCATAAAGCAAATCCTGCATTATTATAAGATGCAATTACATGAAAAATACTATAGTATAAACCTTTTCCAAAACCAAACTCTGGAATAAAGCGAAACGATAAAAAGATGACCCCAATAAGTTCAATACAAATCGAAAATATAAAGACACGCTTTACTAATTTTACAAGACCACCTATATTTGTTTGATTAAATGCTTCTCCAATTAATAAACGATGGCGTAATCCGATTTTTTTACCTAGTACCCAAACAATTAAAATGGCAATTGTCATAAGACCTAGACCACCTGTTTGAATTAAAAACATAATAACAATTTCGCCAAACATCGTAAATGTACTTGCTGTATCCACTACTCCCAAACCAGTTACGGTCGCTGCTGAAGTTGCTGTAAAGAAAGCATCTACCCAACTAATATGTGCTTTCGTTGCGAATGGTAATTTTAATAACAAACCGCCAACCACAATTAAGCAGAAAAAGCCTAATGCTAATATTTGTGGTGGGTTTAATCGTATAAGACGATTATACAGCCCTTGTTTTTTTGTTACGTTCATATCACTAACTCCCTTATTAAAGTGAAACTTTCCCCTCATAAATAAAAAGCTTTTTAAAAGCCCTTAAATAATTGGGACAAACCTTATATTCTCATAATATAGTTGAGCATAATCTTTTTTTTCATAGATTACAACTTTTATTTATATTCAGATTCCTTTTCGTTTTTATGCTGGAAAACTCTATATCCTAACTCAATATTGCTAGCAATAACAATTTCATATGTACTATTTTTCAAATCCCCATATCTTTCACTCTATGTTCACATAGAGGTCACATCCACCTTTTATAGTATATGTATCGAAGCTGTTCCTCCCTAATTTATAAGACATTCCCCAGTGTCTTTGAATAGCTTCCATCCCTAATTAAATTGACATAAATTGTCCCCTTCCCTTGACCATCTTATAAATGATGGTCTTATTTTTTGTTTGCTCTATCTTTTATTCCACTATTTGTGGGCAATAAACGCCCGATTGGTTAAAGCTAATAATCAACAGGGGATGAACAAAAAACACTCATTAAATTTTCATTTTATTTAAAACTCACTCTATATTCACACAGAGGTCACGTCTACCTTTTATAGTATATGTATCGAAGTTGTTCCTCCCTAATTTATAAGACATTCCCCAGTGTCTTTGAACAGCTTCCATCCCTAATTAAATTGACATAAATTGTCCCCTTCCTTGACCATCTTATAAATGATGGTCTTATTTTTTTGTCTTTCTACCTTTTATTTAAAACTCCCTCTCTCTTTCACCCTATGTTCACATGAGAGTCACACCTACCTTTTATAGTATATGTATCGAAGTTGTTCCTCCCTAATTTATAAGACATTCCCCAGTGTCTTTGAACAACTTCCATCCCTAATTAAATTGACATAAATTGTCCCCTTCCCTAGACCATCCTATATGATGGTCTATTTTATTTTCCAAACACAAAATCAGTCTATCTACACTTAAATTAAAACAAAAAATTCAGAAAATATTGTCAAATTAGGTATTTTTTCGGTATAATTACTTTAGAAAGAAATTTTGCAAAAACAAAAGGGGGGATTTTATTGAAACAAACAAAAGCAATCTTAATCGCATTATTCCTAGGTCTAGTTGTTGGACTCACTCTAAATTTAGCTGCTCCATCTATCTTTGAGCCACTAAATCAATATGTGTTCAACCCAATTGGTCAATTATTTATTCGACTTATTAAAATGCTAGTTGTTCCTGTTGTGTTCATTTCTATCGTACTTGGTGCTGCCGGTCTTGGAGATCCGAAACAACTTGGAAGAATCGGTTTAAAATCAATTTCATTCTTTCTCGTAACAACTGCGGTTGCCATCTCTATAGCGGTTACATTTGCACTTATTATAAAACCAGGAGCTGGCGGTAATTTTAAAACAGAAGGTCTTAAGTATGAAGGTGCAAAAACTGAAACATCTTTCGTCGACACATTGTTAAATATCGTACCAGATAACCCAGCAAAAGCCATGGCTGACGGAAACATGTTACAAATCATTACCTTTGCCGTATTGATTGGACTCGGTATAGCTATTTTAGGAAAACGAGTTCAAGGTATCCATTCATTACTTGAACAGGGCAACGAATTAATGATGTATCTTGTTAATCTCGTTATGAAATTAGCCCCAATTGGAACATTCGGTTTGCTCGCTTCATCCGTTGGTAAAATGGGTCTTGCAGGCGTCGCTGCGATGTTCAAGTATATGATTGTCGTTATGTTAGTACTCATTATTCACGGGGTCTTTGTATATGGCGGCTTATTAAAGGTATTAGCAAAAGAAAGTATTGTTCGTTTCTTTAAACATTTCGGACCAGTAATGGCAATTGGATTTAGTACATCTAGCTCTAATGCATCGCTTCCATTTGCAATGAAAACAGCACAAGATAAGCTGGGCGTTCCAAAAGCGATAAGCTCATTTGTACAACCACTAGGGGCAACTATTAATATGGATGGTACTGCCATTATGCAAGGGGTAGCCACTGTATTTATCGCTCAAGTATACGGAGTTGAACTTACATTACCGCAATTAGCTATGGTCGTATTAACTGCTGTACTAGCTAGTATCGGTACTGCTGGTGTACCTGGTGTTGGACTTGTAATGCTTACAATGGTTTTAAATCAAGTAAATCTGCCAGTAGAAGGCATCGCTTTAATTATCGGTATTGACCGTATTCTAGATATGTCTAGAACAGCTGTAAACATTTCTGGCGATGCAATTTGCGCAATGATTGTCGCAAAATCAGAAGAAAAATATAATACGGATCAATCGGCAGCATCTTAAATCAAAAAAGGAGTGAATTATTTCACTCCTTTTTTGATTTACTCCCTTTTTTAGAACGATATTCTTTTCCTTTATTATCATTACCAGTTTCAAATTCAGTGCTAAATTCCTGATTAAATTGGCCGGACTTTGGTGACCCTTGATTACCGCTCCCTTTACTACCGTTACGATTCGTCATATTTCTCCCTCCTTCCTTGTATTAGTAGTATGGCGCTCTATCTTTTTTCATACACATTTTATTTATTAACATCTATTACACACGAAAGAAGATCTCCCATATATAAGGAAGACCTTCTATTTTATCACGTAAGCGTTTTCTTGTTTATAATCACTTAAATAAGTTTTTTGGAAATTGAAATCATTACATTCATTTCATCTTCTGAAAGTGCAGAGAATCTTTCTTGTAAATATTGTTTTTTCGCATCTTCCATTTTCGCAACTAAATCTTTCCCTTGTTCTGTAATCTCTAAATACACAACTCGGCGATCTGATGTAGAACGTGAACGAGTTACAAAACCTTTATTAATTAATTTTTCTGTAACAGCTGTAATATGACTATTCGACACATTTAATTCATTTGCTACACGCGATACCATTTCTTTATTCGTACGATTTAATATTCTTAGGACGATGAATTCATTCCACGGTATGTAACCACCGAATATTTTTCCGATATCATTACGCAACGTGCGAAACATAGCAAACACATTTGTCGATAGTTCTTCCATTAATTGCTCTCGATTTTGAGACAACATTGACAGCTCCTTTTATTTCATTTAGTTAAATAAAAACCTTATTAATAATTTTACATGAAATCTTACTTTTTGTCACCTTATTTTCCCATAATTCGTAGTTTTTTAATATGTATTTCATGATAAAATGAAGTCAACTTCCAGAAAAAGGGGTATTTTAATGCATGAGGAGGATAGGTTCTCAAATCTCAGCCTAAAAGATAAAACAATTATCATTAGTATTATTGCTCTTTTTCTCATTATAGTTTTTACATTTATATTTTTTGTATATGTAGGAATCTTTCAAATTACAGGTATAGCGTATAGTTCACGTACTGCTTTACTTCTCTTTTTTTTATTAATCACTTTCTTAGATGGTATTACATTATTTATTTTCAGTTTCTTCAAAGCACTGCTATATCCATTGACTCAAAACATGCCAAATTGGATTTCTCTCACTCTTTTCTCATTCATTGAAATTACACTAGATTGGTTCGTCATTCATACTGCTGATGATTGGATAGAAAGCGTACAAATGTCCAACTTAACTGAATTATGTGTCGTACTATTCTTTTTTCTATTAAATAAATTATTAAGTGACAAGAAAGAGTAAGAATACAAGCTTTTCTATATAAAAATTGGTACAATGAAAGCAAATCTTACTAAAGAGGTGTTAATTATGAACTTACAACAATGGGCTGATAAAGGTATGTCCTTTGATACATATGTGAATGAAATGCAAGTAAACCAATACGAGCTACTACACATTTACAATAATTTTTTAATTCCAAATGAATTACTTCCTGTATTAGAAGAACGTCAAAATGATGGCTGGCGTGTTATCGTATTAACTGCTGATTGGTGTGGCGATGCTCTTTTATGCGTACCTGTTATGAAACGAATTTCTGAAGTTGCAAATATTGATATGAGTTTATTAATTCGTGATGAAAACTTAGAATTAATGGATCAATATTTAACAAATGGAACAGCACGTGCGATTCCAATCTTTATTTTCATTGATAAAGATGGAAATGAACAAGCCGTCTTTGGACCACGCGCTCCAAAAGTACAAGAATTAGTAACTTCAATGCGCGCTACATTACCTGAAAAAGAAGATCCAACATTCGAAGAAAAACAAAAAGAAATGTATGCTAATTTCCGTGCTACATTAGCTGATGATACTTCTCTTTGGGAACATGTAATGGAAAACATGATAGAAAAATTAGTAAAATAAAAACCTGCCGAGCTCGGCAGGTTTTTATTTTACATAATGAAGAAATAGAATACCGCAGCTAAAATGAAACGATAATAAGCGAACGGTGTTAGTTTTACACGAGATAATAATTTCAAGAATGAAACAATTGCAAGCATCGCAACAACGAATGCAGTTACAAATCCTGTTACAAATAGCGTTATATCTGCTGAGCTTAATACATCCCAGCTTTTAATTAAATCTAAGCCACTTGCAGCTACCATCATCGGTACCGCTAAAATGAACGTATATTCAGCTGCCGCTGTATGCGACACGCGAGCTAATAAACCACCACTTATTGTAGAACCAGAACGAGAAAATCCTGGCCAAAGAGCTAAACATTGGAACATTCCAATTGTAAATGCCTGTTTATATGTGATTTCATCTAACGTTCTTGCTGTACTTGGTTTCGAAAACTTCTCAGCAACAATCATTAAAATACCACCGGCTACTAAGCTAATAACAACTGGTCCTGGACCAAATAAAACCTCTTTAATAGTGCTATGGAATAATACGCCAAGTACCCCGGCAGGAATCATCCCGATAATAATATGTAATAAATTTAACGATGGTCCGTCTGTTACTTTACCTATTCCAACTAACGACCATAGACGCTTCCAAAATATAACAACAACTGCTAAAATCGATCCCAATTGGATAACAACTTCAAAAACTTTCGCTCTCTCATCGTCAAATCCAATTAAATGTCCTGTTAAAATCATATGTCCTGTTGATGATACTGGTAGAAACTCTGTTAACCCTTCAACAGCACCCATGATTAAACCAATTAACCAATCAGCCACAAGTAGTGCCTCCTTAATAACAAATAATATGTAATTTTTTCACACCTTATCATAATACCTTATCCCTTTTCAAAGTGCATCCTTTTTTTATTGGTTTCATATGTTGTAGGCGCGTATTTCTTTTCTAATCTTTGATTAAATTGTATGATAGTAAGAGTTTGTTTTTTTATACGGAAAGGGGATTTTATGAAAGAAACTACTTCATTCTCACAAAAGTTAAAGCAATTTGTATTACTATTTTTTCCGATTTTCGTAACGCAAATGTCATTATTTGCGATGAGTTTTTTTGATACAACAATGTCAGGACATGCAAGCCCAACTGATTTAGCAGGTGTCGCAATTGGAACAAGTATATGGATTCCAGTTAGTACTGGGTTAACAGGGATTTTAATGGCCACGACTCCCATTGTTGCCCAGCTCGTTGGATCCAAGAAAAAAGAGGACGTTCCTCACGTTGTCATACAAGCAGTTTATTTAGCAATTTGTGCTAGCTTCGTTGTTATCCTCATCGGTTTCTTCTTCGTTTCACCTATTTTAAACGGCATGCGCTTAGAAGAACCTGTGGAACGTATTGCAGCTCAATTTTTAAGTATTATCGCAATAGGAATTATACCTTTATTCACTTACACGGTTTTACGTGGATTTATTGATGCATTAGGAAAAACTCGAACAACGATGATTATTACATTACTATCATTACCAATTAACGTAATATTAAATTACTTATTAATCTTTGGTAACTTCGGTTTCCCAAAGCTTGGTGGTGTCGGAGCGGCAATTGCTTCCACTGCAACATATTGGTGCATTTTAATTATTACAGTCATTATTATTCAGACGAAAGAGCCTTTTGCCTCTTTCAACATTTTCAAACAATTATACCGCCCTTCTCTTTCGAGTTGGACAGCATTCTTAAAGCTTGGCGTCCCTATCGGATTTGCTATCTTTTTTGAAACGAGTATTTTCGCTGCGGTAACGCTTATGATGAGTAATTTTAGTACGACAACTATTGCAGCTCACCAAGCAGCTATGAACTTTGCTTCCTTGTTATATATGACTCCGCTAAGTTTAGCAATGGCAATGACTATTGCGGTCGGATTCGAAGTTGGTGCAAAACGTTTCGATAATGCAAAACAATACGGACTGATTGGAATTGGATTAGCCCTTGCCTTTGCTTTATTATATTCGATTCTTCTCTACTTCTTTGATGATCAAATTGCTTCTATTTATACGACAGATGCAAAAGTTCATCATTTAGCAAAAGAATTTCTTATCTTTGCGATTTTATTTCAAATTTCAGATGCAATTGCAACCCCTGTACAAGGAGCTCTGCGTGGTTATAAAGATGTAAATGTCGCTCTAATTATGACTTTAATTGCTTATTGGATAATAGGTCTACCACTAGGTTATATATTAGCAACGTATACAGAATGGGCCGCAAAAGGCTATTGGATCGGTCTTATTATCGGTCTAGCATTTGGCGCTGCCTTCCTACTTATCCGTCTCTTTCAAGTACAACGAAAATATACAACACAAAACAGCCGCTAATAATAAAGCGGCTGTTTTCTTTATGCATATTTTTTCTTGTAACGTATAATATAATGAACAAGAAAGGTGGGTACATATGGACGACAAAGAAAAAAAGCAATCATTCGATGAAGAATTTGCCCCTGAAATTTCACCTGGATATCGGCAAGATGTACATAAGCCACCTAAATATAAAAACACTTCGTTTTTAATGGGCATTACCATTTTCGCTGCTGTATTACTCATACTTATCATTTTCGTTTATTTTTGATGAAAGGTGGCCTATTATATGAAGAAACAAGATTCCAATCGTTCAAAAAGAACTGTTAAAACACAAAAAGGATATGCAGGAGATTCTGTTCATACCCTTAAACAAGTCGAGCAAGGAAATTTATATATTGCTCAAAAAGAACTTGGTCAACAAAATGAAAATCTTTAAAGGCCCTTTATTCCTTGAGGGCCTTTTTATTCCGTATTAAGTAGTACACACCCCCAAATGTTCTATTGAGCAATGAATTTCCTTTATTGTACGCTCTGCTTTTGTTCTAGCACCATAAATATATTATTAACCTTTACAATTTTCACTTCATAATTCAATTTCATTTCACTTCTCTTACCATTTTCAGTACCCGCAACGTACGCTACAGCTTGATAAAGAAAACTCTCATCGGTCTCTTCACGTACCTCCTCGTTTGTAAATTTATACTCTAAATCTCGAAAACGATTTGGATAATAATTTCCCATTAATTGTTCATACCCTCTATTTAAAAATAGTTCTTCACCTTTTCGTTTCACATCTTCTTTATTAGTAGACCCAAACACTGATAGTTGCTCGGTCACAAAATGCTCTCCTACCTTTCTCATTTCATTATGAGTTAAATTTTCTATACTTTTGTTCTTTAACTCCTTATTTAACTCGTACTGATCAATCGGTTTAAAGGTAGCAAAAACCTCCTCTTTATATGACCAAAACAATACAAAAGCGATACATAGAGAACTGATTAACAGTCTTTTTTTCGTAATACTCCCGTCCTTCTTCATAATGATAGCTATATTTTAACGTATAGAAAGAAAATTCTGATATCATAAAGTGGAATAACTTAACTTAGAAACGAGGAACAATTATGGACTCTTACAAACATTATATAAAAGAAGCTTTGCCTAATCTTTCTATACATTCATATAAACAAAATGAAGATGGATGGGATAATGTAGCAGTTATAGTAAATGATGAGCTATTGTTTCGTTTCCCACGAAAACAGGAATATGCGATGCGAATTCCGTTAGAAAAAGAACTATGCGCAATTCTCACTCAATCACTACAAGAAATCGAAGTTCCACAATATCACCTAATTTATAAAAATGAATCTGATGAGGTTCCTCTTTGTAGTTACTATACTCTCATTCATGGTGAACCATTAAAAACAGACACAGTTGCCACGCTGGAGGATCCAGAGCTGAAAGCAATTATTACACAATTAGCTACTTTCCTTGCGGTACTACATAGCATTCCTTTACACCAAGTTACAACGCTATGTTTCCCTATTGAAAAAACATGTACCTACTGGAAAGAGCTACAAACAAAATTAAACCAATATCTCACTACTAGCCTTACTTCATTACAGAAACTAGCCTTAAATCGCTTATTTGAAAATTCCTTTGCATGTTTAGCTACATCCACTTTTCAAAATACAATCATTCACGCTGATTTTACTCATCATCACATTTTATTTAACAAGCATAACAAAAGCATTTCAGGTGTTATCGATTTTGGTGATGCGCAAATTGGCGATCCTGCTTTTGATTTTGCAGGACTATATTATGATTTCGGACATGAGTTTACTACATCTGTATATGAACAGTACACTTATTTCTCATCATGATCCATTACTCATTCATCGCATTACTATCTTTTATCAATACAGTCCTTTACTACATAATATTATTTATAACTTTGAGTCAGAGAATAAACTCGAATTCATTACAGGCACAGAACAGCTAAAAACGATATTACAGGGATGAGATTACATTCTCTCCCTATATACTCTCTCCTCATACAACATTAACTTTTTATCCATTTCAACAATGACTTTATACAATTGAAATGCCTGTAAAATTTGCAGTTGAATTTCAAAAGGAGCATTCTGTTCTTTTAACCATTGAAATACTTTCGTTTCATCTTTCATTGATTATTCCTCCCTTTATTAAAATCTGCTACAAATATACGGTAAATGATGAAAAGCTTTTCATGTCAACAACAAAAAAGGATGCAAAGTTGCATCCTTTAATGTACGATATTTTTCTTCTGCTCCGCTTCTTTCTTTACTTCTTCCCCTTGGCATTCACTACGAAATGCACAACTTATACACTCAGAACGAAAATGACGCTCTGTATAATGCTCAGGTTGTTGCAACATTTCTTTCATTCTAGATAAATCAGCCATTCCAGTTATAATATCTTCCTGTTTTGGAATGTACTCATACTTAGTTCCTTCTATTAAATTAATAACTTCAATCTTTCCTGGAAGAACGCCGAAAGCTTTATAACTGAATACTGTCATTAGCTTCTGACAAAGAGCAAGCATTTCCTCATCCGCATCGACGACATACTTTTTAATTACAAACGACCCAGCACTCCACTCACCAACTTCAAATGTCAATGACATGTGGACACCTAACTCTTCCATATATGTTTGAAACTTCTCGTATAAAAACAATGGTGGTGTCTGACTATCATCCTTTTCAACAAACTGTAATAAGTGATCCGTTAGCTTAGCTAATACAATATAGTACTCCGTCTTCGAAGCAAACATATTAATCCTTACTTTTTTCCAATACTTTTCTATTAATATTAAAAGTACAATTTTCGTTTGTTGACCCGCAGGTAGCGTGTAATACTCGTTAATAATTTGATTGACAATCATTTGTGCTATTTGTTGCCATTCAAATGAAGAAGGTTCTCTTCTTTTTATATGACGAAAATAAAATTTATGCGGACAACGCATAAAATCATACAAATGATAATCTGTCATCGTTTTGATTGAGATTTTCTCATGCACTTGTTCTTCATCTCCCTTCTGCCATTAAGAAAGGTGTTTTACAAATTCAGCTCCAAACTGTATACATTTTTCTACATCTTCATCTTCTGGCGTTAATTCTACTTTTAGTCCTTCTAACACAACTGCTGCCCCGCGCTCTTGTAGCTTTTCTATTAAAATGTCAACTGCCACTCCGTATTTCGGATAAGCCGAATCACACGATCCGAATACTGCCGCTTTTTTCCCAGTTAAATCAATAGAATCCATTGCATCATAAAAATCTAAGAAATCATCAGGAAGATCACCATCTCCCCAAGTGTATGCGCCTAAAATAATTCCATCATACTGTTCTAATATAGAAGCTTCTGGTGAATCCATAATATCAATAACTTCAATTTCATTTTCTGTTTCACGAATTACGCCGGCAATGTGGTCAGCCATTTCCTCGGTATTTCCACTCATACTTGCAAAAATCATTACTAACTTACTCAACTGAACCTCTCCCTTTACTTTGTATCTCTTTTTCTGTTTGAATGCTCTTCTTCTCATCTACATATTCAGACCGAATTACATTTCTTTGCCATTCCATATGCTGATCAACATCTTTATCTTTATCTTTTAATCCCCTCCGCAGAAGGTGAAAATTTTTTCTCATTAACATGTCGCATCCATCCTATTGATAATAATTATCAATTTCAACTACTTTTAGATTAATTGACATTGATTATCAATGTCAACAACTATTTTTAAAAAAATGATTAAAATGTACAAGCTTGTCCGTTAGCTATTCATATACTATGAATGAGCATAGTTCTTTCTCAGCCCTCTCTGACGGAAAGAAATAAAAGCAACTGCAATAGAGTGCAGTTGCCTTTTTTTGTTTTTCTATGATTTTAGTAATCTTATAGTCGTCTCTAAAAATAACTCCACTCCACAAATTAATGCTGATTCATCCACGTCAAATTTCGGATGATGATGTGGATAACAAGTATATATATTTTCATTACCTGTTCCTAATTTAATGAAACAACCGGGTGCTTTTCTTAAATATGCTGAAAAATCTTCCCCACCCATAGAAGGTTCAAGCTTCACAACACGCTCATTCCCAAACAAATGTAGTGCACTTTCTTCTACTATTTTCGTAATATATTCATCATTAATAACCGGATCATATCCATATCGATACGTATATGTATACGATCCTCCATGTGCTTCTGTAATTCCTTTCACAATTTTCTCGATTTTCCCTTCTGCTTCCACCCTCAATGCTTGATTAAATGAACGAACGGTTCCCATTAAAGTTGCTGTACTAGGAATAATATTGTCAGCCGTTCCCCCATGAAATTGTGTAACTGAAATAACCCTTTGCATAAAAGCACTCGTATTTCTTGATACGATATGTTGTAAATTTGTAATAATCTGTGCTCCGATAGCAATAGGGTCTATCGTTTCTTCTGGCCGCGCCGCATGTCCTCCTTTGCCTTGAATTTCAACTGTAAATACGTCTGGTGCCGCCATCATCGGCCCATACACAATTCCTATCTTTCCGCTTTCTAATCCAGACATAACATGTAAACCTATTACATAATCAACACCGTCCATTACACCTGCCTCAACCATTTCTTGTCCCCCGCCAGGATACACCTCTTCTGCGTGCTGAAAGAATAGACGAATCTCACCTGCAAAATCTTCCTTTATATTTGATAGCACCTCTGCTGTGCTTAATAAAATAGCTGTGTGAGCATCGTGCCCACATGCATGCATCATTCCTTTATTCACAGATGTATAAGATTTACTTGTCTCCTCTTGAATTGGCAAAGCATCTATATCAGCTCGAATCGCAATTACTTTCCCTTGCTTCACACCTCTTTTAATTGCTAGTACACTATACTTCGTCGGTCTCGTTACTTCAAAAGAAGAAAATGAGCATAATGTATCATATATAAATTGCGAAGTTTCTTTTTCATGAAATGATAATTCCGGATACTTATGGAAGTGCCTTCTCCATTTCACGATATTTTCTTCCGAAATTAGATTCTTCCACACTCTATTCATGATAATTTCCTCCTTTTCAAAAGAACTAGAAATTTAAAAGTTTACTCCGTCTTGAATGATTAATAAAAACAAATACTGTATTTTTACGTATTCTTATAGTCCACTTTTATGTATTCACACAATCCACTTTCTATTTACATGTCAAACCCATTACAAATTCATGCTGAATGTAATATAATTGCTAAGTTAGGGATTTTCTTTTTTAGTATTTAGTGCTAATATCAAAAAAGAGCCTTTTGACTTATTTTTACCTAAAATGTGGGATTTTGTTTTTTTCACAATAATGTAGGACATGATACCTACAAAGAGCTATTATTTCATTAAGAGAGGGAAAGACATGGAAAGATTAAAAGAGATATGGTCTCGACCACTCACACAATGGGTTGCAAAGACGGTTTATTATCTTGCAATTTTATTTGCATTACTTTGGTTGTATGGATTCCATGATACAAACACAAGTACATTTATTTACAATGAATTCTAGGGTGGGAACGTTATGAAGTTATTAGAACAAATTGAAAAGTGGGCTGCAGAAACGCCTGATCAAACCGCTTTTGTTTGGCGAGATGCGAAAATTACGTACAAACAATTAAAGGAAGATTCTGATGCGTTAGCACATTGGATTTCTTCTGAGTATCCAGACGATCGTTCACCAATTATGGTGTATGGCCATATGCAACCTGAAATGATTATTAACTTTTTAGGATGTGTAAAAGCTGGACATGCTTACATTCCTGTAGATTTATCTATCCCAGCTGATCGTGTACAACGTATTGCTGAAAATTCTGGTGCGAAATTACTTTTATCGGCAACAGCAGTAACTGTAACTGATTTACCAGTTCGCATCGTAAGTGAAGACAACTTAAAAGATATTTTCTTTACTCATAAAGGGAACACTCCAAATCCTGAACATGCGGTAAAAGGTGATGAGAACTTCTACATTATTTACACATCAGGAAGCACAGGTAATCCGAAAGGGGTTCAGATTACTTATAACTGTCTTGTTAGCTTTACAAAATGGGCTGTAGAAGATTTCAACTTACAAACAGGGCAAGTATTCTTAAATCAAGCACCTTTCTCATTCGATTTATCTGTAATGGATATTTACCCATCATTAGTAACAGGTGGTACACTTTGGGCAATCGATAAAGATATGATTGCGCGTCCAAAAGACTTGTTTGCTTCTTTAAAGCAATCGGATATTCAAGTATGGACTTCCACACCTTCTTTCGCTGAAATGTGTTTAATGGAAGCATCTTTCTCTGAGGGTATGCTACCGAACATGAAAACATTCTTATTCTGCGGTGAAGTGTTACCAAATGAAGTGGCTAGAAAATTAATTGAGCGTTTCCCAAAAGCAACAATTATGAATACTTACGGTCCAACAGAAGCTACTGTCGCTGTAACAGGTATTCACGTTACAGAAGAAGTGCTTGATCAATACAAATCACTTCCAGTTGGCTATTGTAAATCAGACTGTCGCCTTCTTATTATGAAAGAAGATGGTACGATTGCACCTGATGGTGAAAAAGGCGAAATCGTAATTGTCGGTCCAAGCGTAAGCGTTGGATATTTAGGAAGCCCTGAATTAACAGAAAAAGCATTTACTATGATTGACGGTGAGCGCGCCTATAAAACAGGCGATGCTGGCTATGTTGAAAATGGTCTTCTATTCTATAATGGTCGTCTTGATTTCCAAATTAAGCTGCATGGTTATCGAATGGAATTAGAAGAAATTGAGCATCACCTTCGTGCGTGTTCTTACGTAGAAGGTGCAGTTATCGTTCCAATTAAAAAAGGTGAAAAATACGATTATTTATTAGCGGTTGTTGTTCCTGGAGAACATTCATTTGAAAAAGAATTCAAATTAACATCTGCAATCAAAAAAGAACTCAATGAGCGATTACCAAACTACATGATTCCACGTAAATTCATGTATCAATCTTCTATTCCAATGACACCAAATGGAAAGGTAGATCGCAAAAAATTATTGAGTGAGGTTACAGCATGACCGCATATGGATCATTTTATTTTTTCGCTATAGTGGGCATTTTATTAATACCTACTATCATAGCTGGATTAAAAGGTAAAATGTTGCGTAAATATAATGCAGTATTAACATTAGTCATGATTGCTATTATCTTCTCAGATAAACCGAAGCAAGCGATTATGTTAGCTGCATTTATTATTTGGCAATATGCCCTTATTAAAGGCTATTTAATTTTAAGAAAACAAAATAATAGTACATTCATGTTTTGCATAGCTGTTATTTTATCGATTTTGCCTCTTATTTTGGCAAAAATTGCACCGTTTGTACCTGAATTACATTTTATTGTTTTCGCAGGTATGTCTTACGTAACATTTAGAGCTGTACAAATGGTCTTTGAAGTTCGTGATAATTTAATTAAAGAACTTTCCTTCTTTAATTTCTGGGAGTTTGTTTTATTCTTCCCTGCGATTTCAAGTGGACCTATTGATCGTTACCGTAGATTCCAAAAAGATATTCAAAAGCCACCTAGCGGTGAAGAATATCAAAAGTTACTATATACAGGACTTAACCGTATTTTCCAAGGTTTTCTGTACAAATTTATAATTGCACACTTGATAACAACATATCTTGTAAAGGCCGTATTCGCCAATCAAGATACACTTTTATCTAATGTGATTTTTATGTACGCTACTAGCATGCAATTATTCTTTGACTTTGCAGGTTATAGTGCGTTCGTAATTGGTATCAGTTACATGATGGGAATTAAAACGCCAGAAAACTTTAATAAGCCATTCCTTAGTCGTAATATTAAAGACTTCTGGAACCGCTGGCACATGAGTTTATCATTCTGGTTCCGTGATTTTATTTACATGCGTTTCGTCTTTTTTGCAACGAAGAAAAAGTTAATTAAGAACCGTTACACAATTTCGTATATCGGTGCATTTTTAAACTTCTTCATTATGGGAATTTGGCACATCCAAGGAAGCGCTGTTGCACAATATGTTATTTATGGTCTCTATCATGCCGCACTGTTCATTTTATTCGATATTTTCGAACGAAAAAACAAAAAGCATAAGTTTTGGCCAAACAATAAATTTACACACGTCCTTGCGATTGTAATTACGTTCCACGTTGTATGTTTCGGTTTCCTAATCTTCTCTGGACACCTTAACAGATACTTTTAATGCACCCTTCTTATTCCATTAAGAAGTTGCACATATAATAATTTCGGATATAAAGGAGATTTTAAAAATGGCAGAATTCAAAGAGCAAGTATTAGATATTTTAGAAGAAGTATGTGAAAACGATATTGTGAAAGAAAACTTAGATGTTCAATTATTTGAGGAAGGTATCCTTGATTCTTTCGCTGTAGTATCTTTATTAGTTGAATTCCAAGAGCGTTTAGATATTGAAGTTTCTATTTCTGATTTTGACCGTGACGAGTGGGCTACACCAAACATGGTTATTAAAAAGTTGGAAGAAATCCGATGAACAAAGCAAAATTTGGTCCGATGCTTTTAGCATTGGCCCTTTTTGCTGTATTCTTACTTATTCCAACGCGCTTCCTACTTCCACTTTTAAGTGATGAGAAAGTAGAACAAGCTGCTACTTCTTTAAAAGAAGAAAAAATTCAAAGTATGATTTTACAGCAAAAGATGTTAGCAGATCCAAAATATCTTCCGATGTACGGTTCATCGGAATTCGCACGTATGGATGCTTTCCATCCATCTAATTATTTTAAAGTAAAGCCTGAAGGATTTACGCCATTCCTTCTTGGACGCGGCGGAACACAAGACCTTGTACATGTGTTAAACTTCGCATCTACAATGGATCAATTGAAAGATAAGAAAATGGTATTCGTTCTTTCTCCGCAATGGTTTGTACCACAAGGTATTGACGAGACGCACTTTGCACCTAACTTTTCAAAACAACAAGGTTACCACTTCATTTTCAACAATGATTTAAAACCTGAAATGAAAAAACAAATTGCAAAGCGTTTATTAAACTTTGAGATTGTAAAAAAAGAAACTTTATTAAAAATCTCGCTTGAAGGTATCGCTTATGATGATACGAAGTATAAAGTAAAAGCACTTGCTGCTAAACCTTTCGCTTATATTTACCGTAACATTTTAGATCGTAAAGATTTATTTACAGCTATGTTTAATATTAAACCGCACAAAGAGAAGCTTGACCCTTCATTAAAACAAATGAACTGGGAAGAGGCTCGTAAACATGCGGATCAAACAGGTGCAGCAGAATCTGTATCTAATGAATATGGTATCGAAGATGGTTACTTCAATAGCAAAATTAAGAAAAAATTAAAGCAACGTGAAGGTTACTTAAAAAATGATGCTTATGACCAATCGCCAGAATATGAAGATTTACAAATTGTACTTGATTTATTAAAACAATCTGGTGCAAAACCACTCTTCATTTCTGTTCCTGTCAAAGGTCCTTGGTACGACTACGCTGGCTTCCCGAAAGAACGCCGCGAAGCATACTATAAGAAAGTTCATGAGCAAATTGAAAAAGCTGGTTATCCAATTGCCGACTTCTCAAATCATGAATATGATAAATACTTCTTAAAAGATCATATGCACTTAGGTTGGAAAGGCTGGGTTTACATCGACGAAGCCATCCAACAATTTTATAAAGCAAACTAATGAAAAGACCGCTTGAATTACTCAAGTGGTCTTTTTGTATATATTTTGTAATTGTTCGATTGCATTCTCTGCTTCTTTCATAACTCGCTCCACTACATGCTGAGCTGATTCGATTCGAGCTAATGATGCTGCCTGTCCTGCCCAAAGTGACATATATTCTTCCTTATTTTGCTTCGCTGCCTCTTGGCGTATTTTAGAAGTTAATACGTTTTGCACTGGATACATCGGCAGCCCTTCTTCTTTTCCTTCATGTCTCTCTATAAATTCATTCCGAATACCCCGCGCATATTTCCCAGAAAACGCACGAGTTACAGTTGTGCTCGTATCTGTACTATGTAAAACCGCTTCTTTATACACATCGTGCGTAATACTTTCTTCACTTGTTAAAAAGGCCGATCCCATTTGAACACCTTCTGCTCCTAGTGCCAATGCCGCAACAAGCCCTTGTCCGTTCATTACACCACCTGCTGCGACAATTGGGATATGCGGAATAACCCCTACTAACTGAGGTATTAACGCAAAAGTACCAATCATAGCATCTCGTTCTTTCCCAATAAACGTTCCTCTATGCCCTCCTGCTTCGCTACCTTGCCCAATAATAATATCTACTCCTAGCTCAGCAAGTACTTTCGCTTCCTTCACATGGGTAGCTGTTCCGATAACTTTTATTCCACTTCTTTTTAAATCATTTATTTCTTCTTTTTCTAACGTTTGAAATGCAAAACTAACGACCGGTACTTTTTCATCTAATAACACTTGTAATTGTTCCTTATAGCTTTTTGGAAGCTTTAACGTTCCTTCTACTTCTATACCTAATTCTCTATTCACTCCGCTTAGTAATACTTTCGCCTCATTTACCTTCTCTTCTTCTATTTGTATCTCTTTCGTTACAAGTAAATTAACACCGAAAGGCTTATCTGTTAGTTCTCTTATTCTATAAATCGCTTCACGAATTTGTTCTGGGCTCATATAGCCCGCTCCAAGCGTCCCTAATCCTCCGCTATTACTTACTGCTGCAACAAGTTCTGGCGTCGTAATCGCGCCTGCCATACCGGCTTGAACAACGGGATACTCAATTTTTAATATGTCTGTTACTCGACTTGTAAACATCATTTCCCCTCCTATTTCCCTTATATCTTCTTTATTTGATAAGCTTTCCCCTGCTTTTGCAAGGGTTGAACTTCATATGAAGCGAATATATTGAAAGAGAAGGAGGCTGAGCTTAATGATTTATCCAGATGCATTAAAACAAGGTGATACAGTAATGATCATTGCACCATCTGGTCCACCTACAATCGAAAATGTATTAAAAGGTGTGAATGTATTACAAGAGATGGGGTTATCCGTAATAATCGGGAAGAGTGTTTACGAGAAATATGGATTTTTAGCCGGAAGTGATCAAGTTCGGCTTGACGATATACATGAAGCATTTATAAATAATGAAGTGAAGGCCGTTTTCTGTGCACGAGGTGGTTACGGAAGTGCTCGTCTCCTCCCTCACATTCAATATGAAATCATTCGGCAAAACCCTAAAATCTTTTGGGGATATAGCGATATTACAGCTTTACATACTGCTGTTTCACGTTATGCAAAGCTTGTGACATTTCATGGCCCAATGGTTGAAGAATTAGGGAAAGGTGTAGATTCTCTTTCTTTATCTTCTTTCAATCAGCTATTCCATCCGTATTCAACCATTTTATCTGCATCAGAATGTATCGTACCTAGCTCTCACAGTACAGTTACAGGTACGTTAGTTGGAGGAAATTTAGCTGTGTTAACAAGTATAATTGGCTCGCCCTACGAGATAAATACGGACAATACACTTTTATTACTTGAAGACATTGGTGAAGAACCGTACCGCATTGACCGTATGTTAAATCAACTACTTTTATCTGGAAAGTTTAATGAATGTAGGGGCGTTATTTTCACAAGTTGTCACGACTGTACTCCTTCAAAGCCATCTCAATCATTGCAAGCAATATTATATGAATATTTCGCACCATATCATATACCGGTCCTATTCGGTTTACCAATTGGACATATAAGTCCAAACATCGGTATTCCACTTGGAGCTACAGCGACAATAAACACGAATAATAAAACAGTCTCTATTTCTTCCGGTATAGCCACTCCATATTCAAATTAAAAAGGAAAAGCGATTACGCTTTTCCTTTTACTTATAATAATTAAAAATTCGTCCAGATGAGATATCTGCAATTTCTTCTGGAATAAATGTTTTACTTATATCAGTACCAACATTTAATACAGCTGTAGCATCTTTCTCAATGCTACCAAATAACTCTTTCCCACGTATCGTAATAAGGGGCGTTCCTTCTGGCAACACATCTTTTACAAATTCCATTTGTGTAAAGAACGGAACGATCCATCTACCTTCTCCTTGGAAATGACGCAAACGAAGTATTCCCTCTGTTGCCCCGTCCTCTGCTTCTAGTGAACCAGCAACATAAAACTCAGTAGATAAGAGCAATTCATAAAATTCCTTTTGCTTCTGTTTATCATCCCCTGCTACAACAAGTACCTCTTCTAATTTCTTTACTGAAATTTGCTCCATATGATGCCACCCCTATTTTCAAAATGATTGTACTTAGATTATACGAAATATTCTTATTTTTTTCTACATAATTTGCAATTATTTTCTTAAAATAATTTTAATACTTCTTTTGTCGTCACAATCGTAGCAAACTCTTCATGTAAATTTACAAGTGTCATATTGTGAATATCTTCTGCACTATACTCCTTACCATCTAAACCTTTACGGTTAAAAGTAGCCGTTGCATCACTCACTAAATATGTTGTAAATCCTAAATTCCCTGCCATTCGTGTCGTAGTTTCCACACAGTGATTTGTCGTTAATCCTACAATCACTACTGCATTACATTTGTTCTTTCTTAATTGTTCTTCTAAATTTGTCCCAATGAACGCGCTGTTAACGAATTTCTGAATAACCACTTCACCAAGTAGTGGTTGCACTTCTTCTTTAAAGTTTACCGTTTCCGCTCTCTCATAAAACATTGACTGAGCATTTTCTTTATTTACATGTTGAATATGAAAAACTGCTCGCTTTCTTTTTCTCCATTCTTCTAACAAAATTCTCATGTTTTCTTCAGCAAAAATATTATTTCTCTCGCCCCAATCTGGTAATTGAAATGCCTTTTGTACATCGATTATGATAAGTGCTATTTGATTTGTCATCATTTCCCCCTTAATTTGGCTGTAATTGAAATAGAAAACCAAGTTGTTGTGACGCAGTAATAAAGCAAACATAGGCGCAAAGCTCTACAATTTCTTTTTCTGTCCAATATTGTTTTAATACGTGAAACATAGTATCATCTATTGCTTTTCGGTCATGAACAAATGTATGCGCAAAAGTAACAGCTACACCAATCTCCTCTGCCCTTTGCACATCATCAGGTCTTCCCTTTGCCATACAGTACGGACATTCATTCCCATACGCTAATGTTCTTCTCACTTGCTCCTTCAACTCTGCTGAAAGAGTTCCTTTATTGTACAGTGTATCTTCTAACGTAATCCACGAATGTAATATATCCGAATTATGCCCTAATAACTTTTGAAACTTTGTATCTCCTACATTTGATAATGAAATTCTCTCCATTATTTCCCCTCCTATTTCCTTCTGTTTTATTGTAAAATAAATAACGTTCACTTTACATTTCATATGAATCTTAATTTATATTTTTCCTTTACAAAAATCATTATTTTACTGGAGGTATATTTACAAATGCAACTAGACCGTGTTGATCGAAAAATTTTAAATGAATTATATAATGATAGTCGCCTTTCTATGCGTGAATTGGCGAAACGAGTAAACTTATCTGCTCCATCTACTTCAGAACGTGTTCGTAAGCTCGAAAGCGAAGGTGTTATTCAAAAATACACAATCGATATTGATTATAAAAAAGCAGGACTCGTTTTAGATTGTATTTTAGAAATCACTTTAAAAAATGGTGATACAACACGTATGCAACAGTTTATTCAGTCTTATCCATCTGCAAGTTTTTGTTACCGAGTAACAGGAAGCTTATGCTACATTGTAAAAATTTCTGTTCCTTCACTCGTTGAACTTGAAGAATTTATCAATGATGTTTCTTCATATGCAACGACAGTTTCTCATATCGTATTATCAGAAGTATCTCTTACTCCTGATATTGAACATATCTTCCCAGAAGATTAATTTATTTTTATTCATAAAATATCAAAAAACCCCTTACAATAAGAATAAAAATAATATATTATGTATTAAAATACATAAAGTTCGAGAAAGGGGCTTTACATTGAAAATCTGGTTTTATGAAAAAACGGCACAATTAGATGACTTGCTTGGTATTTGGGACAACGTTCCGACCATCCCGCGAATTGGTGAAAAAGTGGAGATTTTAAAGACGGTCCGTACTGTTACAGATATTAAATATGTAAAGAATGGTAATAATTTCCGCGTGGAAATTATTACAAATTAAAAAGTAGCTCTTAAGGAGCTACTTTTTAATTATCTATTATGTGCTTTCTTTATAACGATTTTATCTTCTTCTACAGATACTGTTACATAATCATTTTCTTCTAACCGAAGCTTATTTACAGCCTCATCTGGTAACTCTATGGCCATCAATCTATCGGTTACGATCACTTGACTATACACTTCATTTTCTTGTGATGAACTCACTACTTTTTGCTCATTTATAAAACGTATTGGTGGCACGCCAACTTCTTTTACTGTACGCCATTGTTTCCAAACATAAGGAATTAACCAAAGTAATCCAACAACTGTAAGACCAATACCAATCCATAAATTACTTTGCGCTTGTAATTCAGTAATTGAGATTGTACCACTTTCTTCTCCACCGAAAAATTGCATACTTGTTGCAATCAAATTATTTAGAGCGTGCACAGCTATATTCGTCCATATATTTTGTGTCCTTATATATAAAAGACACATAACGACACCAAACATGAACGCACCAATAACATCAAAATGTCCTAAGCCAAAAATAATTGAAGATATAATTACAGCTTTTTTAATTCCCCATTTATAAGCCATTCGCTGTAAGAAAAATCCCCTAAAAATAACCTCTTCCATAATAGGTGCTAACACACATGCTGAAATGAAAGTAAATATCGTCATATATACGTTACTCGTATTAATAACATTTCCGTCTTCTAGCATAGTAACTAAGAAATTAGGTAACGTATGTGCTAATATGTAAAATTGAATCTGAGATATGCCAACTGAAAAAATCATTCCCATTATCGTTGCTAATACAATTAATCCCCAAGGTAAATGTCCTGGCTTATAAAAAAAACTGTTAAATACAATATTATTTTTATTTGTTTTTACGTATAGCCAAAGTAACGGAAATACAAAAAATACAGTTATTTGTGAAATAACCTCCATCGTATTCTCAGAAACATTTGCTAGACCTAATGGGATGACTATAAGGAGCACCCCTATAATCATCCATCCAAAAAAGCTACGTAGCCTTATACGTGAAAATGCATAGTGCATATAGAACACCCCCAAAGATAGTAAAAATACAATAAAACTTTAATCAATACTTTATAGGCAATCCTTTCCCTATAAATAGCAGGATAACTAAATTATAATATGAATATAGTTGAAATTCTTCCTATTTTTCTCAAATCATTTCAAACAGCATATCTCTTAAAATAACATATCGCTGTTCTTCAGGTTGCAATCTAAGAGAAATTTATGTAATAAAAATCCCCGTTTTTACAAGCGGGGATTTCTTTTATTATAATACGTCACGTTTTTGGAATAATGCACTTGATGCTACAAGTAACACAACAAAGTATGCAGCTACAAGTAATAATGAAGTTGTAAACGTAAATTCTGTAAATGTTGGTTCCATTCCACCATTGATTAATTTATTACTATCGTAAGCTCTTAAATCCAAATGGTTGAATACTACAAACTTCGCTACACCTTTTGCAAACATTATTAATACCATATTAATTGCACCTTGTAAGAAGAATAGGAACATCGTAATAATTAATGGTAATACAGATTTTCTAAAGACATTTGCTAGGAAAAATGCAAGTGTTGCAAAAAAGAACGGTGAAAGTAGTTGATATAAAGTGGACTTCATTACGATTCCTAATGTTAATTCTGTTTTACTACCATCCATTACAATACCGCCAATAATCATTGCAATTAGCATACCAGCTAATACGATAAATAACATTGCTAATAACACTGTAATATATTTAGAAAATAAAACTGCAAGTCTTTTTCTTGGACGGATTAACAATTGTTTAATTGTACCTTTTTGGAACTCATCAGTAAGAGTACGGGCAGCAAGTGTAATCCCAAAAATCGTTGTAAATAAAACAATTAAGCCAATCTCTGAGTTTGCATAATCTAAATATGACCCCTTAAACTCATCACCTTTTCCCCACTTCAACATTGCTAAAGTACCTAAAATTTCGAGTGCCGCAATGACACCAATTAAAATATACATACCTTTTTTCGCATGCAACTTTAAAAATTCATTTTGAATTAATTTAAACATTACGCTTTCACTCCCCCAGTAATCGCTAAGAACTCATCCTCTAACGTTTTATTTTGAACAGTAACGCCATATACAAGCACATCAGCATGAACAAGTTTTTTTACAAGTTGTGGAATGTTGTCTTTTGTTACAGATGCTACAATTACATTCCCTTTTGCTTTGCCTTTAATGATTTCATTTGCTTTCTGAACTTCATCTACTTCAAACGCTACAACGACTGCCTCATCATGTTTCACTTTTTCATGTAAGTTGTACTCTTGTACAAACTCACCTTGTTTAATAATAACAACGCGATCACACATTAATTCAATTTCACTCAATAAGTGACTTGATACGATTACAGCAATATTCTCTTCTTTCGCTAAACGTTGTAAATAATCACGAATTTGGCGAATACCAGCTGGATCTAATCCATTTGTCGGCTCATCTAAAATTAAGATTTTCGGCTGATGAAGTAATGCCTGTGCAATTCCTAAACGTTGTTTCATGCCAAGTGAATATGTTTTCACCTTTTTATGAATCGCATGCTCTAACTCAACAAGCTTTATAATCTCAGCAATGCGCTCTTTACTAATTGGTGTAATGGCCATATTCGCAAAATGCTTTAAGTTTTGCATTCCTGTCATATAATCATATAGTTCAGGATTTTCTACAATCGCTCCAATTTGCTCTAGTGCCTTTTCACGCTCCGAGCGAATACTATGTCCACAAATTGTAATATCGCCCTCTGTCATTGAAATAAGACCTGTCATCATACGGATCGTCGTCGTCTTACCGCTACCGTTCGGCCCAAGGAATCCGTATACTTCTCCTTCACGAACCTCAAATGATAAACCACGAATAATTTCCGTTCCACCAATCTTTTTTCGAACATTCTCTAACTTTACTACTACGTTTCCCAATGCTGATTCCTCCTTTAGACTTCTAGTTTTTTATCGATAATGCGACCTGTTATATAAATAAGTAGAACAA
Organism: Bacillus cereus group sp. MYBK195-1; assembly: GCF_051916605.1. Classification (NCBI taxonomy): domain Bacteria; kingdom Bacillati; phylum Bacillota; class Bacilli; order Caryophanales; family Bacillaceae; genus Bacillus; species Bacillus cereus group sp. MYBK195-1. Next base: position 302,390 of record NZ_JBQAGZ010000002.1, on the reverse strand, counting down.
ATATACCGATTGAAAAAGCAATACTATATAAATTCATAAGTTTTTCTGGATAGAGAAACACATTCACTTCTGATGATTCATCTATATATACTAACTTTGCTATTAAAGGCGTAGTAGGTGCAAGACCACCCAACATTCCATATATAGTACCTAATAATTTTGTTACTAGTAAAAATAAGAAAAATACCAGTGGATATTTTAACTTCTTCTTTTTCAAAGAAAACACTTTAACGCTTGCTACTGAAAAAAGTAATACTAGCAATATGCTTGATAAATTAAATACATATAACATAGTACTAAAGAGGTGCTTTAGTGGATTGAATACACTTTGAGTAAATAATACCTCATAGAGCTCTGTACCTTTTATTATTTTCATAGAAATACCATATAAAAAAATAGATCCTATTAATTCGAAAATAAGTAAATAAATTACAGCGTATAACAATATTGCTAAAACAATCTTTTTACCGGATATCGATGTTAACCGAAATAATGTGCTTTCAGTCATTTTTCCAAATGCAGACACCGCCTGAATAACTATCATTGCTAAAAAAGTTATATATACTAGAATAACGAAACTAACTATAATTGTTTGTCTTACTTCTCCTGATTCTTGCTTAATATAATTCCCCAAACTTACGAAAGCTACAGCGACAACGAATATAAATGTTAACAAAGAAATAATTATTTGCTTTTTATTTATATTGTACATATATATTAAGCTCGGCTTCATCTACTAAACACCTCCTTAAACACCTCTGTAACAGCTTTTCCTCTCTGAAAACGTAACTCTTCTACATTTTCATACAATACAATTTCCCCATCTTTTAAAAAGATCACTTCATCAAAAATATTTTCAACTTCGTTTATTAAGTGCGTCGAGATTAGTATCGTACAATCTTCTCTATAAAATTGTAGAATGAGATTCAATATGTGCTCTCTAGAAACAAGATCAATCCCGCCAAGCGGTTCATCTAATACGTATAACTTCGCTTTCCTCGAAAACGTTAATATAATTTGAAGCTTTTCAACCATACCTTTTGATAAAGCTGTAATTTTTTCTTCTAACGGTATTTTAAATTCTGCAATCGTATCTACCGCTTTTTGAATATCGAAATCATTGTAAAAATCCCGGTAGAAAAATAAAGCGTCTTTTACAGTCATCCAATCATCAAAGATTGGCTTATCGGACATAAATGAAACGATTTCTTTCGTCTGTAATCCTACCTTTTTACCGTCTATTGTAATACTACCTTCAGAAGGGTGTTGCAAGCCTGCAATCATTTTCAATAACGTCGTTTTCCCGCTCCCGTTATCTCCAACAAGCCCAACGATTTTCCCTTCCGGAATCTCTATGTTTAATTCACGAATCACTGCTTTTAATCCGTATCTCTTCCATAAATTTTCTATTTTTAATAGCTCTGTCATTCGCTCTCCTCCCTTTTCTCATGTAATGAAGAACGAAGAATTGTAAGAATTTCTTCTTCTGAAAAACCTAAATTGTCCATTCCATCTATAAAAGAATGAAGTAATTCTTTCGCCATCTCTTTTCGTAGCTCCATAATTTTCTCCCCTTCATTCGTTACATACCGTCCCATTCCTCTACGTGTGACAACAACTCCATCCCGTTCTAGCTCTTGAAATGTACGCTGAATCGTATTTGGATTCACTTGTAATTCACTCGCTAATTCACGGACCGAGGGAATTTTATCACCAGGTAATAAATGTCCTGTTACGATCTCTTTTTTTATGTATTCCATTACCTGAATGTAAATTGGTGTATTTGGAGAAAACTCTATTTTCATTTCTTCCCTCCTTTTGTATCGGTGTACTAGTTAAATAATACACCGATACAAAAGGTTTGTAAATACCCATTTAATTACAAAAAAGTTCTATCCGTTAAACGAATAGAACTTCCCAAATATAAATCGCTATACAAAAATAATAGTGTTATGTAAACAAAATTATAAAGAAAAACTGTCTTATCAATGAATAAGACAGTTTTTCTTTATAATCCTATATTAAAAGTTAAACACGAAGTCATCGTCAGCTAACTTTTCAACGTTCGTTGCTTTTACGTAACCATTTCCTTTTACAGAGAAGAAATCATGGTTTTTCGTATCTGTACGTAAACCATTTAAAACGATTGGGTTAATTTCTTCTTCTTCAAACTTCGGCTCAAGCCCTAAGTTCATAAGCCCTTTATTTGCATTGTAACGAACGAAACGATTTACATCTTCTACAAGACCGATAGAAGTGTAAATTTCTTCTGTATAGGCCATTTCAATTTCATATAGTTCCATTAATAACTCTTGTGTTTCTTTTTGCACTTCTTGTTGCTCTTCTGCAGAAAGTTCTGCGAAGATTTGTTGTGCTAAAATACCGACGAATACGCCGTGAATTGACTCATCACGAATTATCAAGTTGATAATCTCACCACTTGCTGTTAGTTTTCCTTGACCAGCTAAGTAAAGTGGATAGAAGAATCCGCTATAGAATAAGTAACTTTCTAAGAACACACTTGCTACCATTGCCATGTATAACTCTTTTTTTGTTACTTCAGGCTTTAATAAACGACGATAGTAACTAGTAATAATACCAGCTTTTTTCTCAAGTAACGGATGATTGTCTACCCAGTCAAAAATATCATCAATCTCTTCTTCTGTAGCTAGTGTTGTGAAAATGTGACTATAACTTTTCGCATGTACTTCTTCCATAGCTCCCATGAAAGCTAATACACTTTTCGCTTGTAAATTTTCAAGATGAACAAGTACAAGTGGCATTCCTTCGCCACCTTGTTTCGTATCTAAAAGTGTTAAACCACCTAATACACGCTTATAAGCAATTTGCTCTTCTTTCGATAATTGCACCCAAGTATTTTTGTCAGACGAAACCGCAATTTCTTCTTCTGTCCAAAACTGAGCGATGTTTTGCTTCCAAAACATTAAACTAAAATCATCTTCTTTTTTGTTCCAGTTTACCGCACGCATTAAATCGCCCCTTCTCTAAATATGATAACTAAGCATGAGCAGGGTTCAGAAAACCCTGCTCATCATGTCTCACTTTTTATATTAAACGGTACAAGCCACACACTCTTCCACGCTTAATTTACGTGTTCTCGTATAATACAGACTCTTTAAGCCTTTTTTATGTGCATAGATGTAGTAACGTGCTAATTCACGTGTTGAAATATCACTATTAACGTAAAGAATTGTACTAATTCCTTGGTCAATATGTTCTTGAATTTCTGCGATTAAATCAATTAATTTAAACTGATTCATATCGTAAGAAGATTTATAGTACCAGAACGTATCTTTTGATAAATACGGCATTGGATAATATGTTGTCGCGTTCGCATATGTTCTTGATTCGATTTGACTTACGATCGGCATTACGCTTGAAGTTGCATTTTGAACGTAACTGATTGATTGTGTTGGAGCAATGGCAAGACGATATGAGTTGTATAAACCATTCTTCTGAACTTGCTCTTTTAAACTTGTCCAATCTTCTTTTGTTGGAATATGAATTCCTTCGAATAGTTGCTGAACTTTTTCAGTTACTGGGCTGTAATCTGTCGTTTCATACTTTTCGAAGTATGTGCCATTCGCATAATCAGATTTATCGAAGTCTTTAAATGTCTCGCCTTTTTCTGTAGCGATTTCCATACTTTTCTCAATAGAGTAGTAATTTAACATCATAAAGAATGTACGAGCGAATTCTTTCGCTTCTGCACTTTCATAAGCGATTTTATTTTTTGCTAAATATCCGTGTAAGTTCATTGCTCCAAGTCCAACTGAATGAAGCTCGTCATTTGCTTTTTTCACAGTTGGTGCATTTGGAATAATCGTCATATCAGAAACAGCTGTTAAAGCTTCCATTCCCGCATGAACTGCTTCACGAATTTCTTTATTTTCCATTACGTTTACGATATTTAACGATCCTAAGTTACAGTTAATATCACGACGGATAATGTCATCTGTACCGTAATCATTTATTTCTGAAGTTTCTTGAAGCTGGAAGATTTCTGTACATAAGTTCGACATCTTCACAGTTCCAATATCCTTCAATGGATGTTGATTATTTGCATTTGATTTAAACATTAAGTATGGGTAACCAGACTCAAGCTGAATCATAGCGATTTTAATAAGCATATCACGTGCACTAATATCTAGTGGCTTCTTCTTCACTTTCGGATTGCTCATTAATTCATCGTACATTTCATCAATGTCAATATCATCTAAATGCTTGCCATATTCTTTATAAACCGTATAAGGCGCGAAAACATGGAAAGGTTCGTTTTTCTCAGCAAGTTCAAAGAACTTACTTGGAACGATAATTCCGATTGATAGAGACTGAATACGGCTCTTCTCATCGGCATTTATTTTTTTTGTATCAAGGAATTCAATAATATCCCAATGGAAAATGTTTAAATATACTGCGCCGGCACCTTTTCGTTGGCCAAGCTGATTCGCATATGAAAACGAATCTTCAAGCAATTTCATAACAGGTACTACACCACTTGCAGCGTTGTCGATACCTTTAATTTGCTCACCACGTGCGCGTAGCTTAGATAAGTTTAAAGCTACTCCACCGCCGATTTTCGATAATTGCATTGCTGTATTAATGTTAAAGCCGATTGAATTTAAGCTATCGTCCATCTCTAACAAGAAACAAGACACCATTTCTCCTCTTCTGCTTCTTCCCGCATTTAAAAAGGTTGGTGTCGCTGGTTGGTAGTTTTGTTTTACAATCATGCTTGCGAATTGTTTTGCCTTCGAAACATCACCGCGTCCTAAGTATAATGACACAATTGCTACACGATCTTCATAGCTTTCTAAGTATTGTTTTTGATCATTCGTTTTTAACGCATAATCTTTGTAGAACTTAGATGCTGCCATATAAGATTGGAACTCGAAGTTTTCACCATAAGCGATGTTATATACTTCCTCTACTTCCTCCAAGCTATACTCGTCCAGAACGTTGTAATAGTAATCATGTTCTTTCATATACTCCATTCGCTCTGCCACGCTATTAAAAGGAACGGTATTCTCTCTAGCTTCTTCCATAAAGACTTCTAATGCCTCTTTATCTTTATGAAGCTGATAAAAACCGTCCTGCATTTGCGTGATTTCATTATTCAGTTCAATGTGTCGCAATCTCCCGCACCCTTTCCTTAAAATATTTTACATCGTTATTTGTTCCAGACAACTCAAATTTTGATACAATAGGCACTTCATATTTAGTAGAAATCTTGTCAGCACTTGCACCGAACATGTCTCCCCAGTTACGATTGCCGCTTGCAGATACGCCTTTTAATTTTTCATTATTGCGCTCTAAAAAGTCTAAAACACGTTCTGGTACATTTCCAAAACCTGTTGTATACGTAATAAGAATAAAGTCTTCATCTATTACTAGATCTTCATCAATTTGAACGGCCGGCATATTTAATTTGTGAATGAAACGCTTCACGTTTCCTGTCATAGAATCATATGCAACTAACATTTCCGACCCTCCCTCTCAAATCTATATTCTCTATATGTCGTTCTTGATTTCTCTATATATTGTATTACGTTTCAAAATAAGACACAAGATATATGTATAAATTCTTTCTTTTTTTAACTTTTACTTTTCGACATGATAGCCGTTTTTTTTCAATACAATGACTATGAAACAACATTCTAAAACTCATGTCAATAAAGTGCTTTTCAAAAAAGTTGTCAACGAATTTAACCTTATTTTTAAAAAAGTTAATAATATATTTTGTCATAAAACGGTAGATGCTGAAGAAATATATTTCTCCAGCATCACGCAAAAAAGAACAGATATGAAACGATAATCTGCTCTAAAAAACGATTACATTTATCAAATTTACCTTATTAAATATATTATACATATACTTTCGTTTTTCGTTACATACTAAAAGATAACTATTATAGAAAAAGATTATTATTATGGAACTTCAATTTATTTATGAAAAGTTTATTCAGAGTACTCAATGCGCAAAATATCTTTTACAAATATATGATGTGGATTTTCATCTTTATCAATCATTGTACATACAGGAGCCTCTTCATCAAAGTATACAATCAGTCCTTCTACGTACTGATATGTATGTTGAACTTGTACAGTTACTTTAATTTCTATTGCTTCTTCATATGCTCTTTTTATTTTCTGAAGCATTTTTGCTGAACATTTTCGTTTCTCTGGATACATAACCATTCCCATAAATCGATTGCCGGCTCTATCTTTCCACATATAATCCCAATGTGGTAAAATGCCTTGTTTAAAATCGCCCATAATTCCCCTCTCCTTTATCTTTTATTTATCCCGCATGAAACGTCCGTTTGGTGAAGGCTACTAATCAGTGAGAGATGCCCTGCTGATCAAAATTCCCCCTTATGAACGTGGCGTTTCTGAATATGTATAAATCACTTGCCCGCCTCGCTGTGCGTTACCAATGAAATGCTTAAAGTCTTCTCTATTTACAACAACTTCTCTGAACATATAAAATACATCTTTCGTAACAACATACTCCTTTATTTCACCATTTTTTAGCTGATCTAAAATTGTATTTGCTAATTCTTTATCCATGTATTTCACCTCTCTGCAATATTTTATTTTATCTTATATTCTATAGGTCAACAACTGTAAATTTATCCCGCTATTTGCAGGTAGTCCGATTGGTGTTGACTACTAATCAGTCGTGGAATGAACAAAAAATCTTACTGATTAACGTTTCACTTTATCTCGTTGTTATGCCATGATTTTATTTTCGTTATTTCGCAAACAATATTGTTTTACTATATGTCCACTAAATATCATATACTAACATAGCTACTTCTCTATATCAAACATTTCGGCATTCAATTATGCAAAGTTCCATACCACTATGCTACAATATACAAATAGAACTAGGAGGGATACTATGATTCGGAAAGCAAAAAAGACAGATGCGATGGCAATAGCTCCTTTATTGTATAATGCTCTGCATGAAATTGCTGAAAAAATCACAGGTAGCACAGTTGAAGCAGAAGTATTACTAGGACTTGAGACATGGTTCTCAAAAGAAAATAACCGTCTGAGCTACGAAAACTGTTTTGTCTATGAACAAGACGAGAGTGCAGTTGGAATTATTGTCGCTTATCACGGTAGTGAAGCAACACAGCTTGACGCACCAATTGTACATCACTTAAGAGCATTACATAAAGATGAATCAATTACGTTAGAAAAAGAAGCTGAGCTTGATGAGTATTACATTGATACATTATCAGTTTCAAGTGCACACGGCGGAAAAGGTATAGGTTCTAAATTAATTGAAGCTGCCGAAATCTATGCAACTGAAAAAGGGCATAAAAAAATCGCTTTACTTGTTAATTTAGAAAACAAACGCGCCTATTCACTATACGAAAAGTTAGGTTATAAAAAAGATGAAATTGTTATGCTAGTAGGGGAACCTTATGCTCATCTCGTAAAACCATTAAACGTCAAAATTTCTATATCTTAAAAAGAAAGCACACGATTTATATAAATCGTGTGCTTTTATGTTAAATTTGTATTTAATATATTTCCATCCATCGCCTCGTGAAACGTATATGTTGTACATCCCCATGGCTCTCTGTGCAAAATAGGAGAACCAGACCATCCCATCGCTCTCAGTTCGGCACCAATCATTACATTCACATAATTATGACCTACAAGAGCTATACTTCCATGTACGAGAGCATAACGATGTAACAGGTAAGCCGCTTGCCTTACCCTCTCTCTTACTTCCTTATAAGACTCAACATCTTTATGGTAGCCAAGTATCCATAATGTTCGTCCAATGAACATCCATACCTTAATTGTGCATTTCAACCACTTCGGAGCAAAAAAGCATGAAGGAACTTCAGCTTCTCTAAAAAGAGAATTTTGCATAAAAGATAAAGAATCCGTCAATTCAGCTGCTGATTGTACAGCACGCCTTTGATCACTTGTTAAGACAAATTTCGCTGCTTCAATTGCCTCTATTGTTTCTATCGGTATTTTAGCTTTTTGTATCATTGACTCGGAATCATACCGTTTCATCCATTCGTGAAATGAATTAATTGTCATCGGTTCTCTTATACGACTTAAACAACCATGACGAATAAAAGAAATCTTCATTCTTTTCACTCTCCATTCATCACTTATGAACTCTATTATGCACTAGTTCTAAACATCATACCACGCAAAAAAATAAAGTTATATACCTTTACATCTCCCCACCACTATCATGTGTTATCGAAGCATGGATACCATCCATCCCATCAAAATATGTACTCGTATCATATTGACGAATCTTTTTTAAATGCATATAAGAAAATAAAAATAAAATTAAAGCTATAACACTCCCCACAAATTCAAACATCATTTTACCGCCTCTAATTTCTCCCACTTCAGCAGGTTATTCTACTTTTTCATTATACCTCGATATAAAGATTCTCGCATTTTTGCTATTTTTTCTAAAAAACATGGATTTTCTACATATTTTCTTACAAAAAGTGAATATTTTTCGAATTTTTACTTTGGAAACATTTACAAAGTAGGAAATATGGTTCAAAATAGGAGGAAATAAAAAAACCCAAATTTATTCTTTTTTTGGGAAAACTGTAACAAGGAGAGTTGCTTATGCAGATCGCAGAAACTGGAGATATCATCGAATTTAAAGGTGGAATGCAAGGCCGTGTTCAAAAAGTAAATCAAAACTCTGTTATTGTTGATATAACAATTATGAAGAATTTTAGAGAACTAGATATGGAACCTCTTACAGTTGTAAGTCATAAAAACTATACTGTCATTAATCAAAATGCATAATATAATAGAAAGAAAGGGCCTGTATACTATACGGGCCCTTTCTTTCTATTAACGATTATCAATTGTTTCCGGATATAGATCGTGGTTCATCATGCGGTAGTCAGCCATTTGTTCATACTTCGTACCTGGGCGCCCGTAGTTGCAGTATGGATCAATTGAAATGCCACCACGTGGTGTGAATTTCCCCCATACCTCAATATAACGCGGATCCATTAATTTAATTAAATCGTTCATAATAACGTTCATGCAATCTTCGTGGAAATCACCATGATTGCGGAAACTAAATAAATACAACTTTAAAGATTTACTCTCTACCATTTTTTGCTCTGGAATATAGCTAATATAAATTGTTGCAAAATCTGGTTGTCCTGTTTTCGGGCATAAACTTGTAAATTCAGGACAATTGAATTTTACAAAATAATCACGGTTTGGATGATTATTATCAAATACCTCTAATATTTCTGGGCTATATTCAAATAAATATTTTGTATTTTGATTCCCTAGTAATGTTACATCTTTTAAATCTTCATCTAATCTTCCTGTCATTTTAAACATCCCTTCTCGTTATACGCCGCGCTTATTTCCCCATACTAACGCATGAAGCTGAGGCAATACTTTTGCATCATTCATCTCTTTACAATTTACAGCTTTATCAATCAGCCATTCATACTTATCTAATAATTTTTTTATAAGCATCGCATCATCCACTGTTTTTGTATCATCGTTTCCTACTTGTAAGAAAAATGGTACCTTGGGATAACGTTCGTGCATCTTAACTGCATATTCAAAATCATGATCATCGAATACTACTACTTTTAAACTAATATCTTTTCCTGCTAGTTTCTGAATAATAGCATCTAACTTATGAAAATCTGTTTTCATCGTTGAACTTGGTGGTTTTGGAGAAATTGTTACCTCATCAATTTGAAGTAACCAATCTTGCCATTTACTCCCTTGCGTTTCAATTGCCGTTCGCATTCCATTTTCTTTTAATATAGAAAGAAGAAACTCAATATTTTTCAGTAATGCCGGATTTCCACCTGAAATCGTAACATGAGAAAAATTTTCTCCTCCAATTGCAACAAGCTCATCCCAAATATCTTCTGGTGTCATCTGTCTAATTTGATCTTTAGCTGATCCATCCCACGTAAAAGCAGAATCACACCAAGCACAGCTATAATCACAACCAGCTGTACGGATAAACATTGTTTTTTGCCCTACAACCATTCCTTCACCTTGAATAGTCGGACCGAATATTTCTAAGACAGGGATTTTACTCATCGAGCATCCACTCCCGTCTTACTTCCGCATAACTAGTCGGCGTCTCAAATAGACGAACAAATTCAACGCGAGCTCCTTTATATTCGTTCACTCGATTCTCTTTTGTTAGTGCTTCTGCCATCTTTTCATAAATCCAAACGACCATATTTTCAGCAGTCGTATTCATTGCAGGTAACGTTTCGTTTAAATAACGATGATCTAGATAAATTTCGATTTCATTTTTCCAAATTTCTTTTATATCTCCAAAGTCAATTGCAAGACCTATTTCATTTACATATCCACTAATTCCAAATACAACTTTATATGTGTGACCGTGTAAGTTTTTACATTTCCCTTCATAACAGTGTAAATGGTGTGCTGCATCAAATGTAAATTCCTTGCTGACCATTACTCTTTTATTATGGTATTTGAGTTGTTTACGCTGAATATCCTTGTCCATTTTTTGCAAATTCTCTACGATGCGAAATCCAAAAAAGTTATCCATTAGTTATTCGCTCCTTCGCGTTCTTGTAGGTACGTATCTAATCCTGCTTTACGAAGTTGACATGCTGGACATTCACCGCAACCATCACCAATGATTCCGTTATAACATGTTAATGTTTTTTCTCGAACAAACTCAAATGCTCCAAGTTTATCTGATAATTTCCATGTTTCAGCTTTATCAATCCACATAAGTGGCGTGTGAATAACAAACGGGTAATCCATAGATAAATTTAAAGTAACGTTTAACGATTTCACAAACACGTCACGGCAGTCTGGATAACCACTGAAATCAGTTTCACATACACCCGTTACAATATGACGTGCTCCAACTTGTTTTGCTAATACAGCAGCAAATGATAAGAAGAGTAAATTTCGTCCATCTACAAATGTCGATGGCAATTCACCTTCTTCATGTGTAATCTCCATATCCGTTCTCGTTAACGCATTTGGAGCAAGTTGATTTAATAGACTCATATCTAGTACCGTATGCTTTATTCCTAGCTCTTTTGCAATTTCCACTGCACAATCAATTTCTAGCTTATGACGTTGATTGTAATTAAACGTTACAGCTTCTACCTCTGCAAACTGCTCTATTGCCCAAAATAAACATGTCGTACTATCTTGTCCTCCACTAAAAACAACAACTGCTTTTTCTTTTTTCATTTCACTCATTCTCCTTCTCTACTATAAATAAGAAGAAAGAACGTTCTTGAACTGTCACAATAAAAAAACAAAACAATACCTAAGGATATTGTTGTTTCCATAGTTTTTTATAGAGGGAGTTCGCGAACCTCTCCCGCGCGGTGCACGGAATTTCTTCTTTCATTGACACAACTTATTGTAACATATTGTATACTAGCGTAAAAATTTCTGATTTTTCTGCTATTTATTATTTCATTTCTTTCATTTTATAGTATGATTAATTTAATCTAAGAAGAGAGGAGGCATCCCACTGAAATCCTTTATTATTTATCTCTTTTTAAATATATTATTCATCCTGATTACAATGCTCGTATATCATTTATTTTGGAATCAAAAAGGGAAACGCTCTCCTAAATTAAATTCAGCTATATTCATTGTACTCTGTTGCCTCGCTACCGTACTCTGTATTACATTTGCAGCAAAAACAAATAATGGTTTTCAATTTGATATGCGCCATATTGTATTAATTGTCGGTACATTAACGGGAGGGCCTATTGCTGGTGGTTCTATCTTAGTTGTATTAAACATATATCGCTTATTATTAGGGGGGGTAGGTGTTTTCCCATCTCTTATCGGTTCTGTTCTTCTATTTATTGTTCTACTATTAACATATAAATTTTTTAATCGAACTTCTAATCGTATAAAAATAACACTTGCTATTATCTACAGTCTCACATACGGATTTATTTGGATACCCTTCTTCCTTTCAAAGGTTACAAATAAGACTGATTATATACCGCATATTATTGTGTATGAGTTATGTTCAATGCTTGGTACGATTCTAATTCTATATTTACTACACATATTACAAACTCAAGTTCGTCTCCAAAACGAACTTATAAATGCTGAAAAGTTTCATTTAATTGGTGAAATGGCAGCGTCTATCTCTCATGAAATTCGCAATCCATTAACTTCAACGAAAGGGTTTTTACAACTGTTACAATCAGATACCTGTACTGAGCAGGAACGAAAATTATATATCGACATTGCCATTAACGGCATCGAACAAGCAAATCATGTTCTTACAGATTATTTAACCTTTGCTAAACCAAGCATTGAAAAAGAACAAACATTACAGTTAGAAGAAGAATTACTACATGCATTGTCGTTAATTACACCGCTTGCTAATTTAACAAATGTACGTACTCATTATATAAAGCAAAGCACTTCTTTTTTTATCGCTGGTGAAAAGCAAAAACTAAATCAATGTTTATTAAATATTTTAAAAAATTGCATTGAGGCTATGCCAAAAGGCGGTGATCTTTATTTCACATTAGTTCCTGATCATAAGCATATTCAGTTATATATAAAAGATACAGGAGTCGGTATGGATTCAGAACAAGTAAAACGTCTTGGCTCTCCTTTTTATTCAACGAAAGAAAAAGGTACTGGACTTGGAATGATGGTCGTATTCAGTGTTGTTCAAGCTATGAATGGAAAAATTGATATTATAAGTGAAAAAGGAATCGGTACAACCTTTTTATTAACTTTTCCACTCATACAAAAAACGTGATGAAATAATCATCACGTTTTTTCTGTTCCTTCAACTAATTCAGCAAAAGCTTTCACTTTTCCGTGCGGTTGTTGATTTTCTTTACGTGCTTTCCAGGCGCGCTCTTCTTCTCGCTTCTTTTTAGACATGTTTTTTCAGCTCCTTCTTTTCTTTCTCCATGTAGTATTCCAAAATAAGAAAGAAAACTATGCACGTATCAAAAAAGAAGTGGTTTCCCACTTCTTCCACTTTAGCGTTGCAAAATTGCATGTTTCGCCTCTTTTAACTGCGTAAGATGTCTTTGTTCATGCAAATCAAGAAATTGAACCCATTGATACAAATTCAGATCATTAAAAACAGGATGCTTTAATCCATTTTCAAATAAATCTTTTTCATCTATAACACTATGAAGCGCGTGTAATAGTTCTTGGCGTGAATGTTCTAGCAATTGAATTCCTTGCTGTTTTTTCATTAAAGTTTCTGTTGGTTGCATTTGCTGAGGAGCTTCTCGTTTATGTGTGCGATCAAGCGTAAGTTGGAGGTCTTTAAATGGAGTCATGTTTCTTTCCTTTTTTTGTAAAGCATATACAAGGGCAGACGTGACAGATTGTTCAACTAAATGCAAGTGGTGTAAAATTTGAATAATGCTCCATTTATCACGGCGTGGCTTTACATTCACTTCTGTGTCATTTAACATTTCAATTTCTGATAATAGCGTGCTTCGAGTAGACTGTAATGAGTTTACTAAACTTTCTAAACTTACATCCATATTAGATTGAAGCATACTTGTTCCCCCCTTTTGTTTGTGAAAAGAGGTGCTCCTTATTAGAAACACCTCTTTAGTATTCTGAATTTTCTTTTATTATCTCATCATTTTCCCATTATGTCGATGTTAAACATGTGAAAAAAAGCGCATGTTTTTTACAATTTTGTGTCGTCAATCGCATGTAACCATGCTTCAATTTCTGTAATAACACTTTTCACACAGCCTTCAGCAAATGGTGATGTTAAATTTGCAACTTCTACTAATTCTAAGAACGATTTACTTCCACCTTGTTGGCACAGATTCACATAATCTTCCCAAGCCTCTTGTCTATTATCTCTTGCACGTTTCCAAAATTGTAGCGCACAAATTTGAGCAAGCGTGTAATCAATATAATAGAACGGTGAGCTATAAATATGCCCTTGACGTTGCCAAAAACCACCGCGCTCTAAATAATCATTATCCTCATAATCACGATGTGGTAAATATTTCTTCTCTATGTTACGCCATGCTGTCTTACGCTCTTCCGGTGATGCTTCAGGATTTTCATATACATAATGTTGATATTCGTCAACAGATACACCATAAGGTAAAAACAGGAGTGCTGAACTTAAGTGAGAGAAGTAATATTTATCTGCATCTTCTTCAAAGAATAGCTTCATCCATGGCCATGTAAAGAATTCCATACTCATAGAGTGGATTTCACATGCCTCATATGTTGGCCAATTATATTCTGGAATTTCAAATTTACGACTTTCATATACTTGGAAAGCATGACCTGCTTCATGTGTTAATACATCAATGTCACCAGATGTTCCATTGAAGTTTGAGAAAATAAATGGCGCTTTATAATTCTCAATATATGTACAATATCCGCCACCAGCTTTTCCTTTTTTCGCAACTAAATCTAATAAATCATTATCTAGCATGAAATTGAAAAATTCATCTGTTTCAGCCGATAACTCTTTATACATCGTCTTTCCATGATCAACAATCCAATCCGCATCTCCTTTTGGAGTTGGATTACCTGTAGCAAACTCAAAATTTTCGTCGTAATAAGCTAACTTCTCTACACCGATACGTGCTTGTTGTCGCTTTCTTAATTCCGTTGTAACAGGAACGATATAATCCAGCACTTGCTGACGGTAATTAGCCACCATCTCCGCATTATAATCTGTACGGTACATTCTTGCATATCCAAGTTCAACAAAGTTTTTGAAACCTAAAGATTTTGCGATTTTCGTTCTCACTTTAACAAGCTCATCATAAATACGATCTAGTTCTTCCTCATTTCCAGCTAAAAATCCGTAGTATGCTTCACTTGCTGCTTTACGTTCGCTTCTTTCTTTTCCTTGCATAAACGGAATCAGTTGCGATAACGTTCTTTCTTCTCCAGCAAAGTCAATTTTTGCAGATGCTAATAACTGTGTATATTGCGATGATAATTTATTTTCTAATTGTAAATCTTTCACGACTTCATCTGAATATGTTTTTAAATCACATTCTGCTAGAGCAAATAATTGTTTTCCATAATACGCCTCTAATTCTTCACGAAATGGAGAATTAATGAGTGCCTTATAATATTTTGTACCATATCCTTGTACAACTGGAGAGAATTCATCAAAGAAATCCTGCTCCTCCTTATAAAAAGTATCCGTCGTATCAACAGAATGGCGAATGTAACAAAGGTTTCCCATTGTACCAAAATCGTTGCGAATCTCATTAATTGAATGAATGACTTGTTTTTGTTCTTCTACAGTTTTTGCGTTATCAAACTTCTCTAAAGCAACAGTAAATTTCTCTTTTAACTCTTCAATATTTGGGCGTTTATATTCATAGTCTTTAAATGACATGAACGAGCCTCCTCTCCATTACATACCTTTATTATAATTCAATACGTATTCTCGAATCCCCTCTTAATTTTCAACAAATTTCGGCAGTGACTGCCCTGAGTTCATTACAAATAAAAAAGCCTTGGATTTATTTATCCAAAGCTCCTTTGGAACATATTATTTTTCATACTTCCCAATTTTTTTTAATAAATCAAGTAATTCATCTTTTTCATCTTTCGTTAACATTTCAAAAGACTGATGTATAACTTTCTCATGCCCCGGAAAAATAGAAGCAATAAAGTTCTCGCCAGACTCAGTTAATTGCGCGTAAATAACACGTCTGTCATTCGGACATGGGATTCTCTTTACTAATCCCTTTTTCTCCAACTTATCTACAACATATGTAATGCTGCCACTAGCTATTAAAATGCGCTCACCAATTTGCTGGAGTGGTTGACCGCCTTTATGATATAGCAGTTCTAATACAGCAAATTCAGTTGGATTTAACCCGTTACTTTGTATAGATTTATTTGTAGTATCCATAACAGAACGATGTACACGAGATAATGCAATAAATACTTTTAAAGATTGAGAAATATCTTCTCGTTCATTATTTGATGTCATACAACTTTCAACCCTTCACTTAAATTCTCAGCAATAAAAAGAAAATACCACTTCATACTTCATGTGAATTCCGAATGAGCATTCACTCATCCATTTCTTCTCCCCTAATATATTAAAAATCATTCTTGAATAAAAACATGACAATTTTAACATAGTTTATATATAATGATAATAAAAAAAGAAGGAGTACCACATTTGAAAGTCAAATTCCAAAGCATAATTATATATATATTGCTTGTTATCCTACCGACAATAGGGATTGGTGCTACATTTTATTCGTATCATACATATAAAATGAAACAGGAAAACAAATTATCTGCTCATACAGTTCTCTTTTTATATAGAGATTATTTGGATCATCATCTTGGTGAAGCAATTTCTGCTTTAGACATGCTTGCAAAAGTTGTAGGCACCGAGACTGGTAATATAAATGGCATTAAACAAATTGTACATGATACAGATGGAAACGATGCACGCTTTTCTGGTCTATATTACGCTACACCAGAAGGAGTCATTACAATCGCATCTGAAGATGAATCAAAGCCTATAGATGTTTCAGACCGTAAATATATTCAAGACGCGCTCCAAACTAAAAAAACCACTGTATCATCAGTCATTACTGATCGCGTTCTTGGACATAAAGCTATTATGATTGCTGCCCCCATATTTAATAAACAGAAGGAGCTCTCAGGATTATTATTAGCTAGTTTACGCTTTGATTACATTTCCTCTTCTTTAAATGCCATTAAACCACAATACCATTTTGAGGTAACTGATAAACATGATGTAGTTTTTCTAACCGATGATAATAACGACACAAGTGATACGCATTCTAATATGCTTACTACCCCACTCCAAAGATTGAATTGGAAGGTCTCTGTTTCTCCATTACCCATTCATCAAAAAACCTTATACCAGTGGGTTGCAATAGAGTGTATAGCTACTTTATTTTTAATGTCTATTTTATTTTTGCTTGCTCAATATATGTTGTTAAAACGTCAAACAAAACTTGAAAGACAACAAAATGAGCTACAGAAAATTGAATTAGTTGGAACTTTTGCAGCGAGTACAGCACACGAAATCCGTAATCCTCTTACTGGAATTAAAGGACTCGTCGCTCTATTAAAAGAGAAATATAAAGATGAACAAGATCAGTTCTACTTTTCCGTAATTGAACAAGAAATAGAGCGAATCAATGAAATTGTAAGTGAATTTCTTATTCTAGGAAAGCCAACCGCCATCATCGAACAAACATATGATGTAAGAACAATTCTAAATGAGGTAGCATTAATTATTCAATCTGAGGCGAATTTACATAACATTGTATTCCATTTACATTTGCCAGACCATCCTGTTCATATCCGTTGTTCGAAAGACCATATGAAACAAGTGGTTTTAAACATTACCAAAAATGCAATTGAGGCCATGACTTCTAATGATACACTAACCATTGTAGTAAAAAACAATGAAACACACGCACAACTGCATATTACAGATACTGGAAAAGGGATTCCGCAACATATTCAAAAACACCTCTTTCATCCGTTCTTTACTAATAAAGATACTGGAACAGGTCTTGGACTTGTCATATGTAAACGAATTGTAGAGATGTATAATGGGCATATTTTTATCGACAGTACAGAAAACGAAGGAACGACAGTTCATATCGAAATTCCGTTACACATAGTATAATTATCCTTATCCTATAAGGGTAATTATACTTATTTCATAAAACCAGCCACAAGCATTCGCCAAAAATTATTTGATTTTCCTTCATACCCGATTTGGAAAATAGGTATTTTTATAATTGAAAACCATTTCGGTGTTTGTTTTTCTTTATAACATTGATATTGTAAAATAAGCTTGTCCAATTCTTGACTAACTTGAATTGTCTCCCTACTATTTAGCCCACTTGTTAATCCTAGTTGAATCATTTCTTCACGTTTCATATGAATATCACGTGAAAGCTTTTCTAATGTGTACTTCCTTTTTACAGTAAACATCCATATCCCCCTTATTATACTTCCATGCTCTTAACTTCACTTCTCCATTGACTTTTTTTAACTACTTAATCATATGCAAATTTGAAGAATCAGAAAACTTAACATTTTCTCCCTGTAATTTACAAATCTTTACCCTCACTTTGAGAATTATTACAAATTATTCTATCTTTGTAAATACATTCGCAATAATAGACATTTTTTTCATCTTCTTTTTTTATAAATTCTACGTAAACCGGGGATTCTTAATTTTCCACCTACTTTTCTTCGACATTTTTTGTTTAATTTATATAAAAAAGCAAAACATAATGATGATTGATAAAGTGAAACTTTAATCAGTGTTTTTTTGTTCAGCCCCCACTGATAATTAGCATTCACCAATCGGGTAGGCAGTGAATCTCCCACCTATCCAGCCCAATGTTGAGGTGGGAGTCTTACTACCCACAAATAGCAGGATAACAATAGAAAGGAAATATTTATATGCGAAAATATACGATTGCATTATTCATCATTGTTTTGTTTTTACCGTCTTTCTTATTTCCTATTCAAGCAAATGCTCATACGAATAAAGTTGCTATTGTCATTGATGATTTCGGTAATAATATGAAGGGGACTAATCAAATGTTATCACTTCCCATTCCACTCACTGTTGCTGTTATGCCTTTTCTTCCTTCCACAAAAGAAGACGCAATAGCTGCCCATAAGAAAGGACATGAAGTTATTATACATATGCCAATGGAACCTATAAAAGGTAAAAAAGAATGGCTTGGGCCGAAAGCAATTACAACTGATTTAAGCGATGAAGAAATAAACAACCGACTTGAACAAGCGATTCAAGAAGTACCGCATGCAATTGGAATGAACAATCATATGGGGTCAAAAGTAACAGCGGATGAAAGAATTGTTCGCCTTATACTTGCTGCTTGTAAAAAACACGGTTTATTTTACTTAGATAGTAAAACGAATCCTAATAGTGTCGTCCCAAAAATCGGAAAAGAATTAGGAGTTCCTATTATTGAAAACCAACTATTTTTTGATGATGTATATACAGCAGGGCATATTTCAAAACAAGCCCAATTACTCATCAAAAAAATTCAAGAAAAACCTATTATGGTAGCTATCGGGCATGTGGGCCCCCCAGGTGAAATTACATCACGCGTTATTGAAACTTCTATCCCTAAAATTCGTGAGCATGCAGACTTTATTTTCTTATCTGATCTAGCATTATCCCCGCCTCCTGTTTCAAAATAAAGTTCATTACTCACATATAATCAGCCCTCACCAATTGGGCTTTTACGGGCAGTCCGCCCCCACTTAACTTCTTTGCTTGCGCTGAATTTTGAGGCGAAGATCTTACTGCCCACAAATAGCGGGACAAAAAAGTACCTATCTATATATAACAGATAGGTACTTTTCTTTTTAACTTAAATATAATCTACATGACTCACTCTGAATCCTTTTTTCTCTATTTTTCCGATTAATTGCTTTAATTTTGTTTCATCTAACTCATCTGATATATTTACAATAACGCGGCGGATATATTGATCACCGTTATCTAGCGTAAATAGGCCACCGATATTATATGCTTTTAACAATGTCCCAAGCTCTTTAATCGTTCCCTTACAATCTTGTGTTGCAATTGTTAATATATAACCACCTGTTCGCATACCAAATGAATCTTCAATAACATCAAATATATTCGAATGCGTTAACATACCGACAAATTCATTATAATCATTTAGCACGGCTAAAAACGGAAGCCGACGAATTACATAAAAAGCTCTGAAGAAGGAATCCTTTTCAAAAATAAATGCATTAGAATCATCGAGCATATCTCCTGCACTTACATGCTCTAATCCGCTATTGCATTTTTTTTCTAATAAATCTACTTTATAAATAATCCCTGTGAATTTCTTCTCATCTTCTGCTAATACCGGGATGGCTCGAAATCCCGTTTCGTTCATCATTTGCAGTGCCTCTTCACCAGAATCATTTATTTTGCAAAATGTTACTTGCTGCTTTGGCAGAAAATGATATTTAACTCGCAAAATATGTTCCTCCTTACATGTCAACATGTAATCTATATATAATAAGGAGACCTATATTTTATGAGTGAAATTATTTTTAAAACGCTTTCATTTATTTATTAACTTGTAGCTATATCACATCCATTTTTATATAACAGAGCTCCTTGCCCCCTTAATCATTAATAACTTTACATGATAGTTCATTAAATATTCTATACCCTCTAGCCATTTTTTCGCCTCTTCTGGCGTTTTTCCCCACACAATCATGCCGTAATTATGAACAAGAACTACTCCTCCACCTTCAATGAAATTCGGAACATTCCTTTCTAATAAATCAGCGAATTTTTTTTCATCTTCTACAATTGGAATTGTCATTTCTGTTATACCTTCTTTTCCGAAAACACGCTCCACACTGCGTTTATCGAACGTTACTTCTCCTTCTTCCCCATATAACTCTGATATTAAATGACTATCTACAGTCTGCACTTGTAAAATACATCCTGCACTACTTTTTTTATAAATATCCGCATGCATAAATGACTCTGCAGCTGGTTTTTCTTCATTTTCAAATACTGACTCGCACATGCAATTTACGACAATAAAATCTTCTTCCGAAAATAGCCCTTTATCTCTTCCCTCAACATTTACTAAGAATGTTAACGGCTCTTTTGACGTACATAGCGATAAGCTAATTTTGGTACCATAAAACCAATCACGAAGTGCCAATTCAGATTTCACATCTTTTAATTCATTCCATTTCTTCAGAAAAAATAACATTTCGTCACCCCCGGCATAATATTCATATAAGGTTCGAATCCTTTCTATGTAAAAGGAATATTTTTTGATTATTCTAAAAATTAATTGAATTATCACATGAGAACGCTTTTTTGTCAATATAGTTTCGTGGTTCTTCTTTAAAATAGGCTATTCATATGTCTATACTCCTATCTATTTCCTATTTCATTTTGTACATAAAAAATACGCTACTCTTTAATTAAAGAATAGCGTATTTTCCTCATTTTTTATTCCGCATTAACGGGCAGCCCGATTAGTGAGGGCTAATAATCAGTGGGGAATGAACAAACCCCCCACTGATTAAAGTTTCACTTTATTTCTTTATTGCATTATATAAAAACTGTGCATATTGTTCACGTGTTACGAAATTATCTCCTAAAAAATTCCCTTCCCCGTCGCCTTTTGATATTTTATTATCCACTAAAGCTTTCACATATCCTTTCGCCCAATGGCCATTTGGTATATCTTTAAAATTCTCTGCACTATTTTCATTTTCTTTTAACTGAAATACTCTTTGTAATACTACTGACATTTCATATCGAGTTAATACTCCATCTGGACGGAACATACCATTTCCATAGCCTGTCATAATTCCAGCTTGAACCACTGCATCAATAGCCGTTTCATACATATTTCCTTTCGTATCTGTAAATGCCGTTTTTGGTACTAGATTATTTTCTAATTTTAAATACCTTTGTATTAGAAGAGCTACTTGTCCACGAGTAATGTTATCACCAAATCCAAATTCACCATTTCCATAGCCTATAAATAATTTTTCTTTCGCTAAGTAATTAATTGCTTCTTCTGACCAATGTCCTTTTGGTACATCTTTAAATTCTACCACTTCTGTTTTCTCATCTTCTTTAGACGTATTACCGTCTTTACTTTCTACTACATTTTGAATAACAGACCCTGTAAAGAAAATTCCTGTATCCGCGAATGGATCTTTCACACCAAATTCATATATTTTCTCACCTGGTGTACTCCATTTCACTACGCCATTACTATACGTACCATTATCGCTCTTCAGACGGATTTTCGTAGAAACTTCACCATTTTTTTCATATATAGGTACTTTTATTTCTTTATTTACTTCTGTTTCCTCTAAAAATACTTTTTGATTTTGGACATTAATATAAGTCGTCTTACTTAGTTCTATAACTGGTCGGACATCACGAATTTCATTTGCAACAAAACTTAGAAATACTAATTTTTTCAAATTACTAACTGGTGATAAGTCTGAAATATAATTCGCTTCTAAATCAAGCTTTTGTAAGTTTACTAAACTTGATAATGGCGTAATATCCTTTAACTCATTGTTAGGTAAGTGTAATTGTTTTAACTGTGTCATCTTACTTAGAGGAGTAACATCTTTTATTTCATTTTTCCCGATCCACAATTCTTCTAATTGCTTCATTTGCTCAATGCCGGATAAATCTTTAACTTTATTACGTGTTAATACTAAGTCTGTTAAAGGTAATGAATATAACGCTTTAATATCTTCAATTTGATTACCTGCTAAAGTTAAGTATGTTACATTTTTCAAAGCGCTTAATGGAGCAACGTTCGTAATTTTATTATTTGCTAAATTCAAGTAATCTAGTTGTTCCATTTTCGCTAATGCTGTTACATCTTCTATTTGGTTGCCTGATAGAAATAAACTTTTTACATTTTTCATTTCAGTTAGTGGTGCAACGTTTGTAATTTTATTATTACTTAAATCAAGAGATTCTAAATTATCCATCTTAACAAGTGGCGTTACATCTGAAAATTCATTACCACGCAAAGCTAAATGACTTAATTGCTTTAAGTTCGCAAAGAACGACGGATCTTTTATCTTCGCATTCGCAACTGTTAAAGATTTTAAATTTGGCATATATTTTAATGCACTATAATCAAGTATCTCATTCGTATTTAAAAACAAATCCTTTACTTGTAATAACTCTTCTTTCGTAATTGGTGTATTTAAATCTTTTCTATTAAATACTTTTTTATTCACAAGTTCTCTTAATTTGTTATCTGTTATCATATTTTGATTATCAACTGGATTATCCGTTTCCGTATTGCCTGAATTAGAGTTATCATCTGGTTTCTCTGTTTCTTTGTTACCTACAGTTGGATCTTTAATTTCAAATTGAACTTGATATTTGTGATCATATCCAATAGCTGGAATAAGTATATGCATTTGCATATTGTGCTTCTTCTCAAACTCACCAATTTCAAATTGAACTACTTTCGTTCCATTCTTCCTCTTATCTTCTGACAAAACCTTCACATCATGAAATACACCAGGCTGGTTTCTATCTTCTATTCTAAGATATTGAAAATAATCACTATCTTGCATTGTTACAGTGACAATTTTTTTGCCAGCTGCAATCGTTACTTTAGGATCTTTTATATATTGAGAAACCATAGATGGCTCATCTTTTTGGTCCTTATATATTTTAATCTCAGTATCATACGTGCGATCACTCGCTGCTGCTACCGATTGATTTGCTTCAACTTTTAATGCCGCTAATGCTGGAGTAGAGTACGTAGCAAATGGAATTGCTAATGTTGTCGCTACTACTAGCGCCTTCATGTAATTTTTTTTCAAAATAATATCCCCTATCATATATAATCTTTACAATTGATAAGTATTATCAATTATCCACAAATAAATGATAATGAATATCATTATCATTGTCAATGAGAATATTACATTAAATTTATATTTTTAAAGATAAAAAAATAAAAAAGCCCTTTATTCAAAGGGCTTTTTTACCTATCGTATGAAGAATTTCACTTTTTTCCTTCTCATTGATGACACCGATTTTTTGCAAAATATTCGCGTACAATACAAGTTTATTATATATTCGTTCTGACATGTTCTCCCTTCTTTCCTTCGACCAACTTTTTTTGTATTGGTAAATTATATGAAAGAGGTGAGAAAATGTGTCCACTTTTTGCATAACTGCAAATCTTTTATTTTACGATTTACAGATAATAAAACTCCCTCCTAAAAATTAGGCGGGAGTTTATGTGCTTTCACTGTATTTAACAAACTGTCCACTGAATATTATGCTTCTTAAGTTCTTCTTCAAAGCTATATGGCATTTTTTTATCACAAATTACGTGTTGAATACGCGAAATTGCTGCTATACGATAATTCCCTTTCACTCCTACCTTCGTATGATCACATAAAATATATGTTTTCTCAGCTAATTTCATCATCGCCTCTGACAATTTCGCTTTCTCTAATTCAAAGCTGGAAACTCCAAAACTAGGTAATAACCCATCAATCGAAACGAACGCTTTATGAAAATGAAATTGCTGTATGACTTGCTGAGAAATAGACCCTGATACACGCGAATGCTTTGGAGATACTTTTCCACCTATAAATAAAACTTCACCGTGAAACATCTTTTTATTAATAGAAGAAATTAATTGTGTTGCGACTGGAAATGAACTTGTTACAATCGTTAAGTTTTTACGATGAACAAGGTATGGAACCATTTGAAGCGGTGTACTTCCATCATCAATTGCAATAACATCACCGTCTTCTACAAATGTCGCTGCTTTATAACCAATTCTTTTCTTCTCTTCTATATGTAGCATTTCTCTTTCTAACATTGGTGCCTCTACTCCAGCGCCTGGAAGTTGAACAGCTCCACCATACACTTTTTTCAGCTTCTTTTCACGATCTAATTCTTCTAAATATCGACGAATCGTTTCTGTTGATACAGCAAATTCTCTCGCTAATTCTGAAACCTTTACTTTCCCTTTAAATTCTACCTTTTCAAGAATGGTTCGCTTTCTTTCTTCTCCTACTACAGACATAGCTTCACCTCATTTATATCTCCCTTATAAACTTCCTTACTTATACAAAGCTATAATTTTCTTTATAAGTAGAAACTTCTTCATGAATATGAATACCGCGCTTTGCTAGCTCATCAAAAATCAATTGTGGATTTTCAAAGGCTTCTTCAGGCGTAACAACACCCACCCTATTTACATTTCCATTTGCAATTAACTCTGCAGCAATCCCAAATGGAATACCGACGTTTCTCGTATACGCTCTTAATTTTTCCCATCCTACAACAGAACCATCAGATAACGGATGTGTATGATATAACACATGTCTTTGCTTCTCATTATTTTTCATACCTATTACTTCTACATGAAGTGCATAACCATAAAGCTCTGTTTCTTGCCCTTCTTTCGATTGCAATAAATACTGTGAAATACAATCCATAATGCCTATTTCTTTCCCGTTTATTTCAATCTGATCATTACGCAATATGCCGTAATCATATAAAGCACGTACAAGTTGCATATTTTGCTGTGGCCAAGTTCCTCTCGTCTCTATCAGTTTGACACCTTTATTTTCTAATGCCTTTGCTAGCGTAATCGTTTCAGAATGCGGAATGATATACTGCGTTGCCTTACCATAAGGCTCTGGCAATTCTATTTCTCTCGGACGCGCAAACGGAGGTACTTGCTTAAATTCACCATCTTCATACACTGTACGCGATGGTAAATATGGATCATATTCATATGTCGTTGTCTCTGTAATTGATGCAGAAAAAGCAATCGGACGATACGAACCGTGACTTACACGGACAGACTCTACAGTATCCAATTGATTTGCTGCATGCATTGCCATCATTTGCGTTACACCTGGCGTCATGCCAAATCCAGGTAAACATATCTTTTCATTTTCAACAAATATAGCATGCGATTCATTTTCTTCACCAAATCCATTTAAGTTCACACCGTGACAGCCTGCTTCTGCAATACAGCGGGTCGACAATCTGTTTAACTTTATCGTCGTACCGTCCATTACAATGTCATAACCAATCATTTTTGCAACCGTATCCTCGTGATTCTTTACATCTACTTTTACAAAATCAACACGAGGGTCGTTGAGCCATTCTACTACTTTACGGCCCTCTACCTCGTTAAAATCAGCTACTGTAATTGTCTCAAAAGATGAAAATTGAACTAAATCCAAAATAGCTTCGCGACAAATTTTACCTGCTCCACCTAAGCAAAATACTTTCACCCAATAACAGCTCCTTTAGCAATACTATCAACTAAGCGATTAATATCTTCTTCATGTACATCACCGATATTTCCAATGCGGAACGTATCTACTTTCGAAATTTTTCCAGGGTAAATAACAAATCCATAACGCTTTAATTCGTTATATAACTGTTGAAACTCGAATCCCTCTTTTGGATAAATGAAAGATGTAATAATAGGAGATTGATATTCCTCATCTACTAGTGGCTTAAATCCGATTTCTCCCATTCTATTTACTAGTAGTTTTTGATTGTTGTAATATCGATTGTAACGCGCTCTTACTCCTCCCTCTTTTTCTAGTTCAAGTAGTGCTTGATAAAAAGCATGTACAACATGTGTAGGTGAAGTAAAACGCCATTTCCCATTTTGTTTTTCCATCGTTTCCCATTGATCATATAAATCAAGAGATAAAGAGCGTCCTTGCCCTTTACACTTCAATAATTCATCACGTTTTGCGATTACAAATCCGAATCCAGGAACCCCTTGAATACACTTATTCGCACTACTAATTAAAAAATCAATTTGTAAATCAGCAATGTCTATTTCAATCCCGCCGAAACTACTCATCGCATCAACAATTGTAACCTTTCCATACTGTTTTCCTAATTTACATACATCTACAATTGGATTTATAATGCCTGTCGTCGTTTCGCAATGAACAACTGCAATATGCGTAATCTCTTTATCTTCTTGCAATAACTTCTCTACTTCTACAATATTAGTAGGTTCCCACTCTTCTGTTTGACTGACCACTACATCAATCTGTAACATCTCTGCCATTTGCACAATGCGCTTACCGTACGCACCATTTGTACAAACGAGAAGCTTCCCATTTGCCGGAATAACAGAACCAATTACTGCTTCAACTGAAAACGTACCGCTTCCTTGCATTAACACTGTTGTATATTTCTCTTCTTCCTTCGTCGCTAACGATACAAGTTTAGCTCTTACTTCTTGCACCATCGTATTATATTCATCATCCCACGTACACCAATCGTATAGCATAACTTCTTTTACTGATTTTGTTGTCGTTAATGGTCCTGGTGTTAATAATAAGTAGTGATTTTCAGTCATGATCCTATTCCCCTTTTATGAAATAATAAGTTCTTGTTTCTCGATATGTTCCATTACGCTTTCGAGTTCCTGCATCGTTTCTATCGTAAAGTGCGCCCCATTTTCAACGAAACGATTGCGAACTACTTCTATTTTTTCACGAAGTTCTACCGAATCCATATTCTCCACTTCCTCTTCCGTTAAACCGAGCTCGCTACTGCCAAGAATTACACCCACTGTCCACATTCCAGCATTTCTACCTTCTTTCATATCTGATACTGTGTCCCCAACTTTTATCATATGGTTCATCGGATACACACCAAGTTCCATTGCATTTTTATAGCACATCCATGGATATGGACGGCCTGCTGGAACATCATCTGGCGTAACAAGAAAATCAGGTTTATATCCTTGTAACGCTGCTTCCTTTGCTACAATATCCATCATTTCTCTCGTATAACCAGTCGTTGAACCAATTTTAATTCCTCTTTCACGTAAAGAAGCAATCACTTCTTTTACTCCATTAATCGGCGAAGCATAGCGCGGTAAAATAGCGAAGAGAAACTCTTCAAATTCTTCATACATCTCCTGAATGTCTGCTTCTGTTGGTAATTGTCGGAAAACACGATTCCACTCACTCGCAATACGAGGCATCTCAGTAAGTGCCCTTACATGATCTATTTTTAATAACCCCATTGGCTTACGAGCTTCTTCTGCTGTAATTGCTACACCCCGTTTATGAAAAATCTCCATGAATACTTCTAGTGGTGCAAAACATCCGTAATCAACTGTTGTCCCTGCCCAATCAAAAATAACTGCTTCAATTTTCATTCTGTCCATCACCTTTCTTACTTATCTTTTTTGCCATTGTGAAGTTCGGTTACGAAGTGCTTTCGTTCCCCATTCATATACAACTCTTACTACAATATTTGTAACAACAATAAGCACACTCATTGCAGCTGCTGGCGCCACATTTCCTGCATCATCCATATTTACGATTGATACGGCAGCTAGTTTAAAATCAGCTGCATATAGGAATACAACTGCCGATACAGTTACCATTGAATTTACGAAGTAGTACATTACCATTTCTAAAATTGCTGGTAAACACATTGGTACCGTTACTCTAAAGAATGTTTTATAAAACGGAATACCCATCGACTGCGAAACAAGCTCAAACTCTCGATCTAATTTCTTTAAAGCAGTCGTTGCCGTGACAAATGTTACAGAATAAAAATGAATGATATTTACTAGTACTAACACAGCGATTGTTCCGTATAAAGAATGAAACGGGTTCGTTACTGATAGTCCCAAAATTTGAATCGTTGGTTGACTAAAGAAAAAGACATATCCTAATCCGAGTACTAAACCTGGTATGGCTAAAGGAACGATAGAGAAAAAGTAACCTGTTTTTCGGAAGAATTGTAGCTGGTCTATTTTCTCAATTGCATATGCAAATACAAATGTTAAAATCGCCCCAATAACTGCTGTAACTGCTGAAACAATTACGCTATTTTTAAATGCTTCAAGTCCATCTCCTGTTAAACTCGAAAAAATAAAATGCTCAAATGTAAAACTCATATTATATGGCCATACTTTCACACTTGCAGCAATACCAACTGCCACAAATAACAAAATGATCATAAATGTAATCACACTACAGTATATGAATGAGATGACATCTCTTTTCTTATTAGCTATTATTCTGTATGGTACTGCTTTTGAAGATAAGAAATTCACCTGCTTTCTTTGCGTAATACGATCAACTGCAAATGCGAATATAGCTGGGATTAATAAAATCATTCCAACTGTTGCACCCATCGACATATTTTGCTGTCCAATTACTTGTTTGTATACGTCAGTAGCAAGCACATTATATTGTCCACCAACAATTTTTGGTGCCCCAAAATCAGTGAAACTAAGTGTAAACACAACAAACATTGCACTAATTAATCCGTACTTTACACTAGGTAAAGTAACCGTGAAAAATTGTTTTGTTTTACTCGCCCCTAGCATATTAGAAGCTTCATATAAACGATAATCGGATCCTTGAAAGGCAATTAGTAATATGAGAAAGGCTTGCGGAAATGTATACATAACTTCAGCTATTACAATTCCTACTGGTCCATATAAAGGGATTTGTATACCTTCAAATAACCCAAACATTCCTTTCGTTACTAGCCCTTGATTACCAAATAAATATGTAAGTGCTATACCGTGCATCATCGTTGGTGCAAACAATGGTAATAACGCTACATACTGAAATACACGCTTTCCAAAAACATTCGTACGGGCAATCGCATATGCGTAAACGAATGCAATTGAAACTGAAATAATTGTTGTTGCGCCCGAAATCCATACCGTATTTTGTAAAGACTGAACTAAAGTCGGCGTTGTGAAATATTTACTGAAATTCGCTAAACCAATGAAAACTCCATCTTTATTATAAAAAGCTTGTGTAAATAGTTGTAATAGTGGTAATACAAGTATGATAAGGAAGGAAAGAATCATACCGATAATTACAAGCCTTTGGATCCATTCCTCTTTCCCTATACTTCTCTTAATCTTTTTTTTCGCACTTTCTACCTTGTAGTTTTCTAACATCTCCATCTATACAATGACCTTCTTTCCATATGACAACATATGATTTTCTGAGAAAGAGATTTGAATCGGCTTTCCTTTTCTAATATCAGCTACTTCTACTTCTGATGCTAATATATCCACTACAATTTTCTCATTATAAAGGTATGTGTTTTCTTCTACGACTCGCACTTCCGTCCGATATACAGATCCACGAAACTCCATACTTTCCACAACTGTTTTAATACCGTCCTTTTGTACAATTGTTACATGTTCAGGACGAATTGCATGCTCTTCGTTATTTTTCGAAAAGAAATTAATAGAACCAATAAAATCTGCCACAAACGGATTGGCTGGTCTTTGATAAATCTCCTCTGGTGTTCCAATCTGCATAATTTCCGCATGATTCATTACAACAATTTTATCAGCCATCGTTAATGCCTCTTCTTGATCATGCGTGACCATAATAGTTGTTACTCCTACTTTCTCTTGCAAATCACGCATTTCTCTACGTAACTTTTCACGTACTTTCGCATCTAAAGCAGATAACGGCTCATCAAGTAACAAAATATCTGGAGACAGAGCGAGCGCACGTGCAAGTGCCACTCGCTGCTGTTGTCCACCAGACATTTGAGCAGGATATTTATCTTTTACATTCAGTAAATCTACAAGTTTTAACGCCTCTAGCGCTTTCTCTTTTACTTCTGCTTTTCCATATTTTTTTGTCTTTAAGCCGTATTCAATATTTTCAAGTGCTGTTAAATTCGGAAATAATGCATACGATTGGAACACCATTCCGAAGTTTCTCTTTCCAGGAGGTAATGCTGTAATATCTTTTCCATTCACAGCTATACTACCTGTTGTTGCCTCTTCTAGACCTGCTAAAATTCGAAGCAATGTCGTTTTCCCACAACCACTTGGGCCTAATAAACATACAAACTCATTTTTGTTCACAGTAAAAGAAATATCTTTTAACGCTGTAAATGCATCAAACTGTTTTTGAATGTGTTGAATTGATAAATATTCGCTCATTTTTTCTCTCTCCCACTCACTTACTTTTTCGGTTCTGCTTTTTGGCCAAACTCTTTTTCCCATTTTTCTAAAATTTTGTCACGATTTTCTGCTGCCCACTTAAAGTCATTCTTTTTGTATAACTTTTCTGTTACATCTTTAGGGAATCCATCTGGAAGTTTATAATCATTTTTAATTGTCGCAAATCCATTTTTCTCGAAGTATAACTTCATTACATCATCAGTAATCGCCCAATCTAAAAATGCTTGCGCTAATTTTTCATTTTTTGCATTATCTTTTTTAATAAGTGCGTTCGCTTCTACTTCCCAACCTAATCCTTCTTTCGGCAATACAACTTCAACTGGTGCACCTTTTTGTTTCTCTTTCAAAGCACTATAAACCATTGATACGCCAACTGGATATTCACCCGCTCCTGCTAATTTCGCTGGTTTTGATCCTGAATGCGTATAACTTGCCATATTATCATGAAGTTTCTTCATGTAATCCCAGCCTTTATCTTCACCCATGATTTGTAGCCATGCAGAAACTGTTAAAAATCCTGTTCCAGATGATGCTGGATGTGGCATAACAAGTGTTCCTTTATACTCTGGTTTCGTTAAATCTTCATATGATTCTGGCATCGGTAAATTTTTCTTCTTTAACTCTTCTTTATTTACAGCAATCCCCGTCATAAATGCAGTATTTCCTACCCATTTTTCAGGTTGCTTATCATCTTTAAATTGTGGAAGAACACGATCTGCTCCTTTTGGAGAGTATCCTTTTAACATATCTTTTTTATCTAAAGCTAATAGACTTGATGCCGCAGTTCCCCATACAACATCTGCTTGTGTATTTTTCCCTTCAGCTAGCAATTTCGCAGTAATAACTCCTGTTGAATCACGTACAATGTTCAATTTCACATCAGGATATTTCTTTTTAAAGGAATCAAGATAAATTGGTACAAGTTCTTCTTCAATTGCTGTGTAAACAGTTAATGATCCAGATAATTTGTCATCTTTCACTTTCGCTCCAGCACTTTCTTCCTTCTTTGCACCACACCCCATTAATAACGAAAATACCATTCCAGTCGCTACAGCTTTAAAGATTGTTTTTTTCACTGTTTCTCTCTCCTTTTACAAATCTTATGTACAACTCAAATATAAACAACTAGTGTAAAAGCAGTATTAAACCAACATTAATCTTTTGTTTGTTGTTTGTTTTTGTGTAATACGTTGCTACTTCTATGTTTTTTCGCATTTTTCCGCTAATAGAAAACACTAAATTTACAAATAATTAAAAAAACCTTTATAATCCCACAAAAAAATGAGGCGTTTGTAAAAAACGCCTCATTTTTGTTTCCCTTTTTTTGAATTACGATTCGCATACTTTGCGCTATTTTCTCCTTCATACTCTAATGCAAATTCTGCATCTGGTAAGCTTTCTTTCGGAGTTTTATTATTATTGATTGCCGCATTTTGTTTCACTTTTCTTTTTACCAATACATTCACCTGCTCTCAAGAAATCACTTTCTACTCTAGTTTGAAACAACTTAAAATAATTATTACTGGCAAGTGTTAACAAGTACATAAGAGGCGTTAGATGGAAATACTACATATGAAGAAATCATTATAAAAAGGAGCGATAATTTTGAAGAAAAAAGAAAAGATTCAATCACCCATTTTAGACGAAACGCTCCCGCATCAAATGAATTTTCCATCTTTTAAAGGAACAGGAAAAACGATGCAACAACCTTTTGTGAATCAATATAATGTTGTAATTGGAGACAGTAAATATAATTCCGAGAACAGTCCGCTTAACAATTGGAGTGATGAAGTAGATCCTGCCATTATGGCTGGCGATGAGTGGATCCATCCGACAAATGATATTGGGTGGATTTCAGAAGAAAATCAAGAGTTACTAAAAAACGAAGTGGATAATAAAAATGAAGCTTTTATGCATCCACAATTTGGCATTAACGACTAAAAAACCATTCTACCTAACGTAGGTAGAATGGTTTCATACTATCCAATAATAATCCGCTCTTTCGGGTATTTATAGCGAGGTGGTTGTTCCCTTCCACCACTAGCTAAAATAAATGTTAAAATACCAACGCGTCCGATAAACATAAGCACAATAAGTACAAGTTTCCCAACAGTTGTTAAATCAGGCGTAACACCTGTTGATAGTCCCGTCGTTCCGAAAGCAGAACAAACTTCAACAATTAAGCTCATAAGCGGTACATTTTCCGTAATAGATAAAATGAATAGCGCAGTAGCACATAACAAAATCCCCATCGTCATAACGACAGATGCTTTCAGTACATCCTCTTCATGTAGCTGACGTTTGAAGACTCTAACTGTTCTACCGCCCCTTGCAAAGGTGTATAGTGACAATATACTAACAGCAAATGTAGTTGTACGTATTCCGCCCCCAACCGAACTTGGAGATGCCCCTATAAACATTAATATACTCATAAATAAAAGCGTCGGTTGTGATAATTCACGTATATCCATTGTTGCAAGTCCACCACTTCGCGTCGTCACAGATTGAAATAATGTATAAAATACAGTTTCATGCCATGATTTTCCTACTAAAAAATGATTTCTCTCCAGTAAAAAAATCATAATTGTACCCACAACAACGAGTGTGAAAAATGTTGTAGTCGTCAATTTTGTAAATAATGAAAAACGGAATAATTGTTGTCGCCTTTTACTAAGAAATTGCTTTACTTCCATTAGCACAGGGAAACCAATCGCTCCTAAAATAATTAGTAACATATGAATCATTTGAACAATATAATCTTTTTTATACGGAATTAATGACTGTCCTGTTAAATCAAATCCGCCGTTCGTAGTCGCACTAACAGCTGCAAAGAAACCGTGAAAATAAGCTTCTTGCCAAGTCGGAAAGTAAAGTAAAAATCTTGTACCTAATAAGATTGCTCCAATAAGTTCTATCGAAATAATTACAATTAAAATAGAACGCATCAATTCTACGAGACCCGATAAATTTCCTTGATTATGATCTGCCATAATTAATCTTCTTCTTTGCAAACCAATCTTTTTCCCCGTAATGATCCAAACAAATGTACCAAGCGCCATAATTCCTAAGCCGCCTAATTGTAAAATAAGAGCTAAAACAATAATTCCTGCCGTAGTAAACGTATCTGGAATCGTAATAACAGACAGCCCCGTAACACTTACCGCACTAACCGATGTAAAAAGAGCATCTATAAATGTCCATTTCACACCGGGCTTCGTAACAAACGGGAAACTAAGCAATATCACCGATACAACTACCGCTAATAAATAAAACAAAACGATGAGTTGTACAGGACGTAATTTTTGTAAAAACTTTTTTATATCTCTCATTCCATCACTTCGCTACCTTTTTTCTATCGATTAAATAAAGAAAAATCTTTACTTTCTTTATTTGTAAATAACTGCTCAAATAATTTGGCAAAGACCATTCCATATACAGTTCCATTACCTCCATACGGCAATGCGTAAAATAAATTATGTATCTTTTCATCTTCTTTTAAAATGGGAAGCCCATCATGAGTACCACCAAATACAGCTGCCCAATAGTAGTCTGCCTGTATATTTTTATACTGCGGGAACATCTCTTTTACAATATTAATAAGGATATCACGCTTATGCAATAATTTCGTATCACCGATTGTTTGAATTTGCATCGCTTCATCTAATCCGCCTACAATAATGCGGTTTTGATACGTTCGAAAATATAAGTAGGGCCGTGCCGTTTCCCA
Source organism: Bacillus cereus group sp. MYBK195-1 (assembly GCF_051916605.1). Classification (NCBI taxonomy): domain Bacteria; kingdom Bacillati; phylum Bacillota; class Bacilli; order Caryophanales; family Bacillaceae; genus Bacillus; species Bacillus cereus group sp. MYBK195-1. The sequence continues at coordinate 268,082 of NZ_JBQAGZ010000002.1, read as the reverse complement.
AATTAACGATCGCTCATGCCAGCCTTCAAACTGATCTATTTCATTTGTTACAATTGCATAAGAGATGTCTACTGTTGTATTTTTTTCTTTCTTTCCAAAAAGCGCTTCATAACCTGTCGCCATAATAATATTCTTTGCTACAATTTGATTCCCTGTTTTCGTGTAACAAATTAAATCATTTTTACGTTTTTTTATATGTATTGCCTCTGTATGTTCATATATATTAGCTCCCATTTGGTTTGCTTTATGCAAAAGACTATGTGCTAATAAATACGGATTTACCTCAGCATCACCGTGTGTATATAATGCCGCTTGTTTTATAAAAGGATAACGCTCCTTAATATCAGATGCTGTAAAATACTCAACAGGAAATCCATAATTCTGTAACGTATTGTACTCCTCTTGTAAAAATGAGACATCCTCACTTTTACTTGCATAATATAAACTATTTCGCAGAATAAAATGGGGATTAATATCAAGAGTCGGTATTACCGCTTCCATTGTTCTTAGCGCTTCATAACAAAGCTTATATGCTCGCACCCCTTTTTCTTTACCAAATGTATGGATAAGAGAGGTTAACGATTTATCATGAAGAAATTGTAGTAAACCTGTATTAGCAGCTGTGCTACCACATGCAATGGCTCTTTTTTCAATAAGTGTAACACACATGCCAATTTTCGCTAACGAATGCGCTATATGAGCACCGGCTTCGCCGCTTCCGACTACGAGCACATCACATATCATATCATTTTCTAACAGTGGATAACAAGGTACAGAAACTCCTGTATTCCAAAACAACTTACCCATCATAAGTTTCATAATTATACTCCTAAAATATAAATTTCTCCTTTCTATGTTTTGTTATTTTTCATAAAAAAATCCAACTAACATAGGCTAGTTGGATTTTTTATCTTTAATTAGAACGCTCTTCAAGCCAATTTCCAATCGTCGGATATGTTTGTTTTACAGCTGTTCCACCGTAAACGATAGACATATGTCCTGTCGGTAAACATACATATTGTTTATCATTGCTAGAAATATGATCTAGCAATGCTTCTACTTGACATGGCAAAGCGATATGATCACGTTTCCCAGAAATATTTAAGACATTCGCCTTAATATTTGCAAGGTCTACCTTTTGTCCGCGAATAACGAGTTCACCCTTAACCAATTTATTATTTTGATAAAAATCACGAATCCACTGTCTGTATGATTCACCTGGGAACGGAATACCATCACCAACCCACTTTTGAACCAATCTCCAGCTTTCGACGAAGCGTTCATTCTCTGAACGATCTACTAAAGCAACATATGGACCAACAAAGTTCGTAATTGGCTTTAACATTTTGTTTCCGAAATCAATCATTTCTGGCGGAATATTTCCAAATGTATCAACCGCTTTATCTAAATTGAAGTATTTCTCATCTAATAAAGGACCATACAATCCTGTTTCAGAAAAATCAAAAGGACTTGTCATAAAGATTAGGTTACGAATTGGCATGTGCGGATGAAGTGCTGCATAAATAGAAGTTAGCGTTCCACCCATGCAATAACCAAGTAAAGAAATCTCGTCCGATTTTGCAGTTCGCATTACTTTTTTTACTGCTTTTGCAATATAATCAAACACGAAATCATCAAATTTCAAATGACTATCTTCTAAACCAAATGTGCCCCAATCAAGCATATACACATCAAAACCACGATCCACTAGATATTCCACTAAACTATTTCCAGGAGTTAAATCCATAATATATGGTTTATTAATAAGAGCATATATTAACAGAATTGGAACTCTTTGTGTTTTTTCTTGTTTTGGAATGTAGCGATAAAGCTTCGTCTTATTCTTCGTCCAAATAACCTCTTTCGGCGTTAATCCTACTTGCGGCTCTGGTTCACGTAATAAAATTTCACTCGCCCTTTTCACTCGGCGGTATGCTTTTCGGTACTCTTCTGGGTATAGCTCTAATTGCTTTTCCCATTCTGTTGCGAATGTAGTCATTTTTCTATCTCCTTTTTGGTCGATTTCCTTCTAAAAAAAAGAAGTGCATTCCTGCTATGGATATGCACTTTTTTCTTACTTCATTACATATATAATCCGCCGTTAATGTTTAATTGTTGACCTGTGATATACGCACCGTCACGGCATAGGTATACTACACCTTTTGCAATTTCATCAGCTTGACCAAAACGTTTTTTCGGGATTTTTGCAACGATTTTTTGACGTACTTCTTCTGGTACTTCTGCTACCATTTCAGTATCAATAAATCCTGGGCAAATAGCGTTTACAGTGACATTTGTTTTTGCAAGTTCTAACGCTAATGATTTTGTAAATCCTAACATACCCGCTTTTGCTGCTGAGTAGTTTGTTTGGCCAAATCCACCTGCTTGACCAATAATAGAAGAAATGCTAATAATTCTTCCTTCTTCCGCTTCTGTTATGTATGGAAGAACAGCGCTTGTCGTATTAAATACGCTACTTAAATTCACGTCAATTACGCGCTCCCAATCTTCACGATTTAACTTTTTGAATGTACGATCTCTTGTAATACCAGCATTATTAACAAGAATATCAACTTTACCAAAATGATTCACAGCTTCTTCTACAAGTCGGTTTGCATCTTCTACTTTAGAAACATCCGCTTGCACTGCATAAACATCATGTCCGTCTTTTCCTAATTCATTTACTAAATTTTCAGCTGCTTCTTTACTGCTATTATAGTTAATAACTACTTTCGCTCCCTCTTGTGCTAATGCTACTGTAATTGCTTTTCCAATTCCTTTTGCTCCACCTGTTACGATTGCTACTTTTCCATTTAATTGAACCATTTCTTTTCCCCCTTAAATGAATTTGTGAACGATTGTTATGAATCATTTTGGTACTCATACTATAGAGTCCATATATAATTATGTTTCGCTGTTTATACGTGAAAAGAGATTCTCCCTCTCTCTTTTATCTGTTATAAACAAGCGCTTTGATCATTTTTTATTTTCTGGCTTATTCGCAGGCTTTACCTCTTCTTTTACAGGTACTTGTAGTTTAGCTAGTACTGCATTTTGCTTTTCTAGCAATTCTAAAATTTGATCTACTTTTGTTTCAAGCGTACGAATATCTTGTTTCACTTTCGTCACATCACGCTTTAATGTAGGAGCTTGTCCTAAAGAATCGACTTTCTCCTCTAGAAACTCCTCAATGTTATCTACTTTATTTTCTAAGTTAATAACTAGCGTAGCCACTCTTGCGATATCCTCTTTCGTCGGCACATTTACTTGTTCTAAATAATTTTTTGTCGTATCATTTAATGCTTTTTGATAAAACAAATTCAAATCTAGAACGCTGCCCATCCAAGCAGAATATTCTTCTGTTTTAATTGTTTCATTGAGCGCTTTTCCCCAAAATGTTTCGGTTTGTTCATAAGCATTTTTCCATGCTTGTAGTGGATCGAATTTTTGATCAATCACTTTACCTACACTCCTTTTTTCGTTTTTGAAACAATTCAACCTATTCACTATTTTCTAATATTCTGAATAAAACTTCAAGTCTATATTTTATTTTTTTCTATTTTCTAACAAATGTGTTGACTTTAAAAACAGATAGGTGTAAATTGCACTTATAAGCAAAAAATTCCATCTAACTGATTCATGAGGTGATGCACAATCATGCTACAAAATGAACCAGAACAACGCGAAAGTTTGGAGAGCAACCAAGCGAAACAACCCAACTCCATGCCAAAAAACTTCTTAGTTCCCTTCTTACTTCTATGTCTAAAAGACTGGAGTCTTCATGGTTACAAACTTATTCAAATGCTAATGGATATCGGCTTTTCTTCTGTTGACCAAGGTAATGTTTATAGAACACTACGCAAATTAGAAAAAGAAAACCTTATTTCTTCTACTTGGGATACAAGCGATGGAGGGCCGGCAAAAAGAATTTATTCTTTAACTGAATATGGAGAGCAATATTTAACAACATGTGCGACTTCTTTTGAACATTATCAAAATATGTTGCGAACGTTTTTCACGTTATACACCAATGCATTCTTTCCATTTTCTACTTCTCCAGAAAAGGATGAAAAGGATTCTTCATCTTCACCTGGTGGTACAGCAGAGTAATCTGCGTTCACAATATGCAAAAAAACATTTGGGGGTCAAATAATGGAAACTAAACCATACGAATTAGTCGATGCATTTTGGAAAAACTGGTCTCAATCACTTTCCCTTTTCTCTTCAGCTGGGAAACAATTAGAGCAGCTTACTTTAGAAACATTAAAACAACAACAAGACGCTTTGCATAAATTAACATCAGGAGTAGATGAACTAGAAAAAGAACTACAACAACTCACTGCTCAGTTCAACAACCAATATACAGATTACGTGAAACAATTAACTGGAAACTCCTTAAATGATCAAATTAACGAGTGGCAGGACAAATGGAAGGAACTTTCTGCTCATATGCATCAACTTACTGTTTCTCCTACAAAAACATCTTTGTCAATTCTTACACAAACAAGCGGTCAATTTGAAGAAACAACAAAACAATTTATTGAGCAACAACAATTACAACGTGAAGAGGCTCAAAAACAGTTAGAAGGTTTTTTGGAAGAGTTCAAGTCAAAACAGTTGGAACTCGCAAAAAAGTTCGAGGAAAACTCAAAAAATCTATTTACTTCCATCAAGTAAGAAAAATGTGGGAGCTAACTGCAGCACAAACAAAACTCTTTCTTCCTCCTACTACATCAAGATGGCTGGCATTTTTCGATATGGAAAAGAAGGAGGACAAAATGAATCCATTTCAAGAAGCACAAACCGTCCCGGAGCTTCGTTATGATGAGATTCAAGTCGGTGATCAAGCATCCCTTACAAAAACAATTACAGATGAAGATGTTATCAATTTTGCAAAATTGACTGGGGATGTGAATCCTATTCACATTTTAGACTCTTTTGCAAAAACGACAATGTTTAAAGAACGCATTGCCCATGGTATGCTCGTTTCGAGTTTTATTTCTACCATCCTTGGAACGAAACTCCCAGGCAAAAATACGATTTATTTATCCCAAAATGTTTCATTCCGTGCCCCTGTCAAAATCGGTGATACACTTCGCGTTGTGGCAGAGGTTATTAAGAAGCGTGACGATAAAAAAATCATTACGTTGCAAACAAATATATATAATCAATCGGATGATATTGTCGTGGAAGGTACAGCGACAATACTAAAAAAAGAGTAGCAAATTTGCTACTCTTTTTTCTATCCAATAACTTCTAATCACACCGATTACTTCCGCGTATGAGCACGCCGGTTCCACATAAAATAACAGTACCAATTCAGATAAGTACTTATCTGGACTGGATTACTCATAAGGATGTGTATCATCATGGCAAAAACAAACAAATTACTAGTTCCAGGTGCTGAACAAGCACTTGATCAATTTAAATATGAAATTGCACAAGAATTCGGCGTAAGCTTAGGGTCTAATACAGCATCTCGTTCTAACGGATCAGTTGGCGGTGAAGTAACAAAACGTCTTGTTTCTTTAGCTCAACAACAATTACGCGGATAATAATATAACATATGGCTTAGAGGCAGATATTCTCTGCCTCTTTCTATTTTTCACATACATAATCGGACTTTTTCACATACTAGTAAGAGCAAACAGAAAGGAACGATATATAACATGAAACGGATTAACATTCGTATGAGTCCTCCCCGCGTTCTTACTTTGTCTTTTATCATGTTATCAATTATAGGTACATGCTTATTAAAGCTTCCAATCGCTACAACAACGTCTATTTCATGGCTCGATGCTTTATTTACAACAGTTTCTGCCTGTACGGTTACAGGGCTTGGTGTTGTGGACACTGGAAAAGTATTTACTTTGTTTGGACAATGTGTCATTTTAACGCTTATACAAGTTGGCGGACTTGGTATTATGAGCTTTGCTGTCTTAATTGCGATTATGCTCGGCAGAAAAATCGGTCTTCAAAACCGTATTTTATTACAACAAGCATTAAATCAAACGAATATAGGCGGCGTCATCCGTCTTGCCAAAGCATTATTTTTATTCTCTTTTACAGTCGAATGTATCGCTACTTTAATTCTTTCTTTTGAGTGGGTACCAAAATACGGGGTTACCAAAGGGATCTATTATAGTTTTTTCCATTCAATCTCAGCCTTTAACAATGCTGGTTTTTCTGTGTGGAGCGATAATTTAATGTCCCATTCTCATAGCATTATTGTCAATTTCGTCATTTCCTCTCTCATCATTTTAGGTGGAATTGGTTTTACAGTGATCGTAGACATAAAAAGAAAGAAAAACTTTAAAAACCTTACACTACATTCAAAACTTATGCTCTCTTCTACTCTAATCATCAACATTATTGCTACCCTTTTTATTTTTATATTCGAGTTCCATAACTCTCTTTCTATGAGAGGTTTTACCCCATTTGAAGAAGGAATGGCCTCTTATTTCCAAGCAATTTCAACGCGAACTGCCGGGTTTAATACAGTTGATATTTCTACATTGTCAAAACCTTCCCTGCTATTAATGATGCTACTTATGTTTATTGGTGCTGGTAGTGCTTCAACGGGTGGGGGGATTAAGTTAACAACATTTTTAATCATATTTTTTGGCGTATTTAAATTTTTACAAGAACAAGAAGATATTGTCGTATTTAAAAAATCCATTAAAGATACTCTCATTGTCAAATCATTAACCATTACTATTATTTCTATTTCATTTATCTTTTTTGCTATTTTAATTTTGAGTATTACTGAACGAGTTCCTCTATTGATGAGTGCTTTCGAAGTATTTTCAGCATTTGGGACTGTTGGCCTCAGTATGAACTTAACACCCCACTTAACTATAATTGGAAAAGCGATTATTATTTTTATGATGTTTTTTGGGAAAATGGGTCCTTTAACATTGGCATTTTCATTTGCTCGTAAAAAGAACCGAAAAATAAAATATCCGAATGAAGATATTTTAACAGGTTGACAACCGTATAAATTATCCATATAATGAGAATACAATAACATATCTCCAAAGGGGAGTAGCGTCCAAGAATATATCTTGGAAACAAAGTCGTCATTACGTAGAACTTAGTTCTTCCGGCTTTGTTGGCATTTTTATTACATATGTCTAGCAAGACCTTTGCCTATTAACGGCAGAGGTCTTTTTTGCATTCATTTCCAGATTCTTCCAAAGTTAATAGGCAGGAGTATGGGGAAACTAAATAGTGGGGAAATTCTTCACTTATTTAGAAGTTATAGAGATGAGAGGAGAATGTACATGGATGTATCATTATTATTGGAGTATGGTTGGGTATTACTCATCCTAATTGCACTTGAAGGGATTTTAGCGGCTGATAACGCTCTTGTTCTTGCAATTATGGTAAAACATTTACCAGAAGAAAAACGAAAGAAAGCACTATTTTACGGATTAGCGGGGGCATTCGTTTTCCGATTTGGATCGTTATTTATGATTTCGTTCTTAGTCGATGTATGGCAAGTGCAAGCAATCGGTGCCATCTACCTTATGTTTATCGCTGGTAATCACTTATTTAAAACATATGTTAAAAAGAATACAGATGAAGAAACAGAAGAAAAAGAAGCAAAGAAAAAACAAGAGAACTTTTGGTGGACTGTATTTAAAGTTGAGGTTGCTGATATCGCCTTCGCAGTTGATTCAATTTTAGCTGCTGTTGCACTAGCAATGACTTTACCAAAAACAGGACTAGGTACAATTGGTAGTCTTGATACTGGGCAATTCGTTGTTATCTTTGTAGGTGGACTTATCGGATTAATCATTATGCGATTTGCAGCAACTGCTTTCGTACAAATCTTAAAACGTAAACCAGGGCTTGAAACTGCAGCATTCTTAATTGTAGGTTGGGTTGGTGTGAAGCTAGCAGTTTATACGTTAGCACACCCTGCATTAAATGTAATTCCACATTCATTCCCAGAATCCACTCCGTGGAAGCTTACATTCTGGATTGTATTAGTCGGAATCGCAGTTGGTGGTTGGTTCTTCTCAAAAGAAGTAGAAGTAAAAATGGAAAAGAATTTAGACGAAAAAGCGCTGTAATTACAGCGCTTTTTCTTTTTCCTTTCTTCCTCGCAATGTCCAGAAAAAATTCCATTATACTACCTTTTGTAAACGTTTTCTTAATGTATGTATGTCCTTTTTGTGAAACATTGCACAAACTCATTGAAAGTAGGAACAATTCCATGTACTTTATTCATATAAGGAGTATTTATAGAAGATTTACTAAAGGAGCGTATTACTCATGCTAGAACAAGGACTAGATTATGTTGTCAAACTGGCTAAAAGCAAAAAGAAAATACTAGATACAAACCCAATGCAATATTTCATTCGTGCTGCACTTGCGGGGATTTATATCGGTTTTATTATTGTACTATGTTTTAAATTAGGTAACTTTTTTCACATTGCAGATTCACCAGCAACTTATTTATCTGCCTCTATGTTTTTCGGGATTGCTCTCGTACTTATTATATATGGCGGTGCTGAATTGTTTACTGGAAACACAATGTACTTTACTGTAGCAACTTTAAGAAAAGAAACAACGATTTCTGATACACTTCGTAACTGGGTTGCTTGTTATGCAGGTAACTTAGCCGGCGCATTATTCTTTGCCTTACTATTTTACGCAACTGGAATTTTTGAAGCAATTGATCACGGTCACTTAATGAGTAAAGTCGTTGAAGGAAAGATGAATACACCTACAATGCAGTTATTCTTTAAAGCCATTTTATGTAACTGGCTCGTATGTCTTGCTTGCTTCTTACCTTCTCAGGTTAAAGGTGACACAGCAAAAATAATGGTCATGATGCTACTTGTTTTCACATTCTTCTTATCTGGTTACGAACATAGTATTGCAAACTTATCACTCTTTGCTTTATCTTTAGTTTCACCGCATCCTGAGACAATTTCTTTTTCAGGTGCTATTCATAACTTAATTCCTGTTACAATTGGTAACATTATTGGCGGATCAGTATTTGTCGGTATGGTATACCACTACTTAACAAAGAAAACGCCTGAAGTTCAACAGGAAGAAACTGAAATCGCAACAGCTCAACAAGAAGAGATTATTCCTTTACAAGCCCATATGAAGCATTAAAAACTCCAAAGTTTTACTTTGGAGTTTTTAGCTTCCCACGTATTTAACAACAAGGTGAGGAGTAATTTCTCCTTCTTCCTTTCCCTTATCCATTCTCTGTTTCATCTTGTGCATACCGATAACATCATTCGTATGAAAGTGAATTTCATTTACATATAACCCCTCTGTACAAAAAGCTTCTACAAAATCTAGTCCATTTTTCGCTCCCCATCCCATATTAAAATCAAGAGAAAGAATATTCACATCATAATCCCGAACCATTTGCAAAGCACATTCTACTGTAGTTGCGGGCACATACTCGGACGGGCAACTTCTTTGATCATCCATATATACGTTCATTTTCGATTCCCTCTCTAATTTGAATATGCGGCCAATACATAACATATTGCCCCGAGACTAATAAAAGGACCAAATGGAATTGGCTTTCGTACTTCTATACGTTTTAATCCGATACCAATCCCGAAAAAACAAAGACTAAAACAAGATGCTAAAAATAAAACGATAAAAACTCCTTTCACTCCTACTATAAATCCAAGTAACGAAAGTAGTTTTATATCTCCTCCGCCAAGCCCTTCTGGATATATCTTTTGCATGCAATATAACAAAATAAATATAACACCACTACCAGCTATACTATCTGTCCAAGTAACTAATTGTACAAAAACACTTTCGAGAATGAGTAAAAAGGCAAACGAAATTAAAATACAATCAGGAATTAACATATATAAGTAATCTGTAACTGAAATAATAAGAAGTAGCGAAAAAAGGGATAAAATAATAATAAGCTCTCGTTCTATTCCAATCATATACACTGTAAGAAGAAATATACCTCCTGTTATACATTCAAATGCTACATACATAATTGGAATTTTCCTCTTACAATTCGTACAACAGCCTCTTTGTATATAAAATGAAATGATAGGGATTAGTTCTTTTGTCCTTAGCACATATTTGCAATAATCACAATGTGAACGCGGGGTAATAATAGAAGCACCTAATGGAACCCTCATCGCAACTAGCATAAAAAAAGAACCAAACACCATCCCTGCTAACAGTGCATATAAATAAGTGAACATCCCTTCCTCTCCTTTCCCAAAAAACATAGCAAAAAAAGGAGAGAACTTCTACTTCATATTATCCTTTATTCTACTAAAAAGCAGGCCATTTCCTGGCCTGCTTTCCCCTCTTTTATACGATGAAATAAACTGCTTTTAATGGTCCATGTACTCCAACAACAAGATTCATCTCGATGTCAGCCGAGTTACTTGGCCCTGTAATAAAGTTAATACAAGATGCCGCTGTCTCCCCATTTTCTACGCGTGAGTTCATATCCTGAACTGCTTGTGTAATACGAGGCACAAGTGTTTCACGTGGAATAATAGCAAAATATACAGTCGGTAAAAAGTGTAAAGAACGCCCTTGACCTTTATGACTTTGTACAACAATTGTACCAGATTCAGCTAATGTATAATCACTAAATGCAATACCAATATTCGCTTTTTCAGCTAAACGCATATTTTCGTCTTTTCTCTCTGGATCCCATACATTTACTTCAACATCTCGCTTTGGAAGTTCTTCTTTAAATAAAGATGTTAAACCATATGCATCAAAACGCGCATCTGCTGATAATAAAATAGGTCCCCCGCCGTTTTCCATGATTACTTTTTGAAGGTCTTCACCTAAACGGTCGTTTGTCGTTTCTACTACAGTTGTATGAATGTTTGTACATTGCTCTTTAAACACTTCTAGTAATTCTTCTTGTGAATAATCTTTTAACGTTTCTATATTCACATTACTTTTCCATACTGGACGCTCTACGCCTTCTGTTTTACGCGCGCGCCCAAGTTCTTTTGCAATGTTATCTAGAAAGGCATCACGGTTTTGAATTAATCCTGTCATTATTTATCCCCGCCTTTCTTATGATCTTTATACCAATCACGGAATCGTTCTTTACTTGGAGCTGGGAATTCACGAATATCCGTCCAGTTTTTAAGTGGTCCAACACCTTTTGATACACGATTACCAGATGTAAATGGACTCATTGCCGCTGGTGCCATTTTTGAACCCATTTTATATAAAGCAGCTGAAGAAGCACCCATACTAAACATTTTCATAGCCAGTTTTTCTGCAAGTGGTGCACGACCTTCTTGCTCAACGATGACTTGACGATGTTTTAATAATAAATCATGCAATGGAATTTTTACTGGACAAGCTTCTGTACATGCTCCGCATAAACTAGATGCATAAGGAAGCTCTTTGTAATCATCATATCCACCTAGAAGCGGTGTTAATACCGCACCGATTGGTCCTGAGTAAATCGATCCATATGAATGTCCACCAACGTGACGATATACAGGACATACATTAACACAAGCAGCGCAACGAATACATTGTAATACTGAACGGAATTCAGATCCAAGAATTTGAGAGCGACCATTATCAACAACAACTAAATGAAATTCTTCAGGTCCATCAACTTCCTCTTCTTGAATTGGCCCCGCTACTGTTACATAACTTGTTAATTTTTGACCTACTGCACTACGACATAGTAAACCAACTAAAACATCTAATTCTTCCATTGTCGGAACCATACGTTCCATACCCATTACCGCTATTTGTGTTTTAGGAATTGACATAACAAGATCTGCATTACCTTCATTCGTTACTAAACAAAGAGAGCCAGTATTTGCAACAGCAAAGTTACAACCAGTTACACCAATTTCTGCATCCATAAATTTCTCACGAAGTTGTTTACGAACAAACTTTGTCATTTCATACGGGTCATCAGAATTTTCATAGCCTAGCTTTTCTTTAAATACATCGCGAATTTGCGTTCTATTTTTATGAAGTGCAGGTGCAATAATATGTGAAGGTGGATCGTTATCTACTTGCAAGATATACTCTCCTAAGTCACTCTCTAACACTTCACAGCCAATCTCTTCAAGCGCATGGTTCATACTAATTTCTTCTGTTACCATCGACTTTGATTTTACTACCTTTTTTGCCTGCTTCTTTTTTGCAACGTCTTGAATATACTTTGCTGCTTCCTCTTTCGTTTTCGCAAAGTACACGTGTCCGCCTCTTTTTGATACATTTTCACTTAACTGCATTAAGTAATAATCAAGATTTTCTAACGTATGTTGACGAATTTGTTCACCTAGTTCACGCCACTCTTCCCAGTTTCCTAGTTCATCTGCGGCTTTTAAGCGATTCGTATATAAACGCGTTTGTGCAGAAGATACTGCTCCGCGCATAAACGAATCTTGAATTCCATCACCAACGCGATCATTAAATTTTTTCTCACTGATTTTCATAGACATAGCTTATGTTCCCCCTTCATGAGCGACTATTCAGTACCTCAGCAATATGCATTACTTTTACTTCTTTTCCTAAACGCTCAATACGTCCGCCAATGTTTAACAAACACCCACAATCTGCACCGATTAAATAATCTGCACCTGTTTCCATTACACTATCTACTTTTTCGTCTACCATTTGCTCAGAAATTGGAGTCATCTTAACTGAAAACGTTCCCCCAAACCCGCAACAATTTTGCACGTTTGGCAAATCTCTCACAGTTAATCCTTTTACATTTGATAATAAAATTCCTGGTGCTTCTTTTATTCCAAGCATACGTGTCATATGACATGATTTATGAATAGTAGCGACCCCTGGTAAACTTGCACCAACATCAGTAACCTTTAAAACATCCACAATAAACTGTGTAAATTCATAAGTTTTATCAGCAACTTTTTGTGCACGTTTAGCCCACTTTGGATCATCTTTGAAAACATGTGGATACTCATGAAACATTGTCGCACAAGAACCAGATGGCGTAACAATATATTCTGCATCTTCGAAAGTTTCAATCATATGTTTCATTGCTTCTTTTGCTGCTTCTACATGGCCGCTATTATAAGCAGGCTGACCACAACAAACTTGCGCTTCTGGAAATTCAATTTCACAACCTAAACGCTCCAACACTTCAACCGTTGCTTTGCCGACATTTGTTTCAAACATATCGACTAAACAAGTAACAAATAAAGTAACTTTCATAACTATTACTCCCCCTTTTTACAACTTCACCAACAAACATATGGTCATCAGATGACTTAGCAGAGAAGAAATAGGCTCAACCATGGCCTATCCTCTCCCTTCTCTAAAGAAAACGCTTACTTAATCTTTCTCTATTTTATCAGAAAATTAAATTTTTAAAAGATTAAATTACGAATTTATATCGTTTTTACCTGTGACAATATGTTCTACATTTGTTAAGTGATCTAGCATTGCTTGCTGCGCTAATTCTACATCTTGTTTTAACACCGCATCATATATAACTTGATGCTCTTCTATAAGTCGTTCTGATGTCGTTTGTTCACCATATAAAATAATGCGTCTTGATTCACCAATCGTTTCAGCAATCATCTCTGAAACATGATTCATGAGTTCAAGCAAAATGCTATTATGCGAAGACTCTGCAATTCCCATATGAAATTGAAAATCGGCTTTTTCGCCAGCCTTTTCATCTCCAATGCTCTTTGCCATTTCATCTAACCAATGTTTCATATTTTGTAAATTATCTTCCGTACGTTTTGCCGCCGCTACTCGAACTGCCCCCACTTCAAGCACCTTTCGTACTTCTAATAAATTCAAAATATCTTCTTTCTTCATTAATAATCTATTGTTTAATGATTTCGTTAATGAAGAAGAATCGAAGTTCTTCACATATGTACCTTCTCCTTGTTTCATCTCAATTAAGCCCATCGCTCTTAGCGCACTTAGCGCTTCACGAACAGCAGATCTGCCAACTTGAAACTGCTCAGCTAATTGATGCACAGGGAGTAGTTTGTCACCAGGTTTTAACGTACCATTTTTAATCATTGTTAAAATAGCTTCAGATACTTCTTCGTAAATTTTTTTCGGTTTAATAGATTTGTACTCCAGTTAAATCACCTCAGTATCTTCCAAACAACAATTGAAACGATTTATAAGAACTTTGCATCATAACTATTTTAGACCGAATTGATAAGAAGTACAAATGTTTTGTTCATAAAATAGTCAAATTTTCGATATTTATTACATATTAATTTATATTTTTACGTATAAAGTGAAACTTTAATCAGTGAGGGTTTTGTTCATCCCCCACTGATTATTAGCCCTCACCAATCGGGCTTTTACGGGCAGCAGTGCCTCCACCTAACTTCTTTGCTTCCGCTGAATTTTGAGGTGAGGGTCTTACTGACCAGCGAATAGTGGGATAAATATTTTCTTCAATATAAAGAACATGCCCTAAAAATTAGAACATGCCCCCCTCATCCTGTACATTCAGTTTAATAATAACCGTTGTTCCCTTATCTTTTTCACTTTCAATTTTCCACTGTCCACCATGTATATGAACAATTTGTTTCACAATAGCAAGGCCTAAACCTGTTCCACCATGTTGACGACTTCTCGCTTTATCAACTCTGTAAAAGCGTTCCCCAAGATTCTCCAAATGCTCTATATCAATGCCAATTCCTGTATCTTTTATTTTTAATTCACAGTAATCATCGATTTGCTCTAAAGTTATAACGATATTTCCTTTTTGATTTGTATATCGTATCGCATTATCTAACACATTATGAAGCACTTGTTGCATACGATCCTCATCAATCATGACAATGACCTCTGGATTTAAATTGGTTGAAATATGAATTTCCTTTTCTATAAACTTAATCTCATACGTATCTAATACGTCTTCAATCAGCTGTGAAAAAACGATAGGTTGCTTCTTTAACGGAAAGTGCTCACCTTCTAATTGTGCTAAGTCTAACAAGTCATGAACGAGACGCTGCATACGACCTGCTTCTTTATGAATTAGCTGAGTTACTTTTTCCTGCTGAGCTCCCTTTGCAACACCATCTAAAATAGCCTCGCTATACCCTTTTATATAACTAAGTGGTGTTCTAAGTTCATGCGAAACATTTGCTAAAAATTCCTTACGCTTTACATCTTCTGTTTCTAATGAATTTGCCATTTTATTAAATGCTTTTCCTAATCGTCCAATTTCATCCTCTGAAGAAACTGTAATCCGCTCCGAAAAATCTCCCGTAGCCAAATGATTTGCAACCCGCTCCATTTGCGAAAGTGGCTTCGTAATTGCAATTATAATTTTTCTTCCAACCCATATCGTAATTAAAATCATAGCAATTGCTAACGGTGCTAAAATAAGACCCATATCATAGATTAAATTTTTTATACTTTTTAAAGGAATATACGAATAGACAATTCCGACTAATTTTTTATTTTCCAATACAGGAATGACAACCCCCATAATATTACGGTCAAAATGTTCTTCATATCCTATTTTTGTCACAGTTTCCCCATCTAATAGCGTTTGCCTATCTCCTTCACTTATAAGAGAATGATGATGCACATCAAAAGGCAAACATGCGCTTAAATCACGCGGATTAGATACGAAAATAACGTCCGAACTAGATATTTGATTAAACGATCTTACTTTCTCTTCAAAAGTTGATATTCCTTCACGCTTATCATATTGAGCAGCAAGACTTTTTCCTTCCATTACTAACGAAGCTTTTAAATTATCAACGTATAACTTTTCATACGAGTATAAAGATACGAAATAAAGAAAGGACACTGTTACACATACTGCACATACTACTGTAAGCCAAAGTTTTTGTACCATCGTAAACATATGTTACACCTCAAATTTATAGCCTACACCCCAAACAGTTTGAATGTAGTTTCCACTTTCTCCAAGCTTCAAGCGCATCGTTTTCACGTGCGTATCTACTGTTCTTGTACTTCCGGCATAATCATATCCCCATACCTTTTCAAGTAATTGCTCCCGGCTAAATACTTGTCCTGTATGCTGACAAAGAAAATATAGTAAATCAAACTCTTTTACAGTAAGAGAAATCGACTCACCATTCGCCTCAATTCGTCTGCTTTTTTCATTGATAAGAATTGGTCCAAATTGAATCTCTTCTTGCTGTTCTTGCTTTGTATATCTTCTTAGTACAGCTTCCATACGGGCAACCAATTCACCAGGACTAAACGGTTTTACAATATAATCATCTGCTCCCATACGTAAGCCATTCACCCTATTCCACTCTTCACCTTTTGCGGTTAAAAATATAATCGGCACATCTGACGTTTTTCTAATTTCTTTACAAACTGAAAGTCCATCCATTTCTGGCATCATTATATCTAATACAACGAAATCATAATGATCCGTTTCTAGTTTTTTAAGAGCCTCTTTTCCGTTTTCAGCTTCTCCCCACTCATATCCAAAGTTATCCAAATACATTCCAACAAGCTGTCTCATATCACTTTCATCATCTACAACTAGCACTCTATATTTATTCATTGTCCTTCCCTTCCCTCTCTATGAGTTGAAACGGTCCTTTTCCGACTTTAATTGTTTGTTTTATTTTCATACTCTTCATATCCATGACGCACACTTCATCACTATCATAACTTGCTACATATCCTTCTGCTCCGCTTTTCAAAAATGCAAATGGATTTGAGCCTATTTCAACGGAAGCTACCTCTTTATACGTACTAATATCAAATTTTCTAAGCATATTCGAACCGTGGCTTAATGCATATATGTACTTATTATCTTTCGTTATGTTCACAGGCATAAATGGAGCGTGTAAAGAACGTACCATTTCACCGCTCTGTAAAGAATACACTAATACTTTCTCATTCACTTGATTTCCATCACCATGCCCGCCAATCCATATTTCTTTCCCATCAGGACTAATCGTCGCTCCTGTTGATGCTGGCGGAATCATAAAGGATTGAACAACTTCTTTTTTCTTCGTATCAATTGTCGTTAGTTTCGTATCATAAAAGTTTAGTACAGATAACCGATTCTGATACTCTACCATCGTTATAGGCCCTTTTCCTGTTGAAACATTTCCTGTCTCTTTCCCATTTATCGTAAAGAACCTTACCTTTTGAACATTTTGATCAGCAGCAAATAATTGTTTTTTATCTGCTGATACGACCACATTTACAATGCCCTTTCCAGTTTTATATTTTTCCACTTGCCTTCCTTCCGCTAGTGAATATACATACATATATTCTAATTGCTTACCGTATACAAGTATTTCATCGCCATTTGGAAGCAGTGTGATTCCGGCCATTGGCTCATTTAGTTCCCATGTCGTAATTAACTTTTTATCTTTTTTATCAATAAAACTAATACTGCCTTCTTTTATATTCGTAGTTATAATAACATTTTTATCTTTAGCAATTGGTGTATATGAACTTCCTTGACACCCTACTAATAGAAATAAAAAACAGAGAAGAAAAACATACTTTCTCAAAAGATTCCCTCCATCTTCAGATGATTTCGTTATAATTGTAAAATAACAAATAAATGTGTGGAAAGTGTGAAATTTCCCTTTCTTACTCAATTTACATATATAATGTACAACAAATAGAATTTGAGGTGTGTCAATTATGCTATTTCCTGATTTAGCGAATAAAATTGTACGAGAAGTACGCAGACTAATTACAGAAAATATAATTATCATTAATATAGAAGGCGTTATTATCGCAAGTACAGATACAGAAAGAATTGGCCAATTTCATGAAGGTGCACTCCGCTGCGCTAAACAAAAGAAAACCGTCATCATTACAAAAGAAGATGAAAGGCGATTGCAAGGTGTAAAGGCTGGGATGAATCTTCCTCTATTATTTCATGATGAAGTAATTGGTGTCATTGGGATTACCGGAGAACCTGAAAATATTTCACGCTACGGAGAAATATTGCGTAAGATGACCGAATTATTAATTCATGAAAACTACTTTTTAGAGCAATTAGAACTTGAGCACCGTTCTTATGAAGCTTTTGTCTTTGATTGGCTTCAAAATACAGAGTGGTCCCCGAGTTTTCTTGATCGTGCCAAAACACTTGGCATTGATTTATATAAGAAAAAACAACTTGTTTTGTTTTCTATTGGCAAAAATGACACAATGCTCCAGCGTAAAATATGGCAACATGTACGAAATATTTTAACAAAAGAGCATCTATTTGTTCGCTGGGGAAATGATCGTTTTATTTTATTTACAGCGATGAGCTCCAAAGAACAAACTTATCAGTTTTTAAAACGGTTAAAACAAGACTGCGAAGCTTTATTTTCTATTCCTTTATATATCGGGATTGGGCAAACAGTTACCCCAAACAATATGAACATATGTTACGAACAAGCATTACGTGCTCTTTCTGTATCATTGGAAACGAAAAAAATTGTATTTAATGAAGATTTACGTTTAGAAATGTGTTTACAAGATATTTCTGCCGAAACGCGTGAACAATTTCTAGAGCGTACCATCGAAAGCTTACTATCATCTCCTGAGCTTATGCACACTTTACGCTTATTTATCGATTATAACCAATCTTATAAACAGACAGCTAAACAATTACATATACACATTAACACCTTACATTATAGGCTAAAAAAGATTGAAGAACATACAGGACTTGATCCAAAACAATTCAAAGACTTAAACGTTTTATACTTCGCACTCCTCCTATTAGATAATCATACAAAAAAGAACGATAAAACAGATTAATCTTTAGATGATTATACATAGAAAGAATCCCTCGACTTTTTTATCATTATAATGAAAGCACTGTTACCACGTTGTTTATTATAACTAAACACGTTAACAGTTTGAGGGGGATTTCCAATGTTAGAAAAACAAATTATTCATTCATTCGTATCTATTGTTGGCGAAGATAATGTAGATACATCCAATATGGGGCGTTTAACTTATAGTTATGATGCCACTCCAAACTTCCAAGCAATGCCTGATGCAGTCATTGCTCCTCGTAATACAAATGAAGTAGCTGAAGTGTTAAAAGTATGTAACACTCACAAAATTCCTGTGTATGTGCGCGGGTCTGGAACAAATCTTTGCGCAGGAACATGTCCACTTGAAGGCGGTATCGTCCTTATTTTCCACCATATGAACAATATTTTAGAAATTGATGAAGAAAACTTAACAATTACTGTACAAGCTGGTGTCATTACACTTGATATTATTAAAGCGGTAGAAGAAAAAGGTTTATTTTATCCACCAGATCCAAGCTCGATGAAAATTTCTACAATCGGCGGTAATATTAATGAAAACTCAGGTGGATTACGCGGTTTGAAATATGGCGTAACACGTGATTATGTAATGGGGCTTGAACTTGTCTTACCAAATGGTGATATTATTCGCACTGGTGGTAAATTAGCAAAAGATGTAGCTGGTTACGATTTAACTCGTTTATTTATCGGTTCTGAAGGAACACTTGGCGTGGTAACAGAAGCCATATTAAAACTTGTTCCTATGCCTGAAACAAAGAAAACAATGCTTGCATTATATGAAGATATTAATGAAGCTGCACGTGCTGTTTCTTCTATTATTGCAAATAAAATCATTCCAGCAACACTGGAGTTTTTAGACCAACCGACAATTGAAGTAGTAGAAGAGTTTGCACAAATCGGTTTACCTACAGATGTAAAAGCAATTTTATTAATCGAACAAGACGGTCCACCCGAAGTAGTCAATCGAGATATTGAAAAAATGGCTAACATTTGTCACTCTATGAATGCAGTTGATGTTCGCGTTGCAAAAGATGAGACGGAAGCAGATGCGCTTCGTACCGCTCGCCGTAGTGCCCTATCAGCGCTCGCACGATTAAAACCTACTACAATATTAGAAGATGCAACTGTACCACGTTCACAAATAGCTCCAATGGTTGAAGCTATTAATACCATTGCAAAAAAATATAATATTCCTATTTGTACGTTTGGACACGCTGGTGATGGTAACTTACATCCAACTTGTATGACAGACGCTCGTAATGCAGAAGAAATGCACCGAGCTGAACAAGCTTTTGCTGAAATATTTGCGAAAGCAATTGAACTTGGTGGCACAATTACTGGTGAACATGGTGTTGGTGCGATGAAAGCTCCATATTTAGAAATGAAATTAGGTAAGGAAGGTATTGCAGCTATGCAAGGAATAAAGCAAGCTTTCGATCCAAATAACATTATGAATCCTGGAAAAATGTTCGCGAAAGACACCCGAAAAAGAGTGGTGGTTGAGCGATGACGACATTGAATAAAGAAAATATTCAAAAAGAATTTAAAGAACGATTAAGTGAAGATGAATTACTAAACTGTATGCGATGCGGTTTTTGTTTACCTACTTGTCCTACCTACATTCAATCCGGATATAAAGAATCACATTCACCGCGCGGACGTATCGCATTAATGAAAGCTGTCGTTGATGGTTTAATCGAACCAGATGAAGATGTTGAGAATACATTAAACGTTTGTCTTGGTTGCCGTGCTTGTGAGCCTGTTTGTCCATCTGGTGTAAATTATGGGCATTTATTAGAAGAAGCTCGTGATATTATTAATCAAAATAAAAAATTCTCGGTGCCAGTGAAAGCTGTTCGAAAAGTCGTTTTTGAAGGATTATTCCCCCATCAAAATCGAATGAGAACATTAACTGGACTAATCGGATTTTATCAACGTTCTGGTTTACAAACGCTAACACATAAAACAGGGATTATGAAGTTATTCCCCGAAACACTTGCAACGATGGATCTCGTTTTACCAAAAGTCCCTAAAATGAAAGCGATGAAAGATCGTCCTTCATTTTTACCTGCAGAAAGTACAAAGAAAAAACAAGTTGCATTCTTCACAGGCTGCTTAATGGATACGATGTTTTTAGAAACAAATAACGCAACGATGAAACTTCTTCAATTAGCTGGTTGTGATATCGTTATTCCGAAAACACAAAGTTGCTGCGGTGCATTGCATGGACATGCTGGTGAAAAGAGTGGAGCAAAAGAATTAGCAAAGCGCAATATAAAAGCATTCGAAGACTTAAACATCGACTATATTATTACGAATGCAGGTGGTTGCGGAGCTTACCTCGTAGACTATGATTATCTTTTAAAGGATGATCCGGATTGGGCTGAACGTGCTAAGCAGTTTGTTTCTAAGATTAAAGATATTACTGCTATACTAGTAGAACTAGACTTCCATAAGCGAACTGACTTACGACTCACGCCGCAAGTTATTACGTATCAAGACTCTTGTCATTTACGCAATGTTATGCGCACATCTTCTGAACCTCGTATGTTACTAGAGGCTATCCAAGGTGCAACATATCGAGAAATGAAAGATGCCGATCGTTGCTGTGGCTCTGCTGGTATTTACAATATTGTTCATTCAGAGTTATCAATGGAATTTCTAGATTACAAAATGGACCGTGTGCATGAAACAGAAGCAGCAACCATTGTTACTGCAAATCCGGGTTGTTTATTACAAATGAAATTGGGTATTGAGCGAGAAGGGCTTTCTCATAAGATGAGAGGAATTCACATTGTGGATTTATTATTAGAAGCAATTGAAACTAACTCGTAATAACTCGTAACATACGTAATAATAGGAAAACGGCTATCTCCTTCGTCTATGTAAAGAGATAGCCGCTTTTTTGTCTGCTACAACATTAAAAATATGTTACTTTATTATAAAAAAGAACAACAGAAACATTACAGTTTTGTAAAAATCAATCCATTATATTCCTCAAAAAATCGCTCAAACCATTGATACAATAGGATTCTTCATTTTCTATTTAGGTAACTTTATCCAAAAATCCCCTCTTAAAACCAAGTATAAAAACACTATAAATTCCTTTTATACTCTATATTTCTCTTATTTTTGCTCCCTTCTTCTCTTAGGATAAATTAGGTAATTTTAAAGTCTATGAATTTTTTTCCATCTTTTTTCTCGCAAATTGTATGCTACGATGAATTTGTCAGTCAGACAGGCTGTCAAAAACAAATCGTGTGAAAACAAATTAAAACTTTATATAGGGGGACACACATCATGAAAAAGCGTGTTTTATTATCTGTAGCTGCTGCAACAGCTCTTACTTTAGGAGTATCTTCTCTAGATGCACAAGCTGCAACAGTACAACCATCTAACGTAAAGGTTCAAAATATTCAGCATTCAAAAGTGATGATGAAACAAATGAGCCAACAAGAATTACAAGCATTCTTACAATCTATGGGAGTTGAATCATTAGCACAATGGCAACAAGGAAACTTCCAACCAAACTGCTTCATTCCTGGTCAACAACCTACTGAAAATGTTGTAACTGAGCAACCAACAGCTAAGCCAGAAACTCAAAAGCCAGTTGAACAAAAACCAGCCGAGCAAAAGCCTGCTGAAGAAGTTCAAAAACCAGAAGCTCAAAAACCTGCTGAAAACAACAATACTCAAAAACCTGCTGAGCAAAAGCCTGCTGAAGAAGCAAAATCTTTAAGCGAGTTCGAACAACGTGTTGTTGAATTAACAAACGCTGAGCGTGCAAAACAAGGCTTACCAGCACTAAAAATCGATACTGAATTAAGTAAAGTAGCACGTATTAAGTCTGAAGATATGCAAAAAAACAACTACTTTGATCATAACAGTCCTACATACGGATCTCCGTTTGATATGATGAAGAAATTTGGTATTTCTTATACATCTGCAGGTGAAAACATCGCTCAAGGCCAACGTACACCTGAAGAAGTAGTACAAGCTTGGATGAACAGCGCTGGACACCGTGCAAACATCTTAAATAACGGCTTCACTCACATCGGTGTTGGCTATGTAGAAAGCGGCAACTACTGGACACAACAATTTATTACGAAATAAATAGATTAAAAGAGTCTTCTCATGAGAAGACTCTTTTTTAAGTTTCATAGCTTTCTATTATGTATGAATAGAAAATATATAACATAAACAACATAGATCCACAGCTTATTACACTAAGCAATACATAAAATCCCCACTCTAAGTTCAAAAACAATGAAAACAATATGCCACATGCCATCACTTGAAAAATTCGTCTACTTACTAAACGAATTTTTTGTAATTTAATTGGATCTTTTTCTTTGCCTTTTATTTTCTTAAATTCTTTACTCAGCATAAAAAGAAACATACTAATCCCAATCGTTAATCCTGTTTGAAAGGATATCAACTCCCCAAAATTAATAAAGAGGATAAGCATATGAATAAACAACATAAATAACGTAATTTTCTTTATAAATCCGCCTATAATACCATGCTCTCTTTCATTAAACTTAAATATATTATGTGAAATAATATACAAAAATCCATATGAAAAAATAATAAAACAAGGAATAAATGCTACAACAACTTGTTTACTCATAAACTCGTTTGGCTCACCATTTACATTCCAATGTACTGCCATACGATTTGGTAAATAGGGATAGAGAAATAGAGTAAGTAAAAGACAAGCGAAAAATATTCCAAGTACATACTTATATTTGATCAAGTGATTCTCACCTCTCTTTTCTCTTAACGGCTTCGCTTCTTTTAGAGAAATCCCTGCAAAAATCTACTTTTTTCAAGTTAAAACTTATACTTTACGCATTTTCTTTTTGAAATTCTTTTATTTTATTATTTAACTTTGTAGGAAACGGCACATCAACTTCAATTGCTTCTTTCGTAATTGGATGCAAGAAATTTATCTTCATCGCATGCAATGCTTGACTGGACATATATTTTGTTTGTCCACCATATAATACATCCCCAACTAGTGGATTACCATTATGACTCATATGAACACGAATTTGATGTGTTCTACCCGTTTCTAATTGTAACGTTACGAAAGTCGTGTTTTGCTTCTTAAAATACTTTTCTACTTTATAATATGTGATAGCTTGGTCACCTTTTGGAGAAATACGACGCCTTGTAGCATGATGGCGATCCCTTCCGATAGCAGCATCAATCTTTCCTTGTTTCTTCTTTACTTTCCCTTCAACGAGCGCTGCGTACGTTCTTTTAATTTTTCTTTCCATTAATAGACGATCCATAATTGCACCAGCAATTCTATGCTTAGCAAACACGACACCACCTGTCGTATCTTTATCTAAACGATGAATATGACGCACCTTCGTCTCTAAACCTTGCATTTGAAAATGAAAAGCAACAAGATTTGCAAGCGTCCCGGTTCCACCTTTTTCAGCAGGGTGTGTGTCCATTTGCTCTGGTTTATTTACGATAAGTACGTGATCATCTTCGTATACTACATGTAATTCACCATATTCTGGATCTACACCGTACTCTTCCTCCGCAAACATATGGACTTGTAACTTATCGTTCTCTTTTAAAAGCTCATTCCATCTTCTTTGTTCCCCGTTAACTGTAACACCTTTTTCCATACGAAGCTGATGTAATAGCTTTTTCGGTATTTCCCATTCTACTTTTAATACCGATTCAATACTTATACCATTCCATTTAGCTGGAACGATAATTTCACACCATTCGCCCTTTTTCTTTGTTTCCATACTGTTTATCACCTTATTTCTATTGATTCTCTCATTGTAACGGAAAACACACTTTGATGCACTGCCAAAAATAGAGGACAGTCTTATAATAGACTGCCCCTCAAGCTCTAAGTCTTTTCATTTCTAACAATACTTCTTCAGCTTTTTGTTCATATGATAAATCTTTAAAGAAATCCGCCAACCTTTTATAATCATTGTAAGCATCTAATAAATCGTCCATCTTTTCTATTTTCATCACTTGTTGTTTTTGTTTCATTTTTACTGGATAGCGATAACCTGATACTTCTTGTATTTTGTAATACTCATCCTCTACTTGAACGACCTTTACAAGTTCTTCCTCTTCTGCATCCATCGTATACCCGTCAAATTCTCTAAGTAGTTCATAAATGATATGAGTCCATTCATCTTTTGGATAAAATCCTTTTTCTAACCGATAACCGACAATGCGATACATATGCCCATCGTTCTCGGCAAACTGTACTGTATCATTTAACTTAAACTTAAAATAACGAAACATTGCCTTCACCTACTTATTATGTAATGTTCTTATCACATACTATTTGCAAAATGTAGGCTTTGCTATTCATAAAAAATGCTCATCAATATGATGAGCATTTTTTATGATGATTTTTCTCGTTTTTTTCGAAATGGTAACCACCAGTTCCAGTCTCCAAATAACTTCATTAAGCTTGGTACGAGCATAAGACGAATAATTGTTGCATCAAGAAATATTGCTAATGCAACGCCAAGCCCCATCTGCTTTACTGGTAAAATATCAGTAAATGCGAATGCACCAGTTACAACAATCATTATTAAAGCAGCTGATGTAATGATTCTACTTGTTGAAACGAGCCCTTCTAACGTTGCTTGATCGTTATCTCCTGTTTCTTCATAGAGCTCATGAATACGTGAAATAAGAAATACTTCATAATCCATACTAAGCCCAAATACGAGGCCAAAAATGAAGATTGGTAAGACAAACAGAACCGGACTCGCTTCTAAACCGAAATGACCACCTTCAAATAACCAAACAACAATTCCAATGGTTGCACTTAAACTAAGTATATTCATAACAATTGCCTTAATTGGAATGAGTATAGATCGGAATGCAAATAATAATATAACAAAGGTCGATCCAAATATAACAGACATACCAATTACAACTTTATCTTTAATTTCATCTTCTAATTCTTGTTGAAACGTCGTCATTCCGCCTAGATAATACGTAACATCCGTTTCTTTATAGTTCTTTTTAAAGTCACGTACCCACTGTTTTGCAGTCTCTGTACGTGGTTTTGTTTTCAAAAAGATTTCTATCGTCGTCTTATTCCTTTGCGTGTATGCTTCAAATACAGGAGTTAGTTTCGCTGATTCTGGCGACTGCAATATTCCAACAACTTGATCTGCTTTCATTCCAGTTAACCCGTCGTATAAACTTCTTACTTCATGTACTTTCTTATCATCTTTTAACTTTTGAACGACTTCTTCTATCTTTTGTAGACTTTCTTTTTCTTTCATATCTTTTTTCGTCTCTACAACTAACGTAACATCAGCGTGTGTTTTGAAAGTTTCATTAAATGCTTCTTCATACTTTTCATATGCAATCCTTGTATCACTCTTTTCAGGTAAAGCTTCAACACCAGGGAACTGCAAATTCGCTGTACGTAATGGTAATAAGCAAATAACAATAAATGTTGTAACAACAATAATCATTGCAATTGGATGTTTCATCACAAATTGTGCAAATTTACGCCATACTTTTGCCGGCGTATGTGCTACTTGATTCTTTTTTAATATTCTTTTACCTATTAACGATAATAGTGCTGGAAGAAGTGTGAGTGAGAATAAAATGCTCATAATGACAACAATCATTCCGCTAATCGCGACAGATTGAATATAATCTATCTTAAAGAAAAACAAACCGGATAACCCAACAAATACGCATAATCCTGAAAATACAATCGCACGTCCTGCCGTTTGATATGTAATTGCTATCGCTTCTTTTACCGTTCGTTTAGCAACTTCCTCTCGAAAACGGTTCACAAATAATAGCGCAAAATCAATAGATAATGCAAGTCCAATCATCGGTGCAACGTTTAACACGAAAATAGATAGTTCTTTATCAACACCGATGAAATACAATATCCCCATCGTACTAATAACACTAAGCGCCCCATTCAAAATCGGTAAAATTGATGCCAAAAGACTACCAAACGAAAATAGTAATACAAGAAACGCAATTGGTAATCCAATCATTTCTGCTACTTTTAAATCATTTTGCGTTCTTTCATTAATCTCTTGATTAATTTTCGGAAATCCTGTAGGTGTTACTTTTAATGCTACATTACTTTCTTTCTCAATCTCATCAGCAAATTGTAATGTCTTTTCCATTCTTTCTTTATTTGTTTTCCCGGAAAATAAAATTGTCGCATAACCGATGTCATCTTGTAGCATTTCTTTATTTTGGATTGGGTGATGGAAAGATTCATAGCTCTCTTTCTCTTGAACATTCTTTACAATTTCATCTATTCGCTTTTTAAATTCCTCATGCGAAGCATCTTTATTTTTCTCAAAAACGAGCAGAAGCGTATCTTGAGACTTCTTAAAATCTTGATCTAAAATTTCTTTTGTTTTTTGATAGTCGCCTGCCGTTTGGAAACCGTCACCACCTAATACTCCCGGTAGCTTTGGAGCAAAAATCCCAAGTGCGATTGCGAGCAACAGTAACGCTACAATTACTGTATAACGAAACTGATACAAAAAGGCTCCTAACTTCCCCCACTTATCAACTTTATGTACGTTTGTCTTCACACATTTTCACCTACTTTAAATAATTCAATTGTCACTTATACTGTATCACATCTTGATATAAACAAAAAACGTCTGGAAAAACTATAATAATAGTTTTTCCAGACGTTTTTCTATCTCTCTTTATTAAGCCCTAATCTCTCAGTAAGTAAACGATGGTAGTAAATCGCGATAATTAACAAAATACCACCTACGCAGTAACCAGCTAAAATATCAGTTGGGTAATGTACATTTAAAATGACTCTACTTAATCCAATCGATAGAATTACTATACCCATCAAAATCGTTGTGACACATTTCCCAGCTACGCTTTTCAAATTAGCAGCAATGATATAAGTAAGAAATCCAAATGTCATAATCGATAGCATTGCATGTCCACTAGGAAAACTATATCCAAGTGCATCTAGCGCTTCATTTAATGACGGACGTTCTCTCTTTACAATCTCTTTTATCCCTTTATTCACAAGATGTGTTATTAAAATTCCCATTGGATATACAATCATCGCAGCATAATAACGCTTCTTCCAAAAAACAAGCAAACTTATAACGAGCGTAGCGACTATCCCAATTGCTGATCCCAATTTTGTAAAGTACGAGAAAAATATAAGAGAACTTTCCGTTTGTAGCCCTCTTACTAATCCACGGACATATGTATCCATCACTGTAACGCCACCTGCATGTACGCGCCAAGCAACAATACCAAATACAGCAAATAACAAACCGATACACATTACCTCATACTGATGTAACTTCTTCTTCAAACGATTTCCTCCTACTATGAAAAAATGCGATTTCTACTTTAGAAACCGCATTTCCTTACTTATTTACCTTTTGTTTTTAGCTCTGTCCAGTAACGATCATAGTCTTTTAACTTATCGTCTACATCAACAAGCCATTCTGTACGATCTAACTCTTCTTTCGTTAAGAAAATCATGTGATTATCACGGTATTCTTTACTATGAAGAGGATGAGCTTTTTCATTTGGATTACTGTAACCAATTGACTCGTAGTTTTTCACACTTACTTTTTCATCTAGTAAGTAGTTCATAAATTTCTCAGCAAGCTCTTTATGTTTTGCACCTTTTGGAATTGCTAACGTATCAGCCCAAATTGTGCCGCCTTCTTTCGGTACAACATATTCTACATCTTTATTATCTTTTGCGATAAATGCTGCATCTCCAGACCAAACTGTTCCGATCCAAGCATCTTCTGTAATGAATTTTTGTTTAATGTTATCTGTATCAAATGCTAATAAGTTTGGAAGCAGCTTCTTTAAATCATCTGCTGCTGTCTTTAATTGTGTATCGTCTTTCGTACTGTTTGAGAACCCGTGCTTCTTAAGACCCACTCCTAATACTTCACGAGAATCGTTCAGTAACGTTACATGTCCTTTATATTTCTCATTCCATAAGTCCGCCCAGCTTGTAGGTGCTTCTTTCACATACTTTTTATTGTATGCAATCCCTGTTACACCCCAAGTGTACACTAAAGAATATTTATTCTCTGGATCAAACGCAGGTGTTTTGAAATTAGAAACCATATTTTCGATATTCGGGATATTCTTTTTATCTAACGGCGCTAATAAGTCCATTTTCGCCATTGTTTTAACCATGTAATCCGACGGCTGGATTAAGTCATACTTTGCGCCACCAGCTTGTAATTTCGCAAGCATTTCTTCATTACTTGCGTACTTGTCATAGTTAATTTTCACATTATATTTCTTTTCAAAATCTTTTAGCACTTGCTCATCAAAATTGTCAGCCCAACTATAAATATTTAATTCTTCTTTCTTTTCACCACAACCAGCAAGCACACCAGCAACAAGGCTAAAACTAATTGCTGCGCCAGCTATTCTTTTCATTAATTTCATCGGTTTATTACCCCCTTGTACTTTCTATATCGTTCGTATTATAAAGGAAGGTGTCCTCCAGAGTTTTCTTCACCATCTGCACCTTTGTTCCGGAAGATTTCAGATAGAACCATTAATCCTACGATAGCAACAATTAAAATTGTAGAAAGAGCATTAATTTCTGGTGATACTCCGCGCTTAACCATACTGTAAATGTATAGTGGCAATGTTGTTGATCCTGGTCCTGATACGAAGAAACTAATTACAAAATCATCAATTGATAATGTGAATGTTAATAATGCTGCCGAAATAACTCCCGGTGCAATTGCTGGGAACGTTACATAACGAAACGTTTGCCAAGGCGTTGCTCCTAGATCATTTGCAGCTTCTTCTAAGTCACGTCCCATACTTGAAAGACGCGCAGCTAAAATAACAACAACAAACGAAATACTAAATGTAATATGTGCAATAATAATCGTTGTTTGTCCAAGTTCCATTCCTAACTGGCTGAAAAGAATTAGTAAAGATAATCCCATTAAAATATCAGGAATTAAAATTGGTAAATATACAAGGCCATTAATAGCCCCTTCGAAACGATATTTATAACGATGTAAAGCAATTGCAAAGAATACACCAAGTACCGTTGTCACAATCGTTGTTATAACTGCAATCGTAATACTATTTACAAATGCATCAATAACATCTTGTTTTTGAAATAAATCTGTATACCAATGGAATGTAAAACCTTCCCACTCCGCATTAATGCGAGAGTCGTTGAAAGAATAGACCATTAAAACCATCATTGGAAAATACAAGAATAACAAAATTAACCAAGAATAAGAAACTAAAAACTTCTTCATCTTTGCCTATTCCCCTCCGTTCTCATTATATTTATATACTTTCGTTGCACGATAATATAAGTAAATTAACAGAACAGAGAATAGAACAACGATAATCGATAACGCAGATCCAAATGGCCAGTCACGTGCACCTAAGAATTGATTTTGAATAACGTTTCCGATTAATGCTACTTTCGATCCGCCCATCACGTCTGATACAACAAACATTCCGATAGAAGAAACGAATACTAAAATAGAACCAGTCGCAATTCCTGACATCGTCATCGGCACTGTTATATTCCAAAATGCCTTTATTGGTGTTGCTCCTAAATCATAAGCCGCTTCTAGCTTACGCTTATCCAGCTGCTCAATTGCTGCATACACTGGTAAAATCATAAATGGTAATAAAGAATAGACCATTCCGAGTATTACAGAAGGAGTATTATATAATAAATTTAACGGTTCACTAATAATGCCAAGCTTTAATAACAACGTATTCACAAGACCTTGTGAACGTAAAATAACAATCCATGCGTATGAACGAACAAGAAAGTTAATCCAAAACGGGATCGTTGCCAATAATAAAAGAATAGAGCGGTATTTGCGGTCAACAATTGTAATTGTATACGCAAACGGATAGCCAATTAATAAACATATTACTGTTGTAATAACTGCGATTTTAACAGTTTCCCATAACGTTCCTAAGTACAATGGATCAAACACACGGGATATATTCTCCAGCGTAAATTGCATTTCTACTGTCCCGTAAGCTCCGCGCTGCATGAAGGCGAATCCTAATACGAATACGAGCGGGGTTAGGAAGAAAATTAACAGCCACGCGACTGTAGGTAGTGCGAGTAATTTCCCTTTTTTCAATTTAAGGTCACCTCGTCCTCTTGCTCCCAGCCTACATATACATTATCTCCAATGCTCCACTGCGCTGCCTCTTCAGCAGTTTGATATGCCATTAGTAATTCTGATGTTTTCTCATCACGTA
Source organism: Bacillus cereus group sp. MYBK195-1 (assembly GCF_051916605.1). Lineage (NCBI taxonomy): Bacteria > Bacillati > Bacillota > Bacilli > Caryophanales > Bacillaceae > Bacillus > Bacillus cereus group sp. MYBK195-1. The sequence continues at coordinate 237,075 of NZ_JBQAGZ010000002.1, read as the reverse complement.
CATAAAGCTTCTCCATATTTCCGACAAACTCGATATCTTCAATATGTCCAAGATGGTATTCTTTTAAAATTGACTCTTCAACCGAACGTACTTTTACATTTTCAGGGCGAATTGCTACATAGCCTTCCCCGTTTTTCACAATATTATTTTCACCGATGAATGTCGCAACGAACAATGTTTTCGGCTTATTATAGATTTCTTTCGGTGTTCCGATTTGTTCGATATGTCCTTTATTCATAACTACAATACGATCGCTCATGCTCATTGCTTCTTCTTGATCGTGCGTTACGTATATGAACGTAATTCCTAAATTACGTTGTAAGTTTTTCAATTCACGTTGCAAGTCTTTTCGTAACTTAAAGTCAAGCGCTCCAAGTGGCTCATCTAATAGTAATACACGCGGATTATTTACAATCGCTCTTGCAATTGCAACACGCTGCTGTTGTCCACCAGAAAGCTTCGCAGGTTTACGATTACGGAACTCAAGTAACTGCGTTAAACGCATTGCCTCTTCAGCACGCTCTTTCTGCTCTGCTGCTGATACTTTCTGCATTTTCATACCAAAACAAATATTCTTCTCTACTGTCATATGTGGGAATAGTGCGTAATGTTGGAACACTAGGTTCATATGACGCTTATATGGCGGCAAATCGTTAATTCTTTCATCATCTAATAAAAGATTCCCTTTAGTTGGAGTTTCAAATCCTGCGATCATACGAAGTAAAGTCGTTTTCCCGCAGCCACTCGGCCCTAAAATTGTTAAAAACTCTCCCTCTTTAATATCTAAAGAAAGAGGTGGGATAATCACTTGATTTCCAAAATGTTTTTCAACTGCTTCAACTTTAATAATCTTTTTCATTTTCCCGTCCTATCTACCTTAAATTTTTAATTTTTATATTCATGAATAAATATTTATGTTCTATAGACTATTTTTTGTTTCGATCCAAACAAAAATGGTTATTTAACAAGCGTTCGTTTCTATTCTTTATGTAGTATGTTGGATTCATTTTCGCATGATACATAACGTCGAACAGAAAAACCCCTTCCATTGCGAAGGGGCTATTATCATACGGCTACGCCTACTGATAAACACCATCATCATTTTAACAACTTTCGTATGAATTTTAAAGCACTTTTTGTAGAAGAGTAACGAATTTTCATGTCGAATGCTGTAGATTGGCCTAAAATGCTTTTATAATGTGAAAAAGTCCGAAAACTTTCTTTCCCATGATAACCCCCTAATCCACTACTTCCAACACCACCAAAAGGTAAATATGGCGTGGCAAGATGATAGACAACATCATTAATACAGCCTCCACCATATGAAATATTACTCGTCACTTTCTTTTGTACTTCTTTATCTTCAGAAAATACATATAACGCTAACGGCTTCGGATGTTGCTGGATTGTGCCAATTACATCTTCTATGTTGTCGTACTCTATGATTGGTAAAATCGGACCAAAAATTTCATCTTCCATAACAGTATCTTTCCATGTAATATCCGCTAGTACTGTCGGTTCAATATGTAATGTATCTTTCTTATAGTTTCCACCAATTACGACTTGACCATCTTGTAAAAATCCACATAATCGTTCAAAATGACGCTCACTTACAATACGCACATAATTTTCATTTTGCAAAGGTTCTTTACTATACTGCTCTGTAATTTCATGTCGCAGTGCCTCAATTAGCTTTTCTTTCACGGAAGAATGCACATACATATAATCAGGCGCTACACACGTCTGCCCTGCATTTAAAAACTTACCCCAAACAATTCTTCTTGCTGTCATCTCTATCTTTGCATCTTTATGTACAATACAAGGACTTTTCCCGCCAAGTTCTAAAGTGAGCGGCGTCAACTGTTTCGCTGCTGCTTCCATTACAACTTTTCCAACTCCAACACTACCAGTAAAGAAAATATAATCAAACGGTTCCCTCAGCAAAGATGTACTCTCTTCAACGCCACCTTCTACTACCGCTACAAGCTCTTCTGGGAATAATTCATCTAACATTCTCTTAAGCACTTTTGAAACGCTTGGCGTTAACTCTGACGGCTTTAAAACGATTGTGTTTCCAGCTGCCAGTGCTCCTACAAGTGGTGCAATTGCTAATTGAAAAGGATAGTTCCACGGTGCAATAATAAGCGTCACACCATACGGTTCTGGCACTACTTTTCCTTTTGATCCAAAATGAGTGAGTGCTGTTCGAACTCGTTTCGGTTTACTCCACGATGACATATGTTTCAATTGAAAGGAAATTTCTTTTAATACATATCCAACTTCCGTTGTAAACGACTCGTGAACTGACTTATTTAAATCTAATTTCAATGCCTGAAATATTTCTTCTTCAAAACGCTGAATGCCTTCATAAAGCTTCTTCAAATTATTCTTTCTCATTTCGATGCTTCTCGTATGCCCTTTTAAAAAATATTCCTTTTGCCTACTTACAATAGAGGAAATACTCATTCACTCACCTTCTCCCACTATTTTTATCCAATTCTTTCATTATTTATATAGACTTCATATATAACAAATCTCTATTCTTAAGGTTACATTATATATGACTTTTTCAGCTATATAAAATTCATTGCTCACAAAAAAACTACCGAAAGAAAATCTCTCGGTAGTTTTACTGTATTAACGATATAAACGAACAGCACCTGCAGAATTATCATCAGCTTGTCCTACTACTTCAAATTTCAAACCAAGCTTCGGTAAAATACGTCCTGCATCTGGAATCTGTTGATTAATATACGTTTTAGAATCATCAAACTTTGGTACGCCTGCTAAGCCATCATACGTAAATGTTCCACGCGTTGGAGATACGACTTTCCAAGCTGGCGTTTTGTCGAATGAGAACGCTGCATCAGCGATTTGGAATCGTGTACTACTCTTAACTGTTGGTTTACCATTTAAAGTACCAACAATTGCTTCTGGATGAGAATCAACTACACCAAGGAAACCGTGTCCTGGATGTACACCAACCCAGTTATCTGTATAAGCTGAATCTGCATACCATACAACCATACCAGTGTTAAATACTGGACCGCGAGCAAATTTCAACGCGTTATCTGCCCCAGCATAGTTTCTCCACTCAACATAGTAGTTATGTTTTTTCTTCTCTGTTCCGTTAGATACAACGAAACCATCTAATTTTAATTGTGGTGTACCTTCTGCGTCATCAGAGAATACTACTTTACCATCTACTGTTAATGAAGCATTATCAAGAGCGAATCCATTTAATGCTAAACCACCATCAGTAATGTAATCAAATGTTAATTTTACTTTCTTGCCTTTGAATTGACTTAAATCATATGATTTGTCAATCCATTTTCCATTTGTCGAATCTGCATTTCCACTATTTGCTTTCTCACCAAGTCTTTCAATTAACGTTTGTTGACCATCTTCCGTTACAGCGTGTACTTCAAGGAAATCATACTCTGCTTCAATTTCATATAATGATTTGAAGTCAAATTTTGCAGTCGTTGCATTTGTTAAATCGAACAGTGGTGTTTCCATCTTCGTATGAAGATCATCACCTTTTGTGCTGTAGTAATACTGTTTTCCAAATGCCGGCTCAATTGTTTTTATATCTTTGTCTGGTAAGTTAACACGAATCATACCCGGACGGTTAGATTTCGTAACACTTTGATCCAAATATGTCGCTAGACCGATACCTTTATTTAATTTCTCGTAATCTACTTCTACGATATTTGCCCAGTTACCACCGATTGTTTTTTGGAAAAACTCTTTATTTTGTGGTGAGAAACTCGTTGGCGTCGTTCCAGCGATTTTACCAGCCCAGCTTCCGCCACTCATAATAGACCAAGCTTCAATCGGCTCACCTTGACCACTATATTGTGTATCATACTCATCTGGAAGACCTAAATCGTGACCATATTCATGTGCGAATACACCAACCGCTCCATCTTCTGGTTCAATTGTGTAGTCGAATGCTGCCATCTTTCCACCCCAATATGGTACTTTCGCTTGTGTACCTTCAATTGGGAATGGCTTTGGTCCAACTGTCCAACGGTGCGACCAAATTGCATCATCGCCTAATTTACCACCGCCTGCTTCTTGTCCAACACCCGCATGAATAATCATTAAGTGATCGATTAAACCGTCTGGTTGATTTTTATTTCCATCACCATTTACATCGTATTGATCAAATTGGTCGAACTCTGATAAATCAATACCACTATCTACAGCTGCTTTTAAAGCATCTTTTACTAAATCACGTGGCCCTTTTGGTCCTTTATTATCATGGCCGCCGCTAGCAGCATCTGCACCGTAATCAGCCGCCTTACCAGGAACTGTTAACCATTTTGTAACTGTTCCGTCCACTGTGTAACTACCACCAGATTGCTCTTCGTAATATTGTTTAAACGTTTCGATTTTACTTCCATCATCTAATGTGAATGGCTCGTTGCCGAATAACATTTTTTCATAATGTTCTTTATTAAAATCGTTAGAATACATATATCCAGGCTCTTTGTCGATATTATTATGTTTAAAGTCAGCGTACTCTACAAGTAAAACGAGTACTTTGTCTTTACGAACTTCACCGTTATAGTCTTTTTGTTTCGCTGGAGAAGTTGGTACTTTACCATTTAGACCGCCTTTAACTGGGCCTGTCGCTGCAGGTGTGCCTGTTGCTGGTTGATTTAATTTTTCTTTCGTGTCTGCTTTCGCATCTTTCACTTTCTTTAAAAAGTCGGATGCATCTTTCGTAAGTTGGTCCCCATTCGCTGCTTCTTTCCCAGGATTTTCACCCTTTTTGTTCTCTACATACTTTTCGACTGCTTTCTTTGTTTCTGTCTCTGAAGCCTTCGAATCAATTACCCCACGTTTTTTTAATGCATCTGCTAAACGTTCTTCCGGAATTAAATGATCATCAACTGGGCTCGTAGCTGTTTTATTCACAGGCGTTTCAGCATATGCAGATTGAGTGCCAGCTCCGAATGAAAGGCCTAATACAGCTGTCAATGCGATTGATGACAAAACTTTGAACGGTTTCTTGTTCATCCCTTATTTCCTCCCCTAATAAATAATATGTATTACAAATTGAATTTTATTAAAAATTCAATATTTTTTCAATATTTAGTCATATTATGTAATGTTTTTAATATATTTGTAAAAATTTCATAGTTAGCATACGAATATATCACAATTCAACAATGTTTTCTGAAAATATTGAAAGTTTTTATCGAACAATTTATAATTTCCATAGAGGGAGTTTAATGGGGATTTTATCTTTGTTTCATCTACACAATATTTGATAATTCACTATATAAAACACAAAAGCGGATTGCATTATCACGTATTCTGTAGCAGCAATTATGACCGATAATTAGGGAGGAATTACATTTGTACAAAGATAAGACAGACGCACTGGATCAAGAATGGATTGATTTAATACTTGAAGCTCTAGATGCTGGTATCGCCATGCAAGACATCGAGCAATTTTTCCAACGTATGAAGCCATCCAGTCAGGCTCAATAGGTTTGTTCTTTTTAACGAAGTTTATGTTATAATAATGACATCATAAGACAACTACATATTGATAGAAAGGTGCGCAAATATGATTGGAGAACGTATAAAACGCCTTCGTTTACAAAAAGGGATTTCATTAACTGAACTTGCCGAAAAAGCTGGCGTTGCTAAATCTTACATTAGTTCTATAGAACGAAATTTACAAAAAAACCCTTCCATTCAGTTTCTTGAAAAGATCGCAGCAGTTCTACAAATTCCAGTTGATACTTTACTTCATGATGAAACAACAAAGGAAACTAACCTAGACTCCGAATGGACACAACTCGTTAAAGATGCAATGAACTCTGGTGTCTCCAAAGAACAATTTCGTGAATTTCTTGAATTTACAAAGTGGAAGCAAAATCAAAAATAATAATAGAAAGAAGTGCTTACAACCAGCACTTCTTTTTCTTTATAAAAAAAAGCGGGAATACCCGCTTTTTTATTATTTTTCTTCCCCAGCTTCTTGGTTAGCATTGAATGTCCATTCTAAATTCAATGTATCACCTTGGAAGATATTTTGGTCTTTTCCATCATCTACAAATTCAAATTGTACCCATAGATAATCCTCTGTACCAGCTGCTAATCCACCCTTTTCTCCCCACTCAGGAGCAAAGATATCTTTAGCTAAAAGATCTGGATCAACTTTTTGTAAGTCTGCTAAAGTTGTTTCGTATACAGGCTCACTTTGTTTATCCCAGTTCCAAAGGAATTTTACTTTAACGTGCTTACCAAAGTCTTCACCAGCATTATCACCTTTTGCATCTTTAACAGTATACTTTGTTGCTAATTTAACGTCTTTAATAGTTAACGAACCGCTGTTTTGTAATAAGAACTCTTTCTTAACAGAATCCCCTGGTTTTAAATCTTTAATATCTACAAGCGTCTTAGGGTTTAATGTAAGGTCTAACGTCCCAGCTGCAAATGTATTGTTTGATACTTCTTTATCGCTAAAGAATGCAAATGTTCCTCCACCAATTAAAGCTAACCCCAATGCTGCTGATGCAACTCCCATACCTAATTTCTTTTTCAGACTCACAATCAATTCCCCCTAGCTTTTTTTTATATTTTTATCACTTATTTTTCAATAAGAGATGTAAAGAAAACTATATTAGCTTAGCTAATATGCGTTCTTTTTTAAAAACCTTATGTTCATTATAACGAACGATCCTATATAAACACAACACATATTTATTAATATTTTCAGTTATTTTTATTTCTCAATATCATTTAGACTTTTCAGAAAAAAACAATGATAATTTATAACTTTTTTCACACTCAAATCATTTAATACTATAAGAAAAAAGAAAAACAAAGAGGTGAGGGCTAACGTTCCCTCACACTCGTATAAATATTACTAGTCTTGCTTATTCGTTCACTCTCTCTTACACCACATTCTTGTTTTCCGGCTGTTTCACTAAAGCAGTTACTCCGCTTTCTTTTGCTCTTCTACTTTTTTCTGTTCTTCAGCTTTCTTTTGTTCCTCTGCTTTCTTCTGTTCTTCTACTTTCTTCTGTTCCTCTGCTTTCTTCTGTTCTTCTACTTTCTTCTGTTCTTCTACTTTCTTCTGTTCTTCTATTTTCTTCTGTTCTTCTATTTTCTTCTGTTCTTCTATTTTCTTTTGTTCTTCTATTTTCTTTTGTTCTTCTATTTTCTTTTGTTCTTCGGCTTTCTTCTGTTCTTCTGCTTTCTTTTGTCCTTCCGCTTCAATTGCAACGTTTAATTGTTGCTGAAGAGCCTGAATTTGCTCATCAATAGCTTTCAAGCTAATTTCTTTCTCAATATAGTCACGCTTCTCTTTGATACTGCGGAAGCCTTCATTTACATATATGGACACTTGCTGCATCGACTCATCTTTATTTACCTTTAATTCTTCTTGTATTTGATTGTAAGGAGCTTCTATTTCAGTATATACATTTTGCAGGGCTTCCTTCTCAGCAACAATTTTCTCACGCCCTTGTTGCCATACAGAAATCGCCTGTTTTATTTCTTCAATAGAAGTTGCTTTCGATTTTCCCTTCATCGTTCCATACTCACGCTCAATAAACTGTTTATGTTTCTCAGATTGCTCTTTTAACGTATTAACTGTTTTCGGAAATATGATTGCTGTAGAAAGCGTCGCTTCTACTTTCGTTTCATGAATGAACGCCGCTTCTGTATGCGTCATAATTTGAGATCCTAAATAAAACGTAATAGAACACATACACGGCAATATAAGCATCTTTTTAAAATTACGCGGTCTTTTCAGCATCTTAATCTCTCCCATCGAACATTGCGTTCTTTATACAGAACATTATCTATATTATAGTAAAGAACTATTAAAATTGATAGACAAATACTAGAAAAATAGAAAAAGGGCTATCCATGTGATAGCCCTTTTTCTTATTATCTTTCTTCACCTGCTGTTTGTTGTGCATCAAACGTCCAATTTAATTGTAACTTATCGCCTTGGAATTGATTTTGATCTTTTCCATTATCAACGAACTCAAATTTCACTTTGAATTTATCAGATTTACCTGCTGAAATACCTTTTTCATCCCAGAACCAAGCCGATAAATCATTATCTACAGCTGTAAGTGTGTCACCTTTTAATTTATCTAAAGTAGTTTGTTTCACAATTGTCTCATGCTTATCTACATTTTTTAAGAATGTTACTTTAATATGTTTACCAAAATCATCTTTATTGTCTTTCTTTACATCTTCTACATTATAATCTGTTTTCAGTAGAACCTTTTTAATATTTAAAGAGCCTTTATTTTCTAGTTTAAATTCTTTTTCAATTGTATCCCCAGGTTTTAAATTCGATACGTTAACAACTGTTGATGGATTTAATGCTAAATCCAGTGTTCCAGCCGCAAATGTATTGTTTGACACTTCTTTATCACTGAAAAATGCAAATGTTCCTCCACCAACTAACGCTGCTCCTAATACTGCTGATGTAATACCCATTCCTAATTTTTTCTTTAAAGTCATGTCCATATCCCCTTAATATATATTTGTTAACTTCCTAAAAGGAAAGTATAACCAAACGAACTAGACAGATTGTTCTACTTTTTTATCTTTCTTTTCTCCATCAATGCTACGAATAGCGCCAAAAATAGAAATCGCGGAATAACCAAGTAAAAAGACTCCTGGAATAATAAGAAGCAATGCTGCTCCCGTTTTAGAATTCGCATAATTCAGTAAATAACCAACATACGGAACTGTAATATCTGCATACTTTCCAACTACATTTTCTGCAAGTACTGGCTCTAAATCTGGTCCGTTGTTGTTATCCCCTTTTGTTTCATACATTACTTTTCCATTTGTATCTTTCACACCGATAATACGGTGAGTGATAATTTTTTGATCTTTCTCTTTAAAGGTAATAACATCACCTTTTTGATATTTGGAACCATCTTTGTTTGGTTCTATTGCAATGATTGATCCTGTTAAAAACGTCGGCTCCATTGATCCTGAAAGAACGCTCTTAAATTGATATCCCATCACTGTCGGATCACCACCGCTTGCTTTTGAAGAAATAACTACAAAAGCTAAAAAAACCATCAATGCAAATAAAACAAATGAGATCGCGTTGCTAATTATCTTCCATATTAATTTCATCGTCTCTCTCCCTCTCCGTTGTTTTATATTATTTGAAGTATACAATATCCACTTGCGTTCTTTAACAAGAACACAAGTAAATGATATAACGAACTTCAAATTATTGCAATAAGAAAATTTACAATTATTAGTTATTTAAAATATAGAAAAAAGACTGTGCCAAAATTTTACACAGTCTTTTTATTAGTAATTTATTTACCTTCTGATTTCATTCCTTTTGTATTTCGGCGCAACACTACATATAAAATTGCTCCAAATAATACAATCGCACCTATCCCAACACTTATTACTTTCACATTTGAGTCTTTTACTTCAGGCATAGTTGTATCTTTTTTAGGCATCGTAAAAGTGACATCTTCTGTTGAAAGAACATTTACCGTCGCAATTGTTTGATTATTTTTCGTAATATCAACTGCACCAACTACCTCACCACGATGTATTCCTTTATGATATAAAGATTCTTTATCTAATGAAGCCGCCCGGAAAATAGTTTTCACATTTTTCCCTTCATCTTTCTTAAGCATAAGCTCCGCACTTTGTTCCAACTCAGAATTAACATCTTTATTTAAATATGTTGTTTTTTGATGCCAATTATGTTTATCAAGCACCATTTGCTTCGTAAATTGACCGAAAGAATATTCCGCCATCTGCTTCAAATCTTCATAAATTTCAGGTCTTTGAGAAGCCATTACTACGCTTATAATACGATTTCCATCTTTCTCATTTAATAAAACAAGTGTATTACGTGCTTCATTCGTAAACCCTGTCTTACCGCCAATGCTATATGGATTTTCAAAAAAATTAGATTTATTAAAAATAGACACCGTCTGCCTAGACGTCGTAACTGTCGTTCTTTTCGTATTCATCGCTTGTAAAATTTCAGGATACTTTTGCACACCCTTCGTAATCATAGCCATATCATACGGCGTCGTATAATGGTTCGGATCATGCAATCCATTCGGTGTTACAAAGTGGCTATCTTTCGCCCCCAATTGCTTCGCTTTCTCATTCATCATATTAGCGAAATTCTCAACACTCCCGCCAATCCGCTCCGCAATCGCATACGACACATCATTCGCACTCAGCACCATTAAAATCATAAGCGCAGTATTTCTATTAATTGTCTCTCCAGGTTGAAACTCAATTTGATAATTACTCTTCTCTTGATCTAATGCTAATTGTGAAAATGTAAATTGATCCTCTGGCTTTGTATGCTCCATGAGTAAAATCGCTGTTAACACCTTCGTCGTACTAGCAGGAAATGCGCGGTGATATGCGTTTTTGTCATACAAAACATCTCCTGTTTTTGCATCAATTGTCGTTGCAAACTGACTAAAAACATTCGGTCCTTCCGCAGGTGGTGGTGCAACTTGTTCTGGATTTACTCCAATATTCGTCTCAGCACGCAATGTTATGGGCGTCAAAAAAAACGAACAAATAACTGTAATAAAAACCAAAATTTTCTTAAAATTTACCATATGACTCTCCCTTTTCCATTTACTCCTTAACAAAATAATAAATCTACCAATCATATGTAATTTGTATTATATTGGAAGAATTTTCACTATTTTTTACTATATCATACTTTTACGATAAAGAACATAAATATACAATAAAAATAAGAAGGAATTACTCTTTCTTATCCTTCTCATCAATCAACGAATCTATTAACTTTTGACTAGCTTCCTCGGGCGTAATCTCATCTGTTATTCCCATAAACGACCAACCTTTAGAATCAACCCACTCAACAAACTCTTGTAAAAATTCATCATGTGTAACATCCACATCAAGAATCGATCCATTAATCGAAATCGTTCTATTTTTAGACACGCGCATCTTGAACGTTTTTCTTACCATTACAACTTTTCTCCCTCTACTTCTGAATATTTATAAAGTGACACTTTCATCAACCCTCACGAATCGGACTTTTACGGGCATTCCGACCCGAACCTAACTTCTTTACTTTTGCTGAATTTCGAGGTAAGGGATCTTACTGCCCGCAAATAGCGAGATAAAATAATCATGTATCTCTGTTATACATGATTTTCAGTAAATTGTAAAAAGGATATATTGGCCAATTGGCATATTGAAACTGAAAATCTATCATTCTGCAAAAATATCAAATGATATGTAATTGATCATAAATGACTAAATAGATTCACATAAAAATAAAATAACTTACATTTTACCACACTAAATACAAATGACTTTCTTACAATGGAATGGAGTATATTAGAAGAAAACTTAAAATGAGGAGGAATCTCATGACGCGTTGTACGTATTGTAAAACGAAGTGGACAATAAAAGATGTATGGGCAATACTCGTGACATTTGAGAAGGATTGTCCGTATTGTTTTATGAGACAATATCTATCAAAGAAAACGGTGAACGCTATGCCAGAACTTATAAGCTTACCTTTACATTTCTTACTCCCTTTTCTTGTTGATTTGAGTGCTGAAGGTCCTTTGGATTGGTATCGTAAATAATATAACCACTACATCCAAAGACTAATTTCTACTGAATTCGCTTCTCATCATTATTCCTTCATACATTACTAGCATAATCGCTTATACTTTCCCTTTTGAAGATTCTGTAGCTCAGCAGGAAGAGCGTCCTCTGAACAAGGTTTATCAATTATGACTTTAATAAACGATGATATATGCATACTGTTAAGCATAAAAAATTAGCATTAAGTTCCACTCAAATATTAATTGAAACCCAACACTCCATTTAATCTGTAATCTAGAATACAAGCAGTGTTTTTTATTATGCATTTTTGCATATAATATTATTTTCTCTTGTAAATAGATAATAATATTATATAATAAAACCAACGTTTTACCAATAAAAGGTAATAAGAAGTAGTGGAATAAGTAATAACCAAAGCCTATTAACAGATTTGTTCTATATAAATCATGATACATATATGGAATCAAAACTATGAAATTTTATGTAGTGATTAGATTACTACAAGATGAAAGATTCATAGCGAATACACTTAAGGAAAAAACGTTCGATTAGATTAATGTGATATCTATCGAACGAATTGAGAATATACTTAGGGGGAATTTCAAGTGAACGCATTTAGTAAGGTATTATTAACAGGCGCTTTAGCTTTAGGCGGTTTAACAGCTATGAACATTGATACACCGAAGGCACATGCTGACGAATGGGATGGTTGTCATTACATTTGTGGTCCTGGTGAAACGGTGAACGGTGTTACAGTTCAGGTACACTCTACACAAGTTACTTTTGGTAACAGCGTAATTGCAAGAATTACAAATGACCGAGCTGAAGAAATTCATTACAATGTCAGCCTTGAAAAGAAATATGGCGATAGATGGGGAGAATTTGAAACCAACTTCCGTTGGCAAAATCAATGGGTCCCAGCTGGAAGCAATGATGAAATTGCAACTTTCACAGGATATGGCGATGATATTTATGAGGATGGAACATATCGTTATAAAGTCGAAATAAAAGGCGCTGACGGTTCTATTGATACAATTTACACAGCAGGAATGACAGTTACAGGGCGATAGCTCATGACTGAGTTGCATTATTTATGATTGTATTTTTGATACTATCATTGATAATTGCGGTGATATTATTATTAAAATAAGCTCTTCGGGGCTTATTTTTTATATAAAAATTCGAGCATTAATATTACGAAAATTTCATCTTTACACTATTGAAGTTTGTTGCTATTATAGGAATACACCAAATGTTACAATATTCAATAAATTATAAAAATTATCTTATTATATGAATGAAAACATATTGCTGGTCGTAATATTTATAGTTGGGATCCCGTAGCTCAGCAGGGAGAGCGCCACCTTGACAGGGTGGAGGTCGTGAGTTCGAGCCTCTCCGGGGTCATAAAAAAGAGACACCATATCAACCTTCTACGTGATATGGTGTCTCTTTTTATCTAATTCAATCACTTTCCACCAAACATCTTCTCCAAAGACTTCGCATTGGCAAACAATACTTCTTTCAAGTTATCGTCAGCAACGATTTTATAGTCGCCATCTTTGTCTTTCTTTAAGTTCAATGTAACTTCGCGAGTTGCCATTGCTGCATCTTTATCCGTTAAGTTTTTGATGATGGTTGAGGTCATTGTTTTTTCGATCGCTTTTTCAGATTGTTCTTTGTCTTCGCTAAATGCGCTAGCGAAGGCCATTGGCATAACTTCTCCCACTGCTTTTGTTACAGCAACGGATAGATCAGCAGATGTAATTTTCACTTTTACTTCTGCTTTGTCATCCTTTTTCGATACTTCTTCTAGCTTTTCAAATTTAAAGTTCTTTGTAATTGCACTTAGCATTGCTTTTGCCTCAGCATCATCTGTTTTTTCATTTAGTTTATTAAATTCCTTGTCACTCTCAACAAATGTACGAGCCTTTTCTACATCACCTTTTTGTATCGCTGTTAAAAATTCTTCTGTAGTATCTTTCGGATTTGCACACCCTGCTAAAACACCTGCTGTTAATCCTACTACCATCATTAATAGCAATAATCTCTTTATCTTTTGCACGCTCATTCTCCTCTTATCTTTTCTAGTAAGTCAGCATCATACAATATTATGAAACTGACATTACAAACATTTTTTAGTATAGCATTTATATGATTCGTTTTCTATTAATTCCCAAAAGATAAAAGACCTTGCAGCATTCCTACAAGGCCTCTCTTATATCAATCTGTATCCGTAGCACAAATGAACCACATTTTCTGTTCCCTACTATCTAATACCATCCACATACTCCAATCAAAAATCATAAGCAATAACCAAAGCGATATATTAATAGCAGTAAATAATAAATATAAAATGAAATCTCTCTTTTGCATTGCTCCTCTATTCATCAAAATGTAAGCGACACCAATAGGAGGAAAAAGACTAATATTTTTCTTAACGACTACGGATACGAAGTTAGTGTCTCCATATGAACCTCCTTTTCATCATAATACTTGCTTCAACATCAGCCTCACTACCCTATATTCATCACTATAAGCTTCCTTTATGATTAAAGGCGGGTAATCACTTTTTTCTTCCTCAATCATTATGAATACTTCTGTTTTCTCTTGTAATGTATTAGATTCTCTATTTTTAGTAGGTTTTTTTACTTGTTTTAATTTTCTTTGTTACTTCGCCAAGTTTTTGCCCAACTTCTTCTACTTTGGCAGGTTCATTCGTAACATAGTATTCTTGTTCGTCCCATACTAATATAGGTGGCACTTGTTCTCTTTTGTTACATATTATATAAGTAGTATACAAGTTAATAAATAGAAGATAGTTTTTTTATTCATATACTACACTCCTTATCTATCATTTCATTGGATTATATAACACAATTTATTTTCAGCAAATGGATTTGGTGGTAATTTTTAGGTTGAACAATAAAGAAAAACCTTACCAAAGTAAGGTTCCGTTTTTACATTCTATAGTGACTGATTAATTAATACGATCATTACAATAATTGCTATAAGCATAATAACTAAACAGCCGATTAATTTATAAAATCCTCGCTTCGTTAACGTCCCACCTTGAACGTCTTTACGAATAAATAAGAATACGGCTAAAAATAATACAAGCCCAATGCCAAAAGCATACATCATTTGCATATGTTAATCTTCCTTTCTCTCCTCCATCTTAATATCTTTTTGCTAAAACAACAAATGAGATAAAGACGGTACTCATTGTAAGTGCCATAAGTATATTCAATAATTCAGTAGCTGATAGTGTAAGTATTTTTAAGTTTAAGCCGATAGAGAAAAGAAGATAATATGCCGTTAATGCAAAAAAGGTTACAAACATTCCTTTATAACGAATCAGTTTCATTCGCTCGTCTTTTTCTTTAAATTGTGGGTGCAAGTAACTAAGGCAGAAACACATAATCATCATTGCAAGTAACGTATAAGTAGGACTTGGCGGTGCAGAATGCGTCATTATACCTGTTAATATCATAAATCCACTCATAAATAGAAAAATAATCCCCATAATTACAAAGTACTTTTGTGAATAATTCATCCCTATTCCCCCTCTTCTTTTCCTTCATAAATAAATACATGTTCTATTGTTGTCTGAAATGTTTTCGCTATTTCAAATGCTAGCGGAAGTGATGGATCGTATTTCCCTTTTTCAATTGAGATAATGGTTTGTCTGGAAACTCCAAGTTGCTCAGCCAACTTTTCTTGAGATAGTCCAAATTTTTTTCGGTATTCGACCATTTTATTTTCCAAGGAAATTTCTCCCTCCTTCCATATACCGAGTATATATGTAAAGTAAACTTTACGTCAAGTTCCCTTTACATATATTTTAATTATTATTCACGCTATTTATATAGAAGAAACTTTTTTAAATTTCAGCACGTCTATTTTGAAGCGAAACACGGAACACTGTAAATAAATGTTACTATATCTCCTCACTTCTTTTTTTAAAATTTAATATCTCCATATTTGTTTTATCCTTTTAAAATATTTCATTTATTTTTTATTTCACGAAATGCGTTATTTGTTTTACGGTGTTTTTCGTCATATTTATAGAAACTAACTGTTTATGGAGCATTTTTTATGTTTAGCAACTTTTTTTGTAGAAATCCTTCACTTTCCTTTCAATATTTAACACTATCTAAATAAAGTTTACGATAAATTCATAATTTTTTATTTTTTATACTATATTCCGTTATATTGTTGTATAATATCTATGAAAGCGCTTATTATTTCAATATACATAATTCAAACTATTTTTATCGAAACATTCTAACTATTATACCTATATTTAAATACAACAATTATAGCTATTAGTATAGGCATACCAAATATATCCACCCCATTTTTCTGTAAAATTACTTTATAACATGAAAGATTAACTTGGGTGATAAGTTATTGTGAATGTTTTTTTACAAAACAGATAAGTAATAGTGTTTGGTATTATGTAAATTATTGTAATAACATAAGAGTAAAGAAAACATTTACATTGATTATTGATTCATTACTTATTGAAAAAGAGCAAAATGCACCTTTGTATGGAAAAGGATTATATGCATTGGGAGGTTTAAACAAATGACGAGGAAGAATACAACGACAAACCCTTGGGCCAAGTTCCACGGTCCGAACCTTGGTTATGTTATTGAGCAGTATGATCTTTACGTAACTGGAGCAGGTTCTGTTGATCCGGAATTACAAGAGCTTTTTGAAATTTTTGGAGCTCCTTCGTTTCAAGATGATGTCGTAACAGGGGACAACACAGCAACACATTTTTCTCCTCAAAACACAGGTAACATTGAAAAAATTCTTAAAGTCGTTCAACTTGTTGAACAGATTCGTTCTTTCGGGCACACGTTGGCTCACATCAACCCGATGGAAGATGCTGCAAATGGACAATCTCTTCTTGAGAAAGCAATGAACGAACTGAGCGATGCTGACTTGAAAGCGATTCCAGCGAAAACAGTATGGCCAGATGCACCAGAAGGTATTCACACTGCACTTGATGTAATTCATAGATTAAAAGACGTTTATACAAAATCTTTAGCTTATGAATTTTCTCATATACAAGATAGTGAAGAACGCGCGTGGTTGCATCAAATGGTGGAATCAAATTCATTGCGTCAACCACTATCAAATAAAAAACGAACTGCTCTTTTAAAACGTTTAACAGCTGTTGAAGGTTTCGAGCAA
Organism: Bacillus cereus group sp. MYBK195-1; assembly: GCF_051916605.1. Lineage (NCBI taxonomy): Bacteria > Bacillati > Bacillota > Bacilli > Caryophanales > Bacillaceae > Bacillus > Bacillus cereus group sp. MYBK195-1. The sequence goes on along the minus strand of NZ_JBQAGZ010000002.1, from coordinate 220,263 downwards.
TTCTTGCATAAAACATTCGTTGGGCAAAAACGTTTCTCTATCGAGGGCGTTGATATGCTTGTACCTGTTTTAGATGAAATTGTTCTAGAAGGTGCTAAGAACGGCGTAGAGGATGTCATGATTGGTATGGCTCACCGCGGTCGCCTAAGCGTACTTGCTCACGTATTAGAAAAACCATATAGCCACATGTTTGCTGAGTTCAAACATGCAAAAATAGAAGGCGCAGTAGCTAATTCTGGCTGGACTGGCGACGTGAAATACCACCTAGGTAGAGAACAAGTCGTTAGTAACGAAGAAGTTAGTACTCGCGTTACATTAGCAAATAACCCGAGTCATCTTGAGTTCGTGAATCCTGTAGTAGAAGGTTTCGCACGTGCGGCTCAAGAGAATCGTAAAAAATCTGGTCTTCCAGATCAAGATACTTCAAAATCATTCGTAATTTTAGTTCATGGTGATGCTGCATTCCCTGGTCAAGGTATTGTATCTGAGACGCTCAACTTAAGCAGATTGAACGCGTATCAAACAGGCGGAACGATTCATGTTATCGCAAACAATGCAGTTGGTTTTACGACTGATAGCTATGATTCTCGTTCTACAAAATATTCTAGTGACCTTGCAAAAGGTTTCGATATTCCGATTGTTCACGTGAACGCGGATGATCCGGAAGCTTGTCTTGCAGCTGCTAACCTTGCGATTCAATATCGCATGTTGTTCAAAAAAGATTTCTTAATCGATTTAATTGGTTACCGCCGCTACGGTCATAACGAAATGGATGATCCAGCAGTTACGCAACCACAAGTGTACAAAAAAATTAAAAACCATCCAACTGTAAGAGCAATTTATGCAGATCAATTACAAGCTGCTGGTGTTCTAAATGCAGATGAGGTTGAAACAATTACGCAGTTTACACAAGAGCAATTAAAATCCGACTATGCACAAGTACCACCAGCTGATACGAGTGATGCAACAATTCACGTTAAAGTACCAGATGTTGTTGCAAAAGGTATTCAGTCAATTGATACTGGTGTTGAGATTGACTCACTTCGTGCAATTAATGAAGGTCTACTATCTTGGCCAGAAGGCTTTAACGTATATCCGAAAGTGAAGAAAATTCTTGAGCGCCGTAAAGATGCTCTTGAAGAGAACGGTAAAATTGAATGGGCACTTGCTGAGTCATTAGCATTCGCTTCTATTTTACAAGAAGGTACGCCAATTCGTTTAACTGGTCAAGACTCACAGCGTGGTACATTCGCTCATCGTCACATCGTATTACACGATACTGATACAAATGAAACATATTCACCATTACATCGCTTACCAAACATTAACGCTTCATTCTCTGTTCATAACAGTCCGTTATCAGAGGCTGCTGTTGTTGGGTACGAGTATGGTTATAACGTATTCGCTCCAGAAACGCTTGTTATGTGGGAAGCGCAATATGGTGACTTCTCAAATACTGCGCAAGCATTATTTGATCAATATGTTTCAGCAGGAAGAGCAAAATGGGGTCAAAAATCTGGTTTAGTTCTTCTATTACCACACGGTTATGAAGGTCAAGGACCAGAGCACTCTAGTGCACGTCCTGAACGTTTCCTACAGTTAGCTGCTGAGAATAACTGGACAGTTGCCAACTTAACGAGTGCGGCACAATACTTCCATATCTTACGTCGTCAAGCATCTATCTTAGGAACAGAAGCTGTTCGACCATTAGTACTGATGACGCCGAAGAGTTTATTACGTCACCCGCTTACGCTTTCAACTGCTAGTCAGTTAAGCGAAGGACGTTTCCAACCTGCTCTAGAACAAGAAAACCTTGGCACGAAACCAAACAAAGTAAAACGCCTTGTTTTAAGCACAGGTAAAATGGCGATTGACTTAGCAGCAGAAATCGAGTCTGGTAAACATGACTACAACTTAGATGAAATTCATGTCGTTCGTATTGAACAGCTATACCCATTCCCTGCTGAGAAAATTCAATCTATTATTAAACGCTTTAAAAACTTAGAAGAAATTATTTGGGTTCAAGAAGAACCTCGTAATATGGGCGCATGGCATTACATGGCTCCAATTCTGTTCGAACTAGCTGGAGATAAAGTGAAAACAGGTTATATTGGACGCCCAGATCGCTCTAGCCCATCTGGTGGCGATCCATTCGCTCACAAAGCTGAGCAAGAACTAATTGTTTCACACGCTTTAGATGTGAAGTATAACTTCCGTCAAGATAAACAAGAAATTGAAGTTTTCAGCAACTAGAAAGTAACAATGAAAGTTTCTAGCTTGTTCCTTGGGCAGATATTCTGCCCAGGGGCAGGCTAACAAATGGAGATTACCGAAAACAAAAGAAGAAAAAACACACCGTTAGGCAAATAAGGGGAGGACATTTAAAATGATCGAAATTAAAGTACCTGAGCTTGCAGAATCTATTACTGAAGGAACTATCTCACAATGGCTTATCAACGTAGGCGACAAAGTTGAGAAAGGTGGCAGCGTTGTTGAGCTTGAAACTGATAAAGTCAATGTAGAAATCATTGCAGAAGATTCAGGTATTGTATCGAAGTTACTAGGCGAACCTGGGGATACAGTTGAAGTTGGCGCAACTATCGCAATTTTAGATGCTAATGGAGCACCAGTTGCAGTAAGTACACCTGCACCAGTGGCTGAGCAACCAAAACAAGAAACGACTGAAGCACCGAAAGCTGCGGCACCAAATGCTGAGCAAACTGCAACACTACAAGGGTTACCAAATACAAACCGTCCTATCGCATCACCAGCTGCTAGAAAAATGGCTCGTGAATTAGGAATCGACTTAAACGACGTACGTAGCACAGATCCACTTGGACGCGTGAGACCACATGATGTACAAGCTCATGCTGCAGCACCAAAAGAAGCACCAGCTGCTCCAAAGAGTCCAGCTCCTGCTCCAGTTGCAAAAACGGAATTCGAAAAACCAGTTGAGCGCGTGAAAATGTCCCGCCGCCGTCAAACAATTGCAAAACGTCTTGTAGAAGTTCAACAAACATCTGCAATGTTAACAACATTTAACGAAGTTGATATGAGTGCGATCATGGAATTACGTAAAGAACGCAAAGATGCTTTCGAGAAAAAACATGATGTACGTCTTGGCTTCATGTCATTCTTCACAAAAGCAGTTGTTGCAGCATTAAAACAATTCCCATTATTAAATGCTGAAATTCAAGGTGACGAGCTTATCATTAAAAAATTCTATGATATCGGTATTGCAGTAGCAGCTCCAGATGGATTAGTTGTTCCAGTTGTACGCGATGCTAACCAATTAAATTTCGCTGAAATTGAAAGTGAAATTCGTGAATTAGGTAAAAAAGCACGTGACAACAAACTTTCATTAAAAGAACTACAAGGTGGTACATTTACAATTACAAACGGTGGTGTGTTCGGTTCTCTAATGTCAACACCGATCCTAAATAGCCCACAAGTTGGTATTTTAGGAATGCATAAAATCCAAGTACGCCCAGTTGCAATTGATAACGAGCGTATGGAAAACCGCCCAATGATGTACATTGCTTTATCTTACGATCACCGTATTGTTGATGGTAAAGAAGCAGTTAGCTTCCTTGTTGCTGTTAAAGATATGCTTGAAGATCCAAAGTCATTATTATTAGAAGGTTGATAGATTAAAAATCTATTAAAGGCTGTAGAATGATTCATTCTACAGCCTTTTTTTATTGTGTTCATACGGGACAAATTTCATGACATAAGGTAATAATGTATGCCTAAACGTAAGGAGGATTAAAATGAATAACCTTCCAATTCATGCAAAACTTAAAGTAAATAAGGATACTTTCTTCCTCCCCGATTCAAACGGGGGTGTCTATTTTCGAAATAACGCCAGTTCATTTCGTATGGACGGTGACGGAATTTATAACTGGATTGAAAAATTAATGCCGATGTTTGACGGTAATTATTCTTTAGCAGAAATAACGGATGGTCTCCCTCTTCCCTATCAAAATCGTGTACTTGAAATTGGAGAGATTTTATATACAAATGGATTTGTCCGTGATGTAAGTCAAGATGCACCTCATGAATTAAACAGCGCATTACTTGATAGATATGCTTCGCAAATTGAATTTTTAGAAGCAGATTCTCATTCAGGTGCTCTAAAATTCGAAACGTATCGCGCGGCAAATGTCCTTATAATTGGTTCTGGTAATATGCTTACTTCCTTAGTTTCTTCTTTATTAGAATCTGGTTTACCTACATTTCATTACCTCGTTACAGATCGGGATGAAACAAACTATGACAGAATACATGAGCTAATAGAACGTGCATATGAAGTTGATAACAGTGTACTCCTTCAAGAAATCGATACTACAATTGACCGTCCCTTACATGAGGTATTCGAACCTTTTGATTGGATTTTATATGTTTCTCAAAACGGAGACATTGACGGTTTAAAAACAGTTCACACTATTTGTAGAGAAACGAAAAAGAATTTCATACCAGCTATTTGTTTATCAACACTCGGTATAGCTGGACCTGTCGTAACAGAAAATCGTGATGAATGCTGGGAATCCGCATGGCATCGGCTACATGAAACGACTTTGCAAAATGAAAATTCATCGGATTCCGTCTCACCAATTACATCTGCCATGTTAGCAAATGTAATCGTTTTTGAATTATTTAAACATGTCGCGGATGATTCATATCGTGAAAAAGAATCACAATTCTTTTTATTAAACTATGAAACACTTGAAGGAACGTGGCATCCTTTTATAAAACACCCTCTTGCAACTGATGAAAGTTTTACAATTGATACGATAGAAAATCTTTCTGAAAAACTTGAGCATCGGTATGGCCAACATACTTCAACTGATGTATTCCGCTTTTTCGACTCATTAACTTCTAAAGAAGCCGGTATATTCCATGTATGGGATGAACAAGATTCATATCAATTACCGTTATCACAATGCTATATTCAAGTAGCCACTCCACTATCAGATGGCCCAGCTTCCCTTCTGCCTCTTATGACTCGCAGTGGATTGACTCATAATGAAGCACGCCGAGAAGCTGGTTTAACAGGAATTGAAACATATGTAGCAGAAATCATTCACCGCCTTATTCCTGAACATAACAATATCGGTATCGGTGCTGGAGAAACAATGACAGAAGGATTTTACCGGGCACTGCAACAACATTTAAACAATAAACTGTATGAGCGGCAGTCACATATGCTAGAGGAACTTACAACTGTTGAGTTAACTGATATTCAAGATAAACATTGTAGATTTTATTACGATGCTCTCTCTACAATCCATGAAACGCCTAAAATCGCAATGAGTGAAGAGATTCTCAGTTTTCCAGTCGTTTGGGTTGGTATAAATGATAGATGGTACGGTGCATCTAATATTAATATGACGTTAGCGTTACGAAACGCACTACAACTATCACTCTTTCACGTTCAAAATGAAGAAATTCCTTACAGAGCTAATATCTTGCCTGAATCCTCTATTATTTTATATGACACGTATTCTTTTAGAGTGGAAATACAAGCGGAAGAAGAAATTCCAAGCGTACAATCTTTACAACTCGCCTTACAACATTTAGAAGAACATAATTTTTACCCCTTCGTATTTGATTTAGCGATTGAACCATTTTTGAAAGAAAACTTAGACGGTGTGTATGGGGTATTAATTGCAAAGGAGGACGGTTTATGATTCAAAATATATTGCTTATAGGAGATGGCCTTCTTGCAGACTATGTACATGATCAATTATGCAAACAATATTCCATCATTCGTCAGCATACTCTTACAGAAGAACTTCCTGAAAATATTCATCTCGCTCTCGTATTACATGATGGATCTCCTTCTACTATTCATCATGATGCTGAGCTAATTTTTCGTTCAAATCATATTCCGTGGCTACGTGGTTTTACTTCATTTGGTGAAGGTATTATCGGTCCTTACATTCATCCTCTTACGCCCGGATGTTCCCATTGTTCTGATGGACGCCGTTTTATCGCTGGCTTTGATCAAAAAGAAATGTGGGAACTACAGCGGAAATATGCCTTTAAAGCAGATAATGTAACGAGACGTGATGTACGTGCCACCCAAAATGGAATGTTGCAAATGTGCCATCTTATTTGCGCAGAAACAGAAAAAATATTAACTTATAACCATTCTTCTTTAGAAAATGAACTTATTTTACTAAACTTACAAACATTACAATGTACGCGGCATTCTTTTCTTCCAGATCCTCTCTGTCCTGTATGTAGTAATTTACCTGATGATACTGCGGATGCGGCGGAAGTTTCTTTACAACCAAGTTTAAAAGTAAGCACCGAAACGTATCGCTGCCGTTCCATTCATGAATTAAACACATTTTTAACAAGAGACTATTTAGATTATCGGGTCGGTATGTTGAACGGCAAAATGCAGCATTCTGTATTACCATTCGCTGACGTCATTATAAACATGCCATTGATGTTTGGAAATGAAGGTGTTGCAGGCCGAACCCATTCATTTGCAGTAAGTGAAGCAACTGCTATTTTAGAAGGTTTAGAACGATATTGTGGTATGTCACCTCGAGGGAAAAAGACAAATGTGCATGGTAGTTTTCATGATTTAGAGGAACATGCACTAAATCCCCTCTCGCTCGGTGTACATACCAATGAACATTATAATCGTGATGGTTTTCCATTTAAACCGTTTGATCCTGATTATGAGCAAAACTGGGTATGGGGATATTCTTTATCACAAAACAGACCGCTTTTAGTTCCTGAATCAATTGCTTATTATAGCCTCGGTCATCGAGATGCTTTCGTGTATGAAACATCAAATGGATGTGCAATTGGCGGTAGTTTAGAAGAAGCGATTTTTCACGGCATTTTAGAAATTGTAGAGCGTGATGCCTTCTTACTCACTTGGTATGCCGAATTACCTCTTCCCCGCCTGGATCTTAATTCAGCAAATGATACAGAATTACAATTAATGATCCAGCGGTTACGTACGATTACCGGGTACGAATTACACGCTTTTAATGCGACGATGGAACACGGCATCCCGAGCTTATGGGTAATTGCAAAAAATACGCGTGAAAATGGAATGAACGTTGTTTGTGCAGGAGGCGCTCATTTAGATCCTATTCGAGCCTTAAAAAGCGCCATTCAAGAAATAGCAGGCATGTTACTTATAACAGACGATGAGCTCGAGCACAAAAGAGAATACTACGAAAAATGCTTACAAGATCCTTATTTCGTTAATAAAATGGAAGACCATAGTATGCTGTATGGATTGAAAGAAACGGAAGAACGTCTTCACTTCCTTTTACGAGAAGATGCACCGGTGCAAACGTTCCAAGAAATGAATGTATCACAATCATTTGATATGGATTTAACATCCGATCTCCACCAACTTTTAAATCGTTTGCATCAATCTAATCTTGAAATAATCGTTGTAGATCAAACCGTTCCCCTTATAGAAAAGAACGGATTACATTGTGTAAAAGTTATTATTCCAGGCATGCTACCAATGACGTTCGGACACCATCTTACTCGGGTTACAGGACTAGACCGGGTATATACCGTACCGATGACACTTGGATATACAGACGAACCTTTAACGAATGAAAAATTAAATCCACATCCACATCCGTTTCCATAGTAAAGGAGGGATTTCATGCAGCTAGATACTTTTTTACATCATCTCCATTTCTCTATCGATGAAATTATGCCGAATCATGAGGTGGACTGGAAAGACGCACCGCTTCCTTATAAATTATATCGAAATGTACCTACCATCCCGCTCTCCTTAGAAATCCCGTTATCTTTATCGAACTCTTCTACTACACCTACTCTAAATGAGATTGGTCACTACCTTTGGTATTCATTTGGTGTAACACAATTATGTCAGCTAAATAGCGAGAGAAATGTATTACGTAGATCCATTCCTTCAGGCGGTGCCTTATACCCGAATGAATTGTATATCTATTTAAAGATTGACGATTACCCAGACGGCATTTACCATTATGACGCCGCGCATCACCGACTTATTTTACTTCGCGAAGGAAATTTCGATGCTTATTTAGAAGACGCACTCGGTAATCGCTGTAATATACATGATTGTTTCGGTGCTGCATTCGTATCCACTATGTTTTGGAAAAACTTCTTTAAATACAATAACTTTTCATATCGACTTCAAGGATTAGATAGCGGGGTTCTCATTGGACAATTGCTAGAATGTGCAAAACAGTTCGGTTATACGAACGGCGTATACTTTCAATTTCTAGACCGTGCACTGAACCATTTACTCGGATTGTCAGAAGGTGAAGAAAGTGTGTATGCCGTTATTCCTTTAAGTACAGAGCCAGAAACTAATTGGTTTCACAATGATTACCGTGAAAATAAAACAGTTACTTCTCATGAGTTGTTGCAACAAATTCCGCCGCTCGCACATGAACATTTCGTTCGCTCAAAACATGTAGATGAATATCCGATGATAACAAAAATAAATGAAGCTTCTATGATCGAATCGACAGCACACTTCCAAACACTACATCATGAAGAGCACTATCAACATAATGCGTACGCTGTACAGCTACCGAAAGTAGAACGGTTATCGTATGATTTCCTACAACTTTGTAAAAAACGATATTCTCCTGATGCGGACTTTATTTTAACGAAGTGGGATGCAGCTGAGCTCGCTACTTTACTACAAGAAGTGAGCCTCTCCTTCCCCTATTACAACGACCTTGACGGTAAGTATGCAAATGAAAATGCACGTGTCTCCTTATATGGATGTTTTTATAACGTGAAAAATATTGAAAACGGAGCTTACGCTTATAACAGTAAAACACATTCCATACAACCAATTCGATATGGAGACCTTCGCTACCCACTTCAGTCTAGTATGACGATGGATAACGTAAACCTTTTTCAAGTACCACTTTGCTTACATGTAGTCGGAAAGAAAGATTATTATACAAATGCACTAGGCTATAGAGGGTACCGTATTCATCAAATGGAAGCAGGTATACTCGTTCATAAACTCGTTTTTGCAGCGACCGCGATGGGGATGGGCGGGCATCCTTTACTTAGTTTTGATACAAATTCATGTGATCAATTGTACGGAATAGATGCTGGGAATGAAACATCTCTTATTCAAGTTCCAGTCGGGGCATATCGGGCGCGGAATTGGTTAAAAGGGGCTTTGCATAGTTAAAAGCACGCCGATGGACGGCGTGCTTTTTTACTAGATTAACTTAAAAATACTCTTAATTTGTCTAGCAAATAACCAATTTTTCGTACCGTAGTTATCATTTAAACTATCTAAATTGATAGATTGTCCGTTAGCAAACTTTAATTCTAACGTTGTATTTTTGTCATTTGTTTTTAAATTACTATTTGTAATGGCATCATACTTTAATTTTTCAATCTCAATATATTCGTCTTTTTCTTGTCCGATCACGACATGGTCTTGGAAGAAGAAAAATACTTCTACTTTTTTACCGAAACAAAATACATTTTTCGTATAAATTAATGTCGCGTTATCAAGTCCGACACATACTTCTTTCATTTCTTCCACAATGTGTCCAAAGTCTTCTTCATGTCTTGTATTTGATTCAACAATCCATTCTTCAATTGTTTTCATATTAATTGCCATACTGCGCCCCCTGGTTCGTTCATTGCTTCGTTTAAAAAATAAATACTATATGAAAATATAAGCGATACGTACTATGTTTTCAAGGGGGAACGGTATATTCAAAATAAAGTGAAACTTTATTTACTCCCTCATTGTAAAAAAATAGCACTTTAAAAAGTGCTATTCTGCTCTCCTTGCCGCTTGCTGAATTGGATCCCAAACGCTGTTATATGGTGGTGCATAACTTAAATCGACATCTTCTAAATCATGAATGCTCATTTTATTGAAAAGTGCCATCGCGATCACATCAATACGTTTATCTACGCCTTCTTCTCCAATTACTTGCCCGCCCAATAATTGTTTCGTATCGGAGCGATATAGTAATTTCAAGTAAAGTGGTTTTGCATTTGGATAATAGCCCGCCATATTTGTAGAATCTACTTTGACCGTTTTATACGGAATGTGTAGCCCTTTTGCTTCTTTTTCATTTAACCCTGTTCTTGCGAGTGTCAAATCCATAAATTTAATAATGCCTGTGCCTAACGTACCTTTAAAAGCTCTTCGTTTATCAAGCATATTCAGTCCAGCAAGTCGCCCTTGCTTATTAGCAGTCGTTCCGAGCGGGATATGATCATGAATTTCCTTTATAACATGGTAATGTGTTGCGCAATCACCGGCTGCATATACGTCTTGCACATTCGTTTGCATATATGCATTTACTTCGATTGCTCCTTTATGATTCTTACGTATATTTGTCCCTTCAAGAAAATCAGTATTTGGCTTCACTCCAACCGACACTAAAACAAGATCTGCTTTATACGTACCTTTATCCGTTTCGATTGCTTCTACTCGTTCATTCCCTTTAAACGCTTTTACATTTTCATTCGTTAAAATTTCAATATGATGCTTATCTGCTTCTTTATGTATGTACTCTGCCATATCTGCATCATAAATCGTACCGATATGATCATTTCGCTCAATCATTCTTACTTTCTTACCAAGTTCGACGAATGTTTCTGCCATTTCCAGTCCGATTGCACCACCGCCAATAATGGTTACATCTTCAACTTTATTCGTTTCTAGCGTTTTTAATATACGCTCAGCATCCGGAATTGTTTTTAAAAGATGAACGCCTTGTAATTCCCGTCCTTCCCATTCCGGCATAACAGGACGTACACCAGTCGCAATTAATAATCGATCGTACGAAAATTCAAAGACATCTTTCGTCTTCGTATGCTCTGCGTACACCATTTTCTTTTCCGTATCTATTTTCGTTACTTCATGACGCACTTTCGCATCAATTCCATATTTCTCACGAAACGTCTTCACATTGCGCGCGATTAACTTTTCAGTTGAAGCGATAGCACCACTAATGACATACGGTAATCCACACTGAGCGTATGAATAAATCTCACCTTTTTCTAAAGTTACAACATTTGCATTTTCATCGTTTCTAACAATTTGCATCGCTGCACTCATACCAGCTGCATCTCCGCCAATAATGACATAGTTCACTTTACCACTCCTTCTTTTTTACATACTCTTTACGTTTTCCATATTTTATAGAAATAACACCTACTTCCATTGTAAAGAAAGAGAATTTCATCTTCAAATTTGGTGCACAAACTTATGTATGAATAGGTAACTGTCGTGTCTTATAAACAACATGTTTAATATGCTATAACAGTAACTATTGAAAGTAGGTGAAACATACATGTGCGCTGGTCTTCTCGCTCAGTTTCCAGAGGAACCGAAAGAACCGAAAGCCGCCCTCCCGCTTGAACAAGAATTTACCATTAATGCAACATTATACAGTGCTCGCGCTTGGTTATCAGACAATGACACTTTCTCTCAAACTATTTGGAAAGCTACCCGCTTCGCTTCTGCATCACACGCTGGTAGGTCCATCTTCCCAGTCGGTACTGTTAAAATTGTAAATGTTTCTGATGATACAATAACGGTTACTATATCATCAGAATCAAAAGATGCTCTTAAAATAATCGTCCCTCCACATTCTGAAGCTGCTTTAACGTCTAGTTCTTTATCTGATGTGCAAGCCAGTACATCAGGAGGGGCAAGTAAAGTCACATTTCTCTTTCATATCTTTTTCTCTAGGGAACCTGCTCCAGCCAAATAACGATAGAAAAGGTACAGCAATATACACTGTACCTTTTTCAAGCGCTCTATTCTCTTGATTTGATTAGTTCAATATTATAAGTTTCGATATCTGTTAACGTTCCTTTAAAATAAGGATTTTCTCTATACCAAGGCTGTTTTGCAAAATATGCTTGCATATCTTTCGTTTGAAAAATATGTCCATGCCTTGCATATATTTCATTTCTAGCAATTTTCAACTGTTCTTTCGATAAATATGTTAAATCTGTGCTCGTTAATTTTCGAATATCACTATCAGGAAAGATGAAACCATTATATACATACCCAGTCGTAGATGACGGAGTAACATTATAAACAACTGTTTTTTCTGTACTTTTCTTTTGGAATGGAAGATTATAAGACGAAAGTGCCGTTACCGTCTCTACTTTTGTCGTTTCCCGTCCACTTTCTCCATTTCGTTCTAAATAAATCGTCGCACTTCCATCAGTCGCTACAGGCCCCCATGTAATTTCTTCTCCTGCCAGCGCTGTAACCGGTTTTTGATTTACATACAATGTTGCACCAGGCGCGTTCGTTTGAACTGTAATATATTGACCTTGCAACGTTAAATCTATCGTTACGTTATTTTGGCTTTGTTTCATAAGTACAACCTTTTCCTCACGAGATAATTTTACGTAGTCATTTTTATACTCTGATTGAAACACTTGATTTCCCGGAAGAAATGGCCCATATTGCTTCTCAAACTTTTTGTCATCTGTCTTATCAATTTCTTTTCCGTTCATTTTTAACGATACGTCTTTTTCATTTGTAAGCAAAGTTGTATAGTACGTCTTTGCTTTCAATTTATATCGATCAAATATAAAGAAATACTTTCCGTCTTTCGTTAATGAAAAATCAGCTTTTTCTATTCCGTCCCGTTGTTTTTCACCTTGTCTCAAATATTGTTTTAATTCATTTACGTAAGATGGATTTTCTTTTATATATGAAAATAGAGGCGTTACACACTCTCTCGTTATCATAACCGATGGATCATCTGCCGTAACGATCTCAGCTAATTTCTCTCCGTCCCTCTCTTGTAAAATCGTAATTATCCGGTCTACTTGTGCCACCTGCGTATAATACGACGATCCGTACAAATACAATCCAATAATTGCTATAACAAATAGCGCTAACAGTGTAATGCCAACTTTTGCACCACCGCTCATGTTCTTCTTTACTACAGAACGTCCCCTCTTCGTCCCGCAGTTTTGACAAAATTGCACACCATCTTCAAACTGAATTCCGCACTTTGTACATACATTCATCCAGTCAACCACCTTTTCATTAGAAGCCAGTTATTCCCTGTGTTAAGGCTTGAATTATCGTGCTAATGTAAGACCAAAGTACAATGAATGTTGCAATTCCAATTAAAACATTTGCAATAATAAGTGTGTAAACGAGATCTAATCCGCCATTGTCTAGCTTTAATACGGCTACAGTTATACTAATCCCTATATAAGTTGCAGCTACCGATAATAATATCGGTAAGAAAAAAATTAATAAGAAACTAAAAAGAAAAGAAAGGACTAATATGACAATAGCCGGCGTCGCTATCGTTCCCCATATACCGAATACTTCAAGAAATGAAAAAGATGATTTCATCATCTTACCACTTACAAAAATAATAAATCCGACAAATAAAGTTAAAATTAATAAAAAGAAAAAGACCGTTATAGATTCTCCAAAAAACGTGGGAGTAGATATATCTGGTGCAAATGTTCTCGTAACTGCTGATGCTGCACTCATCATTCTATAAAAAATACATGCTCCTAAAAAACAAATAAGAACAAGACTTACAATTCCATTTCGCACTTCAATAGCGCCACTTTTCATAATCGCTGTCGGTGCTTGTAATGCATGTTTAAAAAATTGAAAATAGCCGCTCGCAAACCGCTTCGCTTGCTCTACCGTTTCATTTGGCCGAGCTTCCTTTGCTGGTGCCGCACGTGCTTGTTCCGGCCCTTCTTCTTGGCCACTACTTGCCACTACTTCTTCCGTTAACGAATGTCCACAATTCCCGCAAAACTTTGCCTCTGATGCATTTTCTGTATGACATGACGGACATTTCATTCTCTTATCCCTCCTTAAGGATATACCGTATAGGGTGTTACAAATTCAATATATGAATTTGTACATAAAACATGACTACAAGAAAAAGATTCTGAAATCCTTCTTTCGAAAGAAATATATGTGCTAGCAATCTTGAAAAAAAATGCTATTATGAAACAGAATAAATAATATTTTTAACAGATTGGATGACTGGCAATGGAATTGGTAAACTCAATTTTTCAAATACTCCTTACAAGCGTAATCCAATTATTATCTTTAATTGGCGTTATCATTGTAATTGGATTTCTATTAGGCTATTTAGAATCTCTCACACGCATGTATTGGTCGAGAGCTTTTGGAAGAAAAGGATTCCTATTAACGGCTTGGATTGGTGTTCCTATTCACGAACTTGGACATGCCATTATGTGCGTGCTGTTCCGTCATAAGATTGTAGCAACACAGTTCTTCCCGACAGATACAAGTCAAGGGGCTTTAGGTTACGTACAACATCAATACAATCAAAAAAGTGTGTATCAACGGATTGGGAATTTCTTCATCGGCATTGGGCCTATTATTTCTGGTATTACTGCACTAATCCTTTTAATGCGCTATTTCGTACCAGAATCATATTTTTTATTTAATACAACTCTCGAAAAAACGATTGCTTCTACTTCTATTAATGTAGAAATGATCCAAAACATGCTCTTGTCGACGTTTGTATTATTGAAAAGCTTATTTACAATCGGCAATTTATTGAATCCTTCCTTTTGGTTATTTTTATTTATCGCCATTTGCATTTCCGCACATATCGCTTTAAGTAAACCAGACATTAAAGGATCAATAGACGGAGTTATCGTCATGTTTATCGTTTTATTTTTATTCAACATCATAGCGGGACTGTTTCAATACGACAGTAGCCAGCTAATTGGACAGGTTATGAAATATAATATGTATCTCATTGCGTTTTCTAGTGTAGCACTGCTTTTCTCTTGTATTTCTACACTTGTTAGTTTTTCGTTTTATAAAATAAGAAGAGGACGTTCTTTTTGAACGCCCTCTTCTTATTAATTATTCCCCTTATAATCACAATGCTCAACAGGCACACGAGCGTGCCCTTCTTCATCGGTACACCATGACTGTGATTGGAATGCAAGAAAGATACCGATCCATTCTTCTTCCTTTTCAAAGTGAATGAGTATTCCTCCGTCTTGCCATATGCCATCATCACCTTGCCATTTTTCTACATTCCCTTGATTCATATGAATATCATGTATACCGTTTCCTGGTTTGAAATGAAAATAGGAATCTGGTGTATTTTCTTCTGGTCCCCATCTTTCGCCAAACGCGTAAATAATTGCTTTTTCTTCTATTGCTCGTTTTATATAACGTTCTATTTTTTCATTTAAATCATTATCTGTTCCTGCTTTTTCGGGAGGTAAAGGAATCATTTGATTTGAGTCAAATAGATTTCCTCTTACATAATCTAAAGCTACTTTCGGTTCATTGTTTTTTATTTCTGTAAAACCGAATGGTAATGTCGGTAAAATATGAATCGCCTCTGACTTAATATTGTTACTCGCAAAATATAAAACTTCTGATGGATAACTTTGCGACTTTACGTTAATTGCAATACGATAATCTACTCCTGTCTCGCCCTGTAAATGAACTTGATAATGAGGTGTTTTCCCTTTTCCAATCTTTGATTGTATAACTGTACCTTTTAACACACCGTAGTTTTTTAGGGGCATACATTTCATCTCCTATTCATTTAGTAGAAGCTATTCATATTTAAATCATTATCCACTCATAAAAAAAATCCTCCTATGTTAGGAGGATTTTTAATTTCTCAACATATACCAAACAATAACTTCTACCACTACAAGCAAAACCGCACCAAAGATCATTAACGTCGTCTTCTTTAATAGTTCATTTTCACGGTAAGGGATATTACATAAGTAAGCACCTAGTGTAATCCGCGATGGACAAGCGATTGTAGCTACTGATGATGCGGTGTTTTGAAGTGTTGTGACATATTGCCACGGGAGTGCTACGTTTTGTGCGGTTTGCATTTGTAGTTTTATAAACATTGCATTTGATCCTGCGTTACTACCTGTTAAAAATCCACCAATAGCGCCAATAAACGGAGCAACGAAAACGAAAAAGGTTCCAAATGTTTCACCAGCTGTCTTTGCGAGTAATGAATGCATGCCTGATGCACCCATTAGTTCTGAAATGGCGATAAACATTGTCGTCGTAATAGCAAATGGAATCCATTGTTTTATCGTTTGTGAGAGTGATTGTTTAATAATATTAGGCGGGATGCGGAAGAAAATAATAGTAAATAAGCAAGTCATACCGAGCCAAAATCCTGGTGAATATAGTAACTCTAGTTTGTAAGAGTATGATTTCAAATCAAGAACCGCATATGATCTGAACAAATCATGTAATGCTGGAACGAGGCGAGAAAGTAAAATACAAACTGTTAGAAATATATAAGGGCTAATAATTTTTATAATGGATACTTCTCTCTCCGTTGCAGCCGCATGTTCTGTTATAAGATTTTGCCCACTTTTTCCTTTTAATTTAATGATAAAAAAGCCAAAGGTAATCGTAACGATAGAACTTAATATCCCGGCTAGTTCAACACTTACGTACGCATTAGAAAGATAGATTCCGAGAGAAAATAATAGAAAGAACCCTACTCCTTCTTTCCACTTTTCTATAACCGCTTGCCAGCCGCCAACAACGTGTAAAGAAAGAATAACGAAGTAAGCAAACATCGGAATACTTAATAGCGCTGTATTTGTGCCAAGTGTTGTAAGAGGCATATTTATTAGCTGCGAACCGATAATCGTACCAGTTGCCATTGCGCCCCATGAACTAGCTAGTAAGCCGATGAATGAGAGTAGTACAGCTTGAAATGGTTTATATCCTAGTGAAAGAAAAATAGGTGCTGCAACCATGAAGCCGATACCGAATCCACTTACTGATTCAATAAGCGGGCAAATGCCAAAACACATAAGCAGCATTTGTAATAAGCGATCCTGAGTAACTGCTTCTAGAAAACGTGCTACTTGATCGATGTACCCCATTTTGTTCATGAGGTGAAATAAAAAAATACCGAAAAATAAAACGTACCCGACAATAAAACAAATTAACCATCCTTTAATCGTTGCGTGCACAGTTTCACTTATCCCTAATTGAAACATTGGCGAGAGTAAAACAATTCCAACAGACACAGCATAAGAAATTAACGAGCACCTTAATGACGTTTGTTTAAATAAAAATAAACAAATGAAAATCATCATAATTGGGATAAGTGCCAACAATATGGCCATGTTATCATCTCTTTTCGTTTTAAATACAATTTTTAACTATTATATAACAGATGTCATAATTTTCAATTGTTTTTACAACAGATTCAAAAAAGGAACCAAACGGCTCCTTTTTATTCACTCCCATTTTCTATTATCCTGAAAAACTGTCTGCTTTCCGACTATTTCTTTCAACACAACAAACACAATGTAAGTACATATTGCTTGCAATATAATATTCCAAAATTTCATTAATGCAAATGAATGAATCCGTAGAAATAATTCGTTTAATAATACAATCGAAACGATACTAAATAATTCTATACTAATCGAAAATAGACATATTTCTAAAATAGACTGTTCTTGAATGCGATTTAAATTGGAAAAGATGAATACATACCCTAAAAATAGAGCCATTAACTCTATTTTCGTCATGCTAATAAGCCAAGCGTATAGCGGTACAGTTAAAAATAGATATAGTAGTTTACGTCTTAGCATGCCTTCTCACCCTCTAAATTATATGTATTTTCTGTATATTTTAACATTTATTACGCAAAACAAAAAGAAGAGACTACGCCTCTTCTTTTTGTTTTGTTGCATATATTAATTCACATATTTCTTCTTGCTTTTCATTTTCTAAAAGCTCAATGATCTTACTTCCAACGACAACTCCGTCGCATATTGTAATCATTTCTTCTACATGTTCCTTTGTTGAAATACCAAATCCTGCGACTACTGGTAAGTTGACGTGTGATTTTACTTTTTCTAAGTAACTATGAATCTCCTCTTTAAAGTTTTGACGTACTCCCGTTACGCCCGCTACTGTAACAGCATAAACGAACCCTTCTGATTCACTCGTAATTTTTTCAATTCTTTCAATAGGACTCGTTACGGTAACGAGTGGAATGAGCGCAATGTTTGCCTCTCGAAGTAACGGCGTAATAATATTTTGTTCTTCATACGGTAAGTCTGGAACGATGATGCCGTCTACACCTGCTTCTATACAGTTCTCGATGAATCTCTCTTTTCCGAATGCAAGTACAGGATTTAAATATGTCATAAGAACAAAGGGCATTTGTACTTCTTTCCTTACCTCTGCTAACGCTTGAAAAATGCCTTTTAATGTTACGCCGCTATCTAGCGCTCGCTTTCCTGCTCTTTGAATCGTTGGGCCATCCGCGACTGGATCTGAAAACGGAATACCAATTTCAACGATGCTTGCTCCAGCTTCATCTAGAAAACGAATTCTTTCTTTTAATTTTTCAAGGCCGCCATCTCCGCCCATTACGTACGGAATAAATGCTTTCTTGCCATTTTCAAACGCTGATTTAATTTTTTCTACTCCCATTTTTTACACCTCTCCCATATAACGTTTTATACTCTCTACATCTTTATCACCGCGGCCTGATAAGCAAATAACAAGTCCTTCTTCTTCCTTCATTTTCGGAGCTAATTTTAATGCATATGCGACAGCATGTGAACTTTCTAGCGCCGGGATAATGCCTTCTTTTTTCGTTAATAATTGAAATGCTTCTAATGCTTCTTCGTCTGTTATCGAATGATAAGAAACGCGGCCAATATCTTTTAGCAAGCTATGTTCTGGACCAACACCTGGATAATCAAGTCCTGCTGAAATAGAGTGTGCTTCTTGAATTTGCCCATCTTCGTTTTGCAGAAGATACATCATTGATCCGTGTAAAACACCGACACTTCCTTTCGTTAAAGTTGCTGCATGCTTTTCTGTATGAACGCCTTTTCCAGCTGCTTCTACGCCGTAAAGAGCAACTTCTTCATCATGTACAAATGGATAAAACATTCCCATCGCGTTACTCCCACCACCAATGCAAGCAACAACTGCTTCTGGTAATTTCCCCTCTAATTCTTCATATTGTTTCTTCGTCTCATTCCCAATTACACTTTGGAAATCACGGACAATTTGCGGGAATGGATGTGGTCCGAGAACAGATCCCATAATGTAGTGCGTATCATGCACATGTGAAACCCAGTAACGAAGCGCCTCGTTTACCGCATCTTTTAATGTACCGCTACCTGCTGCTACACTTTCTACTTTCGCTCCGAGTAATTCCATTCGGAACACATTTAATTTTTGACGTCTTACATCTTCTTCTCCCATAAAAATAACACATTCTAACCCGAGAAGAGCACATACAGTAGCTGTTGCAACTCCGTGTTGTCCGGCTCCTGTTTCAGCGACAACTTTTTTCTTGCCCATTCGCACTGCAAGTAGTGCCTGACCGATTGTATTGTTAATTTTATGAGCTCCTGTATGGTTCAAATCTTCACGTTTTAAATAAATCTTTGCACCACCGCAATACTTCGTCATATTTTCAGCATAATATAGCGGTGTTTCTCTTCCGACGTACGTTTTTAAATAATGATTTAATTCCTTTTGAAATGCTTCATCTTGCATCGCTTCTTTATATGCTTCTTCTAGTTCTAGTACAGATTGCATTAACGTTTCTGGAACGTATCGTCCTCCGTATATACCGTAATGTCCTTTTTCATCTGGATATGCGTAGTTCATTTGGAACACTCCTTCGCTTTTATAATAAATTGTTTTATTTTCTCTACATCTTTCTTTCCTTCTGTCTCTACTCCGCTGCTCACATCGACCATGTATGGCCGAACAGTTCGAATTGCTTCTTCTATATTAAGAGCGTTTAATCCACCAGCTAATATCGTTTTCTTTCGCAATTCTTTTGGTATATGCCCAAGTAGTTCCCATGAAAATGTCTTTCCATTTCCTCCATGAAACTTTTCTTTCGGGCTATCAAATAATATATAATCCGTTTCATACCCTTGAGCGTTTTTCATATCACTCTCTGAAGTTACTCCTAGTGATTTTATAGACGGAATATTCAATCTTCTAATTTGATAATTATCTTCATCTCCATGTAGTTGTACATGTGTTAACCCGCACTCATCTGCAATTTTCTGGATCACTTCTACTGATTCATTTACGAAAACACCGATTTTTAACACGTTGGCTGGAAGCTCCTGAATGATTTCTTCCGCTCTCTTTGGAATGATTTTCCGCTTACTTTCTGCAAAAACAAATCCGAGTGCATCTGCGCCGTATTCGCAAGCACGTTTTGCTGTTTCCATATCAGTGATGCCGCAAATTTTCACTTTCATATATTCACCTTACAGTCTTCAAAAAAGTTACTAATAGAAGATGATGTCATAAGTGCCTCTCCAATTAATACACCTTTTGCTCCTGCTTTTTTAACACGAATAATATCCTCTTTTGAATGAATCCCGCTTTCACTAATCCAAAGTAATTTCTCCTCATTCAATCTTTTTCCAAGCTTTTCAGTTTGGCTTAAATCTACTTCGAACGTTTTTAAATTACGGTTATTAATACCAATAACATGCGGATTTAATACAATCGCAGTTTCTAATTCCTGTTCATCATGAACTTCAACAATCGCTTCCAATCCTTTTTCTAACACGTAGCTATACAGCTCTTTTAACTTCTCTTCCGTTAACGCCGCTACGATTAGTAAAATAATATCTGCGCCAGCTTCATACGCTCTATCAATTTGAATTTTATCGATTATGAAATCTTTGCATAAAAGCGGAATGCTACTTTCTTCTCTCGCCGTTTGTAAATCATGAAACGATCCTTTAAAAAATTGACCATCTGTTAAAACAGAGACTGCTCCTGCACCACATTTCTCATATGTTTCCACTTGTCTTCGTACGTCAACGTGTAAATTGATATCTCCTTTTGATGGTGATGCTCGCTTTACTTCTGCAATGACAGTAAACTGCTGTAATGCTTCTACAAGTGAATGTGTCTTTCTACTTTCTTTTACTGGTGTATACGTTTCATATAATGCCGCAACTTCCTTTTTCTTTTGGTCTACTATTTTGTCTAAAATCGTCCCCACGTTAATTCACCCTTTCTAATTTCTCATTACTTGCTGTAATTAATAAGTTTAGTTTGGCTAATGCTTTTCCAGAGTCAATGCTATGTGCCGCTAGTGTAATTCCTTCTTCAATCGTTTCCGTTTTTCCATTTGCGAAAAGAGCTAGACCTGCATTGAATAAAACAGTATCGCGGTAAACACTCTTTTCTCCGCTTAATACTCCGAGCGTAATCTTTGCATTCTCTTTCGAATTCCCGCCTCTAATCTCTTCATTTTTCACTATTTGGAAACCGTATTTCTCAGGTTCAATACTCGTTTCTACTATTTCATTATCTTTTAAAATAACAACGTGATTTTCTCCTTGTAATGATGCTTCATCTAAAAAACCACTCCCGTTTACGACAACCGCTTGTTTCCGGCCTAACTTTTGTAATACTTGTGCAACTGGTAATAACATATCTCGTTTATAAATACCGACAAATTGTGTTTCTAAATTCACTGGATTTGTTAAAGGGCCAATTAAGTTAAAGATCGTCGGTACGTTTAATTCTTTTCTTATTTTCATAATGCGCCTTAGTGCTGGATGCATCGCTGGTGCAAATAAAAATGCAATACCTACATGCTCTAGTAAATAATCAATTTCGCTTGGCGTACTACTAATATTTACACCTAGTTCTTCTAATAAATCTGCACTTCCTGTTTTACTAGAAACAGCACGATTACCATGTTTTGCAACCTTTACACCTGCTCCTGCCAGTACGAATGCTGATGTTGTGCTAATATTAAACGTTTGAGCACCATCACCACCCGTCCCGCAATTGTCCATTGCTTCTTGTATATGGTTCGAAAACGGCAATGCCTTTTCGCGAAGAGCTCGAACGAGACCGTATATTTCTTCTGCAGTTTCACCTTTCGCTTTCAGTAAGACTAAGAAAGCTGCAATTTCACTTTCTAATATGTTTTCACTTAATAAAAGTAATCCTGCTTTATACATTTCCTCTTCTGTTAAATGTTGACCCTCAACTAATTTACGAAGATAGTTATTCATACTCTTTCCTCCTCTTTTACTTCTGTTAAAAAGGCACGTATTAACTTTCCGCCTTCTTCTGTTGCGATTGATTCCGGATGAAACTGTAATCCGAAGAGCGGATAATAATTGTGACGGACTGCCATTATTTCTCCGTCGTCCATCGCTGTCGCTAATATATCAAAACACTCTGGCAAGCTCGTTTGCTCTGCAACAAGGGAATGATAGCGCATTGCCGTTAACGGCTGTGTAGCGTATGAAAAGATTGACATTCCGTTATGTTTCACACGCGATGTTTTTCCATGTTTAATACGTTCTGCTCTAACAATGTCTCCTCCAAATGCAGCTATGATTGCTTGGTGGCCAAGACAAATCCCTAATATGGGAACGTTCTTATAAAAATGACGGATGACGTCGATACAAATGCCAGCATCCTCTGGTTTTCCTGGTCCTGGTGAAAGTACAATTCCTCTTGGATTCATCTCTTCTAACTGTTCTATCGTTATTTCATCATTTCTTACAACTACAATTTCTTCTTCATGTTCGCCTAACAGTTGATACAAGTTATATGTGAACGAATCGTAATTATCGATAAGTACAATCATTTCATTACCTCCAAAAGCGCTCTCGCTTTATTTAATGTTTCTTCATATTCAGCTACTGGATTTGAATCGTAAACGACTCCTGCTCCTGCCTGAACATATGCTTTTTCACCCTTTACGACCATCGTTCGAATGGCGAGCGCCATATCAAGATTTCCTGAAAAGCTAACGTATCCAACTGCACCAGCGTATACATTTCTTTTTTCATTCTCTAGTTCATTTATAATTTCCATCGCTCTAATTTTCGGAGCTCCAGAAACCGTACCTGCTGGTAAGCAATACGCTAACGCATCAAATCCGCCCATTTGTTTTCGCAATGTTCCGTAAACTTCAGATACAATGTGCATAACGTGAGAGTATTTTTCTACTTTCATATATTTATCTATCGTAACCGAGCCGATTTCGCTCACTCTACCAATATCGTTTCGCCCAAGATCTACAAGCATCATATGCTCTGCTCGCTCTTTCTCATTGCCTAACAGTTCTTTTGCGATTTCCTCGTCTTCCCTCTTCGTTTTCCCCCTCGGCCTTGTACCAGCAATTGGATTCGTCATCACTTTATCCTCCCTTACTGATAGTAAACTTTCCGGCGAAGAACCGAGTACAACATAATCTTGAAAATCGATATAGAACATATATGGTGATGGATTTGCAATTCGAAGTTTTCGGTATAACGCGAATGGATCCCCAATACATTCACTTTGTAAACGCTGTGATAGTACGACTTGGAATATGTCTCCCGCTCTTATATATTCTTTCGCAATTTCTACCATCTCACAAAACTCTTTTTCCGTTATAGAAGAAGTAAATGATAATGTGGATTGTATTGCATTTACTTCGGCTTCTTCTCCTTGTAGCACTTCCTCTTTGTATACTCGCATCCTTTCGTATACTTCCTCATAATCTGCTGAATCATCTTCCCTGCATACATATACAAACGACAACTTTTGGCGTAAATGATCGTAAACGATAAACTCACGATATAGTAAAAGGTGTACTTCTGGAATATTTAATGGATCGTGTAAATCCGTTCCAATGTTTTCATACTGCCGAATGACATCATACCCAATATAACCAACTGCTCCTCCGCAAAATGGAAATGGACTGTCTACTTGTGATGGTGCGATTACTTCTTCTAACACTTGTAGTACGTTACCTTGTAACTTTTCTGCCCGGCCGAAAATCGTTCGTTCCACTTCCATACCAACGCTTTTCACTTCTCCATAAGGATTACATCCTAAGTAAGAATAACGCCCTTTATCTTGATGAAGCTGTGAACTTTCTAATAAGAATTTCTTCTTCCCTTTCATACGTCTATATAAAGAAATTGGCGTAATGCTATCTCCTTCTTCTTCAGTGATTACTAAAAATGTCTTTCTCTCTCTTTTTTGTTTTATAAATTCTTCTTTCATCATCATGTCCTCCACCTCGCCCTGAAAAATAAAAAAGTCCTCTACATATCGAAAATATGTAGAGGACGATAAATATACCGCGGTACCACCTCGTGTTGGATGCAAAAGCATCCCGCTTTGTTCAGGTACAAAATTTATACCTTATCCTTGTAACGGCGGAACCCGGGTTGCCTACTGAAAATAATTGTTCAGCATACCTCTCGTAAGCCCATTCCGTATATGGCACCGTACCGGGCTCCCACCTATTCCCGGCTCTCTGTAACGTCTCCAATATACGTACTCTTCTTACTTAAACGATTTCATTTATTTAATTTTTTATACACAAAAAGGGAGTACTCATCCTATAGAAAGGACGGGTACTCCCGTGGTGCCACCTTAATTCGTTACAAATGTAACGCACTTTACCGTATCAAAAACAATACGTGTCTCTTGTATCGATGAGATCATGTCGCCAAAGCCTACTTCTTTCGTTTCGGTTTGGAAGCTCCGAAGCCCATTCCACATCAATTCCATACTGATTCGCACCAACCATCAGCTCTCTGACATGTTCATCATGTGTACTCTTCTTCATCAACGCTTGCATTTTTTTAAGTTGCACTCATTATAGACCTGACTTTTTTTACAAGTCAATACTTTTTTTAAAATTTTATTTTTCTTTCCTTTCAATATTATATTGACAAAACAACCTCTTTTTATGTAAATATAATAAATACTCTATTAAAAATAAGGTTTTTTGTATGAATATTATATATTAAAAAAGTAAAATAACATCAAAAAACGCTTACATTTCTGAAAATTCGTATTTCTATATGGATTTTTCAGAATAATCATGATAGATTATAAAGTGAAACTTTAATCAATCAGGTATTAACGCATCAAAAGACATGACAAAAGGAAGGGGAACTTCATGAGTACGCAGATGTTAACTTTAACTTCAATCTCTATTTACATGCTCGGGATGTTAGTAATCGGCTATTTCGCCTATAAACGAACGTCCAACTTAACAGATTATATGCTTGGCGGGCGTACACTAGGCCCCGCAGTAACGGCATTAAGTGCTGGAGCATCCGATATGAGCGGTTGGCTTTTAATGGGATTACCAGGTGCAATGTTTAGCGTTGGATTAAGTAGTAGTTGGATTGCGATCGGCCTAACACTAGGCGCATACGCAAACTGGCTTTATGTTGCTCCTCGCTTACGTACCTACTCAGAAATTGCAAATAACTCTATTACTATTCCAGAATTTTTGGAACACCGTTTCCACGACAAATCTCATATGCTACGTTTAGTATCTGGACTTGTTATTATGATTTTCTTTACTTTCTATGTAGCTTCAGGATTAGTTTCAGGCGCTGTATTATTTGAAAATTCATTTGGTATGAACTACCACGTTGGATTATTCATTGTTGCAGGCGTTGTTGTAGCTTACACATTATTTGGTGGGTTCTTAGCAGTAAGTTGGACAGACTTCGTGCAAGGAATCATTATGGTAGTCGCTCTTATTCTTGTTCCTATCGTAACAATTATGAATTCGAATGGACTTGGACCTGCATTTGATACAATCCGCTCTGTAGATCCAACACGTTTAGATATTTTTAAAGGTGCCTCTACTTTAGGAATGATTTCTTTATTCGCATGGGGGCTTGGTTATGTTGGACAACCTCATATTATCGTACGCTTTATGGCGATTTCGTCCGTAAAAGAACTGAAAAGCGCACGAAGAATTGGTATGAGCTGGATGATTTTCTCTGTTGTCGGAGCTATGTTTACTGGTCTTATCGGTATTGCTTACTATTCACAACAAGAGTTAACATTATCTAACCCAGAAACAATTTTCCTTGAACTAGGAAAAATTTTATTCCATCCACTTATTACTGGATTCTTATTAGCCGCTATTTTAGCAGCGATTATGAGTACAATCTCATCTCAGTTACTCGTTACTTCAAGTGCAGTAACGGAAGACTTATATCGTACATTCTTTAAACGCTCTGCCTCTGATAAAGAGCTTGTATTTGTCGGTCGTATGGCTGTACTTGTTATTGCATTAGTTGGATGCGCTTTAGCATTTAAACAAAATGATACAATTTTAGCTCTTGTTGGATACGCTTGGGCTGGGTTCGGTTCTTCATTTGGACCTGCTATTTTATTAAGCTTATATTGGAAACGTATGACGAAATGGGGCGCACTTGCCGGTATGATTTCTGGTGCCGCTACTGTTATTATATGGACTCAATTCAAATTCTTAAAAGATTTCTTATATGAAATGATTCCAGGCTTCGCTATTAGTTTACTAGCCATCGTAATTGTTAGTTTACTAACACAACCTTCAAAAGAAGTTGAAGAGCAATTTGAGGATTTCGAAAAACAACATCTTCATAATTTATAAAAAAATCTCTGCTGTTATCATAACAGCAGAGATTTTTTACAGTTCGACAATCTTCTTATCAAATTTAACAAATTCTTTATGTTTCGTTAAATTTAACATAACACTACTCCTTTATAGTATGAGTATCAGCACTTATACAGAAAGGGGACTCCAACATGTTAGCAGCTTTCCAGCAACAACAAACACGAAAATTTTCACCTATCACAAATACTTCTGCGTCTTGTTTAAACATGCAACCTAATCCGCCTAAAATTTCAATTGCTCCTTCTGTTATTTCAGTCATCGGTGTTCATATGGAAAAACATAAATTAAAAATAAAAACGGGACAAAACATTGTGTTATCAGCTTCCATTTTACCAATACAAGCAACGAATAAAGAGCTTATTTGGTCAAATATGAATTCTGATATCATCACCATATATCCAAAAGATGACACCGTAACGATTACTGGAAAAAGTGCAGGTAAAGCAGTCGTAATTGTCACAACTGCTGAAGGCAAATTCCGTGACCTATGTGTCATTCATGTACAACCTTATATGACAAATCCAAAGTAAAAGAGTGGCTTCGTAGCCACTCTTTTACTTGATTTCAATATTTGAGTTTTTACTTTTTACAAGATTAATAAAAAAAGATGAAGATTTATCTTGTTTATGATGGTTGAAATTCGAAATTGCCTGTTCTTCTGTATAAAAATTTGATGTAACTTCTTTCCCTGCTTGATCTATACTATGTTGCCTAACGCATCCTTTTAATACAAAATAACATTTTAACGGAACATTTCCTTGTCTTAGGAATACTGTTCCTTTTTTATATTCTTCAATTTGTAATTCACTGAGGATCATTTGCTACTCTTCTTCACTTAGTGTTGTAAATCTATTCATATACTTCTTTACTATCTCTTCCATTTTCCTCCTCCTTCTACGCCCTCATTTCTATAAAACAAAAAGAGAAGTATCATAACTTCTCTTTTCTCCCCTAACACTATAATTCCTGTGTATACACCGGCTCGTTTACGACATTTTTTGCTGTTCGCTTTTGTTGCTGCAGTAAGAAAACAGATACACCAAACAATACGAGCATGCTACCGATAATTTGCATTGCATTTAATTTTTCTCCAAGTAAGAAAAACGCAAGTATAGATGCTCCAACAGGTTCTCCTAAAATACTCATTGAAATTGTCGTTGCATTCACATAATTTAACAGCCAATTATTAATTACATGTGACACTGTCGGCACAACCGCAAGTAAAAGAAAAACAGTCCAATCCCACTTCGTATAACCTGTAAAGGGTACTTGTAATATGACATTATAAATCCCCATAAAAAGACCTGCGCACGCAAAGACTGTAAAGCTATAAATCCAGTGTGATACTTTCTTCACTGTCGTTTGCCCGATAAATAAATAACCGACAACTGCTATTACACTTAGAAAGGATAATATGTCACCATAAATTGCTTGCTTACTTAAACCTAAATCTCCCCAACCAATGCACATTACTCCTAAAATAGCGATTCCCATCGTTGCAATGGCTGAATATGTTGTTCTTTCTTTAAATAGAAAAAAACCTCCAACTAAAGATACGATCGGTTGAAGTGCCAAAATAATTGTTGAACTAGCAACTGTTGTATGCTTTAAAGATTCAAACCATAAAAGAAAATGAAGTGCTAAAAAGAAACCAGATCCAATTAAAAAGCCCCAATCTTTCATTTGAATCTTATTAAATTCCTCTCTTTTTTTCCATACGATAGGCAGCATAATAAGTACGATAATCCATAAGCGGTACATACTTAATATTGAAGATGGTGCTGAGGACATCTTTACAAAAACTGCTGCAAAGGAAATGGCAATTATAGAAATAGCCAATGGTAGTGCGATTGATTTTTCTTGTTTCAAATCCTGTCTCCCCTCTCACCTGTCAAAAATCCCACTTCATTATATCCGTTTTCTTTCGTAACTTAAATACTAATTTTTTAGATTCTTCGTACCATTATGGTAAAATAGAAATTAAGGCACCAATTAGTGAATATTTCTTTCCTTTTCACTACAAGCGTCGCTCTTACAATCGTTACAGTAAATTTTTATTTAGGGGGATCTACATGAGTCAAACAATAGGGAGAATTGAAGAAATTTCATTTTATAGCGCATCACTTCAAGAAGACGTTACACTTCTCGTTTATTTACCAGTAAATTACACACCACTGCACAAACATACAGTTGTAATTGCACAAGATGGTAGAGATTATTTTCAGCTCGGTAAAGCGCACCGTGTAATTGAGCGCCTTCGTGAAACCGAAGAAATTGACCGTACAATTATTGTCGGTATTCCATATAAAAATGTACATGATCGTAAAGAAAAATATTTCCCAAATGAAGTAAAAAATGCTGCATATATTCGTTTCCTTGCTCACGAGCTTGCACCATATATTGATGAAAATTATCCAACGTACCAAATGGGGAAAGGTCGTGTGTTAATTGGTGATTCTCTTGGCGGAACAGTTTCCTTTCTGACTGCACTTATGTATCCGCATACATTCGGTAAAGTCGTTATGCAATCACCATTTGTGGATGAGACAGTGATGAACTTAGCAAAAGAATTCAAAGATCCACAGGCATTAGAACTGTATCACGTCATTGGTACAGAAGAAACGGCTGTAAAGCGTACTGATGGACAAGTATCTGATTTCGTAGGGCCGAACCGTGAGTTAAATACGCTTCTTACAGCTAGAAACTTCATCACGCATTACGAGGAATTTGAAGGCAATCATACTTGGAAATATTGGCAGACTGATTTACCGAAAGCCTTCTCTCATATTCTACCAATGAAATAATAGAGAGCAGTATTCAGAATAATTTGATATAATAGATAAAGAGATTTATTTATCTCAAAATCTAACTAGACTTACAAAGGGAGGAATTGGAACATGAAATTAGGCATTGTAATTTTTCCATCTAAAATGATTCAAGATAAAGCGAACGGATTGCGTAAACGTTATGACCCGCACTACGCATTAGTTCCGCCACATATTACATTGAAAACACCCTTTGAGGCGCAAGATGAACAATTAGAGTCGATTGTAAACGAGTTACATACAATCGCAAGTAAAACGAACCCTTTCACCCTTCATGTTGGGAAAGTTGGTTCATTCGCACCTGTTAATAACGTCCTTTACTTTAAAGTAGAAAAAACACCTGAACTTACTTTCTTAAATGAAGAAATGCATAGCGGGTTATTCACGCAAGAACGCGAATATGCTTTCGTACCTCATTTAACAATCGGACAAGGCTTATCAGATGCAGAGCATGCTGATGTGTTGGGCCGATTACGTATGAAAGATTTCTATTACGAACAACCAATTGATCGTTTCCATCTTCTATATCAATTAGAAAATGGAACATGGACTGTACACGAAACATTCCGTCTTGGAAAGGGGAACAACTAATTTGCACGCACAGATTGTACAAACGGACGAACAACTAAGAGATGCATTCTCTGTACGTAAACAAGTGTTTGTAAATGAACAACGTGTCTCTGCTGAAGAAGAGTACGATGAGTTTGAAGAAACTTCAACACACGTTGTTATATATGACAATGATGTTCCAGTTGGTGCTGGACGTTTTCGCACCCTTGATGGTATCGGAAAAATGGAACGCATTTGCGTGCTAAATTCCCATCGTAAAAAAGGCATCGGAAAAATTGTTATGGATTCGCTTGAAGCGTATGCAAAAGAAAATTCGCTACCGAAATTGAAACTTCACGCTCAAACACATGCTGAAGATTTCTATAAAAAACTTGGATATGTAACAAGTTCTGATGTATTTATGGAAGCAAATATCCCGCACGTCGTAATGATAAAAGAATTGTAATTTGAAAGCAGGAGGTGACCCCTCCTGTTTTTTTACATTGCTATTTTCTTTTTCTTCCGCTAAAGTTAAATGTTGATGCTATAGTTTTGAAGGTGAACATATGACACAAGAAAAATTTTCACAAAAATCGTTAACACACGCTGATATTCCGCGTGCGACATTTCATATTCCAAAAACATCTACCCATTTAATTATGGAAGAAGATGTAGATGCGGCTTATTTCCGCGCTCTCGAGCAACAAAATGTTTTTTTAAACGAAAAACAATTAGAAGCCGTGCGCACAACAGAAGGTCCTGTTCTTACACTAGCTGGTGCCGGAAGCGGGAAAACATCTGTTTTAACAACTCGCGTTGGTTATTTAGTAAATGTAAAACAAGTTCATCCACGAAATATTTTATTACTTACATTTACACAAAAAGCAGCTGAAGAAATCCGAAGTCGTGTTGCGAAGTTACCAGGTATGAATCATGCAGCAAGTAGCTACGTTGTTGCTGGTACATTCCACTCTGTTTTCTTAAAATTGCTTCGTAGTCAAGGGTATAATCAGCAAATTTTAGCAAATGAAAAACATAAACAAATTATGATAAAAAAAATTTTAAAAGAATTGCGTTTAAAAGACGATTACGATGCGGAAACGATGCTCGCGATGATTTCACTTGAGAAAAACAAATTAAATCGTCCGAAAGATGTAAAAGCGAAAACACCAGTCGAACAAGAATTTAAAGAAGTATACGAACGTTTTGAAGAGGTAAAACAAAGATACAATTATATTGATTTCGATGACATCTTATTGGAAACATATTATATGTTAGAAAATAATGCTCCTTTACTAACTCAATTACAACAACGTTTTCACTACATTGAAGTAGATGAGTTTCAAGATACATCCTATGCACAATATGAAATTGTAAAATTGTTAGCCACGCCAAGAAATAATTTATTTATCGCAGGTGATGACGACCAGGCGATATACGGCTGGCGAGGAGCAAGTCACCAAATTATTTTATCTTTTCCAAAAGAATTTGATAACACAACAATCATTGCACTAAATACGAATTATCGATCCAATCCCTTTATCGTCGGGCTTGGAAATGAAGTTATAAAATTAAATCAAGAACGTTTTGATAAAGAGCTATACTCCGTTCGTGAAGAAGGTGTACAACCTTTTTATGCAAGACCTGCTACAACTCTTGATGAAGCAAATCAAATTTTGCAGCTCATTCAAGAAAAAGTAGATAGCGGTGAACGAAACTATAAAGATTTTTGTTTACTATATCGCACACATTCTGTAAGTCGTTCGTTACTTGATCAGCTTACCATTCATAAAATCCCGTTTATTAAACACGGAGCGAGCCAATCATTTTATGAACATTCTTTAATTAAGCCTGTATTAGATCATCTACGACTTGTGATTGAGCCGTTTCGACTAGAATCACTTTCAAACATATTGCCGACGATGTATATCGGACGTGATGATTGTATTTCATTTATTGAACGTGAACAATGGAAATATGGTGAGGGGCGCTTCCCTTCTCTTCTTCATTTCTTACTATTAAATCCAAGCTTAAAACCTTTTCAAGTGAAAAAGGTAAATGAGCGCATCGATTTTATTAAATTTATAAAAGAATTAGAACCGAAAAAAGCATTAAAAGAAATCATTCATGGTAAAGGAAAATATTTAGAGTACTTGCAAAGTAACGATCGTTCTTCCTTTACAATGCATAAAGACATACAAGAAGAAATGTTGGAAGAATTAATGGAGTCTGCCACTCGTTTCACCGATATTCCAGCTTATTTACAATTTATCGACGAGGCGATTCAAGGTCAAAAAGAAATGGAAGCATTAAAAACAATGCCGCAAAAAGATGCCGTTTCACTTATGTCAATTCATAACGCAAAAGGCCTTGAATTTCCATGTGTCTTTTTACTTGGAGCGAGTGATGGAATCCTGCCCCATACTTCTTCTTTAAAAGATGCAAATGATCGTGTTACGGAAACTTCTGAAGCGTTAGAAGAAGAACGCCGGTTACTGTATGTCGCCATTACACGTGCGAAAGAAGAACTTTACATTTCTTCTCCGCAATTTTTCAGAGGAAAGAAATTAGATATATCTCGTTTTTTATATACTGTGCGAAAAGATTTACCTGAAAAGACATCCACTAAATAAGGATGTCTTTTTTTATATCACGCTATGTACATCCCTCCTATATAAATTCCTTGTTTTTATCGTGAGAATTAACGTAATATCAGCCATATCCCACTCATATTGTAATAGTGTATGTCAGAACTCACGAGAAGGAGTGAACATAATGAGCTGCAATTGTAATGAAGATCATCAACATGAGTGTGATTTCAACTGTGTATCGAATGTCGTTCGTTTTATACATGAACTACAAGAATGTGCAACGACAACATGTGGATCTGGTTGCGAAGTTCCATTTTTAGGTGCACATAACAATGCATCAGTAGCGAATACACGTCCTTTTATTTTATACACAAAAACCGGAGAACCTTTCGAAGCATTTGCACCATCTTCAAGCCTTACTAGTTGCCGTTCTCCCATTTTCCGCGTAGAAAGTATAGATGATGATGACTGTGCTGTATTGCGTGTATTAACTGTAGTTTTAGGTGATGGTACCGCTGTACCACCTGGTGACGACCCAATCTGTACGTTTTTAGCTGTACCAAATGCAAGACTAATATCAACCTCCACTTGCATTACTGTTGATTTAAGTTGCTTCTGCGCTATTCAATGCTTACGTGATGTTTCTATTTAAAACTAAATAATGAGTTAAGCATGGATTGGGTGGCAGATAATTCTGCCACCCAATCCATGCTTAAAGAGTATTCTTATGTAAATTTCTTAAAATTGGGAACTTGTCTAGAACATAGAACCTGTCCTTTTCATTAACTGAAAGTAGAAACAGATAAAGGAGTGAAAAACATGTTCTCTTCTGATTGCGAATTTACTAAAATCGATTGCGAGGCAAAACCAGCTAGTACACTACCTGCCTTTGGTTTTGCTTTCAATGCTTCTGCACCTCAGTTCGCTTCACTATTTACACCACTACTATTACCTAGTGTAAGTCCAAACCCAAATATTACTGTTCCTGTAATCAACGATACAGTAAGTGTCGGAGATGGCATTCGAATTCTACGAGCTGGTATTTATCAAATTAGTTATACATTAACAATTAGTCTTGATAACGTACCTACTGCACCAGAAGCTGGTCGTTTCTTCTTATCATTAAATACACCAGCTAATATTATTCCTGGATCAGGTACAGCAGTTCGTTCTAACGTTATTGGTACTGGTGAAGTAGATGTATCCAGTGGTGTCATTCTTATTAACTTAAATCCTGGTGACTTAATTCAAATTGTGCCAGTTGAGTTAATTGGAACTGTAGACATCCGTGCGGCAGCATTAACAGTTGCACAAATTAGCTAGTAAAAAGCGGTATTTCTAATACAGAAATACCGCTTTTTATACATAATAAAAAACACTCACAGTAGCATGAGTGTTTCATTCTTCATATTGTTTTATTGTGTTCTTCTTTTTCCCGCAATTGCATCCCTTTTTCTTCACAAATCCTTGTTGTTGTAATTGTTCTTGATATGCCTGTTGTTGTGCTTGGTGTTGTTGCTGTATTTGATACCACTGCTGCAGGTCATATGAATTTTGCCTTGGATTATTGCTCACAGCAAACATCTCCTCTACTGTCAATTCTGTCTATTTACTATATGAACAACTTTTTATTTCCGTTCCCTCATTCTTTTAAACTCCGCTTTTTCTCGTATTATGAAAATATATTATTCTCCCATAAAATATCCTGTAATCGTTTCAATGATTGCTGCTGCACCTGCAATAGCTAATAATGCAAGTAACGGCTCCGCAACGATAGGGATCCAATTATATAAAACTAATAAAAAAGCACTAACCCATACACCTGTACACCAATAACAGCTTAATAATTCGCCAATCCACTTTCTTAATCCTTTACCTTTCACTTTTGTAAACGTTGATACACTTCCATCCGGCTCCGTAATCTCTAATTCATCAATAAATGGTCTTCGCAAAAAGGCTGTTATTTTATCATATACAATTAAACGAGTGAGCCTAAAAGCTGCTAACGCGAAAATAAAAAATAAAAGCCAGCTTGTAAACAGCATAATTTCACCTTCCCTTATCCTCTTTCGCCTATTTAAAAAAAAAGGTCTTGAGATTGTGACCAAATCTCCTCGACTCCAATATCTTATTAATGTAAATACAAACAAGAAGATAAGGAGTGACATTAATGAGTTGTAACGAAAATAAACACCATGGCTCTTCTCATTGTGTAGTTGACGTTGTAAAATTCATCAATGAATTACAAGATTGTTCTACCACAACATGTGGATCTGGTTGTGAAATCCCATTTTTAGGTGCACACAATACTGCATCAGTAGCAAATACACGCCCTTTTATTTTATACACAAAAACTGGAGAACCTTTTGAAGCATTCGCACCATCAGCAAGCCTTACTAGCTGCCGATCTCCAATTTTCCGTGTGGAAAGTGTAGATGATGATAGCTGTGCTGTACTACGTGTATTAACTGTAGTATTAGGTGACAGTTCTCCGGTACCACCTGGTGACGATCCAATTTGTACGTTTTTAGCTGTACCAAATGCAAGATTAATATCTACAACTACTTGCATTACTGTTGATTTAAGCTGTTTCTGTGCGATTCAATGCTTACGCGACGTTTCTATCGTAAAGTAAACTAAAAAACTATTGGGGTGGTAGAAGCTTTCTACCACCTTTACATATTTAAAAACCGGCCATACTAATCGATTGGATATCATCTATAGACAACCTAATATCTCTCATACTATTTTGCGGCATAATAGATACAATGCCATTACGATACGATATGATCGATCCAACATATGAGACTGTAGCTGTTTTTATTCTGCATCTTACTTTCGGAATGTAATGAGGGCGGTTTAGTAAAAAATGAATTTTTTCATCATTATTCATATCCTTAAATGATTTATTATACGGGACAGTTCTTACTGATTCTGGTTCTTGCTCTTCTTGTTCTATGTGTTCTTCTTTTTCTTCTTCTATTTTTTCTTCCACTTGCTGCTCTTCTTGTTGTTCTTGTTCTATTACCTCTTCCACAGCACTGCTTACAATATTTTCATGTCCATTACTTTTCTCTTTTTGATCTTCATTTTCAAAGTTTGTCAGAATAATCCTTTTGATTTTCGGTGCAGCAAGTTCTAAACTTACTTGCGTGATATATAACAACGGTTTTCCAACTGTTGAACTTTTATTTTTATTCTTCACACTCGTCCCTCCCACTTCCATACGTAGCTGAATAAATCGTGTACTATTATAGTTATATTCATTACGTAGTAAGAACTTTCGTTAAAAATCGTTCTTTCTCAGAACAAATAAAAAGGACAATCTCAGCATTTAGAGATTGTCCTTTAAAAATTAATATTATATTTATCCTAGGATATGATACCCTGAATCAACGTGAATGTTTTCTCCTGTTACACCGCGTGCTAAATCGCTGAATAGGAATACTGCTGTATCGCCAACTTCTTCTTGCGTTGTTGTACGACGAAGTGGTGCGCGCTCCTCAATTTCTCTTAAGATTGAGTTAAAATCGCCTACACCTTTTGCAGATAACGTACGAATTGGTCCTGCAGAAATAGCGTTAACACGAATACCGTGTTGACCTAAATCGTTCGCTAAATATTTCACGCTCGCTTCTAATGAAGCTTTCGCAACACCCATAACGTTATAATTTTTCACAACACGCTCGCCGCCAAGGTATGTTAACGTTAAAATATTTCCGCCTTCTGTCATTACTTTTTTTGCTTCTCTTGCTACAGCTGTTAAAGAGAATGCGCTAATATTTTGTGCAAGTAAAAATCCATCGCGAGAAGTATCTACAAACTCACCTTTTAAGTCATCGCGATTTGCAAAAGCAATACAATGTGCTACACCGTGAATAGTACCTACTTCTTGTTTAATTGTTTCAAAGCAAGCTGTAAGTTCCTCATCATTCGTTACATCACAAGGTAATACAAGTGATTCTTGTCCTTCTAATGTGTCCGCTAATTCACGAACGTTTCTTTCTAAACGTTCTCCTGCATATGTGAATATTAATTTTGCACCTGCATTATGCAAAGAGCGAGCAATTCCCCATGCAATACTTCTTTGGTTCGCAACGCCC
Source organism: Bacillus cereus group sp. MYBK195-1 (assembly GCF_051916605.1). Taxonomy (NCBI): domain Bacteria; kingdom Bacillati; phylum Bacillota; class Bacilli; order Caryophanales; family Bacillaceae; genus Bacillus; species Bacillus cereus group sp. MYBK195-1. The sequence goes on along the minus strand of NZ_JBQAGZ010000002.1, from coordinate 183,721 downwards.
ATAACAACAAATGTTTTCCCTTGTAATAGTTCCATGATATATCCTCCCAGAAATACTTATACTTGTTATTAGTACCTGATACTATAATTATAGTACCATAAAACCGCTTAAAGGCAAACAAAAAAGTCATTAACAGAAATTTGTTAATGACTTTTGGTTTCTATAAAAAACCGCTCTAATCCTTCTTCCCAAGACGGCATTTGTGAAAAACCATTTAATCGTAGCATGTTATGTTGAAAAACAGAATATTTGGGTCTCGCAGCTGCAGCCCCGAATTCTTCCGTTGAAACAGGTAATACATTCACTTTCATATTGGCGTACGAAAATATCTTTTGTGCAAATTCAAACCAAGAGCATGAACCACTGTTTGATACGTGGTATGTACCGTATAAAGAAGTATGAATGAGCTTATTAATAACCATATTTAAATCCGCCACATACGTAGGAGAGCCAACTTGATCCGCTACAACGGATATTTCATCTCTTTCTTTTCCTAATCGCATCATCGTTTTCACGAAATTATTTCCATATTTACCATATAGCCACGATGTGCGAACGATAAAATATTTATTATGTAACTCTTTGACGAACTGCTCCCCCGCATACTTAGAGGCCCCATATATATTTATCGGCGCTGGACTATGAAATTCGTCGTATCCATCTGGTCTGGCACCTTGAAATACATAATCAGTACTAATATAAACTAGCTTCGCCCCTACTAATTGTGAAGCAACCGCTACATTTCGAGCTCCGATTGCATTTATTCTATACGCAAAATCCTGTTCTTTCTCCGCATGATCTACTTTCGTATAGGCAGCACAATGAATAATTATATGTGGTTTTATTTCTTGTACCACTTGTTGTATTCGGGATATATTTGTCACATCTAATAACTTTTTATCAAATGGATATATATCATATTCTTCAGAGTCTAACTCTTCAAATAGTTGCTTTCCTAATTGACCGTTTGCTCCTGTTATGATAACCCTCTCTTTCATTTAACATGCCCCTTACTGGTCTTTTAGTGGTTTCCACCATTCCTTATTCTTTTCATACCATTTCACCGTCTCTTGTAATCCTTGTTCAAACGTGTATTTCGGTTCCCAATCAAATTCATTCTTCATTTTCTCTGCATCAATCGCATAACGACGATCGTGCCCTAAACGATCTGTAACATATTCAATGTCTTTTTTTGTTTTTCCTAAAAGAGTAATAATTTGTTCCACAACTTCTACATTTGTTTTTTCATTATTTCCACCTATATTATATACTTCTCCGACACGTCCCTTATGCAGAACAACATCAATCGCACTGCAATGATCCGTTACATGTAACCAATCTCTTACATTTAAACCATCACCATATAGCGGTAGTTTTTTTCCTTCTAGTGCATTCGTAACCATTAATGGAATTAATTTTTCAGGATACTGGTACGGTCCATAATTGTTAGAACAACGCGTTACTATAACCGGTAATTGATATGTTTTATAGTAAGATAGAGCTATCATGTCCGCGCTCGCCTTACTTGAAGAATATGGACTATTTGGAGCTAACGGTGTTTTCTCTGTAAACTTCCCTGTTTTTCCTAAAGAGCCATACACTTCATCCGTTGACACTTGCACAAGTTTTATATGCGAATATTTTTTAACTAGTTCTAATAAAGTGACCGTTCCAATTACATTTGTATCATAAAAAGGAATCGGATTTTCAATACTACGGTCCACATGTGATTCAGCTGCAAAATTTACAATCACTTGTACGTCTCGCTCTTTTATAACGTGTTCTAATAGCTCTCCATTTTGAATTTCTCCTTTTACAAAAGAGTAATTCGGGTGATCCTGAAGAGATTTTACGTTATTTAAATTCCCACTATATGTTAATGCATCGTAATTAATAATTTTATATGTTTCATAACTTTGTAGCATGTAATGAACGAAATTACTTCCAATAAATCCAGCCCCACCTGTTACTAATATATTCATAAACAACTCTCCTACTTAAAAACTATCTTCATATTCCTCTAGTAATGGTAATATCTGATCCTTATCGGACAATATAGGATCGGTTACTGGCCAAGGAATTGCTAAATCTTTATCTTCCCAAAGTAATCCTGAGTCATGCTCTGCGCTATAATATTCATCTACTTTATACATAACGATAGTATGCGGGACAAGCGTGCAAAATCCATGTGCAAACCCTTTTGGCACTAGTAATTGCCGATGGTTATCTGCACTTAAAATATATCCTTTCCATTGTTTAAATGTCGGTGATTTTTTTCGTAAATCAACGATAACATCATAAATTGCCCCTTGCATAACTTGAATGAGTTTCGTTTGTGCTTTCGGATTTTTTTGAAAGTGTAGTCCCCGAATCGTTCCTGCCTTAGCCGAATAAGATACGTTATCCTGTACAAATGAATACGTTATCCCTAATGTTTCTAGCACCTGCTTATTATAGCTCTCTGAAAAAAAGCCACGATCGTCTCCAAACAACCTCGGTTCTAACAATTTTGCATCGGTAAAATTTGTTTCTACAACTTTCATATTCTCACCTATTCTCCGTTAAACTGTTTCCCAAAATTAATATCCCGTGCTAACGTATTCGCCTTTTGAAGCGAAGCATGAGTTCCCGCATCAGTCCACCAGCCGCTCATTTCATTATAAGTAAGTACCCCTCGCTTTAAATACCAATTATTTATATCTGTAATTTCAAGTTCTCCCCGTGCAGAAGGTTTTAATTCTTTAATATAAGAAAAGACTTTCGAATCATACAAATAAATTCCCGTAACCGCATAAGAACTTTTCGGCTCTTTCGGCTTTTCTTCAATTTCAACTATTTTTCGGTTTTGAATATGTGCTACGCCAAATCTTTCGGGATCTTCTACAGATTGCAATAGCACTTTCGCACCTTCTTTTTGGTTTGCAAACTCTTCAACATACGGAAGAATATCATCTGAAAAAATATTATCCCCTAATATAACTACCATACGATCATTCCCGACGAAATCTTCACAAAGCCCTAACGCCTGTGCGATCCCGCCCGCTTTATCTTGCACACGATACGTAAAGGATACTCCAAATTCATGACCACTCCCTAAAAAGCTAACAACATCCCCCATATGCTCTTTACCTGTAATAATCATAATATCTGTAATATCGCATTGTTTTAGCTTATATACCGCATGATAAATCATCGGATACCGACCAACAGGAAGTAAATGTTTATTCGTTACTTTCGTTATTGGATATAATCTCGATCCAGTACCACCTGCTAAAATAATTCCTTTCACTTTGCATCTCTCCTTTATGATGGAGATAATATATCTTTGTAATGTTCTACAAACACTTTCCGGTACTTCTCATATGTATCCGCATCAAACTCATCCCCGTTGTAATGAATACACCATAAATTTGCTTGATTTGGGATACCGATTAAATAACCAGCCCTTTGAAACTCTAAAGACTGTGACACATCATAAAAGTGAAACCCTTGAAACAAATCTTCTCGCCACGGAATATCATACTGCGTTGCCATGAATAAACCATCAATTGCCTGAACTGACAAAAATGGTTGATTGCCATAAAAAACCTGATCTAAATTTAATAATTGATAATTCCGTCTTCTATACTCAATCACTTTCCCTACTAAATTTTTCCCTTCCCACCATATCCCGTTATTCGGTAAAAACTGAGCCCCAGCGACTCCTATTAAACCAAGCTTTTCATTTTCTTTAAAAAGAGATATAAGTGTAGAAAACATGTCTCGATTAATAAGATATGTATCTTGATGTATATACACTTTGTATTTCGCTGGATATGAAAGGGCTCGGTTGTAAGCACTTGCCATACTTTGTGCATCTCGTATCGGAAAAATTTGTACTGTGTAACCTGGGGGAACAAAAATGTTTCTTATTTGGCTCTCACATTGTTTGAAAAGCTCCTCATTATTTACACAAACAACGACTAATATTGTATGATCTTTCATTTTTGTCCCCCCTTTTATTCTTCCTTATTTACATCTGACATATAGTGTTCCACAAATATTTTCCGATACTTTTCATAGTTCGTCATATTCACATCAAAATGATAATGGATACACCAAGCATCGCGCTGTACAGGTACACCGACTGTATATCCTGCTTTTTTAAATTCAAATGATTGAGATACATCATAAAAATCAAATCCGTCAAATAAATCTTCTCGCCACGGAACATCATATTGTGTCGCCATTAATAAACCGTCAATACATTCTACAGGAATAAATGTTTTTGATTCATGATACGGTTGTTCTAAACTTGCCATATAAAACAAATCATTCATATAACCAATGACCTTTCCTACAATTCCACGCCCTTCGTTCCATACGCCAGTCGGAGGAACATATTGCGCTCCAACCATCCCAATCATCCCAAGGTGTTCATGTTCCTCAAATAATTGAAGTAATCCGTATAAAAAAGCCCTATTTATAATAAAAACATCTTGATGTAAATAAACTTTATACTTCGCTGGATGCGAAATGGCTTGATTGTATCCACTCGTCATACTTTTCGCATTTCGAATCGGCATAAATTGTACAATATACCCTGGCGGTACTAACAATTGCAATATATGACGCACGCAGTTTGCATACAATTTCCGATCATTTATACATGTAACAAATAATATTGTTTTGTCTGCAGCACTCATAATTGTGATTTTTCAGCTTCAATAATATACTGAAATACAACTGTCTCAGCCATGAAGCCACTTCCAAGACGATATTTTTTACAAATTCCATATAACTCCTCAATAAGCGGTTCATACATTTTATGATCAACATATACACGATCTACTTTACTAATAACATATCCTGCTTTTAAAAACATTCTTAGCATTTCATTAAATGTAAAGAAACGAATATGTGTTTTATCTAATAAACCATATTCTGTATACGTCCAATTTCCAGCAAGTAAGGGAGCTAATACTGAAATATGAGCAACGTTTGGTATACTTGCTAAAATCACACCATTTTGCTTTATATATGGCTTTACTTTTTCTATTACAGCCCACGGATCAAATAAATGCTCTAATACATCCCCAAATATGACGCAATCAAATTGCCCCTCCTCATAAGGAAGATCTATTTTTTCTATATCCCCTAAAATAACATGATCTAGTCTTTCTTTCGCTTTTTCTGCCGCCTCTGGAAACGCCTCAATTCCTGATACACGTGTACCATTTTCTTTAATAGCCGCTCCCAATGCACCGCTCGAGCAACCAATATCAAGAACTTCTTTCCATTCCTTTTTTATATGCTTTAATAAATTCGGATTCGCTGCATTATAATAATGTTCGGATTTTTCTTCATATAAAGAACTTTTTTCGCGATTCATTTCACACACTCCTTATGCAAATTGAATTAGAAATATAAATCTCATATGAATTCTATAAAGTGCAGTTTTTGTTCCTCCCCATTGATTATTAGTCCGCAAATAGCAGTATAAAATTTTTTATCTATATTGGTTACGTTACTGATACTCTAATATATAACCAATCTATTAGAGTTAGAATAACGATAAATCATTTCTACAAAAAACGAAACCTATTACGCTTTATATGGTTTATCAAAAACTCCACGAAAATATTTACGGTTATATTCAATTGCAGCATTATTCGGAACATAAGAAGCTGCTAATTCATTGTAATAATATGCTTTATCCTGCTCTCCTAACCTGCTATAACAAATACACATTTGTAAATAGGGTAGCCATGTGTAGCTAGCTGGACTATGGAAAGGACTTTCCGTTGCCATTGGTACTTCCGTAGCAAGTTTAAACCAAAATATCGCTTCATTATATTTTTCTTGTTCCATATATATATATCCTATTCTTGTACAATTCTCTCCTCTAGGGACGTCATACCGAAACGACTTCACACAAGATTCGATTGCCTTCTCCCACATTCCGAGCTTTGCATAGCAATCTCCTAACTTACCACATGCATAAATTTTCTCTTCATACCATCCTTCGTCTTGATTAAGAAATGTTTCATATAGAAGAACTGCATCATCATATTTTTGGTTATCCGTAGATTCATTTGCGTAATAAAATAAATCTCTCGGACTTAATTCTTCACCTGCCGCTACAGTATTTTGAAAAATTTTCAAATTACGATTTGTTACTTTTTTTTCTTTTTTATGTGTAATAGCAACATTACTACTAAAAACCTCACCAGAAATAGCTAAATACTCATGAACCTTTCCAAACCATTGAAATTGTTTTTCACGCTTTACAAGTCGATTTCTTTTTGTACAATATAAAGGTTTCCCGTTAGAATCCATTGCAAGGTGATAAGGCATCGAAACAGCATCAATTTTAGGATCTAATTCTCTTTTTAAAAGTTTCAATGCTTCTTGAGCATCTTCTAATAAGACGTCATCTGCATCTAGCCACAATATATACTCTTGCGTCGCTTTTGAAAAAGAAAAATTTCTTGCTGCTGCAAAATCATCAATCCACTGGAAATCATATATGTTAGAAGTGTATTTCTCTACGATTTCTTTCGTTCGATCGACGGAGCCTGTATCAACCACTATAATTTCATCCACAATTTTTTCAACTGTGTCTAAACAACGGGCTATTGTCTCCTCCTCATCTCGAACAATCATACATAAACTAATTGTAATTCCTTGCTTGTTCAACATAATCACCCTCTTCCAAATCAATCATATGTTATACATATACTAAACTTTCCATTTTTTTAAATTGTTCAAGTAGTTTAAGATTTCTTTTCAATAATTCAAATGTCCGTGTCATTTTCTTTCGGTTTTGCATCTACTATATAATGAACGCTTTATGGAGGTGAATTTATGTCAAATAATAATTATTCAAATGGATTAAATCCCGATGAATCTTTATCAGCTAGTGCATTTGACCCTAATCTTGTAGGACCTACATTACCACCGATACCACCGTTTACCCTTCCGACTGGGCCGACCGGGCCTACGGGACCGACCGGACCTACGGGGCCGACTGTACCTACGGGACCGACTGGGCCGACTGGGCCAACTGGACCTACGGGACCGACTGGTGACACTGGGACTACTGGACCTACGGGGCCGACTGGTGACACCGGGGCTACTGGACCTACGGGGCCTACGGGGCCGACTGGTGACACTGGGGCTACTGGACCTACGGGGCCGACTGGTGACACTGGGGCTACTGGACCTACGGGGCCGACTGGTGACACTGGGGCTACTGGACCAACTGGGGCTACTGGACCAACTGGGGCTACTGGACCTACGGGACCGACTGGACCATCAGGACTAGGACTTCCAGCAGGACTATATGCATTTAACTCCGCTGGGATTTCTTTGGATCTTGGACTTAATGCTCCAGTACCATTTAATACTGTTGGATCTCAGTTTGGTACAGCAATTTCTCAATTAGATGCTGATACTTTCGTAATTAGTGAAACTGGATTCTATAAAATTACTGTTATCGTATACACTGCAGCAGTAAGTCTATTAGGAGGTCTTACAATCCAAGTGAACGGAGTACCTGTACCAGGTACTGGAACGAGTTTAATTTCAGTTGGATCACCTATCGTTGTTCAAGCCATTACGCAAATTACGACAACTCCATCATTAGTTGAAGTAATTGTTACAGGACTTGGGTTATCATTAGCTCTTGGCACGAGTGCATCCATTATTATTGAAAAAATTGCTTAATTTTTTACTTAGCAGTAAAACTGATATCAGTTTTACTGCTTTTTCAATTTCAAATTCAATCATGAAACGTTCATTATGTACATAATCATATTGTTGTATGACATTTTGCAGGAGGCACAAATATGGAAAGTAAATCTGCTGTTCAGCTTTACCTCGAATTGCTAAAAAAGACAATTTTATTTGAAATATGGTTAGAATATGAGGCATACTTACCCGCATCTCTACATATTTCGAAAGAACCAGAATTCGAACCAGTTACAGTCCCCCTCCCTTTATTCATTAAGCAATATGCTGAAAACCATAACTTAAAAATTGTAAAACCAAATGTTTCAAAAAGTGAACGCCATGATGGAATGGATTGGCCAAGAGCAGCACATAGCATGATTGGTCGAGAACGTATGAACCAATTACAAGAGGCGATGGAAACCGTTGTTCGTGAAAATATAGAAGGTGATTTTATTGAAACAGGTGTATGGCGCGGAGGATCATGCATTTTTATGAATGGTTTTTTACAAGCAAACAACATTACGGATCGTAATGTGTGGGTTGCAGATTCATTTGAAGGTTTGCCAGCACCGAATCTAGAACAATATCCAAAAGATTACGGTGATTATTTACACACATTCGATTACTTACGCGTCTCTTTAGAACAAGTACAAGAGAATTTCAAAAAATATGATTTACTAAATGATCAAGTGAAATTTTTAAAAGGCTGGTTTAAAGATACTTTACCAACAGCACCAATTGAAAAAATTGCAATTGCACGGCTTGATGGTGATATGTATGAATCCACAATGGATGGTCTCGTGAACTTATATGATAAAGTTTCTAAAGGTGGCTATATAATTATCGATGACTACGGGCTACCACCATGCGCTGAGGCTGTGACAGACTTTAGAAATCAACGGAATTTAAAAGCCCCTATTACTAAAATTGATGTATTTGGTGTTTATTGGAGAAAAGAATAAAAAAGATTTAATCTATAGGAGATTCCATTTTCACTCATTCTTCTCTTACTTCTAATCCAATTAAGTATTCTTTTTCGGAATCTCCCTACATATAACAATTGTTTTCCTGTGTTCTCTCACTACAAATTGAAAATTTTATTAATAGATTTACTGCATCTTCTCATACAAGAAAGGGGTATACTCATGAGCGAACTTAACAAAGAAATGACTTTACTCCCCCCTCCTGAACTCGTCCAATATGTAGGTGGCGACTTCAAAAAAGTTGGAAAAGAGTTCCTAAAGCATTTTATTCAAATTGGCGCTTTAAAACCAAATGAAAAAGTATTAGATGTAGGCTGCGGCGTCGGCCGAATGGCTGTACCATTATTGAATTACTTACATGATGATGGAGCGTATTATGGATTTGATTTGTTTAAAGATGGAATTACTTGGTGTCAAAATAACATTTCAACTATGCGTAATAATTTTCACTTTGAACATGTTGACATATACAATCAATTCTATAATCCAGAAGGAAAAGAAGATGCCTCTCAATATCGTTTTCCCTATGAAGACGGGACATTCGATTTTATCTTTTTAACTTCTGTATTTACGCATCTTCTCCCAAAAGAATTAGAACATTACGTATCTGAAATTGTACGTGTATTAAAAAAAGACGGGAGATGTTTCATTACATTCTTTCTTATAAATCCTGAATCGTCCTATTATTTAAATGCAGGACAAAGTACACTAGGTTTTTATCATCGAATCGAAAATTGCTACGTTGTAAATAAAGATATTCCGAATTTCGCAGTTGCTTATCCTGAGACAGATATTTGCAATCTATTGAATAAGTACGGCCTAGAAATAATCAATAAGCCGCATTACGGTTTATGGTGCGGCAGACATGAATATACAAGTTACCAAGATATTGTTCTTACAAAAAAAAGCTTCTGAAAGGAAGTTATGTATGATAAATGAAAAAAATCCACCTCTCGTTTCCATCCTTATTCCCACTTATAATCGGCCTCATTATTTCAAAATTGCTCTAGAAAGTGCATTGGCACAAACTTATTCTAATATTGAAATCATCATCGGAGATGATAGTACAAATGATGAAACAGCAACTTTAATACGTGAACAATACTTACCAAATTATAAAAATATAACATACATTCGAAATATCCCTACTCTAGGACAATTTCACAATGACCTTATGCTCATAGAAAAATCAAATGGTGAGTATATAAATTTTTTAATGGACGATGACGTGTTTTATAAGCATAAAATACAAAAAATGATGGCCTATTTTGAGCAAGATCCCAATAAAAACCTTGCTCTTGTTACTTCTTATCGAGTACGTATTGATGATCATGGAAATCTAATAGGTGATTCCCATCCAACACAAAGGTTATATAGTGAAGATACCCCATTAAACGGGATATTTTTAGGTAATTGGATGTTAAAGGGCGGACACAACATTATCGGTGAGCCTACAACTACTTTGTTCCGAAAGGAATTGCTCACTGAACCTTTTGGCACCCTTAAAGAGCGACAATATTCTTGTAGTGTTGATATGGCCTCATGGATTTCTTTACTTTCTAAAGGAAATGCAATATACATTTCTGAGCCTTTAAGTCAATTTCGCTACCATGCTGGACAACAAATACACAATAAGCTCCTTCAAGGTTGTGAAGATTTCACACACCTTGTTATAACAGCAAAAGAATATGGCTTTTTACAAAATACTACGGACTATAGAGCAGCTCTACTTAGTGCTTACCAATGGTGTAAAAGTTCCTTAAAATACTATCTTCATCAACTAGATATTTTTCCTGACGCACATGTACGTCTTTCCCACTGTTTGGATATAATTATTAAAGAGTTAAACAATTAAACTACTCTGCAAAATCAAAAGTGTATGGACTATATGTGAATTATTTGTATAGTTCATACATTCTTTCTCATACTATAAAGTGAAACTTTAATCAGTGGGGGTTTTGTTCATCCCCCACTGATTATCAGCTCTCACCAATCGGGCTTTTACGGGCAGTTGATCCCCCACCGAACTTCTTCGCTTTCGCTGAATTTTGAGGTGGGGGTCTTACTGCCCATTAATGCGGGATAAAATCCATTACTATAAAGAGCAGTAGAAAGGAATACCTACATTGAAAGATCCAAATTCTCAATATCAAATAGACTACGTATTACTATTTATTTTATTTGCCATTGGGATTGTTAGTTGTTGTGCTATTGCAAGTGCGCAAGCCTCTTTACCGCCATTTTTACAAAACGTCAATTTTGTACTAAAACAAATCCAATGGTATTTCATTGGATTTATAGCCATTGGTGTTATTATGATTATCGATTTCGACCGTTATCAAAAAATCGCTTGGTATTTGTACAGCTTTGCAATGGTACTACTTATTGGACTAGAACTTCAAGTACCAGGTGCCGTTACAATTAAAGGCGCTACAGCTTGGTACAGGCTCCCAGGCATCGGAAATTTTCAGCCTTCTGAAATTATGAAATTATTTTTAATTATCGTCATTGGACGAATTATAGCAAACCATAATGAGAAATATTTTCTCCAAACAATACATGACGATTTTTTACTACTTGGAAAAATATTTGCAACAAGTTTGCCACCACTACTACTCATCGCAAAGGAACCAGATTTAGGAAATACAATGGTCATTTCAGCGATGCTTGCAGCAATGATACTAGTTTCTGGCATACGATGGCGTTTTATTTTCGGATTAGTTTCAGCTACTTTCGTGGCTGGATCTACATTAATATATATTTTTTTTACTCACACAGATTTCTTTAAAGCACATATTTTAAAAGAATATCAATTAAATCGCTTCTACGGATGGTTAGCACCTTACAAATATGATGCACAAGGATATCAATTAAGACAAGCATTCTTAGCGACTGGATCCGGAGAAATGCAAGGAAAAGGGTGGGAAAATGGACAAGTATATTTTCCAGAACCACATACAGATTTTATTTTCACTAATGTCGCTGAACAATTTGGATTTCTAGGCGCAAGTGTCATTATTTCTCTTTTTTTCTTACTCATTTTTCGAATGATTCATATTGCTTTAGAAAGTAATGACCCTTTTGGTAGTTACATTTGCGCTGGTACAATCGGAATGTTTACTTTCCAAGTATTCCAAAATATCGGGATGACAATCGGATTACTTCCCATTACAGGGATAACATTACCTCTTATGAGCTACGGAGGAAGTTCACTGCTTACATACATGATTGCGATTGGGTTCATTTTAAATGTTCGCTCAAGAACGAAAATCTTTATGTTTAAATGAACAACACAAAAACGCTATATTTTTATCTCTATCCTTTTTTAGATATACTAATGAAAAATACGATGGAGGTTTAAATATGAAATATGACATTATAGGAGATATTCATGGATGTTTCCAAGAGTTTCAAAATTTAACAGAGAAGCTAGGATATAACTGGAGTAGCGGTCTACCGGTTCACCCTGACCAACGCAAACTTGCATTCGTTGGCGATATTACAGACCGTGGTCCTCATTCATTACGTATGATTGAAATTGTATGGGAACTTGTCATACATAAAAAAGAAGCTTATTACGCTCCTGGAAATCACTGTAATAAACTATATCGATTTTTCCTTGGGCGTAATGTAACAGTCGCTCACGGACTTGAAACAACTGTTGCTGAATATGAGGCACTTCCTTCTCATAAGCAAAACATTATAAAAGAAAAGTTTATCACTCTTTATGAACAATCACCACTCTACCACATACTAGACGAAAAAAGAGTAATCGTATGTCACGCTGGGATTCGGCAAGATTACATAGGAAGACGAGATAAAAAAGTACAAACCTTTGTATTATATGGCGATATTACAGGAGAAAAGCATGCCGATGGCTCACCGGTCCGTCGCGATTGGGCGCAAGAATACAAGGGACAAGCTTGGATTGTATATGGACATACACCAGTAGCAGAACCTCGATTCGTCAATCAGACAGTCAATATTGATACTGGTGCTGTATTTGGTGGCAAATTAACCGGATTACGTTATCCTGAAATGGAGACTATCTCTGTCCCTTCTTCTTTACCTTTTGTCGCTGAGAAATTCCGTCCAATTTCATAACTACCTTACTTAGCATTATTTAGGCAGATTTCATATAAAACTAGGTAAAGTAATTAAAAAAAGATGCAATAAAGTGCATCTTTTTTTAATTACCCTACATATAATGTCGCAGGAGGTGACAGAATGAAGAAAAAATCTTCTAAACAAAAAAGAAAATTCCCCCCTTTATATCTGCCCATGTACGGAATTAACAACTGGTGTAGTATTCGGGCTGCAGCGATAGAAGAACTGGAAGAACAAGAGTCATCAAAAAAAAGCAAAGTAAAACCAACATATGTCTCTTTAGAAAATGCTGTGATGAGCCGCATAATCGATCGCAGAAAAATAAAGATGCAACAAAAAAATAAACAGCTTTCAAATCAAGATGAACAGATACTACATTCTAACCAAACAGAAGAAAAGACGGAAGAAAATATTTCTGTAGCAATGAATAAAAAAGTGGAACCAGAAATTCCAGCTGCTATTATAAACAAAGTAAAAAAAATAAAAGAAGCATTAGCTTCATCAAATGATATACAAATTGAAAAACCACTCATAATTGAGACACCTACACCTGAAAATACAAAAGTTAAAAGGGGCGGCCGATATGCATATGCAGAGGGGCTTCACTCTCATGCGGAGGGCATGGCAGCACATGCGGAAGGCTTATTAACACACGCAAAAGGTTCTTTCTCTCATGCAGAAGGATCAAACTCAAAAGCAACTGGACATAGTTCACATAGTGAGGGAAGTGAAACGACAGCAGGCGGGGCTTATTCTCATGCGGAGGGTAAACAGACGATTGCTTTAGGCGAAGCAGCACACGCAGAAGGAACCGCAACTATCGCTAACGGATCCTCTTCTCATGCGGAAGGTCATCATACATCAACAGCTCATTTTGCAGGTAGCCATATTATGGGGCGCTTCGGCACTGCAGAAGAAGCTTATTCTTGGTTTATTGCAAATGGTGTAAGCGACACCGACCATAATATCGGGGCTAAATGGCTTGCTCATAATGGAGAAATGTACATTGAGGGCGCGTCTTACAATGCAAGCGGAACGGATTTTGCACAAATGTTTGAAACCGAAGGTCATAAACCTATTGATGTCGGTTATTTCGTTACATTTAGTAGCGAAGAAAAAATTCGGATAGCTACTTCACACGATTCGTTCATTTTAGGAATATCTAGTGCAACCCCTGCCCTTATAGGAAATAGCGGGGCTTTAAGTTGGCAAAAACGTTATAAAACAGATAACTTTGGAAAACGCCAATATGTATGGACGGAAGCCGAAGAAATACAACCTCTTTTAAATACAGAATGGGATCCAACTTGCAAATATGTAGCAAGAAAGGATCGCGCCGAGTGGCTTCCTGTCGGATTAATTGGACAAATGTTAGTACGTGATGACGGCACTTGCGAAGCACATGGATATTGTCGTCCAAATGACAATGGCATTGCTACAAAAGCCGAAAATGGATTTTTCGTTATAAAGCGTACGGGTGAAAATCAAATTTTAATATTATTCCGCTAAGAAAAAAGGGAACAAAATTCTTTATAATATAAGAATTTTGTTCCCTTTTTAAGTATGCCGCAACACTTCTTGCATATCGCTTGGAAGCTTTATAGTGAAAGACATCTCTTTCTCTAAAATAGGATGATAAAACGTCAAAGATTTACTATGAAGTGCTTGCCGTTTCATTTCATCCCTTCCCCCTCCATATAAGCTATCACCAAGTAACGGATGTCCTATATGAGCCATATGCACACGAATTTGATGCGTTCTTCCTGTCTCAAGCTCAAGCGCTACATGTGTCTTATGATATGTACTATCAATTACCTTAAAATGAGTAACTGCCCTTTGTCCATCCTCACAAACCGTTCGCTCAATAATGCTATCAGATTTTCGACCAATTGGTGCATCAATCATTCCTTCTCGTTCTACAATCTTTCCGTGAACAATTGCTTCATACGTTCGTTTCACAGCTTTTTGTTGATGCTGCTTCGATAAAAGATGATGCACGAAACGATTTTTTGCAATAAGCATAAGCCCCGAAGTATCACGATCTAAACGTGTTACGATGTGCACTGTACTTGCAAGGTGCTGCTTATCATAATGAGATAAAAGCGCATTGGCAACACTCCTTGTCGGATGTTCTCTAGACGGAATCGTTGACATGTTCGCCTCTTTATTAATGATAAGAACCGCGTCATCTTCATATACAATGCTTAAAGGGATATCTTCTGCCATCATCCCTTCACTTCTTTCCTCAACTGGAAAAAAGACACGTAATTCTTCACCAGCACGCAACTGATGACGAACACTCGCATGGTGACCATTTACTTCAATTGCCCCGCCGTGAAACTTTATATCCGTTAAAGCGGCTTTAGAAATACCTTTCGTTTTCAAAAATTCCCTAACTAAAGTTCCCTCTTCAGCCGGCCCTATATCCCATTTCAATGTAAATCTGTTCAAATATATAACCCTTTCTATTTATCTGCAACAAACGAGTCACGAACTCGTTTCCAGAACGGGAATGGACGGAAACGAACAAATCGTACTTTCTCGTTTGCAACGCGATACTGGATTGATTTCACATCTTGATGAACCATCGTTAAATGATCCACTGTGATTTGTAAGTTCATTCCTGCAGCTGGCTTTAACACACATGTATGATGCTTCGGCAATACAAGTGGCGATCCTACAGTACGAAATACACGATTGTTAATGGACGCCATTTCTGCAATTTGAATCGCTTCAATAGATGGGTGAATAATCGCTCCGCCAAGCGCTTTATTATACGCGGTACTTCCTGAAGGAGTAGAGATACAAAGGCCGTCTCCGCGGAATGTTTCAAAATATTCTCCGCGTATTTCTACTTCTGTTACTAATGTACCTTCTGCACTTTTTACAGTCGCCTCATTCATCGCTAAATACTGTGACTCTTTACTTCCATTCACATAGCGAATAATAACTTCTAAAAGCGGATATTCCACCACTTGGAATGGTGTTTTCGCAATTGCAATTACTAATTTCTCTACTTCTGTCGGTAACCAATCTGCATAGAAACCTAGATGTCCTGTATGTACACCAACAAATGCTGTTTCATCCAATCGATTATAATAACGATGAAACGCATATAAAAGCGTTCCATCTCCCCCAACAGAAATTACAATATCGGGTTCCTTTTCATCCATTATAAATCCAAAATCTAGCAAGTACTCTTTCATCGTGCTTGCCAGTGTATCTGATGATTGATCTCCCTTTGACATAATTGTAAATTTCATCGCCCAACACCCTTTAGTTTATGATTCAGAATCTTTCGTTTCTTGCTTTCTTGAAAAAGCCTTTTGCGCTTCTTGAATTTCAAGACGAATAGAAGACATTTCTTCATCTAATAAAAACGCCGCTTCAGCTGCACGTTGCAACCTTATTTTAATATCTTCAGGAAAACGTCCACTATATTTATAATTTAAAGAATGCTCAATTGTTGCCCAAAAGTTCATTGCTAGCGTGCGTATTTGGATTTCTACCAATACTTTTTGTTCACCCTGAATCGTTTGAACAGGATAACTAATGACAACATGATAAGAACGATAACCGCTATCTTTCTTTTGCGTAACATAATCACGTTCTTCCACGATTTCAAAGTCATTTCGTTTTCGAAGATATTCTACAACAGGCTTAATCTCATCAACAAATTGACACATCATTCTAAGCCCAGCAATATCCTGCATATCTTCTCTCAATCGGTCTAGCGGTACATTTCTCTTCTCCGCTTTATCAATAATACTTGCAACCGACTTTACCCTTCCTGTTACAAACTCAATTGGAGAATGCTCTGTTAACATTGCAAATTGAGTACGCATTCCTTTTAGTTTCACTTTCAGCTCTGCCACCGCTTGGTGGTAAGGTGCTAAAAATTCTTCCCAATTTCGATTCATTTCAACCACCACCAAAATCAATCCATTTGCTTATAGAAATACTTTTTCTACAGCAGTTACTAGTTCTTCTCCGTAATTTGCATTACCTTCAATATTTTCAACTAAATATTCTACTTCTTCTTTTAATCCTTCTAATTCCATTTCAATGTCATTCACGCGAACGAACATAACCACATCGTTATTCATCGCTTCATGCATTGCTTCCCAGCATGTGTGCGGAATACTTACATAAATGAAAGATGATTCATTTTCTAAGATATATAAAAATGATAAATTGTCTGAGTCTACAAGTACGTGATTACGCGCACTTAACTCCTTTACCTCTATTTCACTATTTTCCGCACAAAAAATAAGAGCATTCTCTCTCTTTTCTACGCTCTTAACTTGGATTTTATTTTGCATGCTCTAACTCCTCCATCTCAACTTCCTGTCTTACTTAACAGTATTATTGTATCATAACATGGACGCAAACAAATAAAACATTGAACCAAATTTATGAAAAAGCGATAATGTGTAAAGAATTATTTTTCAAAAGGAGATTATACAATGACACAAGAAATTGAAATTGAATTCAAAAATATCGTTACAAAAGAAGAATTCGATACATTATGTAAATCGTTTTCTATTGAAGCATTTACAAAACAAGTGAATCACTACTTTGAAACACCTGACTTCTCGTTAAAAGAAGCTGGCTCTGCACTTCGTATTCGTCATAAAGGAGAAACTTATACGTTAACGTTGAAACAACCTGCAGAAATCGGTTTATTAGAAACGCATCAAGTCGTAACAGAAGACGAAGCAAAAATGATGATGGAAACAAACACAATCATTCAAGGAGCAGTAGTAGATCAATTACACAAATTACAAATTCCTGTTTCTGCTTTAACATATATGGGTAGTTTAACAACAGAAAGAGCAGAAACATTATTTAAAGGCGGAACGCTTGTCTTTGATCATAGTTTCTATTACAATCACGATGATTATGAAATTGAATTTGAAGTGCAAGATGAAGAAACAGGAAAAGCTGCATTTATTGATTTATTAACGCAACATAACATACCTATTCGCCATACAAATAACAAAGTAAAACGCTTTTTCCTTGCCAAACAAAACAAAGCACGCTAAAGTGAAAATTCCACTAGTGAATATGTTTCACTAGTGGATACATCTCACTAAAAAAGGTTACACCCGTAGAATAAGCAAAGAGTCTTTGAGAAGGCTGTTTATTTGCCCTCTCGAACATTCCATTGCTACAATAGATATACATTTCATGGAAAAAGGAGTTTATAAAGGATGAGCAAGCAACCGATGACACCATTTGAAGCAATTGGCGGTGAACAATGCATTGCAATATTAGTAGATACATTTTATTCCTATGTCAGTAAACACCCTGACTTATCTCCCATCTTCCCGGAAGATTTAACAGAAACCGCTAGGAAGCAGAAGCAATTTTTAACACAATATTTAGGTGGTCCTAATTTGTACACTGAAGAACATGGTCATCCTATGTTAAGAGCGCGCCATCTCCCGTTTGAGATTACCCCGAAACGAGCAGAGGCTTGGCTATCATGTATGGAGCAAGCAATGGATGATACTGGAGTGCATGGTCATATAAGAGAGTTTGTTTTTGAACGTTTAGCATTAACCGCTCAGCATATGGTTAATACTCCAAACGAAACAGGTGAAGTGTAATGGATAAGCAGGAAGCAAAGCATATAAATATGCCATCTCCTTCCGCATGTGAGCATAAGTCTGTAGAAGCATATTTATTTATTGATCCACTTTGTAAAGATTGCTGGGAAATTGAGCCTTTTATTATTAAACTATGGCTTGAATACGGGAAATACTTCTCTATTCGTCATATCGTAACAGGAAAAGTGGATGGAACGAACGCTTCCTCACACAAATGGAATAAACCTGCTAATATTCGATTTGTGTGGGAAAAGACAACCAGTTTACAAGGTTTTTCATGTGATGGAAAGGTACATATGCAAGAAGCATCGTCAACACCATATTTAGTTTCGATGGCAATTAAGGCAGCGGAGTTGCAAGGCCGAAAAGCAGGTTCGAAGTTTTTGCGAAAACTCCAAGAATACATTTTCCTTGAAAATGTATCAAACCCTGACTGCGAACTATTACTTGCATGTGCGAGAGATAGCAATATTGATGTAGAAGAATTTAAAAAAGATCTACATTCTGCTAGTGCAAAAAAAGCTTTCCAATGTGACTTGAAATTCACGAATGAAATGCATATTACAGAAATACCTTCCCTCGTCTTTTTTCATGCGAACTCAGATGAAGAAGGTATTAAAATCGCTGGAAATTATTCCTACGATGTATACGTACAATTATTGAAAGAACTTGTAAAATGTGAAATTGAGCCAGAACCATTACCACCTTTAGAAGTGCTACTAGAAGCAACACAATTTATATCTTCAAAAGAAGTAGCATTTATTTATGACTGTCCGCAACAAGAAATTGAACGCGAACTAAAAAAATTACAACTGAAACGAAAAGTACAAATGATAGAAGTAAAATGCGAACGTTATTGGAAATGGATAGCAAAAGAAAAAGACCTGGTGTAAACACCAGGTCTTCTTCTTTACGGCTTATAAAAATATTAAAGGGGATGGGAGAAATTTTCACGTTCAAACAAAGGGGTATATGTTTGTATGTGAATTCGTTCACGCTTATTATATTACAAGATTCGACGTCAGATGACAACCCCTTTTGTCGAATTTCACACTTTTGTCACATTCTAAACGTTTTCATTTTTGAATAAGCTATAAAAAAGGTCATTTAGGGGGTTTATTTATGAAAAAATCTTATATTGCTCTTCTCTTTCTAGCTGTCATCGTTTCTTTTTTCTTGTACATCCTCTCTCTACTACAAGCTTTTCCTAAAATTATTGCCTTACCTCTTTTATTCGGAATCATCGTTATCACACTCTCTTATTTCAATTATAAAAAACGATTCAAAGGGTTTTAATTTCAAAAATCAGCCGTAAAGCTATCCTTTCAGTTAGAAAAAACAAAGAAATCCACCTTTCTCTTCAACAAATATCGACATTAAATCTATTCAACAAAAAAGACGAGGATACAATCCCTCGTCTTTTTTCATTACTTTTCTTCAAATAATAATGCTTCTAATTCATTTAATTTCTCTTCAAATACTTGTAGCGCCTCTTTTACTGGTTCAGGAGATGCCATATCTACTCCTGCTTTTTTCAGCACTTCAATTGGATAATCAGAGCTTCCTGCTTTTAAGAACTCGTTAATATAACGTTCTACTGCTGGTTGTCCTTCTTCTAAAATCTGTTTAGATAGAGCTGTCGCTGCACTAAATCCTGTTGCGTATTGATATACGTAATAGTTGTAGTAGAAGTGTGGAATACGAGACCATTCTAAACCAATCTCTTCGTCGATTACTAAAGCGTCACCGAAATATTTCTTATTTAAATCGTAGTAAATTTCCGTTAGCATGTCTGGCGTAACAGCATGTCCTTCTTGTACTTTCTTATGAATAATATGTTCAAACTCTGCAAACATCGTTTGACGGAATACAGTACCACGGAACCCTTCTAAATAATGATTTAATAAATATAGACGCTCTTTCTTATCTTCTGTCGTTTTTAATAAATAATCATTTAGAAGCGCTTCATTACAAGTAGATGCCACTTCTGCTACGAAGATGGAATAATCACCATATACGTGCGGTTGTGTTTTTCTTGTATAGTAACTATGCACCGAATGACCAAACTCATGAGCAAGTGTAAATAAATTATTTACATTATCATGCCAGTTCATTAAAATATACGGATTTGTTCCATATGCACCAGATGAATATGCACCGCTTCGTTTTCCTTTATTCTCATACACATCTACCCAGCGATTTTCATATGCCTCTTTCAAAATATCAACATATTCATCACCAAGTACGTTTAAAGATTTTAATAAAAGGTCTTGCGCTTCTTCGTATTTCACATTCATTTTCACTTCTGATACAAGTGGTGTATATAAATCATACATATGAAGCTCATCAAGTCCTAGTGCACGCTTACGAATATCGATGTAACGGTGTAATAAATGTAAGTTGTCATTTACTGTTTCAACGAGTTGATCGTATACTGCTTCCGGAATATTATTATTGCTCAGTGCAGCTTGGCGAGCAGAATCATATTTACGAACACGCGCATTGAAATTATTACGTTTTACTGCTCCGCTTAACGTACTCGCGAATGTGTTTTTAAATTTTCCGTACGTTTCATATACAGCTTTAAATGCATCTTTGCGAACACGAGGATCATCACTTTCTAAAAACTGAATGTAACGGCCATGTGTAATTTCTATTTCTTCTCCGTCTTCCCCTTTAATAGATGGGAATTTTAAATCCGCGTTATTCAACATACCGAATGTATTGCTTGATGAACTCATTACTTCAGATGCTTCCGCTAATAAAGCTTCCTCAGCTTCTGATAATACGTGCGGGCGTTGACGTGTAATTTCTTCTAATGCATGTTCATATACACTTAAATCTCTATTTTCCTTCAAGAATGTTTGCAGTGTATCTTCTGAAATCGATAAAATTTCAGGCACAATATACGCTGTGCTGCTAGATACTTGTGAATATAAATTTGTTGCGCGATCATTTAATGCTTGATATACAGAGTTTGTTGTATCTTGATCGTAACGCATATGAGCATATGTATATAACTTACCTAATCGCATTGAAATTTCATCTTCATATTGCAACGCCTCAAGTAAATTGTCCGCAGAGTCACCAAGTTTCCCTTTAAATTCAGTTAACTTCGGCAATAGCTCTTTAATAGCTTGGAATTCTTTTTCCCATTCTGCATCCGTTTGGAAAATATCTTCTAATCGCCACGTACTTGCTTCTTCAATCTCGTTGCGATCTGGTAATGCTTTCGCTTTGTTTTGTTCAGACATTCTTTAAGCCCTCCTTTAAATATCTCTACTTAAGTACAATTCGTTTTTTTCTTATGTAATTCCTTCACAATCATTCTTTATTATATCCCCTTTTCCTCCTCTCATGTTAAAATTCACCTCAAATAAAGATAGCGCATGTATTAAGCAAATCTCATCATGTTTCATAATTTCCTCCTCTGTTTTTAACATCACGATATCCCTTATTTTCCGGTATGTATAAGTTCCCACTTTACGCAAAACACCTATATAGCATAAAAATGTCATATATTCAGTAACTGCCACTTTCCATATGTGCTTTGAAAAGTACGGAAGTATCCGCCTTTTCGTATACCTTTTTACATAACTACACACGTATTGAAGAGAAATACACTCTCCTACTGCAAGCTCCCCTACACACTTCATATATAGGAAAGCTTGCCATATAAATGGGTTTGTTTGTAAAGCAAATGCAGAAGGGAGTGGAACACCAATTTCAGAAGGAAAGCTTGCTGGGGTACATTTAAATTGATATAAGAGGCGTAATAATGACTTATAATTATAATTCCAAATCGGCAGGGCATTTTTGCGGAAGTAGTTCTTTCTCTTCTTCCACTCTTCACCCAATCTTTCTTTCCCGAAAGGCACGGGAGAAAAAAGAATTTCAAAAGTAGTCGTATCAGTTGGTAAATATATAGTATGTGAGAAAAAGACATTTGTAGAAAAGGGAGTGACAAATGCACATTTCATAAATGATTTTTGTTTCGGACAGAAGAAAATAAGAAGTGGCTGAGGATAAGATTGTAAGGAGAAAGCCATAAGTGAGGAAAATTTCATCCAATATGCAGATTGCCTTTTTAATTGATTTCCACCAACGATCCAAATGACCTGTATACCAGCTTGCCAATACGAATATGTTCTTTTGTACAGCTGCTCTATAGCGAGGTTTGCACATTGGTATTCAATTGCAATTTTTCTGCCCGCCCTCTCTACAAAAACATCTGGTCGTTGCTTAATTTCTGGAAGGTAGTACTCTATATCCACCTGAAAGTTTTGACGCTTAAACCATCTATATAACAATTCTTTACCATGCATATGATACGTTGATTCCGCTTCATAAAAGGCAAGACATGAATTCACTTTTTTATGAGCAAAATGCCAACTTTTTTGTTTCCCTAATTTCATTTGCACTTCCTTTCCACAAGCTACACAAAAGAATCGTTCTTGTTGACGCATACGGCGCAAAAGCTCTTCATTACAATTATAGAGTAAATGAATTTTTTCTCCGTTTTCTCTTTTAGCGATAAATATCGTAATCACACCCTTTCAGCTCCTTATATTCTACAATTTGTTACAAATTCCTTTTAAAAAAAGAGATGTCCCAATTTCGGACATCTCTTTTTATAATAAAGGTGATAATAAGCGGTACGTTGATTCAACAATTCGTCTATGAAGACGTCTTTTATGAAAATGATCAACATGAATTTCACTTGATTCTTCTAAATCATCTTTAAAGTCTTGAACAAGTCTTCTAATGCTCTCTGTATCATATAAAAAGGCATTTACTTCAAAATTCAAATGAAAACTTCTCATATCCATATTAGCTGTCCCAATTGAAGCTAAATCAGAATCGACGATGACAACTTTACTATGAAGAAAACCTTTTTCATATTCATATATCTTTACTCCTGCGTCTAAAAGTTCTGGGAAGTACGATCTCGATGCATAAAAGACAGTCCGCTTATCCGGTTTACTCGGCATTAATAAACGAACATCAATACCAGCAAGTGCAGCAACCTTTAATGCGGATAAAATATCATCATCCGGAATAAAATACGGCGTTGCAATCCAAATAGATTTTCGAGCAGAAGCGATCATTGCAAAATATAAATGCTTAATCGTTTCCCACTTATTATCGGGGCCACCTGCAACTAGCTGCACTCCTCCCCAATGATCACCCTCAACTGCTTTTGCTTGTAAATATTCAGGGGCTAGCACAGCCTCCCCAGTCATATAAAACCAATCTTGAAGGAAAATAAGCTGTAAACTTTGTACAGCTTCACCACGCAAATATAAATGTGTGTCTCGCCAAAAGCCAAAATATTTATTTTTCCCTAAATACTCATCACCGATATTTAAACCGCCTACAAACCCTTCGTTCCCATCAATCACAACAATTTTCCTATGATTTCGATAATTAATTTTATCGTTTAAAATCGGAAAGCGCACAGGAAAGAATGGAATCATTTCTACACCTGCATCGTTTAATTCTTCAATATACGATTTCGATAACTTAAAACTTCCAACCGCATCATATAAAAAGCGAACAACAACGCCTTCTTTCGATTTTTGTATTAAAATATCTTTAATTTCTGTTCCTAACTTATCATCACGCACAATGTAATATTCCATATGAATGTGATGTTTCGCTCGTTTTAACCCATTTAAAATAGCCCGAAACGTTTCATCTCCATTTGTTAATGTCCTCGTTTCAGTTTGAAATGAAATATTTAAAGCACCTAATCGATCCGCTAAACGAAATAACAGTTCTTGATGCTTATGATTGCGTAAAATTCGTTCTTCGTAATCTTCATGCCCTTTATATTGTAAAAACGCCTGTTCATCAAGTAACGCCTTCTTTTGGAACATTCTTTTTCTCCGAAAATTTTGTCCAAATAATAAATAAGCAAAGAAGCCAAATACCGGAAAAATTCCTAAAACAATTAACCATGTAAGTGTTTTAGATGGATGTCGATTTTCTAAGAAAATAACGCAACCAATTAAAAACGCAGATACTGTAAATAAAATACTGATAATACCTAAAATCGAAACATCTTTTATCCCAATCACATCTGAATAAAATGCTACATCAATAAACATACGTAACGAAACAAATAATGCGAACAATAGCAGTATAAAGAAAATCAGCTTTAACGTATTTTTCATCTCTTACCTCCTAACTAAGAAAGCTTTCCTATTCTTCATATAAAAAGCCGATTTCATACTACAGAAATCGGCCTACGTTTTAGCAGGAAAATTATTGCGAATCGTTTCAAGAGCATGCTCTTTCACAATTTGTTTTCCATACTCACTTACACGATGAATTGTTAAAGTTGATTCTTCCCCATATTCTAAAATAATACTTAAAATACGATCGATTTCTTCTTCATCATGTAGCACTTCATCGAATTCCACATATACATAATAGCGGTTCTCAAATGAATACAGCTCATCTTTTATATCTTCAAAGATAAGACGATGACTTAATGAGATGACATCTTCAAAATCATTAAACTTAATTAAAAAGCCAAACGTACCATCTTCATTAAAGTTTGTTCCTGTTTGTTCTTCTACCTCTTCAACTAATTCTTGTTGGAATAATGATTCGATGCCTTCATCTAGAGGAATATCTATAATTTTGTCTACCCCTATCGGTAGTTCCAGCTTTTGCCCGTCTTTTGAAAGCTCTGCTTTCGTGACAAGTACTTCAATCCCTTTATCGACTGCTTGCACTTGAATCCATAACGGTCCATCAATAAAGAAATCGTCATGATCACGAGCTTCGTCCATCATCTCCCAAAAGAGCTCTTCACTTCGTTCGCGATCATACCAAATCTCTTCACGATTAAATCCTCTATCCTCTATATCAATGTACGTAATAAAAAATTTCATCGTATGATCATTAATTCTTTCAATATCCAAAATACAACTCTCCCTTCCTGCTTAGAATTGTTATGAAGGGATTCCCCACTCATATGACAAATCAATAGATTCTTGTACTCTCATTTTATGATAAGATTCTCCAGAATGGAAATAAAATCGATTTATTTTACAAAAATAGTTATATGCCTATCTTTACTCGATCAACTACGTAAATATATTATTATAGCGATTTCTTACTTACAAAAAATTTGGACATACATTTCCACATTCCCCCGTACACTGTAATAAAGTGAAACTTCTATTAGAAGAGATTATTTAACAACAACTTTCTTCATCACATACATATAGTTCGCTTATTAAAACATCATAAATGGAGGCAGACGAATGGACTTAGAGTTTTTAACATCCGTACTAATGATTGTCGGTATCGATGTTGTATTAGGTGGTGACAATGCAATCGTCATCGCACTAGCTAGCCGAAATTTACCTGAATCGAAACGAAATAAGGCTATTTTGATCGGTACTCTTTTAGCGATTGTACTAAGAATTGTCCTTACTATACTAGCTGTCTATTTACTCGACATTCCATTTCTACAATTGATTGGCGGGGTTTTACTTACATTAATTGCAGTCAATTTATTAACCGATAATAGCAACGATCTTTCTTCTATTCAAGGAAAAACAACTTTATTTCAAGCTGTGCGGACAATTGTTTTCGCGGATCTCGTTATGGGGTTTGATAATGTTATTGCCATTGCAGGTGCAGCTCACGGGAGATTTTTACTCGTCATAATCGGCTTACTCATTTCTATCCCGATTATTATTTGGGGCAGCAAACTTATTTTAATACTTATGGAGCGATTTCCATTCCTCATTTATTGCGGTGCAGCAATTCTTGCCTATACTGCAGGAAAAATGGTTACACATGAAGACAGACTTGCAACCTTTTTTCATAACAATCCAAGTTTCACTGCAAGCATTCCTTATTTGTTCATTTTCACTATTTTATGCATCGGCTTTATTGTACAACAAGTTCGATTACGCAATGTGAAACATTAAAAAAAACCTTCTACTATATAATAGGTAGAAGGTTTTCATATTATTATAATTAATTTACAAGACGTTGTGCTTCACGTAATTGGAACGTTCTTACTGTACGTGGTAAGAAACGACGAATTTCGTCTTCGTTGTAACCAACTTGAAGGCGTTTCTCGTCAATCATAATTGGACGACGTAAAATCCCTGGATAGTCACGAATCATCTTATATAAATCTTGAAGTGGTAAAGACTCTAAGTTTACATTCAATTCTTGGAAAACTTTCGAACGAGTAGAAATAATCTCATCCGTTCCGCTTTCTGTCATACGTAAAATCTCTTTAATTTCCTCAATCGTTAATGGATCTGAGAAAATATTACGTTCTGTATAGGGAATATGATTTTCCTCTAGCCATAATTTCGCCTTTCTACAAGACGTACAGCTTGGAGAACTATATAATGTTACCATACAAAGCTCACTCTCCTTAAAGAGTACAAATTCTGTACTAAATACAGTTTTAATTTCTAACTTCAGCAATTTTTCGTGATAACTTGTCTTATTGAAAAGTACAAAAATCACATTTCATGTAAGCAACAACTTATAATAAACAACAATTACTTTTAATAAGTAACTTCTATAATCATTATACAATAGATTTTGCAAGAAATATACAGTAAATTTCCTGCTAGTTGAGAAAACTCTCCCGTGTATTTCACTGCTATGTAACATGATTACGCTCATTTCAGCTGTACTTTAACAATAACTTTCAACCCTTTTACTACTCACTTCCCATAGATTTTTCATATAATATAGTTATTTATCTATAATCTTCCCTATGAAAAAGAGAACGTTTTCTTACTTTTTCTTGATAAATCAATTAAGAAATGTAAGACTATACAAATGAGAATAAAAAGGAACATTTGTTCTTATTTTAACAAATATCCTCCCTCCTGTCTACATGATTTCTAAAGTAAATTAAATATTTTTCTGACATTTCTTTCTTTTTCATTTTTTATCTCATACAATAAACATACAGACAGGCAAAGGGGGAGTTTTCAAATGATTGCTTTTTTTATTGATTTTATTACGGTTGCTGCCCTCATCATCGGAATAACAGCATTGATTGGTGTCATTACAAATAGCATCGGCGAAAAGCTCTTTGGTGGAAAAGAAAAAATGAAGTTTGTTAACAAAAGTTTGGATGTACAATCTGGCTGGAACCAAGTTGGCGGAAAAGGCATTTATAAGAAACGAACGTATTAAAAAAAGCAGGTGATCACCTGCTTTTTTTCTTATTTCTCTACTGAAGCCCATTTAAAGCTTAAATCGCCGCCATATTTATGGTTATACATATTTTTAATTGAATCTCTTTGTAAATATGCTCTACCACGTTGATATACTGGAACGATCGCAGCATCATCAAGTAACATTTTTTCTGCTTCTAATAAGTTCTTCCAACGAGCATTTACATCGCTTCCATCTTTTTTCGCCTTCATAATGATTTCATCGTATTTTGGATTAGAGTACTTCATCTTATTTTGTGACCCATCTGTTACAAACATATCAAGATATGTAATTGGATCTGGGAAGTCCGCACTCCATCCAGAGAATGACATGACATAATCGCCCGCATCTTCTAATTTTAGTTTTTGTGCGAATGGTTGTTGTTTAATTTTCACTGTTAAACCTGGTAAATTCTTTTCTAATTCACCTTTTAAATATTCACCAGTTTTCTTTGATAACTCTACATCTTCATTTAATAATTCTAATTCGATTTCATTTTTACCAAGTTCTTTTTTACCAGCTTCCCAATATTTCTTCGCTTCTTTCACGTTTGGTTTTACAATATCCCCGTTTACAGCACGGAAATCTTTTTTATCTGGTCCTTTAATGAAGTTATCAGGAATTAATCCTGTCGCTGGCTTAGAACCGTTATTTAATAATGTATCCACGAATGGCTTACGGTCAAAAGCAAGTGAAATTGCTTTACGAATATTTTTATTTGCTAAAGCTGGATCTTTTTGATTTAAACGAAGGAAGAATACAGATGTATCTTCTACTGTTTGGAAATCTGGTTTTCCTTTATATTTATCAATAAACTCCGCTAATAACGACGCTCGATCAATTGCATTTGTTTCATATAAGTTAATTGGCGTAGATGTATCTTTTACAATATTAAAGTTTACTTCTTCAATCTTTACTTCTTTATTGTCCCAATATGACGCGCTCTTTGTCATTTTAAAGCTACGTTCATGTTGCCAATCACTTAGTGTAAATGGCCCGTTATAAAGCGTTGTATTCGCTTCTAAACCAAACTTCGTACCTTGCTCTTTCACAAACTTTTCATTCGCAGGATAGAAGATTGGATATACCATTAAATCTACAAGGTATGGAATTGAATTATCTAATTCCACTTCTAATGTATAATCATCAATCGCCTTTACCCCTAATTGATCCGGACTCATCTCTTTTTTATTAATTTTCTCTGCATTTTTTATATCATACATAATGTACGCTGATTTCGCAGCTGTATCTGGGTTAATCGCTCTTTGCCATGCATATACGAAATCTTTTGCCGTCACAGGCTCACCATTTGACCATTTTGCGTCTTCACGTAATTTAAATGTATATTTTTTACCATCTTCTGATTTTTTGAATTCCTTCGCTACACCAGGAACTAGCTTATCATCTTTTCCTAAACTGTATAAGCCTTCCATCGTATTAGTCATTACTCTTGAAGAAACTGCATCAGCTGATAACGCTGGATCCATCGTTGGAATTTCTTGTGTTTCAATTAAGTTAATAACTTGCTTCGCGCCGCTTTTTCCGCTATCCCCTTTAGCGTTTGCTTGCGATTCATCTTTTTGATAGCTACATGCCCCTAACATCATGCTCATCGCTACTGTTGATGCTACAAAAACTGGTATCTTTTTTTTCATACTTCCACCCTCCAAAAAAATGTTAACCCTTTCATTTTCAAACAAAAAGAAATATATATATGTTCTAATAATTCATATTATACACACAAATATATTTTTTGTATATTTATATTTCTATTTCATTAAAATTTTCCGTTAAAAAATATACCTTTGTAAACGTTTCATATTGCTGATTATTCTTACTAAAGTGTTAAAAATAACATTTTTTACACTCTTCTAAATTATCAGATAAAAATGAATTTTATATCTCATAATATTTTATGTATAATTATCCTTTTGTTTTTATCATAAAATAGCACTCTCTTCATAATAAAAATATGTAGGCTAAAATGAGTGCAAAGGTTAAGAAAGTATGTTACGATACATTTTGCTAAAAATAGATATCGGTAAAGAGGGGACGGACATGGCAGCAATTCAAGCAAAAAACGGGCCTACTGAGAAATTAAGTTTATTCTTATTAACATGGCCTATTTTTCTAGAAGTTTTTCTTTTTATGTTAATGGGGATCGCTGATACTTTCATGTTAAGTGCATTATCAGACGATGCTGTATCTGGGGTTGGTGCAGCGAATCAATATCTTCATATTGCGATTTTGGTATTAGAAGTCATCGGGAACGGCGCTGCTATCGTTGTATCTCAATACCTCGGTTCCAAACGCTTTATGGAAGCATCTAAAATATCAGCATTAGCCGTCACATTAAATTTAATAGTTGGGCTCGTTATAAGCGCTGGTTTTCTTTTATTTTCGAAACATATGATGCTCGCAATGAACTTACAAGGCGATGTACTAACGTATGCGCAAAACTACTTATCTATCGTCGGAGGAGCCATCTTCCTACAAGCTATTATTAACTCATTAGCCGCAATTATCCGTGTACACGGTTTTACAAAGCAAGCGATGTTTATTTCACTCGGAATGAATATGATTCATATCGCTGGAAACTACGTACTCATTTTCGGGAAATTTGGTTTCCCTGAGCTCGGTGTACAAGGGGCTGCAATTTCTTCCGCTATCAGTCGATTGATCGCACTTATTGTTTTCTTCTGGTTACTATACCGCGTTATGGAATATCGTGTGAAATTACAATATTACTTCACTTTATCCAAAGAATACATTGGGAAAATTTTAAAAATTGGCATTCCATCTGCATTTGAACAAGTGATGTATCAAGCTTGTCAAATCGTCTTCCTTTATTACGCAACGTACTTAGGAACGGAATCATTAGCTGCTAGACAATACGCTACTAACATTTCCATGTTCACTTATTTATTTGCAATTGCGATTGGTATGGGAACAGCCATTATTATTGGCCGCCTCGTTGGTGGTGGCGAAAAGGATGAAGCATACGAACGCTTGTGGAAAAGTGTAAAATGGGCAATTGGTGTAACTTTATGTATGGTCGCTCTCGTTATTATATTCCGTACACAATTAATGGGACTATTTACAGATAATCCGCACATTATCGGGTTAGGCGCAAGTGTTCTTTTACTAAGTGTACTACTTGAAACGGGACGTACGATGAACATCGTCATCATTAATTCGCTTCGTGCAGCTGGTGATGCAAAATATCCTGTTTTAATCGGTGCATTCTCTATGGTGTTAATGAGTTTACCACTAGGTTACTTTTTCGCCTTTCATTTAGATATGGGTCTCGTTGGTATTTGGCTAGCAATCGCCATCGACGAATGGACACGTGCCATTATTATGTTCTTCCGCTGGAAAAGTAGAGCGTGGGAGCGTTATGCCCTTGTTAAACCTGAAGAACAAGAGGAGAATGTTTCTGTTCAAGTTCAGTAATTTTGCATATGGATATCACTAATGATACATGAGATTTATATCGGCGATTCCTTAAATATATCGACTGACCGACAAATGTATACAATTCTTTTATATAGTAGAAAAAGAGCCATCCTTCCATAACAGAAGAATGGCTCTTTTTCTTATTGATAAATCTCTTTATATTTCTTGTACTCCGCTTCAGAACATAGTACGAAATGTCCTGGGCGAATTTCACGCATTGTTGGTGCTTCACTACCATAATTATGCTGTGATGGATCATATACGATACGTTTACGATTGCGCTCATAATCCGGATCTGGAAGTGGAATCGCTGATAATAGTGATTTCGTATATGGATGAATTGGATTCGCATATAATTCATCACTTGTTGTTAACTCAACGATTTGGCCACGGTACATTACACCAATACGGTCACTAATGTATTTTACCATTGATAAATCATGGGCGATGAATAAGTATGTTAAACCTTTTTCTTTTTGTAGCTTTTTCAGTAAGTTTACAACTTGCGCCTGAATCGATACGTCAAGTGCTGAGATCGGCTCATCGGCAATGATAAATTCTGGGTCTACAGCAAGCGCTCGAGCGATACCGATACGCTGACGTTGTCCACCTGAGAATTCGTGTGGGAAACGGTTTGCGTGCTCTTTATTTAAACCAACTGTGTTTAATAGTTCATGAACACGGTCCATGCGCTCTTTTTTACTTTTCGCTAGTCCGTGAATATCGATACCTTCTGCAATAATATCCCCTACTGTCATACGAGGGTTTAATGATGCATATGGATCTTGGAAAATCATTTGCATTTTACGGTTGAATTTCTTCAGCTCTGCGCGTGATTTTTTACCATGTACATTTTCACCATCGAATAACACTTCACCAGCAGTTGCATCATATAAACGAATAATCGTTCTTCCAGTTGTCGATTTACCACAACCTGATTCTCCTACAAGACCAAATGTTTCTCCGCGGTAAATATCAAATGAAATATCATTAACCGCTTTGACAACACCACCACTCACGTCGAAGTGCTGCTTTACATTTTTTACTTCAATTAATTTCTCACGTTGTTTAGTCATGTTGTTCACCTGCTTTCATTTGAAGAATGCGTTTTTCAACGACTGCCGGCGGTTTTACTTCTGGAGCTTGCTCGTGAAGTAACCAAGTTGCCGCATAGTGCGTATCACTTACTTTAAATAAAGGTGGGTCCATTTCAAAATCAATTTTCAGTGCCTGCGGATTACGTGGTGCAAAAGCATCTCCCTTTGGCGGCTTCAATAAATCTGGAGGCGTTCCAGGGATTGCATATAATTCTTCTTCTGAACCATCTAAACTTGGCATAGATGCGATTAAACCCCAAGTATACGGATGTTTCGGATTGTAGAAAATTTCATCTACAGTTCCAATTTCAACCACTTTACCAGCGTACATAACTGCCACTCGGTCCGCAACGTTTGCTACTACACCTAAGTCATGCGTAATGAAAATGATTGCTGCTTCTGTTTTTTGCTGAATGTCTTTCATAAGTTCTAAAATTTGCGCCTGAATCGTAACGTCTAGCGCTGTTGTCGGCTCATCGGCAATTAATAATTTCGGGTTACAAGCTAACGCCATCGCAATAACTACACGCTGTCTCATACCACCTGAGAATTGGTGAGGATATTGTTTTAAACGAGCTTCTGGATTTGGAATACCTACAAGGTCAATTAACTCTAAAGCAACTTTACGTGCATCTGCTTTACTCATCCCTTGGTGTTTAATTAGACCTTCCATAATTTGATTTCCAATTGTCATCGTTGGGTTTAATGATGTCATTGGATCTTGGAAAATCATCGCAATATCTTTACCCCGTACTTGCTGCATTTCTTTTTCTGTTAATTTTGTTAAGTCACGACCTTCAAATACGATTTCACCATTTTTAATGCGTCCAGGAGGATTCGGAATTAATCCCATTAACGCTTTAGAAGTAACTGATTTCCCTGAACCAGATTCTCCTACAATCGCCAATGTTTCTCCTTTTTTCAAATCAAAAGTAACGCCGCGTACAGCTTGTACTTCACCTGCATGTGTATCAAAGGAGACTTGTAAATCTTTTACCTCTAACAATGTTTTCATCTTTGCCTCTCCCCTCTTTTACTTACGCATTTTTGGATCTAACGCGTCGCGTAATCCGTCTGCCATTAAGTTAAACGCTAAAATTAATATACTGATGACAACCGCAGGGATGAACATCATATGCGGATACGTTTGAATAGATTTATAACCATCATTTACAAGAGAACCTAGTGACGCAAATGGTGGCTGAATTCCTAAACCGATGAAACTTAAGAACGCTTCACCAAACACCGCTGATGGAATTGTAAACATTGTCATTACGATAATAGGTCCCATTACGTTTGGAATTAAATGTTTCACAATTAATTGTGTATTTGTTGCACCTAATGTACGAGATGCTAATACATATTCTTGGTTTTTTAACTTTAAGATTTGTCCACGAACAATACGCGACATCCCTATCCAACCTGTAATCGCCATCGCAAGTGTAATTGACCAAATACCAGATCCCATAATGATTACCATTAAAATAACGATGATTAAGTATGGAATACCGTTAATAATCTCCATAATACGTTGCATAATGTTATCTACTCTACCGCCGTAGAATGCTGAAATACCTCCGTATGCAACCCCAATTACTAAGTCAATTGCTGCCGCTAAAAGAGCGATATATAATGATACGCGTGTACCTTCCCATGTTCTTGTCCATAAGTCACGGCCAAGGTCATCTGTACCAAACCAGAAGTACTCTTTAATATCACGTTTTTCATATTGGTCAACACCATATTGATCTGTACCGTCAAATGGTAACCAATGAACATTTTCAATAACTGGAATTTTTGGTGGTAATTTCGCACGACCTAAATCTTGCTCTTTATACGAGTGTTTACTTACCATCGGTCCAAAAATCGCTAATAGCGCAATGATAACTAACAATACAAGGCCAAGCATCGCACCTTTATGTTGGAATAAACGTCTTCTTACATCTTGCCAAAACGTTAAGCTTGGACGGGCAATGACTTCATTATCAACATTATTTTGATTGGCTTGTTGAAATAAATCTGGAGATAATTTTTGTACATCTTTCATCATTTTTTCCCTCCCGCTAAACGAATACGAGGATCAATAATTCCGTATAAAATATCGACAATGAAAATAACTAAAATGAAGATCGCACTATAGAAAATCGTAGTTCCCATAATAACTGTATAGTCATTTAAAGTAATCGATTTAACGAATTGTTCCCCAAGTCCTGGTACAGCATAAATTTGCTCGATAACAAGTGTTCCTGTAATTAATGCCGCAACCATTGGTCCTAAAATTGTTACAACTGGAATTAACGCGTTACGAAGTGCATGTTTGACAATGATAACGCCTTGGCTAATTCCTTTCGCTTTCGCTGTTAAAATGTAATCGGCTTGCATAACTTCAATTAATTCTGCACGAGAGAAACGTGCGATTGTTGCGATAACTCCCATCGATAATGCAATTGTAGGCATTACAGTAAACTCTGGTCCTTTCCAGAATGCTACTGGGAACCAGCCAAGTTTTACCCCTACGAAATATTGCAGTAATGCGGCGAATACGAATGATGGTACCGACATTCCGAGTACCGAAATAACTGTTGCACTATAATCTACCCACGTATTATTACGAAGTGCGGCAACAATACCTAAAATTAAACCGATAAATGTTCCTAATATAATCGCTTGTAAACCTAATTGGGCTGATGGTCCAATACGATCCACAATCATGTCTGTTACTGGGCGGTTATCATATTGGAATGATACCCCTAAATCACCTTTTGCTAAGTTACCTAAGTAACGTGCATATTGAACTGGTACCGGATCATTCAATCCGTATTTTTCAAGAATGATTTCTTTTTGTGCCGGTGATAGCTTCTCCTGGTTTTTAAGCGGAGAACCCGGAAGTAATTTCATCAAAAAGAAAGTCATTGTAGTAATTAAAAATAATGTCAAAGCCATGTACACGAAACGTTTTAATACATAACGTCCCATAGTCAAGCACCTCCCCGTTTTTCTCAAAAGCAATAAGATAGTTTAAAATATTCTTACTTTTATTTTTTTAAAATAAGAGCATATGCCCATCATAGGCATATACCCTTGTAAACGATGGAAAAAAAGATTATTTTTGTTCAACAGATGCCCATTTGTAAGTTAATTTACCACCATAGTTAATTGGGATAATATCTTTTACGGCACCTTTTACTACATACGCTGAACCTTTTTGGAAGATTGGAGTGATAACTGCATCCTCTTTAATTAACATCTTCTCTACTTCTAGAAGGTTGTCCCAGCGAGCTTGTAAATCTTTTGTGTCTGTTTTAGCTTTTAGGATTAACTCATCATATTTCTGATTAGAATACCCTGTTTTATTTTGAGAACCATTCGTAACAAACATATCTAAATATGAGATTGGATCTGGGAAATCTGGTCCCCAAATACCAAACGCAATATCATATTGCTGAGAATCTTCTAATTTATTTTTTTGTGCGAATGGTTGCTGTTTAATTTTAATTGATAAACCTGGTAAGTTCTTTTCCATCTCACCTTTTAAGAATTCCCCAACTTTTTTAGCATCTTCATTATCAAAGTTTAAGAATTCTAGTTCGATTTTATCAGTTCCAAGCTCTTTCTTCGCTGTTTCCCAAAGCTTTTTTGCTTCTTTTGGATTTGTTTCAACTAGCTTTCCATTTTCAGCTCGAAAATCTTTTTTATTTGGACTTTCAGCGAAATCTTTTCCAACAAATCCGTAAGCTCCAATTGCGCCGTTATTTAAAATAACTTTTGCAATGTTATCACGGTCAAAGGACATTGAAATTGCTTTTCTTAAGTTTTTATTACTTAAGTACTGATTACTTTGATTAAATCTTAAGTAAGCAACCCCTGCCTCTTTTCTTGTTTGGAACTCTGGGCTTTTTCTAAACTTATCAACAAATTCAGACGTTAAAGCCGCTCGATCAATCGCGTTTGTCTCATATAAATTTACATCAGTTGCTGTATTTTTTACAATATTAAAGTTGATTTCTTCGATTTTAACCGTTTTATTATCCCAATATGAAGGATTCTTCTTGAATTGGAAACTTTGTTCATGTTTCCAATCACTCATAACGAATGGACCGTTATATAATGTTGTATTTGCCTCTAAACCAAATTTATCACCTTGTGCTTTTACAAAGTTTTCATTTAGTGGGTAAAATACTGGATAAACTGTTAAATCGATAAAGTAAGGAACGGGATTGTCTAATTCTACTTCTAGTGTATAATCATCAATCGCTTTTACACCTAATTGGTCAGCAGGTAATTCTTTTTTATGAATTTTCTCTGCATTTTTAATATCGAACATAATGTATGAATACGTTGCTTTTGTATCTGGATTTACTGCTCTTTTCCATGAATACACAAAGTCTTTAGCTGTTACAGGTTCCCCATTCGACCATTTCGCATCTCTTCTTAATTTAAATATGTATTTCTTCCCATCATCTAGCTTTTCGACATCTTCTGCAACTCCAGGCATTCTCTTTTGATCTTTGCCAATACGATATAAACCTTCCATCGTATTATTTAATGCTGTAGAAGATGCAGAGTCAGATGCTAGCGATGCATCCATTGACGGAATTTCAGATAACTCTGTTAAATTAAGAGTCTGCTTTCCGTTACTACTACTCGTAGCGTTTTCTTTCCCTTTTGCTTTTGCGTCATCTTTTTGGTAGCTACACGCACCCAGCAACATACTTGCAGTTAAAGTCGATGCAAGTAATAACGGTATCTTTTTCTTCATGTTGTGTTGCCTCCCCTAATTGCACTTCCTGTACCCTCACTTGTTAAAAAGTAGAATTGAAAGAATAATCTCCAAGTTTCTACAATTTTCATTATACATATAATATAACAATTGTGAATATAGTTTTTTGTTTTTTTGTTAAAATTTTTAATAAAATATTTATATTTTTAATTTTTCGTAAAGGGATACATTAACATTGCTACCATCATCTTAAAATCAGACCTTTAATTGCGTATAATTTTCAAAAAATTAATCCTAGTACTTATTATAGCTTTTATAGTATAATAATTCTAGTAATATTTTGACGGAGGGGAATATTTTGAATAAAGTTTTTTTTCATACTTGTATACTAATTTTTATAGCGATGATTGCTTCTAGTATTGGTGCATTCCTCATTTCATCTCAATTTTTGTTGAACTTTGTCAACATTTTGTTTTATATTGCACTGTTTTTTATTCTTATCGGCGGTTTTTTATACATATTTCAAAATGGTTTTTTCAATGTAACCATTTACGCATTCCAAAGAGTATTTGGTACGAACAAAAAGATTGACTCTTTAATTGAAGAAGTCGAGGACCCTACAGATAAGAAAGAACGTATTTATAAAACATATTCATTCAAATGGACATATCCAATTTGTATTACAGGTATCTTCCTTGGGTTGTTCTCGACCCTCATTAGCTTTACTATTTTGATGTAGTTTGCAAACACTATCCCATATGATATAATAATCAGCAAAACATTTTGTTATAAAACTTTAGTTCTTTCATATTAAAAGAGCTCAAGTAACAATAAATAAATTTATATGTATGCGATGATAAAGAAGAGTACATATTGAGGCAATTTCAGAGAGCTTGTGGTTGGTGTGAACAAGTAATTGTACAGTATGGAATGGGCTTTTGAGCACCAAACCGAACCGAAAGTAGTAGGCTTTGGCGTTATATCCTAACGTTATTATGGATTAGAGAGATTTCACAGTAGTGAAATAATTAGGGTGGTACCGCGGTCCATTCGTCCCTATAGTTTTTGGGATGAATGGGCTTTTTTGTTTGCCTTCTCTTCCCCCCCCCATCACGCATTCAATTTTAGGAGGAATTACTTATGTCAGTTATCTTTTCTGGTATTCAGCCAAGTGGAACGATTACACTTGGAAACTATTTAGGCGCAATGAAGCAGTTTACAGAGCTTCAAAATGAACACGACTGTTATTTCTGTATTGTAAACCAACATGCGATTACAGTACCTCAAGATCCCGTCGGACTTCGTAAAAACATCCGCAGTCTTGCTGCACTTTATGTAGCATGCGGCATCGATCCTGAAACAGCTACTTTATTTGTACAATCAGAAGTACCAGCACACGCTCAATTAGGATGGATCATGCAATCTGTTGCTTACGTTGGAGAATTAGAACGTATGACGCAATATAAAGATAAAGCTTCGGGTAGAGATTCAGTTCCAGCTGGATTACTTACGTATCCACCATTAATGGCTGCTGATATTTTACTTTACAACACTGAAATCGTACCGGTTGGTGATGACCAAAAGCAACATATGGAATTAACACGCGACCTAGCAGAGCGTTTCAACAAACGCTTCTGTGAAGTGTTCACAATTCCTGAAATTCGTATTCCAAAAGTAGGCGCTCGCGTTATGTCATTAACAGAACCTACGAAGAAAATGAGTAAATCTGATCCGAATCCAAAATCAATGATCAGTATGCTTGATGAACCAAAAACAATTGAAAAGAAAATTAAGAGTGCTGTTACTGACTCTGAAGGTATTGTGAAATTTGATAAAGAAAACAAACCTGGTATCTCTAACTTATTAACAATCTACTCTTCATTCTCTGGAAAAACAGTTGAAGAAATTGAAGCAATGTACGAGGGAAAAGGATACGGCGACTTCAAAGGCGACCTAGCGCAAGTAGTCGTAGAAGCAATTCGTCCAATCCAAGACAAATATAACGAACTAATCAACTCACCAGAACTAGACGAAATTCTAGACAAAGGTGCAGAAAAAGCAAACCGCGTTGCATTCAAACAACTACGCAAAGTAGAAAACGCAATGGGACTAAGCAGAAAACGTAGGTAACATATAAAGCGGAGGCAGCTCGTTCAGCTCTGACTGGCTAAGGTTCTTTCGCATAGAAGACGCTTTTTGTCTTCTTATGCGAAAGGTTCTTAGACACGAAGAGCTTGCTGCCGGAGCTGGATTTCTACAAAATTAAAAAACCGCCAATTGGCGGTTTTTTAATTTACCTTTTGCTCATTTTCCATTTCCCATAACTTTTCAAAAAATGGCTGTCCTTTTACGAGACGCTCGCATAATTGTTCATGCTTATCAGACCAGCCTGTTTTCGCTTCATCATACAGCTTAACCCAAATATCTTCAAATTCCATATGTTGAACCATTCCATATGCTGATGGATCCCACTCTGTGAACCAATAGCGAATTTCTGCTGTATTTTTCGTTGTATGTAATTGATCTAACGCCATAAATAATAATTGTTTTAGCTGTCTTTCTTTACGAGTCAAGCCATTCATAATGAAAGGCGATGGTGATAAAATGTGATGTTCTTTTTCTGTTTCTTCTACTTGGAACTCATACTTTTCTGCTTGTACGTTTTCTACCATCTCATATACCATCTGCTCTTGGCGTGGTATAAGTCTGCTTTTGCGAATTGGTACATTGTAACCAATTGTGTCAATCGCAATAATTCCTTTTCCATCTGTAACAACAAAGCAATACTCTTGCTGCAAACGTTCATGATTTTTACGAATATAAGCCTTATGATGTACGTCTTCCAGCATTTTTTGCGGAAGCTCTAACAATTCGTTCTCGATGTAATGATATAATGTGGCATCTACTTTTAATAATGGCACTTGATCTAATAGCTCAATCGTATCATCTTTCCGCCATTCGTAAAAATGACAAACGTTATACCCATTTTCTTCACCTTCAAACCAATTTACCCATACATCATGTAGATATAACATTCACTACCCCTCACTTCACTACTGTTTGTACCAATCATTATGTTCATTTTTGCTTAACTTTATTCCACTTGAGGAAATATATTCTAATTATTATTTTTTCTTCTATTAATACTAAAAAAACAGGAAATAGAACTCCTGTTTTTTTATATATGAAATGTACTTGCTTTATTCAATATTTCTTTTGCATCTATAGATAATAAAGAAAGTGTATCTTCTCCTTCCAAAGTTACACAATCTTTGACAATATGAAATCCAAGCGCATAGCCAAGCATCTTCGGATAAGAGTGAAAGCCATTTAATAAGATGTCATGTTCCCTTGTTCCTCGTTTTATACTTATTCTTTCATGTACAATATTTTTCCAATAATAAATAGCCTCCTCTTTTGAAAGATACGCCGTCCACGGTGCATTGTTTTTTTCTGTATACCTTTCTGTTACTGCTTGTTCAGCTAGCCCTTCCATAATCATCGTATCAAGTAATGTATATTCTGTTTCTTTCGTCTCAATTTGATGTAACCTGCATATGTGATGATATTCATGCGCTAATAACACTTTTAATTCTTCTACCGAATTCCGTCCACATACGAATAAGAAAATAACATGACGCATAGATAATCCCGCCCTACCGTTATACTCTTCTTGTACAGTTCGATTATAGGAATCTGATAATAAAATAAAGACAGGGACATCTGGACCTTTTAACCAGTTTTTCAGTTTATCATACTCCAGGCTCAATTCTTTCCAAATTTCCTTTTCCTCTAATTCTTTAATTTCCTTTTCTCCGCGCATGATCGGGCGATACATCCCTTTTGAAATTAAAAAGCGATACAACCTTTCTTTTGGCAACGGAATATACTTCGTAAATTTCTCACAAAGTTTTTCTGGCCGTCCATAATATAAATGTAGCCATTCAGCTGTTTCAACAATCCCCATCTCTATCCCTCCTTTTTCTTATGTATATGCTACAGGAGAAAAAGGCGTAAAAATAAATAAGGAGTTTTTTCGCAATATATTGCGAAAAAACTCCTTATTTCATCTATTATTTATACGATTTAAATACTAACACTGCGTTATGACCACCGAATCCTAATGAGTTACTTAATACTGCATTTACTTCTTGGTGTCTCGCTTGATTCGGTACGTAATCTAAGTCACATTCTGGATCTGGTGTCTCATAGTTAATTGTTGGCGGAATTACTCCGTCTGTAATTGATTTAATAGAGAAAATCGCTTCAACAGCACCAGCTGCTCCTAATAAGTGACCTGTCATTGATT
The DNA here is from genome assembly GCF_051916605.1 of Bacillus cereus group sp. MYBK195-1. Classification (NCBI taxonomy): domain Bacteria; kingdom Bacillati; phylum Bacillota; class Bacilli; order Caryophanales; family Bacillaceae; genus Bacillus; species Bacillus cereus group sp. MYBK195-1. The sequence goes on along the minus strand of NZ_JBQAGZ010000002.1, from coordinate 142,511 downwards.
TCGTTGAGCTAATCGCTACTTTATACGCGTGCTCACCGAAAGTTTCTTTAATTGCCATCGTTTCATATTTTTCATTCGCATCCGTACTTGTACCATGCGCATTAATGTAATCAATATCTTCTGGCTGTAGGCCTGCATCAGCTAAAGCTTGACGCATTGCACGCACTCCGCCTTCACCACCAGGAGCAGGCATTGTAATATGGAACGCATCTCCAGTTGCACCATAACCAGCAATTTCCGCGTAAATGTGAGCACCACGCGCTAATGCGTGCTCTAATTCTTCAAGAATTAGAATACCTGAGCCTTCACCCATTACAAAACCGCTACGGTTTTTATCAAATGGACGGCAAGCCGTTGCTGGGTCTTCATTAAATGTTAATGCTTTCGCTGAGCTAAATCCTGCGAATGCCATACTTGTTAGCGGTGCTTCTGCTCCGCCTGTAATCATTGCATCAGCATCACCACGCTGAATTGCTTTAAATGCATCACCAATTGAGTTTGCACCAGATGCACAAGCCGTTACAGAACAAGTGTTAATTCCTTTTGCTCCTGTTGCGATTGATACTTGACCTGCTGCCATATCCGGAATCATCATCGGTACGAAGAATGGGCTCACGCGGCGTGGGCCTTTCTCAGTAAAAATCTTAAATTGTTCTTCGTATGTTTCCATACCGCCAATACCTGATCCAATCCATACACCAATTCGAGGTCCGTTTTCTTCTGTAATTTCAAGCTTTGCATCTGCAACTGCCATTTTCGCTGCTGCTACTGCATATTGTGTAAAGCGGTCCATACGGCGCGCTTCTTTTTTATCAATATATTTCTCGACTTCAAAGTCGTTAATTTCTGCTGCTACTTTTGCTGGAAATAGTTCCGGATCAATTCTTGTAAGTCGTCCGATTCCAGATACACCCTTTTTAATGTTTTCCCATGCTGTTTCAACATCTGTTCCGACCGGTGTAACAGCTCCTAGTCCTGTAATTACGACCCTCTTTTTTTCCATACAAAATACACTCCTTTTTTTCTCTCAGTCCTTATTTACCCCAACGAAGAGCGACTGCTCCCCATGTTAATCCGCCACCAAAACCAACAAGTATAATTAAATCACCATCTTGAATACGTCCATTTTGCAATTCCTCTACCATTGCAATCGGAATTGAAGAAGCCGATGTATTACCAAACTTTTCAATTGTCATACTCATTTTTTCTTGTGGTAAATTTAATCTCTCTCTTGCAGATTCCATAATACGAATATTCGCTTGATGCGGTACTAAGAAATCCACATCCTCTTTTGTAAGACCAGCCTTATCCAGCACGCGAAGACAAGATTCACCAAGTTGACGAACGGCAAATTTAAAGACTTCTCTGCCATTCATCATAACATACTCGTCTTGATATAGATGCTTACCGCCGCTTCCGTCTGCTCCTAATTCGAAAGATAGAACGCCTCTTCCTTCTGAAACTGCTCCCATTACGATAGCACCGGCTCCGTCTCCAAATAATACCGCTGTATTTCGATCATTCCAGTCTACAATTTTAGATAGCTTATCACTACCAACTACTAATACGTTTTTATAAGTCCCCGTTTGAATAAATTGCTGCGCTGTAATCATTCCGTACATAAAACCAGCGCATGCTGCACCTACATCCATTGCAGCTGCATGTTTCGCTCCAATCGCTTCTTGAATGACACAAGCTACTGCTGGAAACGCACGATCTGGTGTTACTGTCGCCACTAAAATAAGATCGATATCTTCTCCGCTAACCCCTGCATCTTCAAGTGCTTTTTTTGCAGCCTCTACGGCCATATATGAAGTATCTATTGTATCATCGGCAATGCGTCTTTCTGCAATTCCCGTTCTCGTACGAATCCATTCATCGGATGTATCCATTATTTTTTCTAAATCGTGATTTGTGACTACTTTTTCTGGCACATATCTTCCGATCCCTAAAATGCCCACGTTCACATCGCAGCCCTCCGTTTTATATCAATTATTATGACTTGGTACTAATTTTAAAACATAAATGTATTTTTGTCTAGAATATATTTCGCATAAAACAGAAAGCTAACGCATTATCTACTTTATTTTTCATTAAAAGAAACAGAAACATACCTCTCAAATATAAAAAGACTCAAACCGCTTCTGTTCACGGTTCGAGCCTCTCTTCCACCTTAAAAAGATGCTTTTTATTCTTTATCTGCTTTCCTTCTAAACTAGAGAGTTCTCCTCACTACTTTTCCTTTATCCTCTTCATATCTCTGGTTTTCCCCCAGGCGAGAATAAAAAAGGCCCTGACCGCTTCTATCCACGGTTCGGGCCTCTCTTCCATCTTAAAAAGATGCTTTTTATTCTTTATCTGCTTTCCCAAGCTCATAAGCTTCGTTCATAACTTTCATTAACAACTCTAACACCGGCTGTGCCTTCTCCATATCAAGTGCAATTCCATTATCATCTAAAATTGCCTTTGCTTCCGGTAAATGCTTCATTGCGATTTGTAAAAACTGCATGCTTTTTTCGTTCATATTATACTCTTCCTTTCCATTAAAACTTTCACATACAATAGTGTAACACGCGTACTACCCTTCGTATAACTCTTTATATTTTTTCATGTGTGCCAGTTGCTTATTTAAACCGTATTCTAACGGAGTATTTCTTTTTATCGAAATTACTTCGATAGCCTCATCTCTTACTTCGCTATTATTTTTATTTACTTTATCATCCGCGCGTAAAAGATTCATCCCTTTTTCCCATAATGACTGTTTACCACTAAGTAAATTGTATATACCAAGATGCGCCCCGTTCGTTCCATGTTCCCATAAGTATTCACATACATCTTCAACGTAAAGTAAATCATTCCCCTTTTCCTCAATCGTACAACGGCACTCTTTTTCAACTAATTCTGATAAAATAAGCTGATGAAACATCATAAAGGACGGTTGCCACGGTCCATATAATGTTGGAACTCGAAATACACTATATTGTAAATTCCCTTTTTTCAATCCTTCTTCTACTTTCAAAAATAGGCGCTTATTTTCGGATTCATCTGTACTGCCTACTTCAATAGAAGAAATTAAATTTAACTTCACTTTTTGTTCTTCACACATTCTTATAATTCGCTTTAAATATTGTAATATGACTCTTTCATTCCGAAATCCACTTTGCTGATTTGGCTCATATAAGCAAAAGTAAACAGTATCGAATCTCTCTTCCTCAACCGATCTCCATCCATCTTCATCTCTTATCGAATAATACGTAAATAACGCATTTCGCCCAATTAATAATAACTTCTCTTCATTAATTTTGGTCATACTATCGAATTCATCAAAATCAAGACCATAGACTTCCACTTCTTCTGCAATCATTTTATTTACAAGGTGATAACCTACAAACGTAAGTGCACCTATTATCAGCACGCGTTCCATACCACCAACCCTTTCCCTCTGAAACAAATAGCTCCTCATTTATGTATATGGGAGCTTCATAATTCTTCTTCATATTTTTTAAAGAAATCGGTCGTTTGCCTAACCATTTTATATTTCACATCTTGCAGATGGAACAAGACAGAAGTATCACATTGATTTAGTTGCCTCATTTTCTCATATCTACGCAACTGCTGTTTTCTTCCTCTTTTTTCTTGTGTTGATACGAAAATTTTAACAGGTACACAAGATGGAAGAAGCGTAAATGATTTCTTATTTATTTTTAATTCTAATTCTTCTTCTTTGGAATCATACGCCAAACTTAATTCCTTCACCAGTCTCTTGTAAAAAAACTTATGCTCTTTCTCAAACTCCACATATTCTGGTAAATCTAAACACGGATTTAACATAATGACAGAGCGTATACACTCAGGATATTTGTTCATCATTTCAAGTGCTACAAGTGCTCCCATACCATCTGCCATAATGTGCATTTTCGCATTCAATGTCTCTTTTCTCAACACAACGTCATATAAACGTTTTGCTAGACGAACAGATTGGTCGTTTCCCCAATGTCTTCCGTATAAATTAGAAGAAAAGACCGTGTAGCCTTGCTCAATAAGGCCATGTAAAAAATAAGATCTACCCGCATGCTGTGTCCATAAACTTGTACCATTCTCAATAAAGTAGTTGTAATCACCAAGAAGCATTACAGAAAATCCATTTGGCTTCTCCGGTAAATAAATGACACATGGTTCTTTTTCTAAGTAAAAAAAACGTTCCGTAATACTCATTTTTCCCCCGCCTTATTTTCTAAACATATAAAACCACTCTTTTATAATGTATGAACGGAATGCAAATTTGCGTTGAAAAATCTACAAATATTTTTCTATATTCTTTTTTCAATTGTGTTACAATAAGGACAGATTGAACGAATAGAGGTGTAAAATATGCGTTTCATTTGGGCATTAATTTGGTCGTTCTTACTTGTACATATGATGAGCTATGTAATCGGCTCTATGACTGGCGGTACATACGACTTTAACCAAGCGTCTATTTTCTCAGTTGTTCTTGCTGTGTTAGTACTAGCAATTTCAGCTACAATTCCAAACGAACCAGTAGAACAACACTAAAAAAAGAGTCCGGATTTTATCCGAACTCTTTTTTTATTTTTATTTCACATGAACGACTAATTCGTTATTTTCTACATCAACAACTACGTGACTATTGTCAGTAATTGTTCCTGCAATTAATTCTCGTGCTAATTTCGTTTCCACTTGACGCTGTACGTATCGTTTTAGTGGACGAGCTCCGTACATTGGGTCGAAACCAGCTTCCACAACAAATTCTTTTGCTGCATCTGTTAATGCTACTGTAATGTGACGGTCAGCTAGACGACCTTGTAGTTCTTTTACAATTTTATCAACAATGCCTTTAATTTCATTCGTTGTAAGAGGTTTGAATAAAATAATTTCATCAACACGGTTTAAAAATTCAGGGCGGAAATGTCCTCTTAATTGCCCCATTACAAGGTCTCTTGATTCCTCTTTAATCGAACCATCTTCTTCTAATCCATCTAGTAAATGAGCAGATCCGATATTTGAAGTCATAATAATAACTGTATTTTTAAAGTCCACTGTACGACCTTGCGAATCTGTAATGCGCCCATCATCTAACATTTGTAATAAAATGTTGAATACTTCTGGATGTGCTTTTTCAATTTCATCTAATAAAACAACGGAATATGGTTTACGTCTTACCGCTTCAGTTAATTGACCACCTTCCTCATATCCTACATATCCAGGAGGTGCACCAATTAAGCGTGACACTGCGTGTTTCTCCATATACTCAGACATGTCAATGCGAATCATTTGCTCTTCACTATCGAATAAAGACTGGGCTAGCGTTTTTGCAAGTTCTGTTTTACCAACACCTGTTGGTCCTAAGAAGATGAAAGAACCAATCGGGCGGTTCGGATCTTTAATACCAGCGCGAGCACGAAGAACTGCGTCTGACACTAAGCTTACTGCTTCCTCTTGTCCGATGACACGCTCTGATAAGATTTGCTCTAAGCGTAATAATTTCTCGCGTTCACCTTCCACGAGTTTCGCAACAGGAATACCAGTCCAGCGTGAAACAATATCTGCAATTTCTTCTTCACTTACTTCCTCACGTAATAAACGATTTTCTTGTTTATTATGCGCGCCCATTTCTTCCGCTTCTTTTAACTCTTTTTCAATTGCTGGAATTTTCCCATGACGAAGTTCGGCTGCTTTATTTAAATCGTAATTACCTTCTGCTTCTTCTAATTCACGACGCAGACGTTCTAAATGTTCACGTAAGTCACGAACTTTGTGAATGTCTTCTTTTTCTTTCTCCCATTTCGCTCTCATACCACTTGCAACTTCTTTTAAATCCGATAATTCACGTTGCAATGTTTTTAGACGCTCTTGGCTACCACGATCCGTTTCTTTTCCAAGAGCCGCTTCTTCAATTTCCAGCTGCATAATGCGGCGCGTTACTTCATCTAATTCTGTCGGCATAGAATCAATTTCTGTACGAATTGTTGCGCATGCTTCGTCAACAAGGTCAATTGCTTTATCTGGTAAGAAGCGATCTGAAATATATCGATCTGATAAAACTGACGCTGCTACAATCGCACGGTCATGAATATTTACACCGTGATAAATTTCAAAGCGTTCTTTTAATCCACGTAAAATTGAAATTGTATCTTCAACAGTTGGTTCTTCTGCTAATACTTGTTGGAAACGTCTTTCTAGAGCTGGATCTTTCTCAATATATTTACGATATTCATCGAGTGTCGTCGCCCCGATACAATGCAGTTCACCACGTGCAAGCATCGGTTTTAACATATTTCCTGCATCCATCGCACCTTCAGTTTTACCAGCTCCAACAATTGTATGAAGTTCATCAATGAATAATAAAATGCGGCCTTCACTCTTTTTAATTTCATTTAATACAGCTTGCAAACGCTCTTCGAACTCACCACGGAATTTCGCACCAGCTACGAGCGCACTCATATCTAACGCAAAAATCGTTCTATCTTTCAATCCTTCAGGTACATCCTTTTTCACGATACGCTGTGCTAGCCCTTCAACGATTGCTGTTTTACCAACACCTGGCTCCCCAATTAAAACAGGATTGTTTTTCGTTTTACGTGAAAGAATACGAATTACACGTCGTATTTCACTATCACGGCCGATTACAGGATCGATTTTCCCTGCTCTCACTTCCGCTACTAAATCACGGCCATATTTTTCTAACGCTTCATAAGTTGCTTCTGGATTTTGACTAGTCACTCTTTGATTCCCCCGAACTGTCATTAAAGACTGTAATAAGTTATCTTTCGTAATATGCAATCTTGTAAATAATTGATTTATATCGCCTTTTTCTTCAGAAAAAGCAAGCAATACATGTTCTACTGAAATGTAATCATCCTGCAGTTTTTCTGCTTCTTTCCCTGCTCTTACAAGCAGTTGTTGCAGAGCGCTCGTTACATACAATTTTCCAACTTCTGCACCGCTCCCCGTTACAGAAGGTTTCTTTTTAATTAAACTTTCAGCACCTTGCTTTAATGCTTCTATATCAACATTCATTTTTTGAAATATACGTACTGCTAATCCATCTTGCTCTTCTAATAATGCAAGTAATAGATGAACAGTATCCACCTCTTGGTGATGGTGAGATACCGCTAAAGATTGGGCACTCATAATCGCCTCTTGTGTTTTTGTTGTCATTTGATTTAAGTCCATCTTTACAGCCCTCCAAAAGTTTGACTTTCTTTGACCTTTGATTTGATTATACGCCAATTGACTTTTTTATACAATAATTTTGCCTATGTATTTTCAAACTTATTATTGGAAAAAGAAAAAGAGAGCATTCATTATACTGCTAAAAAATACGGTAAATGAAATTACAATGTGTAACGACAAAAAGCCGCAATAACGATTGCGGCTTCTGTTACGGTTTTCTTTTATATGTCCACTGGCGGTTATGATTCGTGTTATCCGGAAACTTTTCACCGGCAGTTAATTTCACCATTTGCGGATCTTTCACCATACTTCCCGTTTCACCAATTTCTACGTAAATGCCATCATTCGGCGCTTTTTGTCCAGAACGAAACCTGCGATTTTGTCCCATCTTCATTCTCCTTCCATGACGTCTTGCCTCATTAGTATATCCATTTTAAAAGAAAGCTTTTCTGTCATGTTTAGGAAACAGTACTACATCTCATTCTTGTACATATATATGAATGACACAAGCGTAAGCAGGGATTTCTTTCTTACTTGTAGAAAAAAAAAGAAACCAACCTACTCTAGGCTAGTTTCAAAGGAGAGTCAAACATATACGAGAAGATTACATGTTCATTATATGTCTCATCACACGAGCAATGTAACCCTTTTCACAATTTGTACATAATGAAAGAAACATTGTTTGAACTTTCTAAAAAGATGTTGACTTTTCTTAATTTCCAACGATAAATAGTAGACACCACAGCACTTTGAGACGTAAGATGGATATATAGTGAAATTTCCATCTATGGTGATTTCACCGAGTCTAACCTCTTATTTCTGCATATTAAAAACGGAAATACAGATAGATACAAAAAAATTATTATAAGAGGTGAAATTATGAACAAACAACATTTAATCGCATTAGACTTAGACGGCACTTTATTAACAGACAACAAAATAATTTCCACTCGAACGAAACATACAATTGCAAAAGCAAAGGAACAGGGACATATTGTTGTTATTTCAACAGGACGTCCATTCCGTGCTAGTTATGATTACTATAAAGAACTTGATCTTAACACACCTATTGTAAACTTTAACGGCGCTTACGTACATCATCCTCTTGATTCAAACTGGGGAACACATCACTCTCCTCTTGAGCTAGCAACAGCGCAAGAAATTGTCCGAGCTTGCTTTGATTTTGGCGTAAAAAATATATACGCGGAAGTAATGGACGATGTGTATGTTCGTGAAATTGATGAAGATAAAAAACATATTTTCGAATTCGGCTCTCCTAAGATTTTTACGGGAGACTTATTAAATATTTTAAACGATCATCCAACTTGCTTATTAATTGACGCACATGACGAGCATTCTACTGCAATTCGTCAACATTTAACCGATATGCACGCGGAAGTAATCGACCATAGAAAATGGGGCGCACCTTGGCCAATTATTGAAATTGTGAAAAGCGGATTAAATAAAGCGGTTGGATTACAAAAAATTTCTAGTCATTACAACATTCCACAAGAGCGAATTATCGCTTTCGGTGATGAAGATAATGATTTTGAAATGATTGAATTTGCTGGTCACGGCATCGCAATGGGAAATGCCATCCCTGAATTAAAATCACTCGCAAACCATACGACGTTAACGAACGAAGAAGATGGTATTGCTTTATATTTAGAAGAGGTTCTTGGGTTGTAATCTAAAAATTCCCTACTTATAGTTTCCTGCCAAATGTCCATACTATAAGTAGACGCATGAGACATTGCGTCGATTGTTTTCAGCTAAATAAAGGGGGTTTTCGAATGGGTAAAAAGAACAAATCAAAACGTTTTATCCAACAAGGAGCCGATGCTGTTATGAAGCATGATGCAAGATTCCCGTACAGAGGTACATTAGCTGAGGCAGAAAAAGCAAGAAGTAACTCTTCTTTTGGAGGGGTTTAAATGGGGAACTTACTATTCCAACAAGCTAGAGATGCTGTTGAAAATGCCGTATCTTGTTCAAGCGGTACTGAGCAACAAGATCTCGTGTATAGAGCAAAAAATGCTTTGCAATCCGCTTACGCAAACTCTTCAACTGCTGAAAAAGTTCAGCTCCGTGAAATGCAAGAGCAATTGCAAAACATCACGAATTTACATTAAAAAAGAGGACCAACTTTGGTCCTCTTTAATCTTTCCGAAACAATCCGAACACCCCAACTGTTTGCAGTATATTTGTAAATGCACCTGGGTCCACTTGTTTAATAATCCTCTCTAATTCGTATAACTCGTAACGGGTAATAACCATCATTAACATTTCTTTATTTTCATTCGTATAAGCACCTGTTGCTGGTATCGTTGTAATCCCTCTTACTAATCGCGAGTGAATCGCCTTTCTTACGTCTGTCCCATTCTTCGTAACAATTAATGCTGTAATCTTTACATGACGAGTATGAATTGCATCAATAATTCTCGTTGATACATATAAAGTCACTAGCGTATACAACGCTTTTTCCCATCCATATACATAGCCAGCAGCGATAATGATAATTGCATTAAAAAAGAAAAAGTATGTACCGACAGGCTTATCTTTTATTTTTGATAAAATCATGGCGATAATATCTAATCCACCTGTAGAAGCACCCCACTTTAAAGCAATCCCTACTCCAATTGCCGAAATAATCCCGCCAAAAATCGCATTTAATATGATATCATTCGAAACCGCTCTAACAGGGATGATTTCTAGAAACAGAGTCATAAATATAACACAAAGAAAACTAAAAAAGGTGAAGGCCTTTCCAACCTTTTTCCACGCTAAAATAACGACAGGAATATTAAATAAGCTAAACAATACTCCCGTAGATATGTGAATCGATAAAAAATCACCTAATATTTGCGATAATAATTGAGACAATCCAGCAAAGCCGCTCGCATACACTTTTGCTGGCGTTAAAAATAAATTCATCCCAATCGCGTTTAATAAACCTGCGATGATTACAACGATTAACTTCTTTATAAGTTCAGTATAATTCAACTTCAAATCCATTTGGAATCCACCTTTACCCTTCATAAATGCACCGCTATACATAGTCTTTACGAAAAAGGAAATGATAAACGTACAACGTTTAGAAATGGAGTTGATACATATGCCACATACGAGTGATAACGACAAAAAAGCACGCGATAATAACGCAAAACGCACACAAAAAAATGAGCAAGAGCAAAAAAATATTCAGCAAGGTAAACGTGCATACTCTAAAAAGACCGATCACCTTTGATTCCATCGTACATCAACAATTATGTTGATGTACTTTTTTACATTTTAAAGGAAAAAAACATTAAAAATTCACTTCATGTTCACTTCTATATTCTACAATAGCGATAACATATTCGGATGAGGTGTTGGCATGAGAGGGAAACATATTTTCATTATTACTGCACTAATAAGTATATTGATGTTATCTGCTTGCGGACAAAAAAACGGCTCAGCTACAGTCGCTACAGCAACAGACTCGACCATTACAAAGGATAACTTCGAAAAACAATTGAAAGATCGTTACGGAAAAGACATGCTATACGAAATGATGGCACAAGACGTCATCACAAAAAAATATAAAGTATCTGATGAAGAGGTAAATAAAGAAGTAGAAAAAGTAAAAAAACAATATGGAGATCAATTCAAAAAAGTATTAGAAAATAACGGTTTAAAAGATGAAGAGGATTTTAAAAATCAAATTAAGTTCAAACTTGCTATGAATGAAGCAATTAAGAAAAGCATTACAGAGAAAGACGTAAAAGACCACTATAAGCCAGAAATTAAAGCGAGTCACATTTTAGTAAGTGACGAAAATGAAGCGAAAGAAATAAAGAGTAAACTAGATGCTGGTGCTTCATTTGAAGAATTAGCAAAACAAGAATCACAAGATCTACTATCAAAAGATAAAGGCGGAGACCTTGGATACTTCAATTCAGGTACAATGGCTCCTGAATTCGAAACGGCTGCCTACAAACTAAATGTTGGACAAATTAGCAACCCCGTAAAATCATCAAACGGTTATCACGTTATTAAATTAACTGATAAAAAAGATTTAAAACCTTACGATGAGGTAAAAAACTCTATTCGCAAAAACTTAGAGGAAGAACGTACTGCTGATCCTGTATTCAGCAAAAAATTGTTACAAGAGGAATTAAAAAAGGCAAATATTAAAATAAATGATAGTGATTTGAAAGATACATTTACTCTTGTTTCTCCGCAAGGAAATTAAAAAAGCACAACCTTATTTTTTTAGATAAGGTTGTGCTTTTTAATCTTTTATCTTATTTCTTAAAGTAAGTCCAACCTTCTTCTTGGTAAACCTTTTCTTCTTTCATCAACTTACCAAGTGCACGCTTAAATGCAGCTTTACTCATGTTAAAGCGTTCTTTAATATCTTCTGGATGGCTCTTATCCCAAAACGGCATTGCTCCGCCTCGTTCTTCCATATATGCATAAATTACTGCAGCATCGTCTTCCATTCCTTCTTCTTTACGAGGAAGAAGTGAAATGTTAATTGTACCGTCATCTTTTACGTCAATAATACGGCCTGTTACACGCTGACCGATGCGGACTTGTTCTTTTCTTTCTGTATGGTGTAAGAAAGCACGGAAATGTTCATCTGTTAAAACGAATGAACCTACTTGAAGCGAACGATATACACGTCCATTTACGTTTTTATTACGCATAGATGGCGTTGCATCTACGATAATTTCTTGCATATCACTGTCTCTTGCCGGAAGAGCAATTAAACGATCACGATTCGTTAATTTTAACGTACAATATAATTCGTCGCCTACTTCTGGCCATACTGGCATATAAATCGGGAACTCATCAGCTGGAATTAGTATATCTTTTGACACACCAATATCAACAAACACACCTAAACTAGGAATAACTTCTACAACCTTTACCCAGTTCCAATCATAAGTTGTAATAATTGGTTCCTTCATTGTTGCTGAAATACGATTTTGGTGATCAAGGTATAAGAATACATCAATCATATCGCCTTCTTCAATTTCTCCAGCTACTTCGTTTTTATGTAGGAAAATTTCTTCTTCTTCATTCCCAACCATATATCCGATTTCCGTTTCGCGTAAAACAGTTACCTGTTCAATCGATCCTATTTGCAAATACATATTTTTTAATTCCCTTCTATATATATAAAATTATCTTTTTTATCATTCCAAACAAAAGTTAATTATAACATGATTTTTCCTATATTTGTCCAACTGCCCAAAATTCACTATAATAAAATGAGGTTACATGAATATAAGTACGAAAACACTTAAGTCTAGACTCGTTTTCAGATATACTTTAGTATGTACAGTACATAACAAGATTAGAAATTTATTTGGAGGTGCTAACTATGGCAAAAGATAGTTCTTTTGACATCGTTTCGAAAGTAGAATTACCTGAAGTAACAAACGCAATTAACATCGCATTAAAAGAAATCCAAAACCGATATGACTTTAAAGGAAGTAAAAGTGATATTAAATTAGAAAAAGAAGTACTTGTTTTAACTTCTGATGACGAGTTTAAATTAGAGCAAGTAAAAGACGTTCTTATCTCTAAACTTGTAAAACGTAACGTTCCAATTAAGAACTTAGATTACGGAAAAGTTGAAGCTGCAACTGGCAACACTGTTCGCCAACGCGCAACACTTCAACAAGGTATCGATAAAGATAACGCGAAAAAAATTAACAACATCATTAAAGAAATGAAATTAAAAGTAAAAACACAAGTACAAGATGATCAAGTACGTGTTACAGCAAAAAGCCGTGATGACTTACAAGCAGTAATCGCAGCTGTTCGTAGCGCTGATTTACCAATCGACGTACAGTTCATTAACTACCGCTAAAAAGAAAACTCCTCTTAATTAGAGGAGTTTTCTTTTTTGTCTTGTAGAGACAATATTACGAGAACAAACTATAGAAAAAGGTATATGCGGTGAAAATTGCTAAGTGAACAGGGTCTAACCATACGCATACTTTACAAGTGACCGTATGATTAAACTAGGCCTTATTGTAGAATTTGTTTTATACATGTATTTAGCAGACCTTATTGAAAATAAGAAAAAGACACCTCAAGACGTTTCCCCTTCGATTTGAATTACTTTTCTTAGTAACTACACCCTAGACCAAAGTCATCTTAAAAATCGCTGTAACTCATAATTCCTCCCCCGCCAAAACGTAACAATTTATGAGTATAAGAATATTTCCCAACCTTTAATGTAATGTAAAATTAATAAGGAACTTAAAAATGTTAATTAAAAAAGAGTTAGAAGTGGTTATATGAAGAAATTAATACTATGGTTTTTATTGGCCACATTCTCCCTAAATACTGTAGGATGTTCTAATAATGCGAATTCACTAACGGATAAGTCTAACTGTATCAACAAAGCTTGGTACAAAAAAACTATGTCATGTAATCATTTAAAAAAACATTAAATAGTTAATGATAAAGGTCTAAAGAAAAGACACCCCAAAGCGCCTTCCTCCGACTTGAACCATCTTAATTTTAATTATATTTGGATGGAGTTAAAAAGAAGCATAAATGGTTAATAAAGATGCAGACTTCAAAATAAAAAGTACACTAAGTAAACTCTTATTCAAAAATTTATATTAAACACTAATATTTTAGAAGAAGGTTTATAAGTTTAGAACCTACAGGGATTTTCCCTGTAGGTTCTATTATATTTCAAGTAATCCCCAAATGAATTATGAGTGGCTTTTTTCATTTTGGTTTTCAAAATATTTTTCTTTAACCATTTTTATCAGATTTTCTTTTTCTGTTAGTTCAAATATAAATAATGCTTTTTTCATGTTATTTGCAATATCTTCTTCATTCTGTTGTTTAAATCTTAATAAATTCCATCCCTTTAAATAGTAAAGTTCACCTAATAAGTATAAAGTATTTAGATTAATAGCTAATTTGATTCCTTTATCAATGTATTTTACCGCCTCTTCATATTGATAGGTCATACCTAAACATTTCGCTAAATTAAAAATGATTTTTAATTTAATCGCTTTATCTCTCGGAAAATCTAACTTATTAAAATTAGTTAAACACCTTCTTAATATAGTAATACTTTTATCATATTCTTTATTTTCCGCATAAAATATAGACATTGTCTGCATAATATCTATTTCTCTTTCTGATAAAAAATCAACATTGGTTAAAGTTAGTTTTAATGCATTATTTAAAAGCTTTAAAGCAGTTTTTATGGATCTGTTCGCCTCAAATATAGCAATTGCTTCATGCCATAGGAGAAATTGTTTATCTTCTTTTGCCTGGAAATTCTTTTCATCTTTCTCTTTTTTCACGATTTCATAAAGTTCATTATATTGTTTTTGCTTTAAGCAATCTTTTATTACGCATTTTACATTTTCTACATATTTTAGTTTTTTGTTTTGAGTTAATGCAAATATATTATTTGGGTCAATACCAAGTCTTTCTGATAATTGATATAACAATATACTAGATGGATAAATCACACCTTTTTCTATTTTGCTAATTTGACTTTGCGAACATATTCCATGACATAATTCGGATTGTGATATATTTTTTTTAATTCTAAGCTCTTTAATGGTAATACCCAAATCGTAAAATTCCATTTTTCCACCTACTATTTAGCACTGTATTAGTATAAGAGTATTCTCTAACTTTTAATGTAATGTAAAATTAATATAGTTGCAATTATTGATTGTTTCAAAGATTCTTCCCCATCGGTGCTAACACAAAAAACAGGTTAGGAAGAAAATCCCCTTCCTAACCTGGCCCTCCTCTCACTAGGGACGTTTTCATTCTCACATCGTTTCTCTTAAGAAATTTCATATCAACAGAATAAACACTATCGCGCCACCGAACAAACTTACATATACAATAAGAAGACATGAACATAGAGCCAGCAACTTCTCATCTACGCTTCCTTTTAACTGCAATTAAAAACGCAATAAATAATACATTCACCCCAACGATTAAGGAGATAAATAACCAATTCACACCTGTTTCTCCTTTAACTTTATACACGTTTGATTCTTCACGCTTTAAAACGAGATAAAATTTTCCGTTTTCCTCTCTTATAATTTCATCCTGCAACAATCCTCTTAACTCTTGTTTTTCACCAATTGCACTTGCAGGTAAGGAGACTTTTTGTGTTTCTTTCGTATTATTAATTGCTACTAAAGTTACTTCATCTTTATATTTTCGTTTTAGTATGCTCATCCCGCTCTTATCATACAGAAGCTCAAACGTACCGCGTCGTAAAGACGGTCTCGCCTGCCTAAGTTCACCTAGTTTTGCTATGTGTTGCATAAACTTTTCGTCTGACTTAAAATCCATTAATCGTCTATTATCGGGTACACTTCCTCCATCTAATGCAATTTCAGTTCCGTAATAAAAATTCGGAATTCCAGGTGATGTTAACAAATAAGTAAGCGCCAGTTTTAAACGTGATGGCGGATAATACATATGTTCTTTTGCAATACGCGCATATCTTTTTGTTTCTTGATTATCTAAGAACGTAACAAATTCTCCTTCTTTTTTACTCACATCGTATAACGATTTCACCGATACATCTGCTTTAGAAAACGACTCTACTATTTTTTCGTTGTATTCGCTATCCTCCTTTGTCATAATACGAAAATCTTTCTTTATCACTTGCATATCTTTTTGCGCGTTATCCCAAAAGGAACGCGGCTTTTTTTCACTATGTATAACATAACTTCCGTCTAAATCAACTTCTTTTATCCACCATTTCATTGCGTCAATTACCTGTTGTTCGTTTTCTCCAAACGGAAATTGAAATACAACTTTCATTCCTTTTGCATGAACTTCTTTTACAAGTTCTTTCACATCATTGTCTGTCCCGAAATGTTCATTTACCTTTTTATAATTTCGCACGTCTAATCCATCGTACTTTCCACTTTCAAAAAGCGGCGAAAGCATAACGGTAGTAAAACCCATTTCTTTTATGTAATCCAACCTTTTTATAATTCCTCTTATATCCCCTCCTTGATACCCTTCTAAATTACCAACTTCTAACTGTTTGTCATTTTTCGGTTCTCCATTATTGAAGCGATCAATCATAATGGAGTATATAACTTCATCTCGCCACTCTCTTTTTTCGTCTGCAAAAGTATGTATTGGTACAAACAAAACAACAGCTAAGCAAAAACAAATGAATAGTTTCCTAGTCCGTATTTTTCCCACACGCATCCCCCAAGCTTTTTAATTGTAAGAATATTATACCAATTATCCGAATGAAACGCATATGTCGATTTTAATCCTAACAAAATAATTCATGTTAGGTTTCATAACATCATGCATATAATTTTCTGAATTTTTAGTTGATTTTTGGTTTAATTTCGAATATGATATGAAACATAACAAATAGATGTTATTTTTTCTAACATTACAGGAGGAGAGATCATAGGTATGGGAGATACAGTTTTTATGTTTGTGACGACAGTAATGGTCATGTTGATGACACCAGGATTGGCACTTTTTTATGGAGGTATGGTTCGCAGCAAAAATGTACTCAGCACAACGATGCATAGTTATAGCGCAATGGCTATCGTTTCGATTCAATGGATTGTTATCGGCTATTCTTTATCATTCGGACCAGATTGGCACGGGCTTATCGGTACACTTGATTGGTTCGGTCTAAACGGAGTTACCTACGCACCAAATCCAGACTACTCATCTACTATTCCTCACAATTTATTCATGATGTTTCAACTCATGTTCGCCATTTTAACTCCAGCTTTAATTTCAGGTGCATTTGCTGAAAGAATGCGATTTTCTGCCTTTCTTATTTTTATCCTTCTATGGACAACGATCGTTTACAATCCTGTCGCTCATTGGGTATGGGGCGTTGGCGGGTGGCTAAGAGAACTTGGTGCACTAGACTTCGCTGGCGGAAACGTCGTTCACATCACTTCCGGAGTTGCTGGTCTTGTATTAGCTATTTTCCTTGGAAAACGAAAAAACATAAATGGTTCTTCTCCTCACCATTTGCCATTTACAATGTTAGGTGCAGGCTTATTATGGTTTGGCTGGTTCGGTTTTAACGTCGGCAGCGCATTATCCTTAAACGACGTAGCTTTAACTGCATTTATTAATACAAATATAGCCGCCGCTGCCGCCGCTCTAACTTGGATGCTTTCTGAATGGTTCTTCCAATCAAAACCGACCGCAATGGGAGCTGCTTGCGGAGTTGTTTCTGGTCTAGTCGCTACTACACCAGCTTGCGGGTTCGTTACACCTTTCTCCGCCCTTCTTATCGGAGCAATTGGTGGCATATTATGCTTTGGCGCCGTTTTCTTCTTAAAAACAAAATTTGGGTATGACGATACACTTGATGCCTTTGGATGCCACGGCATCGGAGGAACTTGGGGCGGTATTGCAACAGGACTATTTGCAACTACTACCGTAAACGGGGATGGTGCGAACGGATTGTTTTACGGAAACGCCGCGTTACTGTTTAAACAACTTATAGCGATTGGCGCAACATATGCATTCACAATCATCATGACGTATGCCATTATTAAAGCGATCAACTTCTTCCTCCCTGTTCGAGTAGATGAACATGAAGAACACATGGGTCTTGATATTTCAATGCATGGTGAGAAGGCTTATGAACATGCAGAGCGAGCAAACTAAAAAAGAGATGCAATCTATCGGTAGTAGATTGCATCTCTTTTTAATATACTGTCAGGAATATATCGACGTTCCGACACAGGATACCCATTTACCAAAAAATTCCAACATGAAGAAGATGAAAAATACCCCGGCATAAATTTACACACAAAAAAGACGACCAAAGCCCAGTCGTCTTTTCCTATTTATTTCGGAGCATTTCCTACATATTGCGTAATATCAACATTTAATGTCTGCGCTAAACGCATACCGTATTCTTGATCTGCACGGAAGAAGTTACAAACAGCTAATAATTTTGTGCGTTCATTTACGTCTTTTAGATCATTTGTTAAGTTTGCAATTAAGTTATCTTGCTCTTCTTTAGAGAATGAACGGTAACGCTCACCTGCTTGTTTGAAGTCATTTGGTTTCTCAATTTTTTCACGAGATACATAGCCTTCTACTTTCATAGTTGAATCGCGGTAAGCTTTGTCTTCAACTGGATTCTCTGCATGACGACTCGGTTCGTAGTTGATTGTAGATGGGTTTTGATTCACTTGCATCGCACCATCACGTTGTTGATTCTGAACAGCTGCGTATGGGCAGTTTACAGGAATTTGTAAGTAATTTGCACCAAGACGATAACGCTGTGTATCTGGGTAAGAGAATAAACGACCTTGTAATAATTTATCTTCCGATGGCTCAATACCATTTACAGTTGCACTTGGAGAGAACGCTACTTGCTCTACTTCTGCAAAGAAGTTTTTCGGATTACGATTTAACGTCATTGTCCCTACTTCCATTAATGGGAAGCGATCTTCTGGCCATACTTTCGTTGGATCTAGTGGATCAAAGTCTAAAGAGTCCATTTCATCTAATTGCATAACTTGTACGTGTAAATCCCATTTTGGGTAATTTCCTTTTTCGATTGCATCGAACAAGTCACGAGTTGCATGATTGAAGTCTTTCCCTTGTACTTCTTGCACTTCTTTCGCATTTAAGTTACGTACACCTTGCTGTGGTTTCCAGTGGTATTTAATATAAACAATTTTACCTTCTTCATTAATCCATTTAAATGAATGGACGCCGAAACCCTCCATTTCACGATAGCTTGCTGGTGTACCGTAATCAGAAAATACCCATGTCATCATATGTGTAGATTCTGGACTTAACGTCATGAAATCCCAATAACGATCTGGCGTTTGAATATTCGTATCAGGTGCTGGTTTTAAGGAATGTACCATATCAGGGAATTTAATTGCATCACGAATGAAGAAAACTGGTAAATGATTACCTACGATATCGTAGTTTCCTTCTTCTGTATAAAATTTAACAGCAAACCCACGTGGGTCACGTGCTGTTTCAGGAGAACCTTGACCATGAATAACCGTTGAAAAACGAACAAATACAGGCGTTTCAGTTCCTTCATTTTGTAAAAATGCTGCTTTCGTATATTGCTTCATACTATTTTTCGTTACGAATACACCGTGAGCACCTGCACCACGTGCATGCACAACACGCTCCGGAATACGTTCACGATCAAAGTGCGCAAGTTTTTCTACTAAATGATAGTCTTCTAATAATACTGGTCCACGACGACCAGCTGTACGAGAATTTTGGTTGTCTCCAACTGGAGCACCTTGGTTTGTTGTTAAGCGATTATTTGGATTCATCTAGGGGGATCCTCCTCTTTCTTTCGTAGTAATCATTATTTATTTAAAATTATTATAAATTAATTATTATTCAAAATTAAATCCTTGTCAACTATTTCCTTCACTTTTTTGGAAACAATTTCAGCCAAACAGTCGATAAATGCAGATTGTGCATTCGGCATATTTGGTCTGAAATATTTGGCATTTAATTCATCCGTTACAACTTTACATTCATAATCGTTGTCATATAAAACTTCTAAATGCTCCGCTACAAAACCAACTGGGCAATATACGAAAGATTCGTACCCATGCTCTTCATATAAATCTTTCGTTAAATCTTGCACATCTGGACCAATCCACGGATCTGGAGTATTCCCAGCACTTTGCCAACCGATTGTATAGTTTTGAATATTTGCAGCTTCTGCAATTAAATCTGCCGTATGCTTTAGTTGTTCTACATATGGGTCTCCTGTTGCAATAATTTTTTCTGGCAAACTATGCGCTGAAAAAATTACGACTGCTTTCTCTTTATTATCAATTTCTGTAAACGTCTCTTTTATTTGGTCTGCCCAATACGAAATAAATTTCGGTTCATCATACCATTGTTCAATTGGTTCAATAACAGGACCACCAATTTCTTGCGAAAGACGAATAGCACGGTCATTATACGCTTTAATGCTAAATGTAGAGTAATGTGGCGCTAATACGATACTAATCGCTTGCTCAATCCCATCACGCTTCATTTCTTCTACCGCATCTTCTATAAATGGTGCAATATGTTTTAAACCTAAGTAACAAGTAAATTCATACTCTGTAAATATGTTATTCATTGAATCTGTTAATTTATGCGCCTGTTCTTTCGTAATTTTTGCAAGCGGCGAAATTCCACCAATCGCTTTATAGCGCTCGATTAAATCTTGGAGTGCCTCTTTGGAAGGTTTACGACCGTGGCGAATATGTGTGTAGTACGCTTCTACATCATCTAATGATTCTGGCGTTCCATACGCCATTACGAGTAAACCTATTTTTTTCTTTGTCATCTATATAACACCTCAATTTTATAAATGAGAATCTTTTTCAAGAACGTTTGTTTCCAATTATAACAAACAATAATAAGTACGTAAAGATAATTATTCTAAATAAGTATTTTTTCTAATATGATTTTAAATTTCATTTGACAATTTCTTTAATAAAAAGCGACTTACATAAAAGTAAGTCGCTTTTCCCTTATTCCCTAATATTTACCCCATACTCTTTAAACCAAACGTGAATTTGTGCTAAATGAGCTAAAAGTTGAGGACCTGTCATTAATTGCCCGAACCAAGGTGATTGAAATGCACTGCCGCCAGACTGAATCAATCCGCTCAACTGCTCTTTATCAAATAGTTCGTGTAAAATTGAACCTTTATCTGTTAATAAATCTTGTAGCCATACTGTGACTGCTTTCGTATAGTGCGGATTATGCGTTTTCGGATAAGGACTCTTCTTTCTATATAAGATGTCATGTGGAAGCACATCTTCTAACGCTTTACGTAATAGACCTTTTTCGCGGTTTTTATACATTTTCATTTCCCAAGGAATATTCCACGCATATTCGACAAGACGATGATCCGCAAATGGAACACGTACTTCTAAGCTTGCCCCCATACTCATGCGGTCTTTTCTGTCTAATAATGTTGTCATAAACCATACCATATTTAAATAAAATAATTGGCGTCTTTTCGCTTCTAGCGGACTTTCTCCCTCTAAAATAGGAACTTCTTGAATCGACTCTTCATAGCGCCTTTGTACATATTGTTGTAAATTTAATTTATTTCTCCATTCTTTTTTTAGAAGTTGTTCACGCGCTTCTGTAGAGCGCATCCACGGAAATGCACTCGATTGTAGGTCATCTTCTCTATAAAACCACGGATATCCACCAAATATTTCATCTGCACATTCTCCAGATAAGCCGACGACAAAATCTTGTTTAATTTCACGGCAAAACCATAATAATGACGAATCGATATCTGCCATACCAGGCAAATCACGAACGAGTACCGCCTCCGTTAAATACTCTGCTAGTTTTTCATTCGAAATGACGCAACGATGATGGGTTGTTTGAAACGTCTCTGTCATCAAATTAATAAACGGAGCATCTGAATTTGGCTGAAACGCATTCGCTTTAAAGTATTTGTCATTATCTTCGTAATCAATTGAATACGTGTGTAATTGTCCTTTTCCTGATCTCTCGTATTCTTTCGCCGCAATAGCTGTAATAGCGCTCGAATCTACACCACCTGATAAAAAGGTACATAGTGGTACATCAGAAACAAGCTGTCTTGTAATGGCATCTTGTAGTAAAAAGCGCGTTTTCTCTACTGTTTCTTCAAAAGAGTCTTCATGTTTTTTACTTTCTACATTCCAATATCTCCATATACACAAACCGTTCTTTGAAAATGTCATCGCATGACCTGGACGTAATTCTTTTATACCAGCATAAATACCGTGGCCAGGCGTTCTTGACGGTCCGAGTCCGAATATTTCTGATAACCCTTCTAATGTTACTTCCGCCTTCACATCTGGATGCGACAATATCGCTTTTAACTCCGAACCAAATAGTAAGCGTCCGCTATCATATTTATAAAAAAGTGGCTTTACACCTAATCGATCTCTCGCAATAAATACTTGTTCTTTCTGTTCGTCCCATACTGCAAACGCATATATACCGTTTAAATGATCGACACATTCTTCTTTCCATTCAATATAAGAAGCTAATAATACTTCTGTATCAGAATGACCTTTGAACGTATACCCTCTTCTTAATAATTCCTTTCGAATGTCTTCTGTGTTATAAAGTTCACCGTTATAGCAAATGGCGTAATTCGTTTCATCTTTTAAACAAGTCATCGGCTGTTTACCGCCCTCAGGGTCTACAACGATTAACCGTTTATGCCCAAATGCGACATTTCCTTTAATCCAAACTTTATTATCATCCGGCCCCCGCTTCGCTAACGTCTCAGCCATCTTCGTAACGACATCTCTTTCTCCTTCTAATGAGCGTTTATAATCCACCCATCCTGTAATCCCGCACATATAAATCATCCTTCCATCTTATTTCTTTTCTTGAACGTGCAGTAATCCCCCCCTAAGAGTGCGGATCAAAAAATGAAAAACTTGACGATAACCTACTATCCACATATGGAATAGCATTCTCACTCAGTAAAACGTGTTTTATTGTATGCCCACCTATGTCTAGATGTGTCTAGTTATAAAGAACGCACGAACTGTCTATAACAGGAATAACTACTTTTCATAAAGGAGAAATCGTATATGATACAACGTAAACATATTTTATATAACCAGCCCCGTGCTCATACAGTCGGTAATGTAGAATATATAAACAATGAATGGGTATTCTTTGATGATGAAAATGATGAAGCGTTTCTATTAGAAGATATTGCCGAAGATGGGTTTGAAATTTTGTATAATAACAATTGGTTACCAGCCCGTTTCTATGAACAAGATGTATTACAAATCGCCAACGAGCAACACCATTTGCAAAATGGTGAAATGGTACGTATTCGAAAAAAGTTACTTCTTAGCTATAATGAATGGCTCGAGGAATTACCTGACTCTGTCTTCACATTATTAACTGAATCATTGCAATCACTTCACTACTCTTTATATGATTGCATGTATTGTCATAATTATTTATCTTTCTTACCGAAAGAGGAGTCACGCGAAGGAGTAAATATTCTTTTGTTTGATAACGAAGAAATGATCTGTACACTGCAACACCATTTCGTCCGTCACACTACGTCAAATAAAAATATGTTCCGTTTTACGAAAGTAAATGGAGAAGAGTTGCATATCGATGCGACATAAAAAATAAAAACCACCTTATCTCCCAAGTCTTTGAGATTATAAGGTGGTTTTATTTTTATTTGAATACGTACCAGCCAAGTGGCAATTTCAGTCCTAAGTATAATACTGCTACTAGCGCAACAATAAATAAGCCCCAAACCGCCCCTGTTGGTTTGTTTTTGCTCATTTTTACAAGAACCATTTCCATTCCGCCGATAACTAAAATACCAGCTAACATTTTCAGGCCGTACCACATGTGCATGCTACCTGTTGCTGTCTTCACAATACTCATGTACAACATGAAGCCTGTCACAATAATGATGATATACATTAGGCGAAGCCCCATATGTACACCTTTACCTTTTCTTCCTGCTGAATAAAGTGAATACGCAACGAAGAATAAAATTAAACCTAACGCCCATGCTGTAATATGCATATGTACCATCGTATCCCTTACCTCCTCTTTTCACACTTTTTCACTCTATATGATAACATGTTCATTTATTTTCAGGAAATGTTTCGCTTTTTTACATTTAAATGATATAATATTTAGAGTATTTACAAACTTCTTGTAATAACAAAAGGGGGAACAATCATGATTCAAACTAAGGATATTATCGAACTTACAGACACATATGGAGCAAATAACTATCACCCACTTCCAATCGTTATTTCTAAAGCAGAAGGTGTTTGGGTAGAAGATCCTGAAGGAAACCGCTATATGGACTTATTAAGTGCATATTCTGCAGTAAACCAAGGTCATCGTCACCCGAAAATTATTAACGCTTTAATTGACCAAGCAAATCGTGTTACGTTAACTTCTCGTGCTTTCCATAGCGATCAATTAGGTCCTTGGTACGAAAAAGTTGCGAAACTAACTAATAAAGAAATGGTACTTCCAATGAATACAGGTGCTGAAGCTGTTGAAACTGCAATTAAAACAGTTCGTCGCTGGGCTTATGATGTGAAGAAAGTAGAAGCAAACCGCGCTGAAATCATCGTTTGTGAAGATAACTTCCACGGACGTACAATGGGTTCTGTTTCTATGTCTTCAAACGAAGAGTACAAGCGTGGATTCGGTCCAATGCTTCCTGGCATCGTTGTAATTCCTTACGGTGATTTAGAAGCATTAAAAGCCGCAATTACACCAAACACAGCAGCATTCATTTTAGAGCCAATTCAAGGTGAAGCAGGAATTAACATCCCGCCAGCTGGTTACTTAAAAGAAGCTTTTGAAGTATGTAAAAAAGAAAACGTTTTATTCGTAGCAGATGAAATCCAAACAGGCTTAGGCCGTACTGGTAAAGTATTTGCTTGTGACTGGGACGATGTAACTCCTGACATGTACATACTTGGTAAAGCACTTGGTGGCGGCGTGTTCCCGATCTCTTGTGTTGCAGCAAACCGCGATATTTTAGGTGTATTTGAGCCAGGTTCTCACGGTTCTACATTCGGTGGTAACCCACTTGCATGTGCTGTTTCTATCGCAGCTCTTGAAGTGTTAGAAGAAGAAAAATTAACAGAGCGTTCTCTTCAATTAGGAGAAAAATTAGTTGGGCAATTAAAAGAGATTGACAACCCAATGATCACTGAAGTTCGCGGTAAAGGTTTATTCATCGGTATCGAATTAAACGAGCCAGCTCGTCCTTACTGTGAACAACTAAAAGCAGCTGGTCTACTATGTAAAGAAACACATGAAAACGTAATTCGTATCGCACCACCTCTAGTAATCTCTGAAGAAGATTTAGAGTGGGCATTCCAAAAAATTAAAGCTGTATTATCGTAATGATAGAGAGGTTGTCCGACATGTTGGGACAACCTCTTTCTTTTTATATTCATTTATATTAAGATGAAATTTTAATTTTCTGTATTTTAAAATCGTAAAGGAGGTGCGATATGCTATTAAGATATGGTAAACATATTAACTATTTAGCTACATCTTTTATTTTAGTTACATTCTTTGGCTTCCTACTTTCCACAACATGGCTTACTCACTACTCAACTCCTACTACATTCACACTACTGAAAGCATCATTTTGGACTGCTGTTATTCTTACTATCATTGGTTTTGGACGAGAAAAAAGCGCACTTACGGTTATACTATTTGGCATTTGCACACTTGCATTCATTGGTCTTTACACTTTTTCCGTTATTGATTACCTCTATAACCCAAGGCCATAAAAAAGAGCTATCTTTTAACAAGATAGCTCTTTTCTTCACTTCACTACATTTCGCAAAGTACCAATTCCTTCTACTGTAATAACCACTTCATCACCAGCATGTAAAAACTTCGGTGGTGTGAAACCTTTTCCGACACCAGCCGGGGTTCCTGTTGCGATAATATCGCCTGGTTCTAAAGTCATTCCTTTACTTATCGTTGAAATAATTTCTTCTATTGAAAAAATCATTTTATTTGTGTTGGAAGTTTGCCTTACTTCTCCATTTACTACCGTTTCAATGTGTAATGCATTCGGCGCATTAACCACCGATTTATGAATTAAATACGGTCCCATCGGACAAAATGTATCGAAGCTTTTCCCAAGGAAAAACTGTTTATGTTTTCTTTGAATGTCTCGAGCTGTTACATCATTGATAATCGTATAACCAAAAACATGCTCAAGCGCTTTTTCTTTTTTAATTTGTTTCCCTCGCTTACCAATAACGATAGCTAATTCTCCTTCGTAATCTAGTTCGTCCGTTGCATGAGGGTGACCATTAATTTGCTCATTTATGCCAATAACTGTTGTTGGTGCTTTCGTAAAGATCATTATATTTTCTGGAATAGACTCTACTCCGCCCATTTCTACCGCATGCTCACGATAGTTTTTTCCAACGCACAAAATATTCTTTCTTGGCCTTGGAATCGGTGCTAATATTTTCACCTCTGTTAACGGATAATACGCCGCTTCCCCGTTTTCTTTTGCCCAATTTACAATTTCACATACTTTCTCAAAGCATTCAGTCCCTCTTTCAATACACTCTAACATTGTAATAGGGATTGTAACCTTTTCCCCTTTTTGTCTTTGCGCTTCTCTTAAGTGTAATACCTTTTCTTCTTCTTCATCCACAATACCTACAAATACCTTTTCTTCTTTCTTCGCCGTTACAAAACGCAATATTTCCACTCTCCATCCTAAAACTCATGCCCTTTAATTGTATTCGCATCCTTAAGAAAAAAACCTTCTCATGCACGCTAATTTTTACAATATTCTTCTCATACCCTATTCGTTACCCTTTATCATTTGGCATAAAATGTAGAAATTTTACTTTTTTTAGCGAATGCATTTCTTTTTTATGAAGTTTTTGTATAATATGTACTACATATATACTAAAAATTTCATTTAGAGATGGAGCCGATTTCAATGTTTGAGCAAGCGATTGAAAAAAAACGTGAAAAAATGATTTATTTTGCTGAACGCTATGGAATGACTTCTCAAAAAACAGTGGATTGTAGCCAAGAACTGGACAGGCTCTTAAATGTAATTTGTCATGTACATACGGATTTACACCCTAATCAAACATTCAAAACACACACGCAATAATGCGTGTGTTTCTTTTATTTCAAAAAAATACACATTTTATTGGAAACGCCCATACAATAGTAGAAAAGAAAATTTTAAAAACGAAGGGTGTTTTGTATGCCAGCTATGGTCGGACATATTCGTATCGTCAATATTGGATCAAGTGGTATTTTTCATATTGGAGATGTATTTGCGATTAGGCCTATTAGTTACTCACGTGCTTTCGCCGGGGCCGGCTCTTTTAATGTTGGAGATAACGTTTCTGTCTACAATTATCAAAGTGCAACGACTGTCAACGATTCAGATGTCGTCGATCAAGCGATAATTGGTTCAACTTAAAGGGGGCGATTGTATTGAATTTTTACGTAAACCAAAGCATCATCATTAACAGCATTAAAATTGATAGCATTACAACCTCTTCTGTGTTCCAAATTGGTACTGCCGGAAGTATTAAAGCCCTATCTAAATTTTCAAATACGGGCGGATTTACGGAGCCGCTTCGCCCATTACAAGCGAAAGGACAAATTATTTCTATCAAACCATCAACTAGTTCTTCTTAAGACATCCTTGTCATAAATATATAGCAGGAATATTTTTACCCTCCCTATTGAAAAGGAGGTTTCACAAATGAATCAAGATATATATACTTACTTACACCAACTTCAACAAGCTCTTCAAACACAACAAGCAGCCATCCTGAATTTAGAAGATCAAGTGCGCCAACTCCAAGAAGAGCTTAACGAATTAAAAAATCGCCCCTCCTCTTCTGTAGGAAAAGTGGAATACAAATTCGATCAATTAAAAGTCGAAAATTTAAATGGTACTTTAAATATTGGTTTAAACCCATTTTCAGCAAAAGGACAACAAATTGAAGATTTTCAAGTGGATACAGAAACATTGAAGGTAAACCCTGAAACCGAAACAAACCCAGACTTTTATCAAGGTATCCTCCAAGAAATGCATCGATACTTAGATGAAGAAGCATATAATCGTATTCTCCATTTTGAACAAGAAGAGCGAACACCGCTTGATGAAATGTATCGACAAATGATGGTGGATGACATAAAAAAACAGATGGAGCATCGACTCCCTTATTATTTATCACAAGCGCAATCATATGAAGGTATTTCAACAGATCCAGATTATTTACGAGATATCATTATTCAGGCAATGAAACAAGATATTGACAAAGCCTTTCTCTCCTTTATTCAGCACATACCGGGAAATTTCCGAAAGGAGTAAGTATGTATGAACCTTAACGTTGTAAACCGTGAGTTAAAAGTCGGACAGATTAAAATGAACGGTGTATCGTCGTCCGCACTCTTTTTAATTGGAGATGCAAATCTCCTCATTCTATCTTCTATTCTCGATACACCATTTGAAACAGTTACAGAGGGTCCATTTGTACCATTAGTAACAGATGTCCCTCCTACTCCAGGTTAAGGAGACTGAGAAATTATGTTGCATCATGTGTCTATTGTCCAAAATGTTTCTATTATTTCTTTAGGGATTGCTGCTGTATTTCAAGTTGGAGATGCAAACCAAATGGAATTAAAAAGTAGAGCTATTGCCGTCCACCGTGAAATTCCTTGTTATATACGGGGAGAAGGTCGCTTTGATGCTTTTGAAATCTTTACAGATGAATACATTACAATTCCAAAACGAACGACAGATGTAAAATTAAATATTGTAAATGAATGCCCTTTTATTGAAGTGAATAACGTTGAATTGCGGACACTTTTAAATTCTGGTTGCTTTCAAATTGGAAATGTTGATTATGGTTTTAATAACTCTCGTATTATACAAATCCGCCAATATATTACGGATGAACCTTCCGCACAATAATTCATATAGTAATTAAAAAGCTTAGTAAAGTAGGTGGATGGTATGCCTTCGGTTGTAGGAAATCTCGTCGTGCAAAACAGTAACGGCTCTTTCAACTTAGGAGATTTTTATAACGTATCTCCGAAAGAAAACACGAAAGCCTATAACGGATCTGGAGCTTCCAATGTTGGGTTTGTCGTGAATACGTTTAACGGTGTTAGTGCAACGAATACATTTGATTCTGATGTGGCAGATCAAGATCAGATTGGAACAGCGTAAAAAAAGTAGGAGAATATCTCCTACTTTTTTCTTTTATCTAATTCAAAATTATTAAAATAAAATTTTAATAAGCAAGAGCTTTACTGTCCACAAATAGTGGTATAAACAAGTAAGTAGTGAAGAGGCACTATTTCATTTTATTTAAATGATAACCCACTCTCCTCCAAAGCCTTCCTAAGCTTCGGCAAAGACGCAGGTCCCATACCATGCAGTTTTGAAATTTCTTTTTCACTATATTTTGAGAGTTCTTCTACAGTTTGAATTCCATGGTGTTCTAATGCCCTTCTTGCTGGCGCTGAAAGAAGAGAGAGAAAACCTTCTTTTGGTTTTCTCTCTTTCTCACAGGTTGGGCAAGTTGGACAATCGCTACTTTTATAGTACTCGTGTCCCTGTTCACAAGTTCTTAACGTTTTTTCCGTTACCATTTTCAAGCCCCTCTATTCTTCAATATTTACAACGTGATTCCCATCAAAGAAATATAAACATTTCTCTTTCACAGGATGTTGTAAGCTTTTCTCCAGTGCTTTTGCATATAACGAAAGCTGCATTTTATAGCGATCTTCTAAAATTGGTTTCGCTTGTTCAAATCCGCCTGGGAATTTCCCTTCAATCGTATCTGTTTTGAAGTCGATTAACGTAATACCATCTTCCTCTTCAATCATGCAGTCGATAACCCCTTGGACAAGAATCGATTCCCCGCTATTCCCTTGCCAATCTTGATATGCTTCTTCTGCTGCAAGCATCATCGTAAATGGTACTTCACGCTCAACACTTTTCGCCGCTAATACCCTTTTACCTAAGTCACTGTTAAAGAATGAAATTACTTTTTCAATCACTATTTCTTCCGCCTGCTCGAATGTTAATAATTCCTTATTTACCATTCCAGCAATTTGCTCTTGAAGAACTTCAACCGTAATCGGCTTCTTCAAATCAACATGCTGCATAACGGCATGGACTGCTGTTCCGCGCTCTGCGTACGTTAACCCTTTTTTCTCCATAAAGCGCGGACGTGTTTTAATTGGTGCACGTAGTTTTTTAATAAAGGTGTTATCGCTACCTTCTTCAGATTGATAATTTCTCTTTATTTCTGTAACAGATTGCTTCGCACGATGAGATGTCGCATCCTCATATCCGTACTTCCACATTAATCTGTCGTACACTTCTTCTTTCCGTTCACTTTGTAATGGCACAGCCTTTTTCTCACGAAGCGCTTCTAATAATTCTTGTTTCTCTTCTTGAACTGGCTCTGGTGCAAGTAGCGTATTACCATCCACAACTTCTACTTTCCAGCTCGTGTCATACCCGTAAATTTCATCCGGAATGCTTCCTTGTCCTAATTCAAGAAGCATTTCACTATCACGGTGTCTATATAATGAAGGTGCAATCCAGTCTAAATAACAAGACGCCCCGGCACGTATATGATCTGGTAATAACCATTCACTATGTTCCCTCGCATCGAGCCATTTTTCCATTTCCTTATTTGCATCCTTAACTGTTCCAATTAAAATTAACTTCTCTTTCGCACGCGTCAATGCTACGTATAGTACGCGCATTTCTTCCGCAATTAATTCCATTTTCATTTTACGCTTAATCGCAAGCTGTGATAATGTTGTATATTTAATTCGTTTACGCGGATCGATAAATTGCGAACCGAAACCGAAATCTTTATGCAATAAGAAACGTTTCATTAAGTCTTGTGTATTAAAACGACGACCGAGTCCAGCTACAAATACAACTGGGAACTCTAGCCCTTTACTTTTATGAATCGTCATAATGCGAACAACGTCTTCTTGTTCACCGAGGGCCCTCGCCGTACCCATATCATCACCGCGTTCTAAAATACGTTCAATAAAACGTAAGAAGCGGAATAATCCTCTAAATGATGTTGCCTCATATTGTCTTGCACGGTCATATAGTACGCGTAAGTTTGCCTGTCTTTGCTTTCCAGCTGGTAAACCGCCAACAAAGTCGTAATAACCTGTCTCACCGTACACTTTCCAAATTAAATCAGAAAGTGATTGTTGGCGCGCGAATTCACGCCATCCTTGCAGTAAGTTATAAAACCACTCTAATTTATCATGAAGTTCTTGCTCCTCTTCAAGTGGTGCCCCTTTTAAGAATGAGCTCATTACTTCATAAAATGACCCTTTCTTTCCGTGAGCACGAAGCGTCGCAAGTTCTTCGTCATTTAATCCAACGATCGGTGAACGAAGTACTGCTGCGAGCGGGATATCTTGCATCGGATTATCAATAACGCGGAATACGTTCATCATAATATTTACTTCTGTCGCTTCAAAGTAACCAGTCGCAAGGTCTGCATATACTGGAATTCCTTGTAGTTTTAACTCTTCCATAATTTGCGGTGCCCACGGCATGGAGCGAAGTAAAATAACGAAGTCGCGGTATTGTACTGGGCGCATACTATCATTTTTACGGTCATACACTTCATAACCTGAATCAACCATCGCTTTAATGCGCTGCGCCATAAGACGAGCTTCAAGCTGTGCTTTTTCGACTTCTGCACCTTCTTCTCCGTCTATTACTTCTTCTTCCGTTTGCTGAATGCACAGTAGTTCTGCCGCTACATCTTCACCTTCTGGATAGGTAGCACCTAACTTTAATTCAGCGTCTGCATCGTAGTCGATTTCTCCGACTTCTTCACCCATAATTTGTTTGAAGATAAAGTTCGTACCTGCTAGTACTTCATGACGACTACGGAAGTTTTTCGCTAAGTCGATCTTCATTCCACCGCCCAATCCTTCTTGTGTGAAGCGTTTATATTTTCCTAGGAATAGTCCTGGTTCGGCTAGTCGGAAACGATAAATCGACTGCTTTACGTCACCAACCATGAACAAGTTTCCTTCACTCTCAGAATCTTTCGTTACGAATTTAATAATCGATTCTTGTACGAAATTCGTATCTTGATATTCATCGACTAATACTTCAGCAAATTTATTACGATATTGAAGCGCCACTGCTGACGGATTCATTTCACCATTTTCACTTTGTTCACTTAAAATTTGTAAACAGAAATGCTCTAAATCTGTGAAATCGACCATTCCTTTATCTCGCTTCATCGCTTGGAAACGCTCTGTAAATACTTTTACAAGTTGAACAAGCTTTTCTAATACTGGGTGCATATCTTGAAAATCTCGTAAGAAACTTTCAGGTTTTCGGCTAAATAACTCTTCTTGTAATTTCTTCACTTCATCTTTCGCTTTATTACGAAGAGAGTCTACTTGTTTTACAACATCTTCATTGTAATCACTTTTCTTAATACGCTTTAACGTTTGCCACGATACGTTTTGCATCGCTTCATACAAACTTGTCCACGACTCATGAGCAGCTGATGATAGCGTTCCAAGTAAAGCTACATCTGCTTGCAGGGTTTCAATGCGAGGCGCTGGACCGTCAGGAAGCATTGCGAGTTCAGTTGCCTTACGAATATGCTGTTCCGCTGTTTCAAGCTGGAATTTCACATCTTCTAATAAATAAGAAGCATATACTAAATCTTCAATTGTCTTTCCTTCTACGTCATATGCTTCTACTAATTTATCAAGCCATTTTTCCGGATTTGGATGCGCTCTTGACTCTGTATGAAGCGCTAAAATCATACGTTGTAAGTCATCATCACTACGGTCACTCGTATAACGATCAACAAGTTCAAAGAAGATTGTATTATCTTCGATTCCGTACTCTTCTTCTAATATGTCATCTAGCACTTCTTCTTTTAACAATTCATTTTCTGTTTGATTCGCAATACGGAAACGAGGATCAACATCAAGCATGTAGTAATATCCTCTAATTACTTGTAAACAGAATGAGTGAATTGTTGAAATGGAAGCTTTATTTAATAGACTCAGCTGCTTTCTTACGTGTTGAGAGCCTGGTTCATCAATTAATACCTTTTCTAACGCTTCCCCGATTCGGTTTTTCATCTCTTGCGCCGCTGCATTCGTAAATGTTACAACGAGCAGGCGGTCGACATCGACTGGATTCTCTTCATTAATAATCTTTTTAATAATACGTTCAACTAATACTGCTGTTTTACCTGATCCAGCTGCAGCCGCAACTAAAATATCACGCCCGTTCGCTACAACAGCTTTCCACTGGTCATCTGTCCATTGACTATCTTCTGGTTTTTTAGGCCAATTTTCTATCATTCTCCGCCAACCTCCTCTCTTATTTTCTCCATCGCTTCGCTATCTTTCATATCTTTTAACGATCGGAACTGATTATCTTCAAGTGACTCATCAAATTGACAAACAGATTTGAAGTTACAGAACGTACATGCTGCTTTATTTCCCATTTTATAAGGAGCAATATCGATAACACCTTCTGTAATATCTTTTCCGATATTTTCAAACGTATGGTGTACATATTTTTGCAGTACGTTAAACTCTTGCTCACTTGCAATACTTGAACGCGCACTAAAGCTACCGTCTTTTTTCAGGCCAGCAGAAATAATATCTGAACTTCCTGTTGAAAGTTTGTTATCCATTAAACGAACAACGTCAGCATCTCCTAATACGAGTCCTTTCATTTTAAATTTCTTTAAAATTTCTTTTTCAATTTCAGCTTCAGATGCGTCACCTTTCATCTCAACGATTGGGTTATGAATATGGAAATACAATACACCAGCTGGTGATGCTGCGTGACCTTTTTTCATCCACGTCTGCGCATTCGAAGTAACAACATCTAAATACGTTAACATTTGAAGTGCTAATCCGTAATACACTTCCGTTAAATCTAACGCTTTTGAACTTGATTTATAATCAATAATACGTAGGAACGTCCCGTTTTCATCTTCTGCCTTATCAACACGGTCAATACGGCCGACAACTTCCATCTTCACACCATTTGGTAATGAGAATTCCATCGGCGGAAGTGAGCCTGTACCGCCCATACCGAACGGCACTTCTAAATCAACTGGTACGAATCCGCTTGACTTCGCATGCTCACGAAGAATGATTGACGTACGGAAAATGATTTGTTGTAGTTTTTGTTTTAAATAGAAATGACGGTTTGAACTTAATAAAATTTGTCGTTGTAATAACGGTGCGATTTCTTCTATTACTAAAACAGAAAGATGCTCACACTCTTTTATGGATAAATCCGCCCAAGTACGGTTTTCACGCAATAACTTGTCCGCAATTTTCTTTAATGCCGCATGGAATAATTCGCCGATATCCGGCGCATCAAGCTTGAAAATATCACGCTCTCTAAGCGATAAACCGTGCTGCGCAAAATGAGCGTATGCACAACGGTTAAATAGTTCCATACGAGAGACGCTTCCTTTAATTATATCTCCGTATAAATCTCTACTTACTGCTGTACTTAGTTTCTTCGCACGATTTCGATAGAATAAACTTGATAAGACGCGGCTACTTTTTTGTTTCCATTCATCTGAAGTTACGTAGAAATTATATACGTCCCACCAAAAGTCTAAATTCCCTTCAAATCCGTATCGCTTCCACGTTTGTAGTTGCTGCATAACGTAAGATAACGTTACTTCTGGCGTTGCTACGTATGAAATTTGTTCTGAACGTGATAAATCGTTTACGTCATTCGTAATAAATGAATCTTTCACATTAGGGAACATTCTTTTTATTTTCTTAATAAAGCTAGACGCAAGTAACGTCTTTCCTTCTTCATCTGCAAGCGGGCATGAAATATATAACTTCTCAGATGCTCTCGTTACCATTTGATACATAACGAACTGTTCTTCTAACAAAGTTTGTCTCGTCGTTGGCGCTAATTCAATCCCTGCTGCACCAAGAACTTCTCTTTCTTCATCAGAAAGCATACCTTCGTCCATAGGTGCTGCTGGAATAACACCCTCATTTACACCTATAATAAACGTTGCTTTCACGTCAGATAACCTGGAGTGATCAATATTAGCAATTAACACTTGGTCTAATGACGGCGGAATGTTAGCAAATTGAAGTGCCTCAAGACCTGTCGACATAACGTCCGTAAACATAGAAAGAGACATTTTCTCTTCACCAAGCATCTCTACAAACGTATCAAGAAGGCTCATTACTTCTTCCCATACTTGTTCATGATCTGTCGCAAATAAGAAATCTCCACTTTCTTCTGCACGTATACGTAATTCTTCTAGTTTTTTCGGAACATCCAGCTCTTCTAGAAATAAGTAAACTGCTTCACACATTTGCATAACTGTTCCTGCACGCTTTAACCTTTTTTGCATGCGAATAACAGGTGTTCTTACAACGTCACGTAACCTATTTATTTTCTCTTCCATTTCACGTTCACTGTCTGTAATCATCCCGTTCGTATCATCAAGAGAACGATAACGGCGATACATCCATGGATCCTCTGAAGTCCATCTCTTTCCTTGTACA
Organism: Bacillus cereus group sp. MYBK195-1; assembly: GCF_051916605.1. Taxonomy (NCBI): domain Bacteria; kingdom Bacillati; phylum Bacillota; class Bacilli; order Caryophanales; family Bacillaceae; genus Bacillus; species Bacillus cereus group sp. MYBK195-1. The sequence continues at coordinate 107,186 of NZ_JBQAGZ010000002.1, read as the reverse complement.
CCGTACGCTAAACAGTAATTTTCAAATTCATCCATTTCTTCACGCATCGTTTCTTTTCTTACGTCTAATGGATATAAAAGCTCTGTTTGCACGCAGCGGAACACCGCATCATAACGCCAATTCCCACTAATAATCTCGAGTGCAGAACGAATACATTCTACTAATGGGTGGTGTGACATCGGGCGCTTTTCATCGATGAAGTGCGGGATATTGTAATCTGTAAATAACGTGCGCATCACATCGTAATAACTTTCCCCATTACGAAGAAGCACTGCAATATCTCGGTAACGATATTTTTCATTCGCAACAAGTTTACGAATTTCACGAGCAACACCTTCTACCTCCGCTCGTAAATTCGCAGCTGTGCTAATCGTTACACTCGCTTCACCGTTAAATTTTTCATTCGGACGCGCTTCATAATGAGCTTCTAAATGCGCTAATGCGGGAGAATGAAAACGCGGCTGTTCCATAAGTGGAATTGTTTTTTCAATTTCTATTTTCTCTTCACGCGCTACTTGTTTTATTTTTTCATACGTTAACGTCGTTTCATAAAATAAATCGAGTTCATTTACTGGCTGTGCTAACGTTTTTTCATCTATCGTTAACGTGATCGTAACTCTCGCTCCGCAAATCATAAGCTGTCTTACAATCTCTAACTCTTGCGGGGAGAATGAATGAAATCCATCTATATAAATTTCCGCACCATTTACATATTCAGACTGCGGAAGCTTTTCCACTAGCAATTGCAGGTAGTCTTCTGAATCTAAATATTTTCCAATTAAAGCACGTTCAAAATCATCGTATAATAGCTGTAAATCATACACTTTATTCGCTAGTAACTTTTGTTCGGCACTGCTACTATGCGCATCCAATTGTTGCCACATTTCATATACGTTAGATGGCGTTACATTGTAACGTTTAAACTCTGCAATCATACTGCCAAGATGTTCAAAGAAACCGTTTTGCTCCGCTGCTTTTTGGAACACCGATAATCCATCTTTACGAGACTCTACAATTTTACGGAGTAACATATGTACACCCGCTTCATCAATATGAAGACGACTCGCTCCGCCAACTTCTTGTAGTACCTTCCACGCTAATCGTGAAAAACTAAAAACTTGTGCCCGAATAGAACCTCTTACATCCTCACTTCCAATTAACGCCTGCTGCGTCTGGAATGTCATCTGTTCTGGCACAAGATATAATATTGTTTTCCCTCTCGGGCGTTGTTTTAACTCTTCTTGCACTTCGCGTAAACAAAGTGTACTTTTTCCACTTCCCGCTCTACCAATTACAAATCGAAGTGACATGTAACCCCACCTTTCACTTACATAACGAACGTTAGTTTGCTACTATAATTGTATTATAGTACACGAAAAAAGACAAACTGAGTTGTTTGTCTTTTCTATACTTCTACTTCATTATATCAACCTTTTGAAAAATTCGTTTGCACCTCTTGAATTGGCCAATATCGCAAATCAACTTTACCGACAACTGTATCAGCTTTTACAAAGCCAAAGTGTCTACTATCCCAGCTCCCGAGCCGGTTATCACCTACTACAAAAATAAACCCGGGTGGCACCAGCTTTTCTTTCGTTAACTCTTCTAATGTAAAGTCGCCTGTTAGTTGCCTTCCATTTATCTCTTTCTTATACTTCTCTAAATACGGCTCATCAATAAATTGACCGTTTATATATAACTTATCCTGCTTATATTCAATATGATCTCCAGGTAAACCGATAACCCGCTTTACATAGTCCTCTTTTTTATTCGCATGAAATACCACAACGTCAAATCTGTTCAAGTCCCCAACTTGATAACTCACCTTATTTACAACTAGCATATTGCCATCTTGCAATGTCGGCATCATTGACTTCCCCTCTACAACATACGTTGAAAAGAAAAACGTTCGAAAAAATACAGCTAATAATACACCAATTAAAATTGTTCGTATCCACTCTATGCCTTCTTTTTTCAAAGTTTTCTTCATCTGCTTCTCCCCTTATCCTTTAATACTGAAGCTTTCCTTTACAAAGAAGACTATTCTTAATGTAGTTCTAACTTTACTTCGATTTTCTTACCGACATACCATAAAATAAAAATACCAATCCCTACAATAACTGATTTCACTGGATTATGAATAAATGACATTAAATCATGACCGATATACGTTAAAATAAAAATCATCACAAGTTTTCCGAATGCTAACGCTAGACCAAACTGTTTTACACTAATTCGGGATAAACCAGCGACAACATTTATTAGCGCTGACGGTGTAAACGGAAAACAAAATATAACAAAAATCGGTGCGAATCCTTTCCTTTCAATCCACCCCATTGCTTTTCGTACTCTCTCATGCTTATTTACAAACGAAAAGAAACGACTGCGACCAAAATGGCGGATGATGAAAAAGACAAGTAATGCACCCATTACTGATCCAAGCCATGAATAAAGAAAACCGAGCCAAAAGCCAAATGCAACAGCATTCGCCAGTACAAATACAATAAGCGGTAATACCGGAATCAACGCCTCTATCATCGGTAAACCAATACCAAGAAGTGGTCCGAACGCTTTATAACTCTCAACAATATGATCCATATTTTCTGGTGAAAAATACTCTTTGATTGTCTGAAAATCCATTCTACACTTTACCCCTTTACTCTAAATACTATCCCTACTGTATCATTGCTTATATGAAAGAGGAAATGGTAGATACGACATACGGAGATGTATTTATTAAAGTTTCCATATCTTTCATAAGAATTCCTTCATTATTTAGCTATGATAATCTATCAATATTCGACAGGACGTGTCGTTCATTTTGTTATTTAGATTGTTTTTCGGTTTTTATCGGTAAATGAAATTATACTGGTGATTTTCTAAATATATCAATTACAACTCGTTTTTTCTAATATATCGCCTTATCTACAAAGACTGACTGACAAACAAAAAAAGAATGGGGATTCCCCCATCCTTTCACACTTCGCCTTCCTTCACAAAATACACCTTCTCATAAGCGGGTTTTAATGTTGATTCCTCTTTTTTATCGACCTCTTTAAAACAAGGATTCCCTTGTTTTTTCCTACGATCTTCATATTCAGTACGTAATTTCGCTGTACGATTTTGTTGATTTTCAAAACTAGTTTTTGATATTTCTAATTTCACAGCAAAGCCATTTATAAATCTAATAATAAGATTTCCATCTTCTAATTCTTTATTACTTTCAATATAAAAATGAGACAACCAAGCACACTCTTTTCTAGAGTAAGAATAGGTAGGGAAAAAATAAAGTTGATCTGCTGGACTAATCGCAATCGGTGCTTTATGTGTAATATGAGTTAACTCTTTCGTTCCTTCTTTTCTGCCTAAGAAACTAGAGCCATGCTTGCGGCAACTTCTTTCTATAATATCTAGAGGTTTTTGAAATACGAAAAAAGAATCATTCATTTCAACGACTCGCGTAACAATTTTCTTTTCACTTAGAATAACAGGAAGTAAGGCCATCGTATTTTTCGTTACAACATAATTTTCGACATAGCGTTCCACTTTACTTTCCATACTCCATTATCTCCTTTTTTCCATTTATATTAGCAGCTGCATATATAATTTTAGCATCTATGAAAAGAAAATAGCTTACAAGTTCCGCTTTTTTACAATTTTTTATCATTTATCAAACATTTGTTAAACAATAAAATCACAATATAGAAATTAATTAATTTTAAAGTTATAAAAACAGCATTTATACTACCTATAAATATTTATTATCCATTCCTCATTTCACATCATTACAACAACTAACTTTGCTATAATTAAAATGTAAATCCAATATATGGAGGGCCACTATGGAAGAAAAAGAGATCCAACCATCGATTCAAATGAAAAATAGTAGCGTCATTATCGTGAAAAACTCAGCTAGTATTATATTCGGTTTATTTTTCATTCTGCTATTCTTTGCCAAACCGTTTCGTAAATCAAAATGTCCAGAATGTAAAAAACGTGAGAAGAAAAAATCAGGGCAAGAACAATAAAAGGCCTTCCTTTATGGAATGCCTTTTTACATTTGTAGTATCATTTTATTTATTCTTCTTCCCCCTAAAAAACGACTATATTTTCTTCCAAGGTTCTCTACATCTTTTTTGATTTGTAATATGATCCTTATATAAAACATGAGAAAGAGTATTTGTACTTGTTACCCGCTTTTAATTTTTATTAAAAAATTAAAATTTGTACATCTTTATCCATCACTAACAATTCGTTAATTAGTTAACTTTGCAATATAAGTTTTGTATATAATGTCATTCAAAAACACAATATATATAAGTAGCTATTTATAATTACATTGCTTTTTATCGAATTCTACAAAGGAGTTGTATACTATGGATAAAGAAAATCCATTAAATCAGCAGGTTAATAGCATTCCCTCAGATGCTCTGAATACCCCTAGTAAGGAACAAGAACAACTGTTAGAAACATCATCTCAAAACGTACAAAATTCCAACAACAACGCTAACAAAAAAGATGTTACTCAAGGCCTATCTGGAAAAGATTTCCCCATTTCAACAGAGAATACAAATTTATAGTTATTTACTATCATACGCAGCAAATGCTCTTGCTGAACTAATTCTTCTACAGAAACTAATACGCATTCCAGATAATTTTTTACCAGTTGTAACATCGAAAAAGAGATTTAGATATAAAAACAGGCTCTAAAAAAACTTTCTCCACAACAAAAAAAGGATGGCATTAGCCATCCTTTTTTCCATCATCAACTATAAAATTATAGTTTGATTACGTTTTTAGCTTGAGGTCCACGGTTACCGTCTTCGATTTCGAAGCTAACTTTTTGACCTTCTTCTAAAGATTTGAAACCGTCAGTTTCGATTGCTGAGAAGTGTACGAATACGTCGTTTTCGCCTGGAACTTCGATGAAACCGAAACCTTTTTCGTTGTTAAACCATTTTACTTGTCCTGTTACTGCCATAATTATTTCCTCCTAAGAAAATACAAATTTTAAATTTTTTAGTCTTCCTGTCTAAAAAAAGAATCCACACATTATCAAATACGAAACATAAACTAGTTCTCACATACTTTTTCTCGTTCGTTTTCAGCACTTGATAACATATGGATTGCTTAATTTAACTATTCAACTGACATCATCATAGCACATTAAAATAAAATGTACAATCTTTTTCGAAAATAGAATTTCTAATTTTTAGTATTTCTTATAAAATATAATTATCTCTATTCTAAATAAGGAGGAATTTATGACCAATAAAATTCCTAGAAAAACATTAAAAAGAATTGAAGAGGATATTGAAAATAATAATCTTGGAAAAGCAAGAGATAGGTTGCATGGCCTCATCTTTACATACCCAAATGAATTACATCTTCGAAAACAACTCGGAGATATTTATTATAAATTACAATATCCAGAAATGGCTGGGCGTTACTGGTATCTAGAAGAGCATAAAACAGATATTATGCATGAATCATGTTTATTATTTGAAAAATCAATGGGAAATAGTCCTCATCATATTGCACGTGCTTTAAAGTTTAAAGGCGATTCTAACCATATAAAAGGTTTGTATAAAGATCAACCTTTATCTTCAGTGCAGAAGAAAGTAGCAGAGGAGTTAATTTATGAGTATAAAGAAACATGGAAAGATAAGCTAGTTCCTTTTGGCTGTCTAGCATTGCTTGCTTCCCTTCTCTTTTCTGCCGTTGTTGGTCTATTCACTATTTGGAATTGGATTTTTTAATCACAGGGGGAATTTTCACATGTCAAACTACGCTAAAGAAGAAAGGCTAACAGGGGGAAACGTCTCAAGCGTATATCGTTCTGAAAATACTGTTCGGCGAGAGTTAAAGCCAGGCAGTGAAAAGATTCATAAGCTATTGCAACATTTAGAAAACAAAGGATTTCATTATGCTCCAAAGCTTTTAGGTGTAGATGAAAAGGATAGAGAGATTTTATCCTTTATTGAAGGAGAAGCTGGCAATTATCCATTAAAAGAATATATGCGATCTAATGATGTATTAAAAGAAATAGCAAAGATGCTCCGCCTTTACCATGATGCTGTAAGTGATTTTCCGTTATTAGCTGATTGGAAACCGATGGATCATACTCCAAATAACATTGAGGTTTTATGTCACAATGATTTTGCCATATATAACATTATTTTTAATAATGAGAAGCCAGTAGGGATTATTGATTTCGATGTTGCTGCTCCTGGTCCAAGACTATGGGATATCGCTTATACACTCTATCCTTGTGTGCCTTTAAGTAGAGTGTATTATACTGAATCCGGTGAAGCCGTTCATTATGACTCATCGCAACATGCAGATCGTATTAAAGAGAGAGTGAATTTGTTCGTTCAGTCCTATGATAAAAATATGGATGAAGATTACTTAGGAATGGTGTTGCTTCGATTAGAAGGGTTATGTACATATATGAAACGAAAAGCTCAAGAAGGCGACTTGAATTTCCAAAGAATGATCGATGAAGGACATCTAGAGCATTATGAGAAAGATATGAAGTTTATTCGTGATCATAGGGCTGAGTGGAGTTGATTTAGTAATAAAGAAAAGTTAGTATCGTTTTTTGCCGACAACTCAATCTCTCTTTTCGAATCGTTTAGAAAATAACAAGGGGCACCTTTCAAAAAGGTGCCCCTTCCTTTTATTTCGTAAACTGTGCTTCTTCCGTAGATCCTTTTAACGCTGTCGTTGATGAAGTTCCGCCTGTAATCACTTGTGCCACTTCATCAAAGTAACCTGTTCCTACTTCGCGTTGATGACGTGTTGCAGAGTAGCCATGTTTTTCAGCTGCGAATTCTGCTTGTTGTAGTTCAGAGTATGCTGCCATGCCGCGCTCTTTATAGCCACGTGCTAGTTCAAACATACCGTAATTTAATGAATGGAATCCAGCAAGTGTTACGAATTGGAACTTGTAACCGTAAGATGCGATTTCCTTTTGGAAGCTTGCAATTGTTTTTTCATCTAGTTTTTGTTTCCAGTTGAATGAAGGTGAGCAGTTATATGCAAGTAGCTTCCCTGGATGCTCCTTATGAATTGCGTCCGCAAATCGTTTTGCATCTTCTAAATTTGGTTCTGACGTTTCACACCAAACGAGGTCTGCGTACGGTGCATACGCTAAACCGCGCGCAATTGCTTGATCAAGACCTGCATTCGTACGGTAAAACCCTTCTGGTGTTCTTTCTCCTGTAATAAATGCTTTATCAACAGGATCAATATCGCTCGTAATTAAATCAGCTGCATCCGCATCTGTTCTTGCAACGATAATTGTCGGCACTCCCATTACATCTGCTGCAAGGCGTGCAGAAATTAAATTGCGTACTGCTGTTTGCGTTGGTAGTAGTACTTTTCCGCCTAAATGGCCACATTTTTTCTCTGAAGATAATTGATCTTCAAAATGCACACCTGATGCACCTGCTTCAATCATACCTTTCATCAGTTCGAATACATTTAATTGCCCACCAAATCCAGCTTCTGCATCTGCTACAATCGGTACGAAATAGTCTGTATCATCGCTTCCTTCCATATGCTGAATTTGATCCGCACGTTGAAGCGTTTGATTAATTCGTTTTACTACAGCAGGTACGCTGTTCGCTGGATATAAACTTTGGTCTGGATACATATGCCCAGAAAGGTTTGCATCAGCTGCTACTTGCCAACCACTTAAGTAAATCGCTTTTAACCCAGCTTTTACTTGTTGCATCGCTTGGTTTCCTGTTAATGCGCCAAGTGCGTTAATATAGTCTTCTGTATGAAGCGATGTCCAAAGCTTCTCAGCACCACGACGCGCTAACGTATGTTCAATATCAATTGACCCGCGCAGGCGAATTACATCTTCTGCCGAATATGGACGTGTGATCCCTTTCCAACGCTCATCTAATTCCCAGCTTTCTTGTAACTTCTCGATTCTTTCGTTTTTCATTTGTTCCATCCCCTTTTCATTTTTTATAAAATTTCATAACCCGGTAATGTTAAAAATGGTACGAATTCATCATTTCGAACGAGATTTGTAAACAACGTTGTCGCCTCTTGGAATCTCCCTTTCTTAAAGGCTTCCTTACCAATCTCTCTTTCTATTTTTGCTAATTCTTCTTCTTTTAATTCTTCCATTAATTCAAGCGTAATATTACGACCATCATTTAGTTTTCCACCTTCATGACGAATCCATTGCCATACTTGTGCTCTTGAAATTTCAGCTGTTGCCGCATCTTCCATTAAGTTATAAATGGGTGCTGCTCCCCGTCCGCTTAACCAAGATGCAATATATTGAATACCTACGCTAATATTCATGCGAAGGCCCTCTTCTGTAATCGTTCCCACTGGTACCTCTAGTAAATCGCTTTCTGTTACACATATTTCTTCACGTTTTCTAAAAATTTGATTTGGTGTTTTCATAATGTGATTAAACACTTCCATTGCAACCGGTACAAGTCCAGGGTGGGCAACCCAAGTCCCGTCATGACCGTCTAAAGCTTCGCGTTCCTTATCAGCACGCACTTTTTCAAAAGCTGCTTCATTTGCTTCTGGATTATTTTTAATCGGAATTTGTGCCGCCATTCCTCCAATTGCTGGTGCATTACGGCGGTGACATGTTTGAATTACTTTCAAAGAATACGAACGCATAAATGGCGCCGTCATCGTGACTTGTGCTCTATCTGGTAGTAAGAATTTATTATGATTACGGAAACTCTTTAAAAAGCTAAAAATATAATCCCATCTTCCGCAGTTTAAGCCAGCAGAATGATCTTTTAGCTCATACAAAATTTCATCCATTTCAAACGAAGCGTGAATCGTTTCCAGTAACACAGTTGCTTTAATCGTTCCATTTGGAATGCCGATATATTTTTGAGCAAATACGAATACATCATTCCATAATCTCGCTTCTAAATAACTTTCCATTTTCGGTAAGTAAAAGTATGGGCCGCTCCCTTTTGCTAAAAGAGCTTTCGCATTATGGAAAAAGTACAAGCCGAAGTCTACTAAGCTACCCGACATATTTTTCCCATCAACTTGCATATGCTTTTCCTCTAAATGCCATCCTCTTGGACGTACAATGAGTACAGCTGTTTTCTCATTTAATCTATATTCTTTCCCTTTATCATTTTCATGTGAAATCGTTCCCTTTACTGCATCTCGTAAATTGATTTGGCCTTCCACTGCATTTTCCCAAGTTGGTGAATTCGAATCTTCAAAATCCGCCATAAAAAGATGCGCTCCTGAATTTAAAGCGTTAATGACCATCTTTCTATCTACCGGTCCAGTAATCTCTACACGGCGATCCTCTAAGTCTTTTGGCAGCTTGGCAATTGTCCAATCCGCTTCACGTATGTGTTTTGTTTCTTCTAGAAACTTCGGAAACTCCCCTGCATCAATTCTCTTTTGTTTTTCTACACGTTTTTGTAAAAGTTCTATGCGGCGCTCATTAAAATTCTCATGTAGTTCCTTCAAAAAACTAAGCACCTCAGGTGTCAATATTTCGCTGTACGCTGGTAACATTTCTCCAACGAGTGTAACCCGTGAAGTTTGCGTCGACATATTAGCATCCCCTTCTTAAACTGTTTTATAACAGATTTGATTTCATGTTTTATATTATATAACAAATCTTCAGAAAAGGAAGTTTTTTTTGAAAATTCATTTCGTTTTTTTTTCAAAACGCCATTCTTTCGCGCTTTATTTCATACAAAAAAGGCCGCTGTTATACAACAACGACCTTTTTGTATTATTTTTGAATTTCACTTTGACTAGTTAAACTTTATTACTGCCCTTGTTCCATATCATGCAATATTGCTCTATGTAAAAACTGTGCGTATTGTTCTCTCGTTACCTTCATAGACGGACCGAATTTACCTTCTCCGATTCCCATTGTAATACCATTTGTTTGTACTGCACTAATTGCATTCGTTGCCCATGAATTTGCTGAAACATCATTAAAGTTATGAGATCCCTTTGCCTGTAGGTCAAAAGCATTCGTAAGAACTTGTGCCATTTCCGCACGCGTTAACGTCGCCTTCGGTCTAAAGTTTCCATTCTCGTCTCCCTGGAAAATTCCGATTTCCGTTAGAGCCAATATCTCCTCGATAAAGCTTGTTGAATTTTCATCGATATCTCCATATGGGTTTTCATATTCATCTTGTTCTTCCATATCAAACACACGGTAAATTAAAGCTGCAACTTGCTCACGTGTTACATTATCCCCAAAACCGAATATTCCATCGCCATATCCCAAAATTATTTCTTGTTCCGCTAATTCATGAATTGCCTCATATGCCCAATGTCCTTTTGGTACATCTTTAAATACAATTGTATTTGCTTTTTGCAACGGTGCACTTTCCGCTTTTACACTATTACTCTCTGCTGAGAATAACACCCCACCCATAATTGTTAATGCTGTAGCTGTTTTTAATAATTTTTTGCTCATCAAATTATCTCCCCAATATGTATATGTTTTTTTAAAAATATACAGAATAAATGGTATAGTGACAATATATTTCCCGACACATTTCGTGACGTTTTTGTGAATCATATTACACATCATGTCTTTTTCATCGGGTTGATTATAAAGCTTGTTTATAACCATAAAAATACATAAATACGAATAATAATTCTTTTTAAAACAAACAAAAAAGCACAAATTTTTCTATTTGTGCTTTCATATTTCACTCTACTTCCAATCCTCTTTCAAATGATAATTAATAATCGCATTATTAATAAACTGAGCATATTGTTCTCTAGGTACAGGGCGATTTAATTCATACATGCCATTCCCAGTTCCTCTCACAACATTATTAGATTGTAACGCACTAATTGCATCTTCTGCCCAGTGACCTTTTGGAATATCTTTAAATGTATGTTTTTGTTTCGTTTCAAAATTAAATGCTCGTTTTAAAATGACAGCCATTTCCGCTCTAGAGATTGGTGCTTTCGGCCTAAAATCCCCTTGGCCATCCCCTGTAAAAACACCACGTTTTGTTAACGCTAAAATTTCCTTTTTAAAAGTGGTTGTACTATCAGAAACATCTTTATATGGATTCGCTACTGGCCCTTCTTCTTTTATCTCAAGTGTTCTGTAAATAGTCCCAGCTACTTGTTCACGTGTTATAAGATCGCCAACACCATACTTCCCGTTTCCATACCCTAATATAATTTTATGATACGCTAAATCCATAATAGCATCATATGCCCAAAATCCGTATGGAACATCTTCAAACACAATCATTTGTGGATACTCTTCCGCTTTTACAGGTGTCACATTCGCCCCTGCAAATATACCTCCTGCCATTGTCGCGATCATCATTACACCCAATATTTTTTTCTTCATTATCCTCTCTCCCTATTTCATTCAAATAAAATGAACTTCATTGTTTCAGGAGTACTATTTTTTTTGTGAATGTAAGATAAAATGCAAATCTTCTAGAAGAAATATTTCCACTACCTTTCTGCTTTATACCCCTTCTTTCTTTTTCAAAAAGGAAGTTGTCACATCTAAGGTGTTATATACTAAAACATTCTACAATCTCTTTATAAACTCCTTTTCACTTTATAACTTCCCTTTATTGGCACCTAAAGGAGATGCCTAATGGAGATTACTATATTCATGGTTTATATTTCAGAGGTAGCATTTTCCGCTGAATTTTGAGGTGGGGGTCTTACTGCCCAGCAAATAACGGGATAAAAAAATCATCCTTTTTTCTTAAAAGAGGATGATTTTTTTATATTTATTAACACTCAAATATGCTACTACTTTTGAAGAGTAAATTGGGCAACTATTTGTTTTAATTTTCCTGCTGCGTTATGCATATGTTCAATTGAAACCGAAATCTCTTGAACAGATTTTTCTTGCTGTTGAATAGACTCTTTTACCCTATCAGTTCGGTCAGATGATCTTTGGGAAATTTGAGCCATGTCTTCTGCAGAAGCCGAGATTTCCTCACTACTCGCTGCAATTTCATCTGTAGACATAGATACCGTTTGAATTTGCTCAGATACTTGCTGTACTTTTTCTGTAATTGTTCCAAATACTTTTTCTGTATGCATTACTACTTGTGTACCTGCCTGTACCTCATTATCTACTTTCCCCATCATATGTACCGTATGGTTCGTTGTTCCCATAACTTGAGTAATAAGATTCTCAATTTGTTTTGCAGAATCACTAGATTGTTCTGCTAATTTCCGCACTTCATCTGCCACAATTGCAAATCCTCTACCACTTTCACCAGCACGTGCAGCCTCTATTGCGGCGTTTAATGCTAATAAGTTAATCTGGGAGGTAATACCTTGCATAACATCAATGATTTTAACAATTTCTTCTGATTGTTCTTTCATAGTCTCTACTTGTTTCACACCGCTATGTACCGAATTTTGGATTGTATCCATCTGTTGAATCATTTGTTTCATTAATTTGTTACCATTCTCTGCATCTAATGCTGATTGAGCAGATAATTCATTTACAGAGGATGATGTATTGACTATACTCTGCATTCCTTGCGTCAACTCTTCCATCGCACCCGCAGTTTGTTCCATTGCTTGCATTTGACTCTCTGCACCATTTGCAACTTCTTCAATATCCATAGTGATTTTCTTCGCTGCACTACTAGATACTTCTGATGCAGATACTACTCCGTCTGCATGTTGGAATAAAAGCTGAATATTATTCTCTACTTCTTGCATATTTGTTCTTAGCCCTGCAATCATCTCGTTAAAATTACTTACTAATATACCTAATTCATCCTTAGCAGTATAATCACCATGTACGGTTAAATCTCCTTCTTTCGCTCTTTCCATCATACGACTAACCGTTTGTAAAGGAGCAACTATAAGCTTGCTAATAATATAACTTACTATACATATAACGATTGTAGTAACTACTACAAGAATGATAAAGGTAATAACGGAACGATCAATCATTTTTTGAGAATCTTTAAATACTTGGTCAGCTAAATTTGAAACATACGATTCTAGATCCACTGCATAACCAGCTAACTCTATTCCCTTCGGTTTTAATTCCTTCTCAAATTCATTTACCATTTGTGGCTCGTTTGTTGCCTTCGCCTTTTCAAATAATTTTTTATATGTATCTTTATAACTTGGCAAAGATTTCTTCATCTTCTGAAACAGTTCATCCTCTTGCTTACTTAAATTAAAACCATCATCATATTCTTTTAATAAAGAATCATATTTTTTAAGATCCTTTTCAATATTATCAATTATTCCCTCTTTATTTGCCACTTCATTTTGTGATACCGTAATTAATTCTAATAAATTATATTCTAGTGAATTTTGTGTGCGAAGCATTCCTTCTAATAAAATTGCAGAATATTGATAATCATCTACTACAACCTCTGTATCATGCTTAATCTTATTAATAGAACTAATTGCTACACTGCTCATAATTACCATACCTAAAACTGCTAATGAAATAAGCGACAATAATTTATATTTCACTTTTAAATTTTGTAAAAAATACATTTTTCCACCTTTATTCCTTTATATATAGATTTTTAGAATTTTATAGCTTATTATTTACAAAATCGCAATAAAAAGCAATGATAAATATTCCCAATATCAAACTTATATCCCTATAAAAAAAGAAGTAGCTATCATGCTACTCCTTTTTGCTTTGTTTCTCATATTGTTCAAACGTATGAATTCTTTCAAAAATTGGTGGGTGCGTGTATAAGAAAAATTTTACTAACGCAGGCGGATTTACTTGGCTTAAACTTGTTTTTGATAAATATTGAAAAGTTTTCACACCAGATTTCCCGTCCTTCGTCATATTTAAAGCATATTGATCTGCGGCTCTTTCTTCTATACGTGAAACGTAGTTTGTTGCTGGTTGTGCTGCAAAAGAGAGTACAGAAGAAATTAAGAAAAATAAAGGTAAAATGGAGAAACATGCTACTTTTGAAATTTGCAATGTATCTCCCCATTTGCGAATACACATATTTATAATACGACTAATTAAAAACATACCTATAAACGATAGCAATACATAACTTGCAACGCCAAAATATATATGTTTCATAACATAATGCCCCATTTCATGAGCCATTATAAATAAAATCTCTTTATCTTTTAACTGCTTAAGCGTTGTATCCCACATTACAATACGGGCGTTAGGACCAATTCCTGTTACGTAAGCATTTAATGCATTCGTTTTTTCTGACATGTTTACTTCATATACGTGTTTAGCAGGAATGTCCGCTTTGTCTGCTATCGCTAAAATTTTCGTTTCTAATTCTTTATTTTTCAGCGTCGAGAAGTCGTTATAAAGCGGATCAATAACGACAGGCTGTATGAATGTTAAAAAGATTGTAAATGGAACAGAGAGCGCCCATCCTGCGAGCCACCATCTCTTCGGAAATTTACGGATAAGCCATAATAGAACGGTAACTACGATTAACATAGTCGCATAACTTTCCCAAAAACCGATAACATGATCTTTTATCCAGCTTTGTGTACTTTGTGTTGAAATGCCGTAATCAACGGACACTTTCCGGCCAATCCATTGCATCGGTAAGGCAAGCACTGTTGTCAATAATGATAAATAAAAGAAATAAATCGCAACTTGCAAAACACTTATTTTAGTCGTTTCCTTCGACCATTTCTCAAACTTTCTTGAAATACCTAGCACAAGTACAAATAATAAAATAATCCATTCAAGAGGCGTCGCTAAAAAGTATAGTAAATTTTTCACGCGCGAATAATCTTGGCTTAGCGTAAGCTCTCTAGCACTCATAAACGTTTCTGGATCTGCACTCGTTCCCTTATACATGTCCGGAATAAGTTCATGATTCCATCCAAATAAATACCAATATATAAGTAACGCAAATCCAACGTACAAAAAAAGCGACCAACCGATAACCTTCCTCACGCTATTCCCTCCTCTATGCTGCCTGTCTATTATTATTGTAAGTTCGTACACGCTAAATTAGAACAAGCTTATTATGTGAATTGCTCTGAATCTTTTTATTTACATAAAAAAACTCTTCTACATAAGAAGAGTCTTACCTATCTTTAAACACTTTCTTCGGTTCACAATCCGTAATAAGGATCACACTTACAAACCAACACGTACCCTACTTGCTTTTTAGATAAAATAAAAAGCCTCTTTAAGGAAGTACATCTATTAATAAACTAAAATCTTGTAAGGAGAAAGAACTATATTTCATAATACCCTGTACAGCTAAAAGTAAAACAAGACCGATCACACACATATAGTTAACGCTTTCTTCATTCTTTTTTTCAGTAACGACTCCACCACTTATACATAAAATCCCCAACAAATGGAGCGCTAAATACATGAAAAAATAAGCTTCCTCCCAGCGCAAAATAACATTCACTGTCGTTATTAACACTAGACTAAGTAAAATCAAATAAAAAAACTTATTTGATGATATCGTTTCATTCATATAATTTTATACATCCCTTTCAAATTTCGAATTAATGATGTTTCAAAGCTATAAAGTAAATGATTGTTTTCATACCATAAAACAAAAGGAAAGCCACCATTACTTTCTCGAATACTTTATGAATCCACATATACTTCTCTTCATTCTTTTTGAAGATGCGCTTCATCATTTCTTCTACAATTAGACCAAATATTAGTAAAACCCCGAACACAATAAGAAGAGAAATAATATTTTCTTTTAAATGAGTACTAGAAAATACGTAATACTCTGGAAACACAATCGTATCTACTACAGGTTGAAGCCAATGACAAACACTTCTATCACACATATCTGTAATAGACGTAGAATCTATAATGTCTTTTAATATTTTTTCAACCGTCTTCTTCATCTTATTTACTCCCGGCTACATCTGAAAAGCTCTTTTTCTGCTCTGCATATATAACTGGCACTTCTTTACTCCAATATTTGCGATTAACAAATAAAAAGATAAGTACTAAGTTTAATCCTGTTATAAAAATAATAAGTCCAGGAAAGAATGTCGTATAATTTGAGAAATCGGCAAAACTCATAATTTTTTCTCTACTTATTAAAAAAGACGCACCTATTACAAATGCATTGTTTAACATATGTATTGCAATTGGCATGAGTAAACTTTTCGTACGAATATATACGATTGACAATACGATGCTGAATATGGCTGCACCGAGGAAATCAACATGTAACAACGCAAACAATATTGCTACAACGATGGTCGCTATGCTCGTTCCCCATTTTGTTGCAAAACGTTGAAGTAAAAATCCGCGAAAAACAAATTCCCCGATAATTGGTGCGATGAATACGACCCTAATGACTTGAGATACATATCCCCCAGTACTATCTACAATTGGTTCATGCAGGGCGTTCATAATAAAGTCCGGTGTAATCCATGCAAAACTATACATATACAAAATAAGATACCCGTAACTAAACATGCATAACATAACGGTAATGTATAAAACTTGTACCAAGTTAAATGTTTCATTTTTATTAACAAATAATGAAAATGAAATGTGGTGCTTTCTATACTCATAAGAAATCCATACCATCGGAAGGATATAGAATATAAGGATATTTATAAAAGAAGAATTTTGTATATGAAATATACTTGTTAGCAAATCGCCACTACTTCTCGCTATTAAAATTAATAGTGCAAATACAATTAAAAAATATCTAGCTCGCATCACTTGAAACGGGTTCACACTCATCTCCTCCCCTATGTTACTTTTATCATATCATTTGATTCTTAATTTTTTGCGAAAGAAAACCTTAAAATTTCCTTAAAAATTCCATAAGTTACAAAATGATGATATGATATTCGAGAAAATTAGGAGGGATATTTATGTACCAAGCAAATATTTTACTCGTTGATGATGAAACAGCAATTTTACAATTACTAACTACCATTCTTGAAAAAGAAGGCTTTTCTCATATTACAACTGCAACATCAGCTGAAATAGCTTTATCTCTAACTAAGCAAAACAATTACGATTTAATTATTTTAGATGTAATGCTTCCTGGACAATCTGGTTTTGATATTTGTCCAATCATTCGCCAACAAACAGATTGTCCAATTTTCTTCCTATCAGCAAAAGCATCTGATTTAGATAAAATATCCGGATTTTCATACGGTGCAGATGATTATATTACGAAACCATTTAATCCATTAGAAGTAGTAGCACGTATGAAAGCACAGCTTCGGAGACATATGAAACAAACCGTACCACACGAACAAAAATCACACTCAATTTCATTTGGAAGATTTGAAATTGATCAGCACTCTGCAGAACTAACAGTAGATGGGCACATTGTCGAATGTTCTGCTCAACTCTTTCAACTACTACTCTTCTTTTGCGAGAATCCGAACTACGTATTTTCGAAAGAGGAAATATATGAAAAAGTTTGGGGAGCACCTGCCTATAATGGCGATGACAACACTGTTATGGTCCACATTCGAAAACTACGTGAAAAAATTGAACACGATCCAAGTAAACCAGAATATATAAAAACCGTTCGCGGGCTTGGTTATAAGTTCGTTACAAAGTAGGGTGACGATATGAATTTTAATAAACGACTTATTATTCAATTTATCATGCAACACGTTTTTGTTTTAGTTACATTACTGATTGCTGTAGTAGCGGCTTTCACGTATTTAATTTTTCTTGTTACGAGTACTTCATACGAACCGAACATTCCAGATTCTGATAATTTTATGATTGCAAGATATATCTCTTCAGAAGATGGTGATATTTCGTTAAAAGCTGAAGTAAAAGACTTAATTAAAGAGAAAAATGATTGGATTCAAGTTGTGGAGGAAAACGGAAAAGTTCTCTATCACTTTAATACGCCTAGTGACGTGCCAACATCTTATACGAAAGCATCATTATTCTCGTATATACAGAATCATATAGAAAGCCCTTATACATTTAAATATTGGGAAATAGAATTAGAAGAAAAGAACGTACTTGTTATTTATGGCGGTATGTTAAAAAGCAATGTATTACTGAAAACGATCCAGAAAGAGCACCCTTCTGTATCTACAGATACGTTCACATTAACAGAAGAAGAAAAACAGTTACTTTCTAAAGAAAAGGCTACTCTTCAAATCTTTAATAGTGGCGGCGAAGAAGTATTCTCCTATCCAAATGGAAAGAAAAAAACGTTTTCTGCCATACAAGCTGCTCTTAACGCAAAAGAACCATGGAATCATAAAGAAAACACGTCTAGCTTTTACGACACCAATAGCAATCATCTTCTCGTTGTAACTGCAAAAAATGAGCACTACTACCCAGATGATGAAATAGAAGATGTATTTACTAAAAAGTTTCTAATCGGATGCGGATTAATCCTTCTTATCGTATTTGTTTATTTAGTCATTCTGTCTATTTGGTACGGTAATAAATTCGGAAAACCGTTATTACATGCGATGCGTTGGCTTAAAAATATCGCTGGCGGAAAGTACGAAGAGCCTGTTAGTAAAAAAGGGAAACTTGTCAGGTTCCGGCGATCTGGTAAAGAAAAATGGTCATTTCGCTTATTTAGTGATGTGACAAATTCACTAGAGCACCTTTCTATTACACTCAAAAAAAATGATGCAATGAGACAAGTATTGCAGCAAACACGTGAAGAATGGATTACCGGTCTCACGCACGATTTAAAAACGCCACTTAGCTCTATTTATGGCTACGCATTATTACTAGAATCAAAGCAGTACAACTGGACTGATCGTGACATTCAACAATTCGGCAGCGTTATGAAAGAGAAATCGCAATATATGACGACATTAATTGATGACTTAAGCTTAACGTATCAATTAAAAAATAACACTCTTCCTGCGCAGCATGTAAACATTGAAATGAATCAATTCGTTCAAAAAGTATTATTACAATTCATTAATAATCCGACACTTCAAAACCAAAATATTGAATTCGTACCAAGCTCAAACAAAATTCAATATTTCATTGAAGAAAAATGGTTCCAGCGTATTATCGAAAACTTACTCGTAAACGCTGTAAAACATAATAATGAAACGACAAACGTCATCGTAAAACTTTCGCAAAACGCTACTTCATTTACACTCTCTATTTCAGATAATGGAAAAGGAATGGATGATAAAACGAAAGAACTTCTATTTGAGCGATATTACAGAGGAACCAATACAGAAGAAAGCAACATCGGAACGGGACTTGGTCTCGCTATTACAAAACAGCTCGTTCATGCTCATAACGGAACGATTTCAATTGATAGCGAACTCGGAAAAGGAACGACAATTATACTTGTATTTCCGTTTCATTCGTAGGAAAGGCGCTATGTGGCGTCTTTTCTTTTTGGGGAGTTCTTCGGTATATGAAATTATATCGGCGATTTTCTAAATATATCGGCGCAACTCGAATTATATCGGCGATTTTTCAAATATATCGGCGTAAATCAAAATATATCAGCGATTTTCAAGATATATCGACTTACCGACAAAAATCGTCAAATATAGCAGCATATATGAAAAAAGCGAACCACTCAGTGGCTCGCTTTTCTTTCTATTACTTCTTCTTCACTGGTATCCAAAGTTCAATTTGAGCGAACTCGCTTTTATCTGCATGAGAACGCTCATCGTATAGTTCAAACTCATTAACGCCGCAATGTTCATATCCTGAATGCGGGAACCATTCTGAGAACACTGCATTCCACGTTTGGTGAATAGACGATACCATTTCTTCATGAGGAACTTTCGGCGTTGTAAATACAGCATATGTCGCTGCTGGGAAAGTACGCTTCGCAACTTCATTTGGTACATTTTCAAATCCTGTAACTTCCATTCCGATAATATAAGTGAAATCGCCTGTTTCTAGATTAAAATCAGTACATAATCCAAGCTCTACCCATTGGCTCGTATCTTTACGATTCGGAATCGTTGTTCCAAGATCTTTCTGTAAATATTCTTGCCAAAATGCTGGGATGTCTTGATGGTTTTTCCCTTCTTTACTTGTCGTCTTCAGTTCATAACCCGCCATTAAAAATTCTGGTTTATTTACAATACGATATTCCATTTGTATGCCTCCTAAATACGGATTTAATTTTCTTTGCTTTACATTCACGCTGTAATACATCGGCGTTTCAATTTCTTGTTTTCGATATTCACTCGGTGTCATTTGAAATAATTTCTTAAAGGCCCTCGTGAACGTTTCGTGAGATTGAAAGCCATGCTCAAATGCGATATCAATAACTTTTTCATCCGTATGAGAAAGTTGATAAGCTGCCCGGGCTAACCTCCTCTTTCGAACATACTCCATTACTGTATCACCTACTAACGCCTGAAATACACGATGAAAATGCGACTCAGAAAAACCTGCAATACGTGCTAAATTACGCAGCGTCTGTTTTTCCATGACATCTTCCTCAATATAATCAATTGACCTTTGAATTTGTGTTTCATAGCTTTCCATCTCTGTTCACCCGCCTTATATGTATTATGATAAAAGAGAATCCTATCCAATTCTTGACGTTTTTTACTATATTTTTAAAAACAAATGTAACTTTTTGATATGTATTTCGTTGTTATGTATGAAGGGAGGGAGGGAAATGTAGTGAAACGCAAACAATCATTAGAAGACATTTACTCCGAGCACATGCAAGATTTATTTCGCTATCTTCTCTCCCTAACCGGAGATTCTCACTACGCGGAAGATCTCATGCAAGAGACGTTTTACCGCATGCTCATCCATATTGACTATTATAAAGGAGAAGAAATTAGGCCGTGGTTATTTACAATTGCCTACAACGCCTTTATCGATTGGTATCGAAAAGAAAAAAGATATAAAACAACGACAGTTGAAGAATTCCATTTACCAAACGTACCAAGTACAGAACACTCTTATTTTGTAAAACATGAGATTGCTAGTTGGTTAGACAGTTTATCTTCGCTTCCCCTTGAAAGACGAAATGTTCTACTATTACGAGATTACTACGGATTCTCGTATAAGGAAATAGCAGAGATGACTGGTCTCTCACTAGCGAAAGTGAAAATTGAATTACACAGGGGACGAAAAGAAACACAAGGCATAAAGGAGTGATTAGGATGGGTTGTACAAAGTTTAAAAAACTATGGGAGAAATACGAAAACGGAACGCTCACGCAGGATGAACAAGAGCGGTTAGAAAGTCATATTGAAACATGTGAAGAGTGTGACGATTACTTAGATGATTTGCTTTCAAAAAGTGAACCGATAAAGAAAAGACTACCACCACAAAATCTAAAAGTCCCGTTTTGGAAAATAAAATGGAAACAGCGTTGGCAAACCGTTAGTTTTGTCCTTGCTGTTTGTATAGCAATCTATTTTGTTGGTCATTTTGCATCTTCCTTTTACTTCTATTCGAACGAAATGAAAAACTTCCGGAAAGTGGATGATATACCAGCACTCGCAATAGAAGCAACAATGCCAAATAGTCGTTCCGCTGGAGGAAATACGAAGGTTAAACCTTTCTTTCGTACAGAAACTGAAATGGATTTATATAAAACGATCGGTAAAAAAGAATTTCCAATTGGTACAGTAACAATGCGTAGTTTCTTATCATCTGTAACTGTCACAAATCAATCTTGGGAAAACAGAGCCTATTCAAAAAAACTTTCCTTTGTTCATCCAAAAATTAAGGAAGAAGCTTCTTTGAAAGAATCATCTAAAAAAGTTTGGGATACACTTGGAAAGATACATGAGGGTACCGTTGCAGAATTAGCGATATCTTTCGATAAAGTTTACACTTTACAAGAAGTCGAATCCATTCTATATAGCGCATTTGAAGCACAAGAAATGCCACCAACTCCTTTATGGTACGCCTTAGACACAGGACAAGAAAGAATAAATGAAGACGATTTTCTCTTGCATAGCGGAGAAGTTATCGGATTTCGAGAACATATAAATCTTCCTGAAAATGAAACAAAAAAACTACACACAAAAGAAGATGAAGTAATCGAAATGATGCGCATTCTTTCTATAAATAAAGAAACTGTAAGTAAAACGACTTGGACTCGTGAAAAGGATCTGAACTTAGATAAGCGCTATCAGTATGTAAAAGATAACGGCGTTAAAGTATACGGCATGGTCATTACTGGCCCGTCGAAAGAATTATTGAAATTACAAAACTCACCGAATGTGCGTTATGCGACTCTTGGGGATATTGAGGTTTGGAATTGGTTTGATCAGTGATTTCGGATTAAAAAGGAGAGCAAAGATATGCTCTCCTTTTTAATCCGAAATCACTTTCACATACATCCCTCTCACCGCTTTTTCATAAGCGACCTCGCTCATCTGTCTTATTTTTTCCGACACAACAGACGATGGAACAACTTCACCTTCACGAAATAATGGAGGATCAATGAGACGGACTTTATTTTTCTGATACAAATCATAATCGTTTCTATCTTCTTTTACTTTTACATTCGGATGAACTTTTCTTAATAAAGCATGTACTTCTGAATCAGTACATTGCTGCAATTTCGAAATTAGCTCATCATCTTCAAGAAGAAAATCATCTGCATGAATAACCTTTTTGTGTAGAGCTAACTTTAGCGTTTTTGCTAACGTATCATTTCCGTAAATATTCATTGGTTGCATAAAGAAATCGATTACTTCTTTGTAATACGTTTCTGCAAACCATTCAGCTATTTCGATATTTTGAAGGACCATTTTCCCATCTACAGCAATGACATCCTCTAAAAAACTGTGAACTTCTTCTAAAGAAACATACCCATATGTATACATATCTCGTAACGTATAATCAACTCTGTCTGCGCATAATTCTGGTGCTGACCTTTCGAGTAACGTCCATTTCGAATCATCTAACAAAATATCTTTATAGTTATAACCATGCTTTGAAAGAATCACTGGAATTTCTGAGTTTTTCACAACGGAGCTAAATATCTCTTCATGATAACTTTCATTTATATTATCAAAAACATAATCAATCACATGAGAAAAAGCAGTATGTGATACGTCATGCAGTAAACCTGCAATTTGTTCTTCTACTGAACCACCAAGTTTTTTCACTAACAACATAACACCAACTGAATGATCAAAGCGCGTTACATTCCATTTCTCATTTATTAAGTAGCTTGCACCATTTTGATGAATACCTTTTAGTCTTTGCACAGACTTACTTACAATTAATTCTTCTAACACCTGATTCACTTCAAACCCACCGTATAGCACATCTGATATAACCACTTATAATCCCCCTTTATTTCAGCAGCGTCTTTTAATCGTACCTTTTTTATGAAATCGACATCAATACAAATATTAAATTCTAATATATTTATTTTATACATATCTGTTATTTCTTTTCATTCATTTATTTTTATTGAGCGCTCCTTATGTGGAGCCTTTTTTTATTGAAAAATAGAGGGACTTTCATCCCAAACCGTGAACAGGACGCTAGAAATAGAAACGTACACATTTCGGCGATAAAAAGGATAAGATTGTCAGTTAAATTCTTTTTTGATTTAATACAGTTATGGCCGTTAAGGGAAAGAGGAGAAACATGAAAAAGATTTTCTTCACCATTCTATTCATCATTATTGTATTCATTAGTTTAGGATATTGGAAATTCTTCACTTTATCTGGGGTTTCAGGCGGTGAAAAGATTCAATCCATACACTCGCCAGATAATACGTATACTTTACATATATACAGACATAATGGCGGTGCAACGACTAGCTTTGCTATAAGAGGAGAGCTTGTAACAAATAATAAAAAATTTATGAACAAGAAAAATATATACTGGAATTATCGTGAAGAAGATGCAACTGTACAATGGTTAGACGATCATACAGTAATGATTAATAATCATAAATTACATGTAGAGACGGACACGTATGATTTTAGAAAAAACGAAAAAGAAAAGGACTGACTTTCATCGGTCCTTTTCTTTTTATCACGCTATTCAAACGTAACTTCCACCTGTACAATCTCTGATCTACTTCCAAGTCTAAGCGGTGGTCCCCAGAATCCGAAACCAGAAGAAACAATCGCGTGGAATGCACCTTTTTGTGCGTATCCCCAGTCTAATTCGTACATTCTTCTCGTTACAATATGATTCGGCGCCATTTGTCCGCGGTGCGTGTGACCTGATAATAGTAAATCAACACCCGCCTCCGCTGCTTGTTTCAACTCAAATGGCTGGTGATCCATTGCGATAACAGGCATCGATTTATCTACCGTACTCATTAATTGTTCAAAGCTTTGGCGATCTCGCTCTGTTTTATCTCTTCTTCCAACGAGATAAAAGTCACCTTCAATTGTAATTACTTCATCTAAAAGAATACGAATATCAATCTTATCCATCTCTTGTAAAAACTCTGGAACCGCTCTACCGTAGTATTCATGGTTTCCTAATACGCCATATACGCCTAATGGTGCTTTCATTTGTTTCATGATTGGTCCCATATTCTTTTGAATGAACACACCTGGATGATCATCGATAATATCACCTGGCAGTAAAATAATATCAGGTTCCATCTCATTTACATGACGAACAAGTCTTTTTAAATGCGAAACGCCAGACAGTTTACCGAAATGCATATCAGAAGCCATCGCAATGCATAAACTTTTACGCCCCTCTACCTTTTTCGGTATGTGCACCTCGTACTTTCTTACTACCGGACTATACGCATTAAATACTCCATACGCAAAGATAAAGATAAATGCAGCTATCACAGCCGCCCCTGTCCAAATAATTGCCGCTTCTTTCTCTACTGAAAACTGTAAAAGAAAGACCATAATATTAGCTAATGGCAACAGCATAAGCGCATATTGAATAACCGCAAACCAAATCGAACCTATCGTTCGCAGAAATGGCAAAAACTTAAACACTTGCACGAGAATGTACGCATATGAAATAAATGCAACTATAAAAGCATAATATCCCCAAGATTCCCAGCCAAACACCGCATGAAGCCAAACCCATCCGTTCCAGCCAATGTAAAACATAAGTAGTGTGTATATAATTAACATAGTAAATATATTGAGATAACGAAGATTCTTCACAGCCAGCCTCCTTATTGATTTCTTTTATTATAACTTGTTATGCACTTATAACGTAAATATTAAGCACTTCGCTCATCATAGCAAAAACCTATAGTTGTTAGACTTGTATCTAACAACTATAGGCACCATTTATATCAACATTGTTTTTACAAATGCTCTTTATAAAAACTTGTTAATTTTTCAACTGCAATTTTTACTGGTTCTGGTTGATCGTATAAATCGTAATGACTCGCACCTTCCACAACAAGTAAATCTTTTTTCTCTGAAGCTGCTTTCTCATACAGCTCATGACCATCTTTATAAGAACCGAATGCGCCTTGCTTGCTACCGACAATAATTTGCAGCGGCTGCGTTAATAACGTATCTGCTAAATGGAACGCATCAAAACCAATTACCGATCCCATGCTCGTAAAGTTTAGCTTATTTGGAGAGTTAACACTTTGCCCTCGCGGCGTTGTGTAATACTCAACTGCTTCTACAATATCTATATCGGTCATACCCGCTGCTACTAACTCTTCCTGATTTTTAGGAATCCAATTTGTAATCATTTCCTCTGCTCCGCGTGCTTCAGCAGTACGTTGTTTACCAATTGCCTCTAACACACCAATCGGGTTAGACTCACGATTTAAACGACCGATATTTGCACCAACAACTGTACCAACTGCTTTAATGCGGCGCTCTGTCATCGCAGCATTTACCGCATAACCACCGCCTGCACAAACACCTAACACACCGATACGTTCTTCATCTATATAAGGAAGAGTAGTTAAATAATCTACTGCTGAGCGAATATCCTCAACTCACGCAGCTGGCTCTTCAATATATCTCGGTGTACCTTCACTTTCACCTTGATATGACGCATCAAACGCAAGCGTTACATATCCTTGTTCCGCTAACTTCTCGGCATACAATCCTGCTGTTTGATCTTTACAGCTACTACCTGGATGCACACAAACAATCGATGGATTTTGTTTCTTTTCCTCAGCACCTTCAGGAATGTTCAAAATACCTGCAACTTGTAAACCTCTTGCATAAAATCTTATATTTTCCTTCGTAACTGCCATATATAAAACCACCCTTATCTTATTATTAATTTTACACTTGTGAGAGTTATTACTCACATGTATATTTATAATAAAATGAGTAGAACCTTGTTTCAATGACCACATTTACGCATTTGGATGATAATACACACATAAAGAAATATGTGTATCAACAACGGAGGGACACGATATGGAGAAAATCGATAGAAGAATTATAAAATCACAAAACGCCATTCAATCGGCATTTATAGAAATGTTAATTACAGATGGATTTGATGAAATTACAGTTAAAAACATTACCGAAAAAGCAAACATCGGAAGAAAAACGTTTTACTTACACTATCTAGATAAGTACAATTTATTAGATAAAATTGTGGACGATCATTTAGACCAATTAAAAGAAATATGCTACGAGAAGCAAAACAAAGAATTTATAGAAGGAACAATCATATGGTTTGAATACTTCAAAGAACACAAACCATTTTTTGCGGCACTATTTAGAAGTAACAGCACCTTATCATTTCAAAAAAAATTACTAACTTTCATCATGGGTGAAATAGAGAAAAAATTAAATACAGACACATCAGTAAATAAAAACATCGATAAACATATCGTCTTAAAATTTTTAGGAACAGCTGTAATGGGCATTTTAGAGTCTTACGTGTTGGATGAAATTGATAGTGATGTTGCGTTTGTTGCGACGCAAGTTGGAGAATTGATTAGGAGGAATATATGAAATGAAACTTTAATCAGTGGGGATCTATTCATCCCCCACCTAACTTCTTTGCTTTCGCTACATTTTGAGGTGTGGGTCTTACTGCCCAGCAAATAGCGGGATAAAATAAAATCACATCAATTTCCTTAATAAGGATTGATAAAATGCTATTATCGTTATCCTTCAAAACTCATCTATGCAATTATGCATAACCATCCATTCCGTTTTATTTTCATGTTACGATATAAATGTAATACGACATATATCGACAAAGATAAAAGGAAGTGATTGTATGAAACGTTCTAAAACATACTTAAAATGTTTAGCATTATCCGCTGTTTTTGCTAGTAGCGCTGTAACTCTTTCAACACCTGCTGCTTATGCTCAAACAACATCGCAAGTTGTAACAGATATCGGGCAAAATGCAAAAACACATACGAGCTATAATACATTTAATAATGACCAAGCTGATAATATGACAATGTCTTTAAAGGTAACTTTTATCGATGACCCAAGCGCTGATAAACAGATTGCCGTTATTAATACAACTGGTAGTTTTCTAAAAGCAAATCCTACTATAAGTGATGCACCTATTGATAACTACCCAATCCCTGGCGCTAGTGCAACATTACGTTATCCTTCACAATATGATGTTGCATTTAACCTTCAAGATAACAGCGCTCGTTTCTTTAACGTAGCACCTACAAATGCTGTAGAAGAAACGACTGTAACATCTAGCGTATCTTATCAACTTGGTGGCTCTGTTAAAGCTTCTGTAACGCCTAATGGCCCTAGCGGTGAAGCTGGTGCAACTGGTCAAGTCACTTGGTCTGACTCTGTAAGCTATAAACAAACTAGTTATAAAACAAATTTAATTGACCAAACAAACAAAAACGTAAAGTGGAACGTATTCTTTAACGGATATAACAATCAAAACTGGGGTATTTATACACGTGACTCCTATCATTCTTTATATGGAAACCAACTTTTCATGTACTCTCGCACATACCTATATGAATCTGATGCAAAAGGTAATTTAATACCGATGGATCAACTTCCAGCGCTAACAAATAGCGGTTTCTCTCCTGGTATGATCGCTGTTGTTATCTCTGAAAAAAATACAGATCAATCTAACTTACAAGTCGCTTATACAAAACACGCCGACGATTACCAACTTCGTCCAGGCTACACATTCGGAACTGCAAACTGGGTTGGAAACAACGTAAAAGACGTTGATCAAAAAACATTTAATAAATTGTTCACACTAGATTGGAAGAATAAAAAATTGGTAGAGAAAAAATAAAAAAACCGAACCGCTATTTAGATGGTGGTTCGGTTTTTTATGTGAACAGCAAACTTTTCATTTCTTTTAGGTAAAAATATATAATATTCATTTTTTCGTAACACAATCATCCTTATCCCCCCGACTGAATATCTACTGATAAAATATATTATGTTATTGTACTGCTTCCGCGCGGCTTACCTCTTCATCTGGAACCCAGCCCTTATCTGCTCCAATTGAAATATTTTCTTGAATTAAACTATTAACATACTTCGCACCCCAATAATTTTTTAAGCAGCACATTTTTTAGTAGTTTTATATTTTCATTTGTTTGCTCTTTATAAGTTTTAAAATTAACATCGTATGTATCAGCTGCTTCTATATGAATATACGCAACACAATCCCTTTATTGATAATAATTATCAATAAAAAGTATCATTTCCTACACAAATACGCTTTCCGCTCATTTTTAAATAATAAATAATGAGCCGTGTGCACTTTTCTTTCCAAATAATCGATAGAATACGAGCTTGATGGATCAACTAAATCACCTATCGCACCTGAAAGTTGATCAATGACTTGCTGCAGTATTTCTAAGTTTTTCTTCTCACTTTCCGCGTTCATTTCATCCATAATGTCACAAATAAGGTATTGCACTCGCCGCAAACGTAATTCCTTCTGCTCCACTTATATCTCCTCCTTATTAGTCATATTACGGTTTAAATATATGGGTTTATAGCTTAACCGATTCTAAAAAATACAAAGGCAACCACCTTCATAAAGATGGTTGCCCCTATTTTTATACTTGCATCGCTTTTTCTCTCAAAGCTCTTCTTAACAATTTACCCGTTGTATTCTTCGGTAGCTCTGTTAAAAATTCAATACTTTTCGGCACTTTATATTTCGCTAAATGTAACGTACAGTAATGCATTAGTTCTTCTTCTGTTACGTTCGTTTGTTTCAGAACGACGTAAGCTCGCACTGCTTCTCCTAAATTTTCATCAGGAACACCGATTACAACAACTTCCGCTACAGATTCGTGCGTATATAATACTTCTTCTACTTCACGAGGGTATACGTTATAACCGCCAACTAAGACGATATCTTTTTTACGATCAACGATATAGAAATAACCTTCTTCATCCATTTTCGCCAAGTCACCTGTATATAGCCAGCCGTCTTTCAATGTCGCAGCTGTATCTTCTGGTGCATTATAGTATCCTTTCATAACGTTAGGTCCGCGAACAATTAATTCGCCGACTGCGCCGACAGGTACTTCTTCCCCAAGTTCATTTACAATTTTATTTTCTACATGCCAAATATTTGTGCCAATCGACCCTGGTTTACGAGGACGATCTAGCGGATTGAAACAAGTAACTGGTGATGCTTCTGATAAACCGTATCCTTCTGAAACAATAACGTTAAAACGTTTTTCAAAGTTTTGCAGAAGAGCAACAGGCATCGATGCACCACCGGAAATACAAAGACGAAGCGTCTTCACATCTTCTGCGCTTGCTTCTTCAAATAAATATAAATAATTGTACATTGTCGGTACGCCAGCAAAGATCGTTGGTTCGTACGTGCGACAAATACGGAATACTTCTTTCGGACTAAATTTCGGTAACATTAAAATCGTTGCCCCGTTCACAATCGGTGCATTTACCGCAACTGTTAAACAGAATACATGGAACATAGGCAGTGCCGCAACAACGCGGTCATCAGCCGTATATTGTAAATACGACGCCACATCGTTCGCATTACTATATAAATTTTTATGTGTTAACATAGCGCCTTTCGGTTTTCCAGTTGTGCCCGAAGTGTATAGAATAACCGCTACATCTTCTTCATCTAGTTCAGGACCTTCGTAAGTTGTATCTCCAGTCCCCACAAAACTAGTAAACGTTTTCATTTTTTCGGTTTCTGTATGGTTAAAATCTGATGAGGTTTCACATATGATGATGTTTTCTAATGAAGGAAGTCTTGTTGTAAGAGATTGTATAACAGGTAGAAGGACGTCGAGTACGATGATTGTTTTTACATCTCCATTTTGTAAAATATAATGCATTTCGTCTGCTGTATAAATTGGATTAACTGGAATAACAGTTGCTCCGGCTTTCATTGTTCCGTATAAACCGACCAAAAAATGTGGTGAGTTCCCAACAACTAATGCGACATTGTCCCCTTTTCCAATGCCCATTTCTGCTAAATTGCTAGAAAACCTTGTGACCATTTTGTTTAATTGGTCATATGAGACCGACTGATCCATAAATATATAAGCCGGTTTTTCCCCCTTCTTTTTTGCCGTTTCAGCCAAAGATTGAACGAGATTCACAAAAACCCCACCTTTATAAAATTTAGAATATTTAAAAATTCTAAATTAATTATATTAAAAGAAAATTAAAGTGGCAAGTGATATTCTATTAACTGCATATAGACAGATCACCTTCTCTTAGTTTACTTTGGAAAAATAAGGGGATTTTATTTACAAGTAATTTATAACACTAGACCAAAAATCATTTTAGGATAATATGCACTCATCTTTTTTCTAAGATTTTCAAGTTCCTCTTTATTTAAGCTCGTAT
The DNA here is from genome assembly GCF_051916605.1 of Bacillus cereus group sp. MYBK195-1. Lineage (NCBI taxonomy): Bacteria > Bacillati > Bacillota > Bacilli > Caryophanales > Bacillaceae > Bacillus > Bacillus cereus group sp. MYBK195-1. The sequence goes on along the minus strand of NZ_JBQAGZ010000002.1, from coordinate 76,553 downwards.
ACTCCCCATACAAATTCAAAACGTCCGCTCCATTTTCATGAAAGTACACGGTAACATATAATGCCGGTAACCCTGTATTGTCTTCATCTATCGATAAGACGACATCTGGTGTTTTATTAACAGTGCTGAATGTTTCATTTCTTTTCCACTTCTTATTTTGAAACATGTCTTGTATATCATGTATCTTTCGTTTGTTATCTGTATGCGTAAAATATATAACATTATCCTCCGCTGGTTTTCCGATAGACAAAATTGTACGACTTGAGGGCGATCCACTGCTACACGCTGTCATTCCGACGACGAAGCTAAGTAATAATACAACGTACATTACCCTTTTCATTTCGATTCGCCTCCTTTTGAATATATATTCCTTTACGAGGGGCAAATGTCCTGTGATTTTATGTTTTGTGGTAAATGAAATTATATGAGCGATTTTTCAGTTATATCAGCGCAACTCAATTTATATCAGCGATTTTCCAGTTATATCGACTTACCGACAAAATCTGACAATCTACACAAAAAGAAAGAGGCTGCCCGTTATGGCAACCTCCCTTATTTTTAGAAGAATAAATGTAAGAAATCTTCTGTTGTAATGTTACCGAAGTAACGTGCAATATCTACGCCTTCTAAAGCTGCAGTGAATGCATCTTTATCGAATTGAACGCCTGTTAGACGCTCTTCAATATCATGAACATCTAGTGAACCGAAGAAGTCGCCGTAAATTTTGCATTCTGTTACTGTTCCTTTTTTCACTTCAAGACGAACGTCAACTTGTCCAACTGGGAAGCGGTGTGAATGTTGTAAGTTGAACTTCGGTGATTTTCCGTAGTTCCAATCCCAATTTTGGTAACGTTCTTCAGAAAGTTTATGGATCTCTTTCCAATCCTCTTCTGTTAATTCATACATTGGGATTTCTGTTTCTCCTTCGAAAATTGTTTCTAGAAGAAGTTGTCTAAACTCTTCTGTCGTCATTTCTTCGTTTAGGAACTCTGTAATGTTCGCAACGCGGCTACGGATTGATTTAATACCTTTTGATTGAATCTTATCCATTTTTACTTTTAATGCCGATACGACGTGATCGATTTCAGAGTCAAATAGTAACGTACCGTGACTGAACATACGACCTTTCGTTGAGAACTGCGCGTTACCTGAAATTTTTCTACCTTCAGCTAAAATGTCGTTACGACCACTTAGTTCTGCATTTACGCCTAATTTACCAAGCGCTTTCGTTACAGGCTCTGTGAATTTTTTGAAGTTGCTGAAACTGTCTCCATCATCTTTCGTAATAAAGCTGAAGTTTAAGTTTCCTAAATCGTGATATACTGCGCCCCCGCCTGATAGACGACGAACGACATGAATCCCTTTTTCTTTTACGTAATCAGCATTAATTTCTTCTACTGTGTTTTGGTTTTTACCAATGATAATAGAAGGTTCGTTAATGTAGAACAGTAAATATGTTTCGTTAATATCTAAATTCTTCACACAATATTCTTCAATTGCTAAGTTTATTCTAGGATCTGTAATCCCTTTATTATCAATAAATAACATCGTATCACCTCATGAGTTCCATACGTAGCCACTATGCGCTAACGTAATATGGCCACTAAAAATTTGTTTTGCTTCTGTTACTAAATCAGATGGGTTGCCTGTATGCGGTAAGTGCGTTAATAGAAGTTCTTTTACGTTCGCATCTTTCGCAATACTTGCCACTTCTGTACTATTCATATGCCCTGCTTTCGCTGCTTCCTGATGTGCATACATATTACACTCACAAATGAAAAGATCAGCATCTTTTGTGAATGGAATAAATTCAGGAATATAACTGGAATCAGCACTATATACTACAGCGTCACTACCAGCTGTAATACGCATCGCAAAGCATGTAACAGGATGGACAGTTTTTAAGAATGAAATCGAGAACGGTCCAACTTGAAGTGTTTCTTCTGGATTGTACGCGATTCCTTTCGTATGTGGTTCATGCGTTAAAGAATGGAATCCATTCTCGTCAAAGGTATGGCCGTATATTGGTAATTCCGGTAGCTGCCCCTTCGCCCCGCTCATAATTAATCTCGTATATTGCAATACCCCAATGTCTGCAACATGATCGTGATGATAATGCGAAAGTACAACTGCATCTATATCAGATGGTGTTATATATTTTTGAAGCTGTGCTAGTACACCACTACCACAGTCTACAAGTAAACGAAAACCATCGTGTTCAAACAAATACCCCGACGTTGCTTCTCCCGCTTCTGGAAAGCCGCCCCAAAAGCCGACAACAGTCATTTTCATATGTATCCATCCTTTCTAAAACCGAGTAGAAATGCATGTTTTACTTACATCCTACATTGTTAACTATAATCCATTTCCTAAACTTTTTCATTAATTTTCAATTTTGTTATAAAACAGTTGTTGACTTTTATTTTTTGTACTAATACAATGATAGTAAGAAATGGAAATGGAGGGATTGACATGATCGATCAACCAATGGAGTTTTTCAGAAATTTACCGACGAAAACTTGTGCACACTGCGGGAAAGAAATTGATGAGCAACACGAAGCATACCATAACAAATGTGATGATTGCGTTCACGAAGAATAGTAGTTTTTGAACATAAAAAAACCTAGCAGACATAGTCTACTAGGCTAATAACATCTTATCCTTCATCGTTGAACCTTTCACCAAGAGCTCCAGTTCAAACTCATACAATTCTTTTTTCCGATAATTTTTCGTATGGATTTTATCCATCATTAGGTCGACAACTTTTCGGGCCATTTCATCAATTGGCTGTTCAATTGTCGTAATACCTGGTTCTGTAATCTGCGATAATATTTGATTATCAAAACCGATAACAGCAAGATCATCTGGAATGCTCCAGTTATGGCGTTTCGCCTCTGAGATAATTCCAGCTGCTACCTCATCGCCTCCTGCCAAAATCGCGGTAGGATTTTTTTTGTCCTTTAATACTTCATGGAATATTCGTTTTCCATCTTCCCAAGAGAAAGCGTTTTCAAGAAAGTCAATCGCTTCTACTTGGCGGCTCTTCTCAGTTATTGCACGTAAAAAGCCCATTTTTCGCTGCTGGCTAACGACTTTGGTTTCGTTACCACGGCAAAAAATAAGATTACGATATCCTTGATCTAACACATGCTTCGCAGCTATGTATGCTCCTTGCGCATGATCAAACTTCACTGTTGGAATATTTGCTTCCTCAATATATTCATTACACAACACGATTGGACCGTGCTGTAAGTATGGCTCTACATCTTCCCACGGATTTTCTAGTGAACATAGAATAATCCCATCTACTTGTTTCGTAGATAATAATTGTAAATACTCCATCTCTTTTTCCGGTAAATATCTTGTTTGACAAATAATCAGTTTATATTTATGTTCAGAAGCAGCAATCTCGATTGCTTCAATAAATCTACTGAAGAAAGGATTTGTAATCCTTGGAACTAGCACCGCAATTGTTTCCGTTTTTTGTTTACGAAGCCTTCTCGCCGCAGAATTAGGAACGAAGCCTAAATGCTTCATTGCTAATTGAACCCTTTTTTTCTTCTCATCTGAAACATATGGATGATTATTAATCACCCTAGAAACCGTTGTCCTTGATAACCCTGCTAATTTCGCCACGTCCTCTATAGTCGACACGAAATTCTCCCCCTTTGCATGAAAACGTTTTCTTAAATTGATTATATAGTATATTATTGGAAACTGCAATATCGGTTGTTATGATTTTACTATATTAATATTATACATAGGGAAAAGTCTGTTAATGGGAGGGGAAAACATACTGCTTTTAGAAGTTTATAGTAAGCATATTTATAAAAATTTGAAGGTGATATTTCATGAATCGGACAGATCGTTTATTAGCCATATTAATTGAATTACAAAGAAGACAAACTGTTACAGCAAAAAGCTTAGCTGAAAAATTCGAAACAAGTATAAGGACTATTTATCGAGACATGGATGCACTTAGTGAATCTGGCGTCCCACTTTTCGCCATGCCCGGCCACGGTTATTCATTAATGGATGGTTATTTCTTGCCCCCCATTCAGCTTACGCCTGAAGAGGCTGTTACTCTTTTACTAGGCGGTGATTATATCGAGAAAACTTTTACTTCTTCTTTTTCTGTACATGCACGATCAGCAAAAGAGAAACTTGAAATTGTTCTCCCTGCTGATCAACAAAAGAAAGCCCGGGAATTACGAGGAACTTTTCGTTTTCTTTCTCCTATATTTTCGCAGCAACAACCTGAACAAAAAAAACTTGAAAACCAACTGATTCTGTTGCAAGAATCTATACAAAAAGAACAAGCTGTCTCTTTTTCTTATCGTAAACCGAGGGAAAATACAAAAATGCAGCGGACCGTCCATCCTTACGGCTTAGTCAATATTTCGGGAATTTGGTACATCGTTGCACATTGCTTACTTCGAAAACAAATACGCAATTTTCGTTTAGATCGTATGGATACGTTACAGCAAGAACAAGAATTCTTTACAAAGCCGAAAGACTTTTCTTTACAAAACTATAAACCTGAAAGCAATCGGACTTTTACGGTTCATTTACTATTTCCATCACATATTGCACATAAGATTATTGAATCCCGCTACTTTTTTATAGATTCATACGAGCATAGAGATAGCAGTTTTCACGTTTTTTTGAAATCAAGAAACATAGACGAAGTATTTCAGTGGGTATTGAGCTGGGGAAGCCAAGTGAAAGTACTTGAGCCAAAAATTCTTTCTGAGAAAATTCGTGATGAAGCAAAAAAAATGTTAAAACTTTAATTTCACTACTGACATAATGTTGTCAGTAGCCATCCTTTATATTAGGTATTAACAAATACATTTTTATAAAAAGGAGTTAACACTATGAAGAAATTTGAGGAGTTAGCAACGTATTACATAGAGGAATTAGAAAAGTACTCTATAGAGCAATTTAGGATGAAGCCTTCTAGTGAGGAATGGTCTCTTGGTCAAATGTATAATCATTTAATTGCCTCCACATACATGCAGTTAAATGCAATCACAAAATGTAAAATAGAAACACCATCAATAACTAACATAAAAACAGAGATGGGTGAAAAAGTATATAAACTTGGTGCTTTCCCAAATATACAAATTAAAGTACCAAATCATCCTGGATATACACCTGAAAATCCAGGCACCAAAGAAGAAATGCAGAAACAATTTCTAGAATTAATTACAATTGTAAAAAATACAGAGCCAACACTTTCTTCTATTCCAAGTGATTGTAAAGTCGAACATCCTGGGCTTGGTTACTTAAATGCAGCAGAATGGTTTCAACTTATTTCTATGCATTTTGCTCATCATCTTCGTCAGAAAGAAAGATTGGAACTTAAGGTTTGCTAAGTGTTAACAATTCCACTAAAAAGAGACTGCCAATATTGGCAGTCTCTTTTTAGTGGAATATGCACCGCCTATACAATTCATAAATTCCCACTTGCTATCAATAGAATACTCCTCTTTGTTATTCAATATAAAACCCCATCAATACGTCATCTCCATATGATCCATCTTCATACTTTATTTGCTTTCTTTGTCTTCCTTCTTCTACAAAACCCATACGTTTGTACACTTTAATTGCCCGATCATTAACAGAAACTACACCTAAACAAATTTTTTCTAAACCTTTCTGCCTTTTAGCCCAACTAATAAGAAATTCAATTAATTTCGTGCCGATGCCTTGATTACAATACGCCTCTTTAATCCCCATTCCCATTGTGCCTGCGTGTTGTAACCGTTCTAGTTCATATCGGTTGAAAATTAAAAAGCCAACTACCTTCCCATCTACTTCATACACGATATAAAGATTTCCTTTCTCATTGCTTTTCCGTATCTTTTCTCTTTCTGCATTCATATCATTCGGTAACTTCTTCGGGGATACTATGAAAAACTTTGTAGTATTTTCCGATAATATAATTTCTTTTCTAATGTTCATTATTGCTTCTGCATCAGCCTCTTTTGCTAATCGTATCATTGAATCACCTCGTACTTTTTCTTTTAAAAAATAATATTAAAACTATAAAACGTCCAATATGCAATATTGCATATTGAGAATCTTTTTACTCTTGATACAATATTCATACATCAAAATAAAAGGAATGTATGCAATGAATCCAATCTTAACAGCTGCAAAACAACTATTACATAAAGAAGAAAAGATTTTATCTACTTTAAAATGTTCACTTACTGGCTATATGATTACGCATAAAGTCCCGTATCCTGGCATGTTACTTGCTACTAATCAAAGACTTCTCTTTTTTAGCCAATATAAAAACACATTCATTGCCGAATTTGATTATGAAAAAATTCTATCCATAGAAACGAAGAGAAGAATCTTTGACAAAAAAATAATATTTTACTATGAAGATGAATATATAACGCTTGGGTACATTACAAGTTCGAATGTTGAAGCGTTCATAGACTTACTACAAAGAAACAGCAAGACTAGCACAGGCTTATAATCAGCGGGGATCCCCTCGCTGATTCATTATTTTAACTCCTCCCACTTCGTCCAAACTTCTCTCCCGTTTATACGGTACATATTATCCTCTCTATCCATAAACCTATGTACAATAAATTCACGTCTAATCGTACAAAAATCATCATGATATTGTTTTATAAATGTATTAATTTCTTTTTCTGTATATTGATTTCCAGCATCTAACTTGCTAATTAAATGCTCTAACAATACTAGTTTCTTCTTCTTTTGACCTGGAATCGATTTTAAACGATCCTCTTTATCGAAAAAGTTACGAATGGTCGTATCACGGAATTTCATTTCACTTTCAGTCATTTTGTTGTCCTCCATCGATTTTTACGCCATAAAACTTTATTATTTGTCCTCACTATTCTTCTTCATTCTTTTACTTATAACATCCATAAAGTAATACCCGCTAATTAGCACATAGTAAACTAAAAGTATTCCTAGTGCATCTTTCATATTTATATGTTTTTCTTTATGAAACAAGATAGGTGAAAGGGCGTAAACAAGAAAGATGATTAGCGGATTTAAGATAAAATAATAAGTAAGATTTCCTTTCATCATATCAACTCCTCTATTCTAGTTTTCTCTGTAAATTGTTGTAAATCCTTTTCTTTCGTTTAAACTGCACATGCGATATGGTGAAATTAAGGAGAAGGATGATTATAAATGATATTTCACTCTAAAATTGATAAATTTTTCTTATTCATTATCTTTTTTGCTATTTTTCACCATAAGTGCTTCAACACTGCTTCCTCTCTTATTCGATAATGACGCTACTACGACAGACGTATATATTCTACTATCTATTTTCTTTGTATCTTCTGGTTTCCTATTATGGAATTCCTTTTCATTTTTACTCCTCTCACCCACACTTTCTTCAAACTGACTTACCACTTTTACATTTGCAACCTATTATTCAAATTAACAAATTAAAAATGGTAAATTATGTTACAATTAACTTATACATACTTTGGAGGGTACATAGTGAAAAAAGCTATTATAGTATTAAGCATTCTATATCTTATTTTAACCGTACATACAGGAGCTGTTCTTTTAGGAAAAGAAGATTATAGAAGTGCTATCAATACATTAAAAGAAACGAAAGAAGTCTCTTCATTTCAATCTGCAAAAGACGGTGTGATTTTATTAAAAGGAGCATTAACTACTGCGCAACCTATTACAGAGGAAAAACTTCAAAATAAAGAATTCGCACTCCTTGAAATTAATACGTATAAACGACGAAAAGCAAATTGGATAAACATTGATACAGAGCAACATATTGCAAAGCAGCTCTTACTAAATAATGAGGTTCTTCCTGCATTAAAAGAAATTCGTTTTTCGATGGAACCAATTACACTGTCAGGAAAAGATATTTCCATCGAAGATTACTCACTAAAAAAGGATGATACTCAATTAACAATTAAAAGTAAAGGATACCGATATACGGGAATAGAAAACAAATCAGACACTCTTATTTTTGGCATAAAAAAGGGGGATACCCTTGAAGGGTATAGCGGTTCTGAAATTCTAATAGGAAAAACAAAAGAGGAAATTGCTAGTAATATGAAACTATATACTTTTGCTGAAAAATATGGTCCATTTATTTGGATTGTAGCTACAATTATTCTTATAAGTATCGTTATATACTTGTTCCGTAAAAACAGAAAAACAAATGAACTTTCTCAACCAATGAAGTGAAACTTTAATCAGTGGGGGTTTCTTCATCCCCCACTGATTATTAGCCCTCACCAATCGGGCTTTAATGGGCAGTTGATCCCCACCTAACTTCTTTGCTTTCGCTGAATTTTGAGGTGGGGTCTTACTGCCCATCATTAAAGCGGGATAAAACAAAACTAATAAAAAAAGCACCAAAAAGGTGCTTTTATCTACGCTTCAACCGATTGATTTTCAAGCACATTTTTAAATTTTCGTTTGTGCATCAAAGTTAAAGAAACGATTGTTCCAAATGATAATACAACGATAAAAATCATGAGTATTCCTATGTTTTTCCACATGAAGTCAAAGTCTCCACTCGATACGACTGCTTTCAATCCTGATACAGAGTATGTCATCGGTAACCAAGCATTGAATGGTTGTAAAAACTTCGGAATCAATTCTAGTGGGAATGTTCCGGCACTTGTTGTAAGCTGCATAATTAATGTGATGATGGCGATAAAACGGCCTGCATCACCAAAAGCTGTTACTAAACATTGAATTAATGCGATAAATGCTAAGCTTGTAACGATGCTAAAGAGTATGAAGTACGGAATACTTTGTACTTCTACACCTAATCCAAACAGTAATATAACATCTGCTACTATCGCTTGAATAATACCAACTGATAGTAAAACACCGAACTTACTAATAAACCAACTAAATCCTGATTTTGGAACTCCTACTGTATCGCGTAATGGATATACAATTGATAATAGTAATGCCCCAACGAATAAACCGAGTGATAGGAAATACGGCGTAAATCCAGTTCCGTAGTTAGGAACTTCCGCCATTTTCTCCGTCTTCACTTTTACAGGACTTGCAAACATATCATACGTTTTATCCGTCCCTTTTACTTCACCAGTTTTCACTGCCCCTTCGCCAAGTTTCTCAGCAAGTTCACCTGAACCATCGTTTACTTTTACGAGACCATCCGTTACTTTTCCTGATCCGTCTGCTAGTTTATTAACGCCATCGATTAGCTGGGTTGAGCCAGTTGATAATGTGCCTAAGCCTGTTGTTACTTGACCGGAGCCATCTGCTAATTGATTTACTCCACCTGCCATTTGATTTGCTCCTACAGATAATGTACCTAAACCGCCTGTTACTTGGCTTGAGCCATCCGTTAATTGGTTTACTCCTGCAGATAATGTTCCTAAACCACCTGTTACTTGGCTTGAGCCATCTGCTAATTGATTTACTCCTGCAGATAATTGACCTAATCCATCTGTTACTTTTCCAGAGCCGCTTTGTAATTGCGTTACTCCATCAATTAATTGAACTGATCCATCTTTTAATTTATCAGCACCTATTTTTGCATTATCTAATCCCTCACCAAATCCATGAAATTTACTAACAAATTCATTTTGTGCGTTCGTTAGTTTCTCAACACCACCTGCCAGAGCTTTCATCCCTGCTAGATTTGGTAATTTATTTTGCAATCCATTTGTTGTTTGATGTATTTCACCCTTTAATTGTTTTACTTCTTCATTTAGTTTATTTGTTCCACCTGCTACTCCGGCAGCCTTTTGCTGAACTGTCGCTGTACTTTTTACAGCACTTGTTATGAACGGTTGTAACTGCTCTTGATATTCTTTTGGTAAACTTTCAATTTGCTTTTGTAAATTCGCTACATCTTGTGCTGCAGTTTTAGCATCTCCTACTGTTGATTGCGTAAGTTCATTTAACTGATTTATATTCGCCCCAGCTCCATCTATTTTTTCATTTACTGTATTCAATATAGAAGGAACTTTCGACTGCATTTCCTCTAAGCCTGCAGCAGACTTTTGTACGTTACTATTTAAATCTTGCAATCCCTTTTGAATTTCTTGAGACCCTTTTTCTAATTGACTTCGCCCTTCAACAAGTTTTCCCATACCATTTGATAGATCAGTTGTTCCTGTTTTTAAATCACCGGATTTACTTACTAATTTGTTCAAGCCACCGGTCACTTTCTCAGATCCATCACGCAATTCACCCGTTTTGCTATTTAATGTATTTAAACCTGCTGTTACTTTTCCGGAGCCATCTACTAATTTCCCGATACCTGCATTGCTATTTAATACATGTAAACCATCTGTTACTTTTCCGGAGCCATCTACTAATTTCCCGATACCTATTTGCATTTCACCGGTTTTGCTATTTAACGTATTTAAACCTGCTGTCACTTTCCCAGATCCATCAAATAGTTTCTCAACTCCATCCTTCATCTCCCCAGACTTCCATTGAAGTGTATGAAGGCCATCCGTCACTTTACTTGAACCATCATGCAATTCACTTGATCCGTCGTGTAGTTTACTTGCCCCTTCTGATCCATCTGCTAATCCTTTTGAGACATCTTTAATAGAATCGAACATTTTCTCTGCATATGTTTTCGTTAACGTGCTTGATACTTCAGTTTTAATCTTTTCAATGGCTGTTCCTCCAATTTGTGAAGATAAGAAGTTTAAGCTTTCGTTTGGAATGTACTCTAAGTTTAATGGCTTTGGATTGTCTTTTAGTAACGTTGTAGCGTTACTTGAGAAGTCATCTGGAATGCGCACTAACATGTAATACTTTCTACCTTCCATTCCTTTCTTCGCTTCTTTTTCACTTACGAACTCCCATTTAAAACTTTTATTATCTTTTAAATTATCAACGAGCCCTTTTCCGACCTCAATTGATTTCCCATCAAATACTGCGCCTTTATCTAAATTGACTACTGCAACTGGTAAGTCATCTAACTGTTTATACGGATCCCAAAAGGCCCACAAAAACATCCCTGCATATAAAATCGGTACGAATAAGACCGCAATAATTGGAATTAATATTTTTTTACTTTTTATAATTTCCGTGAACTCTTTCCGAAGTAACTGATTCCCTTTCATAATTTCTCCCCCTTTTATAAAATGACCAAAATGTTCATATAGTCATTTTTACCCAAACAAAAAGGCTATACTTGTTCATACATATGCCTTATCCCCGAATTTATTACTATGCAACTTTTTCTTATTATGATTATAATTTTTCTATATCCCCTCTTAACTTAAATATATGACCGTATTGTTCATTTGGTCATTTTTTATAAAATTAAAAGGATTATCTTAGTTTGACAATCCTTTTAGTAAATAAAGTTCAAATAACTCTGCAATTTTTTCTTTTTCTAGCGGTTCATGATTTTTTTCCCAATCAAAAATAAGCGATACATATAGACGAAGCATAATAAATGCTGTAATTTCTGGATCACATTTGCTAATTTCACCTTTTTCAATCGCAATCTTTAAATACGATTGAATAACAGAAACGATTTCCACATCAACTTGTTGCATAACTTCTTGTACTTCTTTCGTTCCCATATCGCGCTCTTCTTGAATTAATTTAATCATGAGCTGATGTTCTTTTCTAAATTCCAAGATGCTATATAATGCTCTATGTACATTTTCAAAAAATGAAACATCTGAACGAATTGCATTTTCTGCAACTTGCTTCATTTCTGTAATTAAATTAGAAATAATTTCACCAAATAGCTCTTCTTTATTTTTGAAAAAAGTATAAATCGTTCCTTTTCCTACATTCGCTAACTTCGCTACTTGATCCATCGTTGTTGCTTTATAACCGAACGCTGAAAAAGACTTTGTTGCAGCTTCAATAATAGAACGTTTTCGATCTATCGCCACATTGTCACCTCCAAAAATGACCAATTGGATAATATAGTCAATCAGTACATCTTTGATATTACCACACGCTTACATTCTATACAAGTTCTCTTTTTATTATTTCCAGTATAAAAAAATTCCAGTCAGTGTATATCATACTTTCCATAGTTTATCAGAAGAAAAGAGAAAAGGAAAAGATGTTCTAGAGATATACATCTTAAGAACACCTTTTTGCTATTTCAACATAGAAAGCATAATTTTCTCTAATTCTTCTTTATTTACATTCTTATCGAATACTGCTTCTCCTGGGTTCTCTAAACTATGATTAATAATAACGATTTGGTATGCACGATTTTTCCCTTTTGCTGGAACAATCATCTTCATACCTTGTAAATTCCTATCCGAGTTATGAGTCGCATAGAATATTTGATTACCTTCTAATTCGTACTGTTCAATATTTTCTTCTACAACAAATAAAGCATGGAACGGATCTTTACTTTCTCCAAATACTTGTGATTGATAAGTTGTATAGTTTCCTTTTCCGTTTGTATACTCTAATTCTATAATTAACTCGGGTCTTCTCTTAATAAAACAACTTACCTTTTCATCCTTTAGATCGTAGCCTTCAATTGTGTAAGTTGGCTTCTTAATTTGAAAATCTACATGTTCCTGCGCTTCCTTTACCGTGTAATTTAAAGATTCTTCCACTTTGTCATTAAACGGTTTTGATTGATCATAAAGTGCATATAATTTTTCACGATCAGCTTCTGTTAAACGTTCTTCCCTAAAAAATATTGACTCGTAGTCAGAATCTCTCGGAGCACCTTTTTTCTGTATATTAATAATTTCTTTATACAATTTTATGTACTGTTGGAACTCATCTGTTGTTAAAGCCTTTTCAGCTAAATATAAATAATCTGTCTTATTTTCATACACTCTTGCTGAATACCTATATTCTTTTTTTGCATTTTCTTCTGTACCAAACAGCATATCTACAGCATTTTGGAAAGCATCCTTTGACTGCTCTACTTTATCCTTTTGTTTTTCTTTCCCTTCCGTTGCACGTGCGTTGAATAAAGAAAGAGATGCTATAGCAACTATGACAATAACTCCAAGTAAAGAAAGACGATACGATTTCTTTTGGAATTTTTTAATCATAATGATTCTCCTTTTTAGTGATCGTTTATTTCTACTTAAATTTGCTAGGCTTGGTACTTGATAGGAATAGTGTTCTAAAAGGGTAATAATTGTATGACCGTATGCAATTTGTTCCTCTTTATCTATAAAAGTAAGTGCATATGCATCACAGGCTAATTCTTGATCTTCTCGCATACAAAAATAGGCGTACCAAAGAATTGGATTGAACCAATTTAATAGGATTAAACTGTACATAATCCAATTTACAGCTACATCGTTTCTCTTAATATGAGCTAACTCATGGTAAAAGACATATTGTAATTGTTGTTCATTTAATACTTTCATATGTTTTTTTGATAGTAATACTTTCGGGCGAAAGAAACTAAAAACCGTTGGACTTGCAATCTTTCCTGCAAGACGTAATGAAACTGCCTTCTTCATTTTCATAGACTGCTTACAGCGATTAAACACTGTAGTGACCTGTTCGTCCGTAATATCCGGTTGTTTCTTTATGTAAGAATATAAACGTCTATTTGTAAGAAACGTGGTGGCTGCTAATACGATTACCCCAGCTAGCCACACATACAAAGCAAGTTTGTATAAAGAAAATGTAGTCTGTTTTTCCGAACTGACTTTTACTTCCGGTTCGCTAGTTTTTGTCACCATTTTAGAATTTGATTCCAATTCCACTTTTCGGTCGCTTTCTATGTTCACTATATTCTCAGTAGCCGGCATATTTTTTGGAATAACTTCCGATACGCTAGAACTATAAGAAAGTAATGAGTAAATGCTATAAGAGCTATCTGGCGACCACGGTAAAAGGAGTCTTATCATTAATACGATCCACAGCATATATTGCCACCGGGGGGTTAATTTATTTCTAAATAGAACTTTTATACATAAAATAAATCCGACTAATATGCTAGCCATAAGTGACGTTTCTATAAGCCAATCAAAAAAATGAGGAAGGTATACATTTATAAGCGTGTTTATCATTTTTATCGATCCTTCCTCTTATTCTCCTCTGTCTTCTCATCTAAAATGCGTTTTAATTCATTAATATCTTCTGAAGATAATTTCTCCTCTTTTAAGAAATTAACAAGTAATGGCTTAAACGCTGCACCGCAAAAACGTTTTAGTAAAGATTTCGTTTCCACTTGCAAATAATTATCTTGTGATACTAACGGGTAATAAGCGTACATACGCCCTTTATCTTGATGGTAAGAAACAGCTTCCTTTTGCACTAAACGATTAATTAATGTGCGGATTGTTTTCGGTTTCCAGTCCATTGCATCTTCCAGTTCTTCTATAATTTCATTCGCTGTTTGCGGAGAATTCGACCAAAGTACTTTCATAATTTCTAATTCCGCTTCAGATATTTTAGGTAATTGATTTGTCATCGTCTGTTTCACTCCTAAGTATTACATTTGTAATCTACAATTAAGATTACAAATGTAATACTTAATTGTCAACCATATTTTAGAAAAATTAATTTCAGCTAAACCTTACTTCACAACAACAAAATTCCTCTTTTTCAAATAATCAAATAAAAAAACAAGAAAATCTTTACAATTAATAGTAATATAGAAAATAGACAAGTTTATCAAAACAGTGGAGGCTTTTTCAGTCATGATGCGTGCACTTCGTTTAAATATAAAGCAAGCTTTTTGTAGTCGTATTTCTTTAATTATGATGCTTAGTGGATTCGTTCTTATTTGCATTTATCACTATTATTATGTAATTCGTTATTTAGGAAACGCAGCAAATGGTCCTATATCAACAGATTTAAAATGGATTGGATTTCGCGACAATGAAATGGATGTTTATTTATTATTAATGCCAGTTATTGCGAGTTTCCCCTTTAGTACAAGTTACAATTCGGATAAGTCCGATGGTTTTAAACCGTTTGTGAGTAAGGGGATTTCTATATTTCCTTATTCAGTAGCGAAATATATCGTTACTTTTTTTTGCGGAGGATTTCTTTATACACTTCCATTCATCTTATCGTTATTATTTTGCAAATTAACCATTCCAGACGGAACACCTACGATTGGTTCAGGCATCATAAATGCTGATGGAATGTTCGCAAACCTATATTTTGATGCGCCTCTCACTTACATTGCTGTATATATCGGAATTAATTTTTTATTTGCAGGTTTAATGGCCCTTTTAGGACTTGCTGCATCTGTATGGTCACAAAAAGACTATATGGCAATTCTCTTTCCATTTGCAGCCGCCTCCATTCCTTACGTCCTGCTAAATACAATACTTCCTTCAATAGGCGGAGCACCTTTTCATTTATATGATCCGAAACAACCATTGCAAGGCATGTCACCATATATTTTAATGACGCAATGTGCTTTCTTCCTTTTCGTTAGCTTACTTATGTATATACAAGGAGTAAAGCGGGATAGAAAAAAATATAAAAGAAGACTGCAAAAAAGAGAGCGGTGTAGAAAAGCGTTTCAAGTATAATAAAACCCCAATTTCCTTACTATATTGGAAATTAGGGTTTATTTACTATTCACTTATGGCGTACCAGCCAATCCCCATAAAATAACAATCGCTACAAAATAAATTGCTTTAATCGCCACTACTAAACATAATGAAACAATTGCATATTTACTTAATTCTCTCCTTGCACCTATTAAAGTGAAAATAACCGCCAAACTAAATGTTATATAAGAAGCTGCTGTATGTATTAAGTTATACGTAATATCTAGATTGCTTGTAAGTCCTGTTATATCAGCTACAAACTGAAGCATGATGATCGTACTAAAAAAAATTGCAAACTGATTCATTACCTTTCCATTTATTTGTAACTGCATTGTTTTCCTCCTTTTTAAAAACTAAATATTCAATCAATTTTATCATTAGATTACAAAAAAAGGAATCATCTCTTTATACTATTCTATAACGATGCAAAAAAAAGAACGCTTAGTCACCTAAGCGTTCCCCACTTTAAGAAGCCTTCTTCAAATCAATTTGAGCAAGTACTGGGTCGTGGTCACTTACACGTCCGTGTTCTTTCATAATGTTTGAGTTTAAGTGTACTGGGTCTACAATTGTGTGCGGTGCGATGTTGTTTGTTACTAAAATATGATCTAACACTTGTGCATTTCCTTCATGAATGTACGTGTAGCGGTTCTCTTTCGGCATTGTGTTTAACATATCTTTTAAGATTGTTCCCTCTAGTGTTTTTAGTGGTTTAGAGAATTCGAAATCGTTCATATCACCTAACACAACAACTGGTGCATTCGTATTCTTTTTCTGAATTCCTTGCACGAAATGATTTACTTCTTGCGCTAACTGAATTCGTTTGTCTTCACTCTTTAATACGAGCGGCTGCACTTTTCCAAATGGCGTTGCATCTCCTAGTTTTGAGTTTAAGTGATTTGCAACGACAACAATGTTTTGTCCTTGGAACATAAATTCTGCCGCTAGCGGTTTACGTGTACTTTCAAACAATGGATTTTCGTCTCCAATACGAACAACATTTTTATCAAGTAACTTCGGTACCGGCGCTAATTTCACACGTGATGGATTATAGAAAAAGCCGACGCGAATATTCGCTCCTGGTGCTCCTCCGTCTTGATTATTGTTTGGAGCGATTTCGACATACTCATACTTCGGTCCACGAATTTCTAGAACTGCATCAATGATACGTTTTGCGCTTAATGACGCATCTGTTGTACCGTCATTAATTGATCCGTTATTATCTTGCATTTCCTCTACACCGATAATATCTGGCATTTTTAAGTTGTATTTAATAGAATACGCTAACGCTTTTACCTTTTCATCTGTTGTTTCTTTTTTATTCGCTGAGAAGTTTTCAATGTTATATGTAGCAACCGTTAACTTATCAAGACGTGGCTGAATATTTGCCCCTACTTGCTTAAATCCACCATCCACTACAGCTGGCAGTTCTGTTATTGGCGAAATACGGAAAGAACCGTAATCATATCCTACTACCCCTGTTATATCTCCAGTGAAAGTATCTCCTACTTTTGCTACATAATCGCGAGGTACTTTTACAGAAAGGCGCTCTGGGTTTAATTGATTTTCATCTAATAGAGGTGTGCCATATTGTGTTACTATTTTATCTCCACCATTTTTTACTGTTACATATAAATTTCCGTTTTTCTGAGGTGTAATAATTTTTGGTGTTGGCATCGTAACACGCATACCTTCTATACTTTCATAGAAGTCGATTGCATCTTCATTTGGATCAAATAAACCAAATGCATCATTATCAATAATCTGGTCCGGGATTTTCACACCGTTTTCCCCAAGTACAATCGGTGCCAGCAAAGATTGATCTTTTGCGATTACAGCAACGCGACTTGCCTTAATTTCTGTAGTGGTTAAGTCTGTTTCAAATCGCTCTGCATATCCTGATCCAACATATTCTTCTACTACTCCATCAACTTGAATAAGATCTCCTACTGCTACATTCGCATCTTTTTTATATACGTACATACCTTCTGAAGTAGCTGGATCATTATCTGGCTGATTATCTTCTATATAAAAGCCGTTTTTATCAAGCGCTGTGACAACGCCTTCCACATTGTTTACTTTCTTCCCGTTGTAAGGAGACATATGTGATTTCCCTTGAATGTCATGAATACGAACCTGTTCATTATTTACGATAATAAATGAAAATGTCGAAATTGCTGAAGAAGTAAGTCCTTCTTTTTCTGCGATTGCTTTCACTACACTATTTTCATTCACTACAATTTGTCCATTATAACGAACACTTTTGTTAGTAGGATTAGAGCCATCTAACGTATAGTAGATTGTTGCGCCTTCTGTATTCGTCGTTAATGTTACCGCTGTTCCTTTAGCAACTTCTCCGCCGTTCGGTGAAGCTACTACATCGCTAACACGGTTCTGGCCTTCACCTTGAAACTTATAAGCTGTCACTGATTTTAGACCTGGGTTACTAAAATATAATTCAAGAGTCCCAGTCAAATTAACTTTCTTCCCGATATTTTCAGGGTGATCTTTTACATTCACTGCCGTTCTCACATCACCTTTTGGCAACTGAACGGGCATGATTTTGTCTGGATTCGTTTCATTTGGCGAATCTGCAATTGCTACGTTTGTATCATCAAACTTAGCTGGATCCTTCGTATATTTAGAAGAACTTTGCGTATATCCGACAATATATCCTTCCACAATCCCCTTCGTTTTCCCTTGCTGCTTAAATACTTGAATTGCTTTTTCTACTGACATAGAAGTAGTTTCTTCTGCTTGTACTAAAGTTCCAGTAAATGAAAGCAATAGTATGAATGATAAAAAGACACTTAACAATTTCTTCACAGCCATTTTCCTCTCTCTATTTCATATTTTCTCAGCATTTCTATCATAACAAATGATTCGTTATATAGAATGATATTTCGACAAATTTTACAAAAGATTTATTTAATTTACACGCTTTCAAACTATAATACAAAATAATAATTTTACACCTTCTACAAATGCACTCTATAATGTTAGAGAGAGAAAACAGAAAATATCGACATTTAATTGGCATGTAAAATGAATTCATTTGAATAGGAGTGATTGGATGGAAGTGCAAACAGAAACATACCGCGCAGCTATGAATGGAACATTAGAACGTCATTTTTCAGATATGATTGCCGTTATACCAACTAGAATTACAATTGAGCAGTTAAAACAGCGACTAGAAACTATCGCTACTAAAGTTGATGATTTAAAAATTGTTTATAGTGATGAGACAAGCCTTATTGTTGAATTACATATGGGTGAAACAGTCATACCGTATGAACTGCATATTGATGAGGCGAGCGATCCAGAAGGATATAAAATGTACAATAGACAAGATTCTACAATCGTAGATCGTAATTTTGAAGATGCAGCTTTCGGCACTGAAATTTTCAATCGTACGCTATTTGTAGGCGATGTACTGGACTGCTTTTTCCAGCAGTTACAGTTCTTATGGAATCTCGCCCCAGATTTGTTATTTGTAATCGATTCAAGTGCAGCAATGAAAGTGATATCTAGAAGCTATATTGAATATCACGTTGAAAATGAATTATTACCTGACATTCCTGACTTATACGTTATTCATTCCGTTTATGAAGACGATAAAGACGGTGAGCCTACGCAATATTGGTTTCATACACATGGTCTTTTAAGAGCAGGCGTAACTGAAATAGAGTTAATTATTCCAAATCGCATTTCTTCCTACTACGGCATTAGCGATCTCTTTCAAACATTTGCTAATAATGCCGTTGAGAATGGACAAGTCCCTATGAATGAGCCTATCGTTATCGCACATAGTCAGCAAGGTTCTATACATACAGTCGCTGTTCCGTGGGAAAAAGGATTATCTTATATAGGGCATAAAACGAGTATGGACCAATTATCTTCAATCGAGGATGAAGAAGTGAAACTACAACCAATAGATGCACAAAATACATTCTTAGGCGGAATGGATGCCCGAGATGAATACCATCAATCTCCATCCGTTCTCTTATTCAAATTTAATACTTCAGAAGAATATATTGAAAGTTTTTTCAAAGAACACGAGGAAGCTACAGGGCTCATGTTCTATAAAACAAATAGTGAAACCGATCGTATGGCTTACAATGCGAAAAATACTTTCGGGTATTTCAGCAACATTTTTCACATTGAACAATCAAATGAAGATTTTCGTTTCCTTGCTAAGTTTGGTGTCTCCTACGAAGAAGGAAAAAGTGAACATATGTGGTTTGAAATGCAAAACGTTACGGAAGATTTCATTCAAGGAATACTTATTAATGAACCATATTTTATAAAAGATATGAGTGAAGGAAATAGTTATCATTTAGATTTTGATAACTTAACAGAGTGGGTTATTTATGCAGGAGATGCTGTTATAAAGCCAAATAACTTATATATGTTTATTGGCGAATAAGTATTTTATATAACAAACGAAACGCCTTCAATATGATTGAAGGCGTTTCGTTTATTGTGCGATTAATTCAGCATCTATTACTTTCTCCAAATGAGATAATACACGCTTTGCAGCTTCCTCACCTTGATTAATACAGTCTGGAAGTCCAGCGCCAGCATAGGAGCTACCTGCCAAGTATATACCTGGCAACTCTTTCTCCATAAATGTTGTGAGCTGTTTCATTCGCTCGTTATGGCCTACTGTATATTGAGGCATCGCTTCTTTCCAGCGACTTACGATTGTAAACTCTGGATCCTCTGTAATATCCATCGTCTTTCGTAAATCTTCTAGTACGAGCTGAACGAGTTCTTCTTCAGTTTGTTCTACAACCGCTTCATCACCAGCACGCCCAACGTAACAGCGAAGGAGTGTTTTTCCTTCTGGCGTTGTATGCGGCCATTTTTTATGCGTCCACGTACATGCTGTAATCGTGTAATCGCTATTTCGTGATACGACAAATCCTGTACCATTAATATCACGCTGGATTGCGGATTTTGGGAAAGCAAGTGCGACATTGGCAACGGATGTGGATGGAATATTACGGAAGAAACGAAACTGCTTGTACTGAGCAAACATGGACGGCAATACTTTATGCGAAGTTGCCACTACGATGGCGTCCGCTTCTATTTCTTTTCCGTTACTAAGAGTAATCGTATAACCATCACCCTGTTTTGCAACTTTTTCAATGCGAGTTCCCTTTATTATCGTACCTTCATGCATC
Source organism: Bacillus cereus group sp. MYBK195-1 (assembly GCF_051916605.1). NCBI lineage: Bacteria > Bacillati > Bacillota > Bacilli > Caryophanales > Bacillaceae > Bacillus > Bacillus cereus group sp. MYBK195-1. The sequence continues at coordinate 55,870 of NZ_JBQAGZ010000002.1, read as the reverse complement.
TTTACTTCGAGAGATTTTACGATAGATTCTAAACCTGTTTTCACTGTTTGGAAGATTCCCTTTTTCGGTTCAGCTTTCTCTTTTTTCGGAGCGAGCGTACGCATACCGAGCGAAATACTACGATGTTTCTGCTCAATCTGATACATTTGCGGGAATGTTGACATTAAGCTCATTTCATCAATATCCCCTGCATAAATACCCGATAGTAACGGTTCTATTAAGTTTTCAACCACTTCGTTTCCAAGACGATGTCTGAAAAATTGTCCGAGTGATTGGTCAGATACTGGCTTTGATCTCGGCATTAACAGATCAAAACCAGCTCTTAATTTACCAATTGGGGAGAATAACCCGGAAAATAGAAACGGAGTAATTTGCGTTGGAATTCCCATCATTGATCCGCTCGGCATTTTATGTAACCGATTTTTTACGAGGATAAATGATTGACCAGTCGTATTTTCTACAATTTCATCGCCAAGACCTAATTCTCTCGCTAATCTAGCTGCACTTTCTTTTCTTGCTAAGAAAGAATCCGGTCCGCGCTCAATTGTAAAACCATCTTTTCGAACGGTTTGAATTTTTCCGCCAAGTTTACCCGATGCTTCTATAAGTAATGTATCAATCGGCAAGTTTTTTTCATGAATATTTTTTTGTAAGTTATACATTGCTGTTAATCCAGTGATGCCTCCGCCGACGATCACAACTTTTTTCCTCAAGCAGGCTCCCCCTTTCTTCTTACAGTACAGATTCTTTTTTCTTTAATACAACATCTGTTAAACAATCAATAAATGCGTCCGATGCATTTGGCATTTCTGGACGATAATATTTCGCACCAATTTCATCCGTTACAACTTTACACTCAAAGTCGTTATCATATAAAACTTCTAAATGTTCCGCAACAAATCCAACTGGTGCATATATGAATGAAGTATAACCGTGCTTTTCATTTAGTTCTCTCGTTAAATCTTGTACATCTGGACCAATCCAAGGATCTGGTGTGTTCCCTGCACTTTGCCAGCCTACTGCATAGTTTGCTACTTCCGCTCCGCGCGCGATATAATCCGCTGTTTCATTTAATTGATCTGGATATGGATCGCCCATTGCAATAATTTTCTCTGGTAAACTATGTGCAGATACGATTAATACTGCTTTTTCACGCTCTGCATCTGACATACCGTTATATATACCTTTCACTGCATCAACCCAGTACTGGATGAATTTCGGCTCTTTATACCAGCTATCAATGCCGTGAATTGTTAAGTTTCCAAGTTTCTCAGCTTCTTCTTGTGCTCGTCCAACGTATGATTTCACGCTAAACGTAGAATAGTGAGGTGCAAGAACAAGTGCGATTGCATCTTGTATTCCGTCGTTATGCATATCTTTGACCGCATCTTCAATAAACGGTTCAATATGTTTTAAGCCAAGATACATATGGTACTCTACTTCATCTTGTACTTCATTTAAACGCTTCTCTAACTTCTTAGCTTGCTCTAATGTAATAGTAGCTAAAGGAGAAATACCACCAATTGCACGGTAACGCTCTGTTAAATCTTCTAGCATTTCAGGACTTGGCTTTCTTCCTCTGCGAATATGTGTATAGTAACGTTCAATATCTTCTTCTTTATATGGCGTTCCGTATGCCATTACAAGCAAACCAATTTTCTTTTTCATACAGCAATTCTCCTTTACTTCGCTAACTGCCCTTTAGAGTATTCATGAATAAATGTAGTTAAACGTTTTAATGTATCCGGATTTACTTCTGGGAATACACCGTGACCTAAGTTAAAGATATAACCCGGCTGTTTCATCCCTTGATCTAAAATACCTTTTACATGTTCTTCAATAACAGACCATGGCGCAAGTAAGAATGAAGGGTCCATATTACCTTGTACCGCCTTATGAACGCCACGTGCACGTGCTTCTTCAATCGGTAAGCGCCAGTCTAAGCCGACTACATCAAGCGATAAGTCGTGCCACTCATTCACTAAGTGTGCAGCTCCTACGCCGTGCATAATCATCGGTACACCCATCTTACGAACTTCTGCAAAAATACGCTCCATTGCTGGTTTAATAAATACGCGATAATCTGCTACATTTACTGTTCCAACCCAAGAATCGAAAATTTGAACTGCTTTTGCTCCTGCGTTTATTTGCGCTTTTAAATATGTAATAACCATATCTGCTAGTTTATCCATTAAAGCGAACCAAGCTTTTGGCTCTGCATACATGAACGCTTTCGTATTATGGTAGTTACGAGATGGACCGCCTTCAATCATATAGCTCGCTAATGTAAATGGAGCTCCTGAAAAACCGATTAACGGTACGTCTAACATTTCTGTCGTTAACAAACGAATTGTATCTAGTATGTACGGTACGTCATCTTCTGGATTGATTTCCCCTAGTTTTTCTACGTCTTGTAAAGAACGGATTGGATTATCAATAACTGGGCCAATACCTGATTTAATTTCTACATCCACACCAATTGCAGGTAGTGGTGACATAATATCTTTATAAAGAATTGCTGCGTCTACGTTATACTGATCAACCGGCAATTTTGTAACGTAAGCACATAACTCTGGATTATGTGTAATTTCAAATAAAGAATACTTTTCTTTAATCTTTCTATATTCCGGCTGTGAACGACCTGCTTGACGCATATACCATGCTGGTACATAATCGGTACGTTCCCCCCTACATGCTTTTAAAAATGTCTCATTTATAGTTCTTACCAAGACCCTTGCTCCCTTCCTTACCAATGCTTCGAATACGTTCGATATTTATCTTTTTTTACTATACAGCTTGTAAAAACAAAATGCATAATATTATGTACGTTGTTCATTAAATTGACACAAACATTCTTAAAAACGCTTACTATTTTCACAACATTCTTATTATAACACAGAGAAAAACTATGGTTTAGCTACTTTTGACTTTTCTCCTTCACGATTCGTTTGTGTATTATATGGTACAACGTAAAAGCTCGGTTTTGAAAATATGTTAACGAACTTTTCCTCATATTCCCCAGCACCATTTACAGTGCTAACATGTGTATGAATTCCGTTCTCCACTCTATAGATTCGGTACATAATTCTGTTATCTGGAAGTGGCGTCCAACTTAATTTTGCTTTAAATAAACCGAAAGGGCTAAATGATAGTTTCATTTTTACATCTTCAATTTTGCGCAGTCGAATCGGAGCGCCGATTGTTTCCACACCTTCAGGCTTCATAAACTTCTCTTTATGTTCTACATTAGCCTTCGTTAAAATTTTCTTAAACAATTTTGTCGCAGATGCACTTTCTCCTTGCAACTGATGCTCCTTATCCGTACGATCATAACCAATCCAAACAGCGCCTACTAAGTTAGGTGTATAGCCGACGAACCACATATCTCTTGCTCCCTTATCGTCATTTGGCAATGAAGTTGTACCCGTTTTTCCAGCTAACGCACCGTTATATACACCAGCTCTCGCTGTTCCTTCCTTCACAACTCCTTCTAACATTTTCGTCATATACCATGCTGTCTGCTTCGAGAAGATTTTCGTCTCTACTTTTGGAGATTCCCCAATGACTGCACCGTGTCTGTTTAATACTTTATCAATAACGTGCGGCTCAATAATATTTCCATTTGCTAAAAATGAACGATACATTTTTACAAGATCAAATGTTGAAACGCCATTTTTTAGTCCCCCAAGCGCTGTACTTAAACCAGCATCTGCAATATGGACATTTCCTTTTTCTAAATATTGCTTTCCTTCTTCTACCCCTAACTCATTTAATAAAGAAACTGCCGGTACGTTTGCCGACTCTAAAATCGCATCATACATCGTCATTTCTTTTGAATACTCATGATTATAATTTCGAGGTTCATACCCTTCAAAAGAATTTCTTTCATTTGTTAATAAAGAATACGGATTATACTTTTTCGTTTCTAGTGCTGGTGCATAAACGAGAAGTGGTTTTAAAACAGATCCGGGCTGCCTTTTGGCAAAAACACGATTAAATCCTCTCGGGACGTACTTTCTTCCCCCAATCGCCGCTTTAATCCCTCCCGTACGATTATCCATTAATAAGAAAGCACCTTGCGCCCCTTCTTCTTTCCCAGGAAAATTCCTTGCATCTTGAAACTGGTTATATGCTACCTTTTGAATCTTTTCATCCATAGGTACGACAAACGTATATCCTCCGCGAAGTACTTCTTGATGAGACAACCCGTATAAACGAGCGGCTTCATCTATGACCATATCAATATACGGCATATATGCAAGCTCATTTTCGTCTAAGTTTTTATATAAAGCAATCGTCTTTCCTTGATAACGAACGCTATCTTCGGCAGTCAAATAGCCTTGTTTATGCATAAGTGACAATACTAGATCGCGGCGTTCCTTACTCTTCTCTGCAGAATAGTACGGTGAATATCCGTTTGGTGACTTCGGAAGGCCTGCAAGCATTGCCCCTTCCTCTACTGTTAAATCCTCAACATTTTTATTAAAATATAACTTTGCTGCCGCTTGAATACCGTAAGCCCCATGACCAAAATAAATATGATTCATATACATTTCAAGAATTTGTTGCTTCGTATATTTTTGCTCTAATTGAAGAGAAATTGCGACTTCCTTCAATTTGCGCGTAAATGTTTTTTCACGAGTTAAAAAGACGTTTTTAGCGAGTTGCTGCGTAATGGTACTACCGCCCTCTACCTTCTCTCTAGCTAACGTATCTTTATAAAGAGCACGGAATATAGACGGATAATCAATCCCTTGATGCTCATAAAAACGAGAATCTTCCACCGCAACAAACGCCTGCTGCACATACTTCGGAATTTGCTCGATCGGTACGAGATCTCTATTTTCTACATATAATTTCGTAATCTCTTTCCCTTTCTGGTCAACAATACGTGATGAAGAGTGGAAAACGAGCTGCTTTTCATCCATCATATAGCCACCAGCTAACACGATAAGTTTATAGAGTACAATCGCTATTACGAACGTTGCGACGCCGCCTAATAAAGTCCACTTTACTTTCTTCATACATCGTCCTTCTTTCCAAATGATGGTACATTTATTATTTGAAAAAGAAGTATCTTTATGTATATAATCTTCGAAGTTTTTTAAGAGAGTTGATATAATAGAAACAAACTAGTAAGGGGGCATTAAAATGAAGGCTATTATTTCATACGAAACACCTCTAGAACAAGCACATTTCACTGCAAAAAATAATGAAAAAGATATGTTTTATAAAGAAAATACAGAAGAATCAGTAGAATCAGCACTTCAATATGACGTACTAGACGCTGTTGGAGAATTTAAAGGACAACCTGGCTACATCGTTTGTAACAACATTTCTGTAACAGACGAAGGTCGCCCAGTATTTGAAAACCGTTTTAAAAACCGCGCAGGCCTTATCGAAAACGAACCAGGATTCCAAGCAATCCGCGTTCTACGCCCATTAAGTAACGATACATATGTCATCTTAACGATGTGGGAAACAGAGCAAAACTTTAAAGATTGGACAGAATCACGTTCATTCGAAAACGCTCATAAAAAACGCCCTGCACAAGCAGAAGGACAAGCTCAGGCTCAGGCGCATCCACATGCGGAACAGCAGAAAAGTATTTTCTCTCGCCCTTCTTTTGTGACTACTTTTGATGTATTAGTTTAATTTTTTTGAGTTTGGAGTTCGGAAACCGCGGTATGTGAAATTATATCGGCGATTTTTCGAATATATCAGCGCAACTCGAATTATATCAGCGTTTTTCTGAATATATCAGCGCAACTCGAATTATATCAGCGATTCTTCGAATATATCGACTTATCGACAAATCATGACACAAAAAGGAAACACCATTACACACCGGTGTTTCCTTTTTCTTTGTACCAATTATATATACGAAGTGAATCTTTTTTTCTCATATGCTTTACTTCATAACCTCGCCCAGCTATCGCTACAAGAGTTGTACATAATTCATCCTTTCTTTGAAAATACGATTGATTATAACCTACTGCTTGAACATGTCTTCTTCGCATTATTCCTGTATATTTCGAAAAATTACGATATACAACCGTTAGTTGATTTTCTCTTAATTCATAACCGCCACTTTTATATCTAGCATACGCAAGTAACGAAAACACGATAAATAACGGTAAAATAAAAAAACGCAATATATTGTTTTAAATATATACTCACGCTAGCAATTAGAACTGTGAGTATGATACTTATTAACCAGCCCATAATGAAATAACGACGCAACGCTGTTTTTGGTAAGTGAGCGATCTCCGCTTCAATTTCATAAGGTAACTCTAAATATGTGAGCAGGTGCTGTACATCTTTTTTCTTCATAAAAGGATGCAGCATCACTTCATTACTTGCTGCTCCAATACTGTGAATTGCTTCCACTTCAACAGCGCAATAACCAAATGGCTGGCGAAGCATACATTCTTTTACAGTAATCGCTTGAATTCGGTGCAATTTTAAGACAAACTCTTTCTTTTCAAATAACCCTTGAACGATACGAATTTCTTCCCCTTTTCGCTCAATTTTAAAGTTTGCATATTTCAACACATATCCAGCCGTGGAAATAATCCATGAAATTGCCATTAAAATTAATGCTATTACAATTAGTTTATAAACACCGTTTCCCATCACATACGCTTCTACTTTACTTGTGAATCCTTCAGGAAGAACAAAATCAAACTTTGTGTAAAGAAGTACCAGTCCAGAAAACACTAGTCCGAACCGACCAGATGTAATCGCTGCTGCTAAAACCTCTTTCGCTGTTAACTGATAAACCGTCTTGCTTTCTTCCTCTTCTATTTCTTCTTTTACAGTAGTTTCTTTCTTATGTAATAAAGAGATTAAATGTTTTGCCTCGTCTTCTTTAATACCAGCCAACATCACTTCTGGTTCACTACCACCACCCGCTACTTCTATATTTAACTTCATAAGCCCAAGCATCTGATAAATGACGTTAGAAGACGTACTAACATTTTGCACACGTTCTTTATTTAAATAACTTTCCTTCTTTACAAAAACACCGTGCTTTATATGTAAAATATTATTCTCAATCCAGTACACTTTAAAATACCATTTAATTGCTGAAAAAATAGCCATGATGAATAAAACAACCAGAAGAAAAAGATAAAATAAATACCAAGGTTCCACTTGTTCATCAGGTTTAAATAAAACAAGAATGATAAGAGGCAACAAACTCGCAACTCTAATACCTAACAATATCGTAATCGGATGTTGCCTCTTATACATCCTTATCACTCACTTTCGCAAGTTCTCCAATTTGTCTTTTTAGCTGTTCTGCTTCTTCTTTCGTTAAACCTGGAATACTATGAGAAGTTGCGGCTGTTGAAATGTGTAATTCTGCTAAATTATACTTTCTCATGATCGGCCCTTGCTCAATCGTTACGTGTTGCACACGGATCATCGGAATAAGTACGCGTTTTACAACGAACATTCCCTTTTGAATCTCAATCTCTTCTTCATTTAATCTGTAACTATAATAGCGCTGACGTAAATTTGGAAACACAAAATAATCAAGGGGAATAAATGTAATAGCTCCTGTTACTAATAGTCCAAACAACCAGCCCCACCAGTTAAAGTTAATCATAAAAAAGAAATACGCAATTACGACTGTTAGTATAACTGCCGTCCCAATTAAAGCGTGCATTCGCCACACTTTCAGCATATTAGAATGAATCTCCCTTTCTAATGGCTGCATCTCATCACTCCAATTCTATAAATTTATTACTTATATATTATCAAAAAATAAGATTTTATATACATTTTTGTAAATTTATAGTCAAATAAAAATATATGAATTAAAAGCATATTAAAGAAACACACACCTCAGTTTTGAAAATTATATATTATACATATGAATTATATTGAACTAAAATAAACCTTACATGATTCATGCAAGGTTTATCGTTTTATACACAATATATTTCATCATTGTTGAGATATACTAGCATCGCTTTCAATTCGCTTTTCTTTTTGGCTCAGTTTTTTATCTTTAGATTTTTTTAATGTTAAAGTCATACCAATAAAAATAAAAAGAATTCCTGTTATTTGCATTAAAGTTGGACGGAATCCAGTAAGTACAGTATCTAATAATATTGCCACTGCCGGATCCAAAAAAACTAATATTGAGATTGTTTTTGTAGATAAATAGCGTAAACTATCAAAAAACAGATAATATACTATCCCTGTGTGAATAAAACCAGTAGCTATAATATATGTCCAATTACTTTGAGTGAGGCCACTAAAAGCATCTAAATCTATAAATGGTATTAAAAGAAATATCCCCAGGAATGTTTGTAAAAATGTCATTGCATACGCACTCATTTTGTTAATCCCTTTACCAAATAAAGTTGTAAATGCATAAAAGAGAGCTGCAAGAAATCCCCATATCATACCTGAAGACATTAATGAACCGACGGAGAAACTTCCATCGATACCAGCAATTAATAAAGCTCCTGCAAAACACACAACTATTGAAATGATAGATATTAATGTTAATTTTTCTTTAAAGACGATACTTCCAATTAACAGTACAATTACTGGTGCAAGATGATAAACCGAGATAGCAATTGTAACTGACATATTTTCAAAGGCTTTAAATAAGAAAACCCAATTAAATACTAAGAAAAAGCCACATATTAAAACTTGAATAACTTCTTTTCGTTCCCATTTATCTTGTTTATATTGCCCTGTAAGCAACCAGCATACACTTAAAAATATTGTCGCAAAAATACACCTTACAAACACTAATTCAAACGAAGGTAAGTTTGTTTGAACTGAAAAAAATCCAACTGATCCAAAGATAACCATTGATGCTATCATCTTTAAAGCCGGTACCGTTTTCTCTTGCTTAAAACTTTTTTGAAGCAAATTAATCCCCCTCCAATAAAAACTCGGTTTATAGTGAGAAAAACACCAGCCTAAAAAAGGACAGGTGCTTTTCCTCAAAAACACTCAATTATAAATTTTTCCCAGCAGTCCAACCACCATCAATTACAAAATTAGAACCAGTAATAAAGCGGGCCTGATCAGAAATCAAGTACTCAATACATGAAACAATATCCTGCGGCACCCCCCAAGTATCTAAAGATTGATTACTTTTTATCATAGACATCAAGGCTGTATTACTAAAGTATTCTTCTGTAAGTTCAGTTCTAATAACACCGGGAGAAATGCTATTTACCCTTATATTTTGCTTTCCAAATTCCATAGCCATCTGTTTAGTCAATCCGATTAAAGCATGCTTTGATGCAACATAAGCAGCTCGCTCTGGTTCAGCCATTAATCCAGAAACCGATGCTATATTCACAATACAACCTTTTATTTTCGATTCACACCATCGCTTAGCTACTTCCCTAGAAAGGATAAATGGGGCTACTAAATTTACATCAATTACTTTTTTAAACATATCATCGGATAAATGTAAAACAGGTGTTATCTCTCGAATACCAGCTGCATTTATTAATATATCAGGAGAAAGCTTTTCTAAATCTAATTGAGTAAAAAGATTATGAATCGCTTCGCTATTACTTAAATCAATTTGCACTACTTTCAAAGGCATATCTGTTTTCATATAATCTATTAAGTTATTATTATTAATATCAAGCGCTATTACATGAAATGATTTTTCTAAAAAGTATTTTATACAAGCATGACCTATACCGCTATTGGCTCCAGAAATCATAATTATTTTATTCTCTCTCATTTTGTCTCCTTATAAGAAAATGTTACTAATAAAATATCACGAAAAGCCTCCGTACTACATTCTGTTCCAAGTGGCGTTACGGCATGGAAGACCTTTTGTCCAAATACTAAAGTTTCTAAAGGCTCCTTCAAACTTATAAACTGATTAATTTCCCGAGGAGAATTAGCTATTAAATTATCTCCACCAATAGCTGTATTACTTAAATTCATAAGGTGTAAAAACACTACTGGTTCATCATCTTTATGTAACCAAATAGGTGAACTAAAAGATGGTCTTTCTTTAGTAGCTTTATATCTTACTTGATGTAAACCTATAATTAAGTCTTTACTTGTATCTATTATATTTGTTTTAAATGCAAATTCAGTATCGAAGCGCACGATATTTTGAATTAAAGGATTACATAAAAAGCTATCATTTATGCTATTGAACTGTCTAACTTTCCCGCCATCATCATAGTTATATTCTTTAGATTGGAAGTAATCATTACTATTATCTAAAATATAATCTGGTGAATCAACATACTTTATATACCTTGAATAAGATCTAGCACGACATTCACCGTATGCATCATCTGCCAAATTATAATAATCTAACTGTGCTTGTGTTAATAAACTATGATTCTCTTCCTCTTGTAAAAAGATTTCATTTGAGATTTCAAGGAATCCTTTAGATTCAAATTCATGTACCTTTTCTTCTATGCTAAAGCCACTCATTTTACTAAGAACAAACGTCATTATAAAAACCTCCACACTATTGTATTTTTCTTTCTCACCCTATGTTAGAAATGCAATACGTAACCGAGATTCTTGCTTAATAAAATTTTAAATTATGATATTCAATTAATACATCAAATGAAATATACGCAACTCATTAAAATTATTTATTAAGCAATATTATATATCCTTTCGGGTATTTTTTCTAATTATCTGAAGATTTATCAACATTAGTCTTAATATTCAAAAATAAAGAAATAGATTTTTCAGAAAGATAAAACTGCGCGTATTGCAATTATTTATGTATATAACTTTTTTAAAAATTATATTTTAAATATAGCTAGTTTTTTATAAATTTTTTGATATAATTACATACGGGAAAAGGGAAGAATTTTGTCTTCCCTTGTGTTTTTATTTGCATCTAGTACTTTTGCTAGATGCTTTTTTTTATGCTAAAAAAGGTATCCTCAAATACTTTGAGGATACCTTTTCACCTTTATTATCTCTGCTGTTTTCTACCTAATATGAGTAATCCAAAACTCATCATTACAAGAAGTGCTCCCATATATGGTTCCACAGGCATTTTCTGCCCTGTCTTCGGTAATTCTTTTTCAAGTTTCTCTGGATTCGGTGTTCCAGGCTTTTCTGGATCTGGTGTTCCAGGCTTTTCTGGATCTGGTGTTCCAGGTTTTTCTGGATCTGGTGTTCCAGGTTTTTCTGGATCTGGTGTTCCAGGTTTTTCTGGATCTGGTGTTTCTGGGCCTGGTGGCGCTAAATGATTCAATTTGTTTAATACTTCTAATTGAACTGCATTTATCATTCCATTTGTAATTTCAAATGGAATTGGATTAGTTAATTTTTCATATCCTTTTGGTGCTTCTACTTCTACTAGTGTGTAGTTACCTACAGATAGATCTGTGATTTTTGCCTTTCCATCTTTATCTGTTGTTACTTTCACTACTACTTTTCCCTTTTCATCATGAACCTCAAACACAGCTCCTGATAAGACTTCCTTGCTTTCAGCGGCCATTTTTGTAATCTCCACTGAACCTTTGTCTAACTGTTTATTCTCTACTTGCAATGATAAGACTTTCATCATACCTTTTGTAATTTCGAATGAAACTGGCTTTTCTAGTGGTTTGTAGCCTGCTGGTGTTTCTACTTCTACTAACTCATACTTTCCAATAGATAAATCTGAAACGTTTGCTTTTCCTTCTTTATCCGTTGTTACTTTTGCAACTACTTTTCCTTTTGAGTCACGTACTTCAAATACAACATTTTCTAATGGTGCTTTACTGTCTTTATCTATTTTTGTGATTTCTACATTCCCCGTATCTACCATTTCATTTTCTACAGTGAACGTTAAAGATTTTGTCATACCTTTTTTAATTTCAAATGGTACAGGCTTTTCTAATTTTTTGTAGCCTGGTAAACTCTCTACTTCTACTAACTTGTACTTTCCTACTGATAAATCTGAAACTGTTGCTTTTCCAGCTTTATCTGTCGTTACTTTCGTTACTACCTTGCCTTTGTCGTCTTGAACTTCAAAGACTACACCTGCTAACGGTTCCTTATTATCTTTATCTATTTTTGTAATTTCTACATTTCCCGTATCTACCATTTCATTTTCTATGTTTAATGATAGAATTTCTGTCATACCCTTTTTAATTTCGAATGATACTGGCTCTGTTAGTTTTTTGTAGCCTGGTAAGCTTTCTTTCTCTACTAATTTGTACTTTCCTACAGATAAGTCTGAGATTTTTGCTTTACCATTTTTATCTGTTTTTACTTCCGTTACTACTTTTCCTTGTTCGTCTTGCACTTCGAAGACTACGTCTTCTAATACTTTTTGACTATCTTTATCTACTTTTGTGATTTCTACTGAACCTTTGTCTAACTGTTCATTCTCTACTTTTAATGATAAGACTTCTGTCATACCCTTTTTAATTTCGAATGATACTGGCTCTGTTAGTTTTTTGTAGCCTGGTAAGCTTTCTTTCTCTACTAATTTGTACTTTCCTACAGATAAGTCTGAGATTTTTGCTTTACCATTTTTATCTGTTTTTACTTCCGTTACTACTTTTCCTTGTTCGTCTTGCACTTCGAAGACTACGTCTTCTAATACTTTTTGACTATCTTTATCTACTTTTGTAATTTCTACTGAACCTTTATCTACTAGTTCATTCTCTACTTTTAGTGATAAGACTTCTGTCATACCTTTTTTGATTTCAAATGATACTGGTTTCGCTAGTTTTTTATATCCCGGTAAGCTCTCTACTTCTACTAGCTTATATTTTCCTACTGATAAATCAGCAATCTTTGCTTTTCCTTCTTTATCTGTCGTTACTTTTGTTACTACTTTATCTTTTTCATCTTGCACTTCGAATGTTACGCCCGCTAATACTGCGCCACTTTCTTTGTCTACTTTTGTAATCTCTACTGAACCTTTATCTAACAGTTCGTTCTCTACTTTCAATGATAAAACTTTTGTCATACCCTTTTTGATTTCAAACGATACTGGTTCTGTTAATTGTTTGTAGCCTGGTAAGCTTTCTTTCTCTACTAATTTGTACTTTCCTACAGATAAGTCTGAGATTTTTGCTTTACCATTTTTATCTGTTTTTACTTCCGTTACTACTTTTCCTTGTTCGTCTTGTACTTCGAAGACTACGCCTTCTAATACTTTTTGACTCTCTTTATCTACTTTTGTGATTTCTACATTTCCCTTGTCTAACATTTCGTTTTCTACTGTTAAAGCAAGAGATTTTGTCATGCCTTTTTCAATTTGGAAAGTAATCGGATCTACTAATTGTTTATATCCTTTTGGTGCTTTTACTTCTACTAACTTGTATGTGCCGACTGATAAATTAGTAACTTGTGCTTGTCCTTTTTTATCTGTCGTTATTTTAGCGACTACTTGTCCTGCTTCATCTTGAATTTCAAAGACTGCATCAGCTAAAGCATCTTTATTTTCTTTATCTACTTTTGTAATTTCTACATTTCCTGTATCCACTAATTCATTTTCTACTGTTAGCTTTAGCGCTGTTACTCTACCCTTTTCAATTTCGAATGAAATTGGCTTTTCTAGTGGTTTGTATCCTGCCGGTGTTTCTACTTCCACCAACTCATACTTCCCGATAGATAAATCTGAAACGTTTGCTTTTCCTTCTTTATCCGTCGTTACTTTTGCAACTACTTTTCCTTTTAAATCACGTACTTCAAATACAACATTTTCTAATGGAGCTTTACTATCTTTATCTATTTTTGTTATCTCTACATTCCCTGTATCCACCATTTCATTTTCTACTTTTAATGATAGAACCTCGGTCATGCCTTTTTTGATTTCAAATGATACTGGTTTTTCTAGCTTTTTATAACCAGGTAAACTTTCTACCTCTACTAATTCATACTTTCCTACAGGTAAATCTGAAACATTTGCTTTTCCATCTTTATCTGTCGTTACTTTTGTAACTTCATTACCCTTTTCATCTTGGACGATGAATGTTACTCCCGCTAACGGTGCTTTATTATCTTTATCTATCTTTGTTATCTCTACATTTCCCGTATCTACCATTTCATTTTCTATTTTTAATGATAGAACTTCAGTCATGCCTTTTTTGATTTCAAATAATACTGGATCTGTTAGTTTCTTATAGCCTGGTAAACTTTCTTTCTCTACTAATTTGTACTTTCCTACTGATAGATCTGAGATTTTTGCTTTACCATCTTTATCTGTTTTTACTTCCTTTACTACTGTTCCAGCTTCATCTTGCACTTCAAAGACTACGCCTTTTAATGCTTTTTTGTTGTCTTTATCTACTTTTGTAATTTCTACTGAACCTTTATCTAACTGTTCATTTTCTACTTTCAATGATAGGACTGTTGTCATACCTTTTGTAATTTCGAATGATACTGGTTCTGTTAGCTTTTTGTAGCCAGGTAAACTTTTCGTCTCTACTAATTTGTACTTCCCTACTGATAAATCAGAGATTTTTGCTTTACCATCTTTATCTGTTTTTACTTCTGTTACTACTTTGCCTTGCTCATCTTGCACTTCGAAGACTACGCCTTCTAATACTTTTTGGCTATCTTTATCTATTTTTGTAATTTCTACTGAGCCTTTGTCTAACTGCTCATTTTCTACTTTTATTGCTAAAGCTTTTGTCATACCTTTTGTAATTTCAAATGGCACTGGTTCTGTTAGCTTTTTATAACCTGGTAAGCTTTTCGTCTCTACTAATTTGTACTTTCCTACTGATAGATCTGAAACGTTTGCTTTTCCATCTTTATCTGTTACTACTTTTCTTACTACTCCATCTTTCTCATCTTGGACTTCAAATTCGACACCTGCTAATACTGCCCCGTTTTCTTTGTCCACTTTTGTGATTTCTATATTACCTTTGTCAACCATTGCATTTTCCACTTGTATTGGGAATATGCCGTCCCCTGTTACATTTACTTCGAACTCTGTTTCTTTTAATTGGTATCCTTCAGGTGCTTTCGTTTCTTTTAAAATATATTTTCCTAGTGCTAACGGTTTAGAGGTTGCCTTACCATCTTTATCTGTAACAATATGTTCGACTACTACACCGTCTTTTACTATATCAAACTCTGCATTTGCTAATGGTTTTTCACCATTTTCCGAATCAATTTTCTTTATTTCAATTTGACCCTTTTGCACAGTATTTTTAATTTCAATTGTTTTTGTTTCTCCAGCTTGAAGTGTAACCTCTACTGGGCTTGTTAATTTTTGATATCCTTCTGGTGCTACTGTTTCATAAACTTTATACGTCCCCGGAGCTAAAGTTTGAGGTACTGAAAAACCTTTTTCGTCCGTTGTCAGTTTTGCAACAACTTCATTTGCACTATTTCGAACTTCAAATTCGGCACCTTTTAACCCTTTGTTCGGATTCTCAGAATCTATTTTATGAAGCGATACTGTACCATCTTTTGGAGCTTCAGGCGGTGTAATAGTTACTTCTTTTGATGTTAATGTTTTATCATCAAAATGTAATTCCGCTTTATTAGGAATCTTCTTATCTACGTAAGAAGATAAGTCTGCATTATTTTTAATTTTCGCCTTGATACTAAGATTAATTATCTGGTCTTCATATGACTTATAGTCAAAATTCTCATCAAACGTAAATGTTACTTCACTTCTTTGTTTATCTATCTTTAGCGTTCCTTTAGAAGTAATATCTTGGCCATTTTGATCATACACTTTTGCCTCTAATACTTCTAAAACATCTTCTAAATCATCACTAATTACCATTGATGTGTATTTAGGAGGATCGTTTGGTATATGTGTACCAACTTGATATTGAATAACTTGATTCATTTGTGTTAGCTGCTCATTCTCTACAAGCTTGCCATTCTCATCAACTATATTTTTTTCAATGCTAGGTGGATTATCGTCACCTGAACCGGTTCCCCCTCCACCACTTACAAATACTTGTCCTACTTTTTCCTCAGTTTTAATATTTTTACCTTCTAATTTCACAGTATTTTTATGAGGCTTTGCAGCAGGATTAGTAATCTTTGTTTTATATCTTAAAATATAACCTTTTGAACTGTCTGGAAATTCAATTGTAAATCCAGCCTTTGTTGCATTTATTTTAATGTTAGATAAATCTGCTGGCTTAATATTTGTTGGTGCATAACCATCTTCAAATACAGCCTCTTCTAATACTACGCTGTCTGTAATTAACTCATGCCCAGGTCCTAATGTATCTGTTAATTTAAGATCTTGCATTTCTGTTCCAGTCGCATTTACATATACAAGCCAATCAGCAATGGACGGATCTTCTTGATTATAAGAACCCCATTTCAATAGATTA
Organism: Bacillus cereus group sp. MYBK195-1; assembly: GCF_051916605.1. NCBI lineage: Bacteria > Bacillati > Bacillota > Bacilli > Caryophanales > Bacillaceae > Bacillus > Bacillus cereus group sp. MYBK195-1. The sequence continues at coordinate 39,590 of NZ_JBQAGZ010000002.1, read as the reverse complement.
TCTGTATTGGGCTGTGGCTTCGGTCTCTCTGTAGTATTACTTACATTTACTTCTTTATTTACGATTTGACCATCAACGTTAAATTCTAATGGAATTTCTTTAACACCATCATATGCTTCTAGACCAAAGTAGAATTCTACGAATAAAGAACCTTTAATGTTATTCTTTCCTTCTACGTAATCACCCATAGTACACGTTAATAGACCCTTTTTCATCTCACATGTACCAACTGTTTTTCCTTCAGCATCTTTTAAAGGAAAACTCATATTCATAAGGTCTTTTCGAAACTCTTTTGGCATATCAATTGTGAATTGATCTCCACTTTTTATTTTTTCTTTAGCTGACCACTTCACTTCTACTTTCATACCATCTGAGGCTTGATATGGTTCAGATGTCGTGCCATCAGTACGGGAAATATTAATTTCGTCCACTGGACTTTTCATCACAGCAGCTTGAATAACTGGAGCCCACACATTCAGCACTGAAAATAATACTAGAAAAACTAATGAAACCATTGAAATATGTGTTTTAGTACTTTTCATTTGCATAGTTCCCTCCTATTTTTTTATATTTATATAACAAAAAAGACCGTCCGGTTGCATCAAAAATGTGCAACCAGACGATCTTAGTAACCAATATGTATTACCGTAGACTCTAAGCTTTGCGGCCTATCCTTTCGAATAGTGTGCTAAAAATATCTTTTATTCTTTTTTTGTTTCATTTTCCTCTTAAACCAAATATTACTATACCGTCTGGACGGTTATAATTCAATACTCTATAAAATTGTTCTATTTTTCTAATAAAAAAAATAATTCACCACTACATTAAAGAAGCAATGGTGAATCATTTTAAAATTATATAGTTCGTATATTCTATTTATATGAATTACTAATAAGAGCTTGAATCACTTTTTCTCTTAACTCGGGGCTTAGTCTTCCAACCCCTAAATATTCCGAATACCATAATCCATCTGCTGCTAATCTAATAATTGTTGCACAAACTGAATCTATCTCATCATTTTCTATATTTTTTTGCAGTTGCTGAAATGATTGTTGTAATGGCTCAAGTAATTCAGGTTTTAACATGAGTGCTGCCATCATACTGCTAGACAACTCTTCTGTTCTTCTCTCATTACTTAATCTTTCCTCTACAAAAGAGCGAACCCATCTCCCTTTCCTCTCTGAGTCTTCCGCTACTTTATTGTAAATGGCCCCTTCATAATCCTCTACCCCTCGGACTATCATACCTTCTATTAAAGCTTCTTTATTTGAAAAGTGATACAATAATCCACCTTTGCTTAAACCCGCCTCTTTTGCCACTGCTTCTAAAGTTAATTTAGCAACCCCTTTACATTGTACAATTTGAGAAGCGGCCGCCAAAATCTTTTGCCGCGTTATGCTTATACTCATTCCTTTTTAAAACCCCATTTCTACTAAATTTATATAAATACGAATCTTATTTTTAATATTGTTGATTACTACTAAATATTTTCTTTATACAACAAAAGCTTCATTACCTTTGAATTTTTAGTTACTTATTCTATTAAAAATTTCCATATCATTCAATATGATAACATCAAATACACAACATTGACTATACATCTATACTTTCATATTCATTCCTAATATATCCATTAATAAAATTTACCGATTTAGTCCTTCTTATTACTTTATAAGACGGCAGTAATTCTTTCAGCACTAAATAAAAAATGTTATTACTCCCATTGAATTGAGTAATAACATTTTACTTAACAAATTCGCTGCCAACTAGCATCCTTCACATCTTCACTAGTCGGTTTTCTAACTGATCCAATAAAGTGAAACTTTATATCCGCAACATGGACAGGTGTATTTCATTTTGTCACTCCATTATTAACTTGTTTTCCCATATATTCCGACTCACAAAGAATGTAACAGCACAAATCATAGTTATCCCCATGAAAAATGTATTAGAATCTTCATATGTAGTTGGAATGCCTACCGTTACGAAAACAATACTAAAAGCTAAAAATAGATATAATAATAAAGATATAATATAGCTTAGTTTAAATCGTAAAATGATACCTCTAAACAATAGCTCACCAAGTAGACAGCCACCTAAAATAATAGGTACTCCGAAATACAATGTAAGGACTCCCATTTGCGCAGTAGATTGAATTATCTTTCCAATTATGTTCGGCGAAACCAGCTCACTATTGTTTCCCATCCTATCATATAAATCAAGTGCTGTTGCTGAAATAAAGAAACTTAATATAGAAAATGAATACGGTATTAAAAATTTGCTCACTCTCATTCACCTCGCTTTTTTCTTTACATATATTATTCATTATTTCCTATCATTTTCACATAAAAAAATAACCCTCTATGATAAAACATAGAGGGAAGCATTTCTATATAAAAATCTATACCTTATCCTGAAGTGAATCCCGAAAATAGGACAAATATCAAAACACCTAAACCATCTGCTATCTGCTCCCTACATTCTTTAGGGTAGATAGTTTATATGTTTTATTAGAAAGTAGTGCCTTCTTTTTTATAATATTCTTTTGAAATCTCTTCATAAAATGCGGCTGATGTCGCGTAGAAATAAGGTGCTAACCATAAGAAACCGATTCCTATAGTAAGAATACTTAATATGAACCAGCCTAAGAAACTTAAGCATAGTAAAAAGTAATCCATTTTATGTCCATTCATCATATGACGACTCTCAGTAATTGCTTGATTCGCTGTATATTCTGGATGATCATTCAAAATAAAATATGTCATAGAATAAGAAAATGATTTAATAATACCTGGAATAATAAGAAGTAATGTCCATAGAGTCAAGTATACATACATTAGTAAATATGTTAAAAACGACTTCATCAACTTACTTCCATCGCTAAACCATCTAAATATATGACCAATGCGAGCATCAGTCCCACGAATTGCATTTAAAACAAGATAATAGGCACCTATTGTTAATGGACCAATAACAAGCATTACAATAATACTTACTGTAAGTGAATCACTTGCTTCTTCCCAACCCCAAAATATCGAAAAAATACCTGTGGTTAGCATTTCAACTGCTCCAATAAGGATCCCGATTAATAAGGTTGCCCCTACCGCTAATCCCCATCTTCCTTTTAATGCATCAAGTGCTTCTCTTTTCAACTGACTTATCATATATAACCTCCTAATACTATTTATATTTTAGTATACCATTTATATCAAAAACCCCATAGATTTTCATTAAATGGAAGCAAATTACTTTTTTCATATACTGTAGTTGTACTAATATATGGATTAAACCACTCTTTTCCCTATAACAAAAAAGCTTGCCCTTCATAATAGGCAAGCTTTCTCTGGTTAATTCTCACTTAACTTCTTCTTATACCAATCCTGCATTCTCTCCGCATCTTCTACTCTCGTATGCTCTATTTTGTAACTAGATGATGCACTCGAAAACTTATACGTACATAAATCCGCACGGCGCTGAAAATATGATTGTGTCTTCTCCATTGATTGGACATGTCTTCTTCTAATAAGTCCTGTATATTTTCCGACGCTACGATAGACAAGTGTAATTTGTTCTCCGTTAACACTGTAACCATTTGTTTTAAATGTTGCGTATCCAAGTGTAAAGATAAGGATTGCGAGCGGAATTAATGCCCACATGATGAAGTGCTTTTCAGAGTATATACTTATTCCAAGAAGCGGGATTGCTAGCATTGCGAAGAAGATAAAACTATCAATGAGATAGCGGCGCAATGCTGCTTTTGGTAATGCAATAATGTTTGCATTCAGTTCGTATGGTAATTGTAAATGGGCGAGTAACTGTTGTACTCGATCTTTTCGAATGATTGGGTGCAGTGTAACCTTTTCTTTTTCGTCACCCATTCCTTTACTTTGAATGACTTCTACTTGCACAGCACAATAACCGAATGGTTGGCGTAAAATACTTTCTTTTATCGTAATACCTTGAATACGATGCAATTTTAGTACGAGCTCTTTTTTCTCAAGTAATCCTTGTGAAATGCGAACTTCGTCATTTCTTCGATTCACTGTGAAATCGCCATGTTTTAACGCGTAACCGATTGTAGATATAATCCAAGAAAGAACGAGTAAAATGGCTACCATGAAAATCCAGCCATATATATCATGTTCCATTACATACGACTTTACGCCATTCTCTATCCATTTCGGAATGTACTTATCTACTTGGTGATAAACGAAAAAGATTAAAGAGAATAATAGTCCAAATTGACCAGATGTAACAGATGCTAATAAAATCTCTTTCCAAGTTAATTTATATTCTGTCGTTTGTTTTTCCTCTGTAACAATTGCTTTTTCTACTACATTTTCTGTTGCTTCGTCTAACGTTCCTTCTGCTTTCACTTCTGGAGTTGGCTCATTTAGCAAAGCAATAAGCTCCGCCGCTTCTTCTGCCGTAATACCAGCTAAGCTAACTTCTGCTTCATCGCCCCCACCAGCTGTTTCAATCTGAATTTTTTTCAAACCGAGCATTTGATATAGTACGTTAGAACTTGTATTAATCGTTTGAACACGTTCTTTATTTAAGTAGCTTTCCTTTTTCACGAAGAGACCTTTTTTCACATGTAATACGTTATTTTCAACCCAATATGTTGTGTAATACCATTTTTCAAATGCTGAAAAAACGGTGAGTAAACCAAATGCTGCAGGAATTAAATACCAAAACGGGAATTTTCCGTTTAAGCTAAACATGAAAATAATGAGTGGTATAAAATCTGTTATTTTTAATTCTAATAACATCGTGATTGGATGCTGCCTCTTATACATCCTCATCACTCACTTTCGCTAATTCTGCGATTTTCGTTTTCAACATTTCTGCTTCATACATCGTTAAGCCTGGGATGCTGTGAGAAGTTGCTGCCGTTGAAATGTGTAATTCTGCTAAGCCATATTTTCTCATAATTGGTCCTTGTTCAATCGTTACGTGCTGCACACGAATCATCGGTACTAATACGCGCTTTACGACAAAAAGACCATGCTGAATTTCAAGTTCTTCTTCATTTAGTTGGTAGCTGTAATAACGTTGACGTAGTTTCGGGAATAAGAAGTACGCAAATGGTGCGAACACAACTGTTAGCCCAATCATCACATACAAAATCCACGCCCACCAATCAAACTTTATCATGAGGAAAAGGTAAGCTAAAATAACGAGTATACCGATCCCTTCTTCAATTACAGCACGAACTTTCCACACCTTGACCATGTCAGGGTGAATTTCATTTTTCAATGGATCCATGTAACCACTCCAAATCTAGTAATCTAATATATGAATTCTCTCAATCTATATTTTACGTAACTTTACAGAAAATTGAAATTTAATCTTCTTTCTTCTCAGGAATAAAATATCCGAACCAAAGTAGCCAAATGAAACCGATTAACTTCATCCAATTTCCATCCGCTTGAAAAGCTTCAATCATACCTGGTATTTTATAAACCCCAATAAATCCAAGAAAACCGAGCCACCAGTTTTTTTGCATTTTCATTTTTACTCCTCCTTCATGACGTTTTTCACATTTCGAATCCAAATTTCTTTATACTTTAACTGGAATCCCATGAGCATATAGTTGCTCATATTATCGATCACGAGTGCTAGCGTATGAGCATTTTCTTCCGTTTCATGTTGTGACACTACGTCAAGTTCTACGCCTTTCTTCAATAAATCGTGGAAACCATTTAAGAAATCTTCTTGTATTTCAAATAAGCGTTTCTGATACTTTTCATTTCGCGATGCAGTTACGATAAATTCGTTGATAACGCGTAATATCCCTTCTTGCCCTTCATATTCAGAGAGCATATGTAAACCATCAGCAATTAACTTTTCTGCAAAGTTTTCTTTCGTATATTGCTCTTTATCGAAATAACTCACGAAATGATATCCAGAGAAAATTTCTTCAAATAAAAAATCGATTAACGCTTCTTTAGAAGAAAAATGATAATAAATAGCCGGTTTTGAAATACCTACCTCTTTCGCAATCATGGAAAGACTCATCTTCTCAATGCCGTGTTCTGCCATAAGTTTAAATGATGCCTCTACAATGTTTTGCGATGTTTGTAAATTCTTCGTCATACTGTACCTCACTTGTTTTTACTTACCGGTCGGTAAGTAAATTATAAAATAAAACGAAATGATTTTCAATTTAGTTAGCGTTCTAGAAGGTGTTTATTGGAAATTACAGAAAGTTATAAAGTAAAAGCAACATATAACAATAAGGAGGATATCATATGGGACTTGGTGGTAATGGCGGTAGTGGTGGTAATGGCGGCGGTGAAGCAGGACAAGCTGGTAAGAGCGGATTTTCATTAATCATTGTACTTTTTATCGTATTGATTATAGTTGGAGTTAGCTATATCGGACTTGGCTTCTAAGAAAAGGCGTCCTACGTTACACATGTAGGACGCCTTCTTTTTAATCCCTATTCAGCAATCGCATACGATAACAATTCATCGTCACTTCTCCAAGTCTTTGCAGCAATTGATAGTTCGCATATGCGCCGACTGGGGCACCGATTACCGGGACGAGCTGAAGCATTTTTGCTAAATCGATATAGTCTCGGTATTCTGTTTGGAACTTTTCCCAGTCCATATGATTTTCTTTTTCTGTATCCCACGTTTCAATTGCTTTCCATATTTCTTTTCTGTGATTGTCACTTGAAAAGGCGAGCTGGAAAACGTGAAGGATAAAAAGACGCTCTTCTTGTTTACTCGTATCAAATCCGTACAACGTTGCTGCATCGAATAAAAATTTAATTTTAATTGTAAGTAGAAGCGGAAAGTCAGCAAGACCGAGGAGAATACCGCCAGCCCCCGTCCCTGCTCCTTCTGCCGCTGCTATTTTTTTGTACTCATCCATTTTTTTACGTACTTCATCGTCTCGTCTTTGCAATGACCATGTCGTCTCTTTTAGCTTCGGCTTTATAAAGTTTGACCCGGCGCTGATCGTTTGCACCATCATACGAATCGTCTCTGTTAGTACCTTTTGTACTTTCGCCGGAATGAGCTGTTGCACTTTCGTCTGCACTTTTTTGGAGAACCGTGTCATCATAGAAGAATCTTTCATGAATGTAGCTTTCCACTGCTCCAATTCTTTTATAACCTTCTCTTCGTATGTAATCATGGGTTCATTCCTTTCAATTTAAACGCTCAATGCGCTTCGCCCCGTATTGGTAAACAAAACCGATACTAAATAATATGCTTACGATAAGTAAAATTCCTGTCATCATGAAATCTTTCGTTGCTAGTGCAAATATAACTGTAAAGATTACGCTCCCTATGATTAGAATCGCGTTTAATAAAGTAAGAAAGTCTTTCTTCTTCTCTTCTCCCCCTACCGGATACAAATCAAGCCAAATCTTCATGCGGTGATGTTTCCATAAAGTTAAGAGCTGATAACCGATTAAGTATAGGAAAATAAGGCTTACGATAAATCGTCCATATAAAAACGGAATGAAGTACAAAATAACTCCTCCAAGAGCGAGCAAACGCACATATAATCCAAAATAGTTACCTGATCTTAAAAACGTTCTCGTATATAAGTATAAATATGTACGCTTTTCACCAATCATCGAAAGAATGAAATCGAGCCATTTTCTGCGTGCTACTCTTTCTTTTAATGCTGGTACATCAACGAACATGTTCGCGATGCGGTACAGCAGCATCATCTTCTTACCTTCTTCAGAAATTAAATACTCCCAGTTTAGTGGCTTTCCCTTTACCATTTGATGCATGATAGCAAGGTATAACACCATGAGAAGGACGATTCCACCAATGAAAAGAACTGAAGTACGTTCTACAAGGAAATATACAAATAAACCGTTTAGGATAAAACGAATGAACCAATCCGCTCTTTGTATATTTTGATCTGTTAAAAATGACTTTTCCCACGCTACAAATAAATTCCACGCTTTTACAATGACAAATGCAAGTACGATCCATATGTAAGCCGCTCCTGTTTGCTTCATTTGCTGGAAGTATAACGGGGCAAGCGCTGCCGCTACGATTGCGATTATGTATAACTGGATCATAAATGTAAAAAGAAATGCCTTTGTGAAGTAAGGTTTTAACTTTTCTTCAACTGGCAGTAAGTAAACGAGATCCGCTTCTTTTAATAATGTTTGAATGGATCCAGCCGTTAACACGAGTCCAATTAATACTGCCATTACGAGCGCCGCCGGAAACGAAGGTGTTATCGTTTGTAACCATTGCTGGTAATAATACGCTCCCGCACCAATGATGAACACGAAAATAAATTTCAAATGATCATTAAATACGTATTTACTATATGTACGAACTTCTTTTAGAAAGTGACGAAATCGTTCTTTCCATAACGCTGTGCTATTCATAATCTTCTTCCTTTGTTAGCGCGATGTAAATATCATCTAACGTTGCACCTGGCATATTAAACTGTGATTGCAGTTCAGATAATGTTCCCTTCGCTCTTACTTCACCTTGATGCAAAATAATGAACGAATCACAATAACGCTCTGCCGTCGCTAAAATATGTGTGCTCATTAAAATACCGGCACCACTCTTTTTCATTTGGTCCATCATTTGAAGAAGGGATTGAATCGCTAACGGATCTAATCCAACGAAAGGTTCATCTACTATGTAAAGAGATGGCTCCACTAAAAATGCGCTCATAATCATTACTTTTTGTTTCATTCCTTTTGAGAAATGAGATGGAAACCATTTTAAACGATTTTTCATACGAAACTCTTGTAGTAGTTGTCCTACACGTTCTTCATATTGTTTTTCATCAACGCCATACGCCATAGCTGTTAATTTCAAATGCTCTTCTAACGTTAATTCATCATATAATACCGGCGTTTCCGGAATGAATGAAAAGCTAGAACGGTACGCTGTCATATCATCACGAATTGTTTTCCCATTAATTGTGACAGTTCCTTTTTTCGGTTCCATTAAACCGATAATATGTTTAATCGTCGTACTTTTACCAGCTCCATTTAAACCGATTAAGCCGACAAGTTCGCCTTTATTAACAGAGAACGAAACGTCTTTTAATACAGGTCGTTTCGTATATCCTCCTGTAACATTTTCTACACGCAATAACTCGCTCATACGACACCACTTTCTTCATTAGTATTCATTCTATATTCATCTTACCAAAAATTATGCTGTACTACATAGTATCCATGTACTCAAAAAAAATTTTTAAATTTATTAGCATATATTTTTCCGAAAGCGGACATCATAATTATTGAAGAAGGAACACATTGAAAAAGCAACCACCTATTGATGAGTACAACAACATAGTGAAGTCATCATGAAATGGGGTGTCCAAGTTGGACAATGAACTTTACACATAACCAGATCATTTGTTTCATTTTCGAAACGGGGTGTCTCTGAAAGAGCATATACTGTTTTAAAAAATAAACAATTTCATTTTAAAAAAGATTGCAATTCATTTCACTTGAAAATGGGGTGTCTACGGCAGAAACTTTAGCCGATTTACCGTGCATTTCTTAAATAAATGAGGTGTCTGCGAAACGTAAATTACGATAATGCTTTTTCAATCCCTCTTCAGAAAACAGGAAGCTGAGTCAGCTTCCTGTTTTTCGTGTTTGTTCTCTTATGTAATTATGGTAAAATACGGCTAAGGATATTTGAAAGGATGAGATCAATGAATCATACAGCAGACAATTGTATTTTTTGTAAAATCATTGACGGGCAAATCCCTTGCTCAAAAGTATACGAAGATGAACATGTGCTTGCATTTTTAGATATTAGTCAAGTAACAAAAGGACATACTCTTGTTATTCCGAAAGTTCACAAACAAGACATTTTTGCGTTAACGCCAGAAATCGCATCACACATTTTTTCTGTCGTTCCAAAAATCGCAAATGCGATTAAAGCAGAGTTTAATCCAGTTGGCTTTAACCTACTTAACAATAACGGTGAAAAAGCTGGACAAACTGTGTTCCACTTCCACCTTCATTTAATTCCACGCTACGGTGAAAAAGATGGTTTCGGTGCTGTTTGGAAATCACATCAAAATGAATACACTATGGAAAATTTACAAAACATCGCAAGTACAATTGCAAATAGTGTGAAATAATGACACTATAAGAAGGCGTAATACATAACAAGCCACTTCCCTGAAGTCATCAAATTCCGCATGGCTTGTTTCTTTACTTAAAATGCTCAGGGATGATTGTTTGTGCATAGCACATATAAGAAAGATATGCATATTTTTCCCATCATGAATACGAACAAAAAATAAGGAGGTCTCCTTTTATGTCAAAAGCTAAATCCTTTATTACAGGTGTTATTTGCGGCGGAGCAGTTGCTGGACTAGCTGTTCTTTTCTCAACTCCTTCTTCTGGTAAAGACATGCGAGGCAAGTTAAAAGAAAAAGGAAATGATATTAAAAAGACTTTAGCTGATATTACAGCTGATACGAAATTATTAAAGCGTCAAATTATTGAAACTGCTTCAGAAGGTAAAGAAGTGTTTCAAGAATTAAAAGATGACATGCAAGACACGCTTTCTAACTGGAAGCAAGATATTTCTCAAAACAAGCGCCATATTGAGAAAGAAATTTTGGACATCCAAAAGTCAATTGAGAAACTACAAGAAGCTGTTCCAGAAAAAGCGTAAACAAATTCCTGCTTAGTTTTTTGCATATAACAAATATTTTTTATATAAATTGACCTTGACACGGCATATCGTATAGATATGCCGTGTTTTTATGCATTTACAATATATGTTATCACTTAACATGTAAGGACAACGTATGTATTCACGACTCATAAAACGCTTCCATAGTTATGCATGATTTGTATAGAATGTCATTTTTCCGAAAAATTTTCACAATTCTCACAAAAAGACTTTATTAATTTTTATTTTACTGGCATAATAGATAGTAATGAAAAAAGAATGTTAAAGTGGGTGAGTAAATGAAAAGTGGAGAAAAAGATTACTCGGTAAAAGAAGCGATGATTTTCAGCCAACGCATTGCTCAATTATCGAAAGCGTTATGGAAATGTGTAGAGAAAGATTGGCAGCAGTGGATTAAACCTTACGATTTAAATATTAATGAACATCATATTTTAACAATCGCTTATCATTTAAAAGGGGCTTCTATTTCTGAGATTGCTAAGTTTGGAGTTATGCACGTATCAACAGCGTTTAACTTCTCGAAAAAGCTGGAAGAACGCGGCTATCTTGTATTCTCAAAAAAGGAAGATGATAAACGAAATACGTACATTGAAATTACAGACAAAGGGGAAGAATTACTACTTCGCTTAATGGAAGAGTATGATCCTGAAAATAATTCAGTGTTTAATGGGGCTCTTGCACTTCGTAATTTTTATGGGAAGTTCCCAGAAAATATCGAACTGATTGCAATCCTGCGTAATATTTACGGACAAGACTTTATCGATATTTTTGAGAAATCATTAGAAGATATTGAAGAGAACTTTACAGAATCCGATCAAAAGTTAGTTAAGAAATAATCTATTTATTTTTTCGCAATCATGCTTAAGAATTCATTCATAAGCGGCTTAAATAAACCTTGTTTTGCTAGCGCTTCCGCAGTTTCGTGTACTTCGAGCTGATGTGGAAGCGCTTTTTCAAATTGATCTAACAGCGCATCGAACAAAAGAAGCCCTTCTGCTTTCTCCACTACATATTGCTCGTTCAGTTTTTCACAAAGATTTAGTATACGTTCAATATCTTTTTTACGAGCTTTTTTCTTTATGATCAAAGAATAAAATGGACACTTCTCTTCATCAATCATTTTAAATAATAGGTCTACATAGTATTCAGCTTGTTCTAATCTTCTAACAACGTCCATTTTCTCCCTCACTTTCTAACACAAAGTCTTCTATTTCTGAATTTTGTAACACGAACAAAATATCGTGTGATACAATATATGTATATGTATTTTAGCCAAAAGGAGGTCTCGCCTCATGACACTTATAACAGTTGTTTTTGTCGCATTCGCACTTCTTGTTATATTTTACACGAATTTCATGACACATACACTGTGTGAACGAAAACAAATAGCTGCGAGCCGCCAGCCCGGTGTCTTTCGGGTTATTAATGTATGTATAACAATTTTATTAATTTCTAGTTATATAGAAATTATATTTCATGGAAAGTGAGGAAGGAAAGCCCCTTCCTCACTTTTTTCCTCTATAAGCAAATTATACCTACAATAACCAATAAAATAAACAGTACAAGTAATAAAATAAGTTGAGAATTCATCCCCATCCCCTCCTCTATTCTGTATATGCGGCATGCGCCCAATATGGCACACTTTCAAAATCTGACACGTGCTGGTTAATTTTTCTTTATCAATATGAAAACGGTTCGAAATATGATATATTAAATTTTGTACATATTGCTTATACTATAGAACAAAACATTCATCAAAACTTTATCCTCAGCCACGGTAAGCCCTGTTAAGCGCGCTTTACCAATATAAAAAAGCAAAAGTATCAGTGAGACTTAATCGGGCTCTTATGAACTAAAATTCATCGGTGTAGGATAAATTAAAAATACATAATAGTAGGAGTGTTTATTGAATGAAGAAAGCTATGCTTGCCTTAGCCGCAACAAGTGTAATCGCATTATCAGCATGTGGAACATCATCATCAGACAAAATTGTTACATCTAAAGCTGGTGACATTACAAAAGAAGAATTCTACGATCAAATGAAGACACAAGCTGGTAAACAAGTACTAAACAACATGGTTATGGAAAAAGTACTTATTAAAAACTACAAAGTTGAAGACAAAGATGTAGACAAAAAGTTCGATGAAATGAAAAAACAATACGGTGATCAATTCGATACACTAATGAAACAACAAGGTATTAAAGAAGAAACTATTAAAAATAGTGTGCGTGCTCAATTAGCTCAAGAAAAAGCGGTTGAACAATCGATTACTGATAAAGATGTAAAAGCAAAATTCGAGGATTATAAAAAAGAAATTAAAGCAAGTCATATCCTTGTAAAAGATGAAGAAACTGCTAAAAAGGTAAAAGATGAACTTGCTCAAGGTAAATCTTTCGAAGAATTAGCAAAACAATACTCTGAAGATACAGGCTCAAAAGAAAAAGGTGGCGACTTAGGATTCTTCGGACCAGGGAAAATGGTAAAAGAATTTGAAGAAGCAGCTCAAAAGTTGAAAAAAGGTGAAGTAAGCGAACCTGTAAAAACACAATTCGGTTACCATATCATCAAAGTAACTGATAATCACGCAGATGCAAATTTCGATAAAGCAAAAGCTGATATTAAAAAATCACTAGTTCAAGAAAAAACACAAGATGCTCAATTTATGAACGATCTTATGATGAAAGAAATCAAAAAAGCTGACGTAAAAGTTGACGATAAAGATTTAAAAGATCTTTTCGAAGAGAAAAAAGCTGACGCTAAGAAAGACGAAAAGAAATAATGAAGTAAAAAAAGCTTGGGCTTCGGCCCAAGCTTTTTTATCCCCTCTTCTCCCGGTAGTTATATCTAGATTCGGTAAATGAAATTATATCGGCGATTTTCAAAATATATCAGCGCAACTCCAATTATATCAGCGATTTTCGAAATATATCGACTTACCGACAAAAAACGACAACAAGCGTGACTCCCTCTTCAAACACAAAAAAAACCTTGATCCACGCCACGTAGAACCAAGGTTTATCTTATTATCATTGATTAAATTCAAAAACTATGTTAAATTAGTACAGAAACACGTTTTACAAAATACAAAGAACGTATTTATCCGTATCTTAATTGTACACCAAAACACATCTTCAGTCAACCTCTATTTTTCACTTTTAAAGGAGTGCTTACCGTATGAACAAAAACCTTGATTTAGAGCAAAAACGATTAGATACCGTAATTGAAACAATTACGGAGCAAATTGATAAACTGGAAAACGAAACTGGTAGACGCCGGGCAGAAGTAATCAATATTCGTAAACACTTTTGGGATGACGTGAAAGTTAATACTGATACTTTCGATGATTATCTTGAAACAGTTATCAACTTGAGACAACAAGCTCAGTCACTAGCTGTCACACAAATTACCCATAAGCACACCTTTAATCGACTTGCCGCATTAAGACGTATGCATAAAGCACCTTATTTCGGACGAATTGATTTCAAAGAAGAAGGAGAATCTGCCGCGGATCAAATTTATATCGGCGTCGCTACACTTACTGATGCAAGCGGAGAAAACTTCCTTATATATGACTGGCGCGCACCTATTTCGAGTGTGTACTATGATTATCCACCAGGACCTGCTGAATACAGTACACCAGGCGGCGTAATCCACGGTAATGTGGAGAAAAAATTACAATACATTATTCAAAATGGCGAGATTGATTCTATGTTCGATACGAGCCTCACAATTGGTGATGAAATCTTGCAACAAGCGCTCGGAAAAGGTACGAACAAACATATGCAGAGCATTGTTGCTACGATTCAGCGCGAGCAAAATGAAATTATCCGCCACGATGAAGGCCGACTCCTTATCGTTCAAGGAGCTGCTGGTAGCGGTAAAACATCAGCTGCTCTGCAGCGAATCGCCTACTTACTATATAAATATCGCGAATGGCTAAAAGCAGATCAAATTATTCTCTTCTCTCCTAACTCTATGTTCAATAGCTACGTTTCTAACGTACTACCTGAACTTGGTGAAGAAAATATGCAGCAAGTTACATTCCAAGAATATTTGAATCATAGACTAAGTAAGTCATTTGAAGTTGAAGATCCTTATGAGCAATTAGAATATATGTTAACTGAAACGAATAGCCCTACCTATAAAACGAGAAATGCGAGCATCCGATTTAAAGCATCCACTCAATTTTTCGAGATGATTAGAGCGTACAGACAATCTCTTGAATCTTCAGGCATGCTATTTAGAGGAATGAAATTTAGAGGAAAACTGATTGTTTCTGCGAAAGAAATTACAGAACAATTTTACAATACCGACTCCTCCCTCCGCTTCCATAGTCGAATTGAGAAGTTAACGGATTGGCTAAATAAGCAAATAGATGCACTTGAAAAAGCAGAACTGAAAAAGCCTTGGGTAGAAGAAGAAATTGAATTACTTAGTAAAGATGAATACCAAAAAGCTTATAAATATTTGCAGAAAAAAGGAGAGTTTGACGACAACTCCTTTAATGATTTTGAAAAAGAAACGAGAGTACTTGGACGTATGATTGTCCGTAAAAAATTGAAGCCCCTTCGTAAAGGTGTTCAAACATTACGCTTTATCAATTTCACAGGCATATATAAACAACTCTTCACAGATGCATCATGGGTTACTGAGAAAAAACCGAAAGAGTGGGATGACATTTGCTCCTTAACAGTAAACATGCTTGATGAAGGAAAACTATATTATGAGGATGCGACTCCATTCTTACTTTTAAAAGAATTAATTGAAGGCTTCCAAACGAACAGATCGATTAAACACGTACTCGTAGACGAAGCACAAGATTATTCGCCGTTCCAGTTTGAGTTTTTAAAACGTCTCTTCCCTGCCGCAAGAATGACGGTACTTGGAGACTTTAACCAAGCAATATTTGCTCATGCGAGTGAAACAGTGAATTTCAATACACTTACTAGCTTATACGGTCCAGATGAAACGAACGGTATCAACTTAACTCGTAGCTATCGCTCAACAAAACCAATTATTGAATTTACACGTGCTCTCGTACCGGAAGGGAAGAACATTCACGCCTTTGAACGTGACGGTGAGAAACCTACAGTGACGAAAGTAGCGAATGAGAGCGAACTGCACGAACGTATTACTGCCAAAGTTGCTGAATTACAAAAACAAAATCACAACACGATCGCAATTATATGTAAATCTGCAGCTGAAAGCGCCGCTGCCTATGAGGCACTTAGTCCTATCGAGAATATTAAACTCGTGAAGAGTAACTCAGCCGAGTATGAGCAAGGCATTGTCGTGATCCCAGCTTACTTAGCGAAGGGTATCGAATTTGATGCCGTTATTATTTACGATGCGTCTAAAGATGTATACAACGATGAGAGCGTTCGTCGATTGTTCTACACTGCTTGTACACGCGCAATGCATGAATTACAACTTTATAGCGTTGGCGAGGTTAGTCCTTTTATACTTGGAGCTGATTCGGAGAGTTTTGAGCTTATAATGAAAACACCTTAATGATGGAAGTGACCCCCGAAAACGGGACACATATTAAAACACCTCCCGAATTCGCATACTAAGTATGCAAATTCAATGGAGGTGTTCTTTTTATCATTTAGACTTGTAAAATGCTTCGTATTTCTTCTAAACGTAAATTTGTAAACTTTGCAATATCTTCGATTGGCATTCCATTTTTATGCATTCCACGAATTAATTGAATCTTACCTTCTTCAATTCCCTCTTTCTTTCCTTCATTACGAGCATGAGCGAACTTTGCGGCTTCATCCATCAAAGCTTTCTCTCTTGCCTCATATGCTTGTCGGAAAGAAGAATCTTGACTCATACGCTCCCATTTATTCATCGCTTTTTGTAAAATCGGATCTTGGTTCATCGCAATGTCCTCCAATGTTTGGGTTAGTTGTTCATCCTCGTTTGCCGGAAGTAATAATAACCAACGAACAAACAAATCTTCCCAAGGATTTACTTGTTCATTCCGCCACTGTTGCATAAGTTTCGAAATCTCTACGATGTGAACTTCGATATCACTACTCAATATTTTATGTTGTTGTCGATTCCATAAAACTCCTGTTGTATGGAATGCCTCGTATTCAGGAAACATAACGAAATTTAACAAATTGATTGTAATTGTTTTATGAAGAGAGCTGTATGGCATTCCCTTTTGAAGTTGAGCTGTGTATAGCCTTCCCCAATAATATAAACTGCGTTTAATCATATCATGATTATTATTGAGTTGTATTTCTACATTGACTTTTGTTCCTGTGTCTAATGTAGCTGAAATATCTAAGATAGATAACTTATCTTCTTCATGTTCCCTGTGTAAATGTGGATCTGCAAATTGTAACGAAACAATGGGTGATTCTAAAGAATCCTGTAACATCGCATTTAAAAAAGCAATTAAAATATCTTCATTTCCACTTGTGCCAAATAATTGTTTAAAAGCAAAATCAATGCGTAAATTCACTAATTGTTGGCTGGACATGAAATTTTCTCTCCCCATCTCATAAGAGGCTTTTCTTTTATTGTACATAAAATAGTGATACGCATGCAAACACGCACTTACTTAAATTTCATAAAACGCCCTGTATTTGCAGGTTATCGTATCGCTTCTCATGATGCAGACATTCTTACACTTGATGTACTTCTATCTTCACCTTTATTAAATCCTAACACTTCCGAAAAAGATGCGGAAGAATACTCCTATTTACAACAACTAACTGAATCGATATCTCGTTCTGAATTATGTATTTCTGTTAAAGAGAGTACACTTATTTAAACACGAAAAGAGGAGTATTTATCATACCCCTCTTCTACTATCTATTTACGTTTTTACTTGATCATAATAATGAATTCTTTTATATGCAACTTATATAAGTATCAAGGTGTCTTTCTAATCCTGAATGAAATACCCTTACGCCTATATACACTCAGCACAATCCCCATTATAAGCGCATGAAATACAGTCGGCGTTAATCCGTAACTAATAAAAGGTAAGGATATAGCAGCAAGCGGCAATAATCCTAGTATCATTCCAACATTATAAATGAACTGGAATACAAAAAGAGTCAATCCACCAACGAGTAGCAATTTACCGTACCGATCATTTATTTTATAAGAGATGACTATTAATCTTGCTACAAAAAGAGAAAGAACGAAGACAAGAATTAATGCAAGCCAATACCCATAATAGTAAGTCAAACTTGCAAATACAAAATCAGTATCCGGAGCAGGGATGAATTTCATATCTCCATATGTACCAAACCAACCTGCTGATGACATTACCTCTTTTAATCGTATATACATAAATCCTGCGCCACCTGCATCACTCTCAGGATTTAAATACCCTAAAAGTCTATCTAAGTGGTATCCTGAAGACCATGATACGGATACCTTAATAATAAATAAACAAATAGGTACAACCGTAATAATCAACGACGTTTTCTTTCCTAGCTTACTCCACCAAAGCATAACGAATACCATCGTAATATAGATAAAAATTGACGAAAGGGTGGATACAATCAAAAATAAGTACAAAGAAAATAAACATAAAACCACAAGATGTATAATCTTTAACCTACTATTATTAAAAAAAGAAGCCCAAGCTAGAAAAAAGAAAGGCACTGCCATTAGACAGTCAATTGCAATTGGACCGATTTGTATTAACGGTTCTCCAATCATTGAAGCGTTTGAAAAACAGTATAGTATTAACAGGACAACTACTCCGATTATATAAAACAACCATCCCATTCTCTCTAATTTCCGATAATCAAGTAACATCATCCCAATCGCTGTTACAACACCGAGAATAATAAATATCACCTTATTTATCATTACTTCATTCGTATATTCAAAAACAAAAACCGGTAAAAAACCTAACCCCATAGCAGCCACTAATAAAATAAGTAAAAACCAATCCACCTTTGGCTTATGAAGTTTATTAAGTTCTTGCCCTAGTTTAATCGGACTTCCCATTTGTTCCACCGCTTTATTTTCAGCGACTTCCTCACTCAAACCTTTTTCTATCCATGTGTTCTTCGCCTGTTTTAGGTGAAAATCTAGTTCCGTTGCTACAAAGCTCTTCGCTTCTTTTGATTTAATATGATTCGTAACTTCGCTTACAAAACGCTCCCCTTTTTTGTTCAATTCCGCCTCACTCCTGTACTAATCCTTTTAATATAAATCGTGCCTTCGTAGCATTCTTCTCTGCCTTTCGCAGCATCTTGTTTCCTTTATCATTTAATTGATAATATTTAGCTCCCGCATGATCCCAGCTAGATTGGATAAAGCGATTCTGTTCTAGACGATGCAATAAAGTGTATAGAGATCCTTCATCACCTTCGAATTTTTGAATTCCTCTCCCCCGCAGTAACTGCATCAATTCATAACCTGTTTTTTCATTCATAAGAAGTTGCAACACTGCTAAAAGGATGTCTTCTTCCTTTTCGGACGATTGATTGATTTTTTCGTGCACCCGCTTTTGGTGCCGATCAGAAAAACTCAAATGTTTAAACGTTGTGTTCTCCATTGATTTTCGCAAGCCTTTTAATCGACCTTCCATTCGATTATTCCTCCAATCCTTCCTTCAAAAGCTCCTTCGCTTTTTTCAGTCTCGTTTTTATCGTGTTTTCCTTTACTTCTATTACTGTAGCAATCTCTTTAATTGATAATTCCTCATAATAAAATAGATAAATGACTTCTCGATATTTTATCGGTAAATTCATTACCGCAGAAGCCAACCTACTATCCTCAGCATTTTGAATAACTGTTTGTTCGACACTTTCTTTTTGACTCTCCATATACGTAAAGTCATCCTCTGTAACGATAACTTTTTTGTTATACCAACTTTTTATATAGTCCTTACATTGATTGATTGCAATTCTCCATAACCATGTTTTCACATTCGAATTCCCTTTATATGTATGAAGAGATTTATAGCATTTCACGAATATATCTTGCGTTACATCCTCCGCAACCTCTTTATTATTCACATACGAATACACAAGCTGCAGGACTTCTTGTCCATACTTGTTCATTATTTCGTCGATAAGGTCCTCCTTATCTTCTATTTCAAACGCTTCTATCGTTAATTCATCCACATCATTTCCTCCTTCCCATATATTAGACGAAGCACTGTATGGAAAAGTTTTATAAATGTATAAAAAAATACGATCGGCAATCACATTTTTTATAAAGCACTTCCTCAGTAAATTACATATAATAAACCGAATAGTCGTTACAATGCATTCACCTAAAGAGCGTCTTTCTCCCAAGGCGCTCTTTAAGTTTACAATAAGGATTTTGTCTTAGTTTTATATCATCAAGATTCCCCTCATCGCTAAATTAAAAAGAGAACCGATTTAATCGAGTCCCCCTTCTTTCTAACGCTCACTTAAAGAATCTAATATATCATGGCCATACAAAGATGAATCGATAATATCAAAACTAATACATTCTTCATACAAGTGTAGTATTTAAACTTCTATACATAACGCAATTGCATGAAAACCTTAACTTGTAGGAAATTCATAAACAGGTTATACATGATAAACTACAATTTACACAACCACCATTTAAAACTAGGAATTTTCATCCATATATCTTGTTCCCTATTTTAAAACATAATACAATGAATACGTAACTTAATAAGCTATAACTAGTAGGTGTGGCAATCATCTCTTCCATTTTGAAAAAAGGGGGAGGTGATAATATAATCGCGATGTTTGTAATTAAATTAGTGTATGGTATCCTAACCAGAGCTGGCGTTGTCATCGGTAGAAGATACGTCGGTCCGTGGCTAATTTCTGTATACAAAAAAGCGAGAACCACCCTGCTTCGTGGAAAAGGTAAGGGCGGTTCTCTGCTAAAACGTTAATGTAATTGTCTTATAACCGCACCTACTACCACCACAATAGCAAGTTAGGTTACACAAGGCAGAAGTTTCTCAGGCTTCTGTCTTTTTTATTTTATGCAAAATTCACACTACATACTCTATCATCATTGTAACACATTTTATTTATTTTTAGTCAAGAGAAAAAACACCTCTTGAATTTGCATAATAAGTATACAAATTTTTAAAAATTAAACCATCTATCCCCTAAAGTATATAGGAAATAGATGGTTTAGTTTTTTTAACGTGTGTTCCATTTTCATGGCTCACTTCAAATCACTGTGATTTTCACTTTATTCTTCTAAATACCCAATCGCAGCTAGTGCCTGTAAGTATTCTTGAAACAAGGGATTTTCAATATTACATTCTTCTTTTTCTAAGCCCATAAGAACTGTAAGTTTATTGTACATCATCTCTGAATGACCTAATAGGTTGAAGTAATTAATGTATGTGCCATCCGCACTTGCTAAAAAAATAACAATTAATTTGCCTTCTTGAATTTCTTTATTGAAAAGATCTTGCTCATTGAAATCTGTATTTTGTTCAGATTGATTAAGTTGTATCATTTCAGCAAAATTTTTTTTTTCCGCATCACTAAACAACCCCATCAAAACAGCCTTTTCCTCGATCTTATAACACTTTACTATTTCTTTAAATTCGATATTTGTATCTAGATAAATGGAACCAATTTTATTTTTTTTGATTTCTGTAGCTCTATACTCACTTTTCAAAATTGTATCAATTTC
Organism: Bacillus cereus group sp. MYBK195-1; assembly: GCF_051916605.1. Lineage (NCBI taxonomy): Bacteria > Bacillati > Bacillota > Bacilli > Caryophanales > Bacillaceae > Bacillus > Bacillus cereus group sp. MYBK195-1. Next base: position 18,278 of record NZ_JBQAGZ010000002.1, on the reverse strand, counting down.
GTCTATCGAAAATTTATTTGGGATGTTTCGCATTTTGTATTTTTCATAAAGTTTATTTATCATACACTACTCCTTTTTAATAGAATGAATGACCACCTGTTCTATTATGGATATGGAAGTGGAAATAATAACCTTCTGCTGACGTTTTTCCTTTGTCACGCTCAGGGCCAATTGGTGTTCTCCCGTTTCCAGCATCTTTTGCAACAGTTGCCGCTAAAGCATAAGTTTTTGACCAAACATTGTTATTCTTTTTATCACTTGATTTCATTCTTGAAACTGCAGTTGCTTTAGAAATTGGTCCGCCAATATATAAATCACCTTTTGTTAAAACAGCAGCATAGTGATCATATTTTTTCTTTCGTAATTCTGCTGCAACTTTCCCCACTACCGTATATGTAGCACCTGCAATAATTACAGCAGCACCAATCGCGATTAAATGCGAAACAAGCCCTTGACCAATTACACCTGCCAGCGGTAATAAGAACACTACAGAAGCATGCGCTTCCATAGAATCTACTTCAAAAGATTCGTTTGTTTTTATATCGGTAAATGTCGCTTTAAACACTTCGTCAGTAGCCTCTTCAACGTCAACTCTATATTCTTTTTCAACTTCATTTCCGTTTGCATCTTTTTCCATTGATTTCACTGTAAATGTGTTATCTGTTTTATCCCAAGCCGCTGAAACTGTTGCATCACCTTCTACCGTTTCAACTTCTGTTTGTACTTCTACTTTCTCACTATTATTCTCAAGTACTTCAATATTCTCGTCTTGAACCCAACCTTCAGCTAAAACTTTACCATTTGGAATGATTCCAATGCTTAAAACAAAGATTAACATTAATGATACTATCTTTTTAATCATAATTCTCCACCCTACTATAATTTTATAAAACCATTGCCAATTTGATTACTGCCACCAATGTCCACTGTATTTTTTTCTAAAATTTTATACACTTCTTGAGGGAACTTTACTTTGCTAGATGGCAGTTTAAATGTTTCCTTATTCGCAAGAATTAAAGATACAATTCCTGTTACGTGAGCCGTTGCTAGAGATGTTCCATTTTCAATCGAATAACCATTAGAAGTTGTAGTGGTTATTACGTTCACACCTGGGGCTGCAAAATCAATTTTCCCATTCCTTGCAGCTTTATAAGCGTGATTTACTGCTGTTACTGAAATAACATCTTTATAATTAGCTGGATATTCAACTTTTCCGCCATAATTATTACCTGCAGCTGCAATAACAATTATCCCTTTTTGAATCGCCTTCTCAATCACCCTTTCAAGTTCAGGATGGTTAGAAGACATACCAAAGCTAATGTTTAACACATCAACATTTTTTTCAACGGACCAATTAATACCTTGAACTAAATTATCAATCTTCCCTTTTCCATCATCATTAAGAACTTTAACATCATAGAGTTCCACTAGCGATGCTGCAACGCCAGTGATTCCAATTTTGTTATTATTTGCTGCGATAATACCTGCCACATTCATTCCATGGCCTAAAACATCAATTACTGGATGTTGCGGCTCAATTACGTTGTATTCTTTAATTACAAGATTTTTTAAATCATCATGTTGTTTTTCTATTCCACTGTCTAATATCGCAACCTTAATCTTACTTTTGGATTCGAATTCCCAATATTCTGAATTTAAATTCGAAAGTGCCCATGATCTTACTTGCTCCTTTTTGCTTTTTTCTAGTAAAGCAAGGTTGTCTGATTGATTTATTTTAACCAAACTCGTACGTTGAAAGAAAAAGAAATAGACAGTGCAAATTGCAAAAACACAAACTAAAAAAATCAAAGAATACAAAATTTTCTTCTTAATCACTATCCCCTCCTAACATTAAATAAATTCTAATATACATATATAACCAAAACAATACTGTTTTTTACTATTTTTTCTTGTTATACTGATACTGAGTTTAGATAAACATTTCATTTAGTAACCTATTCACCAAATGAATTTAATTGAAATAAATGTAAAATGATAAAATTCTTACCGGAAAATCCATCTCTTGGTTCATCAGCAAGAGATAGTCACACTCGAAATATCCCCCAATATATTCTCGTAAAGTAGAAAACTGAAACAGATTAAATTTCTTTAGGGATGGCTTCACCATCTCTTTTCTGTTTCAGCTTCAAAGATTGGTTCAATGACTAATTTTGTTGCTATTTGTACAACTCTATCTTTGATCGTAGGAATTCCAAGTAATCTTTGTTTTCCATCCCCCTTTGGAATATGGGTTCTTCTCACAGCTTGTGGATGATATGGCTTACTTTTGAGTTCCTTGTACAACTCATTTAGAAAGTTACGTTCTCCATATTGGTGAACAATTCCCTCAATTCTTTGTCCATCCACTCCTTCCCTTCCTCTATTCCGTTTTACTCTTCGCCATGCTTCAGCTAGTATATCGGGGCGATAAATCTTATCATACAACGCATGAAATCTTCGGCTTGAATTTTCTTTGGCACAAAGATATAAAGTCTTCCAAAGTTCTTGAGCTTTTACATCAGTGTAGTTAGCAAGTTTTCCAGTATTCACTCACTCGTACCTCCTTCCAACTTATGAACAAAGTAGAGGTCCTTCCCTACATAACGTTGTGTTGTGGTTATGATATTCAGTACTATGATCTCCTCCGACTCCCTCTTTACAGTCCACCATTTCGCATATGCTTATAGGCTTTCTCTCTCCTTTCTGAAAGAAAGGGCAAAGGAGGGTCTCCCTAGTTCCAGACACTACTTTCTCAACATACCATCCTCCGTACCCCGAAGGATTCTTCGATGCTGTATTTCCAAGTTCTTCACGTCTTCCATGGTTTTCTCCTATATTCATCAGGCTCAACTTCCCTTTGTCCTATTGCTAGGTTTCTTTTAACGAGGCGGCAAGGTTCACTTTATGTTACGGTTTGTTGATTCGCTCGCACTTCTAAATAGAAGTCACTTTGTCACAGAGCTTCAACCTTAGGATTTCTCCACCAGTTGCCTGTTAGCTACTAGACGACTTGGCTCTTACCTAGGCTGGACTTTCACCAGCAAGCAGTGCCCAGCTTAGCTGGGCACGCAAAATAAAAAGACTCTCTCCATTAATGATAAGAGTCTTTTTAACACCAAATACTCATAATTTATCCCCTACAATAAAGAAAGAATTGTGTATTTTTATACCTACACAATTCTTTCTTCCAAAAACATATCTATTTTACGCTAACGCAGCTGCCTGTTCTTGTTGATCTACAGGAATTACAGCGTCTGTTAATGCTTTTTCTAGTTCTGCTGTATATTTCATTTGTTCTTCTTTGCTCCAGCCTAGTTTCGCAGCCATGTAGTTGATTACTGCTTCTTTCCACTCGTATACCCAGTGGATGTTGAAGAATACAGCGCCTCTGCGGCGTACGAAGAAGTCAACTGGTTTTGCTGTCATTTCGTAATCCATTGCATATACAAGCGGGATTAGAACGTCAAGCGGCATGTTGTATTCTTTCGCTTCGTCTTTATGTTTTTTCGCTAAGTCAAATAGTACGTCAACGTTAGAACCATAGAATTTCGCGAATTCTTCTGCTTGTGCTGTTGTTAAACCATATTTCGTACCTTCGCCAGCTTTTTTCGCAACGAATGCTGGGAATCCGTGTGAACCATCTACATGTCCACCAGAGATTGGCATATGTTTCGTGTCGCTCTTCGGATATGCGCTATGACCTTCTTTTTGTAGTAAGTTCGTTACGTAGTCTACTACCATTTCAGCCATTTTGCGGTATCCTGTTAATTTACCACCTGCGATTGTAATTAAACCAGATTCAGAAGTCCAAATTTCGTCTTTACGAGAAATTTCAGATGCACTCTTACCTTCTTCATAAATTAACGGACGTACACCAGCCCAGCTTGATTCAATGTCTTTCTCTGTAATTTTCACGCTTGGGAACATGTAGTTAATCGCATTAATGATGTATGTGCGATCTTCTGTTGTCATTTGTGGTACAGCTGCGTCTTTATCATAGAACGTATCTGTTGTACCTACGTATGTTTTTCCGCCGCGAGGAATCGCGAACACCATACGTTTATCTGGTGTATCGAAGTAAATCGCTTGACCTAATGGGAAACGTTTTTGATCAATTACTAAGTGAACACCTTTTGATAACTGAAGTACTTTTCCTTTTTTCGAGTTATCTTTTTCACGAAGTGTATCTACCCAAGGGCCAGCTGCGTTTACAATTTTCTTACCGTACACTTCATATACTTCACCGTCTAGTAAATCGATTACACGTACACCGCATACTTTTCCATCTTTATATAAGAAACTGTCTACTTTTGCATAGTTAACCGCTTTTGCGCCGTGCTCAATTGCTTCTTTCATTACTTCAATTGTAAGACGCGCATCATCTGTACGATATTCTACGTAGTAACCGCCGCCTTTTAATCCTTCTTTTTTTACAAGAGGCTCTTTGTTTAATGTTTCTTCACGGTTAAACATCTTTCTGCGCTCGCTTCGTTTTACACCTGCTAAGAAGTCGTATACACGAAGACCAATTGATGTACTAAATGATCCGAACGTACCGCCTGTATGGAACGGAAGTAACATCCACTCTGGTGTTGTTACATGGGGACCGTTCTCATATACGATCGCACGCTCTTTACCCACCTCTGCTACCATTTTCACTTCAAGTTGTTTTAAATAACGTAGACCACCGTGTACAAGCTTCGTTGAACGACTTGATGTACCTGCTGCAAAGTCCTGCATTTCAAAAACAATTGTTGATAACCCGCGTGTTGCTCCATCTAATGCAATACCAGAACCAGTAATACCTCCACCAATTACGATCACATCTAACTCTTGTTTATTTACTCCGTTTAATACGTCTTTACGTTGTTTACTTGAAAATTTCATGGTAATTCCTCCCTTTGATAACGAAAAAAGAGACCACAAACTCCGCTATAGATTTCACCTCTATAGCGCGTTGTGGTCTCTCCAAATCTCCTACCGAATTATTAACTTGTCACCATTATAACACTGTTTATGATTATTTGAAAGCTTTTGTTGCTTCAATTGCTTTTTTCCATCCAGCATATAGCTCTTCGCTTGTTTTCGCTTCCATCGTTGGTTCAAAGCGTTTGTCCATATGCCACTGTTCTTTAATTTCATCTTGGTTTTTCCAATATCCAACCGCAAGACCAGCTAAGTATGCTGCACCTAGAGCCGTTGTTTCGTTGATCACTGGACGCTCTACAGGAACATCTAAAATATCACTTTGGAACTTCATTAAGAAGTTATTTTTAACCGCTCCGCCATCAACGCGTAATGTTTTCAGTTCAATACCTGAATCTGCTTCCATTGCGCATAATACATCTTTCGTTTGGTAAGCTAAAGATTCTAGCGTTGCACGAATGAAGTGCTCTTTCGTCGTACCGCGTGTTACACCAAACATAGCGCCGCGTACTTCACTATCCCAATAAGGTGTTCCTAGTCCAACGAATGCTGGTACAACGTATACACCATCAGTTGATTCAACGCGACTCGCATACACTTCACTCTCACTTGCATCTTTAAACATGCGCATTCCGTCACGTAACCACTGAATTGCAGAACCTGCTACGAAAATACTTCCTTCTAATGCGTAGTTTACTTTACCATCTATTCCCCATGCAATTGTTGTTAATAGACCGTGCTCAGAAGCTACTGCTTTTTCACCTGTGTTCATTAACATGAAGCAACCAGTTCCGTAAGTATTTTTCGCCATACCTTCACCGAAACAAGCTTGTCCAAATAATGCTGCTTGTTGGTCACCAGCTACACCTGCAATCGGTACATTTTGACCGAAGAAGTGGTAATCAATTGTTTCTCCGTAAATTTCAGATGATGGACGTACTTCTGGAAGCATGCTCTTTGGTACTGTTAACATTTCTAGAAGCTCATCATCCCACTGTAAGTCGTGAATATTAAACATTAACGTACGTGATGCATTTGAATAATCTGTTACGTGTGCTTTACCACCAGATAGTTTCCATACAAGCCACGAATCAATTGTTCCGAATAATAGATCGCCGTTTTCTGCTTTCTCTCTTGCACCTTCAACGTTATCTAAAATCCACTTTACTTTCGTACCAGAGAAGTATGCATCAATTAAAAGACCTGTTTTTTCGCGAACCATTTCGCTATAACCTTTTTCTTTTAACTCATCACAAATTTCAGCTGTTTGGCGAGATTGCCATACGATTGCGTTGTAAATTGGTTTACTAGTTGTTTTATCCCAGACAACCGTTGTTTCACGTTGGTTCGTAATACCGATACCTGCGATTTGTTCTGGTTTTACATCTGCTTCGCTTAAGCAAGTTGCGATAACTGCTAAAATAGATCCCCAAATTTCTTGCGCATTATGCTCTACCCAGCCCGGCTTTGGAAAATGTTGTGTAAACTCTTTTTGAGCTGAATGAACAATTTCACCTTTTTTATTGAAAAGAATTGCGCGTGAGCTTGTTGTTCCTTGGTCTAATGAAAGAATATATTTTTTCATATCGGTTTCCCCCTTATGCTACTTTTCTACTATTTGTATTGCTTCCGCTTTTTTTACTTGTCATATAAGAGATTGCTAGTACAATCACAGTTGCGATAATCACATAAATAAGTGCTGAATTTTGTTTTCCTTCAAATACAACTTGATGGAATAAACCTGCAAGTGATCCACCTAAAATTGGACCAACTACTGGAATCCATGCATACTTCCAGTTTGAACTGCCTTTTCCTGCAATCGGAAGGAAGAAGTGTGCGATACGCGGACCTAAATCACGTGCTGGGTTAATTGCGTATCCTGTTGTCCCACCTAATGATAAACCAATACTTACAATTAAGAAACCTACGATAAATGGATTTAATCCATCTGCAAATTTATTTGCACCAATTGCTAATATACCAAATACTAAAACGAATGTTCCAATCATTTCACTTAAAAGGTTTGCAAATGTGTTCGGAATTGCTGGACCTGTTGCAAATACACCTAACTTTGTTCCTGGATCTTCTGTTTCTTTCCAGTGTGGTAAGTAATGTAAATATACGATAACTGCCCCGATAATTGCCCCAATCATTTGTGCTGCGATATAACCAGGTACGTCACTCCATGGGAACGCTCCCTTAAATGCTAATCCTATTGTTAAAGCTGGATTCAAATGTGCCCCACTAATTGATCCAACCGCATACGCTGCTACCGCTACTGCTAAGCCCCAGCCCATTGTAATAACAATCCAACCAGAATCTTTCGCAAACGACTTCTTTAAACTTACACCAGCACAAACGCCGCCACCAAGTACGATTAACAACGCAGTCCCTATTAACTCTCCTAAAAATGCTGACATAGTATCCCTCCACAATCAATTTAAACGCTTCCAAATGTGATAGAGGTAAAATGAATGGCCATTCGTTTTTGTAAAAAGAAAAAGACCCACAGCTTGCACGCTTCTATATAAATTTATATAGAAACAATGAAATGTGGATCTCTACTTTTCTCCGTCACGTTTATTAACTTGTCTATAATGTTAACCGTAAATGAAAGCGGTGTCAACGAAAAAATTCACATTTTCGTCACTTTTTTTGGTAATGTTTCCATAGTTCGCGTTTTGATGTCGTAATTGCTGTCGCACCAGCGTTTAAAGCTCTTTCCACATCTTCTACAGTACGAATAAAACCACCCGCTAAAATCGGTACACCAGTACGCTCTTTCACTTCAGCAATAACATCCGTTAATGCTCCAGGAAGTACCTCAATATAATCCGGTTTCGTCTTATCTAAAAGATTGCAGCTCTTCTCCATCGCACTCGAATCGATTAAAAAGATGCGTTGTATTGCCACAACACCTTTTTGCTTCGCCTTCATAATAACGCTCGCCTTTGTTGAAAGTAACCCGTACGGTCTAAACTCCTGACATAAATATTCCGTCGCATGCCCATCACTCTGCAAACCATGAATTAAATCCACATGTAAAAACACCTTTTTACAATATTGCTTCGCAAGTGATATAACACTTTTCAATTGACCGACATGAATATCTAAAATAACGATATATTCATACGAACTATGTAATAGCTTTTCCAAATCTTTAATTTGCCTCACTGCCGGCAAAATCTTCTGTTCATGAAATTCCATTCTATATGTCCCCTTCTTTATGTCATCCTATCCTTTATAGTACACAATTTAAGTGAAAAGAACAGCTAGTGTTGGGGATTTCTTTCAAATCTTTCCTCTATCTATATATTTTCTTCAACTTATCCGATCCCATACCACCTATAATCATGAATGCAAGGGGCAAAAGATTCATTACATATGGCGCATCTGCTACAATTGTAATACTTGCTCCTGCAAACTTATTTAGCATCCATACAACGATTTTGATAAGAAACAAAAATACTCCAAGCGTGAATAGACTATCGAAAAACACCTTCCATTTTGGATATGCTAATTGTTTACTATCTTCAATTACTTTTTGCGTCAACTCTTCGTCACTCCTTAACAATTCATCAATCGTAATACTGAATAAATCGCTTAAATGAATAATAATTTCAATGCTCGGATAGTTCTTTCCCGTCTCCCATTTCGAAACCGACTGCCTACTTACATGAATTTTTTCAGCCAAATCATGTTGCGACCAATTTCGTTTTTCTCGTTCTTCTTTTAAACGTTCGCTAAAAATCATACTGTGTATATCACCTCTCTACGTCTAGTATGGACAAATACATAATGAAGAGTAAAGCGAGTTGTCGTTGCGTTAGCTGTGCAACTTGTGCGTTACACCTGAAAATAAAGCTATGTAGTATGTCGATTTCATATATTTTTCTTCTATAATAATTTCCCGAACAATAATACAACGAACAGATACTAGTTAAGACTAGATTAGGCATAAAAAATACGCCATCCCTTCTTATCAGTCTCCAGAAAGAATAACGCAAATTTTCAATTTTTACTCATCATTTTTCGGACTATATGAAAACCCCGGATATTTCACAACAGGCCACTTCTCCTTGCGCAGGGAATCCATTACTTGCGGGCCAACATGTATATTACTCTCCACTATTTCTTTAGGAGTCAGTGCCATCCATTGATTTAACGATACATCTTCAAAACGATTGCTTCTGAACATCTCTAAAAACCATAATGTTTCGGTACCTGTATTTTGAATATAATGCCCTGTCGCAAACGGTACATACCCGACATCGCCAGCTCTATAATCAAATGTACGAGCGGTACCATTTCCAAGAAACACAGTCATTCTCGCTTCCCCTGTCAAATAATATTGCCATTCATCATTATTCGGGTGCCAATGAAGTTCTCTCATTCCGCCAGGCTCAACCTCAACGAGCGCTGCTGCGATTGTTTTGGAAATAGGGAAATTTGTAGAATCTACAATTCGAACGCTACCACCAGGCGTCTTAATCGGCTGTTGTTTTAACAATTCATGTTTAAATGTTAAAGGAACTTCTCCTTTCGGCGATTGAATTTCCTGACTTTCAAGCGAACCTGGCACCTCTCCTTGATAAATATAAACTTGATCTGAAGGAATAGAACGAAAAGCACTCTCAGGTACTCCGAAATTAGCCGACAACACTTCTTTTGGCGTATGCGCAAACCAATCAGAAATAGCTAAAGTAGATAAATCAGAAAAATGCCCATCATCGAAAACGAGTAGAAATTCACAATGTTCCAATCCTTGAATGGAATGCGGAATACCAGGAGGAAAATACCAAAGATCACCTGGCCCAACATCAGCAATAAAATTACGCCCATTTTGATCAACAGCCGTTATGCGCGCCCGTCCTAAAAGCATATACGCCCATTCCGCTTCTTTATGCCAATGTAGTTCTCGTACTCCACCGGCCGTTAAACTCATATTTACTCCCGCAATCGTCGTCGAAACCGGTAGTTCCCGAGCAGTAATCTCCCGAGACCACCCGCCTTGTTTCAAAATCATAGAAGTGTCCGAGAATGAAAACTTCAAGTTAGGAACTAACCCTGCATCCGTTATAGGCGGAACAAGCATATTCGGATTTTGAATATCCCGCATAACATTACGAGGTCCAGAATCAATCGCACCTGCTCCGTCACTGCGGATTGGTTGTGGCACATTCCCTCCCGCTTCATTAACAGTACGTTTCTTCATGATTACACTCCTTTTTCATCCGATTAGTAAGTAAAAAACCTCCATCATAGTGTATGAATTGGGCTTTGGATGGTTACAGTTACTATGGTTTAAACCGTGAAAAAACGCGTCTACTATTGTTATTTTTTATCGGAAATTCAATATTCCCCATCAAATAAAAAACCCTGTAAAATTTATTACAGAGTTTTTCACCAATTATTTATTGTTTTACATATCGAATACGAACATTATCGTCCATTTGATAAATTTGTAATGTGTTTCCATAACTAATTCCTAACTCTTCACTTGCACCAACTGCACCCACAAGTACCCCTTAAAATAATTTATTCTCAGTTGGTTTTACTACCGATACTCTTCGCTGCCTCTTCAAACAGTTTCGAACCTTCTTGTGCTTTACTTAATGATTGATGCATTTTACTTTCGTCTTCTTGGTCCAATGCATCAAATAGAAGTTGAAAACAATCCGCATACAGTTCCATCGACTGCTTTATCTTCGCCTGTTCTCCCTGTAACTCAGGAGGCGCTTGTAGATTCTTCAGTTTCGTTGCAGTTGCCTTTGCTCCACCTAAACTCAGTTGTACTTCACTTTTCTTTTGTTTGTATGATTTTACGTCTGAATCTGCTATTCCTTCAATTAATTTCATTGTATCTTCAATTTGAGTAGCACTATTTATGATATCTGCCTTGTACCTTTCAACATCTGAACCAGTTACCTTACCAGTTGAAGAACTAGAAGAAGTTGAATTATTTGAAGAAGAACTTGATTGACTACTTGATGAACTACTGTTTGTACCTTCACCTTTCGCTACAGATAAGCTATCCTCTTTCTTGCTATCAGTTGACTTACTCTCTTTTTCAGAAGTCTTATTCTCTTTCTCTACCTTTTGCGTTTCTTCTTTCTTTGGCTCAGCTTTCTTACCATCAGTTTCAATTGTAATACAACCACTCAATAACATAACTGGTAACGCTAAACTTACTAATTTCTTTGCTTTCATGATTACTAATACCCCTTTATTTGTAAAATGTAGTGCAAACAAGTTAATATACTTAACTAATAAATTTCCCCCGAATAATTTATTAAAATCTACTATCCATAGATTTCCTGTATATTCATAATCTTTCCATATATATCATTTTACAAAGAATTACATATTTGGTCAAAGGGATTTATGTAGTCCTTAAAAGAAAATTTTAATCCCAAAGAAAAGAAGCTAACAATAAATTGTTAACTTCTCAATCGAAAGTAAAATACTATCTTTCCTTATCTTCTAATATCTAGGTTGTGATTGAATATTTGTAAGATGAACATCATACATATCAATGATTTCAAGAAATCTATCAGCTTCACGGAAAACATGGTCTGCTAATAACGGATGAATGATACTCTTTATTTTACATTGCTCAATTAAATCACGTGCTGTTTTCTTAAAATCCCGAAGAGATGCAACCGACACACGATTTTGATCTAAAAATTGATCTAAAAGAGGGGCTGTTTGGGATTGTGGTTTCATAGATTCTAAGTCAATTGCTTGATACATCAATTCATCAAAATCATTGCTAAAATTCCGTGCTGTATCTACAAGCTTTCTTTCCGATGGATCAAGAAGATGGCCAATAAATTTAGCATGGTCTGCCATAATCCGTAAAAAGAAAACATTTTCTTTAATAATAGCATCAGGAAGAGCATCTAATTTACCTTCATTTAATTGTATTAAACGTTTTCTAAAATAATCAGCTTCCCTACTTGTATGGTCAACTAAAAGTGGAAAGTTATTTTGTCCTGGCAATTTACATGTGAGAATTAACCCTAAAATTTTTCGTTTAAATCCCCAAATATTAGTTGCGGCTTGTTGTACTTCTGCATTAAATCTTTTTATTTGCTCAGGATCTGTTTCATTTGTATAGGAATGCGCTATTTGTTCAATATGTTCAAACAATCGATAAAATTGATTCGCCTCTTCGATTAGTTGAGTATCCTCGCACCTAAATCCTAAACGAAGAAAAAAAGAATGCTCCTTCATGATTCTAGACCAAAAACGAATTTCATTTAATGAACGCTCAACAAACATTACAGATGTAACACCTGTATCCGGATGTAATGAAGTTTCATCCCTATGCATTGTTAATCCCCCCCCAGTAAAATCCCCACTAGTTCCATTCTTATGAGTAAAAATATATATAAATACCATCAATAAAAGTTTATGATGACTCTCTTATACATGTAAAATTAAACTAATATAAACTTAGCTTGATGAACATATACTGCTCCCGCAGAAGAAAAAAGCTACCACCGAGATGTAAAATCCTACTAGGTGGTAACCTTTCAAAATTTCTATCAAAGCAATACCGAATCTTTATCACTTTCCTGATTACGTTTCTCACGCTCTTCTTCTAAACGCTTCATATATACTTCGCCTTCTTTTTCGATAAACTCATTATCCATATCTTGCTCTTTTTTCGAAGTATATAAAACCATGTAGCCACTTAGTACAATCCCGACAATTACAAGATACACCCACCATGGTAAAGTTTCCAAATCACTTCATTCCTTTCCTTAGACAAGCCTTATTAGTTTCACTTTATGAGGAAAGAAGTGGATTTATGCTTAAAATTTTTATTGTGGATGCTTCGCGAAAAATGCTTGTACATATTCCATAAACTCAATTGGTTCTTGACGAAACGGTGCGTGGTATCCTTTTTCAATAATATGAAACGTACTATTTGCAAATAGCCCATGATACAGTTCACCATTTTTCCAAGAAACGCTCTTATCGTGTCGTCCCCATATAATTAAAGTCGGCACCTTAATCTTATCGGCTTCCATCGCGATGCGGCGCTCTCTCATTTTCGTAAGCTGATCATAATGCTCTTTATCATCACGACTATTTTTCACTTCATTTTTATTATACTTCGTAATCTCGGTTACAGTTTGTAAGTCCGTCGATAGCGGTGGTACTTCATAACTTTCTTTTTGCTGGAAAGACTCTATCCCTGTAGCATCCGCCAAGATGAGATGCGTCACTGCATCCGGATATAAATACGCTAAATTGAGGGACATCTCTCCGCCCATTGAATGGCCGAGCACCGCAAACTGATCGTATCCGAGCTTCTTCATTAACTTATAATATAAATTCACTTGCGCAGGAAACGAATACTGAAAATCAACCGGCTTAGAAGAACGCCCGAACCCTAAAATATCAACCGCAATAATCGTATGGTCTCGCGCTAGTTCCGGATAAATATCACTAAACCCATCAGAAGAACCACCAAACCCATGCAACATGAGTAACGGCGGTTTTCCCTCACCAATTTGCTTAAAATAAATCGTCTGCCCATCAATTTGTGCCATACTCTCTTTCGTATTCAGCTTCATCATAACAGTATCTTTCACTTCTTCAACCTTCGCAATCGGCTTATCAACGAAGTTACATACGATAAGCAAAATAAGCACAATACCGCTAATCAAATAAAACTTAAACCGTTTCAACATTCCCGTCTCCTTTCTCTTGTTGTTATTTAAAGTTTTTACATTTTTTGGTTATTTTATGTTCTCTTTTTAATTGTAACTAAAACAGTTACAATTATACTAAAAAAATATAACTCATTTCTGTTACTAATGGTTATTCTGTAACCATTATAGTTACATATTTAAAGTAAGTCAATTCTTTTCTCTACATGACCTGAAAATAGAAAAAATGACCTGAAAATAGAAAAAGGGACTTCATGTTGAAGTCCCTTTCTTTGTTATTATAGTTGGCTTACTCCGCCGTCGCCTTTATTATCTGCTGGTGCTCCTCCTGTGTCTCCAATGTTAACGTAGTCTGGTCTTGCTGGTGCTCCTCCGTCACCAATATTAACTGCTTGCTGTGTAGTAGAAGAAAAATTAAGTCCCAATGAAAGAATCCCTACAAAAATTAATCCTTTTGCTATTACGCCTACTTTTTTCATTATTTCAACGCCCCTTTTTCTAAATGTTTTTTCTGTGCTTGATTATTTATATAAAAATATTTACTTGCCTTTACATGGTTTTCTTCTTTATAAAATTGCATAGCTAAAATCTCAGTATATTCTTGAATACAATCCAACAAACCTTCTTTCTCAAAATATAAAATCCCATTTAAAATAGTGGATTCTAATAATACACTAGACGTCTTTTGATTCATTTCCTTTAAAATTACAAAACGGTGCTGAAATTCTTTATTTTGTATCTTATTACATATATCTAATCCTTTTTCAATTAATTCAGCGGCAGTATCGATTTTTCCAATTTTGTAATATTCACGTGCTAATACAAACATTGCTTTGAAATGTTTGGGATTACTTTTTATTACTTCTACTAAATGTCGAATTGCTAAACTCGAAAGGTTTTGACTTGCATATAACCATGCTAAATTATGACGAACCATTGTAATAAATCTTTCATTATCTATCTTTTGAAATACATCTAATGCCAAATTCAACTTCTCTTCGGCTTGTATTGCTTTAAATCAATACAAGCCATTGCAAAAATATTCTCACACAAAGCAATACAAACTTCATAGCCAGGATGTTTTTCATATTCATCTTTTGCTAAACGTATTTGATCAATCGCCATCAATGGTTTATACGTTTGATAAGACAAATATGCAAATCTATAATTGAATTCAGCATGTTCCAACGAAGATGTTATATATTTAAGTAATTTCCCAGCCTCTTCAAAGTGATTTTTTGACTCAATGTAATTTGATATATACATTGCATGAATACCTTTAAATAAGTGATAATAATGTGTTAAAAGTGCGTCATCAGGAATTATAAAGGTATTAATTTCATCAAAACTATTCTCTGTAATACTCAAACTATCAATTAGCACATGATAACGGAATTTTAATAATGCGTGATAAAATGCCGCATACTGATCTTCTTTAATATAAATAACCTTGGACTCTATTTCCTCATTTAGTACTTTCGCTTTAACCACATCTTGTTTTAACATTGAATGATACCAATCATCCAATAAGTGTCTCATTTGCTCCCGCGTTACTACATCTGCTCCCATACACTCGCATCCCCTTTTCTCCAAAATTACAAAATTAGGATTTTTATACAATTATCAAAATTGTATATTACCACTCCTTTTCTATGTATTGAAAAATAATTATCAGAAAATTAAATATTTTAATTAATTATACCAAACTTTTCCTTTTTAATAACTTGAGAAACAATTGTCAGAAACTTAACAGGACAAATAAAAAGCAAGCAGTTCCAGCACTCCGCTAAAACTACCTGCTCTCCTACTTACTATCTCTATTTTTACTCTTTAATAAATTCCTTCGTACTTCTCACTGTATCAATTGGACGAACTAATTTTTCAATTTCTTCACGTTTTGGCTCTAGGAATGGAGGTAAAGATAATTTTTCGCCAAGTGTTTCGTATGGCTCATCTCCCATAAACCCTGGGCCGTCTGTTGCAAATTCAAATAAGATTTGTGGTGCAACTCTTGCGTATAATGATTCGAAGAAGTGACGGTTTACATAGCCAGATGAAGGAAGTCCAACGCTACTGATTCTCTCAATCCATTCTTCTAATACAGCGCGATCTTCTACGCGGAATGCCGCATGGTGCACTGTACCAAAACCTTGTTGTGCTTCAGGAAGAACTGTATTATGTTCTACAATGACAGAAGCACCGTTTCCACCTTTATTCACTTCAAATAAATAGAATTCTCCTTCTTGCGCAACCTCTTTAAATAATAAAACTTTTTCTAACACTTCTTTGAAGAAACTAAAGTTTGCAATACGGATGAATACAGGGCCTAAACCAGTAATTGCATATTCTAATGGAACTGGCCCGTTTTGCCATGGTGTACCTGATTCGATCCCTTTATCAAGTTCATCTGAGATTAATTGATAGTGTTGGTCATCAAAGTCAACGAAAGAAAGAGTTTTCTTACCAAATTGCTCTTTAATTCCTGTATGTTCTACTTCAAGACGGTCAAAGCGTTTCACCCAATACTCTAATGCTGCATCAGTTGGAACACGGAATGAAGTTTTTGAAATTTCATTCGTACCGTGTACTCCTTTTGGAATACCTGGGAAGTCAAAGAATGTCATATCTGTTCCTGCACTACCTTTATCATCTGCAAAGAATAAATGATACGTTTGAATGTCATCTTGGTTTACTGTTTTTTTAACTAAACGCATTCCTAAAACGTGAGTGAAAAACTCATAGTTTTTTTCTGCACTACTTGTAATCGCTGTAACGTGGTGAATTCCTTTTAATTGGTTCATTTTATATTCCTCCAATGGTTTTAAATTTTATATTTTCTCTTCAATAGGTGCTAAATTTGCTTCAATCTCTGCACGCTGATTTTCTAAGAACGGTGGTAAATCAAGTTTTTCTCCTAAATGTTCTACATCTCCATCAACTGTAAACCCTGGTCCATCTGTCGCAATTTCAAAAAGGATTCCGTTTGATTCACGGAAATATAAGCTTTTAAAGTAGAAACGGTCAATGATTCCTGAAGAATGGAAGCCTCTTTGTTTCACTTGTTCTTCCCAATAGGCAAGCTCTGCATCGTTTTTCACACGAATTGCTAAGTGGTGAATGCTACCGCGACCTGGTTTTTCAGTAGGACCATCTAAATATTTCACAACGATTTCTCCAAAAGCCTCTCCTTTAATGGACTGAAAAATTGCTTCCTCTTCGCTGCGGCTAACCTCTGTATAACCAAACATCTCTGTAAGTGTACTCGCCATTTTATCAAGTCTACGAACTGTCATTTCTACAGAACCCATTCCTTGAATTTGATGCTTTGCAGGAACTTCTGATTTCTCCCAAGTTTCCCAGTGCTCTACTTTTTCTCCGTTTGAAACGAGTAGTACTAAGCGAAGACCTTCAGCATCCTCAAATTGTAAAGCAGGACGATTTGCATATGTTGTCATCTCACTATGTTTCACATCAAATTTCTCAAATCGTTCTTTCCAGTAATGTAAGCTTTCCTCTGAAGGAACGAGTAATCCAATTCGAGTAATCGCATTTGTACCGCGATATGTTCTTCCTACTAAAGGAATTTCAAAAAATGATAACTCTGTACCCGGACTTCCTGTTTTATCTCCGTAAAATAAATGGTACATTGACGGATCATCTTGGTTCACTGTCATTTTCACACGACGTAATCCAAGCACATTTTTATAAAAGTGATTATTTTCATTTGCATTTTTCGTAACCATTGAAATGTGATGATGCCCTTTAATTTTATACATTTTTAATTCCTCCGCTTCGTTTTACTAGTCAAGTGATGATAAAAAAATAATATGCTTTTTAGCTGTTCAATTTATTCTCATTATGTTTTTGTAAATTCATCTTAGTTTTTACTAAATAAGTTACTTCGTTTTTTAATCGAAAGCAACTGAGTATATGTTTTTCATATGACTCAATCGCTTTCGTTACTATCACTTTACAACTCAAGTGATTAAAAAGCAAGTAATTTATCTCAAATTCGAGATATTTTTTTATTAAATAACATTTTGGACTAAAAACACGAGAAATTCTTGGTTTGAGGACATTATAAAATTCATAAGTTGATGGATGTGAGATATCGCCAGCATTTTTGAAAAAAACACGCTAAGAGTATGCGAGATTTTATACAGTTTTTTCGTTAATCCAATAACAGACAAGAACCCTAAAACCGCACCAGAATAGGAATGTATAAAAAATTGCATAGATTGATAGAACAAAAAAAGAAGGTTCCCTTGTGAGAGTAGGGTTCCTCCTTTTTCCTTGCTACCGATAATAGGACGTTATGTTAACTGATCATGTATAGGATATTCATATAGAAATTGTTTCTATCAATGCTGAATTATACAAAGAAGGAGGCATGATAATGAAAAAAGAACAATTAATATTAATTGCTAGTCTTACTCTTTTATTTCCTGTCCTTGAATTTTTCTTCCAGAAATATGATTACTTCAATTTTTACGCACATATAGGTATTATAGCCATTGCTGTATCAACTGTTGTATTCACACTCCATTATATAAAACGAATTTATTGGAAATTATCGATCGTATGAGGAAATTATGAAAGAATAGAATTTAATTGAATATGTTTTCTATTACCCGTTTCAAGCTTTTCCCCATACCTTTTACTGCCCAT